>CAWAHH010000020.1:0-622500 GCA_963781745.1 uncultured Actinomycetota bacterium | reverse complement strand
CCCTCGTCGGCAAGGCGATGACCGCCATGCGTCACGTGCCCGTCGACCGGGCCGCGCCCGCAGCCGCCTACCTGGGTGCCCGGGGACTGCTCCGGTCCGGGGAGGCGGTCGGGGTCTTCCCCGAGGCAGGTGTGAGCACGTCGTACACGGTGCGTGCGCTGATGCCCGGCGCGGTCGCCCTGGCGGCAGAGACCGGAGCGCCGATCGTGCCTGTGGCGCTGTGGGGGCCCCAGCGCCTGCTGACCGCCGGGCAGCCGCGGGACCTCACCCGGGGACGGCCGGTGTCCCTGCGGGTCGGAGCGCCGATCCTGGTGCCCGCCGACGCGGACGTCCGGGCGCGCACCGGCGAGCTCGGCGCCGTGCTCCAGGGCATGCTCGACGGGTTGCAGACCGATGACCGGCATCGTGTCCGGCCGGGGGAGCGCGCGCCCTGGCACCCGGCCCACCTCGGCGGCCAGGCGCCGGACGCGGAGGAGACCCGTCAGCGCGAGGATCTGCCGGCGAGCGCGGTGCCGGTCTCCTGGGCGCCCGCCCGCTCGGTCGCCTCGGCCCGCTCCGCCTGAGCCTCGCGTCGTCGCTGCCAGGCGGCGAACGGGTCGACCAGCGCGCCGAGCACCCGGGCGACCGGGGGATAGGCGAGCAGCATGGCCAGCAGCACCGCCCCCGCGGTGAAGACCACCACGGCGGAGAGCGGATGCGCCTCGGCCCAGGTGGCGAGCGGGGTGTAGGAGAGGCCCTTCACCGCGAAGCCGTGGAACAGGTACACGACCAGCGTTGCCGAGCCCATCCGGGAGAACCAGCCGCCGCGGTGCGGCACGAACGTGAAGAAGCAGACCGAGATCACCGCGGCCAGCGCGAGCAGCATCAGCCGGATGCCGGCGCCCTGGACGAAGCCGACGTCGAGCTGCGCGTAGCTGGCCCGCCAGTAGAGCCACTCGGTGTTGAGGTGGGTGTGCAGCAGGACCTCCACCGGGACGAGGAGCGCGAACACCACCGCTGCGGCCAGCCGTGCAGCCGGACGGCGCAGCGCCTCGATGTGCTCGCGGCGGGCCAGCAGTCCGATGGTGAAGAACGGGAGCAGACCCAGGATGCGGGCCAGGTCGAGCGGGGGACCCACGGGCGCAGAGGCCGGCAACGAGGCTGACCACGACCGTGACGGGAAGGGCGTAGGGCAGCCGGCGCAGCAGCGGGGTGGCGAGCCGCCAGACGAAAGATCGCGGTGAGGTACCACATCGGCCAGTTCGGCTCCAGCGTCACCGGAGCCAGGCTCTCGCCGCCGACGTACCTCGCGGAACGTCGTGAGCGCGTAGCTGAACACGAGGAGGGGATCACCCCCCGGTCACCAGGCGGCCGAGGCTCTGCCGGGAGATGGTGAACGAGCGGGACAGGTAGCCGGTGACGATGACGAACGCCGGCACGTGCCAGGTGTAGAGCGTGTCGTAGAGCCCATCCCGTCGACCGACCCCCCGCGGCAGCAGGTTCCAGGTGTGGCCGACCACCACGAGCGTGACCAGCAGCATCTTGGTGTTGTCGAACCACGGGTCCCGGGCGGGTTTCGGCGCCGGGCCCGCTGCGGGCGGTCGAGCAGGTGCGACTGAGGACATCTCCTCTTCCCGGGTGGTCTCCCTCGTCCAACGATTCCCGCGCACGGACCCGTGGAAACGTGCCGGTGTGCCTCATCGGGCGGGAGCGCCGCGTCCTACACTCGCCGCATGGCGAACGAGGGGGACCCACCGCAGCGTCAGCGGATCGCTGCCTACGCGCTCCTCACCCACGACGGCCGGATCCTGCTCACCCGGATGTCCTCCTGCACCCGCATCGAGGGTCGCTGGACCCTCCCTCGCGGCGGTCCTCGAGCACGGCGAGGACCCCCGTGACGCGCTGCGCCGGGAGGTCTACGAGGAGACCGGTCTGCACGCGGAGCCCGGGCCGCATCCTGGATGTGCACGCCTCGCACTTCGTCGGTGCCCGGCCGACGGCCTGGTCGAGGACTACCACGGCGATCCACCTCATCTTCGCGGCGGAGCTCCTGCCCGAGGTCCGATGGGCCGGCACCGCAGGTGGTCGAGGTGGACGGCTCGACCGACCAGGTGGCCTGGGTGCCGACCTCTCCGAAGCCGAGCGACCTCGAGCTGCTCAGCGCGGCACGCTATGCCGCTCACCGCTGTCGACCCGGACGGATAGGATCGCGCCTGCTCGCTCATCCCGCCGACCGGATCCCCCGGCCGCTCCGAGACGCGTCTTCACCTACGGCGCCCCGCCGCTCAAGTTCGGCGACGGCGCCTCGACGAGATCGGCTACGACCTCTCGACGTACGGCGTGCGGCGGGTCCTGGTCATCACCGACCCCGGCGTCGCCGCGACCGGCCACCCGCAACGCTCGCCGACCAGATCGGCGGCGTTCGGCATCGAGGCGCGGGTGTACGACGGGGCGCACGTCGAGCCGACCGACCCGAGCATGGCGGAGGCGGTCGCGTTCGCCCGCGACACCGGGCCGTGGACGCGCTCGTCGCCGTCGGCGGCGGGTCGGCGATCGACACCGCGAAGGCGGTCGACCTGCTCTGCACCAACCCCGGCGACTGATCGACTACGTCAACGCCCCGATCGGCGGGGGCCGGCGCCGGTCCACCCGCTGCGCCCGCTGGTCGCCGTGCCCACCACGACCGGCACGGGCGCCGAGAGCACCACGGTGTGCGTCCTCGACGTGCTCGTCCCGCCGGGTGAAGAGCCGGCATCAGCCACCCGCGGCTGCGGCCCACGCTGGCCGTCGTCGACCCGGCGCTGACCCTCAGCCAGCCCGCAGGGGTCACCGCGGCGTGCGGCATGGACATCCTGTGCCACGCACTGGAGAGCTGGACGGCGCGCCCCTACACCTCCTACGACCGGAAGGCTCCCGAGAAGCGGGTGCCCTACTGCGGCGCCAACCCGGTCGCCGACATGTGGTCGGAGCGGGCGATGACGCTGCTCGCCACGCGCTTCCGGCAGGCCGTCCTGCACGGCGACGACGAGCAGGCGCGCGAGCGAGATGGCGCTGGCCGCGACGTTCGCCGGAATCGGGTTCGGCAACGCCGGCGTGCACATCCCGCATGCCAACGCCTACCCGATCGCCGGCCAGGTCAAGGACTTCCGGCCGGCCGGCTACCCGGCCGACGAGCCGATGGTGCCGCACGGCATGGCGGTCTCGCTGACCGCGCCGGAGGCGTTCCGGTTCACCTTCGACGCCGACCCCGAGCGGCACATCCGCGCCGCCGAGCTGCTCGCACCCGACCGCCGAGCCGCCCCGCCGACCTGCGCGACTTCCTGCCGAGGTGCTGGTCGACCTGATGCGCGACATCGACATCCCCAACGGCATCGCCGCCGTGGGCTACGACGAGAGCGACGTCGACGCGCTCGTCGAGGGCACCCTCGCGCAGCAGCGGCTGCTGGCCACCGCGCCGAAGGAGGCGAGCGAGGACGACCTCGCCGGGATCCTGCGCCGCTCGCTGGAGCTGTGGTGAGCGACGACCTCGTCGGCGGCCCTGCGCCGGGAGCGGCGTCGGCGATGTCGACGACTCGACGCTCGCCCGCGCGCTCTACTCCACCGACGCCTCGCTCTACCGCGTCGTCCCGCAGGTGGTGGTCCGGCCGCGGCACGTCGACGAGCTGCGCGCCGCGGTCGAGGTGGCCCGCGACGCCGGCGTACCCGCTGACGATGCGCGGCGCCGGTACGTCGATCGCCGGCAACGCGGTCGGCACCGGCATCGTCCTCGACACCGCCCGGCACCTCAACCGGGTCCTCGCGTCGACCCCGAGGCGCAGACCGCCCGGGTCGAGCCCGGCGCCGTGCACGCCACGCTGCAGCGGGCCGCGGCCGCCGCACGGGCTGCGCTTCGGCCCCGACCCGTCCACGCACAGCCGCTGCACGATCGGCGGGATGATCGGCAACAACGCCTGCGGGTCGCGGGCCCTGGGCTACGGCCGCACCGCCGACAACGTGATCGGCCTCGACGTGCTCACCGGCACGGAGAGCGGCTCGGCTCGGCGGCGGCCGCCCGCCTCGCCGCCGCTCGACGCGCTCGACCGCGCTGGTCGGCGACCACCTCGCGACGATCCGGACCGAGTTCGGCCGGTTCACCCGCCAGGTGTCCGGCTACGGCCTCGAGCACCTGCTGCCCGAGAACGGCCGCGACCGTGGCGCGGTTCCTGGTCGGCAGCGAGGGCACGCTCGGCGTCGTGCTCGGTGCCACGGTCCGGCTGGTCGAGGACGCGCCGCACCGGGCGCTCGCCGTGCTCGGCTACCCGACGATGTCCGACGCCGCCGACGCGGTCCCCGGCGCTGCTGCACCACCCGCTCGTGGCCTGCGAGGGCCTCGACGCCCGCATCGTCGACGTGGTCCGGCGCAGCGGCGGCACGGTCCCCGACCTGCCCCGCGGGGCGGGCTGGCTCTTCGCCGAGGTCACCGGCGACACCGCCGAGGAGGCCCGAGCCGCGGCCGCCGCGCGTGGCGCCGACGCCGGCGCGCTGGACGTACCGGTGGTCACGGAGCCCGCCGAGATGGCGGCGCTCTGGCGGATCCGGGAGGACGGCGCCGGGCTGGCCGCCCGCAGCCTGCGACCGGCCCGCGCACGCCGGCTGGGAGGACGCCGCGGTGCCGCCGGAGCGGCTCGGCGCCTACCTGCGCGGCTTCGACGCCCTGCTGCGCGACGCACGGCCTCGACGGGGTGCCCTACGGCCACTTCGGCGACGGCTGCGTGCACGTCCGCATCGACTTCCCGCTCGCGCGAGGCCGGCGGCACCGGCGTGTTCCGGTCGCTTCGTCGAGGACGGCCGCCGACCTGACCGCCGCGCACGGCGGCAGCCTGTCGGGCGAGCACGGCGACGGCCGGGCCCGCTCGGAGCTGCTGCCGCGGATGTACTCCGCCGAGGTGCTCGACCTCTTCGGCCGCGGTCAAGGCGCTCTTCGACCCCGCCGACCTGCTCAACCCCGGGCGTGCTGGTCGCCCCGCGCCCCGTCGACGCCGACCTCCGGCTCGCGGCACGGCTCGCGCGAGCCGCCGCGACCACGCTGCGCGCTGGTCCACGACGGCGGCTCGCTCGTCGACGCGGTGCACCGGTGCACCGGCGTGGGCAAGTGCGTCGCGGACACCACCGGCTCGGGCGGCGTCATGTGCCCGTCGTACCTCGCCACCCGGGACGAGAAGGACTCCACCCGGGGCCGGGCGCGGGTGCTGCAGGAGATGGTCAACGGCGACCTGGTCACCGACGGCTGGCGCTCCCCCGAGGTCCACGAGGCCCTCGACCTCTGCCTGTCCTGCAAGGGCTGCTCGTCGCGACTGCCCGACCGGCGTCGACATGGCGACCTACAAGGCCGAGGCGCTGCACCAGCGCTACCGCCGCCGGCTGCGGCCGCGCAGCCACTACGCGCTCGGCCCGCTGCCGCGCTGGGCCCGGCTGGCCCAGCCGGTCGCGCCGGTGGCCAACCGCGCTCATGCGGCGTCCCGGCCGTCCAGCGGGTGGCCAAGGCGGCCGCCGGCATCGACCACGCCGGTCGGTGCCGCCGTTCGCGACCCGGAGCCTGCGGCGCTGGGCCGGCGCACGCTCGCCGCCCCGCCGGGCAGCCCGACGTGGTGGTGTGGGCGGACTCGTTCACCGACTCGTTCGCCTCGGGCACCGGCCGGGCGGCCGTGGAGGTCCTCGAGGCCGCCGGCCTGCTGGTCGGGGTGGTCGACCGAGACCGCCTGCTGCGGGCTGACCTGGGTCAGCACCGGCCAGCTCGACGCCGCCCGCCGGATCGTGACCGGGGCGCTCGACGTGCTGCACCCGTACGTCGCCGCGGGGATCCCGGTCGTCGGGCTCGAGCCGTCCTGCCTGGCCACGCTGCGCTCCGACGCGGTCGAGCTCACCGACGACCCGCGCGCGGCCGAGGTCGCGGCCGGTGTGCGCACCCTCGCGGAGCTGCTCGCGACCCTGCCGGGCTGGGCCCCGCCCGACCTGGCCGGGACCACCGTCGTGGTGCAGCCGCACTGCCACCACGCCAGCGTGCTCGGCTGGGAGGCCGACGCCGCGCTGCTGGCCGGCACCGGGGCCGACGTCACCCGGGTCGGCGGCTGCTGCGGGCTGGCCGGCAACTTCGGGGTCGAGAAGGGCCACTACGAGGTCTCGGTCGCGGTGGCCGAGCACGACCTGCTGCCCGCCGTCCGCGGGCCGGCGGGCGGGGGAGCGGTGGTGCTGGCCGACGGGTTCTCCTGCCGCACCCAGCTCGCCGACCTGGCCGGCGTCGAGGCGCTGCACCTCGCCGAGCTGCTGCGCTGAGCGCGGGCTAGACTGGAGTCCTCGGACACACCACCGGCGGATCTCAGAGGGTCCGGGTCTCATCGGGGCTCGTTTTGACCGCGTTCCGGCGAGCCGGTAATCTTTTTCATCGTGTCTGGGACACCCAGGCCATGCGCGTGCTCGTCAGTGCTTTCTCAGCCACCACTGTGCCGGCCACTGCAGCCGCGTGGCTGCGCTCGCAGCGTTCACCCGACGGCCCCTCCGCCCGCAGCACTCGGTGGAGACCTGCGGTCGGGCGACACGCCCGACCGCGGGGGCAGACCGTGGACGCGCGGAGCGCTCGGCCCGGCCACAGCCCAGCACGACACGACAGCAGCATGAGCAGAGCACGACAGAGCACGACCAGCAGATCCGAGATCACACAATGAAGGGGAACCACGCGGTGCCCACCATCCAGCAGTTGGTCCGCAAGGGCCGCCAGGACAAGGTGTCGAAGAACAAGACGCCCGCTCTGAAGGGTTCACCCCAGCGGCGTGGCGTGTGCACGCGTGTCTACACGACCACCCCGAAGAAGCCGAACTCCGCGCTGCGCAAGGTCGCCCGTGTGCGCCTGTCCAGCGGCATCGAGGTCACGGCGTACATCCCGGGCGTCGGCCACAACCTCCAGGAGCACTCGATCGTGCTCGTGCGCGGCGGCCGGGTGAAGGACCTTCCCGGTGTCCGCTACAAGATCATCCGCGGGTCGCTCGACACCCAGGGCGTCAAGAACCGCAAGCAGGCTCGCAGCCGGTACGGCGCGAAGAAGGAGAAGAGCTGATGCCGCGCAAGGGCCCCGCACCGAAGCGTCCCATCGACGTCGACCCGGTCTACGGCAGCCAGGTCGTCACCCAGCTGGTCAGCAAGGTCCTCAAGGACGGCAAGAAGCAGACCGCGCAGCGCATCGTGTACGGCGCCCTGGAGGGCTGCCGCGACAAGACCGGCAGCGACCCGGTCGTCACGCTCAAGCGCGCGCTCGACAACGTCAAGCCGGCGCTCGAGGTCCGCAGCCGCCGCGTCGGTGGTGCGACCTACCAGGTCCCCGTCGAGGTCCGTGGCACCCGCTCGATGACCCTGGCGCTGCGCTGGCTGGTCGGCTACTCGGCCGGCCCGTCGCGAGAAGACCATGGCCGAGCGCCTGATGAACGAGATCCTCGACGCCTCCAACGGCCTCGGCGCCGCTGTCAAGCGTCGCGAGGACACCCACAAGATGGCCGAGTCCAACAAGGCCTTCGCGCACTACCGCTGGTGAGGTGGCGGGCACTCCGCCCGCGCCCCCGTCCAGCGGCCCCACCCAGCACGCCTGGGCACCACCGGCTCCGCTCGCGGCTCCACCGGCACCACCTATCCACGAGGGGATCACTGACAAGTGGCCGTCGACATCACCACCGACCTGACCAAGGTCCGCAACATCGGCATCATGGCGCACATCGACGCCGGCAAGACCACCACGACCGAGCGGATCCTCTTCTACACCGGCATCTCCTACAAGATCGGCGAGGTCCACGAGGGCGCCGCCGTCATGGACTGGATGGAGCAGGAGCAGGAGCGCGGCATCACGATCACGTCCGCCGCGACGACCTGCTGGTGGAAGAACCACCAGATCAACATCATCGACACCCCCGGCCACGTGGACTTCACCGCCGAGGTCGAGCGCTCGCTGCGCGTCCTCGACGGCGCGGTCGCGGTGTTCGACGGCGTCGCCGGCGTCGAGCCGCAGACGATGACCGTGTGGCGCCAGGCCAACAAGTACTCCGTCCCGCGGATGTGCTTCGTCAACAAGCTCGACCGCACCGGCGCGGACTTCTTCCGCTGCGTCGACATGATGGTCGACCGGCTGAACTCCACCCCGCTGGTCCTGCAGATCCCGATCGGCGCCGAGGGCGACTTCCTCGGCGTCGTCGACCTGGTCGGCATGCGCGCGCTCACCTGGCGCGGCGAGACCAAGATGGGCGAGGACTACGACGTCGAGGAGATCCCGGCCGAGCTCGCCGAGCAGGCCGCCGAGTAGCGCGAGAAGTTCCTCGAGACGCTGGCCGAGGCCGACGACGACGTCATGGAGAAGTACCTCGAGGGCGAGGACCTCTCCGTCGAGGAGCTCGAGGCCGCGATCCGTCGCGCCACCCTGGCCGACAAGGTCAACCCGGTCCTGTGCGGCACCGCCTTCAAGAACAAGGGCGTGCAGCCGCTGCTCGACGCGGTCGTGAAGTACCTCCCCTCGCCGCTCGACATCGACGGCATCCAGGGCCACGCGGCCAACGACGAGGACCAGGAGATCGTCCGCCAGCCCAGCGACGACGAGCCGTTCTCCGGCCTGGCGTACAAGGTCGCGACCGACCCGCACCTCGGCAAGCTGATCTACGTCCGGGTCTACTCCGGCAAGCTCGTCGCCGGCTCGACCGTGCTGAACTCGGTCAACGGCCGCAAGGAGCGGATCGGCAAGGTCTACCAGATGCACGCCAACAAGCGTGAGGAGATCGCGTCGGTCGGCGCCGGCCAGATCGTGGCGGTGATGGGCCTCAAGGACACCAAGACCGGCCACACCCTGTCCGACCAGCAGCACCCCGTCGTCCTCGAGTCGATGTCGTTCCCGTCCCCGGTGATCGAGGTCGCGATCGAGCCCAAGACCAAGGGCGACCAGGAGAAGCTCGGCGTCGCGATCCAGCGGCTCTCCGACGAGGACCCGACCTTCACCGTGAAGAGCGACATGGAGACCGGTCAGACGATCATCGCCGGCATGGGCGAGCTCCACCTCGAGATCCTGGTGGACCGCATGCGCCGCGAGTTCCGCGTCGAGGCGACCGTCGGCAAGCCGCAGGTCGCCTACCGCGAGACCATCCGCAAGAAGGTCGCGAACCACAGCTACACCCACAAGAAGCAGACCGGTGGGTCGGGCCAGTTCGCGAAGGTCGTCATCAGCGTCGAGCCCAACATCGACGAGGAGACCGGCGCGGGCGCGGGCTACGAGTTCGTCAACAACGTGTCGGGTGGTCGCGTGCCGCGCGAGTACATCCCCTCGGTGGACCAGGGCGGCCAGGGTGCGATGGAGTTCGGCGTGCTCGCCGGCTACCCGATGGTCGACGTGAAGTTCACGCTCGAGGACGGCGCCTACCACGACGTCGACTCCTCCGAGCTGGCCTTCAAGCTGGCCGGCGGACAGGCCTTCAAGGAGGCCGCCCGGATGGCCAAGCCGGTGCTGCTCGAGCCGATGTTCGCGGTCGAGGTGACCACCCCGGAGACCTTCCTGGGCGACGTCATCGGCGACATCAACTCGCGCCGCGGACAGGTCCAGTCGATGTTCGAGCGCTCGGGCGACCGGGTGGTCGAGGCTCTGGTACCACTGTCGGAGATGTTCGGGTACGTTGGCGACCTGAGGTCCAAGACCTCCGGGCAGGCGTCGTACTCGATGGAGTTCGACTCGTACGCCGAGGTTCCGCAGAACGTCGCAGACGAGATCATCAAGAAGGTCCGCGGCGAGTAGCGCGTCGCCCCTTTGCAGATACCCCCAGCAGACGAGTCAAGTTTTCTAACGAGAAGGAGCCCCACGTGGCTAAGGCGAAGTTCGAGCGGACTAAGCCGCACGTCAACATCGGCACGATCGGTCACATCGACCACGGCAAGACGACGTTGACCGCAGCGATCACCAAGGTGCTGCACGACAAGTACCCGACCCTGAACCCGTTCACGCCGTTCGACGAGATCGACAAGGCTCCCGAGGAGCGCCAGCGCGGCATCACGATCTCGATCGCGCACGTCGAGTACCAGACCGAGTCGCGCCACTACGCGCACGTGGACTGCCCGGGCCACGCGGACTACATCAAGAACATGATCACCGGCGCCGCTCAGATGGACGGTGCGATCCTCGTGGTCGCCGCCACCGACGGCCCGATGCCGCAGACCCGTGAGCACGTGCTGCTCGCGCGTCAGGTCGGCGTGCCCGCGATCGTCGTCGCCCTCAACAAGTGCGACATGGTCGACGACGAGGAGCTCATCGAGCTCGTCGAGATGGAGGTGCGCGAGCTCCTCTCCGAGTACGAGTTCCCCGGCGACGACATCCCCGTGGTGCGCGTGGCCGCCTTCCCGGCGCTGAACGGCGACGAGAAGTGGGGCGCGTCGGTCATGGAGCTCATGGACGCCGTCGACGAGTACATCCCGCAGCCCGAGCGCGAGATCGACAAGCCGTTCCTGATGCCCGTCGAGGACGTCTTCACGATCACCGGTCGCGGCACGGTCATCACCGGCCGCATCGAGCGCGGTGTCGTCAAGATCAACGAGACCGTCGACATCATCGGCATCCGTGAGGGCAAGCAGACCTCGACCGTCACCGGCGTCGAGATGTTCCGCAAGCTGCTCGACGAGGGCCAGGCGGGCGAGAACGTCGGCCTCCTGCTGCGCGGCACCAAGCGCGAGGACGTCGAGCGCGGCATGGTCGTGATCAAGCCCGGCACGACCACCCCGCACACGAACTTCGACGCGTCGGTCTACATCCTGAGCAAGGAGGAGGGCGGCCGCCACACGCCGTTCTTCAACAACTACCGGCCGCAGTTCTACTTCCGCACCACCGACGTGACCGGCGTGGTGACCCTCCCCGAGGGCACCGAGATGGTCATGCCCGGCGACAACACCGACATGTCGGTCGAGCTGATCCAGCCGATCGCCATGGAGGAGGGTCTCCGCTTCGCGATCCGCGAGGGTGGCCGCACCGTCGGCGCCGGCCGGGTCACGAAGATCTCCAAGTGACCCGCTGACCCGCGGCACCACCAGCAGCATCCCGGGAGACCCGGTCCGCCTCGGCGGGCCGGGTCTCTCGTCGTTCCCCGTCCTCCACCCCGACCGAACACCCCGACCGCACCCCGACCGAACACCCCGACCGATCAGGAGACCCGCCGCGTGCCCGAGCCGAACCGGAGCCGCCCGGCGCGCCCGCACACCGGCACCACCGAGGACGGCCGCCGGGTGCGCGAGGTGCTCACCTACACCCGGCGCGGCAGCCGGATGTCGCCGCAGCAGGCGCAGGCGTGGGAGCGTCGGCGTGACGAGTGGTGGATCCCCGACGACGCCGTGGACCGTCCCGACTTCGACCTCGCGTCCTGGTTCGGCCACCAGCACGTCGGCCGGCCGCTCGTGGTCGAGATCGGCTGCGGTGTGGGGGAGGCGCTCGTCGCCCTGGCGGCCACCCGGCCGGCGTACGACGTGCTGGGCTTCGAGGTCTGGCAGCCCGGCGTGGCCGAGACCTTCGCGCGCCTCGAGCGCGCCGGGGTGGGCAACGTGCGGATGCTCAGCGTCGATGCCGTCTGGTCGATGGAGCACCTTCTCGCGCCCGGCTCGGTCAGCGAGCTCTGGACGTTCTTCCCGGACCCCTGGCCCAAGGCGCGCCACCACCGCCGCCGGCTGGTCACCCCCGCGTTCGCGGCCCTGGTCGCCTCGCGCCTGGTCCCGGGCGGGCTGTGGCGGCTGGCCACCGACTGGCCGGCGTACGCCGAGCAGATGACGTCGGTGCTGGACGCCGAGCCGGGGCTCTCCAACGTCCACGACGGGCCGTCCCCCGGTGGGACGAGCGCCCTTTGACCCGGTTCGAAAGGAAAGGCCTCAAGTCGGATCGCCCGATTACCGATCTTACCTACCGGTGCGTCTGATTCACGGCGCATCGTCGCATACGAGATCGGTGCGTCGGGCCAGCCTCCCTCGTCCCCCGGGTGGTCGCCGGACGCCGCACCACGGGATTGGGAGGTCCTGGTGCTCCGTCACCTCACCGCCGTGCGCACGCTCGCGGCCACGTCACTGCTCGCCACGATGGTCTGGGCCGGAGGGGCCGCGGTCACCGCGGCACCGGCCGCCGCCGCCGCCAAGAAGGCGGGCCAGATCACGATCGGCACCTACAACATCCGCGCCGGCGTCGGCGTCGGCGGGTTCCGGGACGGCGTCTCGGCCCTGACCCAGCGCGTCGACGTCGCGGGCCTGCAGGAGGTCAACAGCCACGAGAAGGAGGACGTCCTCGCCGGCCTGAGCGGGTGGGGCTACTTCCGCTCGCTCTACCAGCACGGCGAGCAGACGCCGGTGATCTGGAACCAGTCGGAGTACCGCTTCGTCTCCGCACGCAGCCCCCGGATCTCGCCGCGCACCTTCATCGGCAACGAGCTGCCCGGCCACCTGCCCTACGCCGAGGCGGCCTACGTGACCGTCGTACGGCTCGAGCACCGCGCCTCGGGCAAGGAGATCTCGCTGGTCAACGTGCACCTCATCCCGGGCGCGGTGATGAGCGGGGCGCCGGTCCCCGGCCGCGCCAAGGTGTTCAAGCTCTTCAAGCACCAGGTCGCCCGCGTCGCGGAGGTGGCCGGCAAGGAGAAGCACCTGCGCCCGGTCTTCGTGCTCGGCGACTTCAACATCGGCTGGGTCGCGGACATGAAGCACGCCCGCGCCGGCATGCCCTACCGCAAGCTCAAGGCGGTCGGCCTGCGCTCGATGTGGGCCACCGAGCGTCCCTCGACCACGCGCGGCACGCACAGCAAGTCCCTGATCGACCAGGTGTACTCCGCCTCCGCGGCCACCGCCGCGAAGGTGCAGTTCGACATGAGCGGCTCGGACCACTACCCGGCCGTCGCGAGCTACCGCGCCCCCTCGATGTACTGACCGACCATCACTGACCACGCGGTCGCGCCCCTTCCAGGTCTCCTGGGAGGGGCGCTGTGCTGTTCCGGGCATGAGCGCGGGACGGTACCGATTTGATCCCGGACCGGGGTCTCTGACAAGATAGTCCGGTTGCTCCGGCGGGGTCGCCGGGGTGCGAGCACCACAGCACGTTTGACTACTGAACAGGGTTGTCCTGCGTTCGGTGGTCAGGTTGTGTGCCCGCACCGAACCAGGAGACCCTTTCCCCTCGACGCCAGCCTCCGGGCTCGTCGGGTCTGCCACCCCAACAAGGACCAAGCGATCAGCGTGTTGCGCCGAGCAAGGCGCGACACGCCCGACCGCGGGGGTCGGAGGGGGCAGAGCAACGGGTGTGGCCCGCCGGGCCGCGTCGAGACTTGGCGGTACGGAAGAGTAAGGACGAACGAGACCTATGGCGGGACAGAAGATCCGCATCAGGCTCAAGGCCTATGACCACGAGGTGATCGACACCTCGGCGCGCAAGATCGTTGACACGGTCACCCGTACGGGCGCGAAGGTCGCCGGCCCTGTGCCCCTGCCGACAGAGAAGAACGTCTACTGCGTCATCCGCTCGCCCCACAAGTACAAGGACAGCCGCGAGCACTTCGAGATGCGCACCCACAAGCGCCTCATCGACATCATCGACCCCACGCCGAAGACGGTCGACTCGCTGATGCGTCTCGACCTGCCGGCCGGTGTCGACATCGAGATCAAGCTCTGAGTACATCGAGGTCTGTGAAGTCATGAGCACTCTGGAAAGAAACGTCCGCGGGCTGCTGGGCACCAAGCTCGGCATGACCCAGACCTGGGACGAGAACAACCGCGTCGTCCCGGTCACCGTGGTCGCCGCCGGCACCAACGTGGTCACCCAGGTCCGCCAGCCCTCCACGGACGGCTACAACGCCGTCCAGATCGGCTTCGGCGAGATCGAGGGCCGCAAGGTGACCAAGCCGCTGGCCGGGCACTTCGAGAAGGCCGGCGTCACGCCGCGCCGCCACGTCGTGGAGATCCGCACCGCCGACGCCTCGACGTACACCGTCGGGCAGGAGCTCAGCCCCGAGCTGTTCGCCGCCGGCGAGGAGGTCGACGTGACCGCGCACCAGCAAGGGCAAGGGCTTCGCCGGCGTCATGAAGCGCCACGGCTTCCACGGCGTCGGCGCCTCCCACGGTGCGCACCGCAACCACCGCAAGCCGGGCTCCATCGGCGGCTGCGCCACCCCGGGTCGGGTCTTCAAGGGCATCCGGATGGCCGGCCGCATGGGCGGCGACGCGGTCACCACGCAGAACGTCTCCGTCCACGCGGTCGACGTCGAGAAGGGTCTGATCCTGCTCAAGGGCGCCGTTCCCGGCCCCAAGGGCGGTCTGGTCGTGATCCGTTCCGCAGCCAAGGCAAGGAGGTCACCGCGTCATGACGCGAGGCCGCGAAGGCCCTCGACGTCGATCTCCCCGCGGAGATCTTCGACGTCCAGGTCAACATCCCGCTGATCCACCAGGTCGTCGTCGCCCAGCAGGCGGCCGCCCGTCAGGGCACCCACTCCACCAAGTCCCGCGGCGAGGTCCGCGGCGGTGGCCGCAAGCCCTACAAGCAGAAGGGCACCGGCCGCGCCCGTCAGGGCTCGACCCGCGCGCCGCAGTTCGCCGGCGGTGGCGTCGTGCACGGCCCGACGCCGCGCAGCTACGACCAGCGCACCCCGAAGAAGATGAAGGCCGCCGCCCTGCGCGGCGCCCTCTCCGACCGGGCCCGCGCCGGTCGCGTGCACGTCGTCGAGGAGCTTCGTCGCCGGCGACGTCCCGAGCACCAAGCTCGGCGCTCGCCGCGCTGTCCGGCCTGACCGAGCGCCCCCGCGTGCTGGTCGTGCTCGAGCGCGGCGACGACCTGACCTGGCTGTCGCTGCGCAACGTCGACACCGTCCACCTGCTCGCGGTCGACCAGCTCAACACCTACGACGTCCTGCTGTGCGACGACGTGGTGTTCACCAAGGCCGCCTACGACGCGTTCGTCGCCGGCCCGGCCAAGGGCAAGTCGGTCAAGGCCGTCGCCACGTCCACCGAGGCCGACCGAGGCGACACTGAGCCGACACGTGACGAGGAGGCCTCCGCGTGAGCAACTTCCACAAGGACCACCGCGACGTGCTGATCGCGCCGGTCGTGAGCGAGAAGAGCTACGGCCTGCTCGACGCGAACAAGTACACCTTCCTGGTGCACCCCGACGCCAACAAGACCGAGATCAAGATCGCGGTCGAGAAGGTGTTCAACGTCAAGGTCACCTCCGTCAACACGCTCAACCGCCAGGGCAAGACCCGCCGGACCCGCTTCGGGACCGGCAAGCGCGCCAACACCAAGCGCGCGATCGTCAGCCTCGCCGAGGGCCAGCGCATCGACATCTTCGGCGGTCCGGTCTCCTGACCGGGCCGACGATCAGATCGAGGACTGAGGATTCATGGGCATCCGTAAGTACAAGCCGACCACCCCGGGCCGTCGCGGCTCGTCGGTCGCCGACTTCGTCGAGGTGACGAGGTCGACGCCGGAGAAGTCGCTGGTGCGCCCGCTCCCGAAGAAGGGCGGCCGCAACAACCAGGGCCGGATCACCACCCGTCACCAGGGTGGCGGTCACAAGCGCGCCTACCGCGTCATCGACTTCCGTCGCTACGACAAGGACGGCGTGCCGGCCAAGGTCGCGCACATCGAGTACGACCCGAACCGCACCGCGCGGATCGCGCTGCTGCACTACGCCGACGGCGAGAAGCGCTACATCATCGCGCCGCAGGGTCTCCGCCAGGGCGGTGCCGTCGAGGCCGGTCCGCGGGCCGACATCAAGCCCGGCAACAACCTGCCGCTGCGCAACATCCCGGTCGGTACGACGATCCACTGCATCGAGCTCCGTCCCGGTGGCGGCGCCAAGATCGCCCGCTCCGCCGGCATCTCGGCCCAGCTCGTCGCCAAGGAAGGCAGCCGCGCCCAGCTGCGCATGCCCTCCGGCGAGATGCGCTACGTCGACGTGCGCTGCCGCGCCACCGTCGGCGAGGTCGGCAACGCCGAGCAGTCCAACATCAACTGGGGCAAGGCCGGCCGGATGCGCTGGAAGGGCAAGCGCCCGACCGTCCGCGGTGTCGTCATGAACCCGGTCGACCACCCGCACGGTGGTGGTGAGGGCAAGACCTCCGGTGGTCGCCACCCGGTCTCGCCGTGGGGCAAGCCCGAGGGCCGCACGCGCAAGCGCAAGGCCAGCGACGCCCTGATCGTCCGTCGCCGCAAGTCCGGCAAGCGTCGCTGAGAAGGGAACTGACAAGACATGCCACGCAGCCTGAAGAAGGGTCCCTTCGTCGACGACCACCTGAGCAAGAAGGTGGACGTCCAGAACGACAAGGGCACGCACAACGTCATCAAGACGTGGTCGCGTCGCTCGATGATCGTCCCGACGATGATCGGGCACACGATCGCCGTCCACGACGGACGCAAGCACGTCCCGGTGTTCGTGACCGACTCCATGGTCGGGCACAAGCTGGGCGAGTTCGCCCCCACCCGCACCTACCGCGGGCACGTGAAGGACGACCGGAAGAGCCGCCGGCGCTGACGCGCGGCGCATCCACGGAGACGAGAGATATCTGATGAGCACTATGGAGCGTAGGCGCGTGAGCGCCCGCCGCGAGAGCCTCCTGGGCGACGAGCCCGGTGCCTTCGCCAGCGCGCGCTTCGTCCGGATCACTCCGATGAAGGCACGCCGGGTCGTCGACATGGTCCGCGGCATGGGCGTCGACGACGCGCTGGCGCTGCTGCAGTTCGCGCCGCAGGCCGCGAGCGAGACCGTCTACAAGGTCCTCGAGAGCGCCGTCGCGAACGCGGTCGGCACCGAGGGCCTCGACCGCGGCTCGCTGGTCGTCAGCACGGCGATGGTGGACGAGGGTCCGACGATGAAGCGCTGGCGCCCCCGGGCCCAGGGCCGTGCGTCGCGGATCAACAAGCGCACCAGCCACATCACCCTGGTCGTGCAGCCGCGCGTCGAGGACCAGTCCAAGACGTCGAACAAGAAGGGACGGAAGGCCTGATGGGTCAGAAGATCAACCCGAACGGTTTCCGCCTCGGCATCTCCACCGACCACAAGAGCCGCTGGTACGCCGACAAGCTGTACAAGGCCTACGTGGGCGAGGACGTCGCTATCCGTCGGCTCCTGTCCAAGGGCATGGAGCGGGCCGGCATCTCCAAGGTCGAGATCGAGCGCACCCGGGACCGCGTGCGGGTGGACATCCACACCGCGCGCCCCGGCATCGTCATCGGTCGTCGTGGCGCGGAGGCCGACCGGATCCGCGGTGAGCTCGAGAAGCTCACCGGCAAGCAGGTGCAGCTGAACATCCTCGAGGTCAAGAACCCCGAGGTCGACGCCCAGCTCGTCGCGCAGGGCGTGGCCGAGCAGCTCGCCGGCCGCGTGGCGTTCCGTCGCGCGATGCGCAAGGCCATGCAGACCTCGATGCGCAGCGGCGCCAAGGGCGTCCGCATCCAGTGCTCCGGTCGCCTGGGCGGCGCGGAGATGTCGCGCTCGGAGTTCTACCGCGAGGGCCGCGTGCCCCTGCACACCCTTCGCGCCGACATCGACTACGGCTTCTACGAGGCCAAGACCACCTTCGGCCGCATCGGCGTGAAGGTCTGGATCTACAAGGGCGAGGTCGCCGGCACCCGCGCGGAGCGCGAGGCCCAGGCCGCCGCCCGCGCCGGCGCCCCCGGCCGTGGCCGCCCGGCCCGTGGCGGCGAGCGCCCGACCCGTGGCACCCGCAGCGACCGCCCGACCCGCTCGGGCCGCCAGGGCGACGCCCCGGCCGAGACCGCCGCGGCGCCCGCGACCGAGGCTCCGGCCGAGGCCGCTGCCGCCGGGTCCACCAGCACCGCGACCACCACCGCGACCACCACTGCGACAACCAACGGGGAGGCCTGAGCAGCATGCTGATGCCCCGCAGGGTCAAGCACCGCAAGCAGCACCACCCCAAGCGCAGCGGCGCTGCCAAGGGTGGCACCGAGCTCGCCTTCGGCGACTTCGGCATCCAGGCGATCGAGCCGGCCTACGTCACCAACCGGCAGATCGAGTCCGCGCGTATCGCGATGACCCGTCACATCAAGCGCGGCGGAAAGGTCTGGATCAACATCTACCCCGACCGCCCGCTGACCAAGAAGCCCGCCGAGACCCGGATGGGCTCCGGCAAGGGCTCGCCCGAGTGGTGGGTCGCCAACGTCAAGCCCGGACGCGTGATGTTCGAGCTGTCCGGCGTGACCGAGGACGTGGCCCGCGAGGCGATGCGCCGCGCGATCCACAAGCTCCCCATGAAGTGCAAGTTCGTGACCCGTGAGAGTGGTGAGTTCTGATGGCGACGACCGCACACGAGCTCAACGACATGACCAACGTCGACCTCGAGTCCAAGCTCCGCGAGCACAAGGAGGAGCTGTTCAACCTGCGCTTCCAGGCCGCGACCGGGCAGCTCGAGAGCCACGGCCGGCTCCGGACGGTCAAGCGGGACATCGCCCGCATCTACACCGTCGTACGCGAGCGGGAGCTCGGCATCCGACAGGCGCCCGGCGCGGACAGTGACTCCGACAACGACCGGGCAACCGCATGAGCGAGGGAAGCAACGTGAGCAGCACCGAGACGCAGGGCCACGAGGGCCGTCCGTACCGCAAGATCCGCGAGGGCCTCGTGGTCAGCGACAAGATGGAGAAGACCGTCGTCGTCTCCGTCGAGGACCGGGTCAAGCACCCCCTCTACGGCAAGGTCCTGCGGCGCACCAGCAAGCTCAAGGCGCACGACGAGCAGAACCAGTGCGGCGTCGGCGACCGGGTCCGGATCATGGAGACCCGTCCGCTGTCGGCCACCAAGCGCTGGCGCATCGTCGAGGTCGTCGAGAAGGCCAAGTAGCCAGCGCGACCGTCCGGCCACCCGCCGGCGGTCCCCGGCACCCACGTCAGCCCGGCCCGGCCGGACACAGCAGTCGGTGGTGGCCCAGCCACCAGGAACGTTCCCCCAGGCTCACCGCGAGGTGAGAACCGGGGCGACAAGGAGAATTCGATGATCCAGCAGGAGTCGCGACTCAAGGTCGCCGACAACACCGGTGCGAAGGAGATCCTCTGCATCCGTGTTCTCGGCGGCTCGGGTCGGCGCTACGCCGGAATCGGCGACGTCATCGTCGCCACCGTGAAGGACGCGATCCCCGGTGGCAACGTCAAGAAGGGTGACGTCGTCAAGGCCGTCGTGGTCCGCACCGTCAAGGAGCGTCGTCGTCCCGACGGCTCCTACATCCGCTTCGACGAGAACGCCGCCGTGATCCTCAAGAACGACGGCGAGCCGCGAGGCACCCGCATCTTCGGCCCCGTGGGCCGCGAGCTGCGCGACAAGAAGTTCATGAAGATCATCTCGTTGGCTCCGGAGGTGCTCTGAGATGGCCCAGGACAAGCCGAAGAAGAAGACCTTGAACATCAAGAAGGGCGACGTCGTCCGCGTCATCGCCGGCAAGGACAAGGGCGCCGAGGGCAAGGTCATCTCGGTCCTGCCCGAGGCCGACCGCGTGATCGTCGAGGGCGTGAACCGCATCAAGCGGCACACCAAGGTGGTCAACCAGGGCGGCCGCGCCGGCACCACCGGCGGCATCGTGACCCAGGAGGCGGCGATCCACGTGTCCAACGTGATGCTGCTCGTCGACGCCCCCAAGGGCAGCGACGCGAAGTCCGGCAAGGGCGGCAAGGTGACCACGCGGGTCGGCTTCCGCCGCGACGAGGTGACCAAGCGCCGCTCCGACGGGTCGACGTACACCGCGCAGCGCAGCACGCGGGTCGCTCGCAAGTCCGGTGAGGAGATCTGATGAGCACCACCACGTCCGAGTCCACCGAGCCCACGGGCGACGCCGCCCCGGCGGCCGAGTCGGCTCCGCGCACCAAGCCGCGGCTGCAGACGCGCTACCGCGAGGAGATCCTCCCCGCGCTGCACCAGCAGTTCGCCTACCCGAACGTCATGCAGGTCCCCGGCCTGACCAAGATCGTGGTCAACATGGGGGTCGGCGAGGCCGCGCGCGACTCGAAGCTGATCGAGGGTGCGGTCAAGGACCTCACCGCGATCACCGGACAGAAGCCGCAGGTCACCAAGGCCCGCAAGTCGATCGCCCAGTTCAAGCTGCGCGAGGGAATGCCGATCGGCTGCCACGTGACGCTGCGCGGCGACCGCATGTGGGAGTTCCTCGACCGCCTGCTCTCGCTGGCGCTGCCCCGCATCCGCGACTTCCGTGGTCTGTCCGACCGCCAGTTCGACGGTCGCGGCAACTACACCTTCGGTCTGACCGAGCAGGTCATGTTCCACGAGATCGACCAGGACCGGGTCGACCGCTCGCGGGGCATGGACATCACGGTCGTGACCACCGCCACGAACGACGACGAGGGTCGCGCGCTGCTCAAGCAGCTCGGCTTCCCCTTCAAGGAGCAGTGACCGATGGCCAAGACAGCACTCAAGGTCAAGGCGGCGCGCAAGCCCAAGTTCAAGGTGCGCGGCTACACCCGCTGCCAGCGCTGCGGCCGGCCCAAGGCCGTCTACCGCAAGTTCGGCCTCTGCCGGATCTGCCTGCGCGAGATGGCCCACCGCGGCGAGCTGCCCGGGGTCACCAAGAGCAGCTGGTGACCGCAGCGTCCAGCAGCACCCCCTGAAAATCCGAGCACTACGAGAACGCTGAAGGTCGCCCTCCACGAGGAGGCGCGAAACCACGGTGGGAAAGGGCCTCACGGCCATGACGATGACCGACCCGATCGCAGACATGCTCACTCGTCTGCGCAACGCCAACCAGGCGTACCACGACGCGGTGACCATGCCGCACAGCAAGCTGAAGGCAGGCGTCGCCGAGATCCTCCAGCAGGAGGGCTACATCACCTCCTGGAGCGTCGAGGACGCCCCCGAGGGTGAGGTCGGCAAGACGCTGACCCTCACGCTCAAGTTCGGCCAGAACCGCGAGCGCTCCATCGCCGGCATCCGCCGCATCTCCAAGCCGGGGCTGCGCGTCTACGCCAAGCACACCGGCCTGCCGAAGGTGCTGGGCGGCCTGGGCATCGCGATCATCTCGACGAGCCAGGGGCTGCTGACCGACCGACAGGCCAACAAGAAGGGCGTGGGTGGGGAAGTCCTCGCCTACGTCTGGTGACGAAGGACCGAGAGGAGAACGAAGCATGTCGCGCATTGGCAAGCTCCCCATCGCGGTCCCGTCCGGTGTCGACGTGACGGTCGCGGAGAGCCTGGTGACGATCAAGGGGCCCAAGGGCACCCTGAGCCACACGGTCGCCAACCCCATCACGGTCGACCGGGGCGAGGACGGCGCCATCGAGGTGGTGCGTCCCAACGACGAGCGTCAGAGCAAGTCGCTGCACGGTCTGACCCGCACCCTGATCGCCAACATGGTGACCGGGGTGACCGACGGGTACGAGAAGCGTCTCGAGATCGTGGGCGTCGGCTACCGCGTCCTGTCCAAGGGCCCGACCCAGCTGGAGTTCCAGCTCGGGTACTCGCACTCGATCACGTTCAACGCCCCCGAGGGGATCACCTTCACCGTCGACGGCCCCACCCGCCTGGGTGTGCAGGGCATCGACAAGCAGCTCGTCGGCGAGGTCGCTGCCAACATCCGCAAGCTGCGCAAGCCGGAGCCCTACAAGGGCAAGGGCGTGCGCTACGCGGGGGAGCAGATCCGTCGCAAGGTCGGAAAGGCTGGTAAGTGACGATGGCTATCGCACTCAAGTCCGGCAAGCACACCAGCGCGCGCGTCGCGTCGCGTCTGCGCCGTCAGGTCCGGGGCCGCAAGAAGGTCTCGGGCACGGCGGAGCGGCCCCGCCTGGTGGTCACCCGCTCGTCGAAGCACATCACCGTGCAGGTCGTCGACGACCTCGTGGGCAGGACGCTCGCCTCGGCGAGCACCATGGAGGTCGACGTCCGCAACCTGGACGGCGACAAGTCGGCCAAGGCGCGCAAGGTCGGCGAGCTCGTCGCCGAGCGGGCCAAGGCCGCCGGCATCGGTGGCGTGGTCTTCGACCGCGCCGGCAACAAGTACCACGGGCGGGTCGCCGCCCTCGCCGATGGCGCCCGCGAGGGCGGCCTCGCGTTCTGATCGCGAAGTCACACCAGGCTTCAAGACTCTTCAGAGATTAGGAAGGTAGTTCGAAATGAGCGGATCCCAGCGCCGTGGCGGTGCCGGTGGCGACCGTCGCGGAGGACGCGACGACCGCCGCGGCGGCCAGGCTGCGGACAAGACCGCCTACATCGAGCGTGTCGTCGCGATCAACCGTGTCGCCAAGGTCGTGAAGGGTGGTCGTCGCTTCAGCTTCACCGCCCTCGTGATCGTCGGTGACGGCGACGGCATGGTCGGTGTCGGCTACGGCAAGGCCAAGGAGGTGCCCGCGGCCATCGCCAAGGGCGTCGAGGAGGCCAAGAAGCACTTCTTCCGGGTCCCCCGCATCCAGGGCACGATCCCGCACCCCGTCCAGGGCGAGAAGGCGGCCGGCGTCGTGCTGCTGCGCCCGGCCGCTCCCGGTACCGGTGTGATCGCCGGCGGCCCGGTGCGCGCCGTGCTCGAGTGCGCCGGCATCCACGACGTGCTGAGCAAGTCGCTCGGCTCGTCGAACCAGATCAACATCGTGCACGCCACCGTCGAGGCGCTGCGCTCGCTCGAGGAGCCCGAGGCGGTCGCCGCCCGGCGTGGCCTCCCCGTCGAGGACGTCGCCCCGGCCGCCCTGCTCAAGGCCCGTGCGGAGGTGACCCGCTGATGGCGCGCCTCAAGGTCGAGCAGAAGAAGTCGACCATCGGCTGCAAGAAGAACCAGAGGGACACGGTCCGATCGCTCGGTCTCAAGCGGATCGGCGACGTCGTCGTCAAGGAGGACCGTCCCGAGATCCGGGGCATGCTCCACGACGGTCAGGCACCTGATCGCGTTCGAGGAGGTGGACTGACATGACGCTCAAGCTGCACCACCTGCGTCCGGCCCCCGGCGCCAAGACCGCCAAGACCCGCGTGGGTCGCGGTGAGGCGTCCAAGGGCAAGACGGCAGGACGAGGCACCAAGGGCACCAAGGCCCGCTACCAGGTGCCGGCCGCCTTCGAGGGCGGCCAGATGCCGATCCACATGCGGCTCCCCAAGCTGAAGGGGTTCAAGAACCCGTTCAAGGTGGAGTTCCAGGTCGTCAACCTCGACCGGATCGGCAGCCTGTTCCCCGAGGGCGGGCAGGTCGGCGTCGCCGACCTCGTCTCCCGGGGGGCCGTGCGCGACGGCAGTCCGGTCAAGGTGCTCGGCTCGGGGGAGATCTCCGTGGCCGTCCAGGTGAGCGCGCACGCGTTCTCCGCCTCGGCCAAGGACAAGATCGCCGCCGCGGGCGGCAGCACCACCGAGATCTGAGTCGGGTCCCGCGCCGGACCGGCGTAGCACCCGAACAGGGGCCCGAACAGGGCCGGAGAGCATTGTCACCAACCGCTCCCGGCCGTTCGGGCCCCTGTTAGGCTTCCGGGGTCCCGTACCGCTTCCTGCGGGGGACGTCGCACGTTGATGGAGAAGAGGACGAGGTGCTAGGGGCATTCGCCAACGCGTTCCGCACGCCCGACCTGCGGCGCAAGCTGCTGTTCGTGCTGCTGATCGTCGTGATCTTCCGGCTCGGGTCGCAGATCCCGGCCCCCGGGGTCAACGTCGGCAACGTGCAGACGTGCTTCGAGAACGTCAAGAACGACGGCCTCGCCGGCCTGATCAACCTCTTCTCGGGCGGAGCGCTGCTCCGGCTGACCATCTTCGCGCTCGGGATCATGCCGTACATCACGGCGAGCATCATCCTTCAGCTGCTCGTCGTCGTCATCCCGCGCCTGGAGACCCTCAAGAAGGAGGGCCAGGCCGGTCAGACCAAGATCACCCAGTACACCCGCTACCTCACGCTCGCGCTGGCGATCCTGCAGGCCACCGGCATCGTCGCGCTCGCGCGCAGCCGGCAGCTGCTGCAGGGCTGTGCCGACCCTCTCCTCTACAACGAGAAGAGCCTGATGACGATGCTGGTCATGGTCATCACCATGACCGCCGGCACCGCCGTCATCATGTGGCTCGGCGAGCTGATCACCGACCGGGGCATCGGCAACGGCATGTCGATCCTCATCTTCACCCAGGTGGTCGCGAGCTTCCCCGGCTCGCTGTGGGGAGTGCGGGTCAGCCAGGGCTGGTGGGTGTTCGGGCTCATCATCGTGATCGGACTGGCCCTGGTGGCCGCCGTGATCTTCATGGAACAGGGCCAGCGCCGCATCCCCGTGCAGTACGCACGGCGGATGGTCGGGCGCAAGATGTTCGGGGGCTCCTCGACCTACATCCCGCTCAAGGTGAACCAGGCCGGCGTCATCCCGGTCATCTTCGCCTCGAGCCTGCTGTACCTCCCCGCCATGGCCGCGCAGTTCAGCGGGAGCACCGCCTGGTCTGCGTGGATCCAGACGTACCTGGTCAAGGGCGACCACCCGCTGTACATGCTGCTGTACTTCGCATTGATCATGTTCTTCACGTACTTCTACGTCGCGATCACCTTCAACCCCGAAGAGGTCGCCGACAACATGAAGAAGTACGGAGGCTTCATCCCCGGGATCCGGGCGGGCAAGCCGACGGAGGAGTACCTGCAGTACGTCCTGTCCCGCATCACGCTGCCCGGCTCGCTGTACCTCGGTCTGATCTCCCTCATCCCGTTGATCGCCATCGCGCTCGTCAACGCGAACCAGAACTTCCCCTTCGGCGGCACGTCCATCCTGATCATGGTGGGCGTCGCGCTCGACACGGTGAAGCAGATCGAGAGCCAGCTCCAGCAGCGCAACTACGAAGGATTCCTGCGCTGATGCGAATCATCCTGATGGGCCCCCCGGGCGCCGGCAAGGGCACCCAGGCCAAGATCATCGCCACCCGCCTGTCGGTCCCCGCCATCTCGACCGGCGACATCTTCCGCGCCAACGTGTCCGCGCGGACGCCGCTCGGCGTCGAGGCGAAGCGCTACATGGACGCCGGGAACTACGTCCCCGACGAGGTCACCAACGCGATGGTGCGCGACCGCATCGCCGAGGACGACGCCAGCGGCGGCTTCCTGCTCGACGGCTACCCCCGCACGCTCGCCCAGGTCCACGAGCTCGACGACATGCTCGAGGAGCAGGGGTCGGGCATCGACGCCGTCGTGGTGCTGACCGTGGACACCGAGGAGGTCGTCGCCCGGCTGACCAAGCGGGCCCAGGACGAGGGCCGCTCCGACGACACCGAGGACGTCATCCGGCACCGCCAGACCGTCTACGGCGAGCAGACCGCCCCGCTCGTCTCGGTCTACGCCGAGCGCGGCGCGCTCGTCGAGGTCGACGGGATGGGCTCGGTCGACGACGTCACCTCCCGGGTCTTCGAGGCCCTCGAGTCGACCACCGGCGCCGCGGCCTCCTGAGCGACCCCCGGTGTTCCGCGACCGCGGCGTCGAGATCAAGACGCCCGAGCAGATCGGCCTCATGCGCGAGGCGGGCCTCGTCGTCGGCAGGACGCTCGACCTGCTCCGGCGTACCGTCCGGGCGGGGATGACCACGCTCGAGCTGGACGCCGTCGCCGAGGACAGCATCCGCTCGGCCGGCGCGACCCCGTCGTTCCTCGGCTACCACGGCTTCCCGGGGTCGATCTGCGTCTCGGTCAACGACGAGGTCGTGCACGGCATCCCCGGCTCGCGCGTGGTCGCCGACGGCGACGTGGTCTCCATCGACTGCGGGGCGATCGTGCGGGGCTGGCACGGCGACTCCGCGGTGACCGTCGCCGTCGGCGCGGTCCCGCCGGAGGCGAGCGAGCTGATGCGGGTCACCGAGGAGGCGATGTGGCACGGCATCGCCGCGGCCGCCCTCGGCGGCCGGGTCACCGACATCTCCCACGCGGTCGAGCAGCACGTCCGCAGCCAGAGCGGCTTCGGCATCGTCGAGGAGTACGTCGGACACGGGATCGGCTCGGCGATGCACCAGCCGCCCAACGTCCCCAACCACGGCCGGCCCGGCAAGGGGCCCCGGCTCGTCGAGGGCCTCGCGCTCGCGGTGGAGCCGATGGTCGTCGTGGGCGACCCGGCCACCCACGTGCTCGAGGACGACTGGACCGTGGAGACCGACGACGGCTCCCTGGCCGCGCACTTCGAGCACACGTTCACCCTGACCCCGGCCGGCGCGTGGGTGCTCACCGCGCTGGACGGCGGCGAGGAGGAGCTGACCCGGCTCGGCGTGCCCTTCGGCGGCCGGCCCGAGTAGGCCCCCGACCCGGTGACCCGGCTGCTGCTGCTGTCCAGCCCGCTCCTCGGGCCGTCCTGCTGGGCACCTCTCGTCGCGGAGCTCGCCCGGCGGGGGGTTCCGGCGACGGTCTCCTCGCCCCCGGAGCGACCCGTCCGCAGGCCGGGCGACGTGCTCGCGGGCTTCGTGCGCGACCTGCGCGCCCAACACGACGGGGACCCGGGGGAGCCGCCGGTGCTGGTGCCGCACAGCAACGCGGGGCTCTTCGTGGCCGCGCTCGCCGCGGCGGGGCCAGTGGCCGGCACGGTCTTCCTCGACGCCGGCCTCCCGTCGGACACCGACCGGACGCCGCTGGCACCGGCGGGCTTCGTGGACCACCTGCGCTCGCTCGTGCCGGTGGGCGGCGGCGTGGACGACCTGCTGCCGCCGTGGCGCGACTGGTGGCCGGGGGCGGACCTCTCCGTGCTCTACCCGGACGACGACACCCGCTCCGCGGTCGAGTCCGAGCAGGCCCGGCTCCCGCTGGGCTACTTCACCGCCCAGGTCGCCTCGCCCCCCGGCTGGGCGGACCTGCCCACGGCCCACGTCGGCTTCGGTGAGGCGTATGCCGCCGAGCACGATGTCGCCGTGGCCCGCGGGTGGCCGGCGTACCGCCTCGCCGGGGAGCACCTGCACCACCTGGTCGCGCCGGGCGAGGTCGCCGAGGTGGTGCTCACCGCGCTGCGGCGACTGGGCCTCGCCGCACCGGCGTGGGAGCACCCCGAGCGGGGGGAGTGAGGGTACTGGTCCGATTAGGGTCTGCGGGGCTTTTCCCGTAGAGTTGCATGTCGGCCCAACGTGGGCTCGTCTCGTGGTGCCCTCCGGCTGCCCGACATACTTCGCGGACATCGTTCCCGACGTGTGCCCGGGTTCGGGCGCCCGCGGCGGCTCCACGAGGTCCACCACCCAGCGAACGCGGGGTGGGCGGTTCCCGGGCCGACGGTAGACCGACCCCGTCCGGCGATCCCGGACAGCACCGAGAAGATTGCGGAGGACATGCCGAAGAAAGAAGGCGTGATCGAGATCGAAGGCACGGTTGTCGAGGCGCTCCCGAACGCGATGTTCCGGGTCGAGCTCAGCAACGGGCACAAGGTCCTCGCCCACATCAGCGGCAAGATGCGTCAGCACTACATCCGGATCCTCCCCGAGGACAGGGTGGTCGTCGAGCTCTCGCCGTACGACCTGACCCGCGGGCGGATCGTCTACCGCTACAAGTAACCCCCAGCCGAGCCCCGAAAGGCCTCCACGATGAAGGTCAACCCGAGCGTCAAGCCGATCTGTGACAAGTGCAAGGTGATCCGTCGCCACGGCCGCGTCATGGTGATCTGCGAGAACCCTCGCCACAAGCAGCGCCAGGGCTGAGTCCGGGCGCGGCAGCACCGCACCACAACTGAACAACCCACAACGTGTCGCTCAGCCCAGCACCGCTGGGCCGAACCACCCCCGGAACGGATGGCCGGGGCCCCGACGTCGACAGGACGACCAACGCCTGATCGACCACCACCACGTCGGGGACGCGGCACGACAGACACCACCGTGAACAACCGAAGGGACACCGCCACCACATGGCACGCCTCGTTGGTGTCGACCTCCCGCGTGACAAGCGCGTCGAGATCGCACTCACCTACATCTACGGCATCGGCCGTACCCGCTCCCAGCAGCTGCTGGCCGCCACCGGGGTCGACCCGAACATGCGCGTCCACCAGCTCGGGGACGACGAGCTCGTCAGGCTCCGCGACGCGATCGAGGCCGAGTACAAGATCGAGGGTGACCTCCGTCGTGAGGTCCAGGCCGACATCCGCCGCAAGATCGAGATCGGCAGCTACCAGGGCCGCCGGCACCGTCAGGGCCTGCCCGTCCGCGGGCAGCGCACCAAGACCAACGCGCGCACCCGCAAGGGCCCGAAGCGCACCGTCGCCGGCAAGAAGAAGGCGAAGTGACCTGAGGCTCGCCTCAGCACTCGTCTCGATCACCCCCCGCCACGGCCGGGACGTCCCGCACGGGACTCCGCCGGGCAGCCACCAGATCTCGTTTTAGGAGCAAAGCATGCCTCCCAAGGGCCGTCAGGCTGCGGGCGCCAAGAAGGTGCGCCGCAAGGAGAAGAAGAACGTCGCTGCGGGCGAAGCCCACATCAAGAGCACGTTCAACAACACGATCGTCACGATCACCGACCCCACCGGTGCGGTGATCTCGTGGGCCTCGGCCGGCACCGTCGGCTTCAAGGGCTCGCGGAAGTCCACCCCGTTCGCCGCGCAGATGGCAGCCGAGGCTGCCGGTCGTCGGGCGATGGAGCACGGCATGAAGAAGATCGACGTCTTCGTGAAGGGCCCGGGCTCGGGCCGCGAGACGGCGATCCGCTCGCTGGGTGCGATCGGCCTCGAGGTCGGCACCATCCAGGACGTCACGCCCACGCCCCACAACGGATGCCGGCCGCCCAAGCGCCGCCGCGTCTGACCGCCACCGACCTGCGCAGAACAAGGAGACTTTGAGAAATGGCCCGTTACACCGGCCCCATGACCAAGAAGTCGCGCCGTCTCGGTGTCGACCTCGTCGGCGGCGACCAGGCGTACGAGCGTCGCCCCTACCCGCCCGGCCAGCACGGCCGCGCCCGCATCAAGGAGAGCGAGTACCGCTCGCAGCTCCAGGAGAAGCAGAAGGCGCGCTACACCTACGGCGTCCTCGAGCGTCAGTTCCACCGCTACTACGCCGAGGCGAGCCGTCGTCCGGGCAAGACCGGTGACAACCTGCTGCAGCTGCTCGAGTGCCGCCTCGACAACGTGGTCTACCGCGCCGGGTTCGCCCGCACGCGCCGGCACGCCCGCCAGCTCGTCACGCACGGCCACTTCAAGGTGAACGGCAAGAAGGTCGACATCCCGTCCTTCCAGGTCACCCAGCACGACGTGATCGACGTGCGCGAGAAGTCGCTGGAGATGACGCCGTTCATCGTGGCGCGCGAGACCCACGGCGAGCGGATCGTCCCGGCATGGATGGAGTCGCTCCCCGGCCGCATGCGCGTGCTGATCCACCAGGTGCCGGTGCGTGCGCAGATCGACGTGCCCGTCCAGGAGCAGCTGATCGTCGAGTTCTACTCGAAGAAGTAACACCTCACCGTTCGGGGGGCTCCGGTCGCCCGATCGCGCACGACCCCCTTTCCGCACATGAGTTCGAGTCCGTCAAATAGTGGGTGGGCTCGGAAAGGAAACACTGAAGTGCTTATCGCTCAGCGCCCGACCCTCTCGGAAGAGTCCGTCGACGAGTTCCGCTCCCGGTTCGTGATCGAGCCGCTCGAGCCGGGATTCGGCTACACGCTCGGCAACTCGCTGCGTCGTACCCTGCTGTCCTCCATCCCCGGTGCCTCGGTCACGAGCATCAAGGTGGACGGCGTGCTCCACGAGTTCTCCACGATCGAGGGAGTCAAGGAGGACGTCACCGAGGTCATCCTCAACCTGAAGGACCTCGTCGTCTCCTCCGAGCACGACGAGCCCGTCACGATGTACCTGCGCAAGCAGGGCCCCGGCGACGTGACCGCCGCCGACATCGCCCCGCCGGCCGGCGTCGAGGTGCACAACCCCGACCTCAAGATCGCCACCCTCAACGACAAGGGCAAGCTCGAGATGGAGCTCGTCGTCGAGCGCGGTCGCGGCTACGTCTCGTCGGTGCAGAACAAGGGCGGCGACAACGAGATCGGCCGGATGCCGGTCGACTCGATCTACTCGCCGGTCCTCAAGGTGACCTACAAGGTCGAGGCCACCCGTGTCGAGCAGCGCACCGACTTCGACAAGCTCGTCATCGACGTGGAGACCAAGGCCTCGATCCGTCCCCGCGACGCGATCGCCTCGGCCGGCAAGACCCTCGTCGAGCTGTTCGGGCTGGCTCGCGAGCTCAACGTGGAGGCGGAGGGCATCGACATCGGCCCGTCGCCGGTCGACGAGCAGCTCGCGGCCGACCTCGCGCTGCCGGTCGAGGACCTGCAGCTCACGGTCCGCTCCTACAACTGCCTCAAGCGCGAGGGCATCCACACCGTGGGCGAGCTGATCTCGCGCTCGGAGCAGGACCTCCTCGACATCCGCAACTTCGGCGCCAAGTCGATCGACGAGGTCAAGGCGAAGCTGCACGAGATGGGTCTCTCGCTCAAGGACAGCGCTCCGGGCTTCGACCCGCAGGCTGCCCTCGCGGCGTACGACGACGACGATGACTCGTTCGTCGAGGACGAGCAGTACTGACACCCACCCCTCACTACCCGGGTACCTGACACGGCCCGGGAGGAACGAGTAGACGCATGCCCACCCCCAAGAAGGGCGCCCGTCTCGGCGGCAGCCCGGCGCACCAGAAGCTCATCGTCGCGAACCTGGCCACGGCCCTGTTCGAGCACGGTCGGATCACCACGACCGAGGCGAAGGCGCGGGTGCTCCGACCGGTCGCCGAGCGGCTGATCACCAAGGCCAAGAAGGGCGACCTGCACAACCGTCGCCAGGTGCTGCGCACCATCCGCGACAAGGGCGTCGTGCACGCCCTGTTCGAGGAGATCGGTCCGCGCTACGCGGAGCGTCCGGGCGGCTACACCCGGATCACCAAGATCGGTCCGCGCAAGGGCGACAACGCCCCGATGGCGGTCATCGAGCTGGTCACCGACGACTACGCCCCGAAGGCGCGCACGTCGCGTCCGGCCGCGGCCACGGCTCCGGCCGCTCCCACCGCGACCGAGCCGGCCCCCGGCGTCGAGGACCCGGCCAAGGAGGCCGCCGTCGAGGACGCACCCGCCGAGGAGACGGCCGAGGAGGCCACCGACACGGTCGTGCCCGTCGAGGGCGCCGACGAGGAGGCCTTCGAGGAGACCGAGGGCGGGGTCGCCGGCAAGTACGCCGGCTCGCACGTGCTCCTCGAGGACGCCTCGCAGGCCCCCGAGGGCTTCCCGATCAAGGGCAACGAGGACTCGATGAAGTACCACGAGCCCGACGGCCAGTGGTACGAGCAGACCACCGCCGAGGTGTGGTTCGAGTCCACCGAGGCGGCCGAGGCCGCCGGCTTCATCAAGGCCGGCGAGTAGCCACCAGCACGATCCGTCCGCAGGCCCGTCGTCCCCTCGTGGGGCGGCGGGCCTGCGGCGTCGTGGGCCGGCCCGCCACGGCGCTCAGCGGGACCAGGCCTGCTCGACGAGCCGGGTCGCCTCCGCGCAGGTGAGGCCGAGCCGCCGCGCCCGGTCGACGTACTCCTCGGCGAGGGCGGTGGCTGGCGTCGCCCCGCCGGCGAGCACCGCGGAGCTCACGAAGGTGCCGCGCCGGCCGTGGGTGGCGATCACGCCGTCGGCCTCGAGCTCGCGGTAGGCGCGCGCGACCGTGTTGACGGCCAGCCCCAGGTCGGCGGCCATCTGGCGCACGGTCGCGAGCTTGGTGCCGGCGGGCAGCGCACCGCCGGCGACCTGGGTGGCGATCTGGGTGCGCAGCTGCTCGAAGGGCGGCACGCTCGAGGCGGTGTCGATGCTGATGCTCATGTGCGGACCGCCTGGACGCGGTGCGCGTTGCGCCGGTCGGAGGATGCCTCGTCGTCGCGCGCGTGGCGGACCACGGCGGCCACGAGCAGCGCCAGCACGACCAGGCTGGTCACGGCCACGACCAGGGTGGTCTCGCGGGCCGACAGGAAGCCGCTGAGCACCGCGAACCCGGTCGCGCCCCAGCCCACCCAGGTCGCGTGCCAGGTCATCGGCCGCAGCGTCTCGCTGAGCAGCACCTCCTGGCAGCGCAGCTCGCCGGTGTCGCGGGCCGGCAGCGGACGGCGTACGACGATCTCCTGCATGCCGCGGACCAGGCCCATCAGCGCGAGCGCCAGCAGCGCGACGAGGCTGACCAGCAGACCGGCGGGCGCACCCGTCACCACGGCGATCCCGACGCCCTCGAGCACCGCGACGGCGGTCAGCACCAGGGCGGTGCGCTGGCTGCGCAGCGAGCCCGGCAGGACGTAGTCGGACAGCTCGCGGCCGCGGGTGCCGGCGGTCCGGTGCGGGCCGGGGTCGGCGGGGAAGGTCTGGGACGCCGCGACGAACATGCCGACGGCGCTGCCGACGCTGGTGCCGACCACGATGCACACGACGAAGGCGACGCCGTGGAAGCGGTCACCGGGCAGGAGGGCCACGACCACGCCGGGCAGGGTGCCGGCGGCGCGGGCCACCCCGGTCACCCGCTCGCGCAGCAGCAGACGCGGTCCGAGCCACTCGGCCGCGTCCGCCGTCCGCGGCATGGCGCCGGCCGCGTCCATGGCCGCGAGCTGGCGACGGACCAGGCCGGGGCCGGCGTGCCACCGCGCGACGACGACCGCGCCGAGCACGACGAGCACGGCGAGGCTGACGAGCAGGTAGATCATCGGGGCGCCTTCCTGGTCCGGGACGTATTGTCTCAGGCTTTGTCGCAACTGTAGTGCTACAAAACAGGGAGACGCAAGGGACGGGTGCGCGCGGCGGGCACGCCGGTTTGGGAGGATGCCCGGGTGCGGCTCCGACTCGACCTCGCCTACGACGGCACGGACTTCCACGGCTGGGCGGCCCAGCCGTCGCTGCGGACCGTGCAGGGGCTGCTCGAGGCCGCGCTGGCGCAGGTGCTGCGGGTGGAGCGGGTGCGGGTGACCTGCGCCGGGCGCACCGACACCGGCGTGCACGCCCGCGGCCAGGTCGCCCACCTCGACGTGGACGGGTCCGTCCTCGAGGCGGCGGCGGGACGCAGCAACCAGCCGCCCGCGAGCGCCCTCGCCCGCCGGCTCAACGGCGTGCTGCCCCTCGACGTGCGCGTGCTGCGAGCGGCGCCCGCGCCCGACGCCTTCGACGCGCGGTTCTCCGCGCTGTGGCGCCGCTACGACTACCGCATCGCCGACGACCCGTCCCTCGTCGGACCCGCTGAGCCGGCACTCGGTCCTGGCCTGGCCGCGGCCGCTCGACCTCGACGCGATGGGCGCCGCGGCCGAGGCGCTGCTCGGCGAGCACGACTTCGCGGCGTTCTGCAAGCAGCGCGAGGGCGCGACCACGGTGCGCTCGCTGCTGGAGCTGGGCTGGCGTCGCGACGCCGACGGGGTCGCGGTGGCGACGGTCCGCGCGGACGCGTTCTGCCACCACATGGTGCGCTCGATCGTGGGCGCGATGGTCGCCGTGGGGGAGCACCGCCAGGAGCCGGCGTGGGTCGGGGAGGTGCTGCGCCGCGGCGTCCGCGACGGCGGGGTGACGGTCGCGCACGCGCACGGCCTGACCCTCGAGCAGGTCGCCTACCCCGACGACGACGGGCTCGCGACACGGGCCGCCGAGGCGCGGCGGGTGCGGGTGCTCCCGCATGGATGAGCACTACTTCTCCGCCGACCCCTCGGTCGCCTTCCGCCGGTTGCCCGTGCGCGCGACGGTCTGGGGCCGCGAGCTCGCGCTGACCTCCGGGTCGGGCGTGTTCGCCCAGGGCCGCCTCGACGTCGGCACGGCCGTGCTGTTCCGCGAGACCGAGCCGCCCGCGCCCTCGGGGGCGTCCCGCTACCTCGACCTCGGCTGCGGGTACGGCGTGATCGGGCTCGCCCTCGCGTGCGTCGTGCCCGGGTCCGACGTACGCGCGGTGGACGTGAACGAGCGCGCCGTGCTGCTGGCCAACGAGAACGCCGCAGCGCTCGGGGTCGCGGACCGCTTCCGCGCGACCACGCCGGACGGCGTGCCGGCGGAGGAGACCTACGACGAGATCTGGTCCAACCCGCCGATCCGGATCGGCAAGGAGGCCCTGCACGCACTGCTGCTGACGTGGCTTCCCCGGCTCGCGCCCGGTGGGCGCGCGGTGCTGGTGGTGGGCAGGAACCTCGGGGCAGACTCGTTGCAGCGCTGGCTCGGCGACCAGGGCTTCCCGACCGAGCGACGGGCCAGCTCGAAGGGGTTCCGGGTCCTGGAGACGAGGCGGGGGTGAGCCGGTGAGCAGCGAGAGCGTGGCCGACGGCCCCCTCGGGGACCTGCCGGAGGTCGGCGAGACCGTCGAGTGGCTCGAGCTGTTCTTCGACCTCGTCGTCGTCGCTGCGGTGGCGGTGCTCACCGAGGGGCTGCGCGAGGACCCGACGCTCGGCGGGCTCGGCCTGTTCCTCGTCGTGTACGGCGCGATCTGGCTGGGCTGGGTGTCGATCGTGCTCTACGCCAACGTCGCGGGCGCCCGCACGCACGTGCGGGTGGTGGTCACGGCGATGTTCCTGGTGGCCGTGATGGCGGCGACCGCGCCCGGCCACTTCGAGCGCCGGGCGAACCTCTTCGCCGGGGCGTTCCTCCTCCTGCGGTCCCTGGCGGCGCGCAGCTCCACCGAGACCGGCAAGGTCCTCGCCGGCTGGCCACTGCTCCAGCTCGGCGGGCTGGCGACACCGTGGATCGTGGCGATGTGGGTCGAGGCGCCGTGGAAGTACTGGCTGTGGGCGCTGGGCCTCGTGATCGACCTGGGCGTGGTGCTGCTGCGCGGCGAGCAGCCGGCCGACGAGCTGGTCGCACGGATGCGTCGCAGGCTGCACCAGGACGACCGTCGCGGCGGGCCGGTGCAGCCGCCCGACCTGGAGGTGGTCACCGTGCAGACCGCCCACCTCGACGAGCGGATGGGCCTGTTCGTGATCATCGTGCTCGGCGAGGCGGTCAGCCAGCTCGTCGTCGCCACCTCCACGACCGAGTGGACCCGCGACCTGCTGCGCCCGGCGGTGCTCGGCTTCGTGATGCTCGCCGGGCTGTGGTGGCTGACGTTCTCCTACGGCTTCACGGCCGCACCGCACACCCGGCTGGCGGGGCTGCGGCCGCGCTTCGCCCTGCCGATGCACCTCGCCACCACCCTGGGCATCGTCTGCCTCGCGGCCGGCCTGGGCGCGATGACCTTCGAGCCCGAGGAGCCGGTCGGCGCGCTGCTGCGGTGGGTCATGTGCGCGGGGCTGTCCCTGCACTTCCTGGTCACCGGCCTGTCGGGGCTCGCCTCCGGTGCGCCGTACCGCTGGCTGCTGGGCTGGGCGCTGCCCTGCAGCCTCGTCCCGCTGGGCCTCGCCGCCCTCGGCGAGCGGCTCTCCCACGGCACCCTGACGCTCGGGCTGCTGGCCTGCGTCGGGTGGATGGTCGCCTACAGCCGGCTCGCGAAGGCGCGGGCCGAGGGCGGCGGGGCCGTCGCCCGGACGGCGTGAGGCCTGTCAACGAGGGTTGACAATGCCAGCGTGTCAATCTAGGTTGACGGATCATGGACGCCCCCGACCTGGCCACCGCAGCCTCGGACGCCGACCCGCGCACCGGGCTGCGGGCGGTGCGGGCCCTGCGGCGGCTGCTCGAGCACCTCGAGGACACCCAGGTCCGGCAGGCGCGCGCGCTCGGCTGGTCGTGGCAGGAGATCGCCGAGGTGCTCGGGGTGAGCCGGCAGGCCGTGCACAAGAAGCACGGCCGCCGCTAGCCGTCATACGCGACAGACCGACAGGGACGAGGAGCAGGAGATGCTGGAGAGGTTCACCAGGCCCGCGCGGCGGGTCGTCGAGGACGCCACGATGTGCGCGGTCCGGGCGACCGCGAGCGAGACCCGCCCCGAGCACCTGCTGCTCGCGCTGACCCACGAGCCGGACTGCCTCGCGATGCGGGTGCTGGACGGGCTCGGGGCCCCGCCCGAGCGGGTCCTCGAGGAGCTCGACCGCCACCGGCTGGCGTACGTCGACGGGCTGGACGCCGACGACGCCGAGGCACTGCGGGCGATCGGGATCGACCTCGACGAGGTGGTCCGCCGCATCGACCGCAACCTGGGCGGCGCCGCGCCGACGGCGACCGGACGGGGCCGTCCGAGGTTCTCCCGAGCGTCGAAGAAGGTGCTGGAGCTCTCGCTGCGGGAGGCGGTCCGGCTCCGGCACAACTACATCGGCACCGAGCACCTGCTGCTGGGGCTGGCCCGCTGTGACGACCGGGTCGTGGCCGACACCCTGGCCGCCCTGGGGGTGCGCCCCGACGACCTGCGCACCGCCGTGGCCGAGGCACTGCGCCGCGCCGGCTGACCGTCGGCGCGGGCGGGCCTCACCGGGGGAACGACACCAGCAGCAGCACGCTCACGACGAGCACCGCGGGCGGCAGGATCCACGCGCACAGCACCGCCCAGCGCGGCACGTCCACCGAGGCGCGGCCGTCGCGGGGGTCGACGACCGGGTCCGGGGCGGCCCTCGACAGCGCGACCCAGCTCGCGACCAGCGCGAGGGCGCCCACGACGACGCACGGCCACGCCGGCAGGGTCAGGGCGGTCGCCGGCCAGAGCGTGGCGCCGACGGCGGGCAGCAGGATCAGCGCGGAGAGCAGCAGCACGAGCAGCGCCGAGCGCCGGCCCGGTCGCGCGAGCGAGAGCAGGCCAGCGGGCCACAGCACGATCAGGCCGGACGTCAGGACCACGCAGGCCGCGAGACCGGCCAGCGCCCCGGCGCCGAGCTCGGCGTCGTGGCCCGCGGTCAGGCCGCCCACCCCGGACAGCAGCAGGGTCACCCCGACCAGCACGGCCAGCGACAGGACCGCCGGCCAGACCGTGGCCCAGCGGCCACCCGTGCCCGTGCGGGCGTCGACGGGCAGGCTGTCGGCGACCTCGGCGGCGTAGGAGTCCGCGGGCCCGAACGCCTGCTCCGGGCCCTGCCCGGTCTCGGCGCAGTGGCTGTCGACCACGGCCAGGGCGTCGCCGATGGTCGCACCCGGCACGTCGCGCACCCGGAGCTCGACGAGGAACAGCTGGCGCCAGGGGTCGAGGCCCCGGCCGCGTCCCCTCTGGTCGCTGGGGTCGCTGGGGTCGCTGTCGGTCGTGGGCGAGATCATCGTGCCACCTCTCTCGGGGTGCCGGTGCGGGCCGGCGTGGGGTCGCCGGGGGCGACCAGGCGTCGGGTCAGGTCGGTGAAGCGGGTCCAGAGGTCCCCGCGGCGGGCGGCCTCGGCGCGTCCCGCGGCGGTCGCCCGGAACACCTTGCGCCCCGGTCCGCCGTCGCCGGCCTCCCAGGACGAGCTGAGCAGTCCGGCGGTCTCCAGCCGGGTCAGCAGGGGGTAGAGCGTGCCGCCCTTGATCTGGCCGAGGCCCGCGGCCTCGAGCCGCTGGGCGACGGCGTAGCCGTGCGCGGGCTCCTCGGACAGGACGGCCAGGGCGCAGACCTCGAGCACGCCTCGCAGCCACTCGGTGGGCCAGCCGGGATCGGTCATGGGTAGACAGTACGACTGAGTAGTCAGGCTGTCTAGGTACTCAGGGGGACTGACTACGCATGGGGTGGCGTGGAGTCGCGGGGCAGGCTGGGGAGCATGCATCCCGCGCGCGGCTCGGAGCGCCGCCCCGCCGTGTGGCCTCCCGAGGAGGTCAGGCAGGTCACCGCGATGTTCCTCGACCTCGTCGACGACGCCGCGCCGGGGCTCGTCGAGGGCCTGCACCTGCACGGCTCGCTCGGCTTCGGCGAGTGGTACGTCGGGTGCAGCGACGTCGACTTCGTGGCCGTGCTCGCGCACCGGCCCGACGACGCCGAGCGCGTGGTGCTGCGGGAGGCCCACGCGCGGGTCGGCGACACCTTCCCGCGCCCGCCGTTCGACGGCTTCCACTGCACCCGCGAGGACCTCGCGCGGCCGGCGTACCTCTGCCCGGACGTGCCGTGCGTGCAGGCCGGACGGTGGTTCGACGCCGACCGCCGCGACGTCGACCCGGTGACCTGGCACGAGCTCGCCTGGCACGGGGTGACGGTGCGCGGGCCGGCGCCGGCCGAGGGCGAGGTGTGGACGGACCGGGCGGTGCTGCGCGACCACACCCGCGAGAACCTCCGGACCTACTGGACCGACGCGCTGGCCGCGCTGCGCCAGGAGCCCGAGCGGACCGCGGACCCGGCGGTGATGACGTGGTTCGTGCTCGGCGCGCCCCGGCTCCACCACCTCCTGGCGACCGGGCGGCTGACGTCGAAGAACGGGGCCGGCCACCACGTGGTCTCGACCTTCGGTGGGCGTTGGCGCCCCGTCGTGGCCGAGGCGCTGGCCCACCGCGCGATCGGCGAGCGGACCGGGATGTACGACGGCGCGCCCGACCGGCTGGCCGAAGACGTGATCGGGCTGACCGCGCTGGTCGTCCAGGACGGGCTGGCCCTCCCGGGCTGAGCGGTGTCGGTGGCGGCTGTTTGGATGGCCTGCATGAGCGACTACCAGCCCGCCGAGACGCGGTACGACCACACCGACTACCGGCACACCGGCCGCAGCGGCCTCCAGCTGCCCCCGCTCTCCCTCGGGCTGTGGCAGAACTTCGGCACCGACCGTCCCGAGGAGACCCAGCGGGCGATCCTGCGGCGTGCCTTCGACCGTGGCGTGACCCACTTCGACCTCGCCAACAACTACGGCCCGCCCTACGGCCGCGCCGAGGAGAACTTCGGCCGCTTCCTGGCGCAGGACTTCGCCGGGCTGCGCGACGAGCTGGTGATCTCGACCAAGGCCGGCTACGACATGTGGCCCGGGCCCTACGGGCAGGGCGGCGGCTCGCGGAAGTACGTCCTGTCCTCGCTCGACCAGTCACTGGCGCGGATGGGCGTGGACTACGTCGACATCTTCTACAGCCACCGCTTCGACCCCGACACCCCGCTCGAGGAGACGATCGGCGCTCTCGACCACGCGGTGCGCTCGGGCAGGGCCCTCTACGCCGGCATCTCCTCCTACTCCCCGCGCCGCACGCGCGAGGCGGCGACGATCGCGCGGGCGCTCGGGACGCCGCTGCTGATCCACCAGCCGTCGTACTCCATGCTCAACCGGTGGATCGAGCGCGGCCTGCTCGACGAGCTGGAGGAGCAGGGGATGGGCTGCATCGTGTTCACCGCGCTCGCGCAGGGGCTGCTGACCGACAAGTACCTCCACGGCGTGCCGGCCGACTCGCGTGCCGCCCGCAGCGACAGCACGCTGAGCCGGGACCACCTCGACGACGCCACCCTCGCGCACGTGCGGGCCCTCAACGACATCGCGCAGGCACGCGGCCAGAAGCTCGCTCAGCTCGCGCTGCAGTGGGCGCTGCGGGACCGCCGGGTGACCTCCGCCGTCATCGGCGCGTCCTCGGTCGAGCAGCTCGACGCGAACCTCGACGCGCTGGACTTCCCGCCGCTGACCGACGACGAGCTCGCCGCGATCGACCGCGACGCCGTGGACTCGGGGGTGAACCTCTGGGCCGGCGTCACCGACGACTGAGACCGGCTCAAGAGGCTCGTCGGCCACAGGGCCCTGTCCGTCACCGGGCTTTCGGTCCATGATCGAGGGCATGAGCACCGTCACCTACGTCTACGACTTCTCCGAGGGCAGCAAGGACCAGAAGGACCTCCTCGGGGGCAAGGGCGCCAACCTCGCCGAGATGTCCAACCTGGGGCTGCCCGTCCCGCCCGGGTTCACGATCAGCACCGAGGCCTGCCGCGCCTACCTCGAGCGCGGCCACGAGCCCGAGGGACTGGCCGAGGAGGTGACGGCGCACCTGCGCACGCTCGAGGAGGCGATGGGCAAGCGGCTCGGCCAGGTCGACGATCCGCTCCTGGTCTCGGTGCGCTCGGGCGCGAAGTTCTCGATGCCCGGCATGATGGAGACGGTGCTCAACGTCGGCCTCAACGACGAGTCGGTCAAGGGCCTCGCCGCGCAGGCGGGCGGCAACGAGCGGTTCGCGGTCGACTCCTACCGCCGGCTGCTGCAGATGTTCGGCTCGACGGTGCTCGGGATCGAGGCCCGGCACTTCCACGAGGCGCTCGACGCCCTCAAGGACGACCGGGGCGTCGGCAACGACCTCGAGCTCGGCGTCGAGGACCTCGACGAGCTCGTCACGACGTACAAGAAGATCGTGGCCGAGCACTCCGACCGCGAGTTCCCGCAGGATCCGCGCGAGCAGCTCGACATGGCCGTGCGCGCCGTCTTCGAGTCCTGGAACACCGAGCGCGCGGTGCTCTACCGCCGCCAGGAGCGGATCCCCACCGACCTCGGCACGGCCGTCAACATCGTCAGCATGGTGTTCGGCAACGGCGGCGACTCCTCGGGCACGGGCGTCGCCTTCACCCGCGACCCCGCGTCGGGTGCGCAGGGGATCTACGGCGACTACCTCCAGAACGCGCAGGGCGAGGACGTCGTCGCCGGCATCCGCAACACCGTCCCGCTCGGCGACCTCGAGAGGATCGACAAGAGGTCGTACGACGAGCTGCTCGCGATCATGGAGAAGCTCGAGCTGCACTACAAGGACCTGTGCGACATCGAGTTCACGATCGAGCACGGCAAGCTGTGGATGCTGCAGACCCGCGTCGGCAAGCGCACCGCCGAGGCGGCGTTCCGGATCGCCTGCCAGCTCGTCGACCAGGGGCTCATCGACGAGGACGAGGCGGTGCGGCGCGTCACCGGCGCGCAGCTCGCCCAGCTGATGTTCCCGCGCTTCGACCGCGACGCCGAGCGCGACCTGATCGCGACCGGCATGAACGCCTCGCCCGGCGCGGCCGTCGGCAAGGTCGTCTTCGACTCCGAGACCGCCGTCGAGTGGTCCGAGCGCGGCGAGGACGTGATCCTGGTGCGCCGCGAGACCAACCCCGACGACCTGCGCGGGATGGTGGCCGCCCGCGGCATCCTGACCAGCCGCGGCGGCAAGACCTCGCACGCCGCCGTCGTCGCCCGCGGGATGGGCCGAACCTGCGTGTGCGGCGCCGACGGGCTCGACGTCGACGCCAGGAACCGCCGACTGCGCACCCGCGACGGCCGCGAGCTCGACGAGGGCGACGTGATCTCCATCGACGGCACGACCGGCGAGGTGTTCGCGGGCGAGGTCCCGGTGGTCGACTCGCTCGTGGTGCGCTACTTCGAGGGTCACGACGACGCCCTCGACGACGAGCTGGTGGCGGCGGTCGCCCGGTTGATGGGCCACGCCGACGACACCCGCCGGCTCGCCGTACGCGCCAACGCGGACACGCCCGACGACGCCCTGCGGGCCCGCCGCTTCGGCGCCCAGGGCATCGGCCTGTGCCGCACCGAGCACATGTTCCTCGGCGACCGCAAGAAGTACGTCGAGACGCTGATCCTCGCCGAGACGCCCGAGGAGCAGGAGAAGGCGCTGGCCGCGCTGCTGCCGCTGCAGCGCGACGACTTCGTGGGCATCCTCGAGGCGATGGACGGGCTGCCCGTGACGATCCGGCTGATCGACCCGCCCCTGCACGAGTTCCTGCCCGACTACACCGACCTCTCCGTCGAGGTGGCGCTGCACGACGAGCGCGGGGCCCGCGACACGCAAGGAGCACGTGCTCCTCGAGGCGGTGCACCGCATCCACGAGACCAACCCGATGCTGGGGCTGCGCGGCGTGCGCCTCGGCATCGTGATCCCCGGCCTGTTCGCCATGCAGGCCAGGGCGATCCTCGAGGCCGCGGCGCTGCGGGTGAAGGCCGGCGGCGACCCGCGTCCGGAGATCATGATCCCGCTGGTCGCCATCGGTCCAGGAGCTCGAGCTCGTCCGCGCTCGACATCGAGCAGGTCGCGCGCTCCATCGAGGAGGACACCGGCGTGCGCCCCGACTTCCAGGTCGGCACGATGATCGAGCTGCCGCGGGCCGTGATGGCGGCCGGCGAGATCGCCGAGTCCGGCGGAGTTCTTCTCCTTCGGCACCAACGACCTCACCCAGATGACGTGGGGCTTCTCGCGCGACGACGTCGAGGCGTCCTTCTTCGGCACCTACCTCGAGAAGTCCGTCTTCGGGTCTCGCCCTTCGAGTCGCTCGACGTCGACGGCGTCGGCGCGCTGGTCAGCCTCGCCGTGGAGCGCGGCCGGGCCACCCGTCCCGACCTGCACCTGGGCGTGTGCGGCGAGCACGGCGGCGACCCGGACTCGATCCACTTCTTCGACGACGCCGGCCTCGACTACGTCTCGTGCTCGCCGTTCCGGGTTCCCGTCGCGCGCCTCGAGGCCGGCCGGTCCGGTGCGAGCGGCTCCGACTCGGCCTGAGCACCCGTCCGGCGTACGGCGCTCGGTGCCGTGCCGCCCGGGTGCCTCCGCCCCACGATTACCAGGATCCCCTGGTAATCGAGCGCTTCCCCAGGCATGCACGCCTGGGGAGGCGACAGTTCTCCTGGGGAAGTACGGCGCGCAGCGGGCGCTCGTCCCACGGGCACCTCACGTCCCACGATTACCAGGGTCCCCTGGTGATCGTGGGACACCCCCGCGCCGGGGACCTCGACGGGCGCGCGCACCGCGACGACGCACGCACCGTCCGAAACCCGCTCGCGCAGGGCACCGGGCTCGGGGGAGACTGGCCCGCGTGGGACACGTGGACGTCGCCGGGGTGCGCTACGAGCTGCCGGACGGCCGGGTGCTGCTCGACGACGTGTCGTTCCGGGTCGGTGAGGGCGCCAAGGTCGCGCTCGTCGGCGCCAACGGCGCCGGCAAGACCACGCTGCTGCGGATCGTCACCGGCGACCTGGTGCCGCACGCCGGCGCGGTGACCCGGTCGGGTGGCCTGGGCGTGATGCGCCAGATGGTCGGCCAGGGTCTCGGCTCGGGGGAGGCCGGCGGCGACCGTCGCACGACCTGCTGCTGTCGGTGTCCCCGCAGCGGGTCCGCGACGCCGCCGCGCACGTCGACGCGTGCGAGCTGGCGCTGATGGACGTCGACGACGAGAAGACCCAGATGCGCTACGCCGAGGCGCTCGCGGAGTGGGCCGACGCCGGCGGCTACGACGTCGAGGTGGTCTGGGACGTGTGCACCGTCGCGGCGCTCGGCGTGCCCTTCGACCGCGCGAAGTACCGCGAGCTCGCCACGCTGTCGGGCGGCGAGCAGAAGCGGCTGGTGCTGGAGTTCCTGCTGCGCGGGCCCCGACGAGGTGCTGCTGCTCGACGAGCCGGACAACTTCCTCGACGTGCCCGGCAAGACCTGGCTCGAGCAGCGGATCACCGAGTCACCCGAAGACCATCCTGTTCATCAGCCACGACCGGGAGCTGCTGGCCAACACGGCCACCCGCGTCGTGACCGTCGAGCTGGGCGCCGCCGGCAACACGGTCGTGGACCCACCCGGGCGGGTTCTCCTCCTACCACGACGCCCGTCGGGACCGCTTCGCCCGCTTCGAGGAGCTGCGCACGGCGCTGGGACGAGGAGCACGCCAAGCTCAAGGCGCTGGTACTGCGCTACAGGATCAAGGCGGAGTACAACGACGGCCTCGCCTCGCAGTACAAGGCTGCGCAGACCCGGCTGCGCAAGTTCGAGGAGGCCGGCCCGCCGACCGCGCATCCCGCGCGAGCAGCAGGTCAGCATGCGGCTCAAGGGCGGCCGCACCGGCAAGCGCGCGGTGGTCTGCGAGAGCCTCGAGCTGACCGGCCTGATGAAGCCGTTCGACCTCGAGGTCTGGTACGGCGAGCGGGTGGCCGTGCTCGGCTCGAACGGCTCGGGCAAGTCGCACTTCCTGCGGCTGCTCGCCGCCGGCGGCAGCGACCCCGACGTCGAGCACCGCCCGGTCGGCGAGGTGCCGGTCAAGCACGTCGACCACACCGGCCGGGCCCGGCTCGGGCGCGCGGGTGCGGCCGGGCTGGTTCGTGCAGACCCACGAGCACCCCGAGCTGCGTCGGCCGCACGCTGCTGGAGATCCTGCACCGCGGGGACGCGCACCGCGACGGGATGCCGCGGGAGCCGGCCGCGCGGGCGCTCGACCGCTACGAGCTCGCGCACGCCGCCGAGCAGCGGTTCGAGTCGCTGTCCGGCGGCCAGCAGGCGCGCTTCCAGATCCTGCTGCTGGAGCTCTCCGGGGCGACGCTGCTGCTGCTCGACGAGCCGACCGACAACCTCGACGTCGAGTCCGCCGAGGCGCTCGAGGACGGGCTGGCCGCGTTCGAGGGCACCGTGCTCGCGGTCACCCACGACCGGTGGTTCGCCCGCGGCTTCGACCGGTTCCTGGTGTACGGCGCGCGACGGCTCGGTCTACGAGTCCGACGGGCCGGTCTGGGACGAGGGACGGGTCCAGCGGGTCCGCTGAGCCGGGATCCCCGGCCGGGCCTCGTCGCGCCCCGGCACGTGCACCGACGACGCGAGGAGCAGGTGCACGGCCCGGCGGCGGCGCCGCTGCCGGACGACGTGGCGCTGGGGCGAGACGGACAGCTGGACCCAGGTGGCGAGCGGGTGGGGCGTGGTCATGCGGGGGAGGAGCCGCCGGGCGGCCCGGTGATACGTCCGTGGGCGATGTTTACCAGGGTCCCCTGGTAAACATCGCACCGTCAGATCGCGATGCCGCGCCCGGCGAGCTCCGCGCGCACGTCGACCGACCCGTCGTACACGAAGGCGTCGAGGCCCGCCGCGGACCCGGCGGCGACGTTGCGCGGGGAGTCGTCGAGGAACACGCACTCGGTCAGCGGCCGCCCGGCGCGCGCCTCGAGCCGGGCGAAGATCGCCGGGTCGGGCTTGGCCACGCCCTCCTCGCCGGAGACGACGACGTCGTCGAACAGGCCGAGGAAGTCGAACGCGCGGCGGGCGAGCGGGAACAGCTCGGCCGACCAGTTCGTCAGCGCGAGGAGGGGTACGCCGGCCGCGTGCAGGTCGCGCAGCACGGCGACGTTCGCCGGCATCTCGGACAGGCTGTCGACGAAGTGGGCGACGTAGGCCTCCACGTGGGCGAGCCAGCGGGGGTGCCGGTCGGCCACCTCGGCGACCGCGTCATCGAGTCGGCGTCCCTCGTCGAGCCGCTGGTTCCAGGCGGCGAAGTCGAAGTCGTCGGCGGCGAGGAAGCGGGTCGCCTCCTCGGGGCCGACCCCGGCAGCCACCGCGGCGTGCGGGTCCCAGCGCATCGACCACGTTGCCGAGGTCGAACACCACGGAGCGTGCGCGCTCACCCACCGCCGTACTCCCCATGGAGAACTGCCCCTCCCCATGGACTGTTCACCATGGGAAGCGGCCGTTTTCCTGCATCACCTGGTAAACGGGGAGAGGTCACTTCCAGCGCTCGGAGGAGGGCACGAAGTCGAGGGTGCGGTCGCCGGTGTAGATCTGCTTGGGGCGGGCGATCTTCTGCTCCTTGTCCTGCACGAGCTCGAGCCACTGCGCGAGCCAGCCGGGGGTCCGGCCGATCGCGAAGAGCACGGTGAACATCTCGGGCGGGAACTGACAGCGCCTCGTAGATCAGGCCGCTGTAGAAGTCGACGTTGGGGTAGAGCTTGCGCTGGATGAAGTACTCGTCCTCGAGGGCGATCTTCTCGAGCTCCTGGGCGATCTGGAGCAGCGGGTTGACCCCGGTCACCTCGAAGACGTCGTCGCAGGCCTTCTTGATGATCGTGGGCGCGCGGGTCGAAGTTCTTGTAGACCCGGTGGCCGAAGCCCATCAGCCGCTCCTTGCCGTTCTTGACGCCCTCGATGAAGTCGGGGATGTTGTCGCTGCGAGCCGATCCGGCGCAGCATCCGCAGCACGGCCTCGTTGGCGCCGCCGTGCAGCGGGCCGTAGAGCGCCGCGACGCCGGCAGACGACCGCGGAGTAGGGGTCGACCTGGTGGAGCCGACCGAGCGGACCGCGTTGGTCGAGCAGTTCTGCTCGTGGTCGGCGTGCAGGATGAACAGCACGTCGAGCGCGCTTGACCAGCCGCTCGTCGGCCTCGAACTTCTTCTCGCTCATCTTGAACAGCATCGCGAGGAAGTTCTCGGTGTAGCTGACAGCTCGTTGTCGGGGTAGACGTAGGGCTTGCCCTGCGCGTTGCGGAACGCCCAGGCGCCCAGCGTCGGCATCTTGGCGATCATGCCGCACGATCTGCATGTGCCGGTTGTCGGCATCGGAGATGTTGCGCGACTCGGGGTAGAACGTCGAGAGCGCGCCGACCGAGGCCATCAGCATGCCCATCGGGTGGGCGTCGTAGCGGAAGCCCTCCATGAAGCCGCTGCACGTTCTCGTGGACGAACGTGTGGTAGTTGATCTCGTGCTCCCAGGCGTCGTACTCGGCCTTGGTCGGCAGCGCGCCGTGGATGAGGAGGTAGGCGACCTCGAGGAAGTTGGACTTCTCGGCGAGCTGCTCGATCGGGTAGCCGCGGTACTCCAGGATGCCCTTGTCGCCGTCGATGTAGGTGACGGCGCAGCGGCAGGAAGCGGTGTTGACGAAGCCTGGGTCGTAGACGGCGCAGCCCGGGGGTCTCGTCGTCGGTGCGGATCTTGCCGATGTCGGCGGCCCGGACGGTGCCGTCCAGGATCGGTACGTCGTACTCGACCGCCGGTGCGGTTGTCCGCGCACGGTCAGGCTCTGCGGTGGCTGCGAGCCTGGCTGTCGGCGCCGGAAGCAGTGGCCGTGCTCTCGGTCACGTCGGCTCCTCGCTGGTGAAGACCCGGCCGAACTGCGCCCGTGGTGCGCCAGGGCCAGGTGGACGGGTCGTGGATGCTGGGTCGGCTGCTGGTTCTGACAGGTACCCGCTAACCTATGCCCGGACGCCCTATCCATGCGAAACCGGGCTCGTTTTGACCTACGGCTCGGCGCGCCGGTATTCTCGACGGTCGCGGCTGTCTCCCGTGCCTGTTCCTGGTGTCCGACCGGATCCTGGCGCGTGATGGCACCGGCTCCCCGGACGCACGGTTCCGCGGCCGGATGGCCGGCCGCGAAGTCGACAGACAAACCGATCTCGATCGATAGGCAATGACCGTGCGTACGTACAGCCCGAAGCCCGCGGACATCCAGCGCGAGTGGCTCGTCATCGACGCCACCGACGTGGTGCTCGGACGCCTCGCCGTCCAGACCGCGACCCTGCTTCGCGGCAAGCACAAGCCCACGTTCGCCCCGCACGTCGACGGTGGCGACTTCGTCATCATCGTCAACGCCGAGAAGGTCGCCCTGTCCGGCGACAAGCTGGTCACCAAGCTCGCCTACCGGCACTCGGGCTACCCGGGCGGCCTCTCCGCGACCCCGTTCGGCGACCTTCTCGAGAAGGACCCGCGCCGGGCGATCGAGAAGGCCGTCTGGGGCATGCTCCCCAAGAACCGCCTCGGCCGCCAGATGCTGAAGAAGCTCAAGGTGTACGCCGGCCCGAACCACCCGCACCAGGCCCAGAAGGCCAGCCCTTCGAGATCACCCAGGTCTCGCAGTAACCGCCCTGATCTCTTACGACGGACGCACGCAGACGACGGAACAGCAGGAACATCAGTGACGGACAGACGCGACTGGCACGACCGACCGAGGGCCACCGAGGGCGAGGAGTCCTACCAGGTCAACGAGCAGGGCGTCGCCTACAGCTCCGAGAGCGCTCCCGTCCGAGGACGCCCCGGCGCGCCCGGCGACGATCGCCCCCGCGCAGGCCACCGGCCGCCGCAAGGAGGCCGTCGCCCGCGTCCGCCTCGTCCCCGGCACCGGCCAGTGGACCGTCAACGGTCGCCGCTGGACTCCTACTTCCCGAACAAGCTGCACCAGCAGGTCGTCAACGAGCCGTTCGTGAACACCGACCTGGTGGGCCGCTTCGACGTCATCGCCCGCATCCACGGCGGCGGCATCACCGGCCAGGCCGGCGCCCTGCGTCTGGGCGTGGCCCGCGCGCTCAACGCGATCGACGTGGAGGCCAACCGCCCCTCGCTGAAGAAGGCCGGTCTGCTCACCCGCGACGCCCGCGTCATCGAGCGCAAGAAGGCCGGTCTCAAGAAGGCCCGCAAGGCTCCCCAGTACAGCAAGCGCTGACGCGACCCGCGATGGGCCGCCTCTTCGGCACGGACGGGGTCCGCGGGCTCGCCAACGGCTCGCTGACCGCCGAGCTCGCGCTCGACCTGTCCGTCGCCGCGGCGCACGTCCTCGGCGAGGCCGGTGCCTTCCGCGCTGCCAGGACGGGCACCGGCCTCGTGCCGTCGTCGGGCCGCGACACCCGGATCTCCGGGCAGTTCCTCGAGGCCGCCGTGGTCGCCGGGCTCGCCTCGGCCGGCGTCGACGTGCTGCTGCTCGGCGTGCTGCCGACCCCCGGCGTCGCCTACCTGACCGGCGCGCCTCGACGCCGACCTCGGCGTGATGATCTCCGCCAGCCACAACCCGATGCCCGACAACGGCATCAAGTTCCTCGCGCGGGGCGGGGTCAAGCTCGACGACGCGATCGAGGTCGCGATCGAGCAGCGGCTGCGCGAGCCCTGGGACCGGCCCGCCGGCGGCGGCCGTCGGCCGGGTCGAGACCTACGACGCCGCGGTCGACGACTACGCCGCGCCACCTGCGTCTCGACGCTGACCCGTCCGCTGGCCCGCGGCGACTCGACCGCGTCGTCCTCGACTGCGCCCACGGGGCCGCCTCCGAGGTCGGTCCGCTCGCGCTGCGGCGACGCCGGCGCCGACGTGGTCGCGATCTGCGCCGAGCCCGACGGCCTGAACATCAACGACGGCTGCGGCTCGACCCACCTCGACGTCGCTGCGCGAGGCGGTCCTCGAGCACGGGCCGACGTCGGCTTCGCGCTCGACGGCGACGCCGACCGCTGCCTGGCCGTCGACCACGAGGGCAACGTCGTCGACGGCGACCAGCTCCTCGCCGTGCTCGCCCTCGCGATGCGCGACGCCGGCACGCTCGCAGGCCGACACCGTCGTGGCGACCGTGATGAGCAACCTCGGCTTCGTGCAGGCGATGAAGCCGCGAGGGCATCGGCGTGCGCCAGACCAAGGTCGGCGACCGCTACGTCCTCGAGGCGATGAAGGCCGTGCGGCTACACCCTCGGCGGCGAGCAGTCCGGCCACGTCATCATGAGCCGGCACGCCACCACCGGCGACGGCATCCTCACCGCGCTGCACGTCCTGGCCCGGATGGCCGAGACCGGACAGGTCCCTGGCCGCGCTGGCCGGCGGTGATGACCCGGCTGCCGCAGGTGCTGGTCAACGTCACCGACGTCGACAAGTCCCGCGCCGACGAGGACCCCCTGCGTCGCGGCGGCCGTCGCCGAGGCCGAGGCCGAGCTCGGCGACACCGGACGGGTGCTGCTGCGCCCCTCGGGCACCGAGCCGCTGGTGCGGGTGATGGTCGAGGCGCAGACCGCAGATCGGCCCGCGAGGTCGCCGACCGGCTCGCCACCGTCGTACGCCGAGCGGCCCTGAGCCTCTGAGCCCGGCACCGTTCCGCCGGGCTGTCCCGCGGCCCGCCGGGTCACGGTTGGCGAATTCGCCTGCGGTCGGGCGCCGGCAGTGCCTACGCTGACCAGGTGGAGATCCGGGAGATCGACCGGTCCGACGAGGACCAGCTCAGAGCGTTCTGGCAGGTCGGCAAAGACGCCGAAGACGCCTACCGTCCCTACGACTTCTACCCGCCCTGGGTGATCGCCCGGATCACCTACGCCGAGGGCCGGCCAGGATTCCGAGCGGGTGCTGCTCGGCGCCTTCGAGGGCGACGACTGTGGGGGGCGGCTGCTCTGGACCACCCGCTGATGGACAACACCCACCTTGCTTCGCCGACCTGTACGTCGACCCGGTGCCATCAGCGCCGAGGCATCGGGACGCGCGCTGATCGACGGCCGTCGAGGACGTGGCCCGCTCCGCGGCGCCGCCTGGTGCTCAAGGCCGAGGCCTTCGCGCCGCGGCGCCGACTCGCCGGCGCTCGCCTTCTCTCGCGCCGGTCGGCTTCTCCGACGGCGATCGACGAGGGCATCAAGGTCGTCGACCTGGCCGAGACCGAGGACAGCTGGGCGATGCTGGCCCACGAGCAGACCGCCGGCGCACGCACGCCGGCTACCGCCTGGTGCCTGGCTCGACGCGGCGTGCCGGAGGAGCTCTGGCCGACTTCTGCCGGCTCAACGAGGCGTTCAACGAGCGAGGCCCGAGCGGCGAGCTCGAGCTCGAGGCCGAGATGTGGGACGAGACCGGGTGCGCGACGGCGAGGCGCTCAACGCCCGGATCGGGCGGCCGACGTCTGCGCCGGCGCGGCCGCCCTCGACGGCGACGGCGAGATGGTCGGGATGACCGAGGCGATGGTCAACGACAACGCACCCCAGCGCGGCTTCCAGAGCGGCACGCTGGTGCTCCCCGGGCACCGTGGCCACGGCTCGGCCTGGCCATGAAGGTGGCCAACCACCGGCGGTCCGGGCCGCGTTCCCCCAGTGCCGGATCCTGATGACCGGCAACGCCGGCGTCAACGCGGCCATGAACGCGGTCAACGACGCGGCTCGGCTACCGCGAGGTCGAGCGCTGCGTCGAGGTGCAGAAGGACCTCTGAGGGTGCGCATCGAGCCGCTCGACCCGGCCGACACGGACGCGCTGTCGGCCTGGCACGCGACCTACCGGGCCGCGCACGTCGTGGGGCTCGACTACCCGACCCCGTGGATGCTCGAGGAGAAGCGCGCGCACCTGCTCGCCGACCCGGTGGGGGAGCGCACGGCCGGGTGGGCGGGGTACGTCGCCGGGGCGGTCGTCGTGACCGGGCTGCTGTCGTTCCCGCTGATGGACAACCGGCACCTCGCCCACCTCGATGGTCGCCACCGACCCGGCGTACCGGCGACGTGGCCACGGCTCGTCCATGCTCGAGCACCTCGTCGACCTGGCCCGGACGCGAGGGCCGCGACACCCTGACCGCCGACGCGGCGTGGTCGTTCGACGCGCCGGTCGACGGCGCCGGCACGCCCAACGCCGAGTTCCTGCGGAGCCACGGCTTCGCGCTGTCGCTGGGCGACGTGAAGCGGGTGCTGGACCTGCCCCCCGACGTCGCGCACCTCGAGAGGCTCGCGGCCGGGGCCGCGCCGCACCACCCGGGATACGCGCTGCGGCACTTCGCCGGCGCGGTCCCCGACGACATCGTCGACGCGTTCGGCGAGCTGGTCGGGTCCCTGACCACCGAGGCGCCGATGGGCGACCTGCACCTGGAGGCGGAGGTGTACGACGCCGCGCGGATCCGCGCCGACGAGGCGGTGATGGCGCGGGCCGGCCGTCGCAAGCTGACGACCGTCGCGGTGGCCCCGGACGGCGACCTCGCGGCCTACTCCGAGCTGGTGCTGCCCGACCACGACCCCGACCGCGTCTACCAGTGGGGCACGCTGGTCGCGCCGGCGCACCGCGGGCACCGCCTCGGCATGGCCGTCAAGGCGCACAACCTCCTCGCGCTGGCCGACGAGGAGCCGGGGCGCACGGTGCTGCTGACCTACAACGCCGAGGTGAACACGCACATGATCGCGGTCAACGAGGCCCTCGGCTTCCGGCCCGTCGAGCGGCTCGGGGAGTTCCAGCGCAGGCTCTGAGCGGCCGCTCAGCCCGGGACGACGTGCGTCGGCGGGCGCCCCGGGTCCTCGTGCGCCGGCTCCTGGCCGCCGGCCCGCAGCAGCTCGAGCTGCGCGCAGACGGCCGAGCCGAGGAACAGCGCCACCGAGCTCAGGAGCGACCACAGCAGCAGTGCGAACACCCCGCCGAGTGGGCCGTAGATCGCGCCGAACGAGCCACTGAGGTGGACGTAGGCGGCGAGCAGGCCGGTCGCGGTCATGGCCAGCAGCACGGCGAGGCCGCCGCCGAGGGCGAGCCAGGACAGGGCCGGCTGACGGCGCCGTGGCGCGTGGTCGAGCAGCACCGCGACGGTGACGACGAGCAGGACCAGTCCCACCGGCCAGCGCGCGAGGTTCCACGCGCGCACGGTGCCGTGCGACCAGCCATAGGACTCCTGCATCGCCGCGCCGAACGCGTCGCCTGCGACGAGCAGCAGGAAGCCGAGCCCGACCGGCACCGCGAGGACGGCCGTGAGCACGAGCGCCCGCCCGTACTTCACCAGCGCCTTCCGGTCCCGCTCGATGCCGTAGATCCTGTTGGTGCCGCGCTCGACCTGCGCCATCGCGGTGGTCATCGACAGCACCGAGACCAGCAGCCCGAGGACGAGGGCGATCTCGCCCGCGCGGTCGCTGGAGGGCCCACCGACCACCGCGGAGGCGAGCGCGTCGCGGGCGCCGGCACCGGGGGAGAGCCGCTCGATCGTGCCCGCGAGGACCCGCGCCGGGCGCTCGTGGTCGATGTCGGCGGCCAGCCCGGACAGCGCGAGCAGGAAGGGTACGACGGACAGCGCGGCCTGGAACGCGAGCGCCCGCGCGTGGCTGAAGCCGTCGGCGTAGCGGAACCGCACGAACGAGTCGACCAGCAGCCGTCGTACGCCCGTGCGCCGGACCAGGTGCCAGGCGTCCTCGGCGTCGAGCTCGTCGCCGTCCATCTCGGTGGTGACCGGGACCACCCGCGCCGTCGTCATCGCGCGCCCGCCCCGCTCACGCGCGGAACCCGGCCAGCCGGGAGGACCCGTGCACGCGCGACCAGACGACGCGCTGGACCAGCAGCGCGACCGTGCCGGACACGACCATGCCGAGCAGGTTGACGCCGAGCTGGACGAGCGCGCTGGGGATCTCCGACCAGACCCCGAGGCCCATGCAGAGCGCGACCGTGCCGACGGCGGGCACGGTGGTGACCGAGATGAACACGCCGACGAGGGGCCCGGACTTCGACGTCGTCAGCGACAGCACCCCGGCGACCCCGGCCAGCAGCGCGATCACGAACGACCATCTGTCGGGCTGGATGATGAAGTCGGTCAGCGGTCCGCTGCGCGCCTCGGCGGCGGTCGCGACCCCGGAGACGCCGGCCAGCCACCACAGCGGCGTCGCGACGACCACGGCGATCGCGAACCCGAGCAGCAGCGTGCGCAGCGCCATCGGCAGCAGCGAGAGCCGGGGCCGGGCGATCGCGACGCACATCGCGGCGACCGGGGAGAACTCCGGGCCGACGACCATCGCGCCGACGATGAGGATCGGCTGGTCGAGCAGCCGCCCGGCGCCCGCGATGAGGGTGGCCAGGGTGAGGAACGAGCAGAACGCCCAGGACAGCCGGCTCTCGGTGCGCACCCTGTTCTCCACGACGTCCCACACGATGCCGTCGTCGGGGACGCCGGGAGCCGCGAGCTCGGCGGCCTCCGTCGAGTCGGACAGGATCGTGTCCGGCTCGGTCAGCATGATCGAGCCCTCGTGGTGCAGCCCGAGCGAGCGGAGCGCGGCCACGACGGGGTTGGCGCCCTCGCGTGCGACGTCCGCGAGCACCAGCGAGCCCGGCGGCTTGCGGTAGCCGTCCTCGACGACCGCCACGTTGGTGACCGTGTCGTCGTCGCACAGCAGGGCGACGACGCGGTCGGTCAGGGCGGCGGGGACCCGCAGCTGGAGGTGCAGCACGCAGCGCAGTCTGGCAGACGGTCCCGGGAAACTCGGGTGCGGCGCCGGCGTCCCCGACCTACCGTGAGGCCCATGCAGCAGACACTCCTCGAGACCCGCCCGCTCGACCCCACCGACGAGGCGCAGATGCGACGGTTCTACGAGATCGCCCGACGGGCCGAGCAGGAGGACGGCCGGCCCTGGAACTCGTTCTGGACCTACGACGAGCTGGCGCTGGTGCACCTCGAGCCCACCGACGACGTGCGGCACGCCGGGGTCTGCGCGTTCGACGGGGACGAGATGGTCGGCGCGGCGGCGGTGTCGTTCTCGCTGCTCGACAACCTCGACAAGGGCGACGTGATGGTGTGCGTCGAGCCGGAGCTGCGCGGACGCGGCATCGGCAGCACCCTGCTCGACGCCGCCATCGAGCTCCTGCGCGCCGAGGGTCGCACCGAGGTGCTCTCGTGGACGTCGTACCCCTTCGAGCAGCGCGAGGACGCCCCGGTCCTGCGGTGGGCGAACAAGCGCGGCTTCCGGCTCGCCAACACCGAGGTCTACCGGATCCTGCGGCTGCCGGTGGCCGACGCCCTCCTCGACGAGGTCGCCACGGAGGCGGCGGCGCGGCACGGCGACTACGAGATCGTCTCGCTCGTCGACGACATCCCCGAGGAGCTGCAGCCGTCGTACTGCCACCTCGTCAACCAGCTCGTGCTCGACGCACCGACCGGCGACGTCGCGTTCGAGGAGGAGCAGCTCACGCCCGAGGTGCTGCGCGACAAGATCGCCCGCAACCGTCGGATGGGTCGCACGGTCTACTACACGCTGGCCGTGCGCGACGGCGAGGCCGTGGCTCACTCGGACCTCGTCGTGCAGCCCGCCGGGACGCACGCCCACCAGTGGGGGACGCTGGTGCGGCGCGACCACCGCGGGCACCGGCTCGGGGCGGCGGTCAAGGTCGCGAACCTGCGCGCCCTGCAGCGAGACCGCCCCGACATCGCCGAGGTGCACACCGGCAACGCGGAGACCAACGCCTTCATGGTCTCGATCAACGAGCGGCTCGGGTTCGAGGCCGTTGCGCTGTGCCCGGAGCTGCTGCGCGTGCTCTGAGCGAGGCGCGGAAACCCGGGTGCGACGCGGGTCGTGCGCGGCCTAGCGTGGGCCCATGCAGCAGACGAGTCTCGAGGTCCGCCCGGTCGAGGTGCACGACGACGCCCAGATGCGCCGCTTCCACGAGATCGGCTGGCGGGCCGAGAAGGAGGACGGCCGTCCCTGGAACGCCTTCTGGACCTACGACGAGATGGCGGTGATGTTCCGGGAGCCCTCGCGCGACCACCACATGGCCGGGTACGCCGCCTTCGACGGCGAGGACATGGTCGGCGGCGGGATCGTGAGCTGGTCGGTGCTCGACAACCTCGACAAGGGGTTCGTCTTCGCCGCCGTCGAGCCCGAGCTGCGGCGCCGGGGGATCGGCTCGTCGCTGCTCGAGGGGCTGGTCGGCGTGGTCCTCGCGAGCGGTCGCTCGGAGGTGCTCGCCGACGCCGTGGTCCCCTGGGACGCCCGCGAGGACTCGCCGACCCTCGCCTTCGCCGCGCGGCACGGCTTCGAGCGGGTCAACACCGAGATCTACCGCATCCTCCCGCTCCCGGTCCGCGAGGGCCTGCTCGACGAGCTCGCTGCCGCGGCCGCCCCGCACCACGAGGACTTCCGGGTCGAGACGTACGTCGACGACCTGCCGGACCGCTACCTCACGTCGTACGCCCACCTGCTCAACCAGCTCGCCGCGGACGCCCCCACGGGCGACGTCGACTTCGAGGCGCACACGGCGACGCCGGAGATGGTGCACGAGCGGATGCAGCGCAACCGGCGCGCCGGCCGTCGCACCCACGTCAGCGTCGCGGTCGACCCGGCCGGCGAGGTGGTCGCGCACTCCGATCTGTTCGTGACCGGCTCGGAGACCGTCGCCCACCAGATGGGCACGCTGGTGCGCCGCGACCGTCGCGGCCACCGCCTCGGCACCGCCGTCAAGGTCGCGAACCTCGCCGCACTGCAGCAGGACCGCCCCGACGTCACCGAGGTGCACACCCAGAACGCCGAGACCAACTCGTGGATGGTCGACATCAACGTGCGACTGGGCTTCGAACCGGTCGGGATCTGCCCCGCCTTCCGGCAGCGCCCACCCGCCGCCGGCTGAGGCGGCCCAGTCGCCGGGGCGCGGGGGCGCGGCGCGGTCAGAGCTTGCGGAGGCGGACGAAGCGCACCGAGTGGTCGGGGGCCTTGCGGAGGACCAGGGTGGCGCGGCCCCGGGTGGGCAGGACGTTCTGCTCGAGGTTGGGGCCGTTGATGGTGTCCCAGATCCGGTGCGCCTCGGCGACGGCCTCGGGCTCGGTCAGCCGTCCGTAGCGGGAGAAGTACGAGGCCGGGTTCTGGAAGGCGGTCTCGCGCAGCCGCAGGAACCTGTCGACGTACCACCTCCGGATGTCGCCGGTCGCGGCGTCGACGTACACCGAGAAGTCGAAGAAGTCGCTGATCGCCAGGCCGGTGCGGCCGTCGGCGCGGTAGCGGGCGGGCTGCAGGACGTTGAGGCCCTCCACGATCACGATGTCGGGGTGCCGCACGACGACCCGCTCGTCGGGGACGACGTCGTAGACGAGGTGGGAGTACGTCGGTGCCTCGACCTCGTCGCGGCCGGACTTGATGTCCATCACGAACCGCAGCAGCGCCCTGCGGTCGTAGGACTCGGGGAAGCCCTTGCGCGCCAGGAGGCCGCGTCGCTCGAGCTCGGCGTTGGGGAGCAGGAAGCCGTCGGTGGTGACCAGTGCCACCGAGGGGTGGGCCGGCCAGTGCGCGAGCATCTCCTGGAGCACCCGCGCGGTGGTCGACTTGCCGACCGCGACGGAGCCCGCGATGCCGATCACGAACGGCGTGCGGGGCGGCTGCGGCTGGTCGAGGAACTCCTCCTGCGCGCGGTGCAGGGCGCCGGCGCTCTCGACGTACATGCTCAGCAGCCGCGAGATCGGGAGGTAGACCTGCTCGACCTCGCGCAGGTCGAGCTCGTCGCCGAGACCGCGGACCCGGTCGATCTCGTCGGGCTGGAGCGGCTGCTCGGTGGCGGCGCCGAGGGCGGCCCACGCGTCGCGGTCGAGCTCGACGTAGGGACCGGGGTCCCGCTCGCCATTGCCGGAGGCCATGCGCCGCATCCTGCCAGGCTCGCCGGGGCGCACGGGGACGGGTCGGGGACGCCCCGCCGGTAGAGTCCTCGCCATGTGCGGAATCGTCGGGTACGTCGGGAGCAAGCAGGCCGAAGGCGTGGTCGTCGAGGGTCTGCGGCGCCTCGAGTACCGCGGCTACGACTCCGCCGGCGTCGCCCTCGTGCACGACGGCCGGCTCACCGTGCGCAAGCGCGCGGGCAAGCTCGCGAACCTCGACAAGGCGCTCGCCGAGGACCCGATGCCGGAGTCGGCGACGGGCCTCGGGCACACCCGCTGGGCCACCCACGGGCCACCCAACGACCGCAACGCGCACCCGCACCTCGGCGCCACCGGCCGGGTCGCGCTGGTGCACAACGGCATCATCGAGAACTTCGCGGCGCTGCGCGGCGAGCTCGAGCGCGCCGGCCACGAGCTGGTCTCCGACACCGACACCGAGGTCGCCGCCCACCTCGTCGAGGCCGCGCTCGCCGGCGGGGGCACGCTCACCGAGGCGATGCAGTCGGTCTGCCACCGGCTCAAGGGCGCGTTCACCCTGGTCGCCGTCGACGCCGAGGACCCCGACCGCGTCGTCGCCGCGCGCCGCAACTCCCCGCTGGTGGTGGGCCTCGGCGACGGCGAGAACTTCGTCGCCTCCGACGTCGCCGCCTTCATCGAGCACACCCGCGAGGCCCTCGAGCTCGGTCAGGACCAGGTGGTCACGATCACCCGCGAGGGCGTGGAGGTCACCGACTTCACCGGCGCCCCCGCCGAGGCCCGTCCCTACCACGTCGACTGGGACCTCTCGGCCGCCGAGAAGGGCGGCTACGACTGGTTCATGCGCAAGGAGATCCACGAGCAGCCCGCCGCGATCACCGACTCGATGCTCGGCCGCCACGACACCGACGGCGCCCTGCAGCTCGACGAGATCCGGATCAGCGAGGACGAGCTGCGCGGTGTCGACAAGATCATCCTGATCGGCTGCGGCACGGCGTTCTACGCCGGCATGGTGGCGAAGTACGCCATCGAGCACTGGACCCGGATCCCCTGCGAGGTCGAGCTCTCCCACGAGTTCCGCTACCGCGACCCGATCCTGACCCGCGACACGCTCGTCGTCGCGATCAGCCAGTCCGGCGAGACCGCCGACACCCTGATGGCGATCCGGCACGCCCGCGAGCAGCGCAGCAAGGTGCTGGCGATCTGCAACACCAACGGCTCGACGATCCCGCGCGAGTCCGACGCGGTGATCTACACCCACGCCGGCCCCGAGATCGGGGTCGCCTCGACCAAGGGCTTCATGACCCAGCTGGTCGCCTGCTACCTGCTCGGGCTCTACCTCGCCCAGGTCCGCGGCACGAAGTACGGCGACGAGATCGGCGCCGTGGTGCGCGAGCTCGAGCAGATGCCCCGGCACGTGCAGCGGCTGCTCGACGCCGCCGACCAGGTCCACGACCTCGCCGCCGAGCTGGCGAGCGTGCGCTCGGTGCTCTTCCTGGGCCGGCACGCGGGCTACCCGGTGGCGCTCGAGGGCGCGCTCAAGCTCAAGGAGCTCGCCTACATCCACGCCGAGGGCTTCGCGGCGGGCGAGCTCAAGCACGGTCCCATCGCGCTCGTCGAGAACCAGCTCCCGGTGTTCTGCGTCGTGCCTCCCCAGGGCCGCGACTTCCTGCACGACAAGATGGTCAGCGGCATCCAGGAGGTCCGGGCCCGCGGCGCCCGCACCATCGTCCTGGCCGAGGAGGGCGACGACGAGGTGACGCCGTACGCCGACGTGCTGATCCGGCTGCCCAAGGTGCCGACGCTGCTGCAGCCGATGGTGGCCGTCGTGCCCCTGCAGCTGTTCGCGTGCGAGCTGGCGACCCGGATGGGCAACGACGTCGACCAGCCGCGCAACCTGGCCAAGTCCGTCACCGTCGAGTGAGGGCGGCGCGGTGATCGTCGGGGTCGGCATCGACGTGGTCGACATCGGCCGCTTCGAGGAGACCCTGCTGCGCACCCCCGCCATGCGGGAGCGGCTGTTCACCGAGGCGGAGCGCACCCGCCCGATCGCCTCGCTGGCCGCCCGCTTCGCCGCCAAGGAGGCGCTGGCCAAGGCGCTCGGCGCGCCGACCGGCATGCACTGGCTCGACGCCGAGGTCGTCAACGCGCCCACCGGCGACCCGCGCCTGGAGATGCGCGGGTCCGTGCTCGCCCGGGCCGAGGAGCTCGGCGTGGTGCACGTGCACGTCTCCCTCTCGCACGACGCGGGGATCTCCTCGGCCGTGGTGGTCCTGGAGTCCTGAGCACCGTGGACGACGGCTTCCGCTCGTTCAGCGACCAGCACTACCAGCTGCTCGTGCTCTTCGTCGTCGGCGCCGTGGCGGTCGTGGCCCTGGGGCGCAGCGCGTGGGGCGGACGCCGCACCAGCCGGGTGCTCGCGGTGCTGCTGGCCGTCGCGGCCCTGACCGGGCAGGCCTACCAGCTGACGCCCGGCGACTTCGAGGTCGGCTCCTCGCTGCCGGTGAACCTGTGCGACGTCGCCTGGGTGGCGGCCGTCGTCGGGCTGTGGACGCACCGGCGCCTGCCGGTCGCCCTCGCCTACTACTGGGGGCTGACACTGACGCTCCAGGGGATCCTCACGCCCTCGCTGGGCCAGACCTTCCCCGACCCGCGGTTCGTCGCGTTCTGGGCGCTGCACCTGCTGGTGGTGTGGTCGGCGCTCTACCTCACCCTCGGCCTCGGGATCGGCCCGCGGTGGCGGGAGTACGGCGCGACGGTGCTGCTGACCGTGATCTGGGCGGTGCTCGCGTCGGCGGTCAACGCGGCGCTCGACGTGAACTACGGGTACCTGTCCCGCAAGCCGGGCGGCACCTCCCTGCTGGACCTGCTCGGCCCGTGGCCGGTCTACGTCGTCGCCTCGGCCGGCGTGCTGGTCGCCGTGTGGGCGCTGATGACCTGGCCGTGGGCGGCTGCCCGGCGCCGCTAGGTTGGGAGGATGCGCCAGGCACACACCGTCGAGCAGGTCCGCGCCGCCGAGGACGCCGTGCTGGCCGTCACCCCCGAGGGCGCCGTCATGCAGCGCGCCGCGACCGGCCTCGCGCACGCCGTCCTCGACCTCGTCGGCAGGGCGTACGGCGTCCGGGTGCTGCTGCTGGTCGGGGCCGGCAACAACGGCGGCGACGCGCTGTACGCCGGCGCGCTGATCGCCCGACGGGGCGGCGCGGTCGAGGCGCTGCTGCTCGCCCCCGACCACGCCCACCCCGGCGGACTCGCCGCGCTCCGGGCCGCGGGCGGCCGGGTGGTCGGCGGCGTCGAGGAGGCGACGACCCCCGACGTGGTGGTCGACGGCATCGTCGGGATCGGCGGCCGCGGCGGCCTGCGCGAGGACGCCGCCCGGGTCGTGGCGGCCCTCGGAGAGGTGCCTTTCGTGGCCGTGGACACGCCCTCGGGCGTCGACGTCGACACCGGCCGGCTGTCCGGCCCGCACGTGCGCGCCGCCGTGACGGTCACCTTCGGCACCCACAAGGTCGCCCACCTCGTCGACCCCGCCGCGATGGCGTGCGGCGCGGTGCACCTCGTCGACATCGGCCTCGACCTCCCCGAGGCGACGGTCGCGGCGCTCCAGGAGGACGACGTACGACGGCTGCTGCCGCGTCCCGCACCGGACGCGCACAAGTACACCCGCGGCGTCGTGGGCGTGCGCGCCGGCTCGGAGCAGTACCCGGGCGCCGGGGTGCTCTGCGTCGCCGGCGCCGGGTCGGGGCTGGTCGGGATGGTGCGCTACGTCGGCGGGGCGGCCGACCTGGTGCGGGCGCAGCACCCCGAGGTGGTCGTCGGGCCGGGCCGGGTGCAGGCCTGGGTGGTCGGGTCCGGCGGCGGCGCCGAGGCGGGTCAGGCGCTGGCCGACTCGCTCGAGGACCACGTGCCGCTGGTGGTCGACGCCGACGGGCTCACCCACGTGACCGGACCGCTCGGCGTGCCCGCGCTGCTCACCCCGCACGCGGGCGAGCTGGCCCGGATGCTCGACGTCGAGCGCGAGGAGGTCGAGGCCGAGCAGCTGCGGTGCGCGCGCGAGGCGGCCGCCCGCTTCGACGCGGTGGTGCTGCTCAAGGGCCGCCACACGCTGGTCGCCCGGCCCACGGGCGAGGTCCGGGTCACCACGATGGGACCCGCGTGGCTGGCGACCGCCGGTGCCGGCGACGTCCTCTCCGGGCTCTGCGGCGCCCTCCTCGCCGCGGGCCTGGACCCCTTCTACGCCGGATCCGTCGGCTCGTGGCTGCACGGCGCCGCCGCCGCCGTGGCCGGCCGCGGCGGTCCCGTGACCGCCCCCGAGGTCGCCCGCGGCATCACCGAGGTCTGCCGCCGCCTGCTGGCCTGACGGCGCGACCGGAGTGGATGGGAGACTGGGCGGGTCATGAGCCTGCCGGGGATGGAGTCGCGCGCGGAGATCGTCGTCGACCTCGACGCGATCACGCACAACGTCGCGACGCTGCGCGGGCGCGTGGGCGACGCGGCCCTGATGACGGTGGTCAAGGCGGACGGGTACGGGCACGGGCTGGTGCCCTCGGCGCGCGCGGCACGGGCGGGCGGCGCGGACTGGCTGGGCGTGGCGGTGGTCGAGGAGGCGCTCGCGCTGCGCGAGGCGGGCGACACGGGCCGGGTGCTGTGCTGGCTGACCACCCCCGGTGAGGACCTGAGCCGGGCCGTCGAGCTCGACGTGGACCTGACGGCGTACTCCGTGCGCGAGGTGGAGGAGATCGCCGCCGCCGCGCGCTCGGTCGGGGTGCGCGCCCGCCTGCAGCTCAAGGTCGACACCGGGCTCGGGCGCGGCGGCGCCACCGAGGCGCTGTGGCCCGGGGTCGTGGAGGCGGCCGCCGACGCCGAGCAGAGCGGCGCCGTCCGGGTGGTCGGCGTCTGGTCGCACTTCGCCTGCAGCGACGAGCCCGACCATCCCGCCAACGACGCGCAGGAGCGGGCGTTCGTGCAGGCGCTCAAGGTCGTCGACGCGGTGGGCATCGAGCCGGAGGTGCGGCACCTGTCGAACTCGGCGGGCGCGCTGCTGAGGCCGTGGTCGGGCTACGACCTGGTCCGGTGCGGCATCGCGTCGTACGGCATCTCGCCCGCGCCCGAGGTGGTCACCTCGGCCGAGCTCGGGCTGGTGCCGGCGATGACCGCCCGGGCGCGGCTCGCGCTGGTCAAGCGGCTGCCGCGAGGAGCCTCGGTCTCCTACGGCCACACCTGGACCGCGCAGCGGGACACGACGGTCGGGCTCGTGCCGGTGGGGTACGGCGACGGGGTGCCCCGGCACGCGTCCTCGACGGCGCAGGTGCTGGTCGGCGGTCGCCGGGCGGACGTCGCGGGGCGGGTGTGCATGGACCAGCTCGTCGTGGACCTCGGGCCCGGCTCGACCGCCGAGGACGGCGACGTCGCGGTGCTGTTCGGCACCGGGGCGGACGGCGCGCCGACCGCGCAGGACTGGGCCGAGGCCTGCGGCACGATCGCGTATGAGATCGTCACCAGGATCGGCGGGCAGGCCGGGCGCTGGCAGCGGCGCCACGTCTCGTCCGCTGGGACCGGGACGGACGAGGAGGGCGCGTGAGCACTGGCCGCTGGCTCCGGGTCGCCGTGGCCGGGGCGGGCGCCGCGATCGCCGCGGTCGGCACCGGTGTGGTCGTCGAGCGCCGGGTGGTCCGGGCCCGCCGGGAGGGCTCGCGCGGCGCCGACGAGCTCGGCGGGCTGCACTCCGAGCCGCTGACGGTCACCGCCGACGACGGCGTGCTCCTGCACGCCGAGGTCGACGAGGTCTCGCCGTACGCCGACGAGGCCACCAAGACCCAGCGGCCGGGCCGGTGGAAGCACCGCAAGGCCGCGCCGGCCGAACCGGTCGTGGTGTTCGTGCACGGCTACGCGCTGAGCCTGGACTGCTGGCACTTCCAGCGGGCGTACTTCCGCGGCAAGCACCGCCTGGTGTTCTTCGACCAGCGCTCGCACGGCCGGTCCGGCCGCTCCGACAACGCGCACGCGACCATCGACCAGCTCGGTCACGACCTCCGTGCCGTTCTCGACGAGCTGGTCCCCGAGGGGCCGGTCGTGCTCGTCGGCCACTCGATGGGCGGGATGGCGATCATGGCGTTCGCCGAGCACCACGCCGCCCTGTTCGAGGAGCGCGTCGCGGGGGTGGCGCTGGTGTCCACGACCGCCGGCGGCCTGCGCACGCACCGCATCGTCAGCAAGCTGATCCCCGACGCGGTCGGCGGGCAGGTGGGCGCTCGGCTCGTCGCCGGCCTCGCCCGGGCCCCCGAGCTCGTCGACTCGATGCGCCGGCGCGGCTCGAACATCGGCTTCATCGTCGCCGACCAGTTCTCCTTCGGCGAGGACGTGCCCTCGTCGTACGTCGAGTTCGTCGACAACATGCTCGCCGCGACGCCGTTCGAGGTGCTCGCGCAGTTCTTCCCGAACTTCGACTCGCTCGACAAGTACACCGTCCTGCGCGGGTTCGGCCGCGTCCCGACGTACGTCGTGAGCGGGACGAAGGACCTGCTGACGTCGGTGTCGCACAGCCGCACGATGGCCTCGCGGATCCCGGGCGCACGGCTCGTGGAGTGCCCGGGCGCGGGGCACATGGTGATCCTCGAGCAGAAGGACCGCGTCAACGCCGCGCTGGACGACCTGCTGGCGGACGCCGCCGCCGGCCTGGCGAGCCGGGTCTCGTGACCACGCCGCTGCTCGTCGACGCCCCCACCGCGGAGGTGACCCGGGCCGTCGGCGCGGCGCTCGCCGGGCTGCTGCGCGCCGGCGACCTCGTCGTGCTCACCGGGGACCTCGGGGCCGGCAAGACGACGCTCACCGCCGGGCTCGGCGAGGGGCTCGGGGTGCGGGGCGCCGTCACCTCGCCGACGTTCGTCATCTCGCGGGTGCACCCGTCGGTGACGGGCGGGCCGGCGCTCGTGCACGTGGACGCCTACCGGCTCGGGTCGCTCGAGGAGCTCGACGACCTCGACCTCGACGCCTCGCTCGAGGAGGCGGTCACGGTGGTGGAGTGGGGCCGCGGGATGGCGGAGGGGCTGGCCGAGGACCGGCTCGAGGTCGAGCTGCTGCGCGCCCACGGCGACGAGCCGGGGGAGGCCCGGGTGCTCCGCGTGAGCGCCGTCGGTGCGCGCTGGGACGGCGTCGACCTCCCCGGCGCGCTGGCCGCGGCTGCGAAGTAGCCTCGTCGTCGTGCTGCTCGCCTTCGACACCGCGACCTCCGCCGTGACCGTCGCCCTCCACGACGGCGAGCGGGTGGTCGCCTCGTCGACGAAGGTGGACGCCCGGCGCCACGGCGAGCTGCTCGCGCCGGCGATCGTGGCCGTGCTCGACGAGGCGTGGGTGCCCCGCCAGGACGTGACGGCCGTCGCCGTGGGGGTCGGCCCCGGCCCGTTCACCGGCCTGCGCGTCGGCCTGGTCACCGCGCGCACGCTCGGCCTCGCGCTCGACGTGCCGGTCTACGGCGTGTGCACGCTCGACGTGCTCGCCGCGCAGGCCGTGGACTCCGCCGGCGTCGCGGGGCCGTTCGTGGTCGCGACGGACGCGCGCCGCAAGGAGGTCTACTGGGCGTCGTACGACGGGGAGGGCGTGCGTGTCGACGGGCCGCACGTGTCCCGCCCGGCCGACGTCGCGACGGACGGACCGGTCGTGGGGGTGGGCGCCACGCTCTACCCCGAGGCGTTCCCGCACGCGGTGGGACCCGAGCTGCCCGACGCGCGGGTGCTGGCCGAGGTGGTGGCGACCGAGCGGGTGGAGCTGCTGGACCCGGAGCCGATGTACCTCCGCCGACCCGACGTCGTCGCGCCCGGGACGCCCAAGCGGGTCTCGTGAGGCTGCGCCCGGCCACCGAGGACGACGTCGCCGCGGTGACCGTGCTGGAGGCGGACCTGTTCGGCGTGGACGCGTGGTCCGAGGAGTCGGTGCGCGAGGAGCTCACCGGCCTGCGCCGGGTGGCGGTGGTGGCGTGCGACCCGGACCCGGTCGGCTACGCGGTCGTGCTCGCGTCGGGGGACGTCGCGGACCTGCAGCGGATCGCCGTACGACCCTCCCACCGACGGCGCGGGCTCGCCCGGGAGCTGCTCGCCGCCGTCGCGCCGGACGGGATGCGGCTGCTGCTCGAGGTGAGCGCGGCCAACGACGCGGCGCTGGCGTTCTACGCCGCGGAGGGGTTCGAGGCGATCGACCGGCGGCGACGGTACTACCGCGACGGCTCGGACGCGGTCGTCCTGGCCAGGGGCCCGGTCGGCACAATGGCGCCATGAGCGAGCCGCTGGTGCTGGGCATCGAGACGTCGTGCGACGAGACCGGCGTCGGGGTGGTGCGCGGTCACACGCTGCTCGCCGACGCGGTCGCCTCCAGCGTCGAGGAGCACGCGCGCTTCGGCGGCGTCGTCCCGGAGGTCGCCTCGCGCGCGCACCTCGAGGCGATGGTGCCGACCATCGAGCGGGCCTGTGAGACCGCCGGGATCGCCCTGCGCGACGTGGACGCGCTCGCCGTCACCAGCGGCCCCGGGCTCGCGGGCGCGCTGCTCGTCGGGGTGGCCGCCGCGAAGGCGCTCGCGATCGGGCTCGGCAAGCCGCTCTTCGGGGTCAACCACCTCGCCGCGCACGTGGCCGTCGACCAGCTGGAGCACGGCCCGCTGCCCGAGCCGTGCGTGGCGATGCTGGTCAGCGGCGGCCACTCCTCGCTGCTGCGGGTCGCCGACGTGACCGACGCGAGCGGCGTCGTCGCGATGGGTGCGACCATCGACGACGCCGCCGGCGAGGCCTTCGACAAGGTGGCGCGGCTGCTCGGCCTGCCGTTCCCCGGCGGGCCGCACGTCGACCGGGAGGCCCGGTCCGGGTCCTCGGTGTACGTCGACTTCCCGCGCGGCCTGACCTCGCGGCGCGACCTGGAGCGGCACCGCTTCGACTTCTCGTTCTCGGGGCTCAAGACGTCGGTGGCGCGGTGGGTCGAGGCGCGGGAGCGCGCCGGGGAGCCGGTGCCCGTGGCCGACGTGGCGGCGTCGTTCCAGGAGGCCGTCTGCGACGTGCTGACCCGCAAGGCCGTCGACGCCGCGGTGAGCGAGGGCATCGAGGACATCCTGGTCGGCGGCGGGGTGGCCGCGAACTCGCGCCTCCGGTCGATGGTCGAGGAGCGGGCCGCCCGGCACGGCATCCGGGTGCGCGTCCCGCGGCCCGGCCTGTGCACCGACAACGGCGCGATGGTGGCCGCCCTCGGGGCCGAGATGGTCGCCCGCGGCCGTCGCCCCTCGGCGCTCGACCTCCCGGCCGACTCGTCCCTGCCCGTGACGACGGTGCTGGTCTGAGGCGTCCCGCCCCGGCGTACGCGCGTCCGGGGCGTTTACCAGGTGATGCAGGAAAACTGCCGCTCCCCATGGTGACTTCACCATGGGGAGCGGCAGTGAACCTGCATCACCTGGTAAACAGCCGGGCGGTCAGGGCGGTCAGGGCGGTCAGGGCTGGGCGGCGAAGTGGTACGGGGACTCCTCGGCAGGGCCCTTCACCGGGCCGGCGGCGACGGTGTGGCTGCCGTCCACGCCCAGCCGCAGGACCCACCACTGGTCCTGGTCGTACGCCGTGGCCAGGACGTGCTCGTCGTCCTCCCACACCACGTCGGAGACGAAGCCGAGCGAGCCGTTCTCGGGCCGCTGGAACGACCTGACGACGTCGCCCGTGGAGGCGTCCATGATCGAGAGCTCGCTGCTGCCCAGGCCGTCGGTGTAGGACGGGAAGCCGACGACGTGCCTGCCGTCGGGGCTGAAGTCCACCAGCGTGTGGTGGCACTGCTCGGCCGTCCGCGGCCCGGAGTTCGCCATCACCGCCCAGCACGCCCGCCCGTCCTCGTAGGCGGTCTGGATGCCCACCGTCTGGTCCGCGCTGTTGACGGCGCCCGCCTTCAGCAGGCCCCCGCGCGCGGGCACCCGGTTGCCCTTGCCGGAGAAGTCGGTCACCCACGTCTGCTGGGTGTCCTCGACCTGGTAGACGAGCATCGTGCCGAGGAAGCCGACCGGCGTCGCGGTCTGGACGCCGGGGAGGTCGACGGTCGCCTCGCCCTCGGAGTGGCCGTTGGGCAGCCCCTCGACGAGACGGGCCGGCTGCCCCCCGGAGGCGGCCAGGAACCAGGCGACCTGGGTCCCGTCGCTGCTGATCGCGATCCGCTCGCCGCCCCGGCGGGCGCTGACCTCCTTCAGCGAGGCGTCGAGCTCGACGACGTACGTGTCCTCCTGGCGGCGCTCGACGGCCAGCCAGCCGCCGCGGTACGGCGTCAGCGAGATGTAGCTGCCGGGCAGGGTGGTCGCCGCGCCGCCGTCGACGTGCACGTCGCGGCCGGCCACGTAGGTCACCCGCGGCGGGTAGGACCGGCCGGCGCCGGTCGCGGTCAGCGTCGACGGGGTCGCCGGCGAGGACGACGCGGAGGTGGGGGTCGGGCTCGACGGACTCGGCGAGACCGAGGGGACCTTCGACGTGGACGGGAGCACCGAGGGCGACCCGGCCGGCGGGATCGGTCCCGCGCTGCGGTCGTCGCCCCCGAGGCCGAGGCCGATCGGCACCACGGCCGCCACCACGGCGGCGGCCACCAGGCCGGTCATCGCCCGGCGGCGGCGCTGGAGCCCCCGTGCGGTGCGACGTACGTCGTCGAGCCCGACGGGGCTCGCGTCCCCGATCCGCTCGGCCCGCTCCTGCAGGCTCCGGGCGAGTCGCTGCTGGTCGTCGTTCATCGCTCCTCCTCCCGGGGGGACAGCTGGGGGTGCTCGTGGACCCGGCCGCGCATCGCGGCGAGGGCTCGGCTGGACTGGGACTTCACGGTGCCGACGCTGACGCCGAGCAGGTCGGCGACCTCCGCCTCGCTGAGGTCCTCGTAGAACCGCAGCACGATCACGGCGCGCTGGCGCTTGGGCAGGGTCTGCACGAAGTCCCACAGCGCCGCGCTCTGCACGGAGTCGGGCTCCTCGTGCGCGCGGCCGGCCCGCTCGGGCAGCTCGTCGCTGGAGATCTCGCGCCGCTTCCACGGCCGCCGCCACAGTGAGTTGTGCTCGTTGACCAGGATCCGGCGGACGTACCCGTCGACGAGCTCGCGGCGCTGCACCTTGTCCCAGGCCAGGTAGAGCTTGGCGAGCGAGGTCTGCACGAGGTCCTCGGCGGTGTGCCGGTCGCCGGTGAGGAGGTACGCCGTGCGCAGCAGGCTGGGCTGGCGGGCGGCCATGTAGGCCGCGAACTCCTCGTCGCGACCGGACCTGTCCTGCGCCCTCATCCCTGCACCGACCCCCGTCTGCGCCACCAGCTGCACCGTCCTCACCATCCTTCCCGGTCCTGTTGCGGCCCGGGCCACCGGCCCGCGACACCACCAAGACGCGGACGGTGCCCGGAGGGTTGCACGGGCCGGAAGAAGACTCGGGGGACCCGCGCGGGAGACTGGCCGGGTGCTGGACCTCGTGCTGCCCGTCGTGCTCCTCGTGGTCGGCGCGGTGCTGCTGACCGCCGGTGCCGAGGGCTTCGCCGAGAACGTCACGGCCGCCTCGTCGCGCCTGGGCGTCAGCGTGCTCGCGCTGGCGCTGCTGCTCGCCGGTGCGGAGCCGGAGGAGGCGGTCACCTCGATGGTCGCGGCCGGGCAGGGGCACCCGGCGCTGGCCGCCGGCGACGCCGTCGGCGCGAACCTCGTGATCCTCACCCTCACCCTCGGCCTGGCCGCGCTGGTCACCACGCTGCCGGTGAGCCGGCGCTCCGTGGAGTACGCCGTCGCGGCGGCCGTCCTCGGCGCGGTGGCGTGGCTGCTCCTCCTCAACGGCGTGCTCGGCCGGCTCGAGGGGGCCGTGCTGGTGCTGCTCTACGCGGCCGGCGTGGTCTGGGTGTGGCGCCGCGAGCAGGAGCCGCCGGTCATCGGGGAGATGGCCGAGCTGGAGGAGAAGGGCGGCCCCGACCCCGGCGATGGCTCGGACGAGCGCACCGGCCGCGCCCTGCTCCTGGTCCTGCTCGGCGTGGTCGGCATGGTGGTCGGGGGCGCGCTCGCGGTCCGCGGCGCCGAGGGGCTGGTCGACGTCTTCCACGTTGGCGAGTCCGTCGTCGGCCTGACGGTCCTGGCCCTGGCCACCAGCGCCGAGATGGTCGCCCTGGTGTGGGCCGCCCGACGGCGCGGGCTCTCCGAGGTGGTGGTCGCCGGCACCGTCGGTGCGGTCGCCTACAACGCCACCGTCAGCCTCGGGCTCGGCGCGCTCGTGAGCCCGCTGGTGCTCGGCCGGCACAACGTGATCGGCACGGTCGCGGCCCTGACGGCGGCGCTCCCGCTGGTGCTGCTGCTCGGCCTGCGGACCGGTCGGCTGCCGCGAGCGGTGGGCGCGGTCCTCGTCCTGGCGTACGTCGCCGCGGTGGCCGTCCTGCTGGCCCGCTAGCCTGCGGGGGACGTCGTCGCACAGCTGGAGGTCCCCATGCAGAAGGTCCGCGGAGTGGTCGCTCGCGCGAAGGGCGAGCCCGTCTCGATCGAGACGGTCCTGGTCCCCGACCCGGGGCCCGGCGAGGCGGTCGTGGCCGTGCAGGCCTGCGGCGTGTGCCACACCGACCTGCACTACCGCGAGGGCGGCATCAACGACGAGTTCCCGTTCCTGCTCGGCCACGAGGCCGCGGGCGTCGTGGAGCAGGTCGGGGAGGGTGTCACGTCGGTCGCCCCGGGCGACTTCGTGGTCCTCAACTGGCGGGCCGTGTGCGGCGACTGCCGCGCGTGCGACCGCGGCGAGCCGTGGTACTGCTTCGCGACCTTCAACGCGACCCGGAAGATGACGCTGGAGGACGGCACGGAGCTCTCGCCGGCTCTGGGGATCGGCGCCTTCGCCGAGAAGACCCTCGTGCACGCCGGCCAGTGCACCAAGGTCGACCCGTCGGCGCGGCCGGCCGCGGTCGGCCTGCTCGGCTGCGGCGTGATGGCGGGCCTGGGCGCGGCGATCAACACCGGCAACGTCGGCCGCGGCAAGAGCGTCGCGGTGATCGGCTGCGGCGGCGTCGGCGCCGCAGCGGTCGCGGGCAGCCGGCTCGCCGGCGCGGGCACGATCATCGCCGTCGACCTCGACGACACCAAGCTCGGCTGGGCCAAGGACCTCGGCGCCACCCACACCGTGAACAGCTCGACCACCGACCCCGTCGCCGCGATCCAGGAGCTGACCGGCGGCTTCGGCGCCGACGTGGTGATCGACGCGGTCGGCCGCCCGGAGACGTGGAAGCAGGCCTTCTACGCCCGCGACCTCGCCGGCACGGTCGTCCTGGTCGGCGTGCCGACCCCGGACATGAAGGTCCCGGACCTCCCGCTCATCGACGTGTTCGGCCGCGGCGGCTCGCTGAAGTCGAGCTGGTACGGCGACTGCCTGCCGTCGCGCGACTTCCCGCTGCTGGTCGACCTCTACCAGCAGGGCCGCCTCGACCTCGACGCGTTCGTGTCGGAGGAGATCGGGCTCGACGACGTCGAGGCCGCCTTCGACAAGATGCACGGCGGCGGGGTGCTGCGCTCGGTCGTCGTCCTCTCGCCCGGCCACGAGACCGCCGGGTCCGCCTGATGGCCGCGCGCGTCGACCGCGGCGTCACCGAGGGCACCTTCAGCCTCGACGGCGAGACCTTCGACGTCGACAACAACGTCTGGGTGGTCGGCGACGACGAGGAGTGCGTGGTCATCGACGCCCCGCACGACGTCGACGGCATCCTCGCCGTCGTCGCCGGGCGCCGGGTGAAGGCGATCCTGTGCACGCACGCCCACGACGACCACGTCCGGGTCGCCCCCGCGCTGCGCGAGCGCACCACCGCGCCGATCCTGCTGCACCCCGCCGACCGGCCGCTGTGGGAGCTGACCCACACCGACGAGCTGTGGGACGTCGACCTCGCCGACGGCGACACGGTCGAGGTCGCGGGCACGAGCCTGCGGGTCGTGCACACCCCCGGTCACGCCCCCGGGGCGGTGTGCTTCGTGGCCGACGACCTCGGCTGCGTGTTCACCGGCGACACCCTGTTCCACGGCGGGCCGGGGGCGACCGGACGCTCGTTCAGCGACCGCGACCTGCTGGTCCGCTCCATCTCCGAGCGGCTGCTCGACCTGCCCGCGGACACGGTCGTGCACACCGGTCACGGCGACGACACCACCATCGGCGCGGAGCGGGCGAACGTCCGGTCCGAGTGACCGAGACGACGTCCCCGATGTCTCGACACCGCGTGTCGGCGGTCCGGCCAGGGGGTAACCCCCACCCGTGACCGCGACCTACCGCCTCCAGCTGCACGCCGGCTTCACCTTCGCCGACGCCGGCTCGGTGGTGCCCTACCTCGCCGACCTCGGCGTCAGCCACCTCTACCTCTCGCCGGTGCTGCGCGCCGTCCCCGGGTCGATGCACGGCTACGACGTCCTCGACCACCGCCGGGTCAGCCCCGAGCTCGGCGGCCAGGAGGGCCTGGTCGCGCTCGCCGCGACCGCCCGCGAGCACGGTCTGGGACTCGTGGTCGACGTCGTCCCCAACCACATGGCCCTGGTCGCGCCGGAGAGCGCGAACGCCCCGCTGTGGGACGTCCTCGCGCACGGTCGCGACGCCGCCCACGCGCACTGGTTCGACGTCGACTGGGACGCCCTCGGCGGCCGGCTCGGGCTGCCGCTGCTCGGCGAGCCGGTCGCCGACGCCGTCGCGAAGGGCGACCTGCGCCTGGACCACCAGGACGGCGAGCCCGTCCTGCGCTACCACGAGCACGTCTTCCCCGTCGCCGACTCCACGTGGGACGGGTCTCCCGAGGCCGACGTCGAGGCCGTGCTCGACCGGCAGCACTACCTGCTCGCCGACTGGCACGAGCGCGGCACCGTCTTGAACTACCGCCGCTTCTTCGAGGTCGACGGGCTCGTCGCGGTCCGCGTCGAGGATCCCGACGTCTTCGAGGCCACCCACCGGGTGCTCCTGGACCTCAACCACCGCGGCCTCGTCGAGGGCTTCCGCATCGACCACCCGGACGGGCTCGCGGACCCCGGTGGCTACCTCGAGGCGCTGCGCGCGGCGACCCTGCCGGGCACGGCGATCTGGGTCGAGAAGATCCTCGAGGGCCACGAGGACCTGCCCGACTGGCCCTGCGACGGCACCACCGGCTACGACGCCCTCAAGGCGGTCACCTCGGCGCTGACCGACCCGGCCACCGCGCCCGCGCTCGACGCGTGGTGGCGCCGCACCGGCGGCGACCCGTCGGTGAGCCACGTCGTCGCGGACGCCAAGCGCGTCGTGGTCGACGAGCTGCTGGTGCCCGAGCGCGCGAGGCTGGTACGCCGGGCCGCCGACTGCCTCCCCGACGTCGACGCCCATCGCCTCGACGCCGCCGTCGCGGAGCTCCTCGTCGCCTGCGAGGTCTACCGTGCCTACGTCCGTCCCGGCCACCCGGCCGACGACGCAGCCCGGACCCGGCTGTCCCAGGCCGTCGAGCGCGCGACGGCGGCCCGCCCCGACCTCGAGGACGTGCTCGGGCGGCTGCTCGGGCTGGCCCTGCTCGACGGCGCCCCCATGGACGACGGCGCCGACCCGGAGGCCGCGCGCGACTTCGCCGTACGCCTCCAGCAGACGTGGGGACCGGTGATGGCCAAGGGCATCGAGGACACCGCGTTCTACCGCTACCACCGGCTGGTCGCCCTCAACGAGGTCGGCGGCGACCCCGACCTGCTCGAGACCGCGTCGGCCGACGACCTGCACGACTGGGCGCGCCGCCAGCAGGCCTCGTGGCCGCTGGGCATGACGACCCTGTCGACCCACGACACCAAGCGCAGCGAGGACGTCCGGGCCCGGGTGCTCGCCCTGGCCGGCGACGGCGAGACGTGGGGCGAGTGCGCCGACGCGTTCGCCGAGGAGGGCGAGCGGCTCGGCGTCGACGCCCCGACGGCGTACCTCGTCTGGCAGACGCTCGCCGGGGTCGGCGACATCACCGACGAGCGGCTCTCGGACTACCTGCTCAAGTCGGTGCGCGAGTCCAAGGAGCACACCTCCTGGCTCGAGCCCGACCCCGCCTACGAGGAGCGGGTGCTCGAGCTCGCCCGCGAGGCCGCCGGGCCGGGGCTGCTCGGCGCGGCCGTGCGGGCGGCGACCGAGGCCAACCACGCCGAGGTGCGGGCGCTCGTGCTCGGCCAGAAGCTCCTGCAGCTCACGGTGCCGGGCGTCCCGGACACCTACCAGGGCTGCGAGCTGGTCGACCTCTCCCTGGTCGACCCCGACAACCGCCGCCCGGTCGACTTCGAGGACCGGCGCGACCGGCTGGCGCGACTGCGCGCCGGCGAGGCGCCGCGCGACCTGTCCGACGAGAAGCTCCACGTCGTGCACCGGGCCCTGCGCCTGCGCCGGGAGGTGCCGGCCGCCTTCCGCGAGGCGGGCGACTACGCGCCGCTGGTCGCGACGTCGCGGCACGCGGTCGGGTTCACCCGCGGCGAGGACGTGGCGGTGCTGGTCACCCGCGCCCCGCGACGGCTGGACGTGACGGGCGGCTGGGGCGGTGCGACGGTCACGCTGCCGGGCGGGTTCTGGCGCGACGAGCTGACCTCGACGCTGCACGAGGGCGGCAGCGTCGCGTGCGGCGACCTCCTCACGACGTACCCCGTCGCCCTGCTGCGGAAGGTGGACATGGCGTGAGCACCCCGTCCGTGTGGGCCCCGCGAGCCTCGACCGTCGAGCTGGTCACCGACGCCGGCCGGTCGTCGATGCGTCGCGCCGACGGTGACTGGTGGCGCGCCGACGAGTCCCTCGAGGCCGGTGCGCGCTACGCGTTCTCCCTCGACGGCGGTGACCCCCGCTCCGACCCGCGCGGCCTGCGCCTGCCGGACGGTCCGCACGGCTCCTCAGCGTGGTTCGACCCGTCGGCCTTCGCCTGGACCGACCGTGGGTGGGCCGGGCGCGAGCTGGCCGGCGCCGTCGTCTACGAGACCCACGTCGGCACCTTCACCCCGGAGGGCACGCTCGACGCGGCCGCCGCGCGCCTGGACCACCTCGTCGGCCTCGGCGTCGACGTCGTCGAGCTGCTGCCGCTGGCGACCTTCCCCGGGCGGCACAACTGGGGGTACGACGGCGTGGCGCCGTACTCCGTGCACGAGGCCTACGGCGGACCCGAGGCGCTGCAGCGCTTCGTCGACGCCGCCCACGGGCTCGGCCTCGCGGTCTGCCTCGACGTGGTCTACAACCACCTCGGGCCGGACGGGAACTACCTCTCGGAGTTCGGGCCCTACTTCACCGACGCCTACCCGACCCCGTGGGGCCAGGCGCTCAACCTCGACGGTCCCGGCAGCGACGAGGTCCGACGCTGGGTGCTCGACAACGCGCGGCAGTGGCTGCGCGACTTCCACGTCGACGGCCTGCGCCTCGACGCCGTGCACGAGCTGCACGACGACACGGCGGTGCACGTGCTGGAGGAGCTCTCCCGCGAGGCCGACCAGCTCTCCGCCTCTCTCGGCCGTCCGCTCTGGCTGGTCGCCGAGTCCGACCGCAACGACCCCCGCACCGTGACGCCGCGCGCGAGCGGTGCCGTGGTGCGCGGGCTCGGCCTGCACGGGCAGTGGGCCGACGACGTCCACCACGCGCTGCACGTCGCGCTGACCGGCGAGACGCAGGGCTACTACGCCGACTTCGCCGACCCCGAGGCGCTGGCGAAGGTGATGCGGACGCCGTTCTTCCACGACGGCACGTTCTCCTCGTTCCGTGGTCGCCGGCACGGTCGCCCGGTCGACCCGGCGACCGTGCCGGGGTGGCGCTTCGTCGCCTCCCTGCAGACCCACGACCAGATCGGCAACCGGGCGCAGGGCGACAGGTTGTCCGCGACCGTCGCGCCCGGCCTGCTCGCGGCCGGCGCCGCTGTCCTGCTGACCAGCCCGTGGACCCCGATGCTGTTCATGGGCGAGGAGTGGGGCGCGACCACGCCCTGGCAGTTCTTCACCGACCACACCGACGCCGCGATCGGGGCGGCCACCGCGGCCGGGCGGCGCGCGGAGTTCGCCGCGCACGGCTGGGCCGAGGACGACGTCCCCGACCCGCAGGACCCGGCGACCTTCGAGCGCTCGCGCCTCGACTGGTCCGAGCCCGGCGAGGAGGGGCACGCCCGCCTGCTCGCCTGGTACACCGCACTCATCGCGCTGCGCCGCGAGCACGCCGACCTGCGCGACCCCCGCCTCGACGGCACCGACGCCACCTGGGAGCACCGTCGGCTGAAGGTCTGGCGGGGTCGCTGGACGGTCCTCGCGAACCTCTCCGACGAGGTGTGGTCGTGCGCCACGGCCGAGGGCGAGGCGGTCCGGCTCTCGTGGGAGCCGGGGGTCGAGGTGGTCGAGCGGCGGGTCGACGTACCGTCTGGGTCGGCGGTGCTGCTCGGCCCGGCCGACACCGACTGAGCAGGACTGACAAGCACTGGCGGGGCTGACACCGTCGGTGGTCGCGTGGCACAGTCGGCCGCATGGAGTCCGCCGCCGACCGCTACCGCCGCCTCTCCACCCGGATGACCGAGATCGTCGAGGCCGTCCCCGACGACGCCTGGTCGAGCCGCACGCCGTGCGAGGACTGGACCGCCCGCCAGCTCGTCGGGCACCTCGTCGACGTGCACGGCCGCTTCCAGGGACTGGTCGGCCGCGAGCTCGTCGACCACCCGTCGGTCGACGACGACCCGGCCGGCGCCTGGGCCGCCGTGCGCGACCAGATGCAGGGCGACCTCGAGGACCCCGAGCGCGCCGCGGAGGAGTACGACGGCGGGCTCGGCCGGTCCTCCTTCGAGAGGTCCGTCGACGGGTTCGTCGGCTTCGACCTGGTCGTGCACGGGTGGGACCTCGCCCGCGCCACCGGACAGGACGACACCATCGACCCCGGCGAGGTCGAGCGCCTGCAGGGCATGGTCGACGGGATGGGCGACATGATGCGCAGCAACGGCGTGATCAAGGAGCCCGTCGAGCCGGGGCCGGACGCCTCCGCCCAGGACCGGCTGCTGGGCGCGCTCGGCCGCCGCGCATGAGTCAGCCGAGGTCGTAGGACAGCACCAGCTCGTAGCCGTCCTCGCTGTGCCCGGCGATCCTCAGCTCCGCCTCGCCGCGCAGCGTCTCCAGGCCGCCGGTGCCCAGGCCCTCGAGCACCTCGAGGTGAGCGGTCACCGAGCCGGAGTCCTGGCTGCCGGTGTGCATGAGCACGCAGCGTGCCCTCGTGGCCGCCGATCGACCCGGTGAACTGCTCGAGCCCGACGACGGGCCCGCCGCCGGGGCGGTAGCCGATCAGGTAGGACAGCGTGGACGTGCCCTCGACGTCGCCCTTGTAGGTGTAGCCGACGCGCGCGTGGGAGAGCCCGCGGTCGGGGTAGTACATCTCGCCGGCGCTCGTGCCGGTGCCGTCGACGTCGACGTACGCCTCCTCGCTCCAGGACGCCACGTCGAACCTGCAGGTCGCCTTCGATGTGTAGGTCATGGCCACGACGCTATGCAGCGCGACGCCTGCCCGGCTTGGACAAACGCGACGCGTCGGACCGCCTAGGCTCGGGCGCATGACGGAGCAGGAGCCGCTCGGCTACCCCGAGGCGATCCTGCGGCCGACCCGGGCCGAGCGCGCGATCGAGGTCGACCGGGTGCCCGTGTCGGAGGACCTCGCGGACCTCCTCGACTACCACTGGTACGTCGGCTGGCGGACCGTCGAGCCGCACCACCAGGAGGTCGTGCCGCAGCCGCGGGTGCACGTCGCCGCGGAGGTCGTCGACGGGGAGCCGCGCCTGCTCGTGCACGGGATCCTGCGCGACACCTTCCGGCGCACGCTCGCCGGCACCGGTCACGTGCTCGGGGCGTCGTTCCACCCGGGCGGCTTCCGGCCGTTCCTCGGGCGGGCCGTCGGGACGCTGTCCGGGGCTGTGACACCGGCCGGCGACCTGCTCGGCGCCGACGACCGGCCGGTCGCGGCAGCGATCCTCGACCCGCGGCGTCGTGGCGACGTGCCCGCGATGGCCGCCGACCTGGAGGCCTACCTGCGTGCCCTCGCGCCCGAGCCCGACCCCGTGGTCGACCAGGTGCGCGCGCTGGTGGGGGAGGCCGAGCAGGACCGGTCCCTGGTGCGCGCCGAGGAGCTCGCCGACCGCGCGGCGATGAGCCTGCGGTCGCTGCAGCGGCTGTTCACCGACTACGTCGGCGTCGGACCGAAGTGGGTGATCCACCGCTTCCGCATCCTCGACGCGGCAGCCGCCGCGCACGGGGGCGACCCCGTCGACTGGGCGGCGCTGGCGGCCGACCTCGGGTTCGCCGACCAGGCGCACCTGACCCGGGCGTTCACCGCCGTCGTCGGCACCCCGCCCGCGACCTACCGCCGGGAGGCGTGAGCCTCACTCGGGCCGGCCGGTCACCGCGATCGCGACGCCGAGCCCGATCATCGAGACCCCACCGGCGACGCCCATCGCCTCGCCGCGCCTCGGCGAGGCGTTGAACCACGTCCGCAACCGGCTCGCCGCGACCGCCCACACGCTGTCGGAGACCAGCCCGATCACGAACGCGACCAGGCCGAGGAGCAGCATCTGCGCCTGCACGTGGCCCTCCTGGCGGTCGACGAACTGCGGCAGCACGGCCGCGAAGATCATGAACGCCTTGGGGTTCGAGACGCCCACCACGAAGCCCTGCCGGACCGCGCGCCGCAGCGACAGCGGCGGGGCCGGCGTGCCGTCGTCGACGCGGATCCCGTGCCGGTGCCGGATCGCCTGCACGCCGAGCCAGCCGAGGTACGCCGCGCCGGCGAGCTTGACGACCGTGAACACCGCGATCGACTCCTGCACGACCACCCCGAGCCCGAGGGCGACCAGCGCGAGCACGACGAGCAGCCCGAGGGAGTTGCCGAGCACGGTGCACAGTGCGACGCCGCGCCCATAGGCCAGGGCGCGGCCGATCACGAACACGACGCTCGGTCCGGGGATCGCGATGAGGACGGCCGCGGCGACGCCGAAGCCGAGGAGATGCTCCAGGGAGACCATCGGGCCAGTGTCGCCTCCGGCGTACGCCTGCCGCCAGCCGGTTGTCGAGCGGTCGGGTCAGCCGGGGGCGAGCGGCCGGACCAGGAGGGCGGTGCCCTTGCCGGCGACGCGGGTCAGCACGAGCGTGCCCTCGGCGTCCCCGCGCAGCGAGAGGCGGCGGCGCAGGTCCTCCGGGACGGCGTCGACGCCGCGCTTCTTGATGGTCAGCCGGCCGATGCCGCGCTCGCGCAGCGCGGCCCGCAGCTGCCGCTCGTGGAAGGGCACCTCCTCGAGCACCTCGTAGGAGCGCGCGAACGGCGTGGTGTACGGCGCGTCGCCGGTGACGTAGGCGATGTGCTCGTCGACGAGGCCACCGTCGACGCCGGCGGCGACCGCCGTCACCAGGCCGGCGCGGACCACGGCCCCGTCGGGCTCGTAGAGGTAGCCGCCCACGGGCCGCACCTCGGCTGCGCCGGGGTCGTCCTCGTCGGTGAGCGTCGCCAGCCCGCCGCCGCGGATCACCGTCGCCCGGCGCCGCGCGGCCGCCAGGTGCGGCGACCAGAGAGCCGCCTCCTTGACCTCGCCGCGGTCCGAGACCCACTCGGCCTCGACGCCGTCGGGGACGAGGTGGTGCGGGATCCCCGGCGCGACCTTCACGCACGACGGCCGGGTCAGCAGGCCGGTGACGAACGGCCACGGGGGCGACCACCCCTCGACGTCGAAGACCCGGCCCCGCTCGGTGCGGCGCGCGGGGTCGGCGAAGACCATCGCGAAGCCGTCGAGGCCGAGCGCCGTCACGTCGGCCACCTCGACGGCGCCGCCGAGGCCGAGGGCGGCGAGGTTGGCCCGGGCCACCTCGACCCGCAGCGGGTCCCGGTCGACCCCGGCGACGGTGAGCCCCGCGCGGGCCAGCGCGACGAGGTCGCCGCCGATGCCGCAGCCGGCGTCGAGCACCGAGTCGGGCCCGGCCAGCGCGACCCGGGCGGCGCGGTGGCGGGCGACCGGAGCGCGGGTGGACTGCTCGAGGCCGTCGGGGGTGAAGTACATCCGCGCCGCGTCCTCGCCGAGCTTGGCGGCCGCCCGGCGCCGCAGGTCGACCTGGGTCAGCGCGGCGGCTGGTCCGGGCGGCGTCCGGGTCGGCCCGGCGCAGCGCGGTGGCGGTGCGCACCGGGTCGCCGGCGTGGTCGACGTACACCTCGGCGGCGCGGGCGAGCAGGGCCTGGCCGGCGTCGGTGAGCAGCCAGCGGAAGGCCTCGAGGTCCACGCGCGCCATCCTCGCAGGGGTCCGGTGCACGTCCCGGGCAGGTCCGGGCACGTCCGGGCGGTCCCGGCAGATCCGGTGAGGACGACCCCGGCCCTGTCTGGCACTCTCGGGATCAGAGTGCTAGTTTGACGTTGGCACTCTCCCTGTGAGTGTGCCAGACCGGGCCTCCTGGCCGGCGTACGACCCCCGCGACGGCGTACCTCGACCCAGGCGAGCCCCACCCCAGCAGCACACACCCATAGACATCTCTCGACACAACGGGAAAGTGGAGGTCGACACAGTGTCGGTCAACATCAAGCCTCTCGAGGACCGGATCGTCGTCAAGGCCCTGGAGGCCGAGCAGACCACGGCGTCCGGCCTGGTCATCCCCGACACCGCCAAGGAGAAGCCCCAGGAGGGCGAGGTCCTGGCCATCGGTCCGGGGCGCATCGACGACAAGGGCAACCGGGTCCCGCTCGACGTCACCGTCGGCGACAAGGTCATCTACAGCAAGTACGGCGGCACCGAGGTGAAGTACGCCGGCGACGAGTACCTCATCCTCTCGGCGCGCGACGTGCTCGCCGTCATCGGCTGAGCCACCGGCCGGTAGCACCACCCGCAGCCAGCACCAGACTGGCCGCGACTCCGCCCCGGGCGGCCTGACGCGTTCGGGCCCCTGGGGCGTCCGTCTCTCGAAGCAGATCCTGCAACAAGGAAGGTGCATCAGCAGATGCCGAAGATCCTGGAGTTCGACGAGCACGCCCGCCGCTCCCTCGAGCGCGGTGTGGACGCCCTCGCCAACGCCGTCAAGGTCACGCTCGGCCCCAAGGGCCGCTACGTCGTCCTCGACAAGAAGTGGGGCGCCCCCACGATCACCAACGACGGTGTGACCGTCGCCCGTGAGATCGAGCTCGACGACCCGTTCGAGAACCTCGGCGCCCAGCTGACCAAGGAGGTCGCCACCAAGACCAACGACGTCGCCGGTGACGGCACCACGACCGCGACCGTGCTCGCGCAGGCGATGGTCCACGAGGGCCTGCGCGCCGTCGCGGCCGGCGCCAACCCGATGTCGCTCAAGCGCGGCATGGACAAGGCCGTCGAGGCCGTCGGCAACGCGCTGCTCGACGCCGCCCGCGACGTCGACGACAAGGCCGACATGGCCGCGGTCGCGACCGTCTCCTCGCGCGACGCGCACATCGGCGAGCTGCTCGCCGAGGCGTTCGACAAGGTGGGCAAGGACGGTGTCATCACCGTCGAGGAGTCCAACACCATGGGCACCGAGCTCGAGTTCACCGAGGGCATGCAGTTCGACAAGGGCTACATCTCGCCGTACTTCGTGACCGACGCGGAGCGCATGGAGACCGTCCTCGAGGACCCGTACATCCTGCATGCAACCAGGGCAAGATCAGCGCGATCGCCGACCTGCTCCCGCTGCTGGAGAAGGTCATCCCGGCCGGCAAGCCGCTGTTCATCCTCGCCGAGGACGTCGAGGGCGAGGCGCTGTCGACGCTGGTCGTGAACAAGATCCGCGGCACCTTCAACGCGGCCGCCGTGAAGGCCCCGGCCTTCGGCGACCGTCGCAAGGCGATGCTGCAGGACATCGCGACCCTCACCGGTGGCCAGGTCGTCTCCCCCGAGGTCGGCCTCAAGCTCGACCAGGTCGGTCTCGAGGTGCTGGGCCAGGCCCGGCGCGTCACGATCACCAAGGACAACACCACGATCGTCGAGGGCGCCGGCGACGCCACCGAGGTCGAGGGTCGCGTCAACCAGATCAAGGCCGAGATCGAGAAGACCGACTCCGACTGGGACCGCGAGAAGCTCCAGGAGCGCCTCGCGAAGCTGGCCGGCGGCGTCTGCGTGGTCAAGGTCGGCGCCGCCACCGAGGTGGAGCTGAAGGAGAAGAAGCACCGCATCGAGGACGCCGTCTCCGCGACGCGCGCCGCGATCGAGGAAGGCATCATCGCCGGCGGCGGCTCCGCGCTGGTGCACGCCGTCGCGGTGCTCGCCGGTCCCGACGGCGGCCTCGGCCTCTCCGGTGACGAGGCGACCGGCGCCCGGATCGTGGCCAGCGCGGCCGACGAGCCGCTGCGCTGGATCGCCGAGAACGGCGGCGTCAACGGCTACGTCGTCGTCGCGAAGGTCCGCGAGGGCAAGACCGGCGAGGGCTACAACGCCGCGACCGAGGAGTACGGCGACCTGGTCGCCCAGGGCGTCCTCGACCCGGTCAAGGTGACCCGCTCCGCGCTGGTCAACGCCGCCTCGATCGCGGGCATGCTGCTCACGACCGAGACGCTGATCGTCGAGAAGCCCGAGGACGACGACTCGGCCCCGGCCGGCGGCGGTCACGGGCACGGCCACGGTCACTGACCCCACCCGTCCCACGATTACCAGGGTCCCCTGGTAAACACCTGCTCCCCATGGCGTGCATGCCATGGGGAGCAGGTGTTTTCCGTGGGAAGTGCGTCCGGGGTACGTCGGAGGGCAGATCGCGGCTCGGTCGCGACGCCGGGCGGGCGACGCTCCCACCCGCCCCGAGAACACCAGGGTCCCCTGGTGAACATGCACCTCCCCGGGCTTGCATGCCTGGGGAAGTGCACGATTACCAGGGGACCCTGGTAATCGTGGGGCAGCCGCCGCCGCCCCGCGGGGGCTACCTCATCTGCGCCAGGCGCAGCGTCTCGCCCTGCCTGTCGCGGGTGCCGGTCCCCCAGCTGAGGTAGCGACCGGCGACCATCTGCGACCCGCTCCACGAGGTGGGCCGCGTCGACAGGCGCAGCAGCCGCTCGCGGTCGAGGTCGTAGACGTAGGAGCCCTGGTGGCGCCCGGCGAAGGACTGCAGCGTCACGTAGCGGTCGGAGGACGCACCGCTCTCGAGGTCGTCGTCCTGCAGGGTCACCACCGGGTCGCCGTCGGTGGTGACGACCTGGACCCGGTCGTCGCGCACGCCGTGCCGGGTGCCGCAGTACTGCCGCAGCACCACCCGGTCGCCGTCCCGCTCGAGACCGAGCGCGTTGCAGCGCGACCCCGAGCGGATGTCGACGCTGCGGTCGGCGCCGCTGGACAGGCTCCGCACGTGCAGCACGGAGTCGGGGCGGTTGGTCGAGCCGAGGTAGGTCAGCTCGTCGCCGTCCACGTCGAAGTCGCCGACGACCAGGTGCTCGTCGCGCGGCTGCCCACCGGCGACCGGCGCCGACCAGAGATCGAAGCGCTGGCCCCGGTGCCCCTTCGGGGTCTCGACGGCGAACCACGCCCGGTCGCCGTCGACCCTGAGCCCGCCGAAGGTGTCGATGGACAGGGACACGGCGGCGGTGGGTACGTCGCCGCGCAGCCAGGTCCCGCGGCCCGCGTCGTAGGTCCAGAGCTCCAGGCGCCTCTCGAGGGACTGGTAGCCGAACAGCACGACCCGCTCGTCGTCGGCGGAGACCAGCTGGTCGGCCGCGTCGCCGTCGGGGAGCGAGGGCAGCCAGTCCACGGTGTCGGTGGCCGGGTCGAGATAGCCCCACCTGCTGCGGTTGTGGACGCCGTGCGGCCCGTCCTGCACGACGGCGCGCCCCGACACGGTCAGCGCCACGATCCGGGTGCCGTTGCCGGAGTTCAGGTCCGGGTTCGTGAGCGTGCTGAGCAGCGCGTAGTCGCGGCCGGGACGCGCGTCGGTCGCGGCCGAGAGGTGCACGACCTTGCCGACCGGAGGCGTCCCGGCGGCGGGCGCGCCGGTGCTGCCGGTGAGCCGGGGCAGCGCGAGCGGCGCGGCGACGGCGACGACGGTGGCGGCCACGACCGATCCGACGACGACGTGCCGCCGGCGGCGTACCCGACGCCGACCCTGGTGCACCACCGCGGCGAGGTCGAGGTGGTCGGTCGGGGGGGAGGCGACGCTCGCGTCGAGCAGGTCGCGCAGGTCCTGGGGCATCAGAGCCCTCCTTCGCCCGTCACGACGAGCTCGTCGTGACGCTGGTCCTCGAACATGGTGCGCAGCGAGCTCAGGCCGCGGGAGGTCTGGCTCTTGACGGTGCCCTCGTTGACGCCGAGGAGGCGGGCGACCTCGCCGACGGGCAGGTCCTCGAAGTAGCGCAGGACCACGCAGGCCCGCTGCCGCTCCGGCAGCCGGGCCAGCTCGGTGAGCAGGGCCTGGCGGTCCGAGACCGAGCCGGCGACGTCGTCGCGGGCGGCCCGGGTCTCGTCGGAGGGCGGTGGGCAGCTCGGTGCTGGAGCGCCGCCGCGACTGGTCCACGGCCACGCTCACGACGGCCCTGCGGGCGTAGGCCATCTCGCCGCCGCGCCGTTCGAGGCGCGGCCAGGCGACGTACACCCGGATGAGCGCCTCCTGCACCACGTCGGAGGCACGGTGCCAGTCGCCGGTGAGCAGGTATGCCGTGCGGCGCAGCCGCTCCCGGCTGGCGGCGGCGAACTCCACGAAGTCCTCGTCGACCCGTCGTCGTGCCATGTCACCTCCCCGTTCGGTGGTCCCTCGGCAGTGTGAACGAGGCGAGGGGTCTGCGGGGTTGCACCCGGCCGTCGATGATTTCGCGTCGCGCTCGCGGTCGACCCACCAGAGGGAGCCCGCCCGGCCCGGGGCGGGAGCCTGCGCGCACCCGGCACCACCCCGTGCGAGACCGAGGAGGCGGCATGTCCCGGATGATGTTCGTGAACCTGCCGGTGCGCGACCTGGCGACCTCGATCGCGTTCTTCGCGGCGCTCGGCTTCTCCTTCGACGAGCGCTTCGCCGACGCGGACGCCACCTGCATGCGGGTCGGCGACCAGGCCTACGTGATGCTGCTGTCGCGCTCGTTCTTCGCCGGCTTCACGACCCGAGCCCTCGCCGACGCGACGACGACCGAGACCATCCTCGGGGTCTCGGCCGCCAGCCGCGAGGAGGTCGACCGGCTGGTCGACCGGGCCCTCGCGATGGGCGGCGGGGTGGCCCTGGCGCCGGCGGACCACGGGTCGATGTACGGCCGCAGCTTCTACGACCTCGACGGGCACGCGTGGGAGGTGCTCTGGATGGACCCGGCGGCGGTCCCGTAGGTCCGCCCGGAACATCCAAGAATTGCCCAGAACGTCCCAGAGTTCTCACGGACGCAACACGCGCGCAGCATCCGCGGAACCTGGCTCCGCCACCCTGGGACGGTCAAGCCACTGCTACCCCGAGGAGCTGTCGTGCTCTGGAGAGTCAGAACGACGCTGTCCGACCGTCCCGGGTCGCTCGCGACCCTCGCCCGCCACTGCGGCGAGCAGCAGGTGAACATCCTCGGCCTGCAGATCTTCCCCGGCGTCGCCGGCGTCACCGACGAGCTCGTGCTCCGCGCCCCCGAGGCGTGGGGACTGGCCGAGGTCGCCGAGCTCATCGAGGGCGCCGGCGGCGGGGCGGTCAGCGTGGCGCCGTGCACCGAGCACGCCCTCGTCGACGGCCCGATCCAGTACCTCCACGCCCTGCGCCGCATCGTCCACGACCCGTCCACCCTGGCCGGCACGCTCGCGCGGCTGGTCGACGCCGACGGGGCGCGCCGACGGGGTCGGCGCGGACGACGGCCTCGGCGCGGTCCAGGACCGCCTCCGGGTCACGGTCGGCGACGAGCGCGTGGAGCTGCGTCGTACGGCGCCCTTCACCGCCACCGAGCACGCCCGCGCCGTGGCGTTCGCGGAGGTCGCGGGCGAGCTGCTGGACCGCCCGGCCGAGGGGCCGCCGGGACTCGCCGCGCACGCGCCGACGCCGGCCACCACGTCGGCGGCGCCGATCGTGCGGCTCGCGTCGTTCGACGACACCATCGGCCTGATGCGGATGCACGAGCGGTGCTCGGCGGACACCGTCTACCGCCGCTACGCGACCCCGCTCACCCGCATCGACGAGCGCCTGGCGCGTCGGCTGCTGCTCGCCGGGGGCGGCGCGCTGGTCGCGACCGTCGAGGACGAGGTGGTCGCCACCGCGTCGATCTCCACCGTGGAGAACGGCATCGCGGAGGTCTCGATCCTCGTCGAGGACGGCTGGCAGCGGCACGGCATCGGCACCCACCTGCTCTCCAGCGCCGCCCGGCTCGCCCGCGGCCAGGGCGCCGTCGAGGTGGTGCTGCGCAGCCACACCCACAACCCGGCCCTGATGTCGCTCGCCTTCGCCTCGGGCCTGCGCGCACGCATCCGGCTCGACGGGGACGCGGTCGTGGTCACGGTCGGCGTGGAGGGCCTCAAGCCGCTGACCATGGTGCCGGCCACCGCGGTGCGGCCGACGGCTCCGGCGTACGGCAGCGGCCAGCCGGCGCCCGCCTGACCGGGCGGAGGCCCCGGGATTCCGCCCCCGGGGCCTCCGCCCCTCACCGTCCCGGTCGCGCCTAGACTGGTGCTCTGCCGCACCCGCTCGCCGCGAAGGGGCCCATGAACGTGTCATCCGAAGCCGGAAGCGTCCCCGCCAGCGACCCGGGGAGCCCCGGCGTCCCGGACAAGTTCGCCACGGTGGGACTCACCTACGACGACGTCCTGCTGCTGCCCGGCGAGACCGACGTCAACCCCAGCGAGGTCGACACCTCGACCCGGCTGACCCGCGAGATCACCCTGCGGGTGCCGCTCGTCTCGAGCGCGATGGACACCGTCACCGAGTCCCGGATGGCCATCGCGATGGCCCGCCAGGGCGGCATCGGCGTGCTGCACCGCAACCTGTCCATCGAGGACCAGGCCTACCAGGTCGACCTCGTCAAGCGGACCCAGACCGGGATGATCTCCAACCCCGTCACGATCGGGCCGAAGGCGACCCTGGAGGAGCTCGACGAGATCTGCGGCCAGTACCGCGTCTCCGGCCTCCCCGTCATCGACGAGACCGCGCACCTGCTCGGCATCGTCACCAACCGCGACCTGCGCTTCGTCCCGGTCGCCGAGTGGGGCTCGACGCTCGTCGGCGACGTGATGACCCCGATGCCGCTCATCACCGGCCACGAGGGCATCGGGCGCGAGGAGGCCACCCGGCTGCTGCGCCAGCACAAGCGCGAGCGGCTGCCCATCGTCGACGACGACAACCGCCTGGTCGGCCTGATCACCGTCAAGGACTTCGTCAAGGGCGAGCAGTTCCCGCACGCGTCGTACGACGCCGACGGCCGCCTCCTCGTCGGCGCCGCGATCGGGTACTTCGGCGACGCCTGGGAGCGCGCCACCACCCTGGTCGAGGCCGGCGTCGACGTGCTCGTCGCGGACACCGCGCACGGCCACGTCCGGCTGCTGCTCGACATGGTGCGCCGGCTCAAGAGCGACCCGGCGACCCGGCACGTGCAGGTCATCGGCGGCAACGTCGCGACCCGTGCCGGCGCCCAGGCGTTCGTCGAGGCCGGCTCGGACGCCGTCAAGGTCGGCGTCGGCCCCGGCTCGATCTGCACCACCCGCATCGTCACCGGCGTCGGCGCGCCGCAGGTCACCGCGGTGTACGACGCGTGGACGGCCTGCAAGGACGCCGGCGTGCCGGTGATCGCCGACGGCGGCCTGCAGTACTCCGGCGACATCGCCAAGGCGATCGTCGCGGGCGCCGAGTCGGTGATGGTGGGCTCGCTGCTCGCCGGCTGCGACGAGAGCCCGGGCGACCTGATCTTCGTCAACGGCAAGCAGTTCAAGGCCTACCGCGGCATGGGCTCGCTCGGCGCGATGTCCTCGCGCGGCAAGAAGTCCTACTCCAAGGACAGGTACTTCCAGGCCGAGGTCGACAGCGACGACAAGCTCGTCCCCGAGGGCATCGAGGGTCGCGTCGCCTACCGAGGCCCGCTCTCCGCGGTGGCCCACCAGCTCGTCGGCGGCCTGCGGCAGTCGATGTTCTACGTCGGCGCCCGCACCGTCCCCGAGCTCCAGGAGCGTGGCCGGTTCATCCGGATCACCCAGGCCAGCCTCAAGGAGAGCCACCCCCACGACATCCAGATGACCACCGAGGCCCCCAACTACAGCGGCCGCTGACGCCGGGACGGGGCGTCCTGAGACGGGGCGTCCTGCGGCCCCCGGGTCAGAGGGGGAGCGGCTCGAGCAGGCGGTGCGGCGTGCGCAGGGCGACCGAGACCGGGTCGGAGCGCAGGGTGGGGTCGGCGCCCGGGCCGGGGCGCATCTCGAGGTCGCCGGGCGGGGGCACGGCGCCGCACGCGGTGCACGCACCGGTCGGCCCGAGGGTCGCGGCGTGCCCGTCGGGGTCGGTGCAGCCGACGTGGGTGAACACCCGCTTGGGCCCGGCGGGGGAGGACAGCTGCTCGCCCCACCGGGTCAGCGCGAACATCGCCGGCCACAGGGCGGTGGCGCGCTCGGTGACGGCGTACCCGTCCTCCTCCCGTTCCAGCAGCCCGGCGTCGACCAGGCCGTCGAGCCGGGTCGAGAGCACGGCGCGGGAAATGTCGAGGTGCGCGGCGAAGTCGGAGAACCGACGCACCCCGAAGAAGGCGTCGCGCAGGATCAGCAGCGTCCAGCGCTCGCCGACCACCTCGAGGGCGCGAGCGAGCGAGCAGTCCTGCCGGTCGTAGCCCACACCGAGTGCCATGCCACCAGTCTAGCGCGCTGGTCTGGTGAACAGACCGGTGCGTGCTAGAGTCGTCGCAGTTCGTTCACCAGACCAGCGGAGGCTCTCGTGTCCCCATCCGTCAGCACCGGGCAGCGCCGTCCCCGGACCGGTCTCGCGACCTCGGCGCCGGGTGCGCAGCTCGCCGTCGCGGCCCTGGGTACGGCGGTCACGCTGGTCGCGTTCACCGCGCCGCTGTCCACGCTGGGCAGCGTCGCTGCCGATGTCGGCGCCGGAGCGTCCGGGCGGACGTGGATCCTGTCCTCGATGAGCATCGGGCTCGGTGCGGCGCTGCTGCCGACGGGGACCCTGGCCGACGACGTCGGCCGCCGCCGGGTCTTCCAGGCCGGGCTGCTCCTGCTGGCGGTCGGCTCGGCCGTCGCGGCGCTGGCGACCGGCACGTCGGTGTTCGTGCTCGCCCGGGTCGTCCAGGGGCTGGGCGGCGCCGCCGTCGTCGCGTCCAGTCTCGGCATCGTCGCCGCCGCCCACGAGCCCGGCCCGCGTCGGGCGGCGGCGAGCGGCGTGTGGGGCGCGAGCGTGGGGGCGGGGATCGCCCTCGGGCCGCTGCTCAGCGCCGGCCTCGACGACGCGCTCACCTGGCGGGCGGCGTACTGGCTGCTCCTGGCCGCCGCCGTCGCGCTGACGGTCGCCGCGCGACTGGTCGTGCCCGACACCCGCGCCGAGCGGGCTCGCGGCGTCGACGTGCCGGGGGTGCTGCTCCTGGCCGCCGGGGTCAGCGCCGGGCTGGCCGCCCTCGTCGAGGGGCGCCAGGGCTGGGGCCGCCCGGAGGTGCTCTGGCTCGGCCTGGGCGGGGTCGCCCTGCTGGTGGCCTTCGTCGGGGTCGAGGCTCGCAGCCGGGCCCCGATGCTCGACCTCGCGCTGTTCCGCCGGCCGGCCTTCGTGGCCGCGACCGCCGCGGCGCTCGCCACCGGCGGCGGGGTCATCGCGATGATGTCGTTCCTCTCCGGCTTCCTCGGCCTGGCCATGGGCATCGAGCCGCTGCACGCGGCCTGGCTGCTGCTGGCCTGGTCTGGCACGAGCGTGGTCACCGCGCTGCTCGCCCGGCGGATCCCGGCCCGGGTGTCCGGCCGCACCCAGCTCGCCCTCGGCCTGGTCGGCGTGGCGGCCGGCCAGCTCGCGCTCGGCGGGCTGGAGCCGGGCGACGGCTGGGCGCGGCTGCTGCCCGGGCTGCTGCTGGCCGGCCTGTTCAGCGGCGTCATCAACGCCGCGCTGGGCCGCGAGGCCGTCGCCAGCGTGCCGCCGGACCGCGGCGCCCTCGGCAGCGGAGCAAACAACACCGCCCGCTACATCGGCTCGGCCGTGGGCGTCACGGTGGTCGCGGTCGTCGCGACGAGCGCGCACGTCGCCGCCGGACCGGCCGCCTCGCTCGTCGTCGGGTGGAACCACGCCGTGCTCGTCACTGCCGCGGTCTCGCTGCTCGGGGCGCTCGTCGCCCTCGCTGCCCGCGAGCGGTGACGCAGCGCTCGAGGGGGTCCGCCGACCGTTAGGCTCGCCCCATGGAGATCGAGATCGGGCGCGCCAAGCGCGGTCGCCACGCGTACTCGTTCGACGACGTCGCCATCGTGCCGTCACGCCGCACCCGGGACCCCGAGGAGGTCTCGGTGCACTGGCAGATCGACGCCTACCGCTTCGAGCTCCCGATCATGGCCGCCCCGATGGACTCGGTGATGTCGCCCGCGACGGCCGTGGCGTTCGGCAAGCACGGCGGCCTCGGCGTGCTCGACCTCGAGGGCCTCTGGACGCGGTACGACGACCCGAGCGACCTGCTCGCCGAGGTGGCCGAGCTCGACGGGCCCGAGGCCACCGCACGGATGCAGACGATCTACGCCGAGCCGATCAAGCCCGAGCTGATCACCGCCCGGCTCCAGCAGATGCGCGACTCGGGCGTGACCGTGGCCGGCTCGCTCTCACCGCAGCGCACCAAGGAGTTCGCCAAGACCGTCGTCGACGCCGGCTGCGACATGTTCGTGATCCGCGGCACGACCGTGTCGGCCGAGCACGTCTCCGGCCAGGCCGAGCCGCTGAACCTCAAGGAGTTCATCTACGAGCTCGACGTCCCCGTGATCGTCGGCGGCTGTGCGACGTACCAGGCGGCCCTGCACCTGATGCGCACCGGCACCGCCGGCGTCCTGGTCGGGTTCGGCGGCGGGGCCGCGCACACCACCCGCACCGTGCTCGGCATCTCGGTGCCGATGGCCAGCGCGGTGGCCGACGTCGCGGCGGCCCGGCGCGACTACCTCGACGAGTCCGGCGGCCGCTACGTGCACGTCATCGCCGACGGCTCGATCGGCCGGTCCGGCGACATCGCCAAGGCCGTCGCCTGCGGCGCCGACGCCGTGATGGTCGGCTCGCCGCTCGCGCGCGCCGCCGAGGCGCCCGGCCACGGGTTCCACTGGGGGTCGGAGGCGTGGCACTCCAAGCTGCCGCGCGGTGAGCGCATCGAGATCGGCACGGTCGGCACCCTCGAGGAGATCCTCTTCGGCCCGTCGCGCACCGCCGACGGCACGATGAACCTCATCGGCGCGCTGCGCCGAGCGATGGCCACGACCGGCTACACCGAGCTCAAGGAGTTCCAGCGGGTCGAGGTCGTCGTCCAGTGACGGCGCCGGTGAGTCCCCGGTGACGCTGCGCGTCGCCGCGGCCCAGGCCGAGTCGGTCCCGGGCGACGTCGCCGCCAACGTCGCGACGGCCGTCGGCCTCGTCGCCTCCGCCGCCGACGCCGGCGCCCGGGTGGTGGCGCTCCCCGAGCTGTTCCTCACCGGCTACGACGAGTCCTGCTGGACCCACGACGCCGGCCTCGAGCTCGACGACGACCGGCTCGCGCCGCTGCTCGACGTCGCCCGTGAGCGCCGCGTGGTCGTGGTCGTCGGCGCCGCCGTACGACGTGCGCTCGACGAGACCACGCTGTCGGCCGTCGTGGTCGGCGACACGGGGGAGGTCGTCGCGGTCTACGACAAGCAGCACCTCTCCGGGCCCGAGCGCGACTTCTTCCACCCCGGCTCGCACGGCGTGACCGTCGTCGTCGACGGCTGGGACCTCGCCCTCGGCATCTGCTACGACGGCTGCTTCCCCGAGCACGCCGCGTCCGCCGCGGCCGGCGGCGCCACGGCGTACGTCGTCCCGGCGGCGTACTACGCGGGTGCCGAGCACCGGCGCGACGTCTACTACGCCGCGCGCGCCCTCGACAACGGCATCTACGTCGTCCTCGCCGGGCTGGCCGGTCGCTGCGGCGCCGGGACCTTCAGCGGGGGCAGCGCCGTCTACGACCCCGAGGGCCGCCCGCTCGCTCGGGCGGGCGCCGAGGTGCCGGCCGTCGTGACCGCCGACCTGGACCCCGCCGAGGTGGTCCGGGTGCAGGCGCTGAACCCGATCGCCGCCGACCGCCTCGACGGTCTCGGGGTGCGCTCGCGGGTCGTGCTGGCCGCCGTCGCAGACTGAGACGGCGGGCCGTCACCCGGCCGCGATGATGGGCTGACCCGGAGGAGGACAGCCATGAGTCAGACGGCATCGGGGCACGAGCACGCCTTCCGCTTGATGTACAGGAGCAGGAGCCTGATCCCCGAGGGCGACCGCAAGACGGAGCTCGGAGCGCTGTTCGGCGCCGCCCGCTCGAACAACAAGGCGCAGGGCATCTGCGGGGCCCTGCTGCTCTGGGAGGACTGGTTCGTCCAGGTGCTCGAGGGCGACGAGGCCGCGGTGCGTGGGCTGTTCGCACGCATCGAGAAGGACCCTCGGCACGCCGAGGTCCGGATCCTCTCGACCGGCACCGTGCCCGAGCCCGTGTTCTCCCGCTGGGCGATGGCGCGGGTGTCCGAGGACGGCGAGCCCGACATCGCGCTGATCGCCCACCGGGACGGCATCTCGCCCGCAGCGCAGCGCGGGACCACGGCCGAGCAGGAGCTCGTGCTCGAGGTCATGCGCCAGGCGGCGCGAGACCACCAGCCGACGGGCTGAGCGCCGGAGCGGACGGGCCGGCGGGTCACAGCAGAGCGGCGTCCTGCTCCACGCACAGCAGGGCCGGGCCGTCGCAGGCGAACAGCTCGGTCATCGCCTCCTCGAGGTCGCCCGACCGGGTGACCGTCAGGCCGGTGGCCCCGCAGAGCCGGGCGAAGCCCGCCCAGTCCGGGTTGACCAGCGAGGTCTGCCAGACCGGGAAGTCGCCGGCGACCTGCTCCTTGCTGATCTTGCCGAGCCCGTGGTTGTCGAGCAGCACGTGCTTGATCGCCATGCCGTACTTCACGGCGGTCGTGAGCTCCATGGCGTACTGCCCGAAGCCGCCGTCGCCGGTCACCGCGACCACGGGCCGCGACGGGTCGGCGGCCCAGGCGCCCATCGCGGCCGGGTAGCCGAACCCGATCGAGCCGAGGTAGCCCGACATCAGCACGGGCTGGCCGGCCGACTCCAGGTAGCGGCCCAGGGAGTAGGCGTGGTTGCCGACGTCGACGCAGACGACCGCGTCCGCGGGCAGGTGCCGCCCGAGCACGTCGAAGACCGCGGCCGCGGCGACCCCTCGGCCCCGGTCCTCGGCGGCCCGCCGCGCCTTCTCGGCGCGCCAGATCGCCCAGCGGTCCGCGACGTCCTGACGCTGGCCGGCGGTCCTGCGCCGCACCCGACCGCGCAGGGCCGCGAGCGTGACGGCGGCGTCCCCGAGCACGGGCGATGTCACGGCGTGGAAGCGTCCGACGGCCTCGGGGGAGTCGTCGAGCTGCACGATCGGCTTGTAGCCGGCGATCCCGGTGTGGTGGGAGAACGACGCGCCGACCGCGACGACCAGGTCGGACTCGTTCATCGGCCAGCTCGCCACCGGGGTCCCGGAGCGGCCGAGCACGCCGGCGCCGAGCGGGTGGGTGTCCGGCACCAGGCCCTTGGCCTTGAAGGTGGTGAGCACCGGGGCGTCGAGGTGCTCCGCCAGCTCGCGCACCTCCTCGGCAGCGGCCCGGGCGCCGTGGCCGACGACCAGCACCGGGCGCTCGGCTCCCTCGACGAGGCGCGCCGCGGCGTCGAGCTGCCGGAGGTCGGGCGGCGAGACCCGCGTGGCCAGGCGTCCCGACGGCGAGCCGGCGACGGCCCCCGACGGCTGGACCTGCACCTCGTCGGGCAGCACCAGGTGCGCGACGCCGCGCCGGTCGACCGCGTGCTTGACCGCGAGACCCGCCAGCTCGGCGTGGTCACTCCCGGCGTGCACGGTCGTGGAGGACACGGCGACGTCGGCGAACACCCCGCTCAGGTCGAGGTCCTGGAACGCGCCCCGGCCGAGCACCGAGGACGGCACCTGCCCGGACACCGCGACGACCGGCGAGCCGTCCAGCCGGGCGTCGTAGAGACCCGTCAGCAGGTTCGTCGACCCGGGACCGGCGATCGCCACGCACGCCGCCGGGCGGCCGGTGAGCTTGCCGTAGGCGCTGGCGGCGAAGGCGGCGGCGCCCTCGTGCCGGATGCCGACGAAGGTCAGCTCACCGCGCTCCTCGGCCCGGCGCAGCGCCTCGGCGAACCCCAGGTTGGAGTGGCCGACCATGCCGAACCAGCTCGTCACCCCCCACGCGACGAGCGTCTCGACCAGGACGTCGGCCACCGTGCGCACCGGCGGCGTGCGGTCGGGCAGGGCGACGTACACACCGTCCTCCCGCAGCTCGACGTCGTAGGCCGGCACCCCGTCGGCGAAGCCCTCCGGCGGTCGCCCGGTCATCGGGTCGTAGTCGTAGCCGTGCCACGGGCAGCGCAGCCACCCCTGCTCGACCGAGCCCTCGCCGAGCGGCCCACCCTGGTGCGGGCACCGGTTCGCCAGCGCCCCGAGACGGTCCGCGCACCGCGAGACCGCCAGGCTGCGGCCGTCCACGGTGACGCTGACGACGCGGCCGTCCCGCGGCAGGTCGTCGTCGTCGAGCCGGTGCCACTGGGTCGTCTCGGGGTTGCTCATGTAACGCCTTCCCGCCGGAGGTGACTGTCACGCTGGACAGTCAGTGTCGGGAGGCTGCCGCAGCGTTACACGACCACCACTGGAGGCCACGATGACCGCGAACGACGCCTACGACGAGACCCGCCTGTCGCTGCACGGGCTGGCCGAGCTCGTGGTGGCCGGGCCGCGCTTCCGCGTCAGCGGCGACCTCCGGCTGCGCGTCCTGCCCGGGGGCTTCGGCACGTGGGCCGAGCCGACGGTCGCCGTCGAGGGCACCGAGCTCGTGCACCCGGCCGGGCGGGTCCCGCTCGACGGCACGACGTACGACGAGGTGGCGCGGGCCGCGGGACTCGAGGCCACCCGGCTCGACGACGTGTACGCCGGAGGGGTCGACGCGCAGCCCGGCGACCGGGTGGCCGTCGACCCCGGTGCCGCACGCACCCTGCTGGACGCCCTGGCGGTCGGCGACGCGGCGCTGGCGGCGTTCGCACCCGACGCCGAGCGGGTGCTGTGGCCCGAGCACTTCGACGTCGCGGTCACCGTCGCCGAGGTGAACTACGGCGTCTCGCCGGGCGACGCGTTCCTCGGGCAGCCCTACGCCTACGTCGGACCCCACCACCGGGTCGAGGGCGCGTTCTGGGACGCGCCGTTCGGGGCTGCGCGCCCGCTGGCGGCGCTCGGCGGGCCGGCCGTCGTGGCGGACTTCTTCCGCGAGGGAGCCCGTCTCGCCGCACGCTGAGGTCGGGTCGGCCACCGACACCGTGCTTCCTGTGGTTCTTGCAGGTTTGTGCAACTGCGCAACTTGACGGCTGGTCGTGCCCGCCCGGCGGGTGCAGGCTCACCTTCGGCCCGGTGCCTCACTGCCCGGTCCAGCCGTCCGGCGCTCGGAGATCCCGGTCGCCGACAGAGAAAGGCCCATCGCGTGAAGCGTGCACATCTCGGGAAGACCTGGGGATCGACCGGCCGGTTGGTCGGGCTGACGGGCGTCGCGGCCCTCGCCCTCGGCCCCCTCGCCCTCACCCTCCCCGCCCAGGCAGCCACCCCGCAGGCCGCGGGCCAGCAGCCCCTCGCGGCCGCCCGGGCCGCCAGCGGCCGTCCGGACCCGTCCTTCGGACCGGCCCAGCGGCGGGCCGCCGTCGCTGCGGCGAGCCAGGACCGCGCCGCCACCGCCGACCGGCTCCGCCTCGGCCCGAAGGAGGCGCTGCTCGTCACCGACGTCTCCCGCGACGCCGACGGCACGGAGCACGTCCGGTACCACCGCACGTACGCCGGCCTGCCGGTCGTCGGCGGCGACCTCGTCGTGACCGAGACCCCGGCCGGCAAGCTGGCCGTCGAGCGGGCCAACGACCGCCGGATCAAGGTCGCCTCCACCGAGGCGTCCGTCACCGGCGCCGACGCCCGCACCGACGCCGCGCGCCGCACCGACCTCCGGGCCGGCGCCGCCGCCCCGGTCAAGGTCGTCTTCGCCGCCCAGCACGCCCCCGTGCTGGCCTGGCAGACCACGGTCACCGGCACCGAGGCGGACGGCACCCCGATCCGCGACCTCGTCTACACCGACGCCCGCACGGGTGCGCAGCTCGCCCGGCTGCCCGCAGGTCATGGACGCCACCGGCTCGGGCCAGTCGCTCTACAGCGGCACGGTGCCCCTGTCCACGACGCTGAGCGGGTCGACGTACCAGCTCACCGACGCCACCCGCGGCGGCCACTCGACCTACGACGCCAACAACTCGACCAGCACCGCCCGCGGCACGCTGTTCACCGACGCGGACAACGCGTGGGGGACCGGCACCACCTCGAGCCGGCAGAGCGCGGCCGTCGACGCGGCGTACGGCGCCGCCGAGACGTGGGACATGTACAAGAACCACTTCGGGCGCACCGGCATCCGCAACGACGGCGTCGCGGCGTACTCCCGCGTGCACTACGGCAACGCCTACGAGAACGCCTTCTGGGACGACTCGTGCTTCTGCATGACCTACGGCGACGGCGGCACGACCTTCAGCCCGCTGACGTCGCTCGACGTGGCCGGCCACGAGATGTCGCACGGCGTCACCGCCGCGACCTCCGGGCTGATCTACAGCGGCGACGCCGGCGGCCTCAACGAGTCCACCTCGGACGTGATCGGCACGATGGTGGAGTTCGAGGCGGCCAACGCCAACGACCCGGGTGACTACTACATCGGCGAGAAGATCTCGAAGGACGGCACCTACCTGCGCCGCATGGACAACCCGTCGCTGGACGGCGGCTCGAAGAACTGCTGGACCTCGACGGTCGGCAACCTCGACCCGCACTACTCCTCGGGCGTCGGCAACCACCTGTTCTACCTGCTCGCCGAGGGCACCGGCTCGAAGACCATCGGCGGCCGCGCGCACAGCGCCACCACCTGCAACGGCACGACGCTGACCGGCATCGGCCGCGACACCGCCGCCGCGATCTGGTACCGCGCGATGACGACGTACTGGACCTCCACGACGACCTACCCGCAGGCCGCCAACGGCCAGGTCAAGGCCGCCAAGGACCTGTACGGCGCCACGTCGGCGCAGTGCACCGCGACGCTGAACGCCTGGAAGGGCGTCGCCGTCACCCCGACCGAGACCTGCGGCGGCACCACGCCCCCGCCGACCGGCGGCAACCTGCTGGCCAACCCCGGCTTCGAGTCGGGGGCGACCTCGTGGACGCAGACCACCGGCGTGATCACGAACTCGGCGAGCGCGACGCCCGCACGCCGGGTCGTACTACGCGTGGCTCGACGGCTACGGCACCGCGCACACCGACTCGCTGTCGCAGACGGTGACCATCCCGGCGGCGAGCGCTGCCACGCTGTCGTTCTACCTCTAGATCGACAGTGACGAGACGACCACGACGACCGCCTACGACACCCTCAAGGTGCAGGTCACCAGTGGCGGCACGACGACCACGCTGGCGACGTACTCCAACCTGAACAAGGGCACCGGCTACGTCGCCCGCTCGGTCAACCTGTCGGCCTACACCGGCAAGACGGTCACGGTGAAGCTCCTCGGCGTCGAGGACTCCTCGGCGGCGACCAGCTTCCTGGTCGACGACACGTCGCTCACCACCGGCTGACGGGCAGCCCGGCACAGCACGACGCCGGCCCGGGGAGCATCGCTCCCCGGGCCGGCGTCGTCGTTCGTCAGCGGCTGCGGCGGGTCGGCACGAGGCGTCCGTGCCGGGCCGTCCAGCGACGGCCGCGGTCGCGCGCGGAGCGCTGCCGGTCGGCGATCGTCGAGGCAGCGAGGTCGAGCATGAGCGAGGGGGCCAGCCCGGTGGACATGACGGTACTTCCTTGTCTTTGCTGGGTTTCAGGCCGTGAAGTGCTTTCGGGGCCTGGGTCGGTATGTCTGGTTCCGACGTAATAAATGTTAGCGCGACTGTAAACACCATCCTAGGCGAATGCCCTTTACAGGGTGGTGATCCTCGTCTCCCCGGCGCAGGGGTGGGGTGGGTCACAGGTTACCGAGAGGTAGCCGATGCGACGTGGGTCACCTACGCTCGGCCCATGAGCACCACGCCCGACCCGCAGAGCCCCGGTCAGGACCCCTCGCGTGCGACGGCCGACGTCCGCGACCCGGGCTCCGACCCCACCGCGTCGTACGCCCTCGAGCCCAGCGTCGTCCGCCGCCTCACCGACCGCGTGCTGGCCGCCACCGGCACCTCGGTGACCGACCACCTGCCCCTTCAACGGGCAGCCGCTCGGCATGGTCCCGCAGTCGGGCGCCGCCGACGTCGCCGAGGCGTTCCGTCGCGCCCGCCGCGCCCAGCGCGAGTGGGCGCGGACCCCGCTCGCCCACCGCGAGCAGCTGCTGCTGCGGCTGCACGACCTGATCGTCGAGCGCCAGGCCGAGATCGCCGACCTGATCTGCTGGGAGTCCGGCAAGGCCCGCAAGGACGCGTACGACGAGCCGCTGCACGTCGCGCTGACCGCCCGCTACTACGGCCGCACCGGCGTGAGGCACCTCGCTCGCAGGCGGGTCGCCGGTGTGGTCCCCGGGCTGACGCGGGTCGAGGTCGACCGGGTGCCCAAGGGCGTCGTGGCCGTGATCTCGCCGTGGAACTACCCCTTCACGCTGGCGCTGTGCGACGGCCTGCCGGCGCTGCTCGCCGGCAACGCCGTGGTGCACAAGCCCGACGCCCAGACCATGCTCACCGCGCTGAAGGGGGCCGAGCTGCTGGAGGAGGCCGGGTTCCCGCGCGACCTGTGGCAGGTGGTGGCCGGACCCGGCAGCGAGCTCGGGCCCGAGATGGTGGCCCGCGCCGACTACGTCTGCTTCACCGGGTCGACCGCGACCGGGCGGCTGATCGCGCGCCAGTGCGCGGACCGCCTCATCGGCTGCTCCCTCGAGCTCGGCGGCAAGAACCCCCTCCTGGTGCTGCGCGACGCCGACCTCGACCGCGCCGCCGAGGGCGCTGTGCGGGCGAGCTTCTCCAACGCCGGCCAGCTCTGCGTCTCCAGCGAGCGGATCTACGTCGCCGACCAGGTCTACGACCGCTTCGTCGAGCGTTTCGTGGCGCGGGTGCGGGCGATGCGGCTGCAGACCGGACTCGGCTGGGGCAGCGACATGGGCACGCTGATCTCCCAGCAGCAGCTCGACGCCGTCACCGCGCACGTCGAGGACGCCCGCGCCAAGGGCGTCCGCGTGCTCGCCGGCGGCCGGGCCCGCCCCGACCTCGGCCCGTTCTTCTACGAGCCGACCGTGCTCGAGGGGGTCACCCCGGACATGGCCTGCTTCGGGGACGAGACCTTCGGGCCGGTCGTGTCGCTCTACCGCTTCGGCGACGAGGCGGACGCGGTGGCCCGCGCCAACGAGGGCGACTACGGCCTCAACGCCTCGATCTACAGCCGCGACGGCGCCCGTGCCCGCGCGCTCGCCCGCCAGGTCCGCTGCGGGACCGTCAACGTCAACGAGGCCTTCGCCGCGACCTTCGCCAGCATCGAGGCGCCGATGGGCGGCATGCGCGAGTCCGGCCTCGGTCGCCGGCAGGGCGCCGAGGGCGTGCTGCGCTACACCGAGACCCAGTCGGTCGCGACCCAGCGGCTGCTCCGCTTCGCGCCGGTGCTCGGGCTCAGCGACGAGGCCTACGCGCGAGCGATGACGACCAGCCTCCGGCTGCTCAAGAGGCTGGGTCGCCGGTGAGCGCAGCGCCTGGACGAGCGTTCGACTTCGACGTCCTCGTCGTCGGCTCGGGCTTCGGCGGGTCGGTCTCCGCGCTGCGCCTGTGCGAGAAGGGCTACCGCGTCGGCGTCCTGGAGGCCGGGGCCCGCTTCGACGACGCCGACTTCGCGGACACGTCCTTCGACGTCGGGCGCTACCTGTTCCGCCCCGAGATCGGCTGCTACGGCATCCAGCGCATCGACGCGCTCCGCAACTGCCTGATCCTGTCCGGTGCGGGCGTGGGCGGCGGGTCGCTGGTCTACGCGAACACGCTCTACGAGCCGCCGCGCGCCTTCTACGACGACCCGCAGTGGCGCCACATCACCGACTGGCAGGCCGAGCTGGCGCCGTACTTCGACCAGGCCAAGCGGATGCTCGGCGTCGTCGAGAACCCGCTCCGCACGCCCGCCGACGACGTGATGGAGAAGGTCGCCCAGGACATGGGCGTCGGCGACACCTTCCACCCCACGCCGGTCGGGGTGTTCTTCGGCGGTCCCGGCCAGGCCGCTGGCGAGGAGGTCGACGACCCGTACTTCGGCGGTGCCGGCCCCCGGCGGACGCCCTGCATCGGCTGCGGCGAGTGCATGACCGGCTGCCGCCACAACGCGAAGAACACCCTGGTGAAGAACTACCTCCACCTCGCTGAGGCGGCCGGTGCCGTGGTGCTGCCGCTGACCACCGTCACCCGGGTGCGACCGCGCGAGGGCGGGGGTACGACGTCACGGTCCGCCACACCAAGGCCAAGCTGCGCCGCCGCACCGCCACCCGCACGCTGAGCGCCGAGCAGGTCGTGCTCTCGGCCTCCGCGCTCGGCACCCAGCGACTGCTGCACCGGATGCGCGACGAGGGCCACCTGCCCGACGTCTCGCCCCGGCTGGGCCACCTCGCGCGCACCAACTCCGAGTCGATCCTCGGCGCGGTCGCCCCGGACACCGCCGTCGACTACAGCCAGGGCGTCGCGATCACGTCGAGCTTCCACCCCGACGAGCACACCCACATCGAGCCGGTGCGCTACGGGCGCGGCAGCAACGCCATGTCGCTGCTGCAGACCGTGCTCACCGACGGCGACGGCGACGTCCCCCGCTGGCGGACATGGCTGCGTGCCCTGTGGCGCGAGCGCCGCAGCGTGGCCGGGCTCTACGACCTGCGGCACTGGTCCGAGCGGGCCGTGATCGCGCTGGTCATGCAGAGCATCGACAACTCGATCACGACGTACACCCGCCGCAGCCGGCTCACCGGCCGCCGGCACCTGACCTCCCGGCAGGGCCACGGCGCGCCCAACCCGACGTGGATCCCGGTCGGCAACGACGCCGTACGACGGATGGCCGACCTGCTCGGGGGGACGCCCGGCGGCTCGGTCGGCGAGCCGTTCAACAGGCCGCTGACCGCGCACTTCATCGGTGGCTGCGCCATCGGCGAGACCGCTGCCACCGGCGTGGTCGACGCCTACCAGCGCGTGCACGGCTACCCCGGCCTGCACGTGGTGGACGGCTCCGCGGTCTCGGCGAACCTCGGGGTGAACCCGTCCCTGACGATCACCGCGCAGGCCGAGCGCGCCCTGGCCCTCTGGCCGAACCGGGGCGAGCCCGACCCGCGACCCGCCCCCGGCGCGCCGTACGAACGTCTCGCGCCCGTCCCCCCGCGCCACCCCGTCGTCCCCGCCGCCGCCCCGGGCGCCCTCCGCCTGCCGATCGTCGGGGTCCGCTGACCCCACGACCGCCCCGCCCCGCCCGTCACACGATTACCAGGGTCCCCTGGTGATCACGTGCTTCCCCTGGCATGCACGCCGGGGGAAGGAGCAGATCGCCCGGGGAAGCGGTACGTCGGAGGGCTCGGCGGCCCGCCGCGACCCCGACCCACGACCCACCTCCACGGAGCGCGCCGGCCGACGACGACTCCAGGGCCCGACCGGAGGAGCGTGGTCGGGCCCTGGGCCGGTCCGCGCAGCGTGCCCGGACACGTGGACCCGGCCTGTGAGGGAGGCTCGGGGCCGCCACCGGGTCCGTGCTGTCCAACGACAGGCCCGGCGGGGGGTTACGGGGGCCCCAGCAGACCCGTCGGACGAGCCCCGGCAGGCGCCGCTCAGGCCGTCGGCAGGCCGTTCTCGTAGAGCCGCGGGACGGGGTGGTTCGCCATGATCCGCCCGGACGGGTCGGTGGCGGACCGGACGCCCTTCAGGCGCAGCCACGTCTCCGCCGGGAACGACCTCCGGACCTCGGTCGGCGCCTCGGCGAAGTTGAGGTACGCGCGCCCCGTGGCGTACGGCGACAGGGCGTCGACCAGCGCGGCGGCGTCGGCGTGGCCCTGGGCGCCGAGCTCCGGGGTGGCCGCGATCGCCACCCCGAACAGCACGAACCTGCCCTCGACCATCGCCAGCGCGCCGGCGCCCTCGGCGGGACGCGCGAGCGCACCCCCGAGCTGGCGAAGCTCGGCCGACAGCAGCGAGGAGCCGGACCCCCGCCCGGTGAGGGCGAGGAAGGTCTCGATGCCGGCGTCGGGGAGGTCGGCCAGCACGCTCGACGCTGACACGCCGGGGGTCGGTCCCTCGGGGTCCATGTGCAGCCGGACCAGGCCTGCGGCCGGGACCCGGGCGAAGGTGTCCAGCTCCGGCTCGAGCGCCCGCAGGTCGGCCAGGACCTCCTGGGCGCGCTCGTCGTCGGCGAGCACGGCGCCGTCGATCACGACGACCTGGCGTCCCCGCAGGAACGGCGGCAGCTCGGGCATGGGCGGCAGGTTGAGCATCCGGAAGGCCGTGGTCACGCAGTTCGGCGCGGTCTCGGTCCAGGCGGTCCAGGTGCGGAGCACCCGCTCGGCGTGGTCCTGGTCCCACAGCAGCATGCCGGCGTACGCCGTCTGGATGGGGAACAGCCGCAGGTCCATCGAGGTGACGACACCGAAGTTGCCGCCACCGCCACGGACCGCCCAGAACACGTCGGGGTTGGTCTCGGCGTCGGCGCGGATCTGGGTGCCGTCGCCGAGGACGAGGTCGACGCCGAGCACGCTGTTGGCGGCCAGGCCGAGCTCGCGGGCGTACCACCCGATGCCGCCGCCCAGCGAGTAGCCGACCACGCCGACGTCCGGGGAGGAGCCGTGCAGGGCGGCGAGGCCGTGTGCGGCGGCCGCCTCGACGACGTCGGCCCACAGGGTGCCGGCGCCCACGCGGGCCACCCGGCGCTCGGCGTCGATCTCGACGCCCGTCATCGCCGACGTCCGGAGCAGGACGGCGTCCTCGAGCGGGCCGAGCGCGCCGGCGTTGTGGCCGGTGCCCTGCGGCGCGACCCGCAGCCCGCTGGCCGCGGCGGCCCGGACGATGTCGCTGACCTCGTCGGCGTCGGCGGGGTAGGCCACGGCGGCGGGGCGCTGGTCGACGGCCACGTTCCAGGGCGTCCGCGCCTCGTCGTACCCGGGGTCGCCGGGCAGGTGGACGGCGCCGGCGCACAGCCCGCGCAGCAGGCAGGCCTTGCCGCTCGGCTCCTGCACGGTCTGCTCGGGGGCGGTGGACTCGATGGTCATGCTGGTCTCCTCGGACGGCCCCCTCGCCGGTCGGCTCGGGGGCGGTGGGCGTGTCCCCGGGTCGGGGACGGCCCCACTCTCGGCCCGCCCACTTGAGACCGGCTTGACGCCGACTTGAGCCGGGTCGGGAGAGCACGGAGGGTGCGGGGACCCCGGGCCGCCGGTCGTCACGACAGGTCGAGCGCGGCCCGGAGCCCGGCCGGCGAGGAGACCCCGAGCCGCTCGTAGACCGACTCGACGATCGAGGTCACCGTGCTCGTGGTGACCAGGAACGCCATCGCGATCTGCTCGGGCTCCACCCCGTCGGCCGCCATCATCGCGATCCGGCGCTCGGTGCCGGTCAGGCGCACCCGGGGCGGGGGTACGTCGGACACGTGCTCGCCGAGCGTGCGCAGCAGCGTCGCCGCGTCCTGGCGCAGCCCGTCGGCGCCGCACGCCTCGGCCACCTCGACCGCCCGACGGAGCAGCACGGCCGCCTCCGGTGCCGGCCCCGACGCCGGGTCCCGCCCGAGCAGCAGCGCCGCCAGGGAGTACGACGCCCAGCCGACGTCGAGGCGGCGCTCGCTGCCCGTGAGCAGCCGCAGCGCCTCGCGGAGCACGTCCTCCCCGGCAGGGCCGAGGACCTGGCCGCGCAGCAGCAGCGTCCGGCCGACCAGCCCCGGCGTGCCCCAGAGCCGGCACGCGTCGAGCTCCTCGTCGAGCAGGTCGAGGGCCTCGTCGTCTCGCCCGAGCGCGTGCAGCGTGCGCGCCCGCAGCCACCGCCACGGCCGCCACACGGGGTTGCGGACCACTCCCATCAGCGCCTCGGCGCGGTCCAGCGCCGCCAGCGACTCCTCGGGCCGTCCCTCGGCCAGCAGCACCCGCGCCTCGGCCTCGAGGTGCAGCCGGACGCTGTCGCCCATGCGGGGCGTCTCGGCGGCCAGCTCGAGCATCTCGCGGGCGTCGCCGACGTGGCCGCGGTCCAGGAGCAGGTGCACCGAGAACGGCTCGACGTACATCTGGCCGAGGCCGTGCAGGTTCCACGCGATGTTCTGCTCGGTGCAGTGCGCCATCGACTGCAGGGCCGCCCGCAGGTCGCCGGTGTGCCACTGCTGGAAGCCGAGCCACAGGTGCGTGGCCATCGCCGCGAAGAGGTTGCCCGTGCGGTAGGCGACCTCCAGCTCCTCCTCCCAGAACGCCTCGGTGTCCTCGCCGGCCATCCCGAGCACGTTCGCGGCGACCACCCACAGCAGCCCCGGGTCGTGCCGCTGCAGGATGCGGTCCTCGAGGGCGAACCGGGCCAGCGCGACGGCGCGCTCGCGGTCGGTCCCGGCGCACAGCTCCTCCCACGCCACCAGGGCGGCCAGGCCGCGGGCGCCGGGGCCGTCGCCGACGACGGGCGGCGGCTCCTCGACGGCGTACTCCCGCGGGTCGAGGCCGTGCATGAACCCGCTGATCCTGCTGAGCGCCACCAGCGCCTGGCGGTGGTCGGACAGGTGCTCGGGCAGCTCCGCGGCGGCCTCCCGGGCGATCCGGGTGGCGGCGCCACGGGGGCCGGCGAAGACCGCGGTCCGGCCGAGCATGATCGCGGTCTCGGCGCGGTCGACGGGATCCTCGAAGAGCTGGTACGCCGCCTCGAGGTGCTCGATCGCCGCCGTCCCGCTGGTCAGCGTCTCCAGCCGGCCGACCTCCATCAGCAAGGTGGCGAGCTCCTCGCGGGCGGGCGGCTCCTGGAGGGCCCGGCGCAGGTACGCCGTCGCCGACTCCGTGGACCCGCGCGCGGCCGCCCGCGCCGCGGCCTCGCGCAGCGCCTCGACGACGGCGTGGTCACCGCGCGGGGGGACGACGAGCAGGTGCGCCGCGACCTGCTCCGGGCTGGCGCCGCCGAGCCCGAGCACCTGCGCGGCGCGGCCGTGCTGCATCTCGCGCTCGCCGAGCGGCAGGTCGTCGTAGACCGCAGCCCCGACGAGCGGGTGCACGAAGCCGAGGGGGTGCTCGGGGCGCAGCACCTCCGAGCGGGCCAGCCCGGCGATCGCCGCGGCGGTCGCCTCCTCGGACAGCTGGGTCATGGTGGCGACCAGCGGGAGGGACGCGCCGTCGCCGAGGACCGCGATCGCGCGGGCCACGTCGCGGTAGGCGCCGGGCATCCGCCGGAACCGCATCATCACCATGCTCGACACGGCCCGCGAGCCGATCGCCCGCACGGTGTCGGCGTGCGACGCGTCGGGGCGGACCCCCTCGGACTCGAGGGCCTGCAGGAGCTGCCGGAGCAGCAGCGGGTTGCCCGACGTGGTCCGGAAGCAGGCCCCCGCGAAGTCCTCGTCGGCACCGGCCAGGCGGCTGCGCACCACCTCGACGCTCCCGGTGCGGGTCAGCGGCCGCGGGTGCACGGCGACCGCGTCCGGGTCGGCGGACAGCTCGTGCAGCAGCTCGTCGTCGACGTACTGCTCACCGGTCCGGACCGTCGCGACCACCAGCACCGGCAGCCCCTCCAGCCGCCGCACGAGGTAGCCCAGGAAGCGCAGCGAGCTGGTGTCGCACCACTGGGCGTCGTCGACCGCGACGACGACGGGACCCCGGGCGGTGAGGTTGCCGGTGAGCAGGAACAGCCCGTGCAGCACCGTGAACAGGCTCTCGGGCGGCGCGTCGGCGGGGGAGTGCGCGCCGTCGAAGACCTGGGAGGCGCCGGCCGCGGCTCCGGCGAGCAGGCCCTCGCGCACGGCCGGGTCGCCGAGGTGCGGGTCGAACAGCTGGCGCACGGCACCGAAGCCGAACTCCTTCTCGAGCTGGCTGCCCCGGGCGCTGAGCACGGTCGCGCCGGCGGCGCGCGCGTCGGCCCGCAGCCGCTGGAGCAGGCTCGTCTTGCCGATCCCTGCGGGCCCGGCGATGACCGCGGTGCGGGAGCGCCCCGCGAGCGCGGCGTCCAGGCAGGCCCGCAGCTGCCCGAGCTCGAGGTCCCGGTCGACGAGCAGCGGCCCGGTCGCGTCGTACGGCGTCCGCTGCGCCGGCACCGCCGCCGCCGCGGCCGGGGGCGAGCCGGCCTCCGCGGCGGGCGGACGCAGCGCGGCCGGCGCGTCGAGGGAGGGCGACTGGGCGAGCACCTCGGCCTCGAGCGAGCGCAGCGCCGGCCCAGGGTCGACGCCGAGCTCGTCGGCGAGCCGCTCGCGGGCCCGGCGCAGCGCCGCGAGCGCGTCGGCCTGCCGGTGCGAGCGGTAGAGGGCCAGCGCGAGCAGCCGCCAGCGCTCCTCGCGCAGCGGGTCCTCGGCCAGCAGCGACTCGACCTCCGGGACGACCCGCGCGCTCTCGCCACAGTCCAGCCGCGCCGCGAGCAGCTGCTCGCGGGCGACGCCGCGGAGCTCGTCGAGCCGCCGCGCGGCGGCGTCGGCCCACTCCTGCCCCGCGTAGTCGGCCAGCGCCGGGCCCCGCCACAGCCCGAGCGCGTCGCGCAGCAGCCCGACCTTCGCCACCGGGTCGGTCAGTGCGGCCGCCTCGTCGACGAGCCGCTCGAAGCGCCACGCGTCGACGTCGTCGTCGGGGACCGCCATCGCGTAGCCCGCACCCCGGCTGACCAGCACGGTGCTCGGCGTGCGCGCCGCCCGGTCCGGCTCGAGGGCCCGGCGCAGGTGGGACACGTAGGACTGCAGGCTGCCCGGACCGCTCGGCGGCGGCTCGCCCTCCCACAGCGCGTCGAGCAGCCGCTCGGCGCCGACCTGCTGGCCGCGCGCGAGCAGCAGCACCGCGACCACGGCCCGCTGCCGCCGCCCGCCGAGGTTGACCTCCTCGCCGTCGCGGGTCGCCGAGAGAGGGCCGAGCAGACCGAGCTGGAGCCGCGTCCTCGAGGCGGGCTCGACGCGTCAGGGTCATGCCGTCTCCAGGGTGGACAGGGGCTGGTGTGGGACCCGGATCAGTGACGTGGCAGCGACCCTACGGCGCGGACCCCCCGTCCGGGCAGGGCTCGGTGTGACTATTTCGGCACCGCTAGACTGCCGCCTTCACTGACAGCCACCCGAAAGGCCCCCGGTGACCCCCCGCGAGCGCACTGTGAGCACACCGTGACCACCGGCACCCCCGACCACGACCTCGTCCTCGTCGTCGACTTCGGCGCCCAGTACGCCCAGCTCATCGCCCGCCGCGTGCGCGAGTGCCGCGTCTACTCCGAGATCGTGCCGCACACGATGCCGGTCGAGGAGATGCTGGCCCGCGGCCCGCGCGCGATCATCCTGTCCGGCGGCCCGTCATCGGTCTACGAGCCCGGCGCGCCCAACGTCGACGCCGCCGTGTTCGAGGCGGGCGTCCCCGTGTTCGGCATGTGCTACGGCTTCCAGGCGATGGCCCTCAACCTCGGTGGGGAGGTACGCCGGACCGGCCGGTCGGAGTACGGCCGCACGCCCGTCGAGGTGCTCGAGCCCGGGACGCTGCTCGCCGAGCTCCCGCGCGAGCACCGGGTGTGGATGAGCCACGGCGACTCGGTCGTCGCGGCCCCCGCGGGCTTCGAGGTGCTCGCCTCCACCCCGGACACCCCCGTCGCGGCCTTCGAGGACCTCGACCGGCGCCTCGCCGGCGTGCAGTGGCACCCCGAGGTGATGCACACCGAGCACGGCCAGCAGGTGCTCGGCCACTTCCTGCTCGACATCGCCGGCTGCCGGCCGACGTGGACGATGGTCAACATCGTCGAGGAGCAGATCGAGAAGATCCGCACCCAGATCGGTGACCGCCGGGCGATCTGCGGCCTCTCCGGCGGGGTCGACTCCGCGGTGGCCGCGGCCCTCGTGCAGCGCGCCATCGGCGACCGGCTGACCTGCGTGTTCGTCGACCAGGGCCTGCTGCGCAAGGGCGAGGCCGAGCAGGTCGAGCGTGACTTCGTGGCCGCGACCGGCGTCTCGCTGCACGTGGTGGACGCCGAGAAGCGCTTCCTCGACGCGCTCGCCGGGGTCATCGACCCCGAGGAGAAGCGCAAGATCATCGGCCGCGAGTTCATCCGGGTCTTCGAGGCGGCCGAGGTCGAGATCATCGGCGACGCCGCCGCGCACGGCGAGCGCGTCGACTTCCTGGTGCAGGGCACGCTCTACCCCGACGTCGTCGAGTCCGGCGGCGGCTCGGGCACCTCCAACATCAAGTCCCACCACAACGTCGGCGGCCTCCCCGACGACCTCGAGTTCTCCCTGGTCGAGCCGCTGCGCACGCTGTTCAAGGACGAGGTGCGCCTGGTCGGCGAGCAGCTCGGCCTGCCCGCCGACCTCGTCTGGCGGCACCCGTTCCCCGGGCCCGGCCTGGCCATCCGGATCATCGGCGAGGTCACCCACGAGCGCCTCGAGATCCTCCGCGAGGCCGACGCGATCGCCCGTGAGGAGGTCACCCGGGCCGGTCTCGACAGGGACATCTGGCAGTTCCCGGTCGTGCTGCTCGCCGACGTACGCTCCGTGGGCGTGCAGGGCGACGGCCGCACCTACGGCCACCCCGTCGTGCTGCGCCCGGTGACCTCCGAGGACGCCATGACCGCCGACTGGGGCCGGCTGCCCTACGACGTCATCGAGACGATCTCGACCCGGGTCACCAACGAGGTGCCCGAGGTCAACCGGGTCGTGCTGGACGTGACCAGCAAGCCCCCCGGCACCATCGAGTGGGAGTAGCCGACCGGCAACGCCGGGCCGCGGCGGGTGCGACCATGGGCCGGTGCATCCGAAGTGGGTCCGCTGGACCGTCATCGCCATGGTCGTGCTGCTCGCGCTCGCCCTGGCCTTCAGCGCCGTGATCCCCGCGGGCGCCAGCCCGCTCGAGCCCGGTCACGACCGGGCGCGCGCCGCCGCCCGCGTGCACCTGCCGCCGGCCGGCACGAACGCCGACTACCAGCTCGGCGGCGCCTACCCTCCCGGAGCGGGGTACGGCGTCGTGGTGCGCGACCGCACCGACGCGCCCGCGAGGGGCCGCTACAACGTCTGCTACGTCAACGGCTTCCAGACCCAGCCCGGCGAGCTCGCCTGGTGGCGCAGCCACCACCCGCGGCTGCTCCTGCACCGCCAGGGACGCCTCGTGCGCGACCCGGGGTGGCCCGACGAGGTGCTCCTCGACACCCGCACCGCGCAGCGCCGGGTCCGGATCGCCGCGGTGCTCGGCCGGTGGGTGGCCGGCTGCGCCCGCGACGGGTACGACGCCGTGGAGCCGGACAACCTCGACTCGTTCACCCGTTCGCGGCACCTGCTCACCCGAGCGGACAACGTCGCGCTCGCGCGCCGGATCGTCGCCGCCGGCCACCGGCACGGGCTCGCCGTGGCGCAGAAGAACACCGACCTCACCCGCGCGCAGGTCGCCCGGGCGGGCTTCGACTTCGCCGTCGCCGAGGACTGCCAGGTCTACGCCGAGTGCTCGACGTACCGCCGCCTCTACCACCGCCACGTCATCGAGATCGAGTACTCCGACGAGGGCCGCGCCTCCTTCCGCGCCGCCTGCCGCGCCCGTGGAGACGCCTGGCCGATCGTCTACCGCGACCGGGACCTGCGCCCGCGCGGACACCGCGGCTACGTCCGCGCCGCCTGCTGAGCGCCGCCGGGACCCGGCACTGGCTACCCTCGCCTCGTGCTCCCCGACGGCTACGACCTGCGCGAGCTCCGCGCCCAGGACGCCCCCGCGCTCGCCCGCGCCTACGACCGCAACCGCGAGCACCTCGCCCGCTGGGACCCCCGCCGCGACCCGTCCTTCTTCACCGAGGACGGCCAGACCGCCGCGGTCGCCGGGCAGCTCGCCTCCGTGCAGCAGGGCCTGCTCGCCGCGTGGGTGATCGCGTACGGCGACGAGGTGGTCGGGCGGGTGAACCTCAACAACATCGTGATGGGCGTGCTGCGCAGCGCCAGCCTCGGCTACTGGGTCGACCGCGACCACCTCGGCCGGGGGCTCGCGTCCACGGGGGTCGAGTTCGCGTGCGCGCAGGCCCAGGGCCGCGGGCTGCACCGCGTCGACGCCGGCACCCTGCTGCACAACGTCGCCTCGCAGCGGGTGCTGCTCGGCTGCGGGTTCGAGCTCTACGGGATGGCGCCGCGGTTCCTGTTCATCGACGACGCCTGGCGCGACCACAACCTCTACCAGCGCATCCTGCACGACCGGCCGCTCTGAGTGGCGCCCGTCACACCCGCCCCCGAGGCGAGCCGGTGCGGACCCCGAAAGACCCCTGGGATCGCCGTGCTTGGCTCGCCAGCGGGCCGGCGTACGGCATAGTTTTCGCCAGGAACCCACCCGTCCGACCGCTGGAGCACCCGTGTCACGCCTCACGACGTACCTCAAGACCAGGGCCCGCCGCCTGGTGATGTCGCGCGTGGGCGCCCAGGGCATCGACCTCTCCCAGCTCGACCGGGTGCCGGACTCGATGGCCTGGCCGCTGCACCGCACCGGCGTCGCGCCGACCGATCGGCTCGCCGAGGTCCGCGAGCGCGAGCCCGTGCACAAGCTGACCTCGTTCCTGGGCATGAACGTCTGGCTGGTCACGGGCGAGCAGGAGGTCCGCGAGGTGCTCGCGGACACCACGAGCTACAGCAACGACATCCGGCCGTTCGTCGGCAAGGCGCGGCTGCCGCCGACGGCGACATCGGCGGCCTCGGCTTCACCGACCCGCCCGAGCACACCCGGCTGCGCAAGCTGCTCACCCCCGAGTTCACGATGCGTCGCCTCGAGCGGCTGCGGCCGCGCATCGCCGCGATCGTCGAGCGCCAGCTGGACCGCCTCGAGGCAGTCCGGGCCGGTCGTCGACCTGGTCCCGCACCTTCGCGTTCCCCGTGCCGTTCCTGGTGATCTGCGAGCTGCTCGGCCTGCCCGACGAGGACCGCGAGACCTTCCGTCAGCTCGGCTCGGCCCGCTTCGACGTGTCGTACGGCGGTCAGGGGGCCTTCGGTGCCGTGTCGGACTCGCGGAGGTTCCTGATGGAGGCGACCCGCAAGCAGCGCGAGCACCCCGGCGAGGGCCTGATCGGCCAGATCATCCGCGAGCACGGCGACGAGATCAACGACTTCGACCTCGGCGGCCTCGCCGACGGCGTGTTCACCGGCGGCCTCGAGACCAGCGCCAGCATGCTCGCGCTCGGCACCGCCGTGCTGCTCGACCACCCCGACGACTACCGCCGCGTCGCCACCGACCCGGCGATCGTGGACCGCACCGTCGAGGAGCTGCTGCGCTACCTCACCGTCGTGCAGATCGCCTTCCCGCGCTTCCCCAAGCACGACGTCGAGCTCGCCGGGCACGCACATCGCCCACGGCGACGTGGTCGTCTGCCACCTCGCCGGCGCCAACCGCGACGCCCGGCACGGCGCCGAGGATGGACGCCTTCGACCCGACCCGCCCGGTCAGCACCCACCTCGCCTTCGGGCACGGCTTCCACCGCTGCGTCGGCGCCGAGCTCGCCCGGATGGAGCTGCGCACGGCGTTCCCGGCGCTGGCGAGGCGCTTCCCCGACCTCACGCTGGCGGCCGACGCGCTGGACTACCGCGAGCTCTCGATCGTCTACGGCGTCGAGTCGCTGCCCGTGCGGCTCGCCCCGCAGAGCGTCCCCGCCTGACCCGTCCCCGGCGCCCCGCGCCCGCCCCGCCGCCAGGCAGGGTCAGGCGGGGCCGCTCTCCCGCCCGGCGACGGGTACGTCGGCGTAGGGGTCGACCACCCGCTGGCGCGGTGACCGCTCACGCAGCGGCCACCGCTCCTCGGCGAGGATCGCCAGCGGCGCGGCGGTGAACATCGTTGACCAGATGCCGATCGAGAGCCCGAGCAGCAGCGCCACCGCGAAGTCGGTGAGGGAGTCGCCGCCGAGCACGGCCAGCGCGGCCAGGATGAACATCGCCCCGAGGCCGGTGTTCACCGTCCGCGGCACGGTCTGCAGGATCGCGGCGTTCACGGCCCGGCGCAGCGGCTGGCCCCGGGTCTCGCGGGTCTGCTCGCGGATCCGGTCGAAGACCACGATCGTGTCGTTGACCGCGAGCCCGATGATCGAGAGCACGGCGGCCAGGAACACCCCGTCGATCGGCTTGCCGAGCCACGCGAAGACCCCGACCACCGTGATCACGACGTGCGTCATCGAAGCGACCGCCGCGCCGGCGTACGTCCAGCGGAAGCGCACGGCGAGGTAGAGCATCTGCGCGCCCACCGCGATCGCGAACGCGATGAGCGCCTTGGTGCGCAGCTCCTGGCCGAGGGTCGGCCCGACCAGCTCGTCGCGCTGCTTGGTCACGTCACCGCCGACCTCGGCGAGCGAGCGCTCGATCGCGACCGCCTCGTCGTTGCTGATCTCCGACGTGCGGACGCTCACGTCGTCGCCGCCCCCGGAGCCGCCCTCGCCCGAGGACTGCACGACCGCCCGCGGGAACCCCGCGTCGGCCACCGCCTCGCGGGCCTGCTCGACGCTCACCGTGCGGCTGGTGGAGAACTCCAGCAGCCGTCCGCCGGTGAACTCCACGCCGAGGTCGAGGCCGCGGGTCGACGATGCCGCCGACGGCGAGCACGCCGACGACCACCGTCACCGCGACCCAGGCCCCCGCCCGGCGCATCAGGAACGGCCCGCGCTCGGTCAGCCAGGTGCGCAGCCGGCTGCGCCCGGCGAGGCCGGAGATCGCGGGCGGCAGCCCGCGTCGTACGACGAGATCGGTGAGCGCCCTGGTCAGCACCAGCGCCGACACCATGGACGCGACCACGCCGATCGAGAGCGTGACACCGAACCCCTTGACCGGCCCGGACGCCAGGAAGAACAGCAGCGCCGCGGCGAGCAGCGTGGTCACGTTGGAGTCGAGGATCGCCGACCACGCCTTGCGGAAGCCCGTCTCGAGGGCGGGAGCGAGGCCGTCGCCTCGGGCGGGCGGCGTACTCCTCCCTGGCCCGCTCGAAGACGAGCACGTTGGCGTCGATCGCCAGGCCGATCGCGAGCACGAAGCCGGCCAGCCCGGGCAGGGTCAGGGTCGCGCCCAGCCACACCAGGATGCCCGTAGGACAGCAGCGCGTAGCCGCCCAGCGCGAGCGTCGCGAGCAGCCCCACGAGCGGTACACGAGCGCGATGAACAGCCCGGTCAGCGCGAGCCCGATGACGCGCGGCCTCGACGCTGGCGTCGATCGCGCGGTCGCCGAGCGTCGCGCCGACGGTGCGCTGTTCGATCACCTCGACGGGCACCGGCAGCGCGCCGCCCTTGATCAGGATCGCCAGGTCGCCGGCGCTCTCGCGGGTGAACCCGCCGGTGATCTGCGGTCGCGCCGCCCGCTCCGGCGCACAGCTCGGGCTGGACCGGCCGGGGAGGAGATCACCTCGTCGTCGAGCAGGATCGCGATCCGCTGGCCGCCGGCGGCGTCCTGCGCAGGCCCGGGCCACCAGCTCGCGCCACTGCCGGCCGCCCCTCGCCGTTGAACGAGACCGACACGACCCAGGCGCCGACGCCGTCCTGCGGCTGCTCGGGCGACGCGTCGCGGACGCCGTTGCCGTCGAGCACCTGCGGCCCGACCAGGATCCGCTGGCCGGACTCGTCCTGCACGACCCGGGTGCCGCGCGGCGTCTCGGGCGTCCCGGGGTCACCGTGTCACCGGGGTCGGCGGCCGGCGCGGGGCCGCGCACGACGTGGAAGCCGAGCTGGGCGGTCTGCCCGATCACCTCGGCGGCCTCGCGGGGGTCCTGGACCCCCGGCAGCTCGACGATGATGCGCCGCTCGCCGGAGCGCGCCAGCGTCGGCTCGGCGACGCCGAGGGCGTCGACGCGGCCGCGGATCACCTCGAGCGCGCGGTCGGTGGCCTCGCGGTCGGCCTGCACCCGCTCGCCGTCCTGGGTCTCCAGGACGATCTGGGTGCCGCCCTCGAGGTCGAGGCCGAGGCGCGGTGCGCTGGTGAGGGCGAGGACGCCGGCCACGCCGAGCACGGCCAGGGAGGCGGCCAGGCGGATCAGGCGGGTGCGGCGGGCACGCCGCGGGTCGGGGGCTGCTGAGGGCACGGGGGCTCCACGGGACGGGCGCCTTCCTGGGTCGGGCGCCGGGACGGACGGGTCGGGGTCCGTCAGGCCGGGGGAGCGCGGGGTGCGGCTGCGGTGTGCGGCTGCCCGCGAGGTGCGTCCGCGGCTGCGCCGGCGAGGCGTACGACGGTCGGGCCCGGCGTCGCGACCTGCGTGGGCGAGGGCAGCACCAGGGCCGGTCCGCCGGCGTGCTGCCGGTGCGGGGTGGCCGCGCGCGCCGAGACCCGGGCCGTCGCCGGGGTGGCGGCCCGGGTCGACGTCCCGTCGGCCACCCGGCGGGCCACCCGGGCCGCCGGGGCCACCTGCGCCGCCCGGACCACCGGAGCGACGGCCCGGGCGGTCGTCGGGGCCGCCGCGGCGCCCGACCAGCCCCCGCCGGCGAGAGCCAGCAGCGCCACGAGGGCGGCCGCGAAGGCTCTCACGGGGCGGGACGACGGTCGGGGCACCCCGGCAGTCTAGGCGGCGGGTCCCCGGGGCTCAGGGCGTCGCGTCGCTACCGGTCCTGCGGACCGGCTCCTCACCCGCGCGCTGGGCGGGCAGCCCGCCGCCGAGCCGCGACAGCCGCTCCTCGAGCACGGCGGTCGGCTCGGGCAGCGCGAGCACGTCCGCGACGCGTCCGGCGAAGTCGTCGGTCTGGTCGTGGAACTCGCGGAGGTTCGGCAGCCGGTACGCCGCGTCGTCGACGTAGTGGTGGGCGGCCGCGGAGGCGACCAGCACGCCGACGGACCGCTCCGGCGGGTCGCCCGGCGCCTTCGCCTTGGGCGGCGGGTCGACGCGACGGCGGTCGCCGAGGAAGCGGCGGCCGCTGCGGCCCAGGGTCATCCGCAGCGCGGGAGAACAGGTTGAGCACCTTGTAGAACACGGTCAGCGAGTTGTGCCGCACCGCCGACGAGCCGCTTCCGACGTACACCACGAGCAGCCGGCGGTCGAAGGTCAGCCCGCGCCGGGTGGCCTCGGAGGCCATCCAGAGCAGCGTGGTGTCCGAGAGCCCGGTCTCGGCGTACCCGCCGCCGACGTCGGAGTGGCAGCCCTCGAACCAGACCTGCCGGACCCGGCCGCTGCGCTCGTCCGCGCGGGCCGACCTCCTCGGTCGGCCTCCCACATGCACGGCTCGAACTTCAGCCGCCGCTCGTCGAGGGCCAGCGCGTGCCGCGCGCACTGCACGCTGGAGCCGAGGTTGACGTCGTGGAACTGGTGCCGGGCGCTGACCGCGCCGGGCACGCCGAGGGCGCCGACGGTGTCGAAGACGCCGAGCATCGTCACCGGCACGCTCGGGTGGCAGTGGTCGTGGCGGAACTCGTCGTCGCTCTCCCCGAACGACCCCGTCGCCAGGTCGCGCCGCTGGTAGCGCGCGACCGCCTCGGGCAGCTTGTCCGCGACCAGCGCGTCGCGGGTCAGCAGCCCGACCCGGCCGACCATGCCGACCAGGCTGCGCGCGGTGTAGGCGCCGCGGCTGAAGCCGAAGACGAAGATCTCGTCGCCCTCGTCGTAGTTGAGGGCCAGGAAGCGGTATGCCGTGCGGATGTTGGCGAACAGCCCGAAGCCGAAGGCTCCGCCGAGGATCCGGTCCACCGGTAGGACCCGGCGCCGACGCCGCTGAGGTAGAGCACCAGCTGCTGCACGCCGCCGCACGCTGGTCAGGTCGGTCTCGATCGTCCGCGCGATCTTCTCGATGTTCGTGACGTGGTCGCTGTCGGGACGGTTCCAGGTGCCGTCGCAGCAGATCACCAGCCGCTTGCGCTGCCGCAGGGCCGGGCCCGGTTCCATACCCGTGATCGAATCACTCCGCGGGTCCCGTGTCAGCCGTGTCGCCGTAATGCCCCGGTATGGCGGCCCCCGACGACAGCACCGACGCCGACCCCCTGACTAGCCACTGACGACCGGCCTCACAGGCCGAGCGACCGCCCGATGATCTCCTTCTGGATCTCGGTCGTGCCGCCGTAGATCGTCTGCACCCGGCTGTCGAGGAAGGCCCGGGCGATCGGGTACTCGCGCATGTAGCCGTAGCCGCCGAAGAGCTGCACGCCCTGGTCGACGATCTTCTTCTGCAGCTCGGTCGTCCACCACTTCGCCATCGACGCCCGGCTAGGCGTCGAGCTGGCCGGCGTTGTGCCGGCGCACGCAGTCGTCGACGAACGACCCGCGCGACGCGGGCCTCGGTGGCCATCTCGGCGATGACGAAGCGGTTGTGCTGGAAGGAGCCGATCGGGCGCCCGAACGCCTCGCGCTCCTTGACGTAGGCCAGGCACATGTCGAGGACCGCCTCGCACGCCGCGGCCGCCATCATCGCGATCGAGAGCCGCTCCTGGGGAAGGTTGCGTCATCAGCGAGACGAAGCCGCTGCCCTCCTCGCCGAGCAGGTTCTCCTTGGGCACCGACGACGTCGTCGAAGAACAGCTCTGAGGTGTCCTGCGCGGCCAGACCGACCTTGTCGAGGTTGCGTCCACGCTCGAAGCCGGCCATGCCGCGTCTCGACCACGAGCAGGCTGATGCCCTTGTGGCCGAGGCCGCCGTCGACCTGGCTGTCGGTGCGCGCGACCACGACCACCAGGTCGGCCATCGCGCCGTTGCTGATGAACGTCTTGCTCCCCGACAGCACGTAGTGGTCGCCCTTGTCGACGGCCGTCGTGCGGACGCCCTGCAGGTCGCTGCCCGCGCCGGGCTCGGTCATCGCGATCGCGGTGATCGTCTCGCCGCTCACGCAGCCGGGCAGCCAGCGGCGCTTCTGCTCGTCGGTGCCGAGGCCGGAGAGGTACGGCACGATGATGTCGGTGTGCACGGGGAAGCCCGGTCCGTGCGCCCCCGCGCGGGTGAGCTCCTCGGCGACCACGACGTGGTAGCGGAAGTCGTGCACGCCGGGCCCGCCGTACTCCTCCTCGACGTCGAAGCAGAGCAGCCCCTGCTCGCCGGCGCGGGTCCAGACCTCGCGGCTGACCTGGCCGTCGACCTCCCACTGCGCGTGGTGCGGGGTGATCTCGCGGGCGACGAACTCCCGGACCGTACGCCGGAACGCCTCGTGCTCCTCGCCGAGCAGCGGCCGCTCGTCGCTCACGAGACCCACTCCTTGACCCGGGCGACCAGGGCAGCGGGGTCGCCACCGTCCGCGGGGGCGGGCACGACCTGCAGGTTGGTGACGCCGGCCTCGGCGAAGGCCGCGATGCGCTCCTTGACGTAGGACTCCGGCCCGACCAGGTTGCACAGCTCGAGGAGCTCGTCGGGCACGACCGCCTCGGCGTCGCGCTTGTTGCCGCCGAGGTAGAGGTCCTGGATCTCCTTGGCCTCCTTCTCGTAGCCGTACTGGCAGGCGAGGTCGTTGTAGAAGTTCTTGCCGCGCGCGCCCATCCCGCCGACGTAGAGGGCGACGGTCGGGCGCACCAGGTCGAGCATCCCCTTGACGTCCTCGCCGACCGAGACCATCCCCCCGGCGCAGATCTCCAACGGGGCAAGGGCCTCAGGCCGTTTGGCCGTGCCCGTCCTGAGCGCCTCGCCCCACACGTCGCCGGACTTCTCGGGGGCGAACAGGAAGGGCAGCCAGCCGTCGGCGTACTCCGCGGTGGCCGCGACGCTCTTGGGTCCCAGCGCCGCGATGTAGACGGGCACGACGGGCCGCTCGGGCTTGGTGAGCATCTTCAGCGGCTTGCCGAGGCCGGTGCCCTGGCCCTCGGGCAGCGGGAGGTGGAACACCGTGCCGTCGTAGCGGACCGTCTCGCGGCGCAGCGCCGCCCGGACGATGTCGACGACCTCGCGGGTGCGTCCCAGCGGCCGGTCGTAGGGCACGCCGTGCCAGCCCTCGATGACCTGCGGGCCGGACGCGCCGAGGCCGAGGATCGCCCGGCCACCGCTCACGTTGTCGAGCCCGGCGGCCGTCTGCGCCAGGGCTCCCGGCGTGCGCGAGTAGACGTTGAGGATCGCCGACCCGATCTCGACGGTCTCGGTCTTCGCGGCCAGGTAGCCCATCAGGGTGGGGGAGTCGAAGCCGTAGGCCTCCGCGACCCAGATCGTGTCGAGGCCCGCGGACTCGAGCGCCGCCACGTGGTCGGCCGCCTCCCGCGGGTTGCCGGAGTAGTTCAGCTGCGTCGAGAGCTTCATGGCGTCCTCGTGGCTCGACGTCGGGCACCGCTGCGGGGACCGCCGACGGTGGGTACTACCGTGACAGTAACGCTGTCATCATTTCAAGGAGGCCCCGTGACGTCGTACGCCATCGCCGTGGTCGGCGGGACCGGCCCGCAGGGCAGGGGCCTGGCCTACCGCTGGGCGCGGCACGGTCACCGTGTCGTGGTGGGGTCGCGCTCCGCGCAGCGCGCGTCGGAGGCGGCCGCGGAGATCCTCGAGCGGGTGCCCGGGGCCGACGTGACGGGCGCGGCCAACGAGGACGCCGTCGCCGGTGCCGACGTGGTCGTCCTCGCGGTCCCGTACGACGGCCACGACGACCTGGTCAGGTCGCTGGCCGGTGCCCTCGACGGCACGGTGGTCGTCTCGTGCGTGAACCCGCTCGGCTTCGACAAGCAGGGGCCGTTCGGGCTCGACGTCCCCGGCGGCAGCGCGGCCGAGACCGCCGCCGCCCTGGTCCCGGCGGCGCGCGTGGTCGGCGCCTTCCACCACGTCTCCGCGGTGTCGCTGTGGAGCGAGGAGGACTACCTCGACCACGAGGACGTGCTGGTCTGCGGGGACGACAGCGATGCCAAGGCGGTGGCCGTCGAGCTCGCCCGCGCGGTCACCTCGCGCGACGGCGTCGACGCCGGCCGGCTGCGCATCGCCCGCCAGCTGGAGCCGTGGACGGCGGTGCTCATCAGCATCAACAAGCGCTACAGGACCCGTTCGGGCACGTCGATCTCCGGCCTGCCCCGCACCTGACCCCGTGCCGACGAGCCTCCCGCTCCGTGACCTGCGCGCCGACTGCTCGCGCTGCGCCGGCCTGTGCTGCGTGGTCCCGGCGCTGGTGAGGTCGGCCGACTTCGCGCTCGACAAGCCCGCCGGGCAGCCGTGCCCGCACCTCGCCGAGGACTTCGGCTGCGACGTCCACGACCGGCTGCGTCCGCTCGGCTTCCCCGGCTGCACCGTCTACGACTGCTTCGGCGCCGGCCAGCGCGTCGTGCAGGACACCTTCGGCGGCGCGGACTGGCGCGCCCGTCCCGACCTCGCCGAGCGGCAGTTCCGGGTGTTCGCGGTCGTCCGCGACCTGCACGAGCTGCTGTGGTACCTCCGCTGCGACCTGCGGCTCGTCTCCCTCCCGTCGTACGTCGACCACGCCGGCGTCCTCGCGCCGGACCTGGCGCGGGTGCTCGAGGAGACAGAGCGCCTCGCCGGGCTGGACGCCGCCGCGCTCGAGCACCTCGACGTGGGCCCGCACCGTGCCGAGGTCGACGCGCTGCTGCGCGCCACGAGCGCCGCGGTGCGAGCGAGCTGCCGCCCCGACCCGCCGGACCTCACCCGCGCCGACCTCGTGGGGCGACGCCTGCGGCGTGCCGACCTCCGGGCGGCCGACCTGCGCGGCGCCCTCCTCGTCGGCGCCGACCTCCGCGGCGCGGACCTCACCGTCGCCGACCTCGTCGGCGCGGACCTGCGGGCCGCCCGCGTGGGCGGGGCCGACCTCTCGACGGCCCTGCACCTGACCCGGTTCCAGGTCGCCGCCGCCGCCGGCGACGCCTCGACCCTGCTGCCCGAGCCCCTCGACCGCCCCCCGCACTGGCGCTGACGACACCCGGCTAGCGCCCGGCGGGCTCCGCCGGCGTGGGACCGGACACGGGGCACCGGTCCAGCGCGTCGGCGCCCCGCTGCCGGCCGAGGTTCCACTCCAGCCAGTCGTCGGAGGACGGGACGCTCAGGCAGGCCGCGTCGAGCCCGCCGTCGACCAGCGTGGGCAGGGCGTCCGCGGAGAGGCCGGTGAGGTAGCCGGAGTCGATGCGCTGGCCCTCGTGGAAGCGGTCGAGGTTGTGCCGCGCGATCGAGGCGTCCGGGTTGGTCGCGGCCAGCACCAGCAGCGCCGCGGCGCCGGTGAGCAGGGCCGCGCGCGGCAGCCACGGGCCGCGCAGCGTGATGCCGGCGACCAGCACCAGCACCACGACCAGGCCGAGCCAGCCCTCGAAGGCCGAGCACCAGCAGCCGCAGCCGGGTGAACCCGTAGGCCTGCTCGTAGACGTGCATCCGGTAGAGCGCGGAGGCCACGACCACCAGCGTGCAGCAGGCAGAGCACGCCGAGCACCGCCGCGCAGCAGCAGCCGCTCGCCCGGCGTCGCCCCGGCGGCGCCTTCCGGGCCGCGACCGCGACCACCAGCCAGCGTGAGCAGGGTCGCCACGATCAGCTGGCCGAAGCCCTGGTGGACGTACTCCGCGTAGGTCAGCCCGGTCGTCCGCCGCAGGTAGGCGTGCCCGCCGAACATCACGGTCAGCTGGGCTGCCGACGAACACCGCGAAGACGGCGACCACCACGCCGACCGGCACCAGCCACTCGAACGGCCGCGCGACCGGCCGGCGCGGCGGGCAGGGCCAGCCGCCTCCACGCGCGGCGGGTTGAGCGCGACGTACACCCCGGTCAGGGTCAGGCCGCCGACGAGCCGCGAGCACGACGCCGCGCAGGACCAGCGTCGTCGCGCGTGACGTCGGGGACGAGCGTGCCGGCCCAGCTCGCGAACACCGCGTCGGCCGAGGCGAACAGCGCGCCGAAGACCAGCACCAGCACCGCCGAGAGCGCCGCGGTCCGCAGCCGGACAGCCAGCCGCGCAGGCCCGGTCGCCCGGGAGCCGAGGAGCGCCAGCGACCGGCCCAGCCAGGGCAGCCCGCGCAGCGCCGCGAACGGCAGCGCGAACCCGGTCGCGAGCAGGCCCGGGAGCGAGCGGCCGTCGACCAGCGCCGAGGCGCCGACGGCGGCCGCGGCGAGCAGGCACAGCACCACCATCCACTCGGCGTCGCGCACGGCCACCACGGAGACGAGCAGCGTGCAGAGCGCCGCGGCCCGCCAGGTGGTACGGCGTGCGCAGACGGGTGTCCGCGGCGGCGACCACCGCCGCAGACCCCGGCGAGCACCAGGGCCGTGCCCAGCGCCGGGGTCGCGGAACGGGAGCACGACGGCTGCCGACCAGCCCGACGACCAGGGACGCGGCCACCAGGCGGGGCCGGCCGGCGAGCGACCGCTCGGGCCAGAGCTCGCCGAACATCGCGTCCAGCAGGGGCGTCGGGGCGGCCGTCGTCGGGGAGCCGGGCCGGCCGGAGGGGGCGGGCAGGGCGGGGCTGGTCATGCGGAGGTCCCTTCGGGGAGGGTGGCGCGGATGCGGCAGCCCGTCGGTCGGACTCGGCGACCTCGATGAGGCCGCCGTGGAGCTGGGTGACCCAGCGGGCGATCGCCAGGCCGAGGCCGGTGCCGCCGTCGTCGGCGGAGCCGTCGTCGCCGGTGGTGAAGCGCTCGAAGACGCGGGCCCGGTCCTCGGGGGCGATGCCCGGGCCCTCGTCGGTCACCTCGAGCACGGTGCTCGCCGTCGCCGCGGCGGGCCACCACGGCGACGGTGCCCGCCGGGCGGGCTGTGCCGGCCGGCGTTGTCGAGCAGGTTGGCGACCAGCTGGTGCAGGCGCGAGCGGTCGGCGTGCACGGCCAGGCCGGACGGGCTCCACCCGGACGGCGTACTCCACGGGTCGTCCGCGAGCCGGGCCTCGCGCGACGGCGTCGTCGAGGAACGGGCCGAGGCGACCGCCTCGCGCCGCAGCGGGATGATCCCGGCGTCGACGCGGGACAGGTCGAGCAGGTCGGTGACGAGCCGGCCGAGCCGCTCGGTCTGGTCCAGGGCCGCCTGAGGGTGGCCTGGTCGGGGCGGGCCACGCCGTCGACGAGGTTCTCGAGCACCGCCCGCAGCGCGGAGACGGGCGTGCGCAGCTCGTGGGAGACGTTGGCGACCAGGTCCCGTCGGCTGCCGGTCGACCGTCGCCGAGGTCGGCGGCCATCGTGTTGAAGGCGCGGGCCAGCTCGCCGACCTCGTCGTGCGAGGTCGCGGTGACCCGCCGGCTGTAGTCGCCGGTGGCCATCGCCGCGCCGCCGCGCGTCATCTCGCGCAGCGGCGACGTCATCCCGCGGGCCAGCAGCTGGGTGACCACGAGCGCGACGACCACGCGACGCGGCGACGGTCCAGCGGGGCCGGATCCCGACGAGGACACCGGCCACGGCGAGGGCCGAGCCGATGCCCACGCTGGCCGCGACGAGGACGCCGAGCTTGAGCTTGATCGAGCCGAGCCGGTCCAGCGGGCGCGGGGCGGTCACGGGCGCTCCAGGGCGTAGCCGACGCCGTGCACCGTCCGGACCAGCCCGGCGCCGATCTTGCCGCGCAGCGAGCGGCACGTGGCTGTCGACGGTGCGGGTGCCGGCGGCGTCGGGCCAGTCCCACACCTCGGGCGAGCAGCTGCTCGCGGGTGAGCACGGTCCCCGGGGCGCCGGCCAGGCACACGAGGAGGTCGAACTCCGTCGGGCGTCAGGTGCACTGCTCGCCGCGGTCGACGACACCGGCGCCCGGCGCGGTCCATGCGCAGGTCGCCCAGCACCAGCGCGCCCGAGTCGTCCTGGCCGGCGGCGGCGAGCTCGGCGGCGCGGTCCACGCGTCGCAGCAGCGCCCGCACCCGGGCGACGAGCTCGCGCATGCTGAACGGCTTGGTGAGGTAGTCGTCGGCGCCGACGCCGAGCCCGACGAGCACGTCCGTCTCGTCGTCGCGCGCGGTGAGCATCAGCACCGGGACGGGCCGCTCGGCCTGCACCCGCCGGCACACCTCGTGCCCGTCGAACCCGGGCAGCATCACGTCGAGCACCACGAGGTGCGGGCGCCAGGCGGCCGCGGCGGTGACGGCGGCCGGGCCGTCGTACTCCTGGCGGACGGCGAACCCCTCGGCGGCCAGCCGTTCCGCGACCGCCTGGTTGATCACGGGTTCGTCCTCCACCACGAGGACCCGCTGCTCGTCCGGCTCCTCCGCCCGCTCCCTCCCAGGCCCCGTCTCCCTCATGGTCCGAGCCTAGGAGCGACGGTGCGCAGGAGGTGGCGAGGAGATGTGAAGGTTCTGCACGGATCCTCGGACCGCCACAAAGGGCCTGTCAGGCCCGGTCGGCCCGGGCGCCCGGGTCAACCGCGGTTTACCGAGAGTGGCGCAGATGTGGGGGCATGTGTTCCGATAGGTCCCGCGGTGTCGGGGTGGGCGCCGCCTGTGAGTGGGGGTTTTCGTCGTGCAGGTACACCGTCGTGGCGCCGTCGCCACCGCCGTCCTCGTGTCCGGCCTCGTCGTCGCGGGCCAGACCGTGACCGTCGCCGGTGCGGGGCCGCTCCCGCGACCGGCTCGGTCCAGATCGTCCAGGCGGTGCCGGGCACCGCGATCGACGTCAGCATCGACGGTCGCACGGTGCGCGACGGGGTCGACGCCGGTGCGGTCCTCGGCCCGTTCGAGCTGTCGCCGGGACGGCACGCGGTGCGCTTCACCGACGCGTCCGGCGCGGTCGCGATGTCGACGTCGGTCACCGTGGGCGCCGGCTCGAGCCGCGACGTCGTGCTGCACCGGCCGGCGGCCGTCGGCGGCGACCCCGTCGTCAACGTCTACCGCACGCCGCGCAAGCCCATCGGCCCCGGCAAGGCGCGGGTCGTGCTCGCGCACACCGCGACGGTCGCCCCCGCCGACGTCCGCGTCGACGGCCAGGTGGTCTTCACCAACATCGCCAACGGCGAGTTCGCCGAGGCCGACGTGCCGGCCGGCACCCACAAGGTCGAGCTGCTGCCCTCCGGGCAGACCGGCTCGCCGATCCTCGGCCCGCTCGACGTCGCCCTGAAGGCGCGCACGGTGACCATGGTGTATGCCGTCGGCAACCCGTCCAACGGCTCGATGGACGTCATCGCGCACACCGCGACCATCGCCGCCGACGGGACCGTCGTCCCCGACACGATCGACACCGGCTCGGCCGGCCTCGCCCACCACGTCACCCCCTTCGGGGCGGGCGACCCGAGCGGCCGGGGCGTCCCGACGGGCCTCCTGGTCGGTCTCGTGGCCGCCCTCGCCGGCGTGCTGCTGGCCGCCCGGACCGGCCTCGCCGGCCGGGTGCCGCTGCGAGCCCCGCGCCGTGGGAAGCGCTGACCTGACTCCCGTCGACCCGCCGCCGGGCCGACCCGGCGACGGGTCGACCGGGACGCGGACCCGGGTCGGCGGTGTCCCGGGTGCGCCCGCGACGCTCGCTGCCCTGTCGCTGCTGGCCCTGGTGGTCGTCGGCCTCGTCGTGACGCTCGTGGTGCGGCAGTCCGCCGACGACGGCCCCGGTGCGGGCTCTGCCGCGGGCGGCCCCTCCGCCGTACCCGACGCCGACGTCAGCCCGCTGGCCGCCGACCCCACCACCCGGCAGGCCGTCCCCGCCCGGCGGGCACCCTCCGCGCCGGCCCCCGAGGCGCCACGGTCCGCCCTTCTGCCCGACGGCGTGCGGGTGCCGGTCCGCGCCGTCTCGACGACCTCCGACGGCACGCTCGACGTCCCCGACGACATCCGCACCGCCGGCTGGTGGCGCGGGGGCGCCCGCATCGGCGACCCGTTCGGCGCGACCCTGATCGCCGCCCACGTCGACTCCACCACGCAGGGCCTCGGGCCGTACGCCGCCCTGCTGGAGGTGCAGCGCGGCGAGCGGGTGCAGGTGCGCACCGCCCATCTCGTGCAGGACTTCCGCATCCGCTCGCTGCGGCTGCTGCCCCAGGGGTCGCTCACCGACGAGCCCTGGCTGTTCACACCGGCCGGTGAGCGGGTCCTGCACCTCGTCACGTGCGCACCGCCGTACGACCGCAGCCGTGGTGGGTACCAGAACCTCGCCGTCGTCACCGCGGTGCCCGTCTCGTCCCCGGCCCGGAGGCCAGGATCATGAAGAAGCGACCGCCCCGTCCGGTCAGCCAGGTGCCCGTCGCACCCGAGCTGCCCTCGCCCCGCACGCCCGGACCCGCCGACGCCCGGGGGACCGAGCCGGCGGTCGGCCCGCCCGCCCAGCGCGGGCCCTCAGGCTCGCGTGGGCCGAAGAGCGCGGCGACCACGGGAGTCCCGTCCGACATCGCTGCGACGAAGGCAGCGCCGAAGAAGACAGCGCAGCAGAAGTCCGCACAGCAGAAGAACGCGTCGACGAAGGCTGCGGCGACCGCTGCAACGGCGACGACCGCCAAGAAGGCGGCGACCACCAAGAAGCCTGCGACCGCCGCGACCGCCAAGAAGGCGGCGACCAAGAGGCACCCCGCGATCACGCCGCCGGCGAAGAAGCGGGTCCCGCAGCAGGGTGCCACCAAACCGGGGGCCACCAGGCAGGGCGCTGCGAAGCAGGCTCCCGCCCGGAAGCCGCCCGCCACGAAGTCCGCCGCGAAGCCGGCCACGAAGTCCGCCGCGAAGCCCGCCGCGACGCCGGGCGTCCCACGGCAGAAGGGCTCCCAGCGCCCGCCGACAGCCCCGTCGACCGCTCGACGACCGCAGGCCACAGCGGCGGCGACAGCCGCGGGGACCACCCCCGCCGCGCAGGACCGCCGACGCCGCACCCGGCGCCTGCTCGCGGTGCTGGCCGCCGTCACCGTGCTCGTCGTCGCCGTCACGGGCGCGCTGCTGCTGAACCGGGACGACGAGCCCACGAGCACCGCCACCGGCGGGAGCCAGACGCCCACGGCCTCGCCCACGACCGGCTCCGGCACGGACGCCGGGCCGGCCGGCGTGCAGCCGCCCGCGGCGCTGGCCGGGCCGGGATCCCTGGTGCGCAGCCGGATCACTCCCGACGGCCGGATCCTCGTCACCACCTGGATCCGCAGCCGGACCGCGCTGACCGGGATCAACGTCGCGGTTCCGGTGCTGCCCGGCGTGTCGGGGATGGCCGCCCGGGACATGGACGTCCGCGCCGACGGTCAGCGGGTCGAGGGACCCGACACGGTGGGCACGTCGCTCCAGCCCTACTCCTTCGACAGCCCCGCCCGCGTGGTGCGGCTGCGCTACGCCCTGGACGGCGCCGTCGACCTGAGCTCGTCGGTGAAGGGCCGCGGGTTGGCCCGGATCACTGCCCTCGACGTGCGGTGGGCGCCCGACGTCGGACCGACCACGCACACGATCGTGGGCGGGGTGGTGCGCTCCAGCGCCTGCACCGGCACCTCGTCGGACTTCGACCAGCCCCGCCCCTGCGGGTCCCCGGAGGGCACGGGATGGTCGGTCGAGCTCCGGGGCGTCCACCGCGGCGACCGGGTGCAGGCGCAGGTCGACCTGGGCTGACGCCGCAGACGGGGGGCCGCCGGTTCACCCCGCCGACACGGAAGCGGCCTACGATCGGTCCCATGGAACAACCGCACGTGGTCGTGCTGTTCGGAGCCACCGGCGACCTGGCTCGCCGCAAGCTGCTCCCGGGTCTGCTGCACCTCTTCGAGGCCGGGCTGCTCGTGGACTGCCGGATCGTCGGCACGTCGCTGGACGACCTGGACACCGAGCAGTTCGTCAAGCTGGCCCGTGAGGCGGTCGACGAGTTCAGCCGTCCCTTCGACGAGACGCTCTGGGACGACTTCGCCTGCACGGCTCACCTTCGTCAAGCAGAGCGACGGGCCGCAGGCGCTCGCCGAGGCGGTCACCGAGGCCGAGGAGCGGCTCGCGGCCGAGTGCGACGGCGAGATCGGCCGGCTGCACTACCTCAGCGTCCCGCCCAAGGCCGCGCTGCCGGTGGTCAAGCAGCTCGACGAGGCCGACCTCGTGGAGCGCTCCCGGATCATCATGGAGAAGCCGTTCGGCACCGACCTCGCCTCGGCCCGCAAGCTCAACGCGCGCGCTGCACGAGGTCTTCGCCGAGGAGCAGATCTTCCGCATCGACCACTTCCTCGGCAAGGAGGCGGCCCAGAACATCCTGGCCTTCCGCTTCGCCAACGGTCTGTTCGAGCCGATCTGGAACCGCAACTTCATCGACCACATCCAGATCGACGTGCCCGAGACCCTCGGCCTCGAGATGCGCGCGTCCTTCTACGAGTCCACCGGCGCGTTCCGCGACATGGTCGTCACCCACCTCATGCAGGTGCTGGCGTTCATGGCGATGGAGCCGCCCACCTCGCTGGCGCCGGGGCCGATCAGCGACGAGAAGCTCAAGGTGTTCCGGTCCATGCGGCCGATCGAGCCGCACAACGTCGTCCGCGGCCAGTACGCCGGCTACCGCGAGCACACCGAGGTCAGCGACGACTCCGACACCGAGACGTTCATCGCGCTGAAGGTCGAGATCGACAACTGGCGCTGGGCCGGGGTGCCGTTCTTCCTCCGCACCGGCAAGAAGATGGCCGAGGGCGCCCGCATCATCTCGATCGCCTTCAAGGAGCCGCCGCGCACGATGTTCCCGCAGGGCTCGGGCGTCGGAGCCGCAGGACCGGACCACCTGACCTTCGACCTGGCCGACCAGTCCCGGATGTCGCTGTCGTTCTACGGCAAGCGTCCCGGACCGGGGATGAAGCTGGAGAAGCTCTCGATGCAGTTCGCCACCCACGAGACCCGCAGCTCGCGCGGCGTCCTGGAGGCCTACGAGCGGCTGATCCACGACGCGATGCGGGGCGACCACACGCTGTTCACGACCGCCGCCGGCATCGAGACCCTCTGGGACGCCTCGCACCAGCTGGTCTCCGACCCGCCGCCGGTGCGGGCCTACGCGCCGGGCAGCTGGGGGCCGAACGCGATCCACCAGCTGATCGCCCCGCACGCCTGGCGGCTGCCCTTCGAGCGGACGTGGCGCCGGCCGGACCCCACCTCGACCTGAGTCGCTGCGCGGTCCGGCCAGCAGATCGTGGGGCTCACGCCCGGGGCATCAGCACCCAGGCGACGACGTACGCGCAGGCGAACGTGCCGAAGCCGAAGATCGTGCCGAGCACGACGATCAGGCGGACGATGTTGGCGTCGATGCCGGTGTAGTCGGCGACGCCGCCGCACACCCCGGAGATCCAGCGGTCCTGCTCGCTGCGGACCAGGCGCCGGGGCGCGGTGGGGGCGTAGCGGGGGGTGTCGTACGACGGCTGCTGCTGCTCGGTCATCGGGTCTCTCCTGACTGGGTGGAGCCGTCGTGCGGCTCGGGGCTGAAGGGGTCGTAGGGGGCGTCGCTCGTGGCGTAGAGAGGAGCCGTCTCGTCGGCCTCCGCGAAGGTCGGCTCGGGGCGGGACCGTCGCGCGCTCAGGCCCTTGGCCGCGCCTGCGACGAGGCCGATGACGCCGGCGCCGACGAGGAGGAGCGGCAGCAACCAGCCGAGCTGGTCGGAGTCGACGGTGCCGCTGACCACGAGGGCCCAGGTGCCGGAGACGCCGAGCAGGACCAGGCCGGTCACGAGGTAGCCCACGTGCACGGGGTGGAAGGGGGACCGGGAGTCGTTCGAAGAGATGCTCATCAGGGGTTCCTCACGTCGATGTGTCCGGCGAACACGTGCACCCTCAGGTCGAGGCGCCCGGCCCCGGACCCGTAGGTCGAGCGGCTGCTGCTGTTGACGCCGCCCCACACCCGGTCGGGCAGCTCGGCCTGGCCGGGACCGGAGATGACGGTCCGCACCCGGGTGCGCAGCCCCTCCGGAAGGACGACCACGACCTCGCCGGCGCGGGCACCGACGTCGATGCTGCGCCCGGCGAGCGCCTGCGGGTCGGACACCTCGCTCAGGTCGACGTACACCCGGCCCGCGGGGATGAAGTACGTGTCGCGGACGTTCGCGCTCGAGGCGGGGGTGGTGGAGATCGAGTCGCCGCTGCGGACGCCGAGGTCGGTGACGGAGGTGGCCACCAGCGCCACGATCGAGACCAGGCCGAGCAGGATCAGCCCGCCGGCCCGTCCGAGGAACGCGCCGACCACGAGCATCAGCCCGACGACGGCGAGCGCGAGGGCGGCGTAGGCGGAGTCAAGGACCGACCCACCGGCGGCGTCGTAGAGACCGAGGGTCCCCAGGGCGACGAGCACCAGTGCGAGCGTCGCCCCGAACAGGCGCGGTCCGTGCTTCTGGCGGCGGGGCGGCGGCTGGTAGGGCTGGTACGCCGGCGGCGCGGCCGGGGCCCACGGGGGCGGCGGCTGCTGCGGGTCGTACGTCGTCGTGCCGGTCGCCGGCGCGCCGACCCAGCCGGTCTGGCTGGTCTGACCCGGCTGACCCGGCTGACCGGGGGCGGTGGCGGTGTAGCCGGCGTACGGCGCCGGGGCGTAGGGCCCACCGGACCCCGCCGCGGGCGCCGTGCGCCGACCGGAGGAGTCGCGCATCACCACGTAGACCAGGGCGGCGCCACCGATCAGCACGAGCGGCCAGGGGAACCCGAAGCCGCCCCAGCTGTTGCCGAGCAGCACCAGCACCGTGATCACGGCGGCCACCACCAGGAGCGTGCTGCGAGTGCCGGGGTCCACCCGCACCGACGCCTCGTCGCGGCCGTCCTCGGGGACGAGCAGCCACGCGGCGGCGTACAGCACGAAGCCGGCGCCGCCGAAGAAGCAGAGCACGACGAACAGCACGCGCAGCACCGTCGGGTCGATGTTGAGGTGGCGGCCCAGGCCGCCGGCGACGCCGGCGATCCTGCGGTCGGTGACGCTGCGGCGCAGCTGCTCGTAGTAGCGGAGGTTCTGCCGGTCGACGCCGGGCGGCTCCGGGGAGGGGCCGGCGTCCGGCTGCTCGGTCGACGGGTGCGGTGTCTCGGTCATGACTCGATCCTGGGCCCGCGGGGTGCTCGCGCACCATCGGGGACAGCCCTGATCCGCACCGGGGAAGGTGGCTCAGGGGCCAGGGTGCGACCAGGGTCCTCACGCATGGGGAAGGCCCCGCACCGTGTGTGACGATGAGACCACGATGAGCTCGCCCCCCACGTCCCCCGTCCTCCGGGTCCCCGCCCGCGCCTACCGCAGCACCGACGACCGGCTGCTCGGCGGTGTCGCGACGGGTCTGGCGCGCCACCTCGGCGTGGGCGTGCTGCCCGTGCGCGCGGCGTTCCTGGTGTCGGCGGTCTTCGGCGGGTTCGGGGTCGCGGCGTACGCCGGCCTGTGGCTGATCCTGCCGACCGACACCCACCTCGAGCAGTCCACCCCGGGCTTGGAGGCGGCCACCCGCCAGGGCAAGCGCCCCGGGCGCGGGCGCCGCCTCGAGGACGTCGGACCGCTCGTGGCGCTGGCCGCGGTCGCGATCGGCGTGGTGGTCCTGGTCGAGCACCTCGTCGGCGGGTCGCTGGTCTTCTGGCCGGTGCTCATCGGCCTGGTCGGGCTGGCCGTGCTCTGGCGTCAGGCCGACGAGGCGCAGCGGGAGCGCTGGGTCGACAGCACCGGGCGCATCGACCTCAAGCGCGCCGTGGTGGGCAGCGGCGGCCTCGCCTCCTACGCCCGCCTCGCCGCCGGGCTGGGCCTCCTCGGTACCGCGCTGGCCGTCTTCGCCCTGCAGACCGGGCGGATCGGCGTGGCCCGCGACATGATCCTGGCCGGCGTGCTGGGCGTCGCCGGCCTCGCGTTGGTCGTCGGGCCCTGGCTGTTCCGCCTCGTCGGAGACCTCGGCGAGGAGCGAGCGGCGCGGGTCCGCTCGCAGGAGCGAGCCGACATGGCCGCGCACCTGCACGACTCCGTGCTCCAGACGCTCGCGCTGATCCAGAAGCACGCCGGCGACCCCAAGCTGGTCGGCACGCTCGCCCGGGCGCAGGAGCGCGACCTCCGGTCCTGGCTGTACGGCGAGATGCCGGCGCCCGACACGTCGGTGGCGAGCGCCCTGCGCGCGGCCGCGGCGGAGGTCGAGGACGCGCACGGCGTGCCCGTCGAGGTGGTGACCGTCGGCGACGTACCCGTCTCCGAGGGTCTGCGACCGCTCGTGCTGGCCGCCCGCGAGGCGATGGTCAACGCGGCCAAGCACTCCGGGGCCGACAAGGTCGACGTCTACGCGGAGGCCGTCGAGCGCCAGGACCGGGCCGTCGTCGAGGTCTTCGTGCGCGACCGCGGCCGCGGCTTCGACCAGACGCAGGTCCCCGAGGACCGGCTCGGGGTCCGCAACAGCATCCTGGACCGCATGCAGAGGCACGGCGGCACGGCCCGGCTCCGCACAGCCCCCGGCGAGGGCACCGAGGTGCGCCTGGCGATGACCTGCGAGACCGGGCCGGACCGTCCCGGCAGCACCGACGGACCCGCCGCCGCGGCGGGGGAGGAGTCCCGATGACCAGCCGCAGGGTGGTCGTGGTCGACGACCACGCGATGTTCCGCACCGGCGTGAAGGCCGAGCTGGCCGGACACCCCGGACGCGTCGAGGTGGTCGGCGAGGCAGCCGACGTCGACGAGGCCGTCGAGGTGGTGACCCGGCTGCGCCCGAGGTGGTGCTGCTCGACGTGCACCTGCCCGGCGGCGGAGGGGGCGAGGTGATGCGCCGGGTGGGCGCCCGGCTCCCGGAGACCCGCTTCCTCGCGCTGTCGGTCTCCGACGCCGCCGAGGACGTGATCGGCACCATCCGCGCCGGCGCCCGCGGCTACGTCACCAAGACGATCACCGGCCCCGAGCTCGTCGACGCGATCGGGCGGGTGGCCGACGGGGACGCGGTGTTCTCGCCGCGGCTCGCGGGCTTCGTGCTGGACGCGTTCGCGGGGTCCATCGAGGTGGCCCAGGTCGACGAGGACCTCGACCGGCTCACCGAGCGGGAGCGCGAGGTGATGCGGCTGATCGCCCGCGGCTACGCCTACAAGGAGGTCGCGAGCGAGCTGTTCATCTCGGTCAAGACCGTCGAGACCCACGTGTCCAGCGTGCTGCGCAAGCTGCAGCTGTCCTCGCGCCACGAGCTCACCCGCTGGGCCACCGACCGCCGCCTGCTCTGAGCGCACGGGCTGCGAGAATCGGCGGCATGGACTTCCTGCAGGACGTGCTCGTCTTCCTCCACTTCATCGGCCTCGCCTCGCTGTTCGGCGGGCTCTTCGTGCAGGTGCGGGCCGACCCCCGGGTCGTCAACAACGCGATCCTGCACGGCATCCTCACCCAGCTCGTCACGGGGCTGTTGCTCGTCGGCGTGCTGGAGTCGGGCGACGAGCCCGTCGACCACGCCAAGATCGGCGTCAAGCTGGTGGTGGCGCTCGTCATCGGCGCGCTCGTGCTGACCAACCGCCGGAAGCCCGCGCTCAGCGGCGGGGTGTACGGCGCGATGATCGGCCTGACCGTGCTGAACATCGGCGTCGCCGTCTTCTGGCACTGACGGTGACCGCGGGGGTGCGGGCCGGGCGTCGAGCAGGTCGGGCACGTCGTCGAGGCCGTGCCGGCACAGCTGGTCTGGTGGGCCCGGCGGGTGTGGTGCTGCTGGCGCTGGTCGCCGGCGGGTGCAGCACGGGCGGCTCAGGCGGCTCAGGCGGCCCGGCGGCACCAGGCGGCACCGGCAGCTCTGCCGCAGCGGGTGACGGCTCCTCGGTGCGGGCCACGGCCACCCCGACGGTCGAGCCGTCGACCCCCTCGGCCACGCCGAGCCAGTCGCCGAGCCCCTCGCGACAGCCCACTCGGCAGCCCACGGCGAGCCCGTCGCCGGGCCCGCGCCTGGACACGTGGCAGGTCGGCGCCCGGCCGCTGCCCCTGCGACCGGACGGGTTCGGGCAGGTCGAGCGGACCCCGAAGGTGCTGCGGGTGCGGGTCATGCAGGCTGCCGACGTACTCCCGCCGCCCCCGGACGGGCGCTTCCACGCCACGGTCGGGCCGGTCACGCCGCGCATCCGCCAGAGGATGGGCGAGTCGTGGTCGTCGCGCTGCCCCGTCGGGCTGTCCGACCTGCGCTACCTCACCGTCGGGTTCCGCGGCTTCGACGGCCGGGCCCACACCGGCGAGCTCGTCGTGCGCGACACCGTGGCCGACGACGTGGTCGGCGTGTTCCGGAGGCTGTTCGCAGCGGGCTTCCCCATCGAGTCGATGCGCCTGGTGACCACGGCCGACCTCGAGGCGCCCCCGACCGGCGACGGCAACAACACCGCGGCGTACGTCTGCCGGGCGACGCGGCGGCAGACGACCTGGTCGGCGCACGCCTACGGCCTCGCGATCGACCTGAACCCGTTCCAGAACCCCTACCGCTCCGGCGACCTCGTGCTGCCCGAGCTCGCGAGCGCCTACGAGGACCGCACCTGGCACCGCCCCGGGATGGTGCTGCCGGGCGGGGTCGCGGTGCGCGCCTTCGAGGCCGTCGGCTGGACCTGGGGTGGCGACTTCAGGACCGTCTCGGACCTCATGCACTTCTCCGCGACCGGCCGCTGAGGCGGGCGCGGGAACGTCCCCGCCGGGTCGTAGGCTGGGCCGGACATGAGCGCGTCGTTCCCGATCCCCCAGGCACCCACCTCGAGCCAGGCCGAGCTGGAGCTCGGCAGCCTCGGCGGTCCCGGCAGCCGCGACGGGTCGGGCGGACCGGACGGTGCTGCGCCGTCCGCGCCCCGCGGGCGGTCGACGCCGTCGCCCGAGGAGCTGCTCGACGGGCTCAACGAGCCGCAGCGCGCCGCGGTCGTGCACGCCGGCACGCCGCTCCTGGTGGTCGCCGGTGCCGGCTCGGGCAAGACCCGGGTGCTGACCCGGCGGATCGCCTGGCTGATCGCCGAGCGCAACGCGCACCCCGGCTCGATCCTGGCCATCACGTTCACCAACAAGGCCGCGGCGGAGATGCGCGAGCGGGTCGAGGAGCTGGTCGGGCGCCGCGCGCGGATCATGTGGGTCTCCACGTTCCACTCCGCGTGCGTGCGCATCCTGCGCAAGGAGATCGACCGCTTCGGCTACAAGTCGTCGTTCTCGATCTACGACGCGGCCGACTCCAAGCGGCTGATGACGATGGTCGTGCCGCGACCTCGACCTGGACCCCAAGCGCTACCAGCCGCGGGCGGTCCTCAACTGGGTCTCGAACCAGAAGAACGAGCTCGTCGACCACGAGGACGCCGCCAAGGACGCCAAGAACAACCTCGAGGAGACCTACGCCGAGGCCTACTCGCTCTACCAGCAGCGGCTGCGAGCAGCCAACGCGCTCGACTTCGACGACCTGATCATGATGACCGTGCACCTGTTCCAGGCGTTCCCCGAGGTCCGCGAGACCTACCGCCGCCGCTTCCGGCACGTGCTCGTCGACGAGTACCAGGACACCAACCACGCGCAGTACGCCCTGGTCCGCGAGCTCTGCGGGCACGACGTCGGCCGCCCGGCGGTCGGCGGGTCCACGACCCGGACGCGCCGGACGGCGACGGGATCGAGCCGTCGGAGCTGATGGTCGTCGGTGACGCCGACCAGTCGATCTACGCCTTCCGCGGCGCGAACATCCGCAACATCTTGGCCGTTCGAGGAGGACTTCCCCGACGCCACGACGATCCTGCTGGAGCAGAACTACCGCTCCACCCAGACGATCCTGACCGCCGCCAACGCCGTGATCAGCCGCAACAAGGGCCGCAAGGCGAAGAACCTCTGGTCCGACGCCGGCGACGGCGAGCAGATCGTCGGGTACGTCGCCGACGACGAGCACGACGAGGCGCGGTTCGTCTCCGAGCGAGATCGACGCCCTCACCGACGCCGGCACCGCCCGGCCGGGCGACGTCGCGGTGTTCTACCGCACCAACGCGCAGTCCCGCGTGTTCGAGGAGGTGTTCATCCGGGTCGGGCTGCCCTACAAGGTCGTCGGCGGGGTGCGCTTCTACGAGCGGCGCGAGGTCAAGGACGCGCTGGCCTACCTCCGCATCCTGGTCAACCCGGCCGACGAGATCTCGCTGCGGCGGATCCTCAACGTGCCCAAGCGCGGCATCGGCGACCGCGCCGAGGCGTGCGTGCGAGGCGCTCGCCCAGCGCGACCGGATCACCTTCTTCGAGGCGCTGCGCCGGGCCGAGGACGCCCCCGGCATCGCCACCCGCTCGGTGACCTGCATCCGCGGCTTCGTCGACATGGTCGAGGAGCTGCAGTCGATGGTCGACGCGGGGGAGCGCGCCGACGTGGTGCTCGAGCAGCTGCTCGCGGCGAGCGGCTACCTCGAGGAGCTCGAGGAGTCCGACGACCCCCAGGACGAGACCCGGGTCGAGAACCTCGCCGAGCTCGTCGCCGTGGCGCGCGAGTTCGCCGACGAGCCGACGCTCGGTCCCTCGGCCGACCCGGCCGACGAGGCCCCGCCCGCCCCCGGCCTCGCGGACTTCCTCGAGCGGGTCGCGCTGGTCGCCGACACCGACCAGATCCCGGACCACGCCGACGGCGAGGACCAGGGCGTCGTCACCCTGATGACCCTGCACACCGCCAAGGGCCTGGAGTTCCCGGTGGTCTTCCTGACCGGCCTCGAGGACGGCGTCTTCCCGCACCATGCGCTCGCTCGGCGACCAGCCCGAGCTCGAGGAGGAGCGCCGGCTCGCGTACGTCGGAGTGACCCGCGCGCAGCAGACGCCTCTACGTCTCCCGCGCCCTGGTGCGCTCCGCGTGGGGCGCCCCTCGCACAACCCCGCCTCGCGCTTCCTCGACGAGCTCCCCGTCGACCTCGTCGACTGGCGCCGCACCGAGGCCGCGCAGACCTCGTGGAACCGTCCGGTGCTGCCGTCGATGCCGCAGCGCACCGCCGGTGCGCCGACCCGGCGGTTCGGCACCGCCGCGATCCGTGCGGACGCCGACGCGCGCGGCCAGAAGCGCGAGGTGCCGTCGCTGGCGCCCGGCGACCGGGTGCTGCACGACACCTTCGGGATGGGCATCGGTGGTCGCGCTCGACGGGGCGGGCGACAAGGCCGTCGCGTCGATCGACTTCGGGTCGCTCGGCGTCAAGCGGCTGCTGCTGCGCTACGCGCCGGTCGAGAAGCTCTAGGACGAGGCCCGACGGCTCAGGGGTGGACGCCGTGCGCGACCAGCGCGGTGAACGGGTCCACCGGGTCGCCGGCACCGGGACGCACCTCGACGTGCACGTGCGGGCCGGTGGTGTTGCCGGTCGAGCCGACCGAGCCGATCACCTCTCCGGCGCGGACGTCCTGGCCGGTCGTGACGGAGTACGACGTCTGGTGGCAGTACCACATCTCGGTGCCGTCCTCGAGCGTGACGATCGTGCGGTTGCCGTAGGCGCCGGAGTAGCCGACCTCGGTGACCGTGCCGTTGGCGATCGCGTGGATCGGGGTGCCCCGAGGGGGCCGCGAAGTCCAGGCCGGTGTGGCAGTGCGACCACAGGCCGGAGCACTCGCCGAAGTCGCGACGTCAGGTGGTAGGCGCCGGCGGTCACCGGCAGCTGCCAGGTGTTGCGGGCGATCTGGTCGGCCTGCCGCTCGGCGCTGGCGGCGAGCGCGACGAGGGCGGCGCGGCGCTCGTCTGGCCTGCTTCTCGGCGGCGGCCTGGAGCTCGTCGTCGGCGGCGTCCCGGAGCGCCTCGCGCTCGGCGTCGCGGCTGACCGCGCGCTCCCGGCCGGACAGGGCCGAGCTGGAGCCGACGCTGCTGGCGCCGTTCAGGACGCTGGCCTGCGCGGAGAGCTTCTGCACGTTGCCGGACGCGAGAGCCGGGGCCGGGGAGCCAGAGGAGACGGGGGAGCCCACCGTGACCGCGCCGGCCGCGGCGAGGGCCAGCGCTGCGGCCCCGACGAGGGTCGGCGCGGAAGGAAATCCTGGAATGAGCGTTTTCCGGCGACCCGTGTGGGTACGTCCCGCAGGCGAGCGGTCGGCCGGAACGGCCTTGCGGCGCCCGCCCGGCACCCGCTCGGGGGTCGGGTCGCTCGACGCTCCCCGGGCGTCGACGAGACGGCGCCCTGGGGCGCGGCGTGTCTGCTCGGTGCTGGGCCACGGGGGAACTGGTCCTTACGTCGGGGGCACGCAGCGGCAAACGATAACGGAACAGTCACGGACCTGTCAGATCGGCGGAAGCCGCCTGTGTGAGCACGGTCACGGGCTCGTTACCGTTCCCCGCTGGGAACGCGCCGCGGGGTCCCTCGGAGTGTGCCCAGGGTCACGTCGTCCCACACAGTCGTTCACTGGGGGCCCAGTCGGTCGTCGGCTAGGGTGCGTCGGGTAGGCGGGGGAGCCAGTGCGCGCTCCGGTGCGCCGGTCCAGGCAGGTCGACCGAGAGGACGTGGGTGCGATGGTGGCTCCGATCCGGATCGTGGTGGCCAAGCCGGGCCTCGACGGTCACGACCGCGGCGCCAAGGTGATCGCGCGGGCGCTGCGCGACGCGGGCCACGAGGTCATCTACACCGGCCTGCACCAGACGCCCGAGCAGATCGTCGAGACGGCCATCCAGGAGGACGCCGACGTCATCGGGCTCTCCGTGCTCTCCGGCGCGCACATGACCCTGTTCAAGAAGCTGCTCGCCCTGCTCGACGAGCGCGAGGCGCGCGACATCGTGGTGATCGGCGGCGGGATCATCCCCGAGGCCGACATACCGCTGCTCAAGGAGATGGGCGTCGCCGAGGTGTTCACGCCCGGCGCACGCACCACCAGCATCGTGGACTGGGTGCGCGACAACGTCGCCGACGCCCACCCCGTCGAGGCCTGAGCCTCACCCGGTCGTACGCCGGACCGCCCGCTCGAGCTGCGCGGCGACCGCGCCGGCCTGCTCGACGAGCTCGGGCGGCCCCTCGATCGTGAACTCGGCGCCGAGCCCGGTCAGCACGAACATCGGCCAGCCGAGGTCGTCGACCTCCATCGTCAGCCGGCACTCCCGCTCCCCGAGTGGCTCGACCTCGCCCCAGCGGCCGACCCGGCGGCGGACGGCCTCCGCCTCGACCTCGACGCGCACCGAGACGTGGTGCCGCTGGGGGATGCTGCGCAGGCCGCTGGTGACGAACGCCGCCGCGTCGCCGCCCGGCAGGTCGCGCTGCCGGAAGCGGACGCCGGTCGTGCGGGCGTCGCCGATCCGGTCGACGCGGAAGCTGCGCCAGTCGTGCCGGGTGAGGTCCCAGGCCACGAGGTAGAACCGGCGGCCCACCGAGACCAGGCGGTGCGGCTCGACCGAGCGGGCCATCGCGTCGCCGGCGTAGGTGCGGTAGTCGAAGGCGAGCCGCTCGTCGTCGCGGCACGCCTGCGCGAGCGTGGCCAGCAGGTCGGCGTCGATGGTCGGCCCCTGCGAGGAGAAGGCCGCCGGCACGGTGTAGGCCTGCAGGGCGTCGACGCGCCGCCGCAGCCGCGCCGGCATCACCTGGACGACCTTGCTGAGCGCGCGCACCGAGGTCTCCTCGATGCCCTCGATCATCCCGCCGGCCGCGGCGCGCAGGCCGACCACGATCGCCACCGCCTCCTCGTCGTCGAGCAGCAGCGGCGGCATCGCGGCGCCGGCCTGGAGCTGGTAGCCGCCCGCGACGCCCCGCACGGCGTGCACGGGGTAGCCGAGCTCGCGGAGGCGGTCGACGTCGCGGCGCAGGGTGCGGTCGCTGACCTCGAGCCGGCCGGCGAGCTCCGTGCCCGCCCAGAAGCGGTGGGTCTGGAGGAGGGACAGCAGCTGCAGCATGCGGGCGCTCGAGGCTGACATGTCCCAAGAATATCCGGCTTCAGGACAGGAACTGGCCGCAATAGCCGGAAGGCTGGCCCCATGAGCGAATCCACCACCACCCCGTCCAGCCGGGTCCCGATGATCGAGGCCACGGGCCTGACCCGGCACTTCCGCAGCGGCAGGCAGACCGTCGAGGCCGTGCGCGGGCTCGACCTCGACGTCGCCCGCGGCGAGCTGGTCGCACTCCTCGGACCCAACGGCGCCGGCAAGTCGACCACGCTGCGGATGCTCACCACCCTCATCGCGCCCACGGCGGGCAGCGCGCGCGTCGCCGGCCACGACGTGGTCACCGCGCAGCACGAGGTTCGGCGCCGGATCGGCTACATCGGCCAGGGCAACGGCGCCGGGCACCAGCAGCGCGGCCGCGACGAGCTCGTCAGCCACGGTCGCGCGTTCGGCCTCGACCGGGGTACGGCGCGCCGCCGGGCCGCCGAGCTCGTCGAGTCCCTGGACCTCGGCGCGGTCGCCGATCGCAAGGTCTCGACCCTCTCCGGAGGGCAGCGGCGGCGCCTCGACATCGCGATGGGTCTGATCCACGGGCCCGACCTGCTGTTCCTCGACGAGCCCTCGACGGGCCTCGACCCGCAGAACCGCGCCAACCTCCAGGAGCACGTCGTCGCGCTGCGCGAGCGCTTCGGCACCACTGTGGTGCTGACCACGCACTACCTCGACGAGGCCGACTCGCTGGCCGAGCGGGTCGTGGTGATCGACCACGGCGTCGTCGTCGCCGACGACACCCCCGACCGGCTCAAGACGACCCACGCCCGCGACCGGATGGTGCTCGGGCTCGACGGTCGCGCGGACGCCGAGCGGGCGGCTGCCCGCGTCGGAGCCGCGCACCCGGGCGCACACGTCGAGCTGGGCGTCGGGGGCGGCTCGGGCTCGACCGTCACGGTCGAGCTGGCGGGTGCGACCACGGCCGTGCCCGCGCTGCTGCACGACCTCGCCGCGGCCGGCGTACCCGTCCGCTCCGTCGAGGTCGCCCGGCCGACGCTCGACGACGTGTTCCTCGCCCTCACCGGACGCAGCCTGCGCGAGGGCGGCGCCGCCCCCGAGGCCGCCCATGCCGCCGATGCCGCGGCCACCCGTCCCGCCGACGACCACCAGGAGGTCCTCGCATGAGCACGCTCACCCTCGCCCGCCCCGCCTCGTCCACGCGCGTGCTGCGCGACACCGCCATCGTGCTCGAGCGGGAGCTCAAGCCCGTGCTGCGCGACCCGTTCTCGGTGGTCTTCGCGATGGTCCAGCCGCTGTTCTTCCTGGCGCTGTTCGCGCCCCTGCTGTCCGGGGTGACCGGGCTCGGCACGGGCAGCTCCCTGCAGTGGTTCGTGCCGGGCATCGTGGTGATGACCTGCTTGTACGGCGTCTCGATGACCGGGTCGAACCTGCTGATGGAGATGCAGACCGGCTCCCACGAGCGCACCCTCGTCACGCCGCTGTCGCGCTCGTCGCTGCTGCTGGGCCGCGCCCTCAAGGAGATCGTGCCGGTCGTCGTGCAGGCGCTGGTCGTGGTGGCCGTCGTGGCACCGACCGGCTTCGACGTGCACCCGCTCGGGATCGTGACCGGCCTGGGCGTGCTCGCGGTGTTCTGCGTCGGCCTGGGGTCGCTGTCCTACGCGCTCGCCCTGGCCACCAAGGGTCAGGACTGGGTGTTCTGGACCGTCCAGCAGACGTTCCTGTTCCCCTTCCTGCTGCTGGCCGGGATGCTGCTGCCGGTCGACGACGGCCCGGGCTGGCTGCGGGCGCTGTCGAGGGCGAACCCGCTGACCTACATCGTGGACGCGATGCGGAGCCTGTTCGCCGGGTCGTTCGCCACCGGCCCGCTGCTGCAGGGCCTGCTCGCCGCCGTGCTGGTCTGCGCCCTCGGGCTGGCGGTCGGCCTGCGGTCGATGCGCGCGGCGGACTGACCCTCCGGCGGCCCCTCGGTGAACCGGGGGGCCGCTGGGGCCGTAGACGTACCGTGACACCCATGACGGCTGCACGTCGGTGGTGGTGCGTCGGGCTGGGCGTGCTGCTGCTCGTCGCCGCGCCCGTCGTCGTGTCCGCGCTGCCGGCCCGCGACCAGGACGTCGGCGCCGCCGCCCTCCTGGCGCGCGTGCAGGCCTCTCGCGACGTGTCGTTCAGCGGGCTCGTCCAGACCGACGGCACGGTCGCCCTGCCCGACGACCAGGCGCTGTCCTCGCTGACCAAGCTGGTCAGCGGCACGAACAAGGTCCGGGTGTGGTGGCGCGACCCCCGCACCTGGCGCACCGCCACGCTCCGGCCGACCGGGGAGACCGACCTGCGTCCACGAGGGCGACCGGACGTTGCGGTGGGTCTACGAGTCGAAGAACGTCACCGTCTACCCCGACGTGCCGATCCGGCTGCCCACCACCAACGACCTGCTGCCGCAGGAGCTCGCGCGGCGGGTGCTGTCCGGGGCCCGGCCCTCCGAGCTCTCGCGGCTGCCGGCGCGCCGGGTCGCGGGCCGCGACACCCTCGGGCTGCGGCTGACGCCCGCGGACAAGGCGTCCAGCATCGCCCGCGTCGACGTGTACGCCGACCGGGCGACGAGCCTGCCGCTGCTGGTCGAGGTGGTCGGCAAGGGCTCCACGCTGCCCGCCCTGACCTCCCGCTTCGTCGACCTGACCCTGGCCGACCCCTCGGACGAGGTGCTGTCCTTCCGGCCGCCGCACGACGCCCGCCTGCGCTTCGACAGCGTCGTGGACATCGCCTCGGCCGCTGACCGGTTCGCGGCCCGCACCCCGCCGGCCCGGCTCGCGGGGCTGCCGGCCCGCCAGGAGGCGCTCGGCTCGGTGGGCGTCTACGGCCGCGGCCCGACCGTGCTGATCGCCATACCGCTGTGGAGCCGGTCGGCGCACCGGGTGCGCGAGGACCTCTACGGCCAGCCCGGCGTGCGCGAGGTCGAGGGGGGTCTGCTCCTGGCCGCACCGCCGTTGCGGCTGCTGCTCGCGGCGCCCGAGCCCAACGACAGCAGCTGGCTGCTGGCCGGGACGGTCACCCGCGCGGCCCTGGTGCGGGCGGCGCGGCAGATCTCCGACGAGCGCCCCGGACTGAGGTTCCCGTGATCGCGACCCGCGGCCTCACCAAGAGGTACGGCGCCGTGCTGGCCGTCGACGGCATCGACCTCGACGTGCGCGAGGGCGATGTCTACGGCTTCCTCGGCGCCAACGGGTCGGGCAAGACGACCACGGTGCGGATGCTGCTGGGGCTGGTCCTCGCGACGGCGGGCGAGATCGACGTGGTGGGGGAGCGGATGCCCCGCGCCGCCGCGACGGTCCTCCCGCAGGTCGGCACGCTGGTCGAGGGCCCGGCGTCGTACTCCCACCTCTCGGGGCGCGCCAACCTCGAGCTCTTCGACGCGATGGGCAGGGGCGGCTCGCGGCGCGGACGCCGGCAGCGCGTCGGCGACGTGCTCGAGCGGGTCGGCCTCGGGGTGGCAGGCGAGCGGCGGGTGCGGGGCTACTCCCTCGGCATGCGGCAGCGGCTCGGCCTGGCCGCCGCGCTGCTGCGGGCGCCGCGGCTGCTCGTGCTCGACGAGCCGACCAACGGCCTGGACCCGCAGGGGATCCGGGAGATGCGCGACCTCCTGCTCGGACTGAACGCCGAGGGCACCACGATCTTCCTGTCCAGCCACCTGCTCGCCGAGGTGGAGCAGATGTGCACGCGGGTCGGCGTGCTCGACCGCGGGCGCCTCGTGGTCCAGGACGACCTCGCCGCGCTCCGCTCGACGACCGGCCGCACGATCGTGGTCACGCCCGACGCGGACCGCGCGCTGGCGATGCTCGACGGGCGGGTGGAGGTCAGGGACGGCGAGCGGCTCGTCGTCCGCGCCGACGACGCGGCCGCCCTCAACGCGAGCCTGGTCGCCGCCGGTGTGCGGGTCCTCGAGCTCGGACCCGAGCGCCGGGGCCTGGAGCAGGTCGTCCTGGAGGCCACCACCGACCCGTCCCAGGTGGGGGTGTCGTGATCCGGGTCGAGCTGGTCAAGATGCTGCGCCGGCCGCGCACCTGGATCACGATCGTGATGCTCAACGCGCTGCCCACGCTGGTGGCGGTGCTGCTCGCGGTCACCGACATCGGACCGCAGCCGGGCGAGGGGCCGGCCTTCCTGTCCGCCGTGCTGACCGACGGCACGCTGTTCCCCCTGGCGGCGCTGGCGATCGTGCTGCCGCTGTTCATGCCCGTCGCGGTCGCGGTGGTCGCCGGCGACGCGGTCGCGGGGGAGGCGCAGGCGGGCACCCTGCGCTACGTGCTGACCCGCCCGGTCGGGCGGACCCGGCTGCTGCTCGCCAAGCTGGTGAGCGTGCTGGCCTTCGTGCTGCTCGCGGTGGTCGTCGTCGCGGCGGTCGGCGTACGTCGTCGGGCGGGTGCTCCTCGGCGGGGGCGACGCGAGCGGCCTGGTCACGGGCATCTCCGGGTCGAGCCTGACCTCGACGCAGCTCGTCGAGCGCACCCTGCTGGCGATCGTCTACGTCTCGCTGTCGATGCTCGGCGTCGCCGCGATGGCCCTCCTGCTCTCGACGGTGACCGACTCGCCGCTCGGCGCCGCCCTCGGCGCGCTGGCGTTCCTGATCGCCTCGACGCTGCTGCTCACGCTCGACGCGGCGGCGGTGCTACAGCCCTACCTGCCCACGCGCTACTGGCTGTCGTTCGTCGACCTGTTCCGCGACCCGATCCTGTGGCGCGACGTGGTGCGCGGCGTGCTGCTGCAGGGCGTCTACGTGCTGGTGTTCCTCGGCGCCGCCTGGGCGAACTTCACCACCAAGGACATCACGTCCTGAGTCCTCACCCGCACGCGACGCCGGTCGGGGCGGCCGGGGCGCCGGCACCGAGGGCGCTGCCCAGGAGGGCGATCACCACCGGGTCCTCCGGCAGGTCGCCGTGCGACGTACGTCGGCCGGGGCAGACGGACTGCACGGTCAGGTCGAGCGCGCCGTCGAGCCGCGCCGAGTCCGGGGGTACGACGGTCCGGTCGGCGGTCGACCAGATCGAGACGAACCGTGGACCGGCCGGGGTCTCGTCACGGGCGTTCAGGGCCCGCAGCAGCTCGCTGTCGGGGGCGAGCTGGCGACAGGCGACGGGGCAGGTGCCGGTGAGTCCGGCCGCCAGCGCCGCGAGGTCGGTGCCGTGGTGGGGGGAGCCGATCGTCAGCACCCGCCGGGCCACGCCGGCGCCGCCGTCGTGGCGGACCCACTCGCGCGCGACGACACCGCCGGCGGAGTAGCCGACGACGTCGACCGAGCCGGCGTCGAAGCGCCGCATCGCGTCCTCGGCAGCCCTCCCGAGGGCCCTCGCCTGGTCGGCGAGGTCGCCGGTGCCGCCGTCGACGGCCGGCACGACGACCACGTCGCGGCCGGCGGCGGCCAGCGCCGCGCGCAGGGGCTCGAGCGAGCGCGTCGACCCGCCGTACCCGCTGACGAGCAGCACCGGGCCCGGCGTGCCCTGCGGGACCGGGTCGGTGCCGCCGCCCACGCGGCGCACGATGACGGTGGCGGCGCCGGCGACGACGGCGAGCAGCGCGGCCAGGACGAGCAGCAGCACGAAGCGCCGGCGCGACGGCGAGAGGCCCTCGAGCATCAGGCGGACCGGTGCGCTGGCATGTGACGAAGCCTACGGAATCCCGGCCAACCCCCTGTGGGCCCACGTGGCCGATGAGCGTCCCCGCGGGCTAGGGTCAGCCGTGATGCGCGCCCGGGGCCGAGCCGACGTGCCCCGCGCATGGAGACCTGAAGAGGACGGCGCAACCGTGGACCTGATGGAGTACCAAGCGAAGGAGCTCTTCGCCAAGCACGGCGTGCCCGGCACCCCCGGGATCGTCGCCACCACGCCCGAGGAGGCGCAGGCCGCCGCCGAGCAGCTCGGCGTCGTCGTCGTCAAGGCGCAGGTGAAGGCGGGCGGTCGCGGCAAGGCGGGCGGCGTCAAGCTCGCCAGGACGCCCGAGGAGGCGCGCGCCCACGCCGAGGCGATCCTCGGCATGGACATCAAGGGCCTGACCGTGCACCGCGTGCTCGTCGCCCCCGGCGCGAGCATCGAGGAGGAGTACTACTTCTCCTTCCTGCTCGACCGGTCGAACCGCCGCTACCTCTGCATCGCGAGCGTCGAGGGCGGTGTCGAGATCGAGGAGGTCGCCGAGACCAACCCCGACGCCATCAAGCAGATCCCCATCGACCCGGGCACCGGCGTCGACGAGGCCAAGGCCCGCGAGATCGTCGCGACGGTCGGCTTCCCCGAGGTGCTCACCGACCAGGCCGTCGCCACGGTGCTCGCCCTGTGGGAGACCTTCGTCGAGGAGGACGCCACGCTCGTCGAGGTGAACCCGCTCGCCCGGCTCGCGGGCGACACCCTCGAGGCCCTCGACGGCAAGGTCACCCTCGACGACAACGCCGACTTCCGGCACCCGGACCACGTCGAGTTCGAGGACAAGGCCGCCACCGACCCGCTCGAGGCCAAGGCCAAGGAGAAGAACCTCAACTACGTCAAGCTCGACGGCTCCGTCGGCATCATCGGCAACGGTGCCGGGCTCGTGATGAGCACCCTCGACGTGGTGGCGTACGCCGGCGAGGCGCACGGCGGCGTGAAGCCGGCCAACTTCCTCGACATCGGCGGCGGGGCGTCCGCGCAGGTGATGGCCGACGGCCTCGACGTGATCCTCAACGACAGCCAGGTCCTGAGCGTCTTCGTCAACGTGTTCGGCGGGATCACGTCGTGCGACGCGGTCGCCAACGGCATCGTCGGCGCCCTCGACATCCTCGGCGACGAGGCGAGCAAGCCCCTCGTCGTACGCCTCGACGGCAACAACGTCGAGGAGGGCCGCCGCATCCTCGACGAGCGGAACCACCCGCTGGTGACCCTGGTGGACACCATGGACGGCGCGGCCGACAAGGCCGCCGAGCTCGCGAACGCCGCGAAGTGACAGGGGACTGACATGTCGATCTACCTCAACAAGGACTCCAAGGTCATCGTCCAGGGCATCACCGGCGGCGAGGGCACCAAGCACACCGCGCTGATGCTCAAGTGCGGCACCCAGGTCGTCGGCGGCGTCAACGCCCGCAAGGCCGGTACGACGGTCGCGCACACCGCCGCGGACGGCAGCAGCGTCGACCTCCCCGTGTTCGGCACGGTCAAGGAGGCGATGGCCGAGACCGGCGCCGACGTGTCCGTGGCGTTCGTGCCGCCGCCGTTCACCAAGGACGCGTGCATCGAGGCCATCGACGCCGGCATCGGCCTGCTCGTGGTCATCACCGAGGGCGTCCCGGTCCAGGACACCGCCGAGGTGTGGGCCTACCTCGACGGCAAGAGCACCCGGATGATCGGGCCCAACTGCCCCGGCATCATCACCCCGGGCGAGGCGCTGGCCGGCATCACTCCCGCCACGATCGCCGGCAAGGGCCCGGTCGGGCTCGTCTCCAAGTCCGGCACGCTGACCTACCAGATGATGTACGAGCTGCGCGACCACGGCTTCTCCACCGCCATCGGCATCGGCGGCGACCCGATCGTCGGGACCACCCACATCGACGCCCTCGCGGCGTTCGAGGCGGACCCGGAGACCAAGGCGATCGTGATGATCGGCGAGATCGGCGGCGACGCCGAGGAGCGGGCGGCCGAGTTCATCGCGGCCAACCTCACCAAGCCGGTCGTCGGCTACGTCGCCGGCTTCACCGCCCCGGAGGGCAAGACGATGGGCCACGCCGGCGCGATCGTGTCGGGCTCGTCGGGCACCGCGCAGGCGAAGAAGGAGGCCCTCGAGGCCGCCGGGGTCAAGGTCGGCAAGACGCCGTCCGAGACCGCGCAGCTGATGCGCGACATCCTCGCCGCCCTCTGACGGCCGCTCGCGCGAGGCTCAGGTGACGGCGTTGCGGACCGCGTAGGCGGGGCGGAGGTGCTCCTCGCCGTCGAGCACCTGCACGAGGTGCTCGACGGCGTCGAACACGTCGGCGTGGGTGACGTAGAGCGGCGCGAAGCCGAAGCGCGCCACGTCGGGGGTCCGGAAGTCGCCGACGACGCCTCGCTCGACGAGCGCCTGCACGACGCCGTACGCCGCCTCGTGCCGCAGCGAGACCTGGCTGCCCCGCAGGTGGTGCGCGCGCGGCGTGACCACCTCGACGCGGTCGCCGAGTCGGGCGTCGACGAGCTCGAGGAACAGGTCGGTCAGCGACAGCGACGCCGCGCGGAGCACGTCGACGGACACGCCGTCGAAGACGTCGAGGGCGGCGTCGAGCGCGGAGAGGGCGAGCACCGGCGGCGTGCCGGAGGCCATCCGCGCGATCCCGTCCGCGGGGGTGAAGTCGCGGTCCATGTCGAAGGGCCGGGCGTGCCAGAACCACCCGGTGACCGGCTGGTCCCAGGCCGCCTGGTGGCGCGGGTGCACCCAGGAGAACGCGGGTGAGCCCGGCCCGCCGTTGAGGTACTTGTAGGTGCACCCCACCGCGATGTCCGCGTCCGCGTCGAGCAGGTGCACCGGCACCGCGCCCGTCGAGTGGCACAGGTCCCACTGGACCAGGGCGCCGGCGTCGTGGGCGGCGCGGGTCAGCCCGGCGAGGTCGTACATCGCGCCGGTGCGGAAGTCGACGTGGGTGAGCGCGAGCAGGGCGACGTCCTCGTCGAGGCAGGCCGCGGGGTCGGCCGGGTCGCACCAGCGCAGCTCGAGGTCGAGCAGCCGGGCGACGCCCGCCGCGACGTACCCGTCGGTGGGGAACGTGGTCGGCTCCAGGACGATCGCGCGACGGCCCGGGCGCAGCCGGGACGCGGCCACAAGGGTCTTGAACAGCGTCACCGTCGTCGAGTCGCCGACGTGCACGTCGCCGGCGCCGACCCCGATCAGCGGCGCGATCCGGTCCCCGACCCGCCGGCTCAGGCCGACCCAGTCGGCGGTGTTCCACGACGAGATCAGGCCGGTGCCCCACTCCTGCCGGACGACGGAGTCGAGCCGGGCCGCGACCGTGCGAGGCAGCGCGCCGAGCGAGTTCCCGTCGAGGTAGACGACCCCCTCGGGGAGCGTGAAGAGGTCGCGGCGCCCGGCCAGCGGGGCCGCGGCGTCGAGGGCCAGGGCGCCGGCCCTGTCCAGGGTGGTGGCGGGTCGGCTCATGCGCCGACCCTACGGCGCCGGGGGTCTAGGTCCCGGCGGGGTCGAGCTCGCGCAGCCGGTCCCCGGTGCGCACCAGCAGGGAGTGGAACGCCGCCGCCGTCATGTCGTCGTCGGGCGACGGCGCGAACGTCAGCTGGGCGACCCGGTCGCCGACGCGCACGAGGCCGAGCCGGAAGCGCACCGTCTGGGTGTCGGTGACCTCGGTGGCGAGGTCCCACCCGGACACGTCGAGCGGCGGCCGCCGGGTCTGCTCGCGGTAGGCGCCGCTCACCTTCGTGGCGAGGTCGCGGTCCTCGCATCCCGCGACGCGGGCGCGCACCCGGTCGTAGAAGCGCCGGGCCGCCGAGGGCGAGCCGAAGACGCCGTACGTCTCGGACAGGCCGAAGCGGGTCGGCACGTCCGCCTGCGGGATGAGGTAGGTGCGGGTCCGGGTGCGCTCGGCGCCGCCCGCGACGAAGTCCGCGCGGTCGCAGGTGGTCGCGGACGGGTTGACCCGGGCGGGCTCGGGGTCGGTGCCGACCCAGGGCTTGTCGATCCGGCCCACCGGGGGCAGGTCGGCGACCGCGAGGATCCCCGCCTCCTCGCCGGAGGGCGGCGGCGGGACGACGCGGTACGACGGGCGCTTGGCGCACCCCTCGGAGCCGGACCGTGCGCGCACAGCATGGCGACCGAGTCCGCCAGCGACTGGGTGATCTCCGTCGCGGGCGGGGGCGTGCCGCCGACCGTCGTCCCCACGGTCGAGGTGGTCACCGACCCGATCCGCGCGACCGCGACCGAGAGCGTGGTGACCGGCTTGCTCCACACCCGCAGCATCAGCACGTCGGCCTCGTCGCCGATGTTGTCGACGCGGTAGGCGCGCAGCACCTGCAGCCGGGCGACCCGGCAGCCGGCGTACCAGCCGACCGTGGTGCGGAACCCCTGCGCGGCCTGCTCGGCCGAGCTTGGAGACCTCGACGGTCTGCACGGCCGAGCGACGCGGCGTGCCGGGCGGAGCGGAACGTCCGCACCAGCGCCGAGTAGCCGTCCGGGTCGGCGAACCGGCGCTGCTGGCACACCGTGTTGATGCCGTCGCCGGTGGTGTTGTTGCCGGTCGCCGCGACCGGTCCAGGCTGCGGCCCAGCCCGAGGCGGCGGATCTGGTCGCGGTCGAGGAGGTTCGCCGCCGTCGGCAGCGGCTCGCCCCCGTCGGTGGCCGGCGCCGCCGCGGGCGTCGGGGGCGCACGAGGCGCACGTCCTGCGCGGGCTCGGGGCCGGGCCGGGTCGTGGCGAAGGCGCCGGAGCCGAGGACGATCGCGACGGCCGCGACCACGCCGAGCACGGCGCGGGTCTGGCGGCGCTTGCGGCCGGCCCGTCGCACGATCGGCCCCCGCGGCAGCGAGGCGGCCTCGAGGACCTCGTCGAGCGCGGCCGGCGGCTCGGGCAGCTCCACGGCCCGGGCGCGGCGCAGCTGCTCCTCGGCGACGTCACGGGTGACGCCGAGCTCGCGGGCGGCGTGCGGGACCTCGAGTCCGGCGAGCTCGACGAGCAGCAGCACCCGGCGCTGGGCCACCGGCAGGGCGGACAGCGCCTCGAGCACCGCGCGTGTGCCGGTCCGAGACGCCCTTGGTGCGGTGCCAGATCCGGGCGGTGTGCCGGCGCTGGGCGAGCTGCCAGGCGCGCGGCCGCACCCAGTCGAGGGGGTCGTCGAGCCGGGACACCTTGCGCCACTGCTGCCAGGCGCGGACGTAGGCGTCGCGGACGGCCGACTGCGCGGCGGGCAGGTCACCGGTGAGCGCGTAGGCCTGGAGGAGAACCCCGCGACGGGTCGACCGGTAGAAGGAGTCGAAGGCCTCCTCCTGGTGCATCACCGGTCTCCTCACGACGTTCGGGGGCTGGACGAAGCCATCCACGGTACGACGACCGGCGGCCCGATTCCCAATCGGCGTGGGAGCCCGCGATGAGGATCACGCTGCGCCAGCATGGTGTCGGTGACCGACCTCCTCGACCCCCGTGACACCCGGCAGGCCCCCGGTCGCGAGCCCGGTGGGGCCGCCCCCAGTCGACTGCGCCGCTGCGACCCCTCGCCGTCGGGGCCGCGGTCGCCGGGGCGGTGGCCTCCGGGGCGGTGCTGCTCGGCTGCATGGCGATCGGCCTGGTCGGCTGGTTCGCCTCCGACGCCGGCGGCCACGGCGACACCCGCGACGCGATCCGGGTCGGCGCCGACGGCTGGCTGCTCGCGCACGGCGCGCACCTGCACCTGCCCGGCGCGGCGGCCACCGTGACCGCCGTACCCCTCGGGCTGACGCTGCTCTGCGCCTACGTCGCCTACCGGCTGGGCGCCTGGGCCGCCGCGACCTCGGCCGTCGAGGACGGCCGCACGCTGCTGCTCGGCGTGGTCGTGCTGGCCGGCATCTACGGCGTGGTCGCCCTGGTCACCGCCGTGCTCGCCGCCACCCCGAGCGCCGAGTCGAGCCTGCTGCGCGCGTTCGTCGGCGGCTTCGCCGTCGCGTTCCTCGGGGGCGGGCTGGGCCTGGTCTCGGTCTCGCGCGACCTGCTGGCCTGGCCGGCGCGGGTCCCCGTGCACGCCCGCGCCGTGGCGAGGGGGGCGCTCGCGGCGGTGCTGCTGATGGTGGCCGTCTCGTCGGTGCTGCTCGCCGGTGCGCTCCTGCTCGACCTCGGCTCCGCCGCCAACGTGCTGTCCCGGCTGCACGCCGACGCGCCCGGCGGCCTCCTCTACACCCTGCTCGTCGCGGCGGTCGCGCCGAACGCCGTGCTCCTGACCGGCTCCTACCTCCTGGGCCCGGGCTTCGCCGTCGGCACCGGCACCCTCGTCTCCCCGACGGCCGTCTCGCTCGGGCCGGTCCCGGCCTTCCCGCTGCTGGCGGCTCTGCCCGCCGACGGCACCCCGTCGCCCTGGCTGGTCGGCGTCATCGCGGTCCCGGTGCTGGTCGCGGCCGTCGCGGCGGTGCTCAGCGCACGCCGTTACCCCGCGAGCGGCTACGAGACCGGCGCGGCCCGCGGGCTCGGCGTCGGCGCGGTCGGCGGGGTCGCCACGACCGTCCTGGTGATGCTCGCCGGCGGGTCCGTCGGCCCCGGCCGGATGGCCGTCGTGGGCGCCGACCTGCTGCCCACGCTGGTCGCCGCGGTCGTCGCGATGGGCCTCGGCGGCCTGCTCGGCGGGGTCGCCGCCACCTGGTGGGCTCGCCGCCACTGACCCGAGCGCCGGTCGGTAGCCTGTCCGGCGTGCCCCACCACACCTCCGGACCTCCGGCGCGCCTCGTCGTGCTCGTCTCCGGCGCCGGCACCAACCTGCAGGCCCTGCTCGACGCCTGCGAGGACCAGGCGTACGGCGCCCAGGTGGTTGCCGTCGGGTCCGACCGCCCCGGCATCGAGGGGCTAGCGCGCGCCGAGCGGGCCGGCGTACCCACCTTCGTGCACCGCCTCGCCGACCACCCCACCCGGGACGACTGGGACGCCGCGCTGACCGCGTCCTGCCGCGGGCACGGCCCCGACCTGGTCGTGCTCGCCGGCTTCATGAAGCTCACCGGCCCGGCGTTCCTGGACGCCTTCGGCGGCCGCTGCGTCAACACCCACCCGGCGCTCTCGCCGTCGTTCCCCGGCATGCACGGGCCCGCCGACGCGCTGGCCCACGGCGTCAAGGTCACCGGCGCGACGCTGTTCGTCGTCGACGCCGGCGTCGACACCGGCCCGATCGTCGCGCAGACGGCCGTCCCGGTCGCCGACGACGACGACGTCGACTCGCTGCACGAGCGGATCAAGGTCGCCGAGCGCGCGATGCTCGTCGACACCGTGGGCCGGATGGCCCGCGAGGGCTTCACCATCACCGACAGGAAGGTCCGGTTCGGACGTGTCTGACCACACCAGCGAGCGCCGCCCGATCAGGCGGGCGCTGGTCTCCGTCTACGACAAGACCGGCCTCGAGGACCTCGCCACCGCCCTCGACGAGGCGGGCGTCGCGATCGTCTCCACCGGCTCGACGGCGGCCACGATCGCCGACGCCGGCGTGCCCGTGACCAAGGTCGAGGAGCTCACCGGCTTCCCCGAGTGCCTCGACGGCCGGGTCAAGACCCTGCACCCCGCCGTGCACGCCGGCATCCTCGCCGACCTGCGCCTCGAGGCCCACCGCGCCCAGCTCGGCGAGCTCGGCATCGAGCCGTTCGACCTGGTCGTGTCGAACCTCTACCCCTTCACCGAGACCGTCGCCGGCGGCGCGACGCCCGACGAGTGCGTCGAGCAGATCGACATCGGCGGTCCGTCGATGGTCCGGGCGGCCGCCAAGAACCACCCGTCGGTCGCGATCGTCACCTCGCCCGAGCAGTACGCCGACCTGCTCGCCGCCGTACGGGACGGCGGGACGACGCTGGCCCAGCGCCGACGCTTCGCGCTCGAGGCGTTCGTGCACACCGCGACGTACGACGTGGCGGTCGCGTCCTGGATGGGCAGCGTCCTGACCGACTCCTCCGACGGCACCGGCTTCCCGGCCTGGGTCGGGGCACCTGGGACAAGGCGGCGGTGCTGCGCTACGGGGAGAACCCGCACCAGCGGGCCGCGCTCTACACCAGCGGTTCGCGGCGGCCTCGCGTCCGCGGAGCAGCTCGCCGGCAAGGAGATGTCCTACAACAACTACGTCGACGCGGACGCCGCGCGCCGGGCGGCCTGGGACTTCACCGAGCCGGCCGTGGCGGTCATCAAGCACGCCAACCCCTGCGGCATCGCCGTCGGCGCGGACGTGGCCGAGGCGCACCGCAAGGCGCACGCCTGCGACCCGGTCTCGGCCTTCGGCGGCGTGATCGCCACCAACGTGCCGGTCACCGTCGCGATGGCCGAGCAGGTCGCGGACATCTTCACCGAGGTGATCGTCGCGCCCGACTACGACGACGGCGCCGTCGAGGTGCTCGCCGCCCGCGACGAGCCTGCGGGTGCTGCGCTGCGCCACCGACGCCTACCCCGATCCCGTGGAGTTCCGGCGGGTCAGCGGCGGCCTGCTGATGCAGCGGGTCGACCACGTCGACGCGGTCGTCGAGGGCGGCGGCGACGACCCCTCGACGTGGACGCTGGCCACCGGCGACGCCCGCCTCGGACGCGGACCTCGCCGACCTCGCCTTCGCCTGGAAGGCCTGCCGCTCGGTGAAGTCCAACGCGATCCTGCTCGCCTCCGACGGCGCCTCGGTCGGCGTCGGGATGGGCCAGGTCAACCGGGTCGACTCGTGCCGGCTCGCGGTCGAGCGGGCGGGGGAGCGGGCCGCCGGCTCGGTCGCCGCGTCCGACGCGTTCTTCCCCTTCGCCGACGGGCCGCAGGTCCTCGTCGACGCCGGCGTCCGCGCGATCGTGCAGCCCGGCGGGTCCAAGCGCGACGCCGAGGTCGTCGCGGCCCTCGAGGCCGCCGGCGTCACGATGTACCTCACCGGCACCCGGCACTTCTTCCACTGACGCGGCCCGACCCGCCGTCACTCGGTCCCTCTGGTTGGATGAGCGCGTGACCGCACAGATCCTCGACGGCACCGCGACCGCCCCCACCATCAAGGCCGAGCTCACCGAGCGGGTCGCCGCCCTGCGCGAGCAGGGCGTCGTGCCCGGGCTCGGCACCGTCCTGGTCGGCGACGACCCCGGCTCGCGGTGGTACGTCAACGGCAAGCACAAGGACTGCGCCGAGGTCGGGATCACCTCGATCCGCGTCGACCTGCCCGCCACGGCCACCCAGGCCGAGGTCGAGGCGCACGTCGCCGAGCTCAACGCCGACCCCGGCTGCACCGGCTACATCGTGCAGCTGCCCCTGCCGAGGGCATGGTGCGAGAACGACGTGCTCGGGCCGATGGACCCGGCTCAAGGACGCCGACGGCCTGCACCCGACGAACCTCGGCTGGCTCGTCCTCGGCAAGCCCGCCCCGCTGCCCTGCACGCCCGCGCGGCATCGTCGAGCTGCTGCGCCGCCACGACGTGCCGATCGCCGGCGCCGACGTGGTCGTGGTCGGCCGCGGCGTCACCGTCGGCCGCCCGCTCGGCCTGCTGCTCACCCGCCGCAGCGAGAACGCCACGGTGACGCTGTGCCACACCGGCACCCGCGACCTCGCCGCGCACGTGCGCGCGGCCGACATCGTGGTCGCCGCGGCCGGCGTGCCCGGGATCATCTCCGGCGACATGGTCAAGCCCGGTGCCGCCGTCCTCGACGTCGGGGTCTCGCGCGTCGACGGCAAGATCGCCGGCGACGTCGCGCAGGACGTGTACGACGTGGCCGGCTGGGTCTCGCCCGAACCCCGGCGGCGTCGGCCCGATGACCCGCGCGATGCTGCTGTCCAACATCGTCTCCGCCGCCGAGCAGTCGCTCGCCCGGGCCTGAGCCCGGTGCGCGAGGACAGCCCGCTGCAAGCGCCCGCAGACGCTCGGCGGGGTGGTCTACCTCGTCGTCCTCGCGGCGGCCCTGGTCGGGCTCGGCATCGTCGCCGCGGGCGCCTGGCGCACCGGCCTGAGCTGGATCGGGATCGGCCTGCTGGTCGCCGCCGCCACCCGGCTGGTGCTCTCCGAGCGCGGCGCCGGGATGCTGCGGGTCCGGCGCAGCTGGTCCGACGTGCTGATGCTGACCGCCGCCGGCGTCGCGCTGATCGTGCTGAGCGTCGTGGTCCCCAACCAGCCCGGCTGACCCGGCTCGCCCCAGGCGCGTAGACGGGCTGGCACACGTGCCCGACCCGCTGCTTGTCGAGGTCGTCGGCGACGTTGTGCCAGCCCGCTACGAGCGGGTGGCCCGGGTGCGCGTCAGATCAGGCCGAGCTCCGTGACCGCGTCGCGCTCCTCGACCAGCTCGGCGGCGGTGGCGTCCATCCGGCCGCGGGAGAAGTCGTCGATCTCGAGGCCCTGGACGATCTCCCAGTCGCCGCCCCTGGTGGTGACGGGGTAGGAGTAGACCAGGCCCTCGGGGATGCCGTAGGAGCCGTCGGAGCGCACCGCCATCGAGACCCAGTCGCCCTCGGGGCTGCCGTGCAGCCAGTCGCGGGCGGCGTCGATCGTGGCCGAGGCGGCGGACGCGGCCGAGGACGAGCCGCGGGCCTCGATGATCGCGGCGCCGCGCTTGGCGACCGTCGGGATGAAGTCGTTCTCGATCCAGGCCTGGTCGCCGACGACCTCGGCGGCGTTCCGGCCGCCGACCTCGGCGTGGAAGATGTCGGGGTACTGCGTCGCGGAGTGGTTGCCCCAGATCGTCAGCCTCTTGATGTCGTTGACGGTGCTGCCGGTCTTGGCCGCGAGCTGCGAGAGCGCGCGGTTGTGGTCGAGGCGGGTCAGCGCGGAGAACCGCTCCTGCGGGATGTCGGGGGCGTTGGTCATCGCGATCAGGGCGTTGGTGTTGGCCGGGTTGCCGGTGACGCCGATGCGGATGTCGTCGGCGGCGACCTCGTTGAGGGCCTTGCCCTGGGCGGTGAAGATCGCGCCGTTGGCCTCGAGCAGGTCGCCGCGCTCCATGCCCTTGGTGCGCGGGCGGGCGCCGACGAGCAGGGCGAGGTTGGCGCCGTCGAACACCTTGGTGGCGTCGTCGCCGATCTCGACCCCGGCCAGGGTCGGGAACGCGCAGTCGTCGAGCTCCATCACGACGCCCTCGAGGGTCTTGAGCGCCGGGGCGATCTCCAGCAGCCGCAGCTCGACGGGGGTGTCCTTGCCGAGCAGGTCCCCGCTCGCGATGCGGAACAGCAGGCTGTAGCCGATCTGGCCGGCGGCGCCGGTGACGGCGACCTTGACGGGGGAAGTGCTCACGGCGGGCTCCTGGCGGCGACGGGTCCAGCGTCTGGACGGCTCCTCCGACGCTAGCAAGGGCGTGCCCCGGGTGGACAGCCAGGCTCGTAGGCTGCGACCCGTGTCTCACACGCCCCACCTGACCCCGCTGCTCAACGACCTCGCCGTCAGCGTCGCGGCGCCGGCGATCCTGCTCTCCGACCCCGACGGGCAGGTCCGCCGCGGCGGGGTCCGCGGCTGGTTCGTCGACGACGTACGCCTGCTCGACGAGCTCACCGTCTCCGTGGACGGCAGCGACCTCGAGCTGGTCCGCTCGGCGTCGACCGGCGCGGACCGCAGGAGTACACCTACGTCGCCCGGCGGCTCGGCGGCTGGCTGCACGACCCGCACGGTCACCGTCGACCGTCGCCGCACGCTGGCCCGGCCGGCCTCGTCGAGGAGGTGAGGTGGCCTCGCGCGCCCAGGAGCCCGTCGACGCTCGTGCTGCACGTCGACCTGGTGGCCGACCTGGCGCCGATGGCCGACGGTCCGCGAGGGCAGGACGACCGAGCCCGTCGCCGGGACCCACGACGCGACGGGCGCCCGGTGGGAGCACGACGGGCACGGCGTTCACGGCCGCGTTCGACCCGGCGCCGGCCGCGACGACGAGGGGCGACCGGCTGACCTGGACCGCGACCGTGCCCCCGGGCGGGACCGCTCGAGGTGGCGATCGACCTGCACGCCGAGGGCACGCCGACGTTCGCCGCGGGAGGGGCCCGGCCGTGGTCGCCCGACGTGTCGGTCGAGGCCCCCGACATCCGCCTGCCGCGGCTCGTGGACCAGAGCCTCGCCGACCTCGCCGGGCTGCTGATGCGCGACGGCGACGACGCCTTCGTGGCGGCCGGGCAGCCCGTGGTTCCTCACCCTGTTCGGCCGCGACTCGCTGTGGGTGGCCCGGCTGCTGATGCCCTACGGCACCGGGCTCGCGCTCTCCACGCTGCGCACCCTGGCGCGCCGGCAGGGGGTACCGCAGGCCGACCCGGACAGCGAGGAGCAGCCCGGCAAGATCCTGCACGAGGTCCGCAACACCACCCTCGAGCTCGGCGGGATGAGCCTGCCGCCGGTCTACTACGGCACCGTCGACGCCACCCCGCTGTTCGTGTGCACGCTGGCCGACGCGTGGCGGTGGGGCGCCGACCGCGACGAGGTGGCCGCGCTGCTGCCCGCCGCGCGCCGCTGCCTGGAGTGGGTGCTCGCACCAGTCGCGCGGAGTCCGGCTGGCTGCGCTACGTCGACCTGTCCGGGCGCGGGCTGGCCAACCAGGGCTGGAAGGACAGCGTCGACTCGGTGCAGTTCGCCGACGGCCGGCTCGCCGACCCGCCGATCGCGCTGTGCGAGGTCCAGGGCTACGCCTACGAGGCGGCGGTGCGCGGGGCCGCGCTGCTCGAGGCGTTCGGCGAGGAGCCGGTCGACGGCCTCGCCGCGTGGGCCGCCGACCTCGCGGAGCGGTTCCGCCCGCGACTTCTGGGTGGACACCCCCGAGGGCGGCCACGTCGCGATCGCGCTGGACGGCGAGGGCCGCCCGGTCGACTCGGTGACCTCCAACATGGGCCACCTGCTCGGCACCGGCCTGCTCGACGAGGCGCAGACCGCCCGTGTCGTCGAGGTGCTCACCGCTCCCGACCTGGCCTCGGGGTTCGGGCTGCGCACGCTGACCACCGCGTCCCCGCGCTTCTCCCGGCTCAGCTACCACGGCGGCTCGGTGTGGCCGCACGACACCGCCATCGCCGTGCGCGGCCTCGCCCTGGAGGGTCGCACCGAGGAGGCCGCGCAGCTCGCCTCCGGGCTCGTCGCCGCCGCCGAGGGGGTGGCCTACCGCCTGCCCGAGCTGTACGGCGGCGACGCCGCGTCCGACGTACCCTTCCCGGCCGACTACCCGGCGTCCTGCCGGCCGCAGGCGTGGGCCGCCGCCGCGCCGCTGGCCTGCCTGGTCGCGGTCACCGGCCTCGACGTGGACGCGCCCGCCGGCACGCTCACCCACCCCGTCGCGGTGAGCACCCGGCTCGGCGCGTTCACGCTGCACGGCGTGCGCGCCGGGGACGAGGCGTTGACGGTGAGCGTGGACGGCGCTGGACGGTCGCGGTGGACGCGTCCGAGGACGTGAGATATCTTGACGTCAAGAAATAATCTGGCTATCCGATCGGAGCCTCGGTGAGCGACACCAGCACTTCTGGACCTGTGATCATCTACACGCACACGGACGAGGCGCCCCTGCTGGCGACGTACTCCCTGCTGCCGATCGTCTCGGCCTACGCCTCGACGGCCGGCGTGTCCGTGGAGACGCGGGACATCTCGCTGGCCGGCCGCATCATCGCCGGGTTCGCCGACCGGCTGGACCCCGAGCAGCGCATCGACGACGCGCTCGCCGAGCTCGGCGAGCTCGCGAAGCAGCCCGAGGCCAACATCATCAAGCTGCCCAACATCAGCGCCTCGATCCCGCAGCTCAAGGCCGCCGTCGCCGAGCTGCAGAGCCAGGGCTTCGACCTGCCGGACTACCCGGACAACCCGTCGACGGACGAGGAGCGCGACGCCCGGGCGCGCTACGACAAGGTCAAGGGCAGCGCGGTCAACCCCGTGCTGCGCGAGGGCAACTCCGACCGCCGCGCACCCGCGTCGGTCAAGCAGTACGCCCGCAACCACCCGCACTCCATGGGTGCCTGGTCGTCGGACTCCAAGACCAACGTCGCGCACATGGACGCCGAGGACTTCTGCTCCAACGAGAAGTCGGCCGTCGTCGCGGCCGACGGCTCCCTGCGCATCGAGCTGGTCGGCGACGACGGCACGACGACGGTGCTGCGCGAGTCCGTCCCGGTGCTCGCCGGCGAGGTCGTCGACGCCACCGTGATGCGGGTCGCCGCGCTGCGCGAGTTCCTGGCCGCGCAGATCGCCCGGGCCAAGGCCGACGACGTGCTGTTCTCGGTGCACCTGAAGGCCACCATGATGAAGGTGTCCGACCCGATCATCTTCGGCCACGTCGTGCGCGCCTTCCTGCCGCGGCTGTTCGCCGAGCACGGCGACACCCTCGCCGCCGCCGGGCTGAGCCCCAACGACGGTCTCGGCGCCATCCTCAAGGGCGCCGAGTCGCTGCCCGAGGCCGAGGCGATCAAGGCCGCGGTGGCCCGGGACCTCGCCGACGGTCCGGCCCTCGCGATGGTCGACTCCGACAAGGGCATCACCAACCTGCACGTCCCGAGCGACGTGATCGTGGACGCCTCGATGCCCGCGATGATCCGCACCAGTCCGGTCACATGTGGGGCCCCGACGGCGCCGAGGCGGACACCCTCGCGGTGATCCCCGACTCGTCGTACGCCGGCATCTACCAGGTCGTGATCGACGACTGCCGCGCCCACGGCGCCTACGACCCCGCGACGATGGGGTCGGTCTCCAACGTCGGGCTGATGGCGCAGGCCGCCGAGGAGTACGGCAGCCACGACAAGACCTTCGAGATCGCCTCGACCGGCACCGTCCGCGTGGTCGACGAGGCCGGCGACGTGGTCCTCGAGCACGTCGTCAGCGCCGGCGACATCTGGCGGATGTGCCAGACCAAGGACGTGCCGATCCGCGACTGGGTCAAGCTCGCCGTCACCCGTGCCCGGGCGAGCGGCGAGCCGGCCGTGTTCTGGCTCGACGAGGGCCGCGCCCACGACGCGAACCTCATCGAGAAGGTCCGCACCTACCTCGCCGACGCCGACGTGGTCGGCGACTCCTCCGGGCTGCAGATCGAGATCATGTCGCCCGTCGACGCGATCGCGTTCTCCCTGGAGCGGATCCGCCGGGGCGAGAACACCATCTCGGTGACCGGCAACGTGCTGCGCGACTACCTCACCGACCTGTTCCCGATCCTCGAGCTCGGCACCAGCGCCAAGATGCTCTCGGTCGTCCCGCTGATCAACGGCGGCGGGCTGTTCGAGACCGGCGCCGGCGGCTCGGCGCCCAAGCACGTGCAGCAGCTCGTCAAGGAGAACCACCTGCGGTGGGACAGCCTCGGCGAGTTCCTGGCGCTGGCGGAGAGCTTCGGGCACCTCGGGGAGTCCACCGACAACGCGCGGGCCCGGATCCTGAGCGCGACGCTCGACCGCGCGACGGGCCGCTTCCTCAACGAGAACAAGTCCCCGAGCCGTAGGGCCGGCGAGATCGACAACCGGGGCAGCCACTTCTACCTCGCGCTGTTCTGGGCCGAGGAGCTCAGCAGCCAGACCGACGACGCCGACCTCGCGGCCGCGTTCGCCGAGCTCGCCGGCGAGCTGCGCGCCAACGAGGCGGCCATCAACGAGGAGCTGCTCGCCGTGCAGGGCTCGCCCGCCGACATCGGCGGCTACTACCGCCCCGACGACGCCCTGGCCTCCGCGGTGATGCGGCCGTCGGCGACGCTCAACAAGGCGCTGTCCATCCTGGGCTGACATCTCCACGGGTGGTCTACCAGGAGTAGACTGCTGACATGGCAGACACCACCACGGTCAAGGTGCAGACCAGCACCCGCGACCTGCTGCTCGAGCTGGGGGCGGAGCGCCGCGAGAGCGCCGACCAGGTCATCCGGGCCGCCCTCGCGGCGATGCGTCGCGACGAGCGGCGCGCGGTCGCCGCGGCCGAGGCGCGCGCCCTCAGGGACGACCCGGACGACCGCGCCGAGATCGCCGCGATCCGCGAGGACGCGGCCGCTCTGCAGGCGCCCCGTGAGAGGTGAGGTCTACCGGTTGCCCGCGCGAGGGAGGGGCCACGAGCAGCAGGGCCGCCGCTACGCGGTGGTCCTCCAGCCGGACTGGATGGCGCTGAGCACCTGGGTCGTCGCCTTCACCAGCACCAGCGCGCGTGAGGCGAGCTTCCGGCCGCCTGTCACGGTCCGCGAGCGCCGCACCCTCGTGATGTGCGACCAGCTCGCCACCGTCGACCTCTCCCGCCTGACCGAGCGTGCCGGGTACCTCACCCTCGAGGAGATGCAGCGGGTCGACGACGCGCTGGCGCTCGTGCTCGACCTCTAGCCCCCGGTCGGGCCGAACCGCTCCACGCGCACGCCGGTCGGCGGGCACGCCGAGGTCGACCAGCAGCCGGCTGGCCGCCTCGGCGAACCCGGCCGACCCGCAGACGTACGTCGTCGCGGCCTCGTCCGGGACCAGGGGGCGCAGGTCGTCGGCGGTGACCCGGCCGGCGGGACGTCCGTCGTGCGTCGGCGCGGGTGAGCACGCAGCGTGCTGGCCGGCCGAGCTCGTCGGCGTACGGCAGCTCCTCGAGGGTGCGCGCGGACACCACCAGCCGCACCAGGTCGGCGCGGCCGAGGTCGCGCGGCGTGCCGCAGCATCGAGACCAGCGGCACGACGCCGGTGCCGCCGGCGACGCCGAGTGCGGGCGGTCGCGCCGTCCCAGACGAACCAGCCGCCGATCGGGCCGCGCACCTCGAGCTCGTCGCCGGGCTCGACGACGTCGGCGAGGTAGCGTCGACACCTCGCCGTCGTCGAGCCGCTCGACGTAGAGCTCGAGCAGCGGGTCGCGGGCGAGGACGCCACCGAGTAGGACCGCGACGCGGTGTAGCCGTCCTCGGCGGTCAGCCGCACGACGTAGTGCTGGCCGGGCAGGTGCTGCGATCCGGTCGGGTACGTCGAGCCGCAGCCGGACCGCGTCCGGGACCGGGTGGTCGACCTCGCGCACGGTGCCGACGCACCACCCGCCGCGCCGGGGCGTGCGAGCGCCGTCCATCAGTCGCCCTGGTAGCGCTGCTCGAGCCACGGGTCGCCGCGGTCGTGGTAGCCGTTGCGCTCCCAGAACCCCTGCTCGTCGTGGTCGAGCAGGGTCAGCCGGTCGACCCACTTGGCGCTCTTCCAGAAGTAGAGGTGCGGCACGAGCAGCCGCACCGGCCCGCCGTGGTCGCGCGGCAGCGGCCGGCCGTCGTACGTCCCACGCCACCCAGGCCTTGCCGCCGGTGACGTCGGCCAGCGGCAGGTTGGTGGTGTAGCCGGTGCTGCAGGTGGCCAGCGACGTACGCCGCCTCGGCGCGCGGCCGCGCCGGCATCGAGCAGCGTGTCGACCGACACGCCGCCGAAGCGCATGTCGAACTTGGACCACGTCGTGACGCAGTGGATGTCGCCCTCGTACTCCGACGGCGGCAGCGCGTGGACCTCGTCCCAGGTCCACGTGCGCGGGCTCTCGACGAGGCCGTCGACGGTGACCGTCCAGTCGCGCGGGGTCGATGACCGGGCGTGACCTCGGCGGTCAGCACCGGCCAGTCGCGCCCGACGTCGTACTGCCCGGGCGGGAGGCGGTCGGGCCGGCTCCGGTCGCCGGCGACCGATGAACCCGCGCGTGACCCTGGCCATGCGCGGAACCCTCACCGGCGTCGGCGCGGGACGGGGCGACCGGGCAGCCGCGGGGGAAGGTGCCGAGCGCGTCCACGTCGTAGCCGTCCGGGTAGGACCGGATCCGGGGCATGTCGCGGGCGTGGACGGGCCGTGCGCCGGGCGGGCAGCGAGCGCCTCGACCCGACCCCGGGCGCGCAGCCCCGCCCGGGCCGCGGCACCACCGCACGCCGGGGGCCGGCGGTAGTGGAAGGCCTCGAGCAGCGGGTCGTCCATGAGCGCCCGGCTGAACACCTCCATCGGACGGCGCAGCGACCGACGGGTAGAACGTCAGCATCAGCCGCATCGTGGCGTCCGCGACCCGGCGCCCGCCGGCGTCGAAGGCGAAGTGCTCGGCCTCGTAGTCGTCGAGCAGCCACTCGAAGCCGTCGTAGGTGTCCGGGCACGTCCCTGATGCCCATCAGCCGGCCGAGCTCGCTGGTAGTAGCGCACGCTGGCCCGCACCTCCGCGGGGCCGAACGGCCGCCAGCCGTAGTCGTCCATCCAGCGCTTCGGCACCACGAACGTGGCCAGCACGTAGCGCATGTCGTCGTTGCGATCGTCGTAGGCGCCGTGCATCTGGTTGATCCGCCGGATCGCGCGACGTCCGCCCTCGCTGTGCAGGCCGTGCCGTCCGGCTCGTCGAGGAGCAGCGCGGTGTCGTCGTACCTCCCTGGGTGTCGCGCTCGAACTCGCCCGGTCTCGTCGAGCAGGCGGCCGATCGAGGGACCGCGTAGGTCCGGAAGAGGGCGAACGAGAGCGACTGGTTCATGTCCCAGGGGAACTCGTGGGTGACCGATGATCGCGTAGATCTCCTCGTAGTCCCTCTCCGGGTCGAGGCGCGCGATCTGCCGCTGCCAGTGCGTGCGAGTCAGCACGTGAGCCTCCCAGCATCCGACCAGTGACCCGTCCGGCGTCCCTGCGAGTCTCGACCCGTCCGCGGGCGCCCGCAAGACCCGCCCGGGCGGTGTGACGTGGCTTCCATCCGGGCGATCCGGGATTCTTCTGTAGCGCGAAAGGGAATCATCGGGTGATGCCGGTCCTTGTCACCGGTGAACGCCCTCCCCGCCTTTCGAAGGACCCGTCCTGTGACGACCGCAGCACCCCCCACGCACCGACCCGCCGACCCGACGGACCGCGCCGTCGCGGCGCCCGGCGCCCGCCAGGTCGCGCTCGCGCTGGTGGCGCTGGCCACCGGCGGCTTCGCGATCGGCACGACGGAGTTCGTGACCATGGGACTGCTCCCGGACATCGCGGCCGGCATCGACCGGTCGATCCCGGCGACCGGGCACGTCATCAGCGCCTACGCGCTCGGCGTGGTCGTCGGCGCCCCGCTCATCGCCGTCGGCGGCGCCCGGCTGCCCCGCAAGGGCCTGCTGCTCGCGCTGATGGCCACCTTCGTGGTCGGCAACGTCGCGAGCGCGCTCGCCGGCGGCTACGGACTGCTGGCCTCGGCGCGCTTCTTCGCCGGCCTCCCGCACGGCGCGTACTTCGGCGTCGCCTCGCTCGTCGCCGCGTCCCTGGTCGACCGCGGCCCGCCGCGGACGGGCCGTGAGCATGGTGATGCTCGGGCTGTCGGTGGCCACCATCGCCGGCGTGCCCGCGGCACCTGGATGGGCCAGCACCTCGGCTGGCGCTCCGCCTACTGGGCCGTCTCCGCCCTCGGCGTGCTCACCGTCGCCCTGGTCTGGTGGCTGGTGCCGGCGACCCCGGCCGACCGGTCGGCGCACCGGCCGGCGCGAGCTCCGGGCGTTCGCGAGCCGCAGGTCTGGCTGACCCGGCTCATCGGCGGCGTCGGGTTCGGCGGCATGTTCGCGATGTACAGCTACGTCGCCCCGGCCGTCACCGACGTCACCGGGCTCGACCAGTCCACCGTCCCGCTGTTCCTGCTCGCCTTCGGGCTCGGCACCTCCTCGGCACGTCCTGGGCGGCCGGCTCGCCGACTGGTCGGTGCTGCGCTCGATGGTCGTCGGCTCGGTGGGGATGGGCCTGGGGCTGGCGCTGTTCACGGTGACCGCCCACGAGGCCGTCCCGGCGGCGCTGACCGTGTTCGCCGTCGCCACCCTCGGGCTCGGTGCTGGTGATGAACCTGCAGATGCGGCTGATGTACGCCGCCGGGGAGGCCCAGACGCTCGGCGCCGCGATGAACCACGCGTCCCTCAACGCCGCGAACGCGCTCGGGGCCTGGCTCGGCGGCGTCGTGATCGCGGCCGGCTACGGCTACACGGCCCCGAGCTGGGTCGGTGCCGCGCTGTCGTTCGGCGGGCTGGTGGTGCTCGGCGCGTCGGTGCTGGTGCACCGGCGCGACCTGCGCCTGGCGAGCTAGGTCGGCGGGCCGTCGTACTCCTCGAGGAGCAGGTCGAAGCACTCGGTGTCGACCATCGTGCCGTCGCGCAGCCGGGTGGCGAGGCGCTCGCGGCCGACGGGGACGAACCCGTTGGCCTCGATCACCCGTCGCGAGGCGGCGTTGCCCGCGGCCGCGCGGATGCCGATGCGGCGCAGGCCCAGCCCGCCGCGGTCCGCCGCTGCGAGCCCGTGCCGCACGGCCAGCCCGCACGCCTCCGTCATCACGCCGCGTCCGCGGGCGTCCGGGTGCGTCCAGTAGCCCACCTCGGCGTCGCGCCCGGCCCTCAGGTCGAACAGCGACGAGGCTGCCGAGCAGCCGGTCCGTCGCCGGGTCGGCGACCGCCCACGCCAGACCGCTACGCCGCCAGCGCGCTGCTCGTCGCGCGGCAGCGAGGTAGGCCCGGCGTCGTCGCGGGTGTACGGCGAGGGCAGCCCGCACAGCCAGTGCGCCGTGCGCTCGTCGGCGCACGCCTCCACGATCCGCGGCGCGTCGTCGTCCCGGCAGGGCCGCAGCACCACCCGCTCCCCGGACAGCCGCGGCACGTCCAGCCATGGCGCCGGGGCCCGCGCGGGCTCGCCGGCGTGCAGCACGCCGACCCAGGCGTCGAGCGAGCTCGCCGCGCTGCGGCAGCCACCGCCGCGACCGTGCCGTCGCAGGTGAACCCCAGCCGCCACGCCGTACGGCGCGAGGCCCAGTTGCCGACGGTTGGCCCACCAGACCACCGCCCGCAGGCCGCGCTCCTCGAAGCCCCACGCCAGCAGCAGCTCGCAGCGCCCGGTGCATGATGCCGCGGCCCGCGGGCCCAGGGGTGCGCGCCGTAGGCGATCTCCGCCCGGCGGTCCCCTCGGTCGCGCAGCTCGACCGTGCCGCAGAACGCGGGGCACGCCGTCGTCGTCGGGGGCCTCGACCGCGAAGACCCAGCGTCGCCGCGCTCCCACCCGGCCGGCACGATCTCGCCGACGAACCCGTCGGCGTCCTCGAGCGCGTGTAGGGCATCGGGACGGTCGTCCACCGCCGGCTCACCGGGTCGACGCACTGCTCGAGCACGGCGGCCGCGTCGTCGCGGCGCGGTGCGCGCGCAGGGTGACGACGCCGTCGGTGAGCACGGGGACGTCCTCGGGGAACGCTCATCGGGCCACCCTGCCGACGCGGGCGCCGCGGCGGCAAACCCTTATCGTTGTCGGCATGGACGAAAGTCATAGACCATGAACGGCACGCTCGCGAACATCGGGCTTGTCGTCGTCTTCGTCCTCGTCGGCAGCATGTTCGCCGCCGCCGAGATCGCCCTGGTGTCGCTGCGCGACGGCCAGGTCCGCGCGATGGCCGAGCCGCGGCCGGCGCGGCGAGGCGGTCGCCCGCCTGGCCGCCGACCCCAACCGCTTCCTCGCGGCCGTCCAGGTCGGCGTCACGCTGGCGGGCTTCCTGTCGGCGTCCTTCGGCGGCGCGACCCTGGCCGGCGACCTGGCCCCGCGGCTGGTCGCCCTCGGCCTGCCCGACGGCGCCGCCGACGTCGCCGCGCTGGTGCTCGTGACGATCGCCATCTCCTACGTCTCCCTGGTGCTGGGCGAGCTCGCCCCCAAGCGGCTGGCCCTGCAGCGCGCGGAGGGCTTCGCGCTGGCGCTCGGTCCCACGGTCGACCGGATCGCCACCATCTCGCGCCCGGTCATCTGGCTGCTGTCGGTCTCCACCAACGTCGTGGTCCGGCTCGTCGGCGGCGACCCCAACGCCAAGAGCGAGCAGATGTCCGACGAGGAGCTGCGCGAGCTCGTCAACACCCACGAGACGCTGGGGGAGGAGGAGCGCCGCATCGTCGAGGACGTCTTCGAGGCCGGCGACCGGCAGATCCGCGAGGTGATGATCCCGCGCACCGAGGTCGACTTCCTGGACGCGCACGACGCCGGTCTTCAAGGCCGCCAAGGAGGCGCTGCGGCAGCCGCACTCGCGCTACCCCGTGATCCGTGGGTCCGCCGACGACGTCATCGGCTTCGTGCACGTGCGCGACCTCTACGCCCCCGAGATGACCGGGCGCTCCGTGCGCGTCGGCGAGCTGGCGCGCCGCTGCCTGGTGCTGCCGTGGACGCGGCCGATCCTGGCCGCCCTGGCCGACATGCGCCGCGAGGGCCTGCACCTGGCGATCGTCGCCGACGAGTACGGCGGCACGGCGGGCATCGTCACCATGGAGGACCTCGTCGAGGAGCTCATCGGCGACATCAAGGACGAGTACGACGTCGACGAGGCCGAGACCACCGTGCACCGCGGCGGCGAGGTCGAGGTCGACGGCCTGATCAACCTCGACGACTTCGAGGACGTGACCGGGATCGAGCTGCCCGAGGGGCCCTACGAGACGGTCGCCGGCTTCCTGATGGCCCGGCTCGGCCGGCTGCCTCTCGTGGACGACCTCGTGGACTTCGAGGACCACCGGATCGTCGTACGCGAGGTGGAGGGACGGCGGGTCGGGCGCGTGCTCGTGACCGCCGTACCCCCTCCCGTCGCGCCCGGTCACGAGCTCTCCGCCGGCCCGGACGCCCCCTCCGAGGAGCCCGTCGCGGACGCGGCCGGGGCCGGCGCCGCCGAGCCGGCCGAGCGGGAGAGCGTGCGCGAGACGGGCTGAGCGCGTCTCCCGGGCGTAGCGTGGCCGGCGTGTACGAGACCTCGGAGGATCTCGACCGGCTCCAGGCGCTGCTCGACGCCTCCCACGCGAAGGCGACCGAGCACCTGCGCGCGATCATCACCGGGGACCGGGTGCTCTCGGCGCGCGACCTGGTCGCCCTGCTCACCGGCATGAAGGTCGTCTCGGTGGCCACGGTCACCGCGCACGGCGAGCCGCGGATCAGCGCCGTGGACGGTCACTTCCTGCACGGCACCTGGTCGTTCAGCACCTCGGGGACCTCGGCCAAGGCGCGGCACCTCGAGGCCCGTCCGCAGGTCAGCGTCGCCCACGTCGACAACGAGGAGCTCGGCGTGTTCAGCCACGGCAGCGTCGAGCTGATCGCCCCCGGCGACGACGACTACGACGAGACCCTGGAGCACTGGACCCGGCACTACGGCGGCTCGCCCCTGACCTGGGGTCCGGACATCCGGGTCTACCGCTACCTCCCGACCTGGATGGTCGGCTACGCGTTCCAGCGCGAGGCGCTGCTCGCCCGGCGCGGTCTCGACCCGTCCTGACCTCGACGCGGCGCTTCCTGCGAGAATGCGGCCCATGCCCGACGTACCCCCTGGACCTGTCGCGCCCGCGACCCCCGCCAGCCGACCCCGGGTGCTCTCGGGGATCCAGCCGACCGCCGACTCGTTCCACTTCGGCAACTACCTCGGCGCGCTGCGGCAGTGGGTGTCGCTGCAGGACGAGCACGAGCCGTTCTTCTTCATCGCCGACCTGCACGCGATCACCGTCGAGCAGGACCCCAAGCGGCTGCGCGAGCGCACCCGCCGCGCCGCCGCGCAGCTGATCGCGATGGGCGTCGACCCCGAGCGGTCGGCCATCTTCGTGCAGTCCCAGATCCCCGCCCACGCGCAGCTCGGCTGGGTGCTGCAGTGCCTGACCGGGTTCGGCGAGGCCCGCCGGATGACGCAGTTCAAGGACAAGTCGGCCAAGGGCGGCGAGGGCGCGGCGTCGGTCGGGCTCTTCACCTACCCCGTGCTGCAGGCCGCCGACATCCTGCTCTACCGGCCGGCGTACGTCCCGGTCGGCGAGGACCAGCGCCAGCACCTCGAGCTGACCCGCGACCTCGCGCAGCGCTTCAACCACCGCTACAAGAAGACCTTCCGGCTCCCGGAGCCCTACATCTTGAAGTCCACGGCGAAGATCACCGACCTGCAGGAGCCGACCGCGAAGATGTCGAAGTCGGCGTCCTCGCCCGCCGGGATCATCGAGCTGCTCGACGACCCGAAGGTCTCGGCCAGGAAGATCCGCTCGGCGGTCACCGACTCCGGCTCGGAGGTGCGCTTCGACACGGAGGACAAGCCGGGCGTCTCGAACCTGCTGACGATCTTCTCCGCCCTCACCGACCGTCCCGTCGAGGACCTCGAGGAGGCGTACGTCGGACGGGGCTACGGCGACCTCAAGAAGGACCTCGCGGACGTGGTCGTGGAGTTCGTGACGCCCTTCCGCGACCGCACCCTCGAGCTGCTCGAGGACACCGCGCAGCTCGACGCCGTGCTGCGCTCGGGGGCCGAGCGCGCCGGCGCGGTCGCCGAGCGCACCCTGGCCGACGTCTACGAGCGCGTCGGCTTCGTCGCGGCCCGTTAGGGTCACCCTCGTGACGACGACCACGACGATCGGGGTGGCCATCGCGGTCCCCGAGCCGTGGGGCTCACAGCTCCAGGACTACCGCGGCGCCCTCGGGGACGCCACGGCGCCGGGCATCCCGACCCACATCACGCTGATGCCGCCGCACGAGACGGCGGCCGCCGACGTACCCGCCATCGAGAAGCACCTCGCGGAGGCCTCCGCCGGCAACCACGCCTTCCGGATCCACCTGCGCGGCACCGGCACCTTCCGGCCGGTCTCGCCGGTCGTCTTCGTCACGGTGGTGGAGGGCATCTCGGCCTGCGAGCAGCTCGCCTTCGCGGTGCGCCGCGGGCCGCTCGACGTCGAGCAGGCGTTCCCCTACCACCCGCACGTCACCGTCGCCCACCACCTCGAGGACCCGGCGCTGGACAGGGCGTTCGACGAGCTCGCCGGCTTCGAGTGCGACTTCGTCGTCGACCGCTTCTCGCTCTACGTCCACAGCGGCAGCGACGGCTGGGTGCCCACCCGCGACTTCGTGTTGACGGCCGCCGCGGATGGGTAGACCCCAGGCATGGCTTCACTGAAGGAGCGGGTCACCGCGCGCGTGGGCGCCCTGCGCGAGCGCTACGGCTGGCTGGACCACGCCCTGCGGATGGTCGGCCACTACGGCACCGTCAACGGCAACGCCCAGGCCGGCGCGGTGACGTACTTCGGGTTCCTCTCGGTCTTCCCGATCCTGGCGCTCGCCTTCTTCGCCGTCGGCCAGGTCGCCAGGGTCGCGCCCGACGCGCGCGGCCCGCTCGAGCGCCAGATCGACGACCTCCTGCCCGGCGTCCTGGGCAGCGGCAAGGGCCAGATCCCGCTCGAGACCGTGCAGAACGCCGCCACCACCGTCGGCGTCATCGGGCTCGTCACCCTGCTGTACGCCGGGCTGGGCTGGCTGTCGGGGATGCGGGCCGCCATCGAGGTGATGTTCGGGGTGCCGCGCGCCGAGCAGCCCAACCTCGTGATCGGCAAGCTGCGCGACCTCGGCACCCTCGCCGTCATCGGCGTCACCCTCGTGCTGTCGGTCGGCCTGTCCAGTGCGGTCACCGGCTTCTCCGACGCGATCCTCGATGCCGTCCACGTCGACTCCGCGTCGCTGGTGCCGAGCACCCTGCTCGTGGTGCTCGGTCACGCCCTCGGCATCGCGGCGTCCACCGCCCTGCTGCTGACGATGTTCCGGCTGCTCGTGCCCGAGTCGGGTGTGCCGCGCCGGTCGCTGCTGGGTGGCGCCGTGCTCGGCGCCGTCGGCTTCGAGGTGCTCAAGCTGGCCGCCAACCTGCTGCTGAAGCAGACCCAGGGCTCGCCGGCGTTCCAGGCCTTCGGCGTCGCGCTGATCGTGGTGGTCTGGATCAACTACTTCTCCCGGCTCGTGATGTATGCCGCCGCGTGGGCCTACACCTCGCCCCTGGCGCTCGAGCGCCGCACCGCCGAGGCCACGCGCGCCCCGGGGGCCGCCCTCGCACGCGGGTCGGCGGAGGTCCTCGCCGACGTACCCGACCGGCGCCGGGCCCCCGGCACGGACACCGAGGACGACGGGGGCACGCGCGAGGAGGGTGGCTCGCGGCTGCCGGCGATCGGGGCGGCCGCCCTGGCCGGTCTCGGCGTCGGCGTCGCGGCCGGACGCCGCCGGCGGACCGGGCGACACGACTCCTGACGAGCCGCCGCCCCGATCCGGGGGGCTCTGTCCGGTTTCGGTGCCGGTGTCCCCACAGCCGGTCTGAACCAGCGATGATTCCTGGGGGAGGTCCCGGTCAGGATCAGGGAAAACCCGGATGCGGGCAGGGTCGTTCAGTGATGGAGTCGTCTCATGCATCGTCAGGTCGCCGGCAAGCTCACCGGCCGTTACTCCAAGTGGTTCGTGCTCGTCTTCTGGGTGGTGGCCCTGATGGTCGCCGCGCCCTTCGCGGGCAAGCTCACCGACGTCCAGGACAACCAGGCGTCGTCCTGGCTCCCGGCGAGCGCCGAGTCGACCAAGGCGCTCGACCGCCTCGACGCCTTCCAGGACCAGAACGACATCCCGACGGTCCTCGTCTACGAGCGCAAGGCCGGGCTGACCGACCAGGACCTCGGCGAGATCGCCGCCCAGGTCGGCAAGGTCCAGCAGCTCGACGGCGCGGTGCCGGCGCTCACCCCACAGGGCCAGCCGCTCCCGGCCCAGGCCCTCGTGCAGCAGTCCGAGGACGGCCAGGTCGCGCAGGCCGTGGTCACCTTCAACTTCGGGAAGAACGGCTGGAACAAGCTTCCCGACGTCACCGACGAGATCCGTGACATCGCCACCATCCCGGGTGTCGCCACGCACATCGCCGGTCCCGGTGGCCAGGCCGCCGACTCGGCCGAGGCCTTCTCCGGGCTCGACGGCAAGCTGCTCGGCTTCACCGTGCTCGTCGTCATCGTGATCCTGCTGCTGACCTACCGCAGCCCCGTGCTCTGGCTGCTCCCGGTGATCTCGGCCGGCGTCGCCCTCACGACGGCCCAGGGCGTCATCTACCTGCTCGCGAAGTACGCCGACCTCACCGTCAACGGGCAGAGCCAGGGCATCTTGACCGTGCTCGTGTTCGGTGCCGGCACCGACTACGCCCTCCTGCTGGTCGCCCGCTACCGCGAGGAGCTGCGCCGTCACGAGGACCGCCACGAGGCGATGGCGTTCGCGCTGCACCGCGCCTCGCCGGCGATCATCGCGAGCGCCGCGACGGTGGTGCTGGCGATGATCACGCTGGTCTTCGCCGAGATGAACTCCACGGCCGGCCTCGGGCCCGTCGCCGCGATCGGCATCGGGGTGGGCCTGCTGGTGATGCTCACGCTGCTGCCCGCGCTGATGGTGATCACCGGCCGGTGGATCTTCTGGCCCTCGCGCCCGCGCTTCGGGAGCGAGGAGCCGACCTCGCGCGGCTTCTGGTCGCGGGTCGGCTCGCGGATCGCCGTACGCCCCCGCGCGGTGTGGGTCGGGACCGCGGCGGCGCTGGCCGTCGCCACCCTGGGGATGTTCACCCTCAACGCGACCGGGCTCTCGACCGAGGACGCCTACACCAAGGAGTTCGACTCGATCGTCGGCCAGAAGGTGCTCACCGCCCACGACCTCGCCGACAGCTCCAGCCCGCTGATGGTCGTCGCCAACGCCGACCAGGGTGCGGCCGTGCGGACCGCCATGACCGGCGTCGAGGGCCTCGGCGACCCGAGCGAGCCGATCGTCAAGGACGGCGTGGCCTTCGTGTCCGCACCGCTGACCGACGACCCGACCTCCCAGGCGGCCTTCGACACGGTCGACCGGGTCCGCGACAAGGTGCACGCGGTCGACGGCGCCGACGCCCTGGTGGGCGGCGGGTCGGCGATCACCACCGACATCGAGATCGCCTCGACCCACGACAACTGGGTGATCATCCCGCTGGTGCTGCTGGTCGTGCTGCTGGTCCTGATGGTCCTGCTGCGGGCGGTGTTCTCGCCGCTGATCCTGATCGCCACGGTGGTCCTGTCCTTCGGCGCCTCGCTCGGCATCAGCGCGCTGCTGTTCAAGTACGTCTTCGGCTTCGCGGGCGCGGACGCGTCGCTGCCGCTGTTCGTGTTCGTGTTCCTGGTCGCGCTCGGCATCGACTACAACATCTTCCTGATGAGCCGGGTGCGCGAGGAGACCCCCGTGCACGGGACGCGGAAGGCGTCGCGGATCGCCCTGTCGGCGACCGGCGGCGTGATCACCTCCGCCGGCATGGTGCTCGCGGCCACGTTCCTGGTGCTCGGCACGATGCCGCTGGTCGCCTTCGCGGAGATCGGCATCGCGGTCGCCCTCGGTGTGCTGCTCGACACCCTGATCGTGCGGTCGGTGCTCGTCACGGCCCTCAACCTCGACCTCGGCAGCCGGATCTGGTGGCCCTCGAAGCTCGACCGGGAGCCCGGCCACGCGCTCGGCGACGCCGACGGCGCAGGGGACGCCGAGCTCGAGGGGGCGCGGGTCTGACCTTGCGGCGGTGAGCCAGGATGGGGGCGTGAAGCTCGAGCGCAAGCACGCCGTCCTGTTCCTGGCCATCGCCGCCTGGAACGTCGCGACCTACGCGATGTTCACCAAGAACCTCGCCGCGGCCCACGCCCGCGGCGAGGACCGGCCGACCGGCTACTGGGTGGCCCACTCGGTGCTGATCGTGGTCAACCTCCTGGTCGCGGTGGTCCTGGCCCGGGTGGGTGCCCGGGCCTGGCGGGCCACGGCCGGCACGCCGCGCGACCGGGTCGACGCATGAGGGGCCGCCGCTACCTGCCCGCCACCGCGGCGGCCGTCGTCGCGACGGCGGTGGCCGGCGGGGTCGGCACGGATGTCACCTCCCAGTGGTACGACGACCTGGAGAAGCCGCCGTGGCAGCCCCCGGGGTGGGCGTTCGGCCCGGCGTGGACGACTCTCTACGGGCTGATCGCGGTCGCCTCGGCCCGCGCCCTCGAGGCCGCCGAGCCGGAGGAGCGGCGGGCGCTGGCCCGCGCGCTGGGCGTGAACCTCGTCCTCAACACCGGCTGGAGCTGGGTCTTCTTCACCGCCAAGCGGCCCCGCTGGGCGCTCGTGGAGGTGCTGGTCCTCGAGGCCTCGACGCTCGACCTGGTGCGACGCGTCCGGCGGGTCGACCCGAAGGCTGCCGCGCTGCTCGCGCCGTACGCCGGCTGGGTGGGCTTCGCGAGCACCCTGACCGCGGACATCGCCCGCCGCAACACGTGACGGTGCTGGACCGCGCCGAGGTGGTCCGGGCGCGGGAGCGGGTCGCCGGGCAGGTGCGCCGGACCCCGCTGCTGGACCTGACCGGGGAGCCGGGGGTGCCCGGGCGGGTGCTGGTCAAGCTGGAGCTGCTCCAGCACACCGGGTCGTTCAAGGCGCGTGGCGCGCTGAACAACGTGCTGTCGCTAGACGCGTCGGTCACCGGCGTGGCGGCCGCATCGGGCGGCAACCACGGCGCGGCGGTGGCGTGGGCAGCGGGACGTGCTGGGCTCACGGCCGACGTGTTCGCGCCGGCCACGGCGACGCCGGCCAAGCTCGCCCGGATCGAGGAGTACGGCGCGCGGCTGCACCGGGTCGACGGCCACGTCGGCGAGGCACTCGCCGAGTGCGCAGCGTTCAGCGCCGCCCACGGCCTGCCGGTGGTGCACCCCTACGACACGGTGCGCACGGCCGCAGGCGCGGGAACCCTGGGCCTCGAGCTCGCCGAGCAGCTGCCCGACCTCGGCCTCGTGGTGCTCGGCTGCGGCGGGGGAGGGCTGTACGCCGGCGTGGCGACGGCGCTCGACGTCCCCGTCCAGCCGGTCGAGCCGGAGCTGTGCGCCCACCTCGCCGGCGCCTTGGCGGCGGGGGAGCCCGTCGACCTGCCCTCGGCGGGCGTCGCGGCAGACGCGCTCGGACCGCCGCGCATCGGCACCCTGGCCTTCGGCGTGGCCCGTGCCGCCGGGGCCCGGCCGGTGCTGGTCGGCGAGGACGCGATCCTCGCCGCACGGCGCTTCCTGTGGGACCGGGCGCGGGTGCTCGCCGAGCCGGCGGCGTGCGTCGCGCTGGCCGCCGTGCTCGCGGGCCTCGTCGGGCCGCCCGGGGACTCTGACGGAGGGGCGGATGCAGCGACCGTCGTGGTCGTCAGCGGCGGCAACAACGCGACGCTGCCCTGAGGCCGCACCCCACCGCACGACGCCGGGCGCTCCGGGCGCTCCGGGCGCTCCGCCGACCCGGACCGGGCCGGTCGTCAGCGCCGGAAGATCAGCGCCCGCTTGACCTCTTGGATCGCCTTGGTGACCTCGATGCCGCGCGGGCACGCCTCGGTGCAGTTGAAGGTGGTGCGGCAGCGCCACACGCCCTCGCGGTCGTTGAGGATCTCCAGGCGCTGGTCGGTGCCCTCGTCACGGCTGTCGAAGATGAACCGGTGCGCGCCGACGATGGCCTGCGGGCCGAAGTACTGCCCGTCGGACCAGTAGACCGGGCACGACGTGGTGCATGCGGCGCAGAGGATGCACTTGGTGGTGTCGTCGAAGCGCTCGCGGTCCTTCTGGCTCTGCACCCGCTCGCGTGTCGGCTCGTTGCCGGTGGTCACCAGGAACGGCATCACCGAGCGGTAGGCGTCGAAGAACGGCTCCATGTCGACGACGAGGTCCTTGAGCACCGGCAGGCCCTTGATCGGCTCGACGGTGATCGGCTGGCCCGGGTTGACGTCCTTGAGCAGGGTCTTGCAGGCCAGCCGGTTCTTGCCGTTGATCCGCATCGCGTCGGAGCCGCACACGCCGTGCGCGCACGAGCGCCGGAACGTCAGGATGCCGTCGAGGTCCCACTTGACCTTGTGCAGCGCGTCGAGCACCCGGTCGGTCGGCTCGGCAGTCACCTGGTAGCTCTCCCAGTGCGACTCCTCCGCGACCTCCGGGTTGTAGCGCAGGATCTTGACGGTGACGTCCATCAGTACTTCCGCTCCATCGGCTTGTAGCGGGTCTCGATGACCGGCTTGTAGTCGAGGCGGATCGATGCCGTCCTCGTTGCGGTAGGCCATCGTATGGCGCATGAAGTTGACGTCGTCGCGGGTCGGGTAGTCCTCGCGGAAGTGCCCGCCGCGCGACTCGTTGCGGGCCAGCGCCGAGGTCACCAGCACCTCGGCGAGGTCGATCAGGAAGCCGAGCTCGACGGCCTCGAGCAGGTCGGTGTTGAACCGCTTGCCCTTGTCCTGCACGGAGACGTTCGCGTAGCGGGCCTTGAGGCCCTCGAGGTCGGCGAGCGCCTGCTTGAGCGAGCCCTCGGTGCGGTAGACCTGCGCGTTGATGTCCATCGTGGCCTGCAGCTCCTGGCGGATCACCGAGACCCGCTCGGAGCCGCCCGCGTCGCGCAGCGACTCGATCATCGCCACGACGGCCGACTCCGGGCTCTCGGGGAGCGCGTCGTAGTCGGTGGTCAGGGCGTACTCGGCGGCGTACACGCCGGCGCGACGGCCGAACACGTTGATGTCGAGCAGCGAGTTCGTGCCGAGCCGGTTGGCGCCGTGCACGGACACGCAGGCGACCTCGCCGGCGGCGTAGAGGCCCGGGATCACCGTGTGGTTGTCCGAGAGCGCCTCGCCCTTGATGTTGGTCGGCACACCGCCCATCGCGTAGTGCGCGGTCGGGAAGACCGGGATCATCTCGGTGTAGGGCTCGACGCCGAGGTAGGTGCGGGCGAACTCCGTGATGTCGGGCAGCTTGGCGTCGATCTGCTCGCGCGGCAGGTGGGTCAGGTCGAGGTAGACGTAGGCCTTGTCGGGGCCGGAGCCGCGTCCCTCGCGGACCTCGTTGGCCATCGCGCGGGCAACCATGTCGCGCGGCGCGAGGTCCTTGATGGTCGGGGCGTAGCGCTCCATGAAGCGCTCGTTCTCGCTGTTGCGCAGGATGCCGCCCTCGCCTCGGGCGGCCTCCGAGAGCAGCACGCCCGAGGCCGGCCAGGCCGGTCGGGTGGAACTGGAAGAACTCCATGTCCTCCAGCGGCAGGCCCTTGCGCCACACGATGCCCATGCCGTCGCCGGTCAGGGTGTGCGCGTTGGAGGTGGTCCGGAAGACCTTGCCGAAGCCGCCGGTCGCGAAGATGACCGACTTGGCGTTGTAGACGTGGATCTCGCCGGTGGCCAGCTCGTAGGCGACGACGCCGGAGCAGCGGCCGTCGGTCATCAGCAGGTCGAGGACGTAGAACTCGTTGTAGAACTCGACCCCGTGCTTGATGCACTGCTGGTAGAGCGTCTGCAGGATCATGTGGCCGGTGCGGTCCGCGGCGAAGCACGACCGGCGTACGGCGGCCTCGCCGTGGTTGCGGGTGTGGCCACCGAAGCGGCGCTGGTCGATCCGGCCGTCCTCGGTCCGGTTGAAGGGCAGGCCCATCTTCTCCAGGTCGAGCACCGCGTCGATGGCCTCCTTGGCCATCACCTCCGCGGCGTCCTGGTCGACGAGGTAGTCACCGCCCTTGACGGTGTCGAAGGTGTGCCACTCCCAGTTGTCCTCCTCGACGTTGGCCAGGGCCGCGCACATGCCGCCCTGGGCCGCGCCGGTGTGGGACCGGGTGGGGTAGAGCTTGGTGAGCACGGCCGTGCGGGTGCGCTGGCCGCTCTCGAGGGCGGCGCGCATGCCGGCGCCACCCGCCCCGACGATGACGACGTCGTACTTGTGGTGCTGGACCATGGTGTGGGGAGACCTCTCTTAGCGACAGACGTCGAGAGTGGAGTTCGGGTCGATGCAGGGGTCGAAGGTGAAGATCACCAGCGTGCCGAGGACGATGACCACGAGCGCCGAGAAGTAGAGCAGCGTCTTGAGCACGAACCGGGTGTGCGGCTTGGTTGCGTAGTCGTTGATGATCGTGCGCAGGCCGTTCATGCCGTGGATCTCGGCCAGCCACAGCATCGCGAGGTCCCAGACCTGCCAGAACGGGTTGGCCCACTTGCCGGCCACGAACGCGAAGTCGATCGCGTGGATGCCCTTGCCGATCATCAGGTTCACGAACAGGTGCCCGAAGACGAGCACCACGAGCAGCAGGCCGGAGCCGCGCATGAACAGCCAGCTGTTGAGCTCGAAGTTGCCGACCGAGCGCGAGGAGCGCCGCGGGGCCGACGGGGTGCGCGGGGCATCGAGGGAAGGGGCGCTCACGTCAGCCTCCGAACACGTTGGAGAGGTGCCGGATCACGAACGGCACGAACAGCACGACCCAGATGCCGAGGACGCCGTACGTCAGCTGGCGCTGGTAGCGGGGCCCCTTCTCCCAGAAGTCGACCAGGATGATCCGGATGCCGTTGAGGGCGTGGAACAGGACCGCCGCGACGAGGCCGACCTCCATGAGGCCGACGAGCGGGTTCTTGTAGGTCTCGACGGCCGTGTTGTAGGCCTCGGGCGAGACCCGCACCATCGACGTGTCGATGACGTGCACGAAGAGGAAGAAGAAGAGCAGGACGCCGGTGATGCGGTGCAGCACCCACGACCACATGCCTTCGCGGCCTCGGTAGAGCGTTCCTGCGGGAGACGTTGCCACTCGAAGGTTCCTCCGAACTCGACTCGCAGAGAGGGACGTGGCCCGGACACGCCGATGGTGCCGGACGCGCGGGACAACCTCAGTACTCTATCCGCGTCGCGCGCGTCACCCTCCGGCGAGGGTTGTGACATCAATTACCGCACGTCACCCTTGGCTAATCCGGGCAGACACCCAGTGTCGCGGTGTGCCGCGGTGTGTCGCCCGAGGAAGAGGAGCCCGTGCAGCAGCGTCCCGGCCCGTCCCGCAGGTACGTCGTCCGCGCGCACGGCCCCAGGCCGGTCCCGCTCCTCGTGGTGGCCGTGCTCGCGGTGCTGACGCTCGCCGGCTGCACCGGGGCGGACCCCTCCGGCGACCCCGGCGCGGACCCCTCGTCGTCGGCGCCGCGCCCGGCCGGCCAGCCGACGATCGGGTCGACGGACCTGCTGCGCGCCCTCGACGTGTGCTCGCTGGTCACCTCCGAGCAGGTCGCCGCCGCCTCGGGCCAGCCCGGTGAGCCGACCTCGCGGCTGCTGGGCACGGTCGAGGGCTACCCCGGTCTCACCGACCAGTGCGGCTTCGGGGTCTCCTTCGACTCCTTCACGGTGACCGTGGACGTGGGGCTCGAGCCGGCCGGCCCGGGCGTGATCGCGCGGCTGCCGGTGCGGCCGGTGCGGGGCGTGGACGTCGCCGGGATCGGCCGGCTGGCCCGAGCGGGGCAGGACGCGACGAGCTCGTCGGTGTCGTTCGTGAAGGGCCGGACGTTCGTGCGGGTGCAGGCGGTCCGACCGGCCGAGGGCGGCTCGCGGCTGCGGCAGGTCGCGGCCGTGGCGCGCGCCGTGTCCGAGAAGGTGCCGAGCGTGCCGCCGGCCAGCGACGAGCAGACCGACGGCGACTGTCGCGGGCTGGACGCCGGCGCGGTGGCTGCCGTGCTGGGTGCCCCCGCCGAGCTCTCCCGCAGCCTGGTGTTCAAGGACCGCTCGATCGAGTGCAGCTTCGCCACCGGCGTGGGCGCGAAGGACCAGCGGGTGATCGTGTCGCGCTACACCAACGTCCGCTTCGGCGAGTTCATCGCCGGCCAGAAGGACTTCGAGGCGCACGCGGTGGTGCCCGGGGTGCCCGGGGACGCGTTCACGCTGCCCGGCACGGCGTACGCCGTGGCCGACGACGGCCAGGTGGTCGCCGTGACCGGGCGGTTCGGGCCGGAGACCGGCCCGAAGAAGCCGCTGACGCCGACCTCGGCGCTGGGCGACCTGCTCTCGAACGCCGTCGGCCTGCTCCAGTAGGGCTCAGACGAACACCGGGAACGTCGGCGCCGGCAGCGGCCCCGCCGACCGGTCGCGGGCCTGCTCGTAGCCGTGCCCGACCTCGACGAGCAGCGCCTCGCTGCCGGCCGTGCCCCAGAACGACACCGCCACCGGCAGCCCGGCCGCGAGCCCGCTCGGCACCGTGAGGATCGGGTAGCCCGCCGTCGCTGTCGGCTGGGTGCACCCGCCGAGGTGGTGCTCGGGGTTGACGAGGTCGATCGGCGTCGCCGGGGCGTACGACGGCGTGACGATCGCGTCGAGGCGGTGCTCGGCGAGCACCCGGTCGATGCCCTGCTCCCGGGCCCGGCTGCGGCTGCGGGCGAGGGCGGCGAGGTGCTCCGGGCTCCCGTCGTCGGGGCCCTCCAGGGCCGACTCGAGCAGGGACTGGCCGAAGTGGGCGAGCTCGACGTCGGCGTGCGCGCGGTTGAAGGCGACGACGTCCTCGATGCTCCGCGGGCCGTCGCCGGGACGCGTCGCGAGGTAGTCCGCGAGCCCTCCGCGCATCTCCGCGAGCAGCACCAGGAGCTCGTCGGGACCGGCCTCGTCGTAGGACCAGTCGAGCCGCACCTCGACGACCTCGGCCCCCGCGGCGGACAGCAGCCCGAGGGCCCGCTCGGCGTGCTCGTCGGCATGGGTGCTGTACCCCCAGAACGGCTCGCGCGGCACCCCGATCCGGCGGCCCGCGAGCCGGCCGTCGACCGCGTGCGAGACCAGGTCGACGTCCGCCATTGCGCCGAGCAGCGCGGCGGCCCCGCGCACGGTCGGTGCCAGCGCGCCCGGCGCGTCCTGCGACCGCGAGACCGGCACGACGCCGCGGGTCGGGACGGTTCCCACCCCGGGTTTGAGGCCGACGCAGCCGTTGAACGCCGCCGGGCAGCTGATCGAGCCGTCGGTCTCCGTCCCCACGGCGTACGGCGCGATGCCGGCCGCGACGGCGGCGCCGCTACCCGAGCTCGAGCCGCCCGCCGAGCGGTTCAGAGCGTAGGGGTTGCGGGTCAGGCCTCCGTAGGCGCTCCAGCCCGACGTGGACGCCGCGTCGCGGACGTTGGCCCACTCGCTGAGGTTGGTCTTGCCGACCACGACCATCCCGGCGGCGCGCAGCCGGGCGACCAGGTCGGCGTCCCGGTCCGGCGGCGGCTGCCCCGCGAGGGCCAGGGACCCCGCCGTCGTCGGCAGGTCCGCGGTGTCGACGTTGTCCTTGACCAGCACCGGCTGGCCGTGCAGCGGTCCGCGGGGGCGTCCGGCCCGGGTCTCCTCGTCGAGTGCCCGCGCCGCGTCCGCCGCGTGCGGCGAGCGCGTGCACACCGACCCGACGAGCCCGTCGACCTCGTCCATCCGGGCGAACGCCCGCTCCACCCACTCGACCGCCGTCTGCACGCGGCCGATCCTGACAGACGGGTCCTGCGCCTGCGGTCGTGCGGGCTCGCCGGCTCGCACCCCGACCGCCGGCGGACCGGCGGGCAGTGGGAAGTCTCACGGTGCGCGGGGGAGCGGGGCGGTCGTACTGTTCGGACATGACTGCAGGCGAGAGTCCCACCGCCGGCGCGCCCGGCGCGGGAGACGAGAACCGGACCGAGTCGGGGCTGCCGTTCGCCTCGCTCTACGGGCCGGACACGCTGGCGGGGTTCGACGCGGCCACGAGTCTCGGGAAGCCGGGGGAGTACCCCTTCACGCGGGGGGTCTACCCCTCGATGTACACCGGGCGGCCCTGGACGATGCGGCAGTACGCCGGGTTCGGGACCGCCGTGGAGTCCAACGCGCGCTACAAGCAGCTCGTCGCCAACGGGACCGGCGGCCTCTCGGTGGCCTTCGACCTGCCGACGCAGATGGGCCACGACTCGGACGCCGCGATCGCGAGCGGCGAGGTCGGCAAGGTCGGCGTCGCGATCGACTCGATCGACGACATGCGGCTGCTCTTCGACGGCCTGCCGCTGGACCAGGTGTCCACGTCGATGACCATCAACGCGCCGGCCGCGCTGCTGCTCCTGATGTACCAGCTCGTCGCCGAGGAGAACGGCGTGCCGGGCGACCAGATCACCGGCACGATCCAGAACGACGTGCTCAAGGAGTACATCGCCCGCGGCACCTACATCTACCCGCCGCAGGAGTCGCTGCGGCTGATCACCGACATCTTCGCCTACTGCAAGGCCGAGGTGCCGCGCTGGAACACGATCTCGATCTCCGGCTACCACATGGCCGAGGCGGGGGCGACGCCCGCGCAGGAGATCGCGTTCACCCTGGCCGACGGGATCGAGTACGTCCGGGCGGCGGTCACGGCCGGGCTCGACGTCGACGACTTCGCGGCGCGGCTGTCGTTCTTCTTCGTCTCGCGGACCACGATCCTCGAGGAGGTCGCGAAGTTCCGGGCGGCCCGGAGGATCTGGGCGCAGGTGATGCGCGACGAGTTCGGCGCGAAGAACCCGAAGTCGCAGATGCTGCGCTTCCACACCCAGACGGCCGGCGTACAGCTCACCGCGCAGCAGCCCGAGGTCAACCTCGTCCGGGTCGCGATCCAGGGGCTCGCGGCCGTGCTCGGCGGCACACAGTCGCTGCACACCAACTCCTTCGACGAGGCCATCGCGCTGCCGAGCGAGAAGGCGGCCCGGCTCGCGCTGCGCACCCAGCAGGTGATCGCCTACGAGAGCGACGTGACCAAGACCGTCGACCCGTTCGCGGGCTCGTACGCCATCGAGTCGCTCACCGACGACGTCGAGGCCGAGGCACGCCGGCTGATGGAGCAGGTCGAGGAGCTCGGCGGGGCCGTGGCGGCGATCGAGAAGGGCTTCCAGAAGAACGAGATCGAGAAGGCGGCCTACCAGATCGCCCGCGACATCGACTCCGACGAGCGCGTGGTCGTCGGCGTCAACCGCTTCACGGTCGACGAGGAGGAGCCCTACGAGCCGCTGCGGGTCGACCCGGCGATCGAGGAGCAGCAGTGCGGCCCGGCTCGCGACCCTGCGCGCCGAGCGCGACCAGGCCGAGGTCGACCGGCACCTCGACGCGATGGTCGCGGCAGCGAAGGGCACCGAGAACGTGCTCTACCCGATGCAGCGAGGCGCTGCGCGCCCGGGCCACCGTCGGCGAGGTCTGCGACGCGCTGCGCGCGGTCTGGGGCGTGTACTCTCCCCCGGACGCGTTCTGAGCACAGCACCCTCGGGGGACCGGACATGAAGCGACTGACCGTGGCGGGAGCCGCCCTCGCGGCGGGGACCGTCCTGGTGGCGGGCTGCTCTAACGGCGCCGAGGAGCCCACCCTGAAGCCCCAGGAGTCGCCGTCGGCGAGCGCCTCGGCCACGCCGTCGCCGACCGCGTCGGCCAGCCCGGCAGCCGAGTTCGACGACGTCGGCCACCGGGCGATCGCCGGGAAGATCACGGTCGAGGGCGCGCAGCGCCGGGCGGTGGCGCAGGCGTGGATCGACTACTGGCAGGTCCGCCTCGACTTCTACTTCGCCGCGGAGGCCGACCCGGCACGCCTCGGCGAGGTGGCCAGCGGCGACGCCGCGGGCGAGGTGCTGAGCTACGTCTCCACGCTCCGGTCGGACAAGCAGCACGTCGACGGCGACCTGCGGCTCGGCGTGAGCAGGGTCAGGATCCAGGGCGACCGGGCGACCCTGAAGAGCTGCGGTGAGAACCGCACGACCGACCGCCTCGCGAACGGCAAGCGAGCCGAGCCGCTGACGCCCTTTTACCAGTTCGACGGGCAGCTGACCCGGGTATCGAAGGCACCTGGCGGGTGACAAACGTCGTCAGACACGGGCATCGCGCCCGTGCGGGTAGCCTGATCCGGCACACGAACGACGCACACGAGGGATGCAGCCATGGGGGAGTACGACGATGGGACGGCGAGCTGGGTCGACGGCTGGTCGACGGCTGGGCCGGGTCCTGGGACTGTGGCCGTGGTGCTCGGGCGCTGGGCGCCGGCGCGGTCGCTCCCGCCGTCGCCGACGGGTCGACCCGGCGGGGCCCGGTCCTGCGGGTCGGCCAGCTACTGCGTGCACGTCAGCTACTCCGGCACGGCCGCCCCCCGCGGCGGGGGCGGGGGCGGCGGCGTCGTCTCGACGGTGCCGCCGCTGTGCTGGTACTAGCCGTGGAAGGACCCGGCCGCGGCACTGGCGTTCATGAAGGACGCCTGGAACGAGCCCAACTACAGCGGCATCGAGTGGGTCGCCGGCTACGGCACCGTCGAGAAGTTCGAGAAGGCGCTGGCCGAGCACCCGGACGCCACCTGGTACGCAGCTGGAGTGCCCGGCGTCAGCTACAGCGACCAGCGCGTGCTCGACTACGCCGGCGTCGCCCTGCCGCCCCGACCTACCAGCTGCCCCAGATCGCGCTGCTCGTGCCGGCCGGCAACGCGCCCCCGGCCCCGGCCGTCGACGTCGAGGTCCTGCGCGACGCGGCCTACGACTCGATCGACATCCCCGACCCGGATGATCTCACGCAACCCGGAGGTGCACGGCTCCGGGGCGACCCTGGTCAACCTCGACACGATGTTCTGGGCCGACGGCTACCGCGACACCTGGGACATCACGGCCTCGCGTCAGCCCGACCCTCTCGGCCGACGGTCGTCGCGACCGCCCAGGACTTCATGCTCACCTCCCCGGCGGGCGGTCAGACCTGCACGCACGACCAGTTCACGACGCCTACTCCGGGGGCGGCGCTCGAGCCGGCGGCTGCGCGTTCCCGTTCACCAGGCGTCGGTCGGCTTCGCCGAGGGCTTCCCGGTGCAGGCGAACGCGACCTGGACGGCGAGCTGGACCGGCGTGCCGGCCCCGGCCGCGGCCCGGCCGCTCCCGTCGCTGAACACCGACAGCACGATCAACGTGCCGGTGCAGGAGTCCGAGGCGCTGGCCACCCGCGCCGACGGCGACGGCAACAACTGACCCCCGGGACCGGAAGGGGACGTTCCGGACAGGAGGCGGGCCGCCCTCCGGTAGAGTGGGCAGCCATGCCAGCCAGCCACCTCCCGCGCGTCGTCGACGCCGTCGCCGCGCTCGAGGACGAGCTCCGGGAGGTCCGTCGGGACCTGCACGCGCACCCCGAGCTGGCCTGGGAGGAGACCCGGACGACGGCCCTGCTGGCCGCCACGGCTCGACCAGGGCGGCATCCCGGTCACGCTGCTGCCCAGAGCGGCCTGCTCGCCGAGGTCGGCCCGGCAGACGGTCCGCTGGTCGCGCTGCGCGCCGACCTCGACGCCCTCCCCGTCGACGACCGCACCGACGAGCCCTGGGCCAGCACGGTGCCCGGGGTCGCGCACGCCTGCGGGCACGACGTGCACACCACGGCGCTGCTCGGCGCGGGGCTGGCGCTGGCCCGCTCGCACGCCGTCGAGCCGCTCCCCGGCCGGGTGCGGCTGCTGTTCCAACCGGCCGAGGAGATCATGCCCGGCGGCGCCCTCGAGGTGATCTCCGGCGGGCGCCCTCGACGACGTCACCCGCGTCTTCGGCCTGCACTGCGACCCGACCATCGACGTCGGCTACGTCGGGCTGCGCGTCGGCCCGCTCACCGGTGCCGCGGACGCGATCACCGTCCGGCTGACCGGCCGCGGCGGGCACACCTCCCGTCCGCACCTGACCGAGGACCTCACCTACGCGCTCGGCAAGCTGGTCACCGACCTGCCCGGCACGCTCTCGCGACGCCTCGACCCCCGGGCCGGCGCCAGCCTGGTCTGGGGCGTGGTGCGCGCCGGCGCCGCCAAGAACGTCATCCCCTCGACCGGGGAGGCGGCCGGCACCCTGCGGATGCTCGACGCCGTCGCCTGGGCCGACGCCGAGGACGTGGTGCGCGAGCTCATCGGGCAGATCCTGGCGCCGTACGGCGTCCGGGCCGACGTCACCTACGTCCGCGGCGTGCCCCCGGTCGTCAACGAGGCCTCCTCGACGGCGCTGCTGCGGCGGGCCGTCGACGCGGTGCTCGGCGAGCAGGGGACGGTCTCCACCCAGCAGAGCCTCGGCGGCGAGGACTTCGCGTGGTACCTCGAGTCCACGCCGGGCGCGATGGGCCGGCTCGGCACCCGCACGCCGGGCGGTCCGACGTACGACCTCCACCAGGGCAACCTGCGCGTCGACGAGCGCGCCACCGGCGTCGGCGCGGGCGTCCTGGCAGCCTCCGCGCTCGCCGCGCTCTCCCGCTAGAGGCCCGCTAGAGGCCCGCTAGAGGCCCCCAAGAGGCCAGCCGGGGGCGCGTTGGCGACCCGACAGATGGCCCGCGGGAGGCCGCGGAGGCCCGGCGGCGGGTCCGATGGTCACCGAGTCATAACAGTTTGGGCGCGATGCCCTCGACAGGCGATCTGCGCCGATGGCGGCACTAGGGTGTCGTTCGTCCGCGCCCAGACGAGGCGCTCGTTCATGGAGGAGGGGCGACCTTGCGTCACCTGACGAAGATCGCGGCGGTGATCGGGGCGACCTCGCTCCTGGTCGCCGGGTGTGGCTCGAAGCCGAGCGACGACGACAGCAGCGGCAGCGCCGGAGGCGACAAGTTCAAGGCGTGCATGGTGCTCGACGTCGGCGGTGTCGACGACAAGTCGTTCAACCAGTCGGCCTGGCAGGGCATGCAGGACGCCGCGAAGGCCAACAGCGACATCGAGGTGTCCTACGTCCAGTCCCAGGGTGACGCGGACTACGAGCCCAACCTCAACAACATGGTGCAGAAGAAGTGCGACGTGACCGTCGCCGTCGGCGGCCTCCTCGCCACCGCTGCCACCAAGGTCGCCAAGGCCAACCCCGACTCGAACTTCGCGATCATCGACGCCGGCTCGGGCGACGTGAAGAACCTCTACGGCATCACCTTCCACAACGAGCAGGGCGGCTTCCTCGCCGGCTACGTGGCGGCGAGCCTGAGCAAGACCCACAAGATCGGCACCTGGGGCGGCATCGACGTCGGCCCGCCGGTCACCGGCTACATGGACGGCTACCAGCAGGGCGCCGAGTACTGGGCCGAGAAGAACAAGACGCCGACCAAGGTCCTGGGCTGGGACGGCAACAAGGGCTCGTTCGCGAACTCCTTCACCGACACCGGTGCCGGCAAGACCACGAGCGAGGCGCTGGTCCAGCAGGGCGCCGACGTGATCTTCCCGGTCGCGGGCGGTGCGGGCGCCGGCGCGTTCGACGTCGCGCAGGCGCAGGGCGGCAAGGTCAGCGTGATCTGGGTCGACTTCCCGGGTTGCGACTACTACCCCGACGACTGCAAGTTCATCCCGACCAGCGCGCTCAAGGCGATCCCGGCCAACGTCAAGGACTACGTCACCAAGGCCGCCGACGGGGACGTCCTCGAGGGCACCTACGAGGGCACGCTCGACAACGACGGCGTCGGCATCGACGCCTTCAACGACTTCGACTCCAAGATCAGCGACGAGACGAAGGCCGGCCTCGACCAGGTCCGCAAGGACATCATCGACGGCACGATCAAGATCACCGTCAACCAGTAGCCGGCCGCAGCGAGAGCCCCGTGGGGGACGGGCACCGACCCGTCCACGCGGGGCTCTCGTCTCCGTCTAGGCTGTACGGCGCCCGCGGGCCGGACCAGCCCCGGGGTGTCAAGGAGGACACATGCGGCTCGAGCTGCGCGGCATCACCAAGCGCTTCGGCGCCCTCGTCGCCAACGACTCGATCGACCTGACCGTCGAGCCCGGCGAGATCCACGCGCTGCTCGGCGAGAACGGCGCCGGCAAGAGCACCCTGATGAACGTGCTCTACGGGCTCTACCAGCCCGACGAGGGCGAGATCGTCATCGACGGGTCCCCGGTGACCTTCGCCGGCCCCGAGGACGCGATGGCCGCCGGCATCGGCATGGTCCACCAGCACTTCATGCTCGTGCCCGTCTTCACGGTCGCGGAGAACCTCATGCTCGGGCACGAGCAGACTCGCAGCGGCGTGCTCCTCGACCGGGCCCAGGCCCGGCGTGCGGTGGTGGAGGCCTCGCAGCGCTACGGGCTCGACGTACCCCCCGACGCGCTGGTGGAGGACCTCCCGGTCGGCATCCGGCAGCGGGTGGAGATCCTCAAGGCGGTCGTCCGCGACGCCAAGGTGCTCGTGCTCGACGAGCCGACCGCGGTGCTCACCCCGCAGGAGATCGAGTCCCTCATCGAGGTGATGCGCGAGCTGCGCGACCAGGGCACCTCGATCGTGGTGATCACCCACAAGCTCAAGGAGGTCCGCGCGATCGCGGACCGGGTCACCGTCATCCGCCGCGGCGCCGTGGTCGGCGAGGCCTCGGCCGACGCGACCGAGGAGGAGCTGGCCTCGATGATGGTCGGGCGGCCCGTCGTCCTGCGCGTGGAGAAGGAGCCCGCCGACCCCGGCGACGTCGTGCTCGAGGCCGACGAGGTGTCGCTGGTCAACCCCGACGGCGCCCTCGTCGTCGACGGGGTGTCCCTGCAGGTGCGCCGCGGCGAGGTGCTGGCGATCGCCGGCGTGCAGGGCAACGGCCAGACCGAGCTCACCGAGCTGCTGGTCGGGCTGCGGGTGCCGAGCTCGGGCACGGTGCGGATGAAGGGCGAGAACGTGACCGACGAGGGCATCGCCGACCTCCTCGACCGCGGGCTCGGCTACGCCCCCGAGGACCGCATGCACGACGGCCTGATCGGCACCTTCACGGTCTCGGAGAACCTCGTCCTCGACATGTTCGACCGGCCGCCGTTCGCCCGCGGCCCCCGCCTGGCCTGGGACCGGATCGAGGCGAACGCCCGCGAGCGCGTCCAGGAGTACGACGTCCGTACGCAGTCGATCCACTCGACGGCCGGCACCCTCTCGGGCGGCAACCAGCAGAAGCTCGTGCTGGCCCGGGAGATGACCCGCGACCTCGACGTCCTGGTCCTCGCCCAGCCGACCCGCGGCCTCGACGTGGGCTCGATCGAGTTCGTGCACCGCCGGGTGGTCGCGGCCCGCGACGCCGGCGCGGGCGTGGTCCTGGTCTCCTCCGAGCTCGACGAGGTGCTCGGGCTCGCCGACCGGATCGTGGTGATGTACCGCGGCCGGGTCGTCGGGGAGTTCCCCGCCGGCACCTCGGCCGACGAGCTGGGGCTCGCGATGGCCGGGTCCCACACCGCAGACGAAGGAGCGGCCGCGTCGTGACCGACGAGCAGCCCACCCCGGCGGCCGGCCCGTCGCCCGCGCGCGAGCAGGCGCCCGCCGAGCCTCCACCGGCGACGCGGTCCCGCTCCGGGCGCGCCGCCCTGGTCGCGCGCAGCGTGCTCACCGCCGTGCTCGCCGTCCTGCTGGCGATGGTCATCGGCGGCTTCCTCATCGCCGGCACCGACCCCGACACCCGGGCGTCGTTCAGCTACTTCTTCGCGGCGCCGTTCGACACGATCGCCAACGGCTGGTCGGCGGCCACCGAGGCCTACGGCTGGCTGCTCAAGGGCGCGATCCTCGACCCGGCGACGCTCTCGGAGGGCAGCCTGTCGCGGGTGCTCAACTCGATCTCGGAGACGCTCGTCTACGCCACGCCGGTGACGCTGACCGGCCTCTCGGTGGCGCTGGCCTTCCGCACCGGCCTGTTCAACATCGGCGCCCAGGGCCAGATGATCCTCGGCGCGATCCTCACCGGCTGGCTCGGCTTCCACTTCCACCTGCCGTGGTTCGTGCACCTCCCGCTGGCGCTGGTCGGCGGGCTGGTCGCCGGGGCGGCGTACGGCGGCCTGGTGGGCCTGCTCAAGGCGCGCACCGGCGCCCACGAGGTCATCACGACGATCATGCTCAACTACATCGCGGTGTCGTTCCTGGGCTTCATGCTCGGGCTGCACGGCTTCCAGGCGCCGCCGTACAACCAGTCCAAGTCCGTGGCCGTCGACGACAGCGCCGCCCTGCCGCGGCTGTTCGAGCTGTTCGCCCCGGGCCTGCGCGCCAACGTCGGCTTCCTGCTCGCGCTCGCGGCCGCCCTGCTGGTGTGGTGGCTGCTCGAGCGCAGCACGATCGGCTTCCGGCTGCGCGCGGTCGGGGCCAACCCGGCCGCGTCCCGCACGGCCGGCATCTCCGCGGAGCGCTCCTTCGTGGTCGCGATGACCCTGGCCGGCATGCTGGCCGGCCTCGCCGGCGCCGTGCAGGTGCTCGGCCCGGCCCGGGAGATCACCGGGACCATCGACAACGGCGCAGGCTTCGACGGCATCACCGCCGCGCTGCTCGGTCGGGGCAAGCCCGGCGGCGTGGTCGCGGCGGGCCTGCTGTTCGGCGCCCTGCGCGCGGGCGGCCAGCGGATGGCCAGCGAGACCGGCACCCCGATCGACATCGTGGTCGTGGTGCAGGCGCTGACGGTCATGTTCATCGCCGCCCCGGCGCTGGTGCAGACGATCTTCCGGGTCCGCACCAGCGGCGGCATCGGCCAGGAGCAGGCGAAGGGGTGGGGCGCATGAGCACCCCGGAGACGACCACCACGCTCTCGGCGGAGGACCTCACCACCCACGACGTCGTCGAGCGCCCGCTCGAGGGGCGCGCCCGCTGGGCCCTCGGCACGGTCTTCGTGGTCGTCGGCGTGCTCGTCGTGCTGCTGATGACGGTGTGGCGCGGGGACGCGTCGTCCACGGAGTTCAAGTTCAGCGACGCCGGCGACTTCTTCGAGGTCCCCGACGCGACCGTGCCGGCCTGGCTCGGCGCGGTGCTCTTCGGCCTCGTGCCGGCCGGCCTGGGTGCCTGGGCGCTGGCGCGGCCCGTGCGCGGGCGGGCCCGCACGGTCGCGACGGCCGTCGTGGTGCTCTTCGGGATCCTCGGGTTCCTCGTCTGGGCCGGCACCGCGCAGCCCGACACGACCATCGACCTGACCGGCCTGCTCACCAACACGCTGTTCCTGGCCATCCCGCTGATCCTGGGTGCGATGGCCGGCATCGTCAGCGAGCGCAGCGGTGTCATCAACGTCGCCATCGAGGGCCAGATGCTGGCCTCGGCGTTCGGCGCCGCGATGTTCGCCACCCTGGCCGGCAGCCTGCTCGTCGGCGTGGTCGGGGCGGTCGCCCTCGGCGCGATGGTCGGTGCGCTGCTCGCCGTCTTCGCGATCAGGTACGTCGTCAACCAGGTCGTGCTCGGCGTGGTGATCAACCTGCTGATCCTCGGCCTGACGAACTACCTCTACTCCTCCTTGATGCAGCGCGACGCCCAGACCTTCAACAACCCCAAGGTCTTCGCGCCCATCGCGATCCCGCTGCTGTCCGACATACCCATCCTCGGGCGGCTGCTGTTCACCGCGAACCTCCTCGTCTACGCCACGTTCGTGGTCGTCGCGCTCGTGCACGTGATGCTGTTCCACTCGCGGTGGGGCCTGCGCACCCGTGCCGTCGGCGAGCACCCGCAGGCCGCGGACACGCTCGGCATCAAGGTCAACCGGCTGCGCTTCCGCAACAGCCTGTGGGCGGGAGCGCTGGCCGGCCTGGCCGGGGCGTACCTCTCCATCGGCTCGGTCGGCGAGTTCAACTCCAACATGACCGCGGGGCGCGGGTTCATCGCCCTCGCCGCGGTGATCTTCGGGCGCTGGACGCCGCTGGGCTCGCTCGGCGCCGCGATGCTGTTCGCGTTCTGCACCGCGCTGCGCACGCTGCTGGCGATCATCGGCACGCCGGTCAGCATCCCGACCGACCTGCTCACGATGCTGCCGTACGTCGTCACGGTGGTCGTGGTGGCCGGGGTCGTCGGACGGGTGCGCGCGCCCGCCGCCGACGGCATCCCCTACACGAAGGCGTGAGGGTGGACGTCGACTGGGAGGCCCTGCGCGAGCACGCCCGCGCGGTGATGGCGCGCGCCTACGCGCCGTACTCCCGCTTCCCGGTGGGCGCCGCGGCGATCGTGGACGACGGCCGCGTCGTGGTCGGCTGCAACGTGGAGAACGCGGCCTACGGCGTGACCCTGTGCGCTGAGTGCGGCCTGGTCTCGTCGCTGCACGCCACCGGCGGTGGCCGCCTGGTCGCCTTCACCTGCTGCGACTCGCGCGGCGAGCGGCTGATGCCCTGCGGGCGCTGCCGCCAGCTGCTGTGGGAGAACGGCGGGCCCGACCTCCAGGTCGACACCGCCTCCGGCATCCGCCCGATGAGCGACCTGCTGCCCGACGCGTTCGGGCCCACCGACCTCCACCGAGGAGAGCTGCATGAGTGAGCGCCACGACGCCGTCGAGGTGATCTCGGCCAAGCGCGACCGGGGCGAGCTGAGCGACTCCCAGGTCGACTGGGTCGTCGACGCCTACACGCGCGGCGTGGTCGCCGACGAGCAGATGTCGGCGCTGGCGATGGCGATCCTGCTCAACGGGATGACCCGTCGCGAGATCGCCCGCTGGACCGCGGCGATGATCGCCTCGGGGGAGCGGATGGACTTCTCCGCGCTGTCGCGCCCGACCGCCGACAAGCACTCGACCGGCGGCGTCGGCGACAAGATCACGCTGCCGCTCGCCCCCCTCGTCGCGGCGTGCGGCGTCGCCGTGCCGCAGCTGTCCGGGCGCGGCCTGGGCCACACCGGCGGCACGCTCGACAAGCTCGAGGCGATCCCCGGGTGGCGCGCCGACCTGTCCACCGAGGCGATGCTGCGCCAGCTCGAGGACGTCGGGGCGGTGATCTGCGCGGCCGGCGCCGGGCTCGCCCCGGCGGACAAGAAGCTCTACGCGCTGCGCGACGTCACCGGCACGGTCGAGGCGATCCCGCTGATCGCCACCTCGATCATGAGCAAGAAGATCGCCGAGGGCACCGGCGCGCTCGTGCTCGACGTCAAGGTCGGCAGCGGCGCCTTCATGAAGGACGCTCGCGCGGCCCGCGAGCTCGCCGAGACGATGGTCGCGCTCGGCACCGACGCCGGCGTCACGACCGTCGCGCTGCTCACCGACATGTCCACCCCGCTCGGGCTGACCGCGGGCAACGGCGCTCGAGGTGCGCGAGTCGGTCGAGGTGCTCGCCGGTGGCGGGCCCGCCGACGTCGTCGAGCTCACGCTGGCGCTGGCCCGGGAGATGCTCGCCGGCGCCGGGCGCCCGGACGTCGACCCGGCCGACCGGCTGGCCGACGGCTCCGCGATGGACGCGTGGCGCCGGATGGTCGCGGCCCAGGGCGGCGACCCCGACGCGGCGATGCCGAGCGCGCGGGAGACGCACGTGGTGACGGGCGACCGCGGACGGCGCGCTGACCACCGTCGACGCGATGGCGGTCGGCCTGGCCGCCTGGCGGCTCGGCGCCGGGCGGGCCCGCAAGGAGGACCCCGTGCAGGCGGCGGCGGGCGTCGGTGCTGCACGCGCGTCCCGGGGACACGGTCGTCGCCGGCCAGCCCCTGCTGACCCTGCACACCGACGAGCCCGAGCGCTTCGAGCGGGCGCTGGCCGCGCTCGACGGGGGGCTGGAGGTCGCCGCGCCCGGTACGACTTCACGACGCGACGCCCCTGGTCATCGACCGGGTCGCGGCGGCTGAGCCCGGTCGACGGGACTCAGGACGATGCCTGTGCCTCCACCGATGTCGGCGCCGCCATCGCTGGGACGGGACATGCCGCCACGATAGCGACGTCTCACCCGCTCCGGGACGGTGCGGAAGCGGGTGGGGCGATCCGCACCCGGCATACTGGCCCGCGTCCGAGCGAGCGGGGGAGGTCACCGTGCGGCTGAGCCTGACCGTGGTCGACGGCAGCACGGGCCGCCGCGTCGACGCGTCGTCGACTTCGACACCGACGCAGCCGGCGGCCGACCTCGTGCCGGCGCCCTGGTCGGCTGCTCGGCGAGCAGTGCACGACAGCTTCGCCCGGCGGGTGCCGCTGTGGGTCGACGGCGTCGAGGTCGACCTCCGGAGGCCCCCGCCGGCGCGTCAGGAGTCCACAGCGGGGCGGTGCTCGCCCTCTTCGAGCCGGCCGACCTGGTCGCCCGGACAGGCGCCCGCGGGTGTCGCCGAGCTGCGGGTGGTCTCCGGACCGGGTGCCGGCCGGATCCACCGGCTCCCGCTGGGCGCGACCGTCGTCGGCAACGGCGCGACCGGCTGGTCGCTGCCCGACCTCCGGCTGCCCGCCGACGCCCTGAGCGTCGACGTCGCGCTCGACGGCACCGTGCGCGTCTCCCCGGCCGCCGGGCTTGGTGCCCGGCTCGACGGCGAGGACCTCGAGGACGAGGGCGCCGACTGGCCGCGTCGGCGGCCACCTCGTCGGCAGGCGGCACGGTGCTGGTCCGAGGCGAGGTGGTAGACCCCGGTCGCCGACGTCGAGGCGCGCCCCGACGAGGCGCTGATCGACTTCAACCGGCAGCCGCGGATGCTGCCGCCGGACCGTGAGCGCTCCTTCCACCTGCCCGACAAGCCCGCCGACGTGCGCAAGCGACCGGTGCCGTGGGTGATGGTCGTGGTGCCGGTGCTCGTCGCGATGCCGATGGCCTTCTTCTTCGGGCCTCGGATGCTGATGTTCGCCCTGCTCTCCCCGGTGATGATCCTCGCCAACTTCTGTCAGCGACCGGAAGCGCGGCCGCAAGGAGGCCGTGGAGAAGCAGCAGAAGTACGACGAGACGCACGCCTCGGTCACCGCCCGCGTCGCCGCCGGGCTGGTCGCCGAGCAGGCAGAGCGCCGGATGTCGTGCCCGGACCCCGCCGAGCTGCTGATCAACGCGATCGGCCCCGGCCCCCGGCTGTGGGAGCGACGACACGACGACCCCGACTATCTCCGGGTGCGGGTCGGCCTGGCCGAGCTGCCGGCCGGCATCAAGGTCGAGGAGCGCCGCGACAAGACCGACGAGGACGCGCCGCCGCTGCACGCTCGCGCTGGTCCCGGCCTGGCTCGACCTGGCTCCAGCTCGGCATCGTCGGTGTCGCCGGCGACCAGGAGACCGCGCCCCCGATCGCGCACTGGATCGTGGCGCAGACGGCGCTGCTGCACAGCCCCCGCGACGTGCGCGTCACCGTGCTCAGTGACGCCGAGGGTGAAGGGGACTGGAGCTGGGTCCGGTGGCTGCCGCACGCCCGCATCGGCGGCGACGCCGACGCGCTCGCGCTCGGCACCCAGCAGGACTCCGTGGGTCGCAGGCTCGCCGAGCTGACCGGGATGATCGCCGCGCGCGAGGCAGCACTGCGCGACAAGGTGCGTCCGAGCCCCGACATCCTCGTCGTGCTCGACGGTGCCCGCCGGCTGCGCACGCTGCCCGGCCGTGGTCGACCTGCTCCGCCGCGGTCCGTCCGTCGGCATCATGCTGCTCTGCGTCGAGGACGAGGTCCGCCAGCTCCCCGAGGAGTGCCGGGCCGTGGTGGCCTGTGCCGCCGGCGAGGTGCGGATCCAGGAGAGCTCCTCCGACGGCACCGACGGGATCGTCCCGGACCTCGTCGAGGTGCCGTGGTGCGAGACCGTCGCGCGGGCGATCTCGCCGCTGCGCGACACCACCCCGGAGGAGGAGGCGACCGGGCTGCCGAGCTCGGCGCGGCTGCTGGAGGACATCGAGCTGGACCCGCCCACGCCCGAGGGCGATCGCCGCCGCGCTGGGCGCAACGGCCGCACCACCGACGTCGTCGTCGGCGCGGGTTACGACGGCCCGTTCCGCCTCGACCTGCGACGCGACGGGCCGCACGCGCTCATCGCCGGCACCACCGGCTCCGGCAAGTCGGAGTTCCTGCAGACGCTGGTGGCCTCCCTCGCCGTGGCCAACCGGCCCGACGAGCTGACGTTCGTGCTCGTGGACTACAAGGGCGGCTCGGCGTTCAAGGACTGCGCCCGGCTGCCGCACACCGTCGGCATGGTCACCGACCTCGACAACCACCTCGTCGGTCGCGCGCTGGTCTCGCTCGGTGCGGAGCTGCGTCGCCGCGAGCACCTGCTCGCCGTGCCCGGGGCCAAGGACCTCGAGGACTACTGGGCGCTCCAGCGCAGCCGGCCCGACCTGCCGCGCGATCCCGCGGCTGGTGCTGGTCATCGACGAGTTCGCCAGCATGGTCGCCGAGCTGCCCGACTTCGTGGACGGCCTGGTCTCCATCGCCCAGCGCGGCCGCTCGCTCGGCATCCACCTGGTGCTGGCCACCCAGCGACCCAGTGGCGTGGTCTCGGCCGACATCCGCGCCAACACCAACCTGCGGATCTCGCTGCGGGTCACCGACGAGAACGACAGCCGCGACGTCATCGACGCCCCCGACGCCGCCCGGATCCAGCAGAACCAGCCCGGCCGCGCCTTCGTGCGCAGCGGCGCCTCGACGCTGATGCCCTTCCAGAGCGGCCGGGTCGGTGGCCGCAGTCCCGACGCGGAGGCCGGTCCGAAGCAGGCCCGCACCGAGCCGCTGGCCTGGGCGGTGCCCTGGGACCGGGTCGGGCTGCCCGCGCCGAGCCGGCCCCAGACCGAGTCGGTGCAGACCGACGAGGCCGACACCGACCTCTCCGCCGTGGTCGACGCGATCGGCAGCCTCAACAGCTCGCTCGGCATCCCCGACCAGCACCGCCCGTGGCTCGACGCGCTGCCCGACTGGGACCTCGCGACTCAAGTCACCGCACGACCTGCCGGCGCTGGCCCGGGCGAGGCCGAGGACGCGCCGCGAGCACCTCGCCGCCGGCCGCCTGGGCCCTGGAGGACCTGCCGGCCCTGCAGGAGCAGACGGCCCAAGACCTTCGAGCTCGGCCGCGACGGGCACCTCTACGTCATCGGCGGCCCGCGCAGCGGCCGGTCCACCGCCCTGCGCACGCATCGCCGGCGCCCTCGCCGACCGGTGTCGGCGTCGCGACCTGCACGTCTACGGGCTCGACTGCGGCAACGGCTCCCTGCTGGGGCTGAGCAACCTCCCACACGCCGGCGCGGTCGTCAGTCGCACCCAGGTCGACCGCGCCTCGCGGCTGCTCTCCCGGCTGGTCTCGGTCGTCGAGGAGCGGCAGGCCCAGCTCGGGGCCGGGCGGCTTCGCCGACCTGGCCGAGCTGCGCGCCTCGCTGCCCGAGTCGACGAGCGGCCGCCGTACCTGCTGTTCCTGCTCGACCGGTGGGACGGCTTCGTCTCGACACTGGGCGAGGTCGACAGCGGCCGGATGACCGAGCAGGTGATGAGCCTGCTGCGCGACGGCTCGAGCGTCGGGCTGCACGTCGTGCTCTCCGGCGACCGGACCCTGGTGACGCGGCCGGATGTCGACGCTGGTGGAGAACCGGGTCGTGCTGCGGCTCTCGGACCGCTCCGACTTCGGCGCGGTGGGCATCCCGGTCAAGCTGGTGCCCGACACCCTCGTCGACGGCCGGGCGCTCACCCCGGACCCGATCGTGGAGCCCCAGGTGGCCGTGCTCTCCGACGACATCTCCGGCGCCGGTCAGAACGCCGCCCTGCGCGAGATCGCCGCCCGGCACGCCGCACCGCGACGGCGCGACGCCGAGCACCTGCGGCCGTTCCGCCTGGAGGAGATGCCCGCGGTGGCGCCGCTCGACGACGCCCTGGTCGAGGCGCTGCGCGCCGCCAGGCGAACGGATCCGCGCCGGCTGGCTGCCGCTCGGGCTCGGCGGCGACGACCTCGAGCCGATGGGCCTGGACCTGTCCGGCAGCGCGGTCGCCGTGGTCGCCGGCCCGCCGAAGTCGGGCCGGACCAACCTGCTGCGCTTCGCCGCCCGCGCCGCCCGGACGCCGGCGCGTCCGGTGCTGGCGCTCTCCCCGCTCGAGAACGCGCTCACCCGGGCGCTCGGCGAGGACGCGGCTGCGCACCGACGCGCCGAGGTCGAGGAGCCTGCGCTGGTCGAGCGCTTCCGCGCCCTGGCCGAGGGCGCGGTGATCCTGGTCGACGACGCGGAGCTGCTCAAGGAGAGCCCGCTCGGCCAGGCGCTCCTCGCGATGGTGCAGCAGGCCCGCGGCAAGAAGTGGCGGGTGCTCGTCGCGGGCGCCGAGCGCCGAGGTGGGCGCCGGCTACAGCGGCTGGATCTACGAGGCCCGCAAGTCCCGGCAGGGCATGCTGCTGTCGCCGCAGGGGATGGCCGACGGCGACATCTTCAGCGCCCGGCTGATCCGCAGCAGCGCTGATGCCGCGGGTGCACCCGGGTCGCGGACTGATCGTCGACGCCGGCGGCACCCAGCAGCTCGTCCAGGTGCCGGTGGCGAACCTGTCTGACCCCCGGGGGGCGCGCCACGAGGACGGCCGGGCTCTGCGACGGGATCAGTTGCGGATCGAAAATTTTGCGTCAACAACCCGGGCCGAGGGCTCTCGCGAGAGCTCCGAGGGGCCCCGGTGGAGCGTCCGGGAACGCGAACGGCGCCCTGGGGGACCCGGGGCGCCGTGCGTCGTGGCCGGCCGTCGTGGCCCGTCGTGGCCCTGTCACGGCGTAGGCGGTGTCCAGGCCCTCGGCGTCGCGGGCGTAGTTGCGCAGCCACGTCACGAACTCCGGGCCCACGGCCATCATCTTGGTCATGCCGTCGTTCCACTCCGTCCACTTGCCCTGGAAGGTGGCGGAGGCGCCCGGGGTCTGCCAGGCCCCGGTGACCAGGTCCTGGGACTTGGTGTTGGCGGTGCGCTGGCGTCCTCGAGCTGTGCCGACCGTCTTCTCGATCATGTCGGCGGTCGCGATGATCTCGTCGATGCCGATCTTGTGGTCCCCGTGGGCCATTTGGTTCTCTCTTACGATCTGTTGCCTGACGGCCTTGGCGCACACGTAGACCGCACCCTGGGACCGCGGGACGACGCAGGAGGGCACCCCCGGGGTCCCGGTCCGCGTCGAGAACCCGTGGGTGTCGGCGCTCCGAATTGCGGGTATAAACTCACCCGGCGTTCTGTACGCGGGGGATCTCGACGACGCTCCGGCCCTCGCACCACAGCGGTCACGAGGAGCACCTGCATGAGCAGCACCACAGGCACGACCACGGCCGACCGCCAGCGCCTCGGGCGGCCCGTAGCCGGCGCAGCACCGGGCGCGCCCGCGAACCGGCTGCCCGTCGCCCCCTCGGCAGCGCCGGCCCGCGCTGGCCGCGCTCGCGCTCGTGCTGATCGTCGGCGGCGCCCTGGTCGCGGGCCTGCTCGCGATCCGGATGGACAGCCGCGTCGAGGTGATCGTCGTCCGCCCGGACATCGCGCCCGGCACCGAGATCACCGCCGCCGAACACTGACCACGACGCCGGTCGCCTACGACGACCTATCGCTGTTCGGCCCGAGGTTCCGCGACGAGATCGTCGGCCTACGGCACCTACGCCACGGCACGATCTACGCCGGGATGCTGCTCGACGGCACATGATCTGGACGAAGAACCCGATCGGCGACGGCCGGGCGATCGTCTGCATGTAGCTCTCCCCGGCGCTGGCCCCCGAGAAGGAGCTCCAGCCCGGCGACCTCGTGCAGGTCGTCCGCGCGTCCAACGGCTCGGCCACCAACGCCGACGCGCAGGAGATCACCCAGGGCCTGGTGCGCTCGGTAACCCGACCCGAGAAGAGCAGCCTCGGCGGCGCGAACTCCGCAGCGCCGACCTGCTCGTCCCCAGGACTCCGCCACAGCGACGTCATCGACGCCTCCCGCGCAACCTTGGCCGGGCTGGCGCTGGTGTCCCGGGGCAACACCGACGACGTGACCCTCTCGGGGTTCTGATGGCGCTGTTGCCCTCGCCTCGGCCAAGGGCTCGCCGGGGACCACCGTCACCGCGCTGGCGCTGGCGACGGTGTGGCCCTCCGACCCGGTGCTCGCCGACCTCGACCCGGCCGGCGGCGACCTGACCTGGCGCTGCCGCACGCCCGAGGGCGACCCGATCGACACCGAGCGTGGCCTGCTCTCGCTGGGCGCCGTCGGTGCGCCGCGGCGCCGCCGAGGTCGCCCTCGAGGAGCACCTGCAGGACGATCTCCGGCGGCGTCCGCGTCCTCGGCGGACTGCGCTCGGCCTCGGCAGGTCGCCGGCCTCGGCGCCGCGTGGACGCACCTGCCCACGGTGTTCGGTGCCTTCCCCGCACGACGTGCTCGCCGACTGCGGCCGCGTCGTCCCCGGCTCGGCGACCCTGCCGGTGCTCCAGCAGGCGGCGGCCGTGCTCTTCGTGGTGCGCCCCGACGTGGAGGGCGTCGCGCACCTGCGGGACCGGCTCGCCTTCCTCCGCGACCAGGTCGACCTCGGCGGACCCGACGGCCCGCCCGTGGGCGTCGCCGCCGTGACGTCGTACCGCGACACCCGCAGCGCGCCGGACCTCCAGCAGCTGCTCGACTCCGAGGGCCTCGCCGGCCCGGGTGCTCGGCGTGGTGGCCGACGACGCGCGCACCGCCGACATGCTGCGCGGGGTCGGCTACGCCCGCGCCTCGCGGTCCCTGCTGATCCGCTCGGCCGCCGAGCTCGCCGGCCGCCTCCTCGAGCTCGCGGCGTCGCGTCCCGTCGCCCGGACGCAGGGGTGAGCGCGATGGACCAGCAGCTCGTCCGCAGCCTCCGCGAGGAGGTCGCCGAGGTGCTCGCGCGCCAGCGCCGCGAGGACGCCGCCAACGGCCTGCCCGCGATGACCTGCCGAGGACGAGCGGCAGTTCGCCCGTGCCGTGGTCAGCCGGGTCCTCGACGGCTACGCCCGCGACGAGGTCACCGCCGGCCGCAAGCCGCCCACCCACGAGGAGGAGCCGCGCCTCGCCGAGGGCATCCACGCCGCCCTGTTCGGCGTCGGCCGCCTGCAGCCGCTGCTCGACGACCCGAGGTCGAGAACATCGACATCAACGGCTGCGACAACGTGTTCATCGGCTACGCCGACGGTCGCGAGGAGCGCGGCGCACCGGTCGCCGACAACGACGACGAGCTCGTCGAGCTGGTCCAGGTGCTCGGCGCCTACAGCGGCCTGACCAGCCGGCCGTTCGACACCGCCAACCCGCAGCTCGACATCCGGCTGCCCGACGGCTCGCGGCTCTCGGCCGTGATGGGCGTGTGCCAGCGGCCGTCGCTGTCGATCCGCCGCGCCCGCATCTCGCGGGCGTCCCTGGACATGCTGGTCGACTACGGACTCGATCTCGCCCGAGCTGGCCGCCTTCCTCTCGGCGGCCGTGCGGGCGCGCAAGAACATCATGATCGCCGGCGCGACCAACGCCGGCAAGACCACGCTGCTGCGGGCGCTGGCCAACGAGATCGACCCGGTCGAGCGGCTGGTCACCGTCGAGCGGGCGCTCGAGCTCGGGCTCGGCGAGTTCGAGGACCTGCACCCCAACGTCGTCGCCTTCGAGGAGCGGCTGCCCAACTCCGAGGGCCCCGGCGCGATCCACATGGCCGAGCTGGTGCGCCGCTCGCTGCGGATGAACCCCTCGCCGGGTCATCGTCGGCGAGGTGCTCGGCGACGAGATCGTCACCATGCTCAACGCGATGAGCCAGGGCAACGACGGCTCGCTGTCCACGATCCACGCGAACTCCTCGCTCGAGGTGTTCAACCGCATCTGCACCTACGCCATCCAGAGCGTCGAGCGGCTGCCCGCCGAGGCCACGATGATGCTGATCGCCGGCGCGATCGACTTCGTGGTCTTCGTCGAGCGGCGTCAACGACTTCGCCGCCGGCGGCCGGCTGCGGCGCATGGTCACCTCGGTGCGCGAGGTCAACGGCGTCGACGGCCGGGTGCTGTCCAGCGAGGTCTTCCAGCTCCGGCGACCGAGGGGTACGCCGTGCCGGCCGCCGCGATCTCCTGCCTGCCCGAGCTCGAGGCGGTCGGCTACCTGCCCGGCGCGCAGCCGACCTGGATGGTCACGGCATGACCCTGTCCCTCGATCACCCTGCTCCTCATGGTCGCTGACCGGCGCGTTCGTCGGCGGCGGCGTCTGCTGCTCGTCGTCCGCGGGCTGACGCCGCAGGAGGTCGCCACGGTCGCCGAGCCGGCTCCGAGGCGATCGACCGGCTGCGCGCGCTCGGCGTCCGCGTCCCGATCGCCGTGGGCGTCGGGCCTGCTGGTGCTGGTGCTGACCGGCTGGGTCGTGGCGGCCGTCGCGACCGGGGCGCTCGCGATGTTCTGGGACGCGCTGTTCGGTGGCGCGAGCGCCGAGCGCCAGGGCATCGCCAAGATCGAGGCGCTGGCCGCCTGGACCGAGTCCCTGCGCGACACGGTCGCCGGCGCGGTCGGCCTCGAGCAGGCGATCCCCGCGACGGCGTACGCCGCGTCCCCGGTCATCTCCGGCGCGCTCGTGTCACGCTGCTCGGACCGGCTGCGCGTGCGGGTGCCGCTGCCCGTGGCGCTGCAGCGCTTCGCCGAGGAGATGGACGACGCCAGCGCCGACCTGATCATCGCCGCGCTGATCCTCAACGCCCGGCTCCGCGGGCCCGGCCTGCGCGAGGTCCTGGCTCGCTCTCGGAGTCCGCGCGCGCCGAGCTCGACATGCGCCAGCGGGTCAACGCCGGGCGGCGCAGCACCCGGCGCAGCGTGCAGATCGTCGTCGGCGTGACCGTCGCCTTCGTCTTCCGGCTCGCGGTCTTCAACCCCGGCTACGTCGAGCCCTACGACAGCCCCGTGGGGGAGGTCGTGCTGGCTCGTCGTCATCGCGTTCTTCGCGGCCGGCATCCTGTGGCTGCGGCGGCTCTCGAAGTTCGAGGCGCCGGCGCGGTTCCTGCACTTCCGGCCGGCCCCGGAGGCGCGGTCGTGAGCGGCTCCCTGGCCCTGGTCATGCTCGTCGGCGCGCTGGCCGGCGGCGGGGTCTTCGTGCTGGTGACGATGTTCGAGCGCGGCGACCGTCACGGGCGCCGCGGCCCTCGCCCAGATCGACGCCCAGCGCACCCGCGGTCGCCGCGCAGGCGACCCTGACCGCCGACCGGCGGCACCAGGACGAGTCGGTGCGGCTGCGCAAGGTCGGCTCGGAGGTCCGCACCTTCCTCGCCGAGCGCGGCTTCGACCTGCCCTCGTCGCTGACCGCCAACCTCGGCATCGTCGGCGAGTCCGTCGAGGCGTTCCTGGCCCGCACGCTGATGTACGCCGGCCTCGGCGTGCTCCTGCCCTTCGTGATGCTGGCGCCGGCCGCCGCGGTGGGGCTGTCTCAGCTTCGTGGTCCCGCTGTGGCTCGCCGGCCTCGGCGTGCTGCCTCGGTGCCGCTCTGCCGTTCAGCGCAGCTCAGCCGCAGGCGCCGACGACGCGGCGCCGCGACTTCCGCCACGTCGTCAGCTCGTTCCTCGACCTGGTCGCGATGAACCTCGCCGGCGGCCGCGGCGTGCCCGAGGCGCTCCAGGCCGCCAGCGCGATCAGCGACGGCTGGGCGATGGTCCGCATCCGCGACACCCTCGAGGCGGCCCGCCTCCAGGGCATCACCCCGTGGGCGGCGCTCGGTCAGCTCGGCGACGAGGTCGACGTGGACGAGCTGCGCGACCTGGCCGCCGCCCTCGCGCTGGTCGCCGAGGACGGCGCCAAGGTGCGCGAGTCGCTGGCCGCCCGCGCCGGCTCGATGCGCCGCAAGGAGCTCGCCGACGCCGAGGGACGCGCCGCCGCCCGGTCCCAGTCGATGCTCGTGGCCCAGCTGCTGCTGTGCATCGGCTTCCTGCTCTTCCTCACGTACCCTGCCGTCGCGAGAGTCCTCGGGGTCGAGCAGGGATGAGACGGGGATCACCACCGCGCAACCACAGAAAGGCTCCACGCCATGCACTCAGCTCAGCCTCTCTCAAGATCTTCCTCGACGCCCGGGTCGCAGCACGCCCGTCGCAGCGAGCGCGGCGCCTCGGCGGTCGAGTGGGTGGTCATCACCGCGCTGCTGATCGGCATCGCGCTGGCGGTCGGCGCCGTGATCCTCACCAAGACTCACCGACAAGGCCGACTCGCTCGACACCACCACCCCGTAGCCGTGAGCCCGTCCCGGACCCGGTCGGGTCGGGCGGGCCAGCGCGGGGCCAGCAGCGTCGAGCTGGCGATGTACATGCCGATCCTGCTGTTCTTCATCTTCGTCACCGTGCAGTTCGCGCTCGTCCACCTCGGCAACCAGGCCGCCTCCGCCGTCGCGCGGGAGGCGGCCCGGGTGGCGCGCACGAACAACGGCGACACCGCCGCGGGGGAGCAGGCGGGGTACCAGTACGCCGCGAACATCGGCAAGGGCATCCTCGAGGGCGTCACCGTCCGGGTCACCCCGGTCGGCGGCGACCGGGTGCGGGCGGTGGTCACCGGCCACGCCCAGGAGCTCTCGCCCATCGGGGTGCCGGAGGTCAGCGAGACCGTCGTCGGCCCCATCGAGGAGTTCCGGGAGGACACGCCGTGACCCGGACCCGGTGCGACCCACGGCACCCGCGGGGCTCGCGACCAGCGCGGCTCGATGGCCGTCGAGATCGTCATCCTGGCGCCCGTCATGCTCGCGTTCATCCTGCTCGTGGTCGCCGCGGGGCGGCTGGTCGCGGTCAAGGGCGACATCGAGGCCGCGGCGCGCGACGGCGCCCGGGCGGCCTCGCTCGAGCGGGACGCCGCGGCCGGAGCGGCGGCGGCCACCGACATCGTCGGGATCTCGGTCAACGGGTCGACCGACTGCGACGGCGCCAGCCTCGCCGGCAGCGACTTCGTCGCCGGGGGGATGGTCCGGATCTCCCTGACCTGCCGGGTCAGCTACGACGGGCTGGGCCTGATCGGCCTGCCCGGCAGCGTCGAGGTCACCGCTCGCAGCGCCGCCCCCATCGACACCTACCGGAGGACCGGATGAGCGGCCGCGCCGTACGCCGGCGCCTGCTCGCCCGCACGAGCCGCCTCCGCTGCCGGCCGGCACGCCGCCGTCGCGACGAGGGCGGCACCGCCACCGCGTTCGTGGTCGGCTTCGCGATCGTGCTGATCGCCGCGGCCGGGCTCGTCATCGACGGCGGCGCGGCGCTCAATGCCCGGATGCGGCTCGCGGACGACGTGGAGCAGGCCGCCCGCGCGGGTGCGCAGCACATCGACCTGGCCACCCTGCGCCGCACCGGTCGCGTGGTGATCGACCAGCCCGCCGCTGCCGACGCGGCGCGCAACTACCTGCTGGCGCTGGGCTACACCGACATCGCGCCTCCCGTCGCGAACGCCGACACGGTCGCGGTGCAGGCACGCGACACGGTGTCCACGACCACGCTCGGCCTGATCGGCTTCGACGCGTTCCACATCGAGGCCTCCGCCACGGCCCAGGCGGTGACCCAGTGACCGGCCCGCTGCCCGGCGCCCCGGGCCGCCGGCCGCCGGCCCCGCCGTCGTACGACGTCCCGCACGAACCGCCCACCCCGCTGCACGGAGGCGACGCGATGAGCACCCCACCCTTCACCCCGCCGGAGACCCGACGGGAGGCCGCGCCCACGGCCCCGCACGCTCCCCGCGGCGAGCTCGGGCCGGCCCGCTTCCGGGTCCCGGAGCAGGAGCGCGAGCGTCGCTCGGTCCTGCGCACCCTGGGCGCGCTGGTGGCCCTGCTCGCGATCGTCGTCGGCGTGCCCGTCGGGCTGATGCTCCTCGACGCCCCGCCGCCCTTCCCGACCGGGCTCCCCGGCCGCTCCGACCTGACCGCGCCGCTCTCGACCGGCGCGATCATCGTCGTGCTGCGGGCCGTGGTGTGGCTCGCCTGGCTGCAGTTCGTGCTGTGCCTGGTCGTCGAGACGGTCAGCTTCGTGCGCGGCGGCGGGCTGCCCCGGCCGGTGCCGCTCTCCGGGCGGTCCCAGCAGCTCGCCCGCGCCCTCGTCGGCACCCTGCTCGTCGGCAGCTCGGTGCTCGGCAGCGCGGGGTCGGCCACCGCGCTGACGCCCAGCGTGCCCCACCACGACGTCGCGGCGTCCTCGGTCCTGCAGGGGGTCGGCGACCCGGGCCTCGATGTCGCGGGCGGGGCGGACGCCGCGCAGGCGGACGCGGGGGTCGCCGGGCCCGGTGCCGCCGCCGAGCAGCAGGGCCCCGTGCACCACGCGGGCGTGCCCCGCGACATGACCGACGTCGTCGGGCGCAAGGTGTACGTCGTCAAGCCGCCGCAGGGGCACTACCACGACAACCTCTGGGACATCGCCGAGCGGCACCTCGGCAACGGGCGTCGCTGGCACGACATCTTCCGGCTCAACCAGGACCGCCCGCAGCCCGACGGCGGGCACCTCGTCCAGGGTCGGCTGATCCAGCCCGGGTGGGTGCTGGTCATGCCCGAGGACGCCACCGGTCTCGACCGGGTGGCCCGCGCCCCCGCCCCGGCCGTGTCGACCACCGCTCCCGAGCGCGCGTCCGACGACGGCAAGGACGCGGTCGCGCCCCTCGACGCGCACGCCGCCGGCGACGAGGCCGGACCCACGCCGGGCGACGACCTCGTCGGCGGCGGCCTGCTGACCGCCGCGCTGCTCGCCGCCCTGGTCGGCGAGCGCCGCCGGCGCCGGGGCCGGCCGTCCTCCGACGACGCCCTCGAGGCAGAGGTCGCCCTGCGCGTCGGCGCCGACGGGGAGCGCGCGGCTCGCCTCGACGCCGCGCTGCGCGGTCTGTCCGCCGGGTGCCGCGACGAGGGCACGCCGCTGCCCGCCGTCTTCGCGGTCACCGTCGGCGACGACAGCGTCGACCTGATGCTCGCACCGGCGCGCACCGACGCGCCCGCGCCGTGGACGCCCGTCGACGAGGGCCGGGTCTGGCGGCTGGGCGCCGACGCGCCGGCCCCGGACGGGCTCGGCCACGCGCCGTTCCCGGGCCTGGTGTGCCTGGGTCGCGACCTCGACGGCCGCGACCTGCTGATCGACCTCGAGTCGGTCGGCGGCGTGGTCTCGGTCTCCGGGCCGGACCCGATCGCCTCCCAGGTCGTCTCCGCGCTCGCCGTCCAGCTCGCGACCAGCCCCTGGTCCGACGACCAGCGGGTGCACGGCCACCAGCTCGCCGAGGTGCTGGCCGACCTCGCCGGCGACCGGCTCGTGCTCGTCGACGACGTCGAGCCGGTGCTGGCCGACCTCGAGGCCAGCGAGCCGCGGCGCGGCGCCCACGAGGTGCTGACCGGACGGCTGGCCCGGCGGCCCGGCGTGGTCCCGGAGTACGTCGTGCTGGGCGCGCCGCCCGCCGCCGCAGCTCGCCGAGCGGCTGACCGCCCTGTCCGGCACCGGCTCGCGCGGCTTCGGCGTCGTGGCCACCGGCGAGGTCGTCGGCACCCGCTGGCAGCTCGAGGTCGACGAGAGCGGCACCCTGTCGATCCCGCTGCTCGACACCAAGGTCGAGGCGGTCCGGCTGACCGCGGAGTCGGCCGAGCGGGTCGCCGAGCTGCTCGCCGACGCCCGCGCCGAGGCCGAGCCGGCCACCGGGCGTCCCGGCGCGGACGCCGGGCGGGCCGTCGTACCCGTCCCGCTGCGGGCCGGCGACGACGGCCGCTGGAGCGCCGCGCCTGTCCGGCTCGGGCTGCTCGGGCCGGTCGAGACCCGCACGCCGGGCGTCCTGGACGCCACCAGGGTCCCGCTCGCGACCGAGGTCGTGACGTTCCTGGCCCTGCAGTCCTCGCCCGTGCACCCCAGCGTGCTGGCCGCGTCGGTGTGGCCGCGCGGTGTCACCGCGGAGGTCCGCGACGCGACCGTCGAGCGGGTCCGGGACTGGCTCGGCACCGATGCCGAGGACAACCACCTGCTCCGCTCCGACGACGACGGACGGCTCTCGCTGTCGGCCGACGTCGCGGTGGACTGGCACGCCTTCTGCGAGCTCGCCCTGCGGGCCCGCCAGGTCGGCTCGCGCGAGCAGCGCGAGCTGCTGCGCCGCGCCCTGCACCTCGTGCGCGGGGAGCTGCTCGAGGGCCGCCCGGGCGGGCGCTACGCCTGGCTCGCCCGGAGCCGGCTGGAGCAGACCGTCCACGACGTCGTGGTCGACGCCGCCCACCAGCTCGCGCTGCTGTGCCTCGACGGCGACGACCCGCGCGGCGGCGCCGCGGCGGCCCGGGCGGGCCTGCGGCTGGCGTCCGGGTCGCAGGTGCTCTGGCGCGACCTGGTCCGAGCGGAGTTCCAGGGACCCGGCGGCGCGGACGCCGCGGCGGAGGCCGCGGGCACGATGGCGGAGGTGCTCGGCCTGCGCGGGGCGAGCATCGAGGCCGAGACCGACGCCCTGGTGGAGGAGCTGCTGCCCGCCTCGCGGGCGACCGGCTGACCGCGGTCCGGGGACCGGGTCGGGACAGGGTGGGACGGGTCAGGCCAGGAGCAGGACCACGGTCTCGGCGACGCAGGCGGGCTTGGCCTCGCCCTCGATCTCGACGGTGTAGCGGGTCAGCATCTGCTTGCCGGCGGGTACGTCGCTCACGTCGACGATCTGCGCGGAGGCGCGGATCCGGGCGCCGACGCGCACCGGGTTCGGGAAGCGCACCTTGTTGACGCCGTAGTTCAGCCGCGCCCCGGGGGTCTCGAGGCCGAACAGCTGCGGGGTGAACTGCGGGATCAGCGACAAGGTGAGGTAGCCGTGCGCGATCGTGCCGCCGAAGGGGCCCTGCTCGGCGCGCTCGACGTCGACGTGGATCCACTGGTGGTCGCCGGTGGCGTCGGCGAACGCGTCGACCCGGTCCTGGGTGACCTCGAGCCAGTCCGTGGTGCCGAGGTCCTCGCCGACCGCGTCGGCCAGCTCGTCGAACGTCGTGAAGACCCGCATGCTCTCTCCGTATCCTCGGGCGTCCCGGGCGCTCCCGGGGGTGTCGCGGGCGCTGCCGTCAGGTGCCAGGCCCCCTGGTTGGATGAGCCCATGGCCGAACGTACCGTCTCGCGCGCGCTGGTCGCCCGGGCCCCCAAGGTGCTCCTGCACGACCACCTCGACGGTGGGCTGCGCCCGCGCACGGTGCTCGAGCTGGCCGCCGAGGCCGGTCACGAGCTGCCCGCGAGCGACGCCGACGCGCTGGGCCGCTGGTTCGTCGACGCGGCGGACTCCGGCTCCCTGGAGCGCTACCTCGAGACCTTCGACCACACCGTCGCGGTGATGCAGACCGCCGCGCAGCTGCGCCGGGTGGCGCGCGAGTGCGTGCTCGACCTGGCTGCCGACGGCGTGGTCTACGCCGAGGTGCGCTACGCCCCCGAGCAGCACCTCGCCGGGGGACTCGACCTCCCGCACGTCGTCGAGGCGGTCCGCGACGGGTTCGTCGAGGGGCAGGAGCAGGCGCGGCGCGACGGCACCCCGATCGTCGTACGCCAGCTGCTGACCGCGATGCGGCACCAGGCCCGCAGCCGCGAGATCGCCGAGCTGACGGTGGCCTACCGCGACCAGGGCGTGGTCGGCTTCGACATCGCCGGCGCCGAGGCGGGCTACCCGCCCACCCGGCACCTCGACGCCTTCGAGTACCTCCAGCGCGAGAGCGCGCACTTCACCATCCACGCCGGGGAGGCGTTCGGGCTGCCGTCGATCTGGCAGGCCATCCAGTGGTGCGGCGCGGACCGGCTCGGGCACGGCGTGCGGATCATCGACGACGTCTCCGTCGGTGGCGACGGCACCCCGCACCTGGGCCGGCTGGCGTCCTACGTACGCGACAAGCGGATCCCGCTCGAGATGTGCCCGTCCTCCAACATCCAGACCGGCGCCGCCGCCTCCATCGCCGAGCACCCGATCGGGACGCTGACCCGGCTGCGCTTCCGGGTCACCGTCAACACCGACAACCGGCTGATGAGCGGCACCTCGATGACCCAGGAGATGGACCGTCTCGTCGAGGCGTTCGGCTACGGCACCGACGACCTGCGGTGGTTCACCATCAACGCGATGAAGTCCGCGTTCCTGCCCTTCGACGAGCGGCTCGCGATCATCGACGAGCAGATCAAGCCGGCGTACGCCGTCCTCGGCGCGATGAGCCGAGAGCGCTGAAGGGACCGTTACCGTCAACCCCTGTTGAGGATTCTCGGTTGGGCGACTGTCCTATGCTCCTCCCCGGGACAGGGAGGACGCGATGGTCGGACGCCACGCCCGTGGCCACGTCGGACCGCGCCCGCGCCGGCGCGGCCTGGTCCTGCTGACCGCTCTCGTCGGCCTCGCGCTCGTCGTCACGAGCGGCGTCGTGCTGGCCTTCGGCTCCCTGCGCGGTGACGCCCGATCCCGGCCGTGCACCCAGCCGACCCGCCTGACGGTGGCCGCCTCGCCCGACGTCGCGTCGGCACTGCGCGAGGCGGGCCGGGCCCTGCGCCGCGAGGACGGCGGCCCCTGCGTCGACTACCAGGTGCGCGCCGTCGGGTCTGCCGCGGTGGTGCGGGCACGGGCCGGGTCCTCGGCGCGACCGCCCGATCTCTGGGTGCCCGACTCCTCCCTGTGGGTGGACCGGCTGGCCGGCACCGGCACCCGTCCGCGCGTGCTGACCGACTCGATCGCGAGCACGCCCGTCGTCCTGGCCGGCGGCTCCGGTCGCACCGAGCTGTCCTGGCTCCAGGTGCTCGGCTCCGGCACGCCGTCGATGACCGACCCCGCGACCACCTCCACCGGTGCCGCGGCGCTGCTGGCGCTCTCCGCCGAGCGCGACGCGACCGGAGCCAGCGAGGACACCGTCGGGTCCGTGCTCGTCCCGCTCGCGCAGGCGTACGGCGCAGCCCGTCGGCCGTCCTCCCCGGCGGAGGTGCTCGCGGCCCAGACGGGTGGCCGCCCGGCCCTGGTCACCGAGCAGGCCCTGCTCGAGAGCGGCGTCGACCTGCGCGGGCGCGCCCCCGGCACGGGCGCGGAGTTCCTGGACTACCCGCTCGTGGCGCTGGCCGACGGGGCGGAGGTGCGCGAGGCGGGGGAGCTGCTCTCGGCCTACCTCGCCGGCGCCGAGGGCCGCGGCGTGCTGGCCGCGTCGTCGTTCCGGGGCGCCGACGGGGCCGCCCTGCCGCAGGGGCGCGGCGTCGGCGCGGTGACCCGCCTCGACCTGCCCTCGGCGAGCCGGGCCACGGCGGTCCTCCAGCAGTGGACGGCGCTGACCCTGCCCACCCGCAGCCTCGCGGTCTTCGACGTCTCGGGGTCCATGGACCGCTCGGCCGGCGGGGGTCGCACCCGCATCTCGCTGGCCGTGGACGCCGCTCGCACCGCGCTGCGGCTGTTCCCCGACACCGCGCGGGTCGGCGTGTGGGCGTTCTCGCGCGACCTCGGCGGTGACGGCGTCGACCACCGCCGCCTCGAGCCGATCCGCCGCCTCGGCGCGGTGCGGGACGGCCGCACGCACCGCGACGAGCTCGCCGGCTCTCTCGGGGCGCTGCCCGGGCTGACCGACGGCGGCACCGGGCTCTACGACACCACGCTCGCGGCGGTGCGGTCCGTGCGCCGCGGCTACGCCGACTCCGCGGTCAACTCCGTCGTGCTGCTGACCGACGGCACCAACGACGACCCCGGCAGCACCTCCCTCGACAGGCTGGTCGCCACGCTGCGCCAGGAGGCCGACCCGGAGCGCCCGGTGAGCGTGATCGCGGTCGGCATGGGCCCGGACGCGGACGCGCGGGCGCTGCGCCGGATCGCCGAGGCGACGGGCGGGCAGAGCTACGTCGCGCGGGACCCGGCCGCGATCGTGGCGGTGTTCCGCGACGCGCTGCTGAGCAGGTAGGCCCGGTCAGCCGCCCGCGACGAGCCGGGACAGCCGCCGGTCCGCCTCGCGCGCGGTCATCGCGGTGCACCCGGCGGCGACGGCGTGGGCGACGACGGCCGGCTCGGCCCGCATCAGCAGCAGCCCGCGCCGGACGAGCACCAGCGGCGGCTTGCGGTGCTCGCGCAGGTCGCGGGTCAGCCGCCGCCAGAAGGTCACCAGCCGGCGGTTGCGCACGCACACCGCGGCGGCCAGCACGCCGCGCGCCCGGCAGCCGGCCACCACCTCCTGCGCGAACAGCCCCTCCGCCACGACGTACGGCGGCCCGTCGACGTCCACGCGGGTGGTGCCGGTGCGGCCGTCGTGCGCGATGTCGTAGACGGGCACGTCCGTCGTACCGTCGCGGCAGAGCCGCTCGAGGGCGTCGAGCGCGTCGTCGCACGACCAGGACGCCGGGTCGTCCCAGTCGACCATGTCGCGGCCGGGCCCGAGCCGGACCCGGGGCAGGGTGGGGTCGTCGCCGTCCTTGTAGAAGTCGTCGAGGTTGACGACCGTCACGCCGTGCCGCTTGCGGAGCGCCGCGCACAGGTGCGACTTGCCCGACCCCGAGGGGCCGGCGACCACGATGACCCGGGCGCGCACGCCGCTCAGAGGCCGACCGGGTGCCAGACCGTCTTGGTCTCCAGGAAGGTCGTCATCGCGTCGAGGCCGGGCTCGACGGTCCAGTCGGGCTCCTCGGTCGGGGCCCGCCGGACCCGCTTGAGGTTGTCCGCCGCGGCCACCTCGAGCGCCGTCGCGAGCTCCGGGTCGCCGGCCGCGCCGACCAGGTCGATCGCGTTGACGTCCATGTGCGAGGCGAGGCGCGGAGCGGTGTCGGCGAGCGAGCCCGTGAGCAGGTTGACCACGCCGCCGGGGACGTCGGAGGTGGCCATCACCTCCGCGAGCGTCACCGCGGGGACGGGTCGCTCGTGGGAGGCGGTCACCACGCAGGTGTTGCCCGTGACGATCACCGGCGCGACCACGCTGACCAGTCCGAGCAGCGACGAGCCCTGCGGCGCGAGCACCGCGACGACACCGGTCGGCTCCGGGCTGGAGAGGTTGAAGAACGGCCCGGCGACCGGGTTCGCGTCGCCGACGACCTGCGCGACCTTGTCCGCCCAGCCGGCGTACCAGACCAGCCGGTCGACGGACTGGTCGACGACCGCCTCCGCCGCACGGCGGGCGAGGCCCTCGCCGCGCTGCACCTCCTCGACGAGCTGCCCGCGGCGGCCCTCGAGGACCTCCGCGACGCGGTAGACGACCTGGCCGCGGTTGTACGCCGTGCGGGTCGACCAGCCCCCGAACGCCTTGCGGGCCGCCTGCACGGCGTCGCGGGCGTCCTTGCGCGAGGCGGCCGCCGCGTTGGCGAGGAACCCGCCCTGGGCGTCGTTCACGACGTAGGACCGGCCCGACTCCGAGCGGGGGAAGGCCCCTCCGACGTACAGCTTGTAGGTCTTGCGGACGTCGATGCGGGTCATGTCAGGTAGCCCTCCAGTCCGTGGCGGCCGCCCTCGCGGCCGTACCCGGACTCCTTGTAGCCGCCGAACGGGCTGGTCGGGTCGAACTTGTTGAACGTGTTGGCCCACACCACCCCGGCGCGCAGCCGGTCGGCGGTCCACAGGATCCGGGAGCCCTTCTCGCTCCAGATGCCGGCGGAGAGGCCGTACGGCGTGTTGTTGGCCTTCTCGACGGCCTCGGTCGGGGTGCGGAACGTGAGCACCGACAGCACCGGCCCGAAGATCTCCTCGCGGGCGATCCGGTGCGCCTGGGTCACGCCGGTGAACACCGTCGGGGGGAACCAGAAGCCCTGGGTGGGCAGGTCGCACGCGGGCGACCAGCGCCCGGCGCCCTCACTCTCGCCGATGTCGGACAGCTCGCGGATCCGGGCGAGCTGCTCGGCGGAGTTGATCGCGCCGACGTCGGTGTTCTTGTCCAGGGGGTCGCCGACGCGCAGCCGCGACATCCGCCGCTTGAGCCGCTCGACGACCTCCTCGGCGACCGACTCCTGCACGAGCAGCCGCGAGCCCGCGCAGCACACGTGGCCCTGGTTGAAGAAGATGCCGTTGACGATGCCCTCGACGGCCTGGTCGACCGGCGCGTCGTCGTACACGATGTTGGCGGCCTTGCCGCCGAGCTCGAGGGTGACCCGCTTGGTCGTGCCGGCGACCGCGCGGGCGATGGCCCGCCCGACCTCGGTGGAGCCGGTGAAGGCCACCTTGTCGACGTCGTCGTGGCCGACGACCGCCCGGCCGGTCTCGCCGGCACCCGTGACGATGTTGACCACGCCCGCCGGGAGGTCGGCCTGCTGGCAGATCTCCGCGAACAGCAGCGCGGTCAGCGGCGTGGTCTCGGCAGGCTTGAGCACCACGGTGTTGCCGCAGGCCAGTGCGGGCGCGATCTTCCAGGCCAGCATCAGCAGCGGGAAGTTCCACGGGATGACCTGGCCGGCGACGCCGAGCGGTCGCGGGTCGGGCCCGAAGCCGGCGTGCTGGAGCTTGTCGGCCCAGCCGGCGTAGTAGAAGAAGTGCGCCGCCGCGGTCGGCACGTCGACGTCGCGGGACTCCTTGATCGGCTTGCCGTTGTCGAGCGTCTCGAGCACGGCGAGCTCGCGGGAGCGCTCCTGCAGGATCCGGGCGATGCGGAAGAGGTACTTCGACCGCTCGCGGCCCGACATCCGTCCCCAGACCCGGGTCTGCGCGCGACGGGCGGCGCGGACCGCGCGGTCGACGTCGGCGTCGGTGGCCTCCGCGACCTCGGCGAGCACCTCCTCGGTCGCCGGGCTGATCGTCTTGAACGAGCCGCCCTCGGCGGGGTCGGTGAACTCGCCGCCGATGAACAGCCCGTACGACGACCGGAGGTCGACCACCGATCGGGACTCGGGGGCGGGGGCGTAGTCGATGCCACGCGTCGAGCGGGGCGTCGAGCCGGTCGGGTCAGCCACGATGCATCAGTCCAGCGTGAAGTAGTCGGGGCCGGAGTAGCGGCCGGTGGTCATCGTGCTGCGCTGCATCAGCAGGTCGTTGAGCAGCGTCGAGGCGCCGAAGCGGAACCAGTCCGGGTCGAGCCAGTCGGAGCCGGCGACCTCGTCGACGGTCACGAGGTACTTGATCGCGTCCTTCGCGGTGCGGATCCCGCCCGCCGGCTTCACGCCGACCATCCGGCCGGTCGTCTCGCGGAAGTCGCGGACCGCCTCCAGCATCACCAGCGTCACCGGCAGCGTCGCGGCCGGCTGCACCTTGCCCGTCGAGGTCTTGATGAAGTCGGCGCCGGCCATCATCGCCAGCCAGGACACGCGGCGCACGTTGTCGTAGGTCTGCAGCTCGCCGGTCTCGAAGATCACCTTCAGGTGCGCCGACGTGCCGTCGGGGCGGGCGCACGCCTCGCGGACCGCGACGATCTCCTCGAACACCTAGAGGTAGCGACCGGTCAGGAAAGCCCCACGGTCGATCACCATGTCGATCTCGTCCGCGCCCGCCTCGACGGCGTCGTGGGTGTCGGCGAGCTTGACGTCGAGGGCGGCGCGCCCCGACGGGAACGCCGTGGCCACCGACGCGACGTGCACGCCGCTGCCGCCGAGGGCGTCCTTCGCGACGCCGACCATGTCGGGGTAGACGCACACCGCGGCGGTCGAGGGGCACGACGGGTCGGCCGGGTCCGGCCGGACCGCCTTCGCGCACAGCGCGCGCACCTTGCCGGGGGTGTCCTGCCCCTCGAGGGTGGTCAGGTCGACCATCCGCACGGCCAGGTCGAGCGCGAACGCCTTCGCGGTGGTCTTCATCGACCGGGTGCCGAGGGAGGCGGCCCGCGCCTCGGCGCCGACCTGGTCGACGCCCGGCAGGCCGTGCAGGAAGCGGCGCAGCGAGGCGTCCGATCCCACGGCCTCCTGCAGCTGACCCGGCAGGTCACCCGAGAGGTGCGTGGCAGGAGCGGCCGCGCTCGCCGTCGAGCGGGGGGCTGGTGTCACGGGCCCCAGCATAGGTGGGCCGCTCCGGGTGCCGCCCACCGCCCGCGCAGGTGCAGAATCGACCTATGGGTCCCCTGCGCTCCGGCTCCACCGCCGACCTCCCGCAGACCCGCCCGCTCGAGCGGTTCAAGCCCACGACGGGCCTGTTCCTGGGCTGGGCGGGCATCGCCGCGGCGGCGTTCACCGTCGTCTACTGCGCGGCCGCGGTGCACACGGTGGTCGGGCTGCGGGTCGCGCTCGGCGCCGTGGTCGCGGGCGTGGTCGTCTGGATGTCGCAGGTGCGCCCGCGTGCGACGGCGTACGCCGACCGGCTGCGCCTGCTCGGCACGGTCCGCGACGTGCACGTGCCGCTACGTCCTGGTCGACGAGGTCGAGCGTGACCCAGATGCTCAACGTGTTCGTCGGGGACCGCCGCTACGTCTGCATCGGCATCGGCACCACCCTCGCCGCCGACCTGCGCCAGCGGGGCAAGCGCCGCCGGCAGACGCTGACGCTGGGCACCAGCCGGACCAGCGAGCTGCGCCGCAAGGCCGAGGCGGCGGCGCCCGACCAGACCGCGATGACCTACCAGACCTTCGTGGTCACCCGGATCGAGGAGCTGGTCGACAAGGCCAAGCGCGAGGCGGCGCGGCTCAGCGCCCGGGGCGAGACGGTGCCGGTGCCGGAGGTCGAGCACCGGCTCGCCGTGCCCGAGCTGGTCGCTCTCGGGGTAGCAGGGCTGGCCTTCGTGGTGAGCCTGCTCCTCTGAGCCGGTCCTCGCCGGTCCTCGCCGTCGCGCGGGACCGTCGTACGGTCTGGTCGTCCCGCGGGGCTCCGAGATCCTCCGCGGGCCTCACCCGTCCCACGATTACCAGGGTCCCCTGGTGTTCTGGCGCTTCCCCGGGCATGCAAGCCACGGGAGGTGCTCGATTACCAGGGGACCCTGGTAATCGTGGGACGGACCGGCCCCGCGGACCGGCCCGGCGCCGCCGGCCCGGCCCGGCCCGCCGCGCGGCGGCGCCACCCGGGGTCGGGTCAGAGGCCGAGGGCGGCGGAGAGGTCGGCGCGGATGGCGTCCAGGCGGCCGGCGGCGGAGATCCGGGCGGCGTCGACGCCGTCCTCCTCGTCGGCCTCGACGGGGACGACCACCTCGAGGTAGCCCTTGAGCTTGGGCTCGGTGCCGGAGGGGCGCACGACCACGCGGGCACCGTCGGCGAGCCGGTAGCGCAGGCCGTCGGTGGGCGGCAGGCCTCCGTCGCCGGCGGCAAGGTCGTCGACCGCCTCGACGGCCAGCCCGCCGAGCACCGTGGGCGGGGTGGCGCGCAGCCGGGCCATCGCGCCGGCGATCAGCGAGAGGTCCTCGACGCGCACCGAGAGCTGGTCGGTGGCGTGCAGGCCGTGCTCGCGGGCGATGTCGTCGAGGCGGTCGGCCAGCGTGCGGCCCTCGGCCTTCAGCAGGGCGGCCAGCTCCACGACGCGCAGCAGCGCGGAGACGCCGTCCTTGTCGCGCACGAGCGCGGGCGCGACGCAGTAGCCGAGCGCCTCCTCGTAGCCGAACGCGAGCCCCTCGACGCGGCCGATCCACTTGAAGCCGGTCAGCGTCTCCTCGTGCGGCTGCCCGTGCGCCGCCGCCATCCGGCCGAGCAGCGACGAGGACACGATCGAGCTGGCGTAGACGCCCCGCACCCCGCTGCGCAGCGCGAAGTCGCCGAGCAGGGCGCCGACCTCGTCGCCGCGCAGCATCCGCCAGCCGTGCGGACCGGGTACGGCGACCGCGCACCGGTCGGCGTCGGGGTCGTTGGCGAGCACGAGGTCCGCGCCGACCTCGGCGGCGAGGGCCGTGGCGAGGTCCATCGCGCCGGGCTCCTCCGGGTTGGGGAACGCGACGGTGGGGAAGTCCGGGTCGGGCTCGGCCTGCGCCGGTGCCACGTCGGGAGCCGAGAAGCCGGCGCGGTGCATCGCGTCGAGGACGGTCGCGCCGCCGACCCCGTGCAGCGGGGTGTAGACGGTGTGCAGGTCGCGCGGACCGCCCGGGTCGACGAGGTCGGCCACCGCGTCGACGTACGCCTCGACGACGTCGTCGCCGAGCCGCTGCCAGCCCTCGGCGCGGGGCACGTCGGCGAGCGCGCCGACCGCGTCGATGCACGCGGAGATCTCGGCGTCGGCGGGCGGCACGATCTGGCTGCCGTCGCCGAGGTAGACCTTGTAGCCGTTGTCCTGCGGCGGGTTGTGCGACGCGGTGACCATCACGCCGGCGACGCAGCCGAGCACCCGGATCGCGTAGGCGAGCACGGGCGTCGGCAGCGGGCGCGGCAGCACCACGGCGGCCAGGCCGGCTCCGGCCATCACCGCGGCGGTGTCGCGGGCGAAGGCGTCCGACTTGTGCCGGGCGTCGTAGCCGACCACGACGGTGGAGCCGTCGGGGACGCCCTGGCCGCGGAGGTATGCCGCGAGGCCGGCCGCCGCACGGATCACGACCGCGCGGTTCATCCGGTTGGGTCCCGGCGCCGACCGCCCCGCGCAGGCCGGCCGTGCCGAACTCCAGGGTGCCGTCGAAGCGGTCCGCGAGGTCGTCGGCCGCGGCTCCCGAGGGGTCCGCGGCGGCGTCGTCGACCAGCGTGAGCAGCGCGGCGCGGGTGACCTCGTCGGGGTCGTCGGCGGCCCAGGCACGAGCGCGCTCGAGCAGGACGGGCAGGGCGTCGGGGTCCATGGGGCCGAAGACTATGCGGGCACCGCCGCCGACGTGGAGAGAGCCTCTCAGGCGGGTGCGGTGGACGGGCGCGCGTCGAGCGCCGGACGGTGCACCTCGGCGGTCGCGAACTTGCCGCCCACGTGGGTCGCCTCGGCGGCGTCGCGGTCGGGGTCGGCTGGTACGTCGGCGGCGTAGCGCTCCGCGTCGTCCTGCGGGTGGTAGCCGAGGGCGCGCCCGGGCTCGAGGTCCCACCAGCCGCGGGTGTTGGCCGACACGCCGTAGGCCACGGCGAAGCCGGGGTCCGGGGCGGTCAGGGCCGCCTCGAACAGCCGGACCGCGTCGTCGTGGGACAGCCACGTGGACAGCGCGCGCACCGACTCCGGCTGCGCCAGGAAGCTGCCGATCCGCAGGGCGACGGCGTCGAGGCCGTGCCGGTCGACGTACAGCCGGAGCAGCGCCTCGGCCGCGACCTTGGCGACGCCGTAGAACGTGTCCGGCCGGGGGAGGACGTCGGCGCGCAGCAGGTCCTCGCCGAGCGCCGCGCGGGGGAGGTTCCCGACCGCGTGGTTGCTGCTCGCGAAGACGATCCGGCTGACCGCGTGCCGCACCATCGCGTCGAGGAGGGCGGCGGTGGTGACCACGTGCGACTCGAGGTGGAGCGGCAGCGACGCCTCGGTGGGTATGCCGGCGAGGTGCACGACGGCCTCGACCCCGCCGCTCCGGGCCAGCGCCGCGAAGACGGCCTCGACGGCGTCCGGGTCGGCGAGGTCGGCGGTGAACCACGCGCCGGTGCGGCCCTCGGGCTCGGGGACCCGGTCGAGCCCGGCCACGGTGTGCCCGCGGTCGACGAGTCCGGCGCACACGACGGTGCCGATGCTGCCGGCGGCGCCGGTGACCAGGACGCGCACGTCAGACCCTCGGCACGATGGCGGCGAGAAGCTAGCCCATCCGGGTGGCCGCCGCGCGGCCGGCCTCGAGCACCTCGGCGTGGTCGAGCGGCTCGCCGGTGATGCCCGCGGCGAGGTTGGTGACCAGCGACAGGCCGAGCACCTCGAGCCCGGCCTCGCGGGCCGCGATCGCCTCGAGCACGGTGGACATGCCGACGAGGTCGCCCGCCGATCGTGCGGACCATCCGGATCTCGGCCGGCGTCTCGTAGTGCGGTCCGGGGAACTGGGCGTAGACGCCCTCGGCCAGCCCGGGCTCGACCTCGTGGCAGAGCGCACGCAGGCGGGGGGAGTAGAGGTCGGTGAGGTCGACGAACGTCGCGCCCTCCAGCGGGGAGGTCGCGGTCAGGTTGAGGTGGTCGCTGATCAGCACCGGTGTGCCGGGCTCCCAGGACTCGTCGAGCCCGCCGCAGCCGTTGGTCAGGACGACCACCCGGCAGCCCGCCGCGGCGGCGGTGCGCACGCCGTGCACGACCGCGCGCACGCCGAGTCCCTCGTAGAGGTGGGTGCGGCCCAGGAACACCAGCAGCTGCCGGTCCCCGCTGCGCACCGAGCGGATCCGCCCGGCGTGGCCGGCCACCGCCGGCGGGGCGAACCCGGGGAGGTCGGTGGTGGCGAGCTCGGCGGTCGACTCCCCGAGGGCGTCCACGGCGGGCAGCCAGCCCGAGCCCATCACCAGGGCGACGTCGTGGGTCTCGACGCCGGTCCGCTCGCGGAGCACGGCGGCCGCCTCGGCGGCGAGGTCGAAGGGTGCGGGGTCGTTGCTCACGGCGGCACCCTATCCGCCGTACGCCGGCCCCGGGACGGGGCTCAGAGCCCCACGGAGCGGCACGGCCGCGCGCGCAGGGCGGCCACGTAGTCGTCCGGTGCGCCGGCCGCCTCGGCGGCGTCGGCGAGGATGCCGAGGTAGCTCGCCGAGGGCAGCCCGCCCTCGTAGGCGTCCAGGACGTAGCCCCACGCGAGCTGCTCCCCGAGCAGGGTGGAGACCCGGACGTGGACCTTGCGGTAGAGGCCGGTGTCGGCGCTCTCGAGCGCGTCGAGGTGGGAGACGTCCTCGTCGGTCACGTCGTAGAGGGCCACGAAGACCTGCTCGAGCGGGTCCTCGACGAGGGTGGGCAGGGCGCCGTCCCAGCCGTGGTCCTCGCCGCCGAACGTGAGCCGCCAGCCGACCAGCCAGCCGGTGCTGCGCAGCGGGGAGTGCGGGCAGCGCGCGCCCATCCGGGCGGGGTCCATGTTGGACCCGTAGGCGGCGTACAGGGGCACCGCCGGCAGCCTAGTGCCCCGGGGCGGCCGCAGGTTTGCGAGGATGGCCGGGTGAACCGTGTGGTGGTGGTCGGTGGCGGACCCGGTGGCTATGAGGCGGCGCTGGTGGCCGCCCAGCTCGGCGCCGACGTCACCGTCGTCGACACCGACGGGGTGGGCGGCTCGGCGGTGCTCACCGACTGCGTGCCCAGCAAGACCCTGATCGCCACCGCGGAGCTGATGGCGGACATGGAGGAGGCCGAGGAGCTCGGCCTGATCATCGGCGAGCCCGGCCCGCACGACGACGCGCTGTGGGTCGACCTCGGCCGTCGTCAACAGCGCGGGTGCAAGGCGCTCGCGCTGGCGCAGTCGGCCGACATCGAGCGCCGGCTGGTCCGCGAGGGCGTCGCAGTCGTGCGCGGGCGGGGCCGGCTCGACGGTCCGCACCGGGTCGTGGTCGCCCCCGCCGACGGCGGCCCGGAGACGAGCCTGGAGGCCGACGCCGTGCTGCTGGCCACCGGCGCGGCGCCGCGCACGCTGCCCACGGCCGAGCCGGACGGCGAGCGGATCCTGACCTGGGAGCAGGTCTACGACCTGCAGGAGGCGCCCGAGAAGCTGGTGGTGGTCGGCTCCGGCGTCACCGGCGCGGAGTTCGCGAGCGCCTACAACGCCCTCGGCGTCGACGTCACCCTGGTCTCCAGCCGCGACCGGGTGCTGCCCGGCGAGGACGCCGACGCCGCGCAGGTGCTCGAGGAGGTCTTCGCGCGCCGCGGGATGACGGTGCTGTCGCCGCTCGCGCATGGCAGTCGGTGGAGCGTCGCGGCGACGTCGTCGAGGTCACCGCTCACCGACGGCCGCACGGTGACCGGCTCGCACTGCCTGCTCGCCCTCGGCTCGGTCCCGAACACCGCCGGCATCGGCCTCGAGGAGGCCGGCGTGATCGTCGACGACGGCGGCTTCGTCCGCGTCGACCGGGTCTCGCGGACCTCGGCGCGGGGGGTGTACGCCGCCGGCGACTGCACCGGCGTGCTGATGCTCGCCTCGGTCGCGGCGATGCAGGGCCGCATCGCGATGTGGCACTTCCTCGGCGACGCGGTCTCGCCGCTGGACCTCAAGACCGTGTCGTCCAACGTGTTCACCGCCCCGGAGATCGCCACCGTCGGCTGGACCCAGCAGGCCGTCGACGCCGGCAAGATCGACGCCGAGTGCATCATGCTGCCGCTCTCGGGCAACCCGCGCGCGAAGATGCAGGGCGTGCGCGACGGCTTCGTGAAGCTGTTCGCCCGCCCCGGCACCGGCGTCATCGTCGGCGGGGTCGTCGTCGGCCCGCGTGCCTCCGAGCTGATCCACCCGGTCGCGATCGCGGTGGCGGAGAACCTCACCGCCGACCGCTGGCGCACGCGTTCACGGTCTACCCCTCGATGAGCGGGTCCGTGGCCGAGGCGGCCCGCCGGCTGCACCGCTTCAGCTGAGCACGAGGGGTCGGGCGGCTCAGAAGCCCCCGAAGTCCCCGCCGCCGAAGTCGCCGCCCCCGAAGTCCCCGCCGCCTCCGAAGTCGAAGCCGCCGCCGTCCCCGCCCCCGTAGTCGCCGCCGCCCGAGTCCCCGCCGTCGCACCCGCCGTCGGAGCCCCCGCCGTCACCCCCGTCGCCGCCTCCGTCGCCGCCGCCGTCACCGGTGTCGAACCCGTCCCACCGCGCCGCCGTCCCAGGTGGGGGAGAGCATCGTCATCAGCAGGAAGGTCGGGCAGCAGACCGGAGGTCGCGTAGCCCGCGAAGTAGCCCGAGGCCCAGGGCGAGTACGCCGGACCGCCCTGCCAGTAGGGCACCCGGCCCGCCCCGGAGGGGACCGTGCGGACGTCGGGCTCGGCGCCCTGGGAGAGCCGGTCGGCGTCGGCGGCGCACACCGGGACCTGGCGCGGCTGCCCGCCGGGCGGCGCCCAGTCGACGTCGTCGGTCGACGGCCCGTGGGCGGGGTTGAAGAAGCACGGCGGCCGGCGGACCGGGAGCGCGCGGCCGTCGACCCGGGCGCGCACGCACGCGACGGCGTACCTCCCGTCCTCGAGCGCCTCGGTGACGTGCCGGACGTCCTCGGAGCGGGTCAGCCGGGTCATCGACTCCTTGGCGGACTCGTAGGAGTCCAGGGCGCGCTGGTAGTCCTGCCGGGTCGGCTCGTCGAGGGTGTCGAGCAGCAGGTCGGAGTCGAGCCGCTGGAGCTCCTCGCCGAAGCGGGTCACGTCCTCGTCGGCGACCTTGCGGACCGCCTCGAGGTCGGCCTCGCGGCGGGCGGCCAGGGCCTTCTTCTCGTTGCTCCGCGCGACCGCGCGGGCGACGAGCACGCCGGCCCCGACGAGCAGCAGGATCACCAACAGGGTCATGCCGCGAGGCTACCGGGAGGGCTCACACCGGCTCCCGGGACGCAGACCGACCGCGGGCTGGTGGGGGGGCCCCCGCGAACTACGTCGTTGTAGTTCCTCACCTGGCCGCCCGGGACGTCCGATCCCCTGTAGGACAAGGGGAATCCACGGCATACTCAGCCGTCACACGCGTGCTCTCACGCCACGGGTGTCCCACCTGAGGAGGGTGTGCTCATGCGGATCGCGCGCGCGGTGTCCGGACTGGCCGGCGGACTGGTGGCGGGCGTCCTGCTGCCCGTCGCCGTGGTCCCGGAGGCCTCGGCGGTCTCGGTCGACCAGACCTACGACGTGCCGGCGAGCCGGGTGCTGACCGTGCGCGGCCACGGGTTCGGGCACGGCCACGGGATGTCGCAGTACGGCGCCTACGGCGCGGCGCGGCAGGGCCTGACCCACAAGCAGATCATCGACTTCTACTACCCGGGCACCACCTGGTCGACGGTCACGGGCAAGGTGCGGGTGCTGCTGCACGACGACACCGGCTCGGACCTGGTCGTCGGCAGGGTCCCCGGGATGACGGTCCGCGACCTCGGCACCCGGACGACGTACGACCTGCCGAGCCCGACGGGCGTCACCCGCTGGCGGCTGTCCTCGGACGCCGCCGGGCGGACCGTGCTGGCCTACCGCACCACGACGTGGCACCGCTGGACGCCGACCGGGGCGCGCACGCTGGTCGGCGACGCGCAGTTCCGGGCGCCCACCCCGCTCACGCTGTACGCCGAGGGCGGCACCGGCACCTACCGCGGCGCGCTGCGGGCGGCGTCCCCGTCGGCCGGGTCGACCGACCGGGACACGGTCAACGTGCTGAGCGTGGACAACTACGTCCGCGGCGTCATCCCCTCGGAGATGCCGACCTCGTGGAGCCCCGAGGCGGTGCAGGCGCAGGCCGTCGCGGCGCGCACCTACGCCACCTGGTCGCGAGCGCAGTTCCCCACCCGCTACTACCAGATCTGCGACACGTCGTACTGCCAGGTCTACGGCGGCCACGACGCCGAGGACGAGCGCGGCAACGCGGCCGTCGACGCCACCCTGCACGAGATCCTGACGTACGGCGGCACAGCGGCGTTCACGCAGTTCTCCTCGAGCAGCGGCGGCTGGACCTCCGCGGGGAGCGTGCCCTACCTCACCGCCCGGGCCGACCCCTACGACGACTTCTCGGGCAACCCCGTGCACCTCTGGACGACCACGCTGAGCGCGCAGCGCATCCAGTCGGCGTACCCGGCGATCGGCCGGCTCCGCTCGGTGCACGTCACCCGCCGCGACGGCCACGGCCAGTGGAAGGGCCGGGTGTGGACGCTGGTGCTCGACGGCGCCAAGGCCGACCGCACCGTGTCCGGCGACGACTTCCGGGCCACCTTCGGCCTGCGGTCGGCGTGGTTCACCTTCGCCCGTTGACGTCTACGCCCGGCCCTGAGCGCGGGCTCAGCACCACCACGAGGTCGCCGCCGTCGACGGCCTGGGTGCCGCTGATCGCGAGGCGCTCGACCGTGCCGGCGACCGGGGCGGTGATGGACGCCTCCATCTTCATCGCCTCGATGGTGGCCACGGTCGCGCCCGCCTCGACGGCGTCGCCCTTCGTCACCACCGGGGTGACCACGCCGTCGAACGGCGCGGCGACGTGCCCGGGCTCGGACGGGTCGGCGCGCTCCTGGGTGGGCGCGTCGGCGGCCACGGACCGGTCGCGGACGTTGACCGGGCGGAGCTGGCCGTTGATCGTGCACATGACCGTCCGGATGCCGCGCTCGTCGGCCTCGCTGACGGCCTGCAGCCCGAGGATGAGCCGCTTGCCCTCCTCGAGGTCCACGACGTGCTCGGCGCCGCGACGCAGCCCGTAGAGGTAGTCCGAGGTGGGCAGCGCCGACAGGTCGCCGTACCTCTCCCGCGACTCGGCGAACTCCCGCGTCGGGCCGGGGAACAGCAGCGCGTTGAGGGTCGTGCGCGGGGCGGTCCGCAGGCCCTCGCGCTGCTCGTCGTCGAGGTCGGCGACGACCGGCTTGACGGTCCGGCCGGCGAGCGCCTTGGTGCGGAACGGCTCGGGCCAGCCGCCGGGCGGGTCGCCGAGGTCGCCGGACAGGAAGCCGATGACCGAGTCGGGTACGTCGAAGCGGCCCGGGTCCTCCGCGAACTCCTTCGGGTCGGCGCCGACCGCGACCAGGTGCAGGGCGAGGTCGCCGACGACCTTCGAGGACGGCGTCACCTTGACGATGTTGCCGAGGATGTCGTTGGCGGCGGCGTACATGTCCTCGACCTGCTCGAACTTCTCGCCGAGACCGAGCGAGATCGCCTGCTGGCGCAGGTTCGACAGCTGGCCGCCGGGGATCTCGTGGGTGTAGACCCGCCCGGTCGGTGCCGGCAGCCCCGACTCGAACGGCGCGTAGACGCGGCGGGTCGCCTCCCAGTAGGGCTCGAGGTCGCAGACCGCGCGCAGGTCGAGGCCGGTCGAGCGCGGGGAGTGGTCGGTCGTCGCGACCAGGGCGGACAGGGCCGGCTGCGAGGTGGTCCCGGACATCGACGCGCACGCGGCGTCGACAGCGTCCACGCCCGTGTCGATCGCGGCGAGCAGCGTCGCGAGCTGGCCGCCGGGGGTGTCGTGGGTGTGCAGGTGCACGGGGAGCTCGAAGCGCTCGCGCAGCGCCCCGACCAGGGTGCGGGCGGCGGGGGCGCGCAGCAGGCCGGCCATGTCCTTGATCGCGATGACGTGCGCTCCCGCGTCGACGATCCGCTCGGCGAGACGCAGGTAGTAGTCGAGGGTGTAGAGGCGCTCGTCGGGGTCCGACAGGTCGCCGGTGTAGCACAGCGCGACCTCGGCGACGGTCGTGCCGGTGGCCCGCACCGCCTCGATCGCGGGGCGCATCTGCTCGACGTCGTTGAGCGCGTCGAAGATCCGGAACACGTCGATGCCGGTCGCCGCGGCCTCGCGCACGAACGCCTCGGTCACCTCGGTGGGGTACGGCGTGTAGCCGACGGTGTTGCGGCCGCGCAGCAGCATCTGCAGGCAGATGTTCGGCACCGCCTGGCGCAGCCGGGCCAGCCGCTCCCACGGGTCCTCGGACAGGAAGCGCAGCGCCACGTCGTACGTCGCCCCGCCCCACGCCTCGAGGCTCCACAGCTGCGGGGTGGTCCGCGCGACGTGGCCGGCGACCGCGAGCAGGTCACGGGTGCGCACCCGGGTGGCGAGCAGCGACTGGTGGGCGTCGCGGAACGTCGTGTCGGTGACCGCGACGGAGTTCTGCTCGCGCAGCGCCCGGGCGAACGCCTCGGGGCCGAGCGCGAGCAGCGCCTGGCGGCTGCCGTCGGGCGCGGGCACGGCGAGGTCGACGTGCGGCAGCTTCGAGACCGGGTCGACCGAGACCGGGGCGACGCCGTGCGGGCGGTTGACCGTCACGTCGGCGAGGTAGGTCAGCAGCTTGGTGCCGCGGTCGGCCGACGAGCGCGCGGTGAGCAGCGCCGGGTGCGTCTCGATGAACGCGGTGGTCACCCGGCCCGCCTTGAAGTCGGGGTCGTCGAGGACCGCCTGCAGGAACGGGATGTTGGTGGACACGCCCCGGATCCGGAACTCGGCGACGGCCCGGCGGGCCCGCTCGACGGCGGTCGGGAAGTCGCGACCGCGACACGTCAGCTTGGCCAGCATCGAGTCGAAGTGCGCGCTCACCTCGGCCCCGGTGTACGTCGTACCGCCGTCGAGCCGCACGCCCGCGCCCCCGGGGGACCGGTAGGTCGTGATCTTTCCGGTGTCGGGGCGGAAGCCGTTGGCGGGGTCCTCGGTGGTGATCCGGCACTGCAGAGCGGCGCCGCGCAGCACGATCGTGTCCTGGGACAGCCCGAGGTCCGCGAGCGTCTCGCCCGAGGCGATCCGCAGCTGGGCCTGCACGAGGTCGACGTCGGTGACCTCCTCGGTCACGGTGTGCTCGACCTGGATGCGCGGGTTCATCTCGATGAAGACGTACGTGCCGGCGGGGTCGAGCAGGAACTCGACGGTGCCGGCGTTGCGGTAGCCGATCTCGGTGGCGAAGCGCACCGCGTCGGCGCACATCGCCTCGCGGATGGCCGGGTCGAGGTTGGGCGCCGGCGCGATCTCGACGACCTTCTGGTGACGGCGCTGCACCGAGCAGTCGCGCTCGAAGAGGTGCACGACCTGACCGGTGCCGTCGGCGAGGATCTGCACCTCGACGTGGCGCGGGTCCACGACGGCCTGCTCGATGAACACGGTGGGGTCGCCGAACGCGCCCTCGGCCTCGCGCATGCAGGTCAGCACCGCCTCGCGCAGCTCGGACGGCTCGTCGACACGGCGCATGCCGCGGCCACCGCCCCCGGCGACGGCCTTCACGAACAGCGGGAACGGCATGTCCCTCGCGGACTCGACGAGCTCGTCGGCGTCGGTCGAGGGGGCGACGGAGGCCAGGGTGGGCACGCCGGCCGCGCGCGCCGCGGCGATCGCCCGGGCCTTGTTGCCGGTCAGGGTGAGCACCTCGGCGCTCGGCCCGACGAACGTGATGCCGGCGTTGGCGCACGCCTCGGCGAGCTGGGGGTTCTCCGACAGGAAGCCGTAGCCGGGGTAGACCGCGTCGGCGCCGGAGCTCACCGCTGCCGCCACGATCACGTCGGGGTCGAGGTAGGCGCGAACGGGGTGGCCGAGCTCGCCGATCTCGTAGGCCTCGTCGGCCTTGAGGCGGTGCTCGGAGCCCCGGTCCTCGTGGGGGAACACCGCGACCGTCTGTGCGCCGAGCTCGTACGCTGCCCGGAACGCCCGGATCGCGATCTCGCCGCGATTCGCCACCAGCACCTTGGAGAACATGGAGGCAGGCTAATGGGCTTCCCGCACGGGGGGCGGCGGGTCTCAGTCCCCGGTGGCGGCCCGGAGCCGCTCCTTGAGCGCCTTGCGTCGCTTGCGCGACTGCTTCGCCTCGGCCTCGAGACGGGCGACGTCCGCGCGGGTCCGCTGCAGCTCCACCAGGAGCTCGGCGGTCGCGGCGGCGGCCGAGCGCACCTGCGCCCGCGGGTCGACCTCGTCGGGGTGGGGCGAGCGCTGCGCCGGGGCGACGGGCACCAGCTCGGTGACGTCGCCGTGCACGACGTACCCCGCGGCGTCGATCTCCTTGACCCACCGCTCGCCGACGACGGCCAGGTCGTCGTACATCTCGAGGGGTACGGCGGGGCGTGCCGTGGCGTGCGGGGCGAGCAGCCGCTGGGCGTAGAGGCGCTTGACGAGCTCGCCCTGCTCGGGCTGGACGATCCGCCGGTCGAGGGCGACGTTGACGCGGCGCAGCAGGTCGATCTCGTCGGGGCCCAGCGACGCGTTCAGGGACGTGCTGTCGGCGTCGGAGGGGGCGTAGCGCCGGGCGGCGAACCCGACGGCGTCGCCGAACCGCTCCCAGAGGATGCCCGGGTCCCCACCGGGGGGCGGGCAGCAGACCACGTGCACCTGGGTCGCCGGCAGGTCGCAGGACCAGCGGGCGAGCACGCCCGGGAGGTCCTGCGAGGCCCGGAACCGTCGGGCGTGGTCGTTGGCGCCGTCGGCGGCGTCGCCCTCGACGACGCGGCTGCGGAACTCCTCGAACGTGAGGCGGCGGCCGTGCTTGACGCCCTCCTGCCACTCCGCGGTGACCTGGCGGGCCAGGTCGCGGGCGGTGACGACGACGTGCACCTCGAGCCCGCGCAGCATCGTCAGGGCTGCGACGACCTGGTGGACCGACGCGCCCGCGAACAGCTCGTGGGTGATCACGGTGGTGCCGTCGTGGCGGCGCGCCTTGCGGCACAGGTCGTCCCACGCGCCGGCGACCTCCGAGCGCCGGCGGCCCCAGGCGGCATGCGTGCCGCGGACGTCGAGGGCGGCCAGGAACGCCCGCTCCTTGAGGCCCGGCACGAGGACGCCGGCCTCGCGCAGCGCGGAGCGGTGGCGGGCGAGGTTGGCCTGCAGGAAGGTGGTCCCGCTCTTCGGGACGCCGACGTGCAGCACGACCTTCCGGTCGACCTGGGACTTGGCCATGCCCCCAGCGTGGTCGGCCGGGGTGAACGCCGTGTGACGTCGCGGTGGAGCGGGCGTGCAGTTCAGGCGTCGGGCCCGTCGAGCCCGTCCAGCAGCTCGTCCCAGCGGGCGACGACCGCCGGGGCGGCGTACCGGTGCGCGTCGGCGTGCGCCTGCTTGCCGCAGCGCAGCCGCAGGCCGTCGTCCTCGACCATCCGGAGCAGCGCGGTGCTCAGCGCCCCGACGTCGCCGTCGGGCACCAGCAGGCCGTTGCCGCCGTCCTCGACGATCTCGCCGGGGCCGCGCGGGCAGTCCATCGCGACGAGCGGCAGGCCGGCGCTCATCGCCTCGATCAGCACCATCGGGAAGCCCTCGGAGCGCGAGGCGAGGGCGTAGGCCGCGGCGCCGGCGAGCTCGCCGCGCAGGTCCTCGGCGTAGCCGGGCAGCCGCACCTGGCCGGCCACCCCGAGCCGCTGCGCGAGGCCCTCGAGCGCGGCTCGCTGGGGTCCCTCGCCGTGGAGGTCGAGCCGCCAGTCCGGGTGCTCGCGCGCGACCGGGGCGAAGGCCTCCACGAGGCGGTCGAACCCCTTCTCGCGCACCAGCCGCCCGGCCGCGACGACGACGCGGGAGTCGAGGGCGGCGCCGTGGGCCGGGACGTCCCAGGGCAGCGCGTTGCGGATCACCTCGATCCGCGGTGCGTCCGCCCCGAGGTCGCGGCGGTAGTCGGCGGCGTCGGCGTCGGTCAGCACGACGTACGCGTCGAGGCGGGGGACCGCGTGCCGCAGCAGGGCGCCCTGGCGCGGGTTCGCGAAGCGGGTGGGGAAGTTCTTGTGGTCCTGGCCGACCAGGCGCACCCCGGGCGCGGCCCACCGCGTCGCGGCGAGGTGCAGGGATGGCCGGGTCGTCACGAGCACGCTGCCGGCCTCGACGGCGGCCAGCCGCCGTCGCAGCGCCAGGTCGGTGAGCAGGCTGAGCCGGCCGCGCTCGGCGGGCACCGGCTCGAGCCCGGTCGGGCGGTGGTGCAGCGCCGCGCGGACCGGGCCGAGCGGACGCCGTACGTCGACGAGCCACTCGACCCCGACGCGCGGGTCGAGCGGGTACCGCCCCTGCGTGGCGTGCCGGAACAGGCTGACCACGCGGACCTCACGGCGCGCAGCGAGGTGGTTCGCGAGGTTGACGACGGTCCGGGCGACCCCGCCGTGCCCCGTCGCGTCGAACATCAGGAAGGTCACGGGCGTCTGCACCGTCACCATGCTGCCCGGGCCTGGCCGCGGATCCGGCCCTGCGAGGGTGCTGCGCGCGAGCGTTCGGCGAGTGTTCACCCGCCGGCCGGCTGCCCGCCCGGTTGTGGCCCATGCCTGCACGCGTGCCCTGTTCTGGCCCCTGCCTGCACGTCATACCGCCGTTTCTCCGCAGGCATCGGCCACAACCAGGCCACCCTGCAGGCATCGGCCAGAACCGGGCGAACCGGGAGCCGGGGGCAGGGGGCCCGGGGTCAGTCCTTGATCTCGCAGACGACCTCGCCGCTCGTCACGCTCGACCCGACCTCGGCGGCGAGGCCGGTGACCGTGCCGGCGCGGTGCGCCTTGAGGGGCTGCTCCATCTTCATCGCCTCGAGCACCACGATGACGTCGCCCTCGGCCACGGTGGCGCCGTCCTCGACGGCGACCTTCACGATCGTGCCCTGCATCGGCGAGGTCACGGCGTCGCCGCTGACGGCGGCACCCGACTTCTTCTTCTCCCGCTTGGGCTTGCGGGCCGTCGACCCACCGGCGACGGCGGCGCCCGCCGCGAACCCGGCAGGCAGCACGACCTCGAGCCGCCGGCCGCCGACCTCCACGGTGACGGACTGCCGCTCGGCGGCCTCGGGGGTCGCGGACCCGCCGGCGTACGGCGCGATCCGGTTGTCGAACTCGGTCTCGATCCACGAGGTGTGGATGCCGAAGCCGTCGTCGTCGCCCACGAACGCGGGGTCGCGTACGACGGCCTGGTGGAACGGGATCGCGGTGGGCATCCCGTCGACGACGAACTCGTCGAGGGCCCGGCGCGAGCGCTCGAGGGCCTGCGTGCGGTCGCGACCGGTGACGACGAGCTTCGCGACGAGGGAGTCGAACGCGCCGGGGACCGTCTCGCCCTCCTCGTAGCCGCCGTCGAGGCGGACGCCGGGGCCAGCCGGCGGGTGCCAGCGGGTCAGCGTGCCGGGGGCGGGCATGAAGCCCGAGCCCGGGTCCTCGGCGTTGATCCGGAACTCGAAGGAGTGGCCGACCACCTCGGGGTCGTCGTAGCCGAGCTCCTCGCCGGCCGCGAGCCGGAACATCTCCCGGACCAGGTCGAGGCCGGTGACCTCCTCGGAGACGGGGTGCTCGACCTGGAGCCGGGTGTTGACCTCGAGGAAGGAGATCGTCCCGTCCTGGCCGACCAGGAACTCGCAGGTGCCGGCTCCGACGTAGCCCGCCTCGCGCAGGATCGCCTTCGACGCGTCGTAGAGCGTGGTCATCTGCTCCTCGGACAGGTGCGGTGCGGGAGCCTCCTCGACGAGCTTCTGGTGGCGGCGCTGCAGCGAGCAGTCGCGCGAGGAGACCACGACGACGTTGCCGTGCTGGTCGGCCAGGCACTGGGTCTCGACGTGGCGCGGCTTGTCGAGGTACTTCTCCACGAAGCACTCGCCCCGGCCGAACGCCGCGACGGCCTCGCGGACCGCCGACTCGTAGAGCTCGGCGACCTCGTCCTCCGAGCGGGCCACCTTGAGGCCGCGGCCACCGCCGCCGAAGGCCGCCTTGATGGCGATGGGCAGGCCGTGCTCCTTGGCGAAGGACACGACCTCCTCGGCGTTCTCGACGGGATCCTTGGTGCCGGCGACCAGCGGCGCGCCGACCTTCTCGGCGATGTGGCGGGCCTTGACCTTGTCGCCCAGGCTCTCGATCGCCGAGGGTGGCGGGCCGATCCAGACCAGCCCGGCGTCGAGGACGGCCTGCGCGAAGGCGGCGTTCTCGGCAAGGAAGCCGTAGCCCGGGTGCACGGAGTCGGCGCCCGTGCGCGCGGCGACGTCGAGGATCTTCTCGATCGAGAGGTAGGACTCGGCGGGGGTCGAGCCGTCCAGGCTGTGCGCCTCGTCGGCCAGCCGGACGAACAGCGCGTCCCGGTCGGCCTCGGCGTAGACCGCGACGCTGCCGATGCCGGCGTCCTTGCACGCCCGCACCACCCGGACCGCGATCTCGCCCCGGTTCGCGACCAGGACCTTCTGTAGCGGCTGGGTCTGGGTCACGGGGGCTCCTCGGTCACTCGGCGGTCGCTGCCTGAGGGCACTCTAGATCCTGGCCCGCGGCACCCCGGGCGGAGGTCAGCCTCACTCGCGAGCATCAGTCGGGGGCGAGGTCGCGGCGCTCGAAGGCGGCCAGACCGGCGACGGCGAGCACGGCGGCGACGGCGAGCAGCGCCACCAGCGGCCCGACCGTCAGGGTCGCCGCGGGCAGCGCCGGGACGTGGGCGTACGGCGAGAGGTCCTGCGTCCAGCGGGGGAGGTCCATGAGCTCGCCGAACTCGCCGACCACGACGCAGAGCACCAGCGCGCTCCAGGCGTAGGGCACGACGCGACGCGAGACGCCGTACAGCGCGAGGGTCAGGGCGACCACCACCCACACCGCCGGCAGTCGGACCAGGGCGGCGCCGAGGTCGCGCAGGAGCGGCGTGCCCGACCCCTCGGACAGGGAGTGCGCGACGCCGATGCCCAGCCCGACGGCCACCGTGACGGCGGTGGTGCCGAGCACGGCCATCAGCAGCTGGGCGCCGGCCCAGGCGCGGCGGCTGACGTCGGTCGACAGCACCGGCTCGGCGCGCCCGCTGGCCTCCTCGGCGTGCAGGCGCAGGACCGTCGAGACGCCGAGGGCGCTCGCGAGGAGCGCCATGAAGCCGAGCTCGGTGGACAGGAACAGGTCGGTCGCGGCGCCCGCGCCCCCGAGCTTGGCGAAGAGGTCCTGGGTGGCCGGGTCGTCGAGGAGGTCGCCGGCCGTGGACACGATGCTGCCGAGCACGAGCCCGAGCACCGCGAAGCCGGAGGTCCACACGACCAGCGCGCCACGGTCCAGGCGCCAGGCCAGCGCGACCGGGCTGACCAGCCGCCGGGGCGCACGGTCGGGGCCCGCGCGGTCGGCGAGCAGCCCGCCGCCGAGGTCGCGGCGCGCCTGGAGCCGGCAGGCGCCGAAGGTCAGTGCGGCAGCGAGCAGGAGCGGCAGCGGCAGCACGGCCCACCGGTCCCCGGCGAACGGCCGCACCTGCTGGGCCCACCCGATGGGCGAGAGCCACGACAGCCACCTCAGGCTCTCGGGCCCCGCGTCGCCCGCCGCCCGGACGACGTACGCGACGGCCAGCACGAGCATGGCGAGGGTCCGCGACGTGCGCGCGGACGTGCTGAGCTGGGCGGTGACCCCGGCGACCGCGGCGAAGGCCAGGCCCGCGCCCGCCCAGGCGGCCCCGAAGGCGAACGACCCGGCCGCGGGCAGCCCGCCCGCGAGCAGCGAGAGCGCGGTCAGCAGTCCCAGCGAGAGCGACGCGAGCGCGGCCAGCGCGAGGGCGGCCGCCAGGGCGGCGTACCTCCCGACCACCCCGGCGGCGGCGAGCTCGGTGCGACCCACCTCCTCGTCGGCGCGGGTGTGCCGCACGACCAGCAGGACCGTGAACACCGCGACGAACGCCGTGCCGAGCCCGATCAGCTTGATCATCGAGACGGCCCCGAGCGAGGCGACGTCGTAGATCCGGCCGTAGAGCGCCACCAGCGCCGGGTTCGTGGTGATGGTCTCCGCGGCCCGCACGCGCGAGGCCTCGGTCGGGAAGATCCCGTCGGTCGCGGCGGCCGAGGAGCCGACGACCACGACGAAGGTCGCCACGGTGGCGGGCAGCACGACGCGGTCCCGGCGCAGGGCCGTCCGCAGCAGGGTGCCGGTGCCGGCGAGGGTGCTCACGCCCGGCTCCGGGTCGCTCCGGCCGACGCGGCGGAGGAACTGTCGGGGGAGCCGTCGGGGGAGCCGTCGGGAGAGCTGTCGGCCGAGCCGTCGTAGTGCCGCAGGAAGAGCTGCTCCAGGGTCGGCGGCTGGCTGACCAGGCTGGTCACCCCCGCCGCCGTGAGCCGGGTGAGCAGCTCGCCGAGCCCGGCCGCGGGCACCTGGCAGCGCACCCGTGCGCCCTCCACGAGGACGTCGCGGATGCCGGGCACCGAGGTCAGGTCGGGTACGGCGCCCGCCACCGTCGCGTCCACCGAGGTCTCGGTGAGGTGCCGCAGCTCGCCGAGGCTGCCCGTCTCCACGGTGCGCCCGGCGCGCACGATGCTCACCCGGTCGCACAGCGCCTCGACCTCGGAGAGGATGTGGCTCGACAGGAGCACGGTCCGCCCGCTGCCGCGCTCCTCGCGCACGCAGTCGCGGAACACCTCCTCCATCAGCGGGTCGAGCCCGGAGGTGGGCTCGTCGAGCAGCAGCAGCTCGACGTCGCTGGCGAACGCGGCGACCAGCGCGACCTTCTGCCGGTTGCCCTTGGAGTAGGTCCGGCTGCGCTTGGTCGGGTCCAGCTCGAACCGCTCCAGCAGGTGCGCCCGGCGCCCCTCGTCGAGCCCACCGCGCAGCCGGCCGAGGAGGTCGATGACCTCGCCCCCGGTGAGCTGGGGCCAGAGGCTGACGTCGCCGGGGACGTAGGCCAGCCGCCGGTGCAGGGCGGTCGCGTCGCGCCACGGGTCGCCGCCGAGCAGCTCGACCGTGCCGGCGTCGCGACGCAGCAGGCCGAGCAGGACGCGCAGGGTCGTCGACTTGCCGGCGCCGTTGGGCCCGAGGAAGCCGTGCACCTCGCCCTCGCGCACGCTCAGGTCCAGCCCGTCGAGCGCGCGGGTGCGTCCGAAGGTCTTCACGAGCCCGGAGACCAGGATGCTGTCCGTCATACCTCCGAGAGTGCCACAACGTTCAGGACATTGTGAATACTCTGAACGTGTGAGACTGTCGGCGCATGTCCTCGCCCGCGGCCGCCGAGCCCCGCGACCCGCAGCACGCCGCCCGGCTGGCCTCGACCGAGGCGCTCGCGGCGGTGATGGTCGACTCCGGTCTGCCCCGGATGGCCGCGCGGGTGCTCGCGCTGCTGCTGCACGTCGACGCCGGCGAGGCGACCGCCGCCGAGCTCGCCGAGGACCTGCAGGCCAGTCCGGCAGCGATCTCGGGGGCGGTGCGCTACCTCCTCCAGACCCGGCTCGTCGCCCGGACCCGCAAGCCGGGGGAGCGCAAGGACACCTACGCGCTCTCGAAGGGCGACTGGTACGACGACATCATGGGCGGGCGCAGCCAGGAGCTGCTCCGCTGGGCCGCGGCCAGCCGGCACGGTGCGGACCTGCTCGGCCACGACTCGCCCGCGGGCACCCGGCTGGACGAGACCGCGCGGTTCTTCGAGTTCCTCGACGGCGAGACGGCCGGCCTGATGGAGCGCTGGCACGCCGAGCAGAAACGCCGTTGAGGCAGCCGGCCCCTCCTGCCAGGGTGGGCCGGTGAGCGACCCGGTCCGCTACACCTCGAGCGACGACGACAACCTGCGCTGGCAGGGCTTCCCCTTCCGCGACGGCGACATCGTCGTGTCCACGCGCTCCAAGAGCGGTACGACGTGGGTGCAGATGGTCTGCGCGCTCCTCGTCCACGGCACGCCGGACCTGCCGGAGGCCCTGTCCGACCTGTCGCCGTGGCTCGACCACTCGATCGAGCCGGTCGCCGACGTGGTCGCGCGGCTCGAGGCCCAGCGGCACCGCCGCGTGGTCAAGAGCCACACCCCGCTCGACGGGCTGCCCCTGGACCCGCGGGCGACGTACGTCGTGGTCGGCCGGCACCCCCTCGACCTCGCGGTCTCGCTCTACCACCAGGGCGACAACCTCGACCGCGAGCGGCTGGCCGAGCTCACCGGCGTCCCCGTCGCGGCGAGGGCGGCGCGGCTGCCCCTGCACGAGTGGCTGGTGTCCTGGGCGACGTCCGAGGCGACCCACCGCGAGCAGCTGGACTCGCTCGCCGGGGTGGTCCACCACGTCGTCGACGCCTGGGCGCGGGTGCCCGACGGCAACGTCGTGCTCGTGCACTACGCCGACCTGGAAGCCGACCTCGACGGCGAGATGCGCCGGCTGGCGGACCGTCTGGGAGCGAGCGTCGACCCGGAGGTGTGGCCCACCCTCGTCGAGGCGGCGACGTTCGCCAGCATGCGCGCACGCTCGGCCGCGACGACGCCCAACCGCCTCGGCGTCCTCAAGGACCGCGCCGCGTTCTTCCGGCGCGGCCGCTCGGGCGAGGGGCGCGAGGTGCTCACTGGCGGCGAGCTCGCCGCGTTCGAGCGCCGGGTGGCCGCGATGGCGCCCCCCGACGTGGTCGCCTGGCTGCTGCGCTGAGCGCTCACGCCTCCCCGAGGGCGGCGAGGTCGTCGCGGCAGCGCGCCTCCACCTGCGCGAGCTGGGTCAGCGTGTCGTCGATGTCGCGCTGCAGGGAGGCCAGCTCCGCCCGGCGTACGTCGATCTGGTCGAGGAGGTACTGCAGCTGGCCGGCCTCGCCCGGCTGCTCGTCGTACATGTTGACGATGGTGGCGATCTCCGGCAGCGAGAAGCCGAGCCGCTTGCCGCGCAGCACCAGCTGGAGCCGGATCCGCTGGCGGGCGTCGAAGACCCGCACCGTCCCGCGACGGGCGGGGGAGAGCAGCCCGACCTCCTCGTAGTGCCGGATGGTGCGCAGCGTGACGCCGAACTCCTCGGCGAGCTCGCTGATCGACCAGGTCCGCTCGGGCACCGCGCCTCCGTCCTCACCGCCGTGGGTGCTCGTGGCTCGCGGCCGGCTTGCGCTTCCGTAGCGGAAGCGACCTACCCTTCCCGAACCACCTGACGTTCACGTAAGCGTAATGCCCTGGAGGACCACGATGACCCCGTTCGAGCTCAGCGCCGAGCACGAGACCTTCCGCAAGAGCGTCCGCGAGTTCGCGGAGGCCGAGATCGCCCCGCACGCCGCGCGCTGGGACCGCGAGCACCACTTCCCGACCGACGTCGTGCACGCCATGGGCGACCTCGGCCTGATGGGCCTCAACGCCCCGGAGGAGTTCGGCGGCATGGGCGAGGACGGCGACTTCACCTCGCTGTGCGTCGCGATCGAGGAGATCGGCCGCGTCGACCAGTCGATGGGCATCACCCTCGAGGCCGCCGTCGGCCTCGGCATCAACCCGATCCTGACCTTCGGCACCGACGAGCAGAAGCAGCAGTGGCTGCCCGACCTCGTTGCCGGCCGCACGCTCGCGGGCTTCGGCCTGACCGAGCCCGGCGCCGGCTCCGACGCCGGCGCGACCGCCACCAAGGCCGACCTCGTCGACGGCGAGTGGGTCCTCAACGGCGCCAAGCAGTTCATCACCAACTCCGGCTCCGACATCACCTCCGCTTGTCACCGTGACCGCCCGCACCGGCACCCGCGAGGGCGGCAAGGCCGAGATCTCCACGATCATCGTCCCGTCCGGCACCCCCGGGTTCACCGCCGAGAAGGCCTACGACAAGCTCGGCTGGCACGCCTCCGACACGCACCCGCTGACCTTCACCGACGCGCGCGTCCCCGAGTCGAACCTCCTCGGCACCCGCGGCAAGGGCTTCGGCCAGTTCCTGGCCACCCTCGACGACGGCCGGGTCGCCATCGCCGCGCTCGCGGTCGGCTGCATCCAGGCGTGCGTCGACATGTCGGTGCAGTACGCCGGCGAGCGCACGACCTTCGGGCGCCCCATCGGCGCCAAGCAGGGCGTCGCCTTCCAGGTCGCCGACCTCGAGGTGATGCTCGAGGCGTCGCGGATGCTGACCTACCGCGCGGCCGCCATGAAGGACGCCGGCCGCCCGATGAAGGAGTTCAAGCACGCCGCGGCCATCGCCAAGCTCTACGCCACCGAGTCGGCCGTGACCGCGACCCGGATCGCCACCCAGGTGTTCGGCGGCTACGGCTTCATGGAGGAGTACCCCGTGACCCGGTTCTACCGCGACGCGAAGGTCCTCGAGATCGGCGAGGGCACCTCCGAGGTCCAGCGGATGCTGATCGCCCGCGGGCTCGGCCTCCCTGTCGAGTAGCCCCTCGGCGTACCTCCGCTCGCCTCGTTGTGGCCTATCCCTGCGCGGGTGGCCGCGTGTGGCCGACGGCCTCGGTCGGGCGGCCGACTCGTGTGCGGGGTGGGGCCACTTTTGCTGCCGCCGCGGCGGCGGCCGGGGCTGCGGCTGCGGCGTGCCCCGGGCGGCGCCGGCGCGTCTGCGCGCGGGTCCGGCGCGCCCGGCCGGCGTACCTCCCCAGGAGAGCTGTCGCCTCCCCGGGCTTGCACGCCTGGGGAGGTGCTCGATTACCAGGGGACCCTGGTAATCGTGGGACCCGCGTGGCCGGCGGGGTGCGGCCGCGTACGAGCACGTCCGGCGGACGGCTTCCGCCAGCGGTCCGGTCGGCTCAGCGGGCGTACGTCGCCAGGTCGCTGTCGACCATGAGGTCGACGAGGTCCTCGAAGGAGGTGCGCGGGGCCCAGCCGAGGACCTCGCGGGCCAGGGACGCGTCGCCGACGAGGTCCGTCACGGCCGCGCCGCCGCGCTCCAGGGCGGCGTCGTGACGGACGTGCCGCTCCCAGTCCAGGCCGGCACGCGCGAAGGCCCGCTCGACGAGGTCCGCGACGCTGTGCAGGACGCCGGTGGCGACCACGACGTCGCGGGGCTCGTCCTGCTGCAGGCTGAGCCACGCCGCCTCGACGTAGTCGGCGGCGAAGCCCCAGTCGCGGCGGGCGTCGAGCGGGCCGAGGGTGAGCGTGTCCTGGAGGCCGGCGCTGATGCGGGCCACCGCGCTCGTCACCTTGCGGGTCACGAAGTGCTCGGCACGTCGCGGCGACTCGTGGTTGAAGAAGATGCCCGACGCCGCGCGCAGACCGTGGCGCAGCCGGTACGCGTCGACGAGGTGCACCCCGAAGGCCTTGGCGGCGCCGTAGGGCTCGACCGGCCGCAACGGGGTCCGCTCGTCCTGTGGGCTCGATGCCGGCCGGCCGAACACCCACGACGACGACGCCTGGAAGAACGCGGCCTGCGGGGCCTTGACGCGCAGCTCCTCGAGCAGCGCGGCCACCGCGACCGTGCCCAGCGCGGTCGTGCGGGCCGGGTCCGACCACGCGTCAGGGCCGAACGAGACCGACGCGAAGTTGTAGACCTCGTCGGGGCCGAAGCGCTCGAGGAGCGCGCCGATCCCGGCGGCGTCGGCCAGGTCGACGCGGGCCACCTCGACCCGGTCGCGCACGGTGGCGAGGTTCGGCAGCGCCGCGTCCGTCGACGGACGGGTGACGCCCAGGACCGAGTAGCCGCGGTCGACGAGCAGCTCGCAGAGGTAGGAGCCGTCCTGGCCGGCGCAGCCGATCACCAGCGCCCGCCTGCCGGGCCCGGTCACGGGCTCCCGTCCTTGACGAGCTGCAGGTAGACGACGCCGTGGTCGCGCCCCTCGAGCACGTCCGGGGACGCCGCGACCTCGAAGTTGTCCGGGCACCGCCACCGCAGCATCGGCCCATAGGCGTAGGACCAGGGCGTGCGGCCGTAGAACCGCGACTCGATGCCGGGGTCGACCTCGACGGCGTACTCCCGCAGGCGCTCGGTCCAGGCCTGCCCGGCCAGCATCGCGTCGAGCTCGGCCACCGCGTAGTCACGCTTGAAGAACGTCCGGTCGCCCTCGGTCGGGCTGGCCTCGCCGTAGATGTCGCGGTCGACGAACACGTCCTTGGGCTCGGACGCGACGTCGGTGGTCAGGTGCAGTACGCCGCCCGGGCGGAGCACCCGCCACATCTCGCCGAGCGCCACCTCGTCCTGGCCGTGCCCGACGTGCTCGAGCACGGAGACGCACAGCACCACGTCGAAGCTCGCGTCCGGGTAGGTCAGCCGGGTCGCGTCCTGCACCTCGAGCGTGAGCGCCGGGTCGACCCTGCGCCAGGCCTCCACCTCGCGCGAGAACAGGTCGGTGGCCACCCAGTCCCCGCGGCCCTCGTGGCGCAGCAGCGACGGCAGCAGCTTGGGGCTGGACAGGTCCAGGCACCGGCCCGCGAAGTCCTGGTCGGCGAGCCGCCCGAGCTCGTAGTAGCGCCACGGGTCCAGGGGCACGAGCAGCCGGGCCCAGCCGGTCCGTCCGGCCCGCCACCGGGTGCGCGTCTCCGCCGCCGCCCAGCGCGCACCGAGGCGGTAGCTGTGCCACCACAGGCGTCGCCAGCCGTCCCCGAGGACGGGCGCCGTGGTCACGGCCGTGAGGAGCCGTCGACCAGGCGGACCTCGGGGAGCGGCACCACGAAGCGGCCGCCGCGGGCGAAGAACGCCGACTCGCGCTCGACCATCTCGTCGAGGAAGTGCCAGGGGAGCACGAGGTAGTAGTCCGGCTGCATGGCCCGCGACTCCTCCTCGGAGATGATCGGGATGCCCGTCACGATCGTCTCCAGCCCCCACTTGTCCGGGTTGCGGTCGGCGGCGAACGCGACCAGCGACCGGTCGATCCCGCAGTACTGCAAGGTGGTGTTGCCCTTGGTGGACGCGCCGTAGAGGTGCACCGAGGCCCCCTGGTCGCGCAGCGTCCCGAGCAGCTCGACCAGCTCGGTGCGCACCCTCTCGGCCTGGCGCTGGAAGTCGTCGTACGGGCGGGACGTGGAGAGCCCGAGCTCGGCCTCGCGGTCCCGCATCTCCTGCAGCCGTGCGGTCTGCTCGGCGCCGATCTCGAGGCGACCGCGGTGACCGGCGAAGAGCCGGATGCTGCCGCCGTTGACGTCGTTGAGCGAGACGTCGACGATCTCCAGCCCCGCCGCGCCGAAGATCCGCTCGATGACGGCGAGGGAGTAGTACTCGAGGTGCTCGTGGCAGACCGTGTCGAAGCTGTGCATCTCCAGCATCGTCGGCATGTAGGAGAACTCCGTGACCCACACGCCGTCCTCGGCCAGGCAGGCGGCGATGTCGCGGGCGAAGCCGACGGGGGACTCCAGGTCGTAGAACATCGCGATGCTCGTGATGACCCGCGCGAGGCGGTCGCCGGCCGCGGAGACGAAGGCGTCGCGGGTGAACAGCTCGTTGACGACGCGGTAGCCCTTCTCGACGGCGTAGCGGGTCACGTCGGAGGGATCGATGCCCAGGAAGTCGACACCGTCGACCCCGTCCCGCGGTAGCCGTCGAGCAGCGTGCCGTCGTTGCAGCCGATGTCCAGGACGAGGTCGCCGCCGCGCAGTCCGCCGACCACCTCGGCGGCGCGGTGGGCGATGTCGTGGAGGTTCTCGGTCATCGTCCGGTTGATGCCGCTGCGGTACCAGTAGGAGTCGTAGAGCAGGTGGCTGTCCACCGAGTGCCGCAGCTGGACGAGCCCGCAGCCGCCGTCGTCGGCCCGGCAGCGCACCAGCTCGAGAGGGTACGTCGGAGGGGCCGGCGAGCCCTGGGGAGGGAACACCCCGGCGATGGCCTGGGCACCGAGGTCCATGACGGGCTCCAGGGGCGAGGAGCCGCACACGCGGCACTCGGTCCGCTCGGCGACGCCGGTCTGGGGGCTGCTGGAGGTCATCTGTTGTCCTGCTCCTCGGGACGCTCGGACGCTTCGACGGTGAGCCCCGAACGTACCGCGTCGCCCCGGTGCGGGCAGGGGTTTCGGCCGGCCAGCGCGCCGGGGCGGGTCAGCCCCGGACCCGCTCGCGGTGCTCGGCGAGGCTGTGCCTGTCCCGCTGGAAGTCGAGCCGCCTGAACTCGAGGTAGGCACGCACCGCGTCGACGTACGCCCGCGGCTGCAGCCGGGCGCGGTCGCCACCCCAGACGATCGAGCAGAGCGCCAGGCGACGCTCGCCGAGGCCGCGCAGGCGCTCGGCTCCGGGGACGCCGCGCTCGGCCCACCACCGCCACACCCGCAGCTGGTTGTAGGTGTACTGCCACCGCATCTGCCACAGGTGCTCGCGGCCGCCGCGCCGGGTCATGCTCGAGGTCGAGTCGACCAGCGTCACCAGGCGCTCGCCGAGCAGCTCGACGCCCTCGCCGGCCGCGGCGAGCTCGGAGAGGAACCCGACGTCGTTGCCGTAGGGGAAGCGGTTCCAGTCCAGGCCGCGCGGGTTCTCGAACTCGATGTGGCGGTCGAAGACCTCGCGCGCGGCGGCGGTCTCGTAGACCGCGCAGATCTGGGTCAGGGGCAGCCGCCGGGTGAAGATCGCCTCGGAGTACTCCACCGCGGTGACGACCCCGGCGTCGTCGGAGTAGTACGGCGTGACCTCGCCGCCGCTCTCGACCACACCCGAGCAGGCGACGATCCGACGGCCCGCCGCGACGGCCCGCTCGGCCCCGGCCATCATCGTCGCGCTGTAGTCGGGCGCGAGCACGTCGTCGGCCCAGACGAACGCGCACCAGTCCCCGTCGATGGCGTGCAGGGCCACCCGCCAGGCGCGCACCGGCCCGGAGTTGTCCTCCGAGGTGAGGAACAGGGTCTCGATGGTCGGGTCGGCCGCGGCGAGCAGCCGTTCGACGATGGCTCGGGTGCCGTCCTGGCTCGCCTCGTCGTACACCACGACCTGCAGCGGGCGGTGGGTCTGGGCGAGCACGGCGCCGAGGGTCCGCTCGATCGTCTCCGCGCTCCGGAACGTGGGCACCATGAGGGACAGCTTCACGGCTGACATGCTAGGGCCGCGCCCGCGCCGCCGGCTGCCGTTCGCTGCGCGGCCGCCGGGATATCATGGCGCGCATGGGTGCCCGCTTCGACCGACTGCTGGCCGAGGGGATCAAGTTCCTCACGGTGGGCGGGCTCGCCACGGGCGTCTCGTTCCTGGTGTTCAACGGGCTGGTGCACGGCTACCTCGGCGGCCCCGGTCCCATGCACGAGCAGCCGATCGGCGCCTTCGTCGTCGCCAACACCCTCGGCATGCTGGTCAGCTACCGCGGCAGCCGGTCCTGGGCGTTCCGGGACCGCCAGGCCGTGGGCGTCGCGGGCGGCCGCCTCGCGTTTGTGGTGATCAACCTGGTCTCGATGGTGATCCCGATCGCCTGCCTGGCCTTCGCGCGCTACGTCCTGCACCGCAGCGACCCGATCGCCGACAACATCGCCGCGAACGGCGTGGGGCTCGGCCTCGGCACGCTGGCGCGCTTCTGGGCGATCCGGCGGTTCATCTTCCTCAGCCCGCACCGCCTCGAGCGGCGCGAGCTCGCCCGGGCCGCCCGCTCAGCGTGGCTGCCCGCGCAGCGCCAGCAGGTTGACGACCAGCCCGACGGCTGGGCCGAGCCCGAGGGCGAGCGCGGAGCGTGCGCCTACCGCTAGGCCGGTCGAGAGCACGACGACCGCCACCGCCGTGGCCAGCAGCCAGCCCGCGGCGAACACGCGGTGCCGGCGACGGGCCATCACCGCCGACCCGGTGACGGTCTGCGCGGCGATCAGGCCCGCGCCCAGCACGAGCGCCGCGACGAGTCCGCCGCCGACCCGGAACGCGTCGCCGTAGAGCACCCGCAGCAGGAACGGCCCGAGCAGCGCGCCGGCGACCACCCCGACCGCCGTACCCGCCGCGACGAGGACGAGCAGCCTGCCGACCAGGGCGAGCAGGCGGGGGCCGGCCAGCACGAAGCGGGTGAGGATCACCGCCTGGAACGCGCCGAGCGGGAGCAGCAGGGGCGCCCTGGTCGCGATCACCGCCGCGATCACCACCCCGGCCTCCGGCCCCAGCGGGGCGCGGGCCGTCACCTGCAGCAGCACCGGGAACCCGGCCACCATCACCGCGCTGCACCCGGTGGCGACCATCGCGTGCCCGGCGCCCGAGGCGAGCGAGCGGGCGCCGCCGGGCACCGTGGCGGCGACCGCGTGCCGCACGCCCCGCCGGGGCAGCAGGAGCACCCAGGCGAGCGCAGGCACGGTCAGTGCCCAGGACTGCGGGACGACCCCCGCCGCGGCGACCAGGACCGGTGCGAGCACGGCGATCCGCAGGACGGCGTCCATGACGATCGAGAGCGAGTAGTCGGTCCACCGCTCGGCGCCCGCGAGGACGCCGTTGACGGCGTTGTAGACCGCGAACGCCAGCAGGCCGACGGCCAGTGCGACCGCGACGGGCCAGCGGTCGTCGCCGAAGAGGCTGCTCCCCCAGAGCGGTACGCCGGCCAGGCACACCAGCCCTCCGAGGATGCCGATCCCCGCTGCGACGACCACGGGGCCGACCCGCCCGCCGTGCTCGACGGGAGCGCCGCGGTCCGCGGCCACGGCGCGGGTCACCTCCTGCTGCAGACCGAGCAGGAGGCCGATCTCGAGGAACACGAACCCCCACACGACCATGAACGCCGCGAACGAGGCCGGACCGAGCAGGTGACCGGCCACCGCCTGGAGCAGCCAGGTGAGCGCCACCGACACGGCGGAGGCCAGCCCCAGCAGGGCCGGGCGCCCGACGGGACCGGCCTGCGCCTGTCCCCGGGCGACGGGGGTCCGAGGGCTCACCGGCCCGATCGTCTCACGGGCGGTGGGACAGTTCCCGCTATCATCGCCGACGCCCGTGTCCGGCCCGCCGGCACCGCCCACCGTCTCGAGGTCCGATGCCTGAGTCCCGACCGTCCGTCCTCGTCGTCGTGCCGACCCTCGGCGAGCGGCCCGCGACCCTGGGGTCCTCGCTGCAGAGCGTCCAGGACCAGCAGGGGGTCGACGCGCACCTGGTCGTCGTCGTGCCCGAGGCGGCGCACGAGGCGCGCGAGACCGCGGCAGCCCACGGCGCCACGGTCGTCGACGACCCGCGCCGTGGCCTGTCGGCGGCCGTCAACGCGGGCATCGCGGCCCGACGCGGGGAGGAGTTCTACGCCTGGCTGGGCGACGACGACCTGCTCGCCCCGGGCGGCCTGGCCACGCTCGCCGGGCTCCTGCGCGGGCGCCCGGACGCCGTGGTCGCCTACGGCGCCTGCCCCTACATCGACGACCGCGGCCGCACCGTCACCGTCAGCAGGGCCGGCGCGCTCGCGACGAGGATCCTGCCCTGGGGTCCCGACCTGGTCCCGCAGCCCGCGTCCCTGACCCGGGTCGACGCCCTCGTCGCCGCGGGGGAGTACGACGAGGGCCTGCGCTTCGCCATGGACCTCGACATGTTCCTGCGCCTGCGCCGCCGAGGCGCGTTCGTCTCGACCCGCCGGGAGGTGGCCGCCTTCCGGTGGCACGCCGACTCGCTGACGGTCGCGAACCGCGGGCTGTCCCTGGCCGAGTCCGAGCGCGTCAAGCACCGCCACCTCCCCCCGCGGCTGCGTCCGCTGGCGCCGCTGTGGGACGTGCCGGTGCGCGCCGCGACGCGGCTGGCCGCCCGCCGGGTCAACGCCCTGGCCCGCAAGGTCGCACGCACGCAGGGATGACCCGGCACCGGTCGCGTCGATGCGGCCCCGTGACCCGGCCCCCGCGATAGTGTCGTGAGGGCGGTCGGACCGCAGAGGAGGCACATGACCAGGCGTGCGCTGATCACGGGCATCACCGGGCAGGACGGCTCCTACCTCGCCGAGCTCCTGCTGGGCAAGGGCTACGAGGTGCACGGCCTGATCCGGCGTGCCTCGACCTTCAACACCTCGCGGCTCGACCACATCTACCAGGACCCGCACGACCCCGGCGCGCGGCTGTTCCTGCACTACGGGGACCTCTCCGACGGTGCGCGGCTGGTGACGCTGATGCACGAGATCGACCCCGACGAGGTCTACAACCTCGGCGCGCAGTCGCACGTCCGGGTCAGCTTCGACGAGCCCGAGCACACCGGCGACACCACCGCCATGGGCGCGATGAGGCTGCTCGAGGCGGTCCGGCTGGCCGGGGTGAAGTGCCGCTACTACCAGGCCTCGAGCTCGGAGATGTTCGGTGCCGCGTCCCCGCCGCAGGACGAGTCGACGCCGTTCTACCCGCGCTCGCCGTACGGCGCCGCGAAGGTGTACGCCTACTGGGCGACGCGCAACTACCGCGAGGCCTACGGCATGTTCGCGGTCAACGGGATCCTGTTCAACCACGAGTCGCCCCGCCGCGGCGAGACGTTCGTGACCCGCAAGGTGACCCGTGCGGTGGCCAGGATCAAGGCAGGGCTGGCCGACTCGGTGTTCATGGGCAACCTGGACGCGATCCGCGACTGGGGCTACGCCCCGGAGTACGTCGAGGGCATGTGGCGGATGCTCCAGGCCGACCGGCCCGACGACTACGTGCTCGCCACCGGCGGAAACTTCACGGTGCGTGACTTCGTGGCGACCGCCTTCGGGCAGGTCGACCTCGACTGGCACGACCACGTGAGGTTCGACGAGCGCTACCTGCGGCCCACCGAGGTCGACGCGCTGGTCGGCGACGCCGGCAAGGCCGAGCGCGAGCTGGGGTGGAAGGCGCAGGTCGACACCGAGCAGCTCGCCAGGATCATGGTCGACGCCGACGTGGAGGCGCTGCGGCACGAGGGCAGGCCGTGGATCGACCGCCCGGTCCTCGACGGCTGGCCCGTCTTCGCCGGGCCGCGATGAGCCGCACCGCCGGACCGGCGTACGAGCCGGGCCCGCTCGACCGTGACGCGGTCGTCTACGTCGCGGGCCACCGCGGGATGGTCGGCTCCGCGATCTGGCGCCGGCTCGAGGCCGCGGGCTTCACCCGGCTCGTCGGGCGCACGTCCGCCGAGCTCGACCTGCGCGACCGTGCCGCCGTCCGCGCGCACTTCGCCGAGGTCCGGCCGCGTCACGTCGTCCTCGCCGCGGCCAGGGTCGGCGGGATCATGGCCAACCAGACCTACCCCGTCGACTTCCTCAGCGACAACCTGCAGATCCAGGTCAACGTGATGGACGCGGCCCTCGAGCACGACGTCGAGCGGCTGCTGTTCCTGGGGTCCTCCTGCATCTACCCCAAGCTCGCGCCGCAGCCGATCCGCGAGGACGCCCTGCTGACCGGGCACCTCGAGCCGTCCAACGACGCCTACGCCATCGCCAAGATCGCCGGCATCCTGCAGGTGCAGGCCGTCCGCCGGCAGTACTCCCGCCCGTGGATCTCGGCCATGCCCACCAACCTCTACGGCCCCGGCGACACTTTCACCCCCGAGCGCTCGCACGTGCTGCCGGCCCTGATCCGCCGCTACGACGAGGCGGTCGCCGCCGGCGTCGACGAGGTCGTCAACTGGGGCACCGGCACGCCCCGCCGCGAGTTCCTGCACGTCGACGACATGGCCGCCGCGTGCCTGCACCTGCTCGAGACGTACGACGGCCCGGAGCAGGTCAACGTGGGCACCGGTGTCGACGCGACCGTCGCCGAGATCGCCGGCCTCGTCGCCGAGGTCGTCGGGTTCCACGGGCAGACCCGCTGGGACGACTCCAAGCCCGACGGCACGCCGCAGAAGCTGCTCGACGTGAGCCGCCTGGCCCACGCCGGCTGGTCGGCGCGGATCCCGCTGCGCGAGGGCCTCGAGCAGACCGTGGAGTGGTACAGGCGGCACGTCCGGGCGGACCCGGCCGGGGCACGCGAGCGCTAGAGCCCCGGCCCGCCCGGCTCCGGAGGGGTCCGCTCACCGGCGGGCCGCGAGGTCTCGATCTCCAGCCGCATAGGCCGACCTCCTCGGCGAGCGTGCGGGTGCGGTCCTCGAGCCGCCCGAGCTCGTAGCTCTGGTGGATGCTCACGCCGAGCAGCAGCATGCTCGCGCCGAAGAACAGCAGGTTCGCCGGGACGGCCACGCCGACGATCTCCGACGCGGTGCTCAGGGTCGCCGGGAAGACCGCGATCACCAGCGCGACGAGCGCGACGAGCACCCAGAACACGGCGTACTTCTCGCGCAGCCGGCGCCGCCGCAGGAGCTCGAACAGCAGGGTCAGCGTGAACAGCGACCCGATCAGCCCGAGCACGTAGTTCGCCTTCACAGGTCCTCCTCGTTGAAGGTCTCCAGCGTGGTCGGCCACTTGCGCACCAGCGCCAGGCTCAGCGCGACCATCGCCCGGAGCAGGTAGACCGACGCCCGCAGGGGTGACTGGCTGGCCCGGCCGGCGGTGCGGACCCGCATGGCGACCGGCACCTGGGTGACGGTGCACCCCGAGCGCACCGCGATGACCAGGGACTCGACGGTGTCGCCGAGGTACTCCGCCGGGTAGTGGTCGGCGAAGATGCCCATCGCGTGCCGGTTGACGGCCCGGAACCCGCTGGTGACGTCGGTCAGCGGCGTGTGCGCGAGGCGGGTCAGGGTGAAGGCCAGCAGCCGCATCGCCCACCGCCGCGGGCCGCGCACCGTGTAGTCGCCGACGCCGGCGAAGCGCGCGCCGACGACGATGTCGGCGGAGTGGAGGCCCTCGACGAGGGCGGAGAGGTACGCCGGGTCGTGCTGGCCGTCCGCGTCGACCTGGATCGCCACGTCGTAGCGGTGCCGCAGCGCGTAGCGGTAGCCCGCGCGCATCGCGCCGCCCACCCCGAGGTTGTAGGGCAGCCGGCACACCAGCGCCCCCGCCCGCCGCGCCACGATCGCCGTACCGTCGCCGGAGCCGTCGTCGACGACCAGGACGTCCAGGCCGGGGAAGGCCTCCGAGAGCTCGGTGATGGTGCGCGCGACCGAGGCCCGCTCGTTGTAGGCCGGCATCACGGCCAGCACCCGCGCGGGGGTGGCGGGCGAGTCGGGCACGTGTCGGATCCTAGGTCAGTAAAGGTCCCGCCAGAGGGAGAACCACGGCACGCCCACCGAGGCGAGCATCTCGCGCAGGACGGGCAGGCTGAGGCCGACCACGTTGTGGTGGTCGCCCTCGATGCCGGTGACGAAGGCGCCGCCGAGGCCGTCCACCGTGAACGCGCCGGCCACCTGCGAGCGGCTCGCCGGTCGCGACGTACGCCTCGATCTCGGCGTCGGTGACCTCGGCGAAGTGGACCGTCGTGGCGACCTGGCGGCGCAGCAGGGCCCGTCCGGGCCGACCAGGCAGTGGCCGGTGTGCAGGACCCCGGTGCGCCCGCGCATGCGGTGCCAGCGCCGGGTCGCCTCGGCGGCGTCGTCGGGCTTGCCGAGGATCTCGCCGTCGAGGGCCAGCACCGAGTCGCAGCCGAGCACCCAGGCGTCGGCCCGCGCGGCGGTCCCGAGCCGGTCGGCGACGGCGAGGGCCTTGAGCCGGGCCAGCTCGCCGGCGTACGACGCGGGGTCGGGGTCGCTCACGACGGACTCGTCGACGCCGGAGACGACCACCTCCGGCTCGACGCCGGCCGCCCGCAGGGTCGCCAGCCGCGCCGGGGAGCGGCTCGCCAGCACCAGCCGGGTCACGAGATGCGGGAGAGGGCCGCCTGCAGCGGGTCGAGCCCGAGGGAGCCGAGGTCGAGGGCGGCGCGGTGGAAGGCCTTGAGGTCGAAGCGGTCGCCGAGGCGGGCGCGGGCGTCGTCGCGGGCCTGCAGCCAGATCCGCTCGCCGACCTTGTACGACGGTGCCTGGCCCGGCCAGCCGAGGTAGCGGTTGAGCTCGAAGCGGATCACCGCGTCGTCCATGCGGCAGTGGCCGCGCAGGAACTCCAGCCCGTGGTCGGGGGTCCAGGTCTCGCCGGGGTGGAAGCCGAACGGGTTGTCGGCGGGGATCTCGAGCTCGAGGTGCATGCCGATGTCGACGATCACGCGCGCGGCCCGGAAGCCCTGACCGTCGAGCATGCCCAGCCTGTCGCCCGGGTCCGCGAGGTAGCCGAGGTCGTCCATCAGCCGCTCGGCGTAGAGCGCCCAGCCCTCGCCGTGCCCGGAGACCCAGCACATCAGCCGCTGCCAGCGGTTGAGCACCTCGGTGCGGTACGCCGTCTGGGCGACCTGGAGGTGGTGGCCGGGGACGCCCTCGTGGAACACCGTGGTGACCTCGCGCCAGGTGGAGAACCGCTCGGTGCCCTCGGGGACCGCCCACCACATGCGGCCCGGGCGGGTGAAGTCCTCGCTCGGGCCGGTGTAGTAGATGCCGCCGTCGTGCGTGGGCGCGATGCAGCACTCGATGCGACGTACGGGCTCGGGGATGTCGAAGTGGGTGCCGGCCATGTCCTCGAGGGTGCGGGTGGCGAGGTCCTGCATCCAGAGCCGGAACCGCTCCGTGCCGTCGATGGAGCGGGCCGGGTCGGCGTCGAGGGCCGCGACGGCGTCGTCGACCGAGCCGCCGGGCACGATCTCGCCGGAGACCCGGGCCATCTCGTCCTCGATGCGCTCGAGCTCCTGCCAGCCCCACGCGTAGGTCTCCTCGAGGTCGACGGTCGCGCCGAGGAAGTAGCGCGAGCCGAGGGCGTAGCGCTCGCGCCCGACCGCGTCCCTCTCGCGGCCGCGCGGCAGCAGGTCGCTCTCGAGCCAGCGGCCGAAGGCGGCGTAGGCCTCGGTCGCCTCGGCGGCGTGCCGCTCGAGGCTCGGGCGCAGGCCCTCGACATCGGTGCGGGCCGCGAGCCGGGCGAAGAAGCTGCCCGTCGAGCCCTCCTGCCCGGTCCAGGAGCGGACCTGCTCGGCGACCGCGGCGAGCTGTCGGCGGGCCGAGACGCGGCCCGCGTCGGCGTGGCTGCGGAGGGTCTCGCGGTAGCCGTCGAGGGTCGCCGGGACGGCCGCGAGGCGGGCGTCGATGTTGGACCAGGCCTCCTCGCCCGAGGTCGGCATGAGGTCGAAGATCTCGCGGACCTCGTGCAGGCCGCTGCTGAGCACGGACACCCGTGACTGGGGCTCGCCGGCCTCCAGCATCTCGACGTCGAGGCCGAGCCGCTCGAGGAACGCGCCCTGGGCCACCCGCTCCCGCTCGTCGGTCGGGGTGGCGGCCCTCGCCGCGGCGAGCGCGTCCCGGGCGGCCTGCTCGCGGGCGGCGAAGCCGTCGGGGGAGAGGTCGGTCAGGGCGTGGTCGTGGCCGGTCAGGCCGATGTAGGTAGCGGTGATCGGGTCGAGCGCGGCGTAGTCGTCGACGAACGCCTCCGCGACGGCGTCGACGGGACGGCCGACGTGGCTGGGGCGGCTGCTGACGGCGGGCTCCTCGGTCACGCAGGCACCCTAGCCCTGCCCGGCTAGCGGCTCGCAGCGCCTTTCATCGCCTCGAGGCCCTCGGGCCCGAACGCGCAGGCGGTGAGCTCGGCGAGCGCGCCGGACTCGCCGACGTGGTCGGGCGCGCGCATCGCCAGCATCACGTTGAGCAGCATCCCGTGGGCGACGAAGCCGGTCGCCTCCTCGGGGGTGCATCCGGTGCCGAGCACGACGTCGTAGATCTCGCCCATGCAGCGCCGGGACTGGGCGCCGATGGCCTCCTCGCCGGCGGCCGCGAAGCCGTGCATCATCACGAGCAGGAAGTCCCGGTCGACGAGGAGCCCGGTGTAGGCGATCCCCAGACGCTCCCAGTCGGCCTCGTCCTGCGGGTCGAACGGGCGCTCGTCGAGCACCGCCTGGAACGCCTCCCGGATCCGGTCGGTGGCCTGCTCGAAGACGGCGAGGAACAGGTCGAGCTTGGTGCCGAACATCCGCACGACGTAGGGCTGGGAGACGCCGGCCTCCCGGGCCACCGCGTCGGTGCTCGTGCCGGCGTACCCGCTGTGCGCGAAGGCGCGGGTGGCGGCCGCGAGGACCTGCTCGCGGCGCTCGCCGGCGCTCATCCGGGGGATCGGTGCGGGCTTGGTGGCACTCATGGTTGACATGTTATCAGTCGATTACTTAGAGTCGAGACCATCAGGTAATCATTCGATGCCTTCCTAGCCCCCGGAGTTCCGATGTCCGCTCACGCTCGCCCCCGCCGCGCCGGCTCCCGCCGGCCGCCGGACGCCGCACGGTGCCGATCTGGCTCGCCGTGCTCGCCACCTCCGTCCCGATGTTCATGGCCACCCTCGACAACCTGGTGATGACCAGCGCGCTGCCGGTGATCCGCGCCGACCTCGGCGCGACGGTCGACCAGCTCGCCTGGTTCGTGAACGCCTACACGCTCGCCTTCGCGACCTTCATGCTCCCCGCGGCGACGCTCGGCGACCGCTACGGCCGCCGCCGGGTGATGCTGGTCGGGCTCGGCGTCTTCACGCTGGCCTCGATCGCGTCCGCGCTGAGCACCTCCTCGGAGGTGCTGATCGCGGCCCGCGCCGTGCAGGGCTTCGGCGCCGCCGCGGTGATGCCGCTCTCGCTCACCCTGCTCGCCGCGAGCGTGCCCGAGCGGCTGCGCCCGATGGCGATCGGCATCTGGGGTGGCGTGTCCGGCCTCGGCGTCGCGCTCGGCCCGGTCATCGGCGGGGCGGTCGTCGAGGGCGTCAGCTGGCAGGCGATCTTCTGGCTCAACGTGCCCGTCGCGGTGCTCGGCGCCCCGCTGCTGTGGCTCGCCGTGCGCGAGTCCTACGGCCGCCCGCAGCGCCTCGACCTGCGCGGCACGCTGATGCTGGGTGGCTCGGTCTTCCTCGGCATCTGGGGCATCGTGCACGGCAACGACGACGGCTGGACCTCGGCCGGCGTGCTGCTCCCGCTGGTCGCCGCCGCGCTGCTGCTGCCTGCCTACGTCCTGCACGCCCGGGTCCGCGACGACGCCGTCCTGCCGCTGCGCCTGTTCCGCTCCCGCGGGTTCTCGGTGGCCAACGCGATCGGCCTGACCTTCACGATCGGCATGTTCGGCACCGTCTTCCTGCTCTCGCAGAACCTCCAGATCGTGCAGGGCTACAGCCCCTTCGACGCCGGACTGCGCACGCTGCCCTGGACAGCGGCGCCGATGGTCGTCGCGCCGCTCGCCGGGCTGCTCGCCCCGCGGACCGGCCTGCGCGCCCTGCTGCTGGTCGGCCTCGCCCTCCAGGCCGGGTCGCTGGTGTGGTTCGCCGTGGTGACCGAGGCCGGGTCGTCGTACGCCGCCTTCGTCGCGCCGCTGCTGATGGCCGGCGTCGGCATGGGCCTGACGTTCGCGCCGAGCGCGACCGCCGTCCTGGACGGCCTCGGCGACGAGGACTTCGGCACCGCGAGCTCGGCGAACTCCACGATCCGCGAGTTCGGCGTCGCCCTCGGGGTCGCCGGCCTCACCGCGGTGTTCCTGGGCAACGGCGGCGAGCTCACCCCCACCGGCTACGACGGCGCGATCGGGCCGGCCCTGCTGGTCGGCGCGGCGTCCGTGGCGGTCGCCCTCGTGGCGGCGCTCTTCGCGCCGGGCCGGGCCGCGCGGGCCCGCTGACCGGGCTCAGCGAGGGAGCGCGCTCGCCCGCCAGGCGCCGGGACCCGAGGACAGGGGCCGGCGGACGCCGCGGGCGGGCGCGGACCACTCCGGCCGTGTCCGCCGGGGCGACTCCCGGGCGGCCGCGGCCGCGGCGAGCCCCTGGAGCACGACGGTCAGGGCGGCGACCTCCTCGGCGGAGGCGTCGCCCCTGACCAGGAAGAGCGGCGGCCGCTCGGCGTCCCCGCTCGTGCCCTCGGTGGGCTCGTCGCTGTCGGCGGCCATCAGAGCGGGATGTTCCCGTGCTTCTTGGGCGGCAGGGTCTCCCGCTTGGTGCGCAGCAGCCGCAGCGCCTTGACCACCTCGACGCGCGTGCGGTGCGGCGCGATCACCGCGTCGACGTAGCCCCGCTCGGCGGCGAGGTAGGGGTTGGCCAACCGGTCGTCGTACTCCTGGACGAGCTCGGCCCGCCGGGCCTCGGGGTCCTCGGCGTGCTTGAGGTCGGACTTGTAGAGGATGTTCACGGCGCCCTGTGCGCCCATCACCGCGATCTGCGCGGTCGGCCAGGCGAGGTTGACGTCGGCGCCGAGGTGCTTGGAGCCCATCACGTCGTACGCGCCGCCGTAGGCCTTGCGGGTGATGATCGTGACCAGCGGGACCGTCGCCTCGGCGTAGGCGTAGATGAGCTTGGCGCCGCGCCGGATGATGCCGTTCCACTCCTGGTCGGTGCCCGGGAGGAAGCCCGGGACGTCGACGAAGGTGAGCACCGGGATGTTGAAGGCGTCGCAGGTGCGCACGAAGCGGGCGGCCTTCTCGGACGCGTCGATGTCGAGGGTGCCGGCGAACTGCATCGGCTGGTTGGCGACCACGCCGACGGGGCGGCCCTCGACGCGGCCGAAGCCGATCACGAGGTTGGGGGCGAACAGCGCCTGCACCTCGAGGAAGTCGCCGTCGTCGACGACCGCCTCGATGACGGTGTGCATGTCGTAGGGCTGGTTGGGGGAGTCCGGCACGAGCGTGTCGAGGGCCCGGTCGTCGTCGTCGATCTCGAGGTCGGCGGGCTCGTCGTGGACGACGGGCTCGTCGAGGTTGTTCTGCGGCAGGTAGGACAGCAGCGCCTTGACGTAGTCGATCGCGTCGGACTCGTCGGTGCCCATGTAGTGCGCGTTGCCGGACTTGGTGTTGTGCGCGCGGGCGCCGCCGAGGTCCTCCATCGAGACGTCCTCGCCGGTGACCGTCTTGATGACGTCCGGGCCGGTGATGAACATGTGCGAGGTCTGGTCGACCATCACCGTGAAGTCGGTGACCGCGGGGGAGTAGACCGCGCCCCCGGCGCAGGGCCCCATGATCAGCGAGATCTGCGGGATCACGCCGGACGCGTGCACGTTGCGACGGAAGATCTCGCCGTAGAGGCCGAGGGAGACGACGCCCTCCTGGATGCGCGCGCCGCCGGAGTCGTTGATGCCGATGACCGGGCAGCCGGTGCGCATCGCGAGGTCCATCACCTTGACGATCTTCTCGCCGAAGACCTGGCCCAGCGAGCCGCCGAAGACGGTGAAGTCCTGGGCGAACACGCACACCTGGCGGCCCTCGACCGTGCCGTAGCCGGTGACCACGCCGTCGCCGTACGGACGGTTCTTCTCCAGCCCGAACGCCGTCGACCGGTGCCGTGCCAGCGCGTCCAGCTCGACGAAGGAGCCCTCGTCGAGGAGCTCGAGGACGCGCTCGCGGGCGGTCTTCTTGCCCTTCTTGTGCTGCTTCTCGACGGCACGTCCCGAGCCGGCGTTCTCGGCCTCGCTGACCCGGCGGTCGAGGTCGGCGCCCTTGCCGGCGGTCGTGTGGATGTCGATGTCCTCCGGGACCTCGGTGCCCTCCCCGGGCTTCCTCACTGCTGTGCTCACGGGGTGCCACGCCTCCTGGTGGGTCGACTTCCTTCGCGCCTGCGTCAATCTAGTCCCTGTGCAGCCGACCCCCTCCGCCCGCCCACCTCTCGACGCGGCCACCCTCGAGGTCGCCCCGTGGCGGCTGGAGGTGCTGGCCTCCTCGCCGTCGACGAACGCGTACGTCGCCGGGCGCGCGCGCTCCGGCGAGCCCCCGGGGCTGGTCGTGGTGGCCGAGCACCAGACCTCCGGGCGGGGTCGTCTCGACCGCGCGTGGGTGACCCCGGACCGCGCCGCGCTGACCCTCTCCCTGCTGGTCTCCCCGGCGCCCGTGCCCGAGCGGCAGTGGCCCTGGCTGCCGCTGGTGACCGGGCTGGCCGTCGCCGAGGGGGTACGGCGCTCCGCGACCGTCGACGCGACGCTCAAGTGGCCCAACGACGTGCTCGTGGGCGACCGGAAGCTGGCCGGCATCCTCGTCGAGCGGGTCGAGGGCCCGTCCGGCCCGGTCGCCGTGGTCGGCGTCGGGGTCAACGTGACGACCACCCGCGAGGAGCTGCCCGTCGACACCGCCACCTCGCTGGCGCTCGAGGGTGCCGCCTCGACCGACCGGGGCCGGCTCCTCGTGTCGGTGCTCGCCGCCTTCGCCGAGACGTACGACGCCTGGCGCGCCGCCGACGGGGACGGGCTGCTGCCGGCGTACCTCCGCAGGTGCTCGACCGTCGGCCGGACCGTCCGGGTGGACCTGCCGACGGGCACCGCCCTGCTCGGCGAGGCGGTAGGCGTCGACGGGGCCGGGCGGCTGCTCGTCGACGACGGCGACCGGGTGCACGCGCTCGGGGCCGGGGACGTCGTGCACGTCCGTCCCGGGGGCGCGCCCGCGTGACATGATTCCGGGGTGGCCATCTCCCGCAGGCTCCTCAACGAGGGCGAGCACGTCGTGGTCACCACCCGCACCCACGTCAAGGCGCTGCTCTGGCCGGCCGTCCTGCTGATCCTGCTGGCCGCCGTCGCCGGGTTCCTGTCGACGTTCCCCAGCGGGAAGGCCGCCCCGCTGCTGCTCGCGGTGATCTGGGGGGTCGCGCTCGTGGCGGCCTGCGTGTGGGTGCTGCGGCCGTTCCTGGGCTGGCTGACCACGACCTACACCGTCACCAACCGCCGGCTGATCACCCGCACGGGCATCCTCAACCGCACCGGTCACGACATCCCGGTGCCGCGGATCAGCGACGTCGCCTACGAGCACGGGCTGCTCGACCGGGTGCTCGGCTGCGGCACGCTGGTGATCTCCGACGCCAGCGAGCGCGGCCGGGTCCGGCTGCACGACATCCCGCACGTCGAGCAGGTGCACCTCAAGATCAGCGACCTGCTCTTCAGTGACAGCCACCTCGGCTCCCGGGGGCTCGGCGACGCCGGGCCGGACGACCGCGGGGGCGACCGGGGCTGGGACGACCGCGACGCGCAGGCCCGCCGGCTCGATGACGGAACGTGACCCCGCGTTCACCCGGGAGCGGCTCGAGAACGCCATCCTGGGGAACCCGCCGGCGCTGACCAGCCACACCGTGGCGGCCGCGGCGGGGGTCAGCGTCGAGGAGGCCCGCCGGCTCTGGCGCGCGCTCGGCTTCCCCGACGCCGGCGACGCCGCGGCGTTCACCGACGCCGACCTGACCGCGCTCGGCACGGTCGTCGGCGCGGTCGAGGAGGGCGCGATCGACTTCGACACCGCGGTCCGGCTGACCCGGGCGGTCGGCCAGACCATGGCCCGGCTCGCCGACTGGCAGGTCGCCACGCTCTCGGCGCGGGTGGAGCACCTCGAGGCCGGGTCCGAGGCCACCGGCAGCCGGATCGGCAGCGCGCTGCGGCTCACCGAGCAGGTCGGCGAGCCCTTCGAGCAGCTGCTGGTCTACGCCTGGCGGCGGCACCTGGCCGCGGCCGTCGCGCGGATCGAGGCGCTCGGCGCCGCCGACGTGGACCTGCACACCACCGAGGTGACGGTCGGGTTCGCCGACCTCGTCAGCTTCACCGCCCTGTCGAACGAGATGGACGAGGACCGCATCGGCGACCTCGTCGAGGTGTTCGAGTCGCGCTGCCAGGACGTGGTCGCCGCCCGGCGGGGGCGGGTGATCAAGACGCTCGGCGACTCGGTGCTGTTCGTCTCCGAGGACCCCGAGCAGGCGATGGACATCGCGCTGAGCATCGTCGACGTGATCGGCCACGACAAGCGGCTGCCCGACGTACGCCTCGGGCTGGCGACCGGGTCGGTGGTGATGCGGCTCGGCGACGTGTTCGGCCCGCCGGTCAACATGGCGGCCCGGCTCACCGGCGTGGCGCGCCGCAACCGGGTGATCACCGACCCGGCGACCGCGGACCTGCTGCCGCGCGACGCGTTCGACACCCGGCGGCTGCCGCCGCGGCCGCTGCGCGGGTTCGGCGTCGTGGAGCCGGTGGCCGTGCGCCGCAGCTGAGAGGCGGCCGCCGGAGGGGCCGTCGTGGGGATGGTGACCGTTCCGGTACCGCCCGGTGTGCCGTCGGAGTCCGGTTGGCCCCCGGACGGGGGTCTATCTCCCGGAATGACTAGACCGCCGGGTAGTCATTCCTGGTCAATCTCCGGGATCGCCGCTCAATGTCCGTTTTGTCTCTTTACGGTTGTGCACATGATGAGTGTGCAGGGGGTCGACGTCGACGCGAGTACGCGTCGCGTCTGGCGTGACGGCGTCGAGATCCGCATGTCCAACAAGGAGTTCGACCTTGTGCATGCGCTGATGAGCCGACCGGGTGAGATCGTCACCCGCGAGGAGCTCATGCGTGATGTCTGGCAGACCAACTTCTGGACGTCCGCGAAGACCATCGACGTGCACCTCGGGTGGGTCCGCAAGAAGCTCGGCGACGACACCCGTCGCCCCACGCTGATCACCACGATCCGCGGCCGCGGCCTGCGCTTCGAGGTCACGGCGCCCGTGTACGCCGACCACCCGGCCGCCTCCGCCTCCTGAGCCCGCCTGCCCGACGGGAGCGGCGCGCCGCTCGCTAGTCTCCTCGGGTGACCGCGACCACTCCGCCGCAGCCGGTGCCGCCGGCGTCCACGACTCCGCCGGCCACGCCGGCCCTCGCGGTCATCGGGGGCGGCCAGCTGGCCCGGATGATGGCCCAGGCCGCCGTCGCGCTGGGCGTCCCGCTGCGGCTGCTCGCCGAGGGACCGGACGTCTCCGCCGCCCAGGTGGTGCGCGACCCGACCGTCGGCGACTACCGCGACCTCGACACGCTCCGCACGGTGGCCGAGGGCTGCTCGGTGGTCACCTTCGACCACGAGCACGTGCCCACCGAGCACCTGCGCACCCTGACCGCCGAGGGCCACGCCTGCCGGCCCGGCCCGGAGGCGCTGGTGCACGCGCAGGACAAGGCCGTGATGCGCGCCCGGCTCGACGACCTCGGCGTGCCCAGCCCGCGCCACCGCGTCGTCGCCGCCCCCGACGAGGTCGAGGCGTTCGCCGCGTCCGTCGGCGGCTTCCCGGTCGTGCTGAAGACCTCGCGGGGCGGCTACGACGGCAAGGGCGTGTGGGTCGTCGGGTCCGCCGCCGAGTCCGCCGAGCCGTTCTCCGTGGCCGAGCAGTCGGGCGTCCAGATCCTCGCCGAGGAGCGGGTCGACTTCCGGCGCGAGCTGTCCGCCCTGGTCGCGCGCTCGCCGTCGGGCCAGGTCGCCGCCTACCCCGTGGTCGAGTCGGTCCAGCGCGACGGCGTCTGCTGGGAGGTGACGGCCCCCGCCCCGGACCTCGACCCCGACCTCGCCGTGCAGGCGCAGCAGGTCGCGATGCTCATCGCCGCCGAGCTCGACGTCACCGGCATCCTCGCGGTCGAGCTCTTCGAGACCCGCGACGGCCGGGTGCTGGTCAACGAGCTCGCGATGCGTCCGCACAACACCGGCCACTGGAGCATCGACGGCGCGGTCACCGGGCAGTTCGAGAACCACCTGCGCGCCGTGCTCGACCTGCCGCTCGGCGCCCCCGCGGCGCGGGCGCCCTGGACGGTGATGGTGAACATCCTCGGCGGCGACCACGGCCGGCTCTCCGAGCACCTGTACGGCGGCTACCCGCACGTGATGGCGCGGGACCCCGGGCTCAAGGTGCACCTCTACGGCAAGGACGTGAAGCCCGGCCGCAAGGTCGGCCACGTCACGGCGTACGGCGACGACCTGGACGACGTACGCGAGCGGGCGCGGCACGCCGCCGCCTGGTTCCGCGGAGACCTGGGAGACGAGTCCGCATGAGCACACCGGCCAACGTCGTGGTCGGCATCGTGATGGGCTCCGACTCGGACTGGCCGACGATGAAGGCCGCGGGCGAGGCGCTCGAGGAGTTCGGCGTGGCCTTCGAGGCCGACGTGGTCTCCGCGCACCGGATGCCCGAGGAGATGCTCGCCTACGGGCGCGAGGCCGCCGGCCGGGGCCTGCGGGTGATCGTCGCCGGCGCCGGGGGAGCCGCGCACCTGCCCGGGATGCTCGCCGCGGTCACGCCGCTGCCGGTGATCGGGGTGCCCGTCGCGCTCAAGCACCTCGACGGCATGGACTCGCTGCTCTCGATCGTGCAGATGCCCTCGGGCGTCCCGGTCGCGACCGTCGCGGTCGGCAACGCCCGCAACGCCGGGCTGCTCGCGGTGCGCATCCTGGCCGCGTCCGACGCGGCCCTCCGGCAGCGGATGGTCGACTTCCAGGACGCCCTGCGCGAGAGCGCCCGCGAGAAGGGCCGGTCCGTCCGCGGCGCCGTGGGCGGCCGCACCGCCGGCTTCTGAGCGCGGCGGCCGTTTACCAGGTGATGCAGGAAAACTGCCGCTCCCCATGGTGAATTCACCATGGGGAGCGGCAGTGAACCTGCATCACCTGGTAAACGTCAGCCCGGGACGAGCCCGGTGTGCTCGGCCGCGAAGGCGAGCAGGTCGGCGGTCTCGGCGGCCACCACGGAAGGGGCTTGCCGGGGCCGTGGCCGGTCGAGGTCTCGATCCGGGCCAGCACGGGCGCGTCGCCGGCCTGGGCGCGCTGGAGCTCGGCGGTGAACTTGAAGCTGTGCGCGGGCACGACGCGGTCGTCGTGGTCGCCGGTCAGCACCAGGGTCGCCGGGTAGCGGGTGCCGGCTCGCAGCGTTGTGCAGCGGGGAGTAGGCCAGCAGCGTCTCGAACTCGTCCGGGTCCTCGGGGGAGCCGTAGTCGGCGATCCACGCGGCGCCGATCGTGAAGAGGTGGAAGCGCAGCATGTCCATCACGCCGACCGCGGGCAGCGCGACGGCGGCGAGGTCGGGCCGCTGGGTCATCGTGGCGCCGACCAGCAGGCCGCCGTTGCTGCCGCCGTGCAGGGCCAGCTGCGCGCGCGTGGTGACGCCCTCGGCGACGAGGTGGTCCGCGACGGCCGCGAAGTCGTCGAAGACGTTCTGCTTGTGGGCGAGCCGCCCGGCGTCGTGCCAGGCGGCGCCGTACTCGCCGCCCCCGCGCAGGTTCGCGATCGCGAGCACGCCGCCCGCGGCCAGCCAGCCCGCGAAGGACCGGCCGGAAGTCGGCGAGATCGGGATGTCGAACCCGCCGTACCCGTAGAGCAGGGTCGGTCGCGGCCCGTCGAGCGGGAGGTCGGCGCGGCGGAGCAGGAAGTACGGCACCTCGGTGCCGTCCGCGCTGGTGGCCCGGCGCCGCTCGCTCGCGACCTCGGTCGCCGTCCAGCGGGCCCCGCCGGCGGCCGCCAGGCCGTCCAGGCGCCGCACGTCGCCGCTGCCGAGGTCGAGGCGGTACGACGTCTGGGGCGACGGTCACGCGACGCCATGCCGAGGAACACCTCGTCGTCGCCGACGTCGCCGTCGAGGGCCACCAGGGCCCCGCCGGGGACGTCGACCGTGCCGAGCAGCGTGCCGTCGAGGGCGTAGCGGCGTCAGCACCGGCTGCACGTCGACGAGGTGCAGCACGAGCAGCTCCTCGCCCACGGCCTCGGCGTGCCGCAGCGCCGAGGCGCCCTCGGGGACCACGTCGACGAGCCGCGCCAGGCCGGCGTCGGGGAGGTCGTCGAGGTCGAGCCGGACCACCCGGCCCAGCGGCGCCTCGAAGTCGGTCCGCACGATCAGGTCGTCGCCGTCGATGCGGACCGGCTCGAAGCCCGCCACCGCCTCGTCCACGACGGGCAGCGGGTCGCCGATCGTGGTCGCGCCGTCGACGGTGGCGACCGGGTAGACCCAGAGCCGGTTCTTCTCCGAGGTGCCCTCGTGGACGCTGACCGCGAGCCACCGGCCGTCGTGCGAGAGCATCGGCGTCGAGTTGAGCCGCGGGTTGTCGGGGAACTCCAGCACCAGCTCGTCGTTCTCCTGCGGCTCGCCGACGCGGTGCCGCCGCAGCTGCCCGCCGGGCAGCGCCTCCGCCTCGGTGCCGACCGCGTCGCCCTCGGTCGGGAAGTACAGGTAGAGGTACGACGAGTGGTCGGGCAGCCACGTCGCCTCGCTGAACTTCACCTTGGTGACCACGTCGTCCACGTCGTGGCGGGCGACGAGGTCGAGCAGCCGCACCGTGCTCCAGTCGCTGCCGCCGTCGCTGACGAGGTAGGCCAGCCAGCGGCCGTCCTTGCTCGCGTTGTAGCCGGCCAGCGACGAGGTCCCGTCCTCGCTGAACGTGTTGGGGTCGAGCAGCAGCTCGCCCGCCGGCGGCGAGCTCCTCGAGGGTGTCCGCGACGAACCACTGGTCCTGCTGCTGGGTGCCGTCGTTGCGGCGTGACGACGTAGCGCCCGCCGACCTTGTCGGGCGTGCCCGCGCGCGGCCGCCCGACGAGCTCGCGCATCGTCTCGCCGAACCACGCGCGAGACGGCAGCCCGTCGAGGTGCGCGCGGCTGAGGGCGTTCTGGCGGCGCACCCAGTCGGCCGTCTCGGCGGAGTCGGGGTCCTCGAGCCAGCGGTAGGGGTCGGCGACCTCGCGCCCGTGCAGGGTCTCGACGGTGTCGTCGCGGCGGGTCTCGGGGTACTTCATCGGACCTCCCTGTCGGGCTGATGGTCGGGGTGCTGGTCGGGTCGGCCCGCGGCGGCGAGCCGCGGCCACTCGATCTCCGGGCACGTGTCCATCACCATGGGCACGCCGGCCGCGGTGGTGCGGGCGAAGGCGTCGTGGTCGACGACGCCGAGCTGGAACCACACCGCCGCGGGCGCCGACCGCGACGGCCTGGTCGGCGAACTCCCCGGCCGCCTCCGAGCGACGGAACACGTCGACGCAGTCGAGGGCGAACGGCACGTCGGCCAGGGTCGCGTAGCCCGGCTCGCCGAGCACGGTGGGGGCGGCGGGGTGCACCGGCACGATGCGCTTGCCCTGCTGCTGCAGGAACTGCGCGATCCGGTAGGCCGTGCGGGACGGGTCGCCGGACAGGCCGACCACCGCCCAGGTGTCGCACTCGAGGAGCAGGAACCGGACCGTCGCCGGGTCCAGCCAAGGGGTGTGGGGCATGCAGCCGACCCTACTGACCGGCTCTGCCGCGGGTCCCTACCGGGCAGTAGGATCCGGGCATGAGCGAGTCCCCGATGTTCGCGCTGTCCGAGGAGCACGTGGCGATCCGCGAGGCCGTCCGCGCCGTCTGCGACGCCAAGGTCGCGCCGTACGCCGCCGAGGTCGACGAGGCCGGACGCTTCCCGCAGGAGGCGCACGACGCCCTCGTCGCCGCGGACTTCCACGCCCCGCACGTGCCGGAGGAGTACGGCGGAGCGGGGGCCGACGCGCTGGCGACCTGCATCGTCATCGAGGAGGTCGCCCGTGCCTGCGCGTCGTCGTCGCTGATCCCGTCGGTCAACAAGCTCGGCACGATGCCGCTGCTGCTCGCGGGGTCCGAGGACCTGCGCAAGAGGTACCTCTCCCCGGTCGCCGCGGGCACCGCGATGTTCTCCTACTGCCTCTCCGAGCCCGAGGCCGGCTCGGACGCGGCCGCGATGCGCACCCGCGCGGTCCGCGACGGCGAGGGCTACGTCCTCAACGGCGTCAAGCGCTGGATCACCAACGCCGGCGCCTCGGACTACTACACCGTCTTCGCGGTCACCGACCCCGACGAGCGGGCGGCCGGGATCTCGGCGTTCGTGGTCGAGAAGGCCGACGAGGGCGTCTCGTTCGGTGCGCCCGAGAAGAAGCTCGGCATCAAGGGCTCCCCGACCCGCGAGGTCTACCTCGACAACGTCCGGCTCCCGGCCGACCGGCTGATCGGCGCCGAGGGCACCGGCTTCGCCACCGCGATGCGCACCCTGGACCACACCCGCGTCACCATCGCCGCCCAGGCCGTCGGGATCGCCCAGGGGGCGCTGGACTACGCGCTCGGCTACGCCCGCGAGCGCCGGCAGTTCGGCAAGCCGATCGCGGACTTCCAGGGCCTGCAGTTCATGCTCGCCGACATGGGCATGAAGGTGGAGGCGGCCCGCCAGCTGACCTACGCCGCCGCCGGCCGCTCCGAGCGCGGCGACGCGGACCTGACCTTCTTCGGCGCGGCCGCGAAGTGCTTCGCCTCCGACACCGCGATGGCCGTCACCACCGACGCCGTCCAGGTCCTCGGCGGCTACGGCTTCACCCACGACTACCCCGTCGAGCGGATGATGCGCGACGCCAAGATCACCCAGATCTACGAGGGCACCAACCAGGTGCAGCGGATCGTGATGGCCCGCCAGCTGCTCGCCGGGATCCAGTCCGACCTGTAGCCGCCGGCCTAGGGTCGTCGCGTGAGCCAGCCACCCGAACGCACGCCGGACGGCAGGTACGTCGTGGTGGCCGGCCGTCGCTGGCGCGCCACCGACCCGGCCATCCCCGAGGCGCGGCGCGACGAGCTGACCCACGCGCTGATGGCCTGGCGGCGCGAGGTGCGGCGCACCAAGGGGACCGACGAGGAGGCCGCCTCGCGAGCCGGCGTCCAGGCCGCCAAGGTCGCGCTGGGCGAGCGTGGCACGCCGTGGTGGGAGCAGACCGACGACGAGCGGCGGGCCCGGTGGTCCGCGCACGTCGACACACCGACGGACGACGGGTAGGCGGCACCGGCAGGGTCAGTGCGCGAGGCCGAGGCCGTAGTGGCCGGCGACCGTGGCGGCGCTCAGCGCGACGCTGTAGACCGACACCTCGTCGAGCAGTCCGTTGAAGGACGAGCCCACCGAGCCGCCGGCGCCGAGCAGGCCCCCGAGGCCGATCCCGGTGGCGTCGAGCACGGTCGAGCGGGTGGCCGCCTGTGCGGGGAGGGCGGCGCCGTCGACGTACACCGTGATGCTGGTGCCGTCGTAGGTCGTCACCACCTGGTGCCAGGCTCCGTCGCTGAGGCTCGACGAGGGCGTGAAGACCTTGTCCTGGCCGGTGCCGCCGCCGTACGCCGTCAGGGCGCTGCCGCCCGCGTCGAGCCAGAGGCCGAACGCCTGCCCGTCGCCGGTGGCGGTCCCGTAGCCGTAGACGACCTGCTTGGCGGTGCTCGAGGTGCGCAGCCACACCTCCACCGAGCGGGCGGTCGCGCCGATCGGCAGCGACGTCGGCGAGGCCACCTGCATCGCGTCGTCCACGCCGTCGAAGAGGGTCGACCCGTCGGCGTCGTTGGTCAGCGGGGTGCCCGTGTTGAGGGCGGCGCCGTTGAGGTACTCCCCGTGGTTGCCGCCCTTGGCGTCGAAGGCGCGCTTGGCCAGCACCGCCGAGAAGCTCTCGAGCTGCATGCCTGTCGTGTCGGTGATCGTGGTGCTGGCCGCGCTGGCCGCGAACCCCAGCACCACGCCCGCGCGGCCCGCCGCCGCGATCGAGTTGCTGGTCGCCGTCACCAGGGTCGTCCCGTTGACGATCAGCTTGATGGAGGTGCCGCGCATGTCCAGGGTCAGCGTCTGCGAGGCCCCGACGGTCGGCTGGAGGCTCGTCGAGGACCCGATCAGGGTCGGCGACCCGCTCACCACGCTGTAGAGCGCCCAGCGGGCGTTCGCCCGCTCGTAGACCGCTCCGTAGAACGTGCCGGTCGGGGCGCCGGTGTTCAGGCGGCCGACGACGCCGATGTTGTCGTTGGTGACGACCGAGACCAGCCGCACCGACGTGGTGACCGCGTAGTCCGGGGTCGCCGGGGTGACCGAGGTGTAGTAGAGCGCGCTGGTCGTCGCCGCGGCTCCCTTGCGGAGCCGGCCGCCGGCGGTGAAGACCGCGTCGCTGGAGGAGATGGTGTGCTTGACCCAGGTCTCGCCGAGCAGGCCGGCGTGGCTCTGCAGGGTGGTGCCGGCGGTGGCCGAGAACGTGTCGGAGCCGAAGGTGCCGCCGCGCACGTCGCCGAGGCGCCACGCGCTCACCAGGCCCGCGGTCGCCAGCACCGCCGCCGCGTAGTCGACCTTGGTGACCCTCGCGCTGGTCGTCGTGGTGGTGTTGCCGACGCGGTCGGTCGCGACGTGGCGATACTGGTAGCAGCGCCCGTTGGCCACCGCGCTGTCGACGTACGGCGACGTGGCGTTCGCCGCACCCAGGTCCGTGAACGACCCGAACGAGCCGCACGCACCGTTGGTGAGCGTCGCGACCGCGCGCTGGAGCTGGACCGACGCGAGGCCCGAGCCGGCGTCCGCGCCGGCGGCGAACGCCACGCTGACCGACGCGGCCCCGGCGGCGCCGTTCGGGTAGGTCAGCGTGCCCGTCGCCGGACCCGTGGAGTCGTTGACGAAGGTGAGCGCGGTCGTGGCCGTCAGGCCGACCGCGTCGCGGGCCGTGACCGTCTCGGTGGGCGACGAGGTGGTGCCGGCCGTCCAGGAGAACCCCGCGGACGCGAAGGGACCCCCGGCCGGGGTGCTCACTGTCGACGGGCTGTGCGTCCATCCCGTGGTCGTGCCACCGAGGGCCGCGGTGCTGCTGCTCGCCGGCCCCGACCCGGCGTCGGTGACGGTGTTGGTCAGCGTGAAGGAGCCGGACGCGACTCCGCGGTAGTAGACGTTCGCCCCGCTGCGCACGGCGCCGCCGGCGACCGGCGTGACGGCGACCGAGGCCCCGGGGGCGACGGTGTCCACGACGGCGGTGCTGCTCTGCGCGCTCTCGCCGCCGCGCCACGAGGTCCCGACGACCGGCGTCACGGTGTAGCGCCACGACCCGTCCGGGACGGACGTCTCGGCACAGGTCAGGGCCGCCACCCGCCCCGAGCAGCCCGCTCCGGGCGTGACCACGGCCGGCTGACCCACCTGGTAGCGGCCGACCTCGTAGCCTGCGACGGCCTGGCCGTTGGCCAGCGTGCTCGCCGCCCAGGACACGGTCACGGTCGAGCCGCTGACCGCCACGGTGGGGGTCGCGCCGGTGGCCACCGTGGTCGCCGCGGCGGCGCCGTACCCACCCGCGGCCGTGGTGGTCGTCCAGAACGCCTGGGCGGGCAGCGCGCCGAGGAGCAGCGCGAGCGCGAGGACCGCGACCGAGAGCACGCGCCTCACGGCGTGCCCGACAGGTACACCGAGAACGTCGCGCCCTGGCAGGCGTTCGCTGCGCCCACGGTCATCGTGAGGGAGCCGGACAGCGAGAGGGGGAGCTGCCCGTCGACCGCACCGGACCGCTTCGGCACGGTCCAGCCGGTGCCGGCGTTGGTCTGCGTGGCGAAGCCCAGGCTGGCGACCGGGCAGCCGCTGTGGCCGGCGTCGACGGTGAAGCCCCCCGTGCCGCGAGAGGTGTCGAGGACCAGGCTGCTGATGTGCACGGGCGCGGTGTTCGGGTTCGACAGCGTCAGTGCGACGTCGGAGCTGCCCCCGGGCCACACCTGGGACGAGGGCGTGCCCACCCCGACGACCAGCGCGGCGGTCGCGTCACCGCTGGCGGCGCTGCCGCTCCCGGTGCCGGAGGTCGACCAGTGCGCCGCGCTCCACGGGCCGACCAGCAGGGTCGCCAGCACGGCCCCGGCGACTGCCAGGGCCCGGCCGGTCCGCGACCTCACGTGGGCACCCGTTCCGAGAGGAGGAGGTCAGGCGACCGTGTAGGAGAGGTTCACCGTGGCGTTCTTGCAGGCGTCCTGGTTGGTCGAGGTCTTGTCGTTGAAGCGGATCGTCGCCCCGGTCCAGGAGCCGACGGCGTTGCCGGCCGCGACCTCCGCGCCGATGGCCATCGTCGCGCCGGTCAGCGTGTAGTCCGTGGCGTCGCAGGTGCCGACCGGCGCGCCGCCGGCCTTGGTGACCGAGGCGATGCTGACCGTCACCGACGCGATGTAGACCGGGCCGGAGTTGGAGTTGGTGAAGTTGCCGCTCAGCGTCTGCGCGCCGGCGCCGGGCGCGAGGCCCGTCACGGTGCTGGTCTGGTTCACGACCACGTTGGCGGTGGTGCCGGTCGCGGCCGTGCCGGTGCCGGAGCCACCGGTGGTCCAGTAGGCGAACGCGGCGCCGCTGCCGAGCAGGGCGACGGCCGCGGTGGCGGCGACGAGCTTCTTGGTGCGAGACATCGTGGACATCGGAGCTACCTGACTGTGGAGGGTGGGCTCCCGTCCCCGCGAGATGCCCAGAGGGTCAGGTGTGCGCCCGTCCCTGCCCTCCCATCGGGTGCGCGCGGCCCGACTTGAGGGTTCGCAGGTTAAAACTCTCCGAGTGTCCGGTCACGCGCCGATGCCGGGGCCGGGGTCGCGGGCTCAGCCGTCGTCGCCGGACTCCTGCTGGACCGCGGACGCGCCGGTCTCGCCCCACGCGGCCCGTGCCCCCGAGTCGCCGACCCGGTAGACCTGCACGGCGCAGGCCAGCGCGGCGACGACCGCGAGGGCGGCCACCACCCGGGCAGGGGTGCGGGAGCCCGACCCGGACCGGGCCGAGCGCCGGTCCACCAGGACCAGCAGCAGCGAGAGCACCAGCAGCGGCAGCGCGAACCAGAGCAGCTGGTCCCCGAGCTCGGCGTGCGCGCCCGGCTCGCCGACGCGGCGCTCGAGCTCCTCCCCGCTCGACGTCGCGACCGGGACCAGCAGGGTGGCCACCGCCGCGCAGCCGACCACCAGGACGCCGTACCTGCGCCGCCACCGGGGCACCAGCGCGATCGCCAGGGTGCCGAGGGTCGCCAGCGGCAGCAGCACCACCACGGCGTGCACGACGAGCGGGTGGACAGGCAGGCCGTTGATCGTGTCGAACACGAGGACTCCTCGTCGGCAGGCGTGTGTCGTGGACCGTCAGACAGATTCCCCAGCCTAGGAAGGGCAAACCGGTCGGTCGAGTACCAGCCGGGGGTCCCGATCGTGCTAGTACCCGGCCGGCTCAGCAGTCCCGGCGCCGCTGGTAGACGTCGGGTATGCCGTCCGCGTCGGCGTCCACGGCCTCCTCCGCCTCGAGCCTCCGGTAGACCCGGTTGCGGGTGCGCAGCAGGGCCGCCGCGAGGAGGGCCGAGACCACCGAGCCGGTCAGCACGCCGACCTTGACGTGCTCGTCGCGCAGGCTGCCGGCGCCGAAGGCGAGCTCGCCGATGAGCAGGGAGACGGTGAACCCGATGCCGGCGAGCAGGGCCAGCCCAGCGACGTCGAGCCAGGCCAGGTCGTCGTCGAGGCGGGCGCGGGTGAAGCGCGCGACCAGCCAGGTGGTGCCGAGCACGCCGACGAACTTCCCGACCACGAGGCCGGCGGCGATCCCCAGCGCGACCCGGTCGCCGAGCGCGTCGCCGAGCCCGGACAGGCCGCCGACGGTGACGCCGGCCGCGAAGAAGGCGAAGACCGGCACCGCGACGCCGGCCGAGAGCGGGCGGAGCAGGTGCTCGAAGTGCTCGGCCAGCCCGGGGCCGGCCTCCGGTCCGCCGTTGCGCCGGCTGCGCAGCACGGGGACGGTGAAGCCGAGCAGCACGCCCGCGACCGTCGCGTGCACGCCGCTGGCGTGCACGAGCCCCCAGGTGAGCGCCGCCAGAGGCAGCAGCAGCCACCAGGACCGGATCCGGCGCTGCACGGCGAGGCCGAACAGCGCGAGCGGGACGAGCGCCGCGAGCAGCGCGAGCGCGTCGAGGTCGGTGGTGTAGAAGATCGCGATGATCGTGACCGCGAAGAGGTCGTCGACGACGGCGAGCGTGAGCAGGAACGTGCGCAGCGCCGTCGGCAGGTGCGTGCTGATCACGGCCAGGACGGCCAGGGCGAACGCGATGTCGGTCGCGGTCGGGATCGCCCAGCCGCGCAGCGCGTCGCCGCCGCTCCCGAGGTTGAGCGCGACGAAGACGAGCGCCGGCGCGACCATGCCGCCCGCTGCGGCCAGGATCGGCAGGGCCGCCCGTCGCGGGTCGCGCAGGTCGCCGGCGACGAACTCCCGCTTGAGCTCGAGACCGACGACGAAGAAGAAGATCGCCAGCAGCCCGTCCGCGGCCCACGTCCCGAGCGACAGGTGCAGGTGCAGTGCGGCCGGGCCCACCTCGAGGTCCCGCAGGCCGTCGTACGAGCCGGAGGCCGGGCTGTTGGCCCACACCAGCGCCACCACGGTGCCGAGCAGCAGCAGCGCGCCGCCGACCGTCTCCTGGCGCAGCAGGGCGGCGATCCGGGAGTCCTCGGCCCATGAGCCGCGGCCCAGGAGGGTACGGCGCGCGGGCTGGGTCATGTCCAGGCATCGTATCGGCGCGTGCATGGACGGCCGCGATCGGGGGACGGGCAGCCATGACCTCCCCGACCCCTGTCCGCAGGATCGGGGTCGAGGAGGAGCTCATGCTCCTCGACCCCGCCACCGGCCTGCCCGCTCCCCTCTCCGCCGAGGCGGTGCGAGCCGACGACGGGGACGTCGAGGTCGAGCAGGAGCTGTTCCTGCAGCAGATCGAGACCTCGACCGAGCCGTGCGCCGACGCCGACGACCTCGCCCGGGGGCTGCGCGCCGGCCGGCGGGCCGTGGGCGAGGCGGCCGCCGCGACCGGCGCGCGGGCGGTGGCCGTGCCGACGGTGGTCGTCGGCGACCCGGAGGCCGGATGGCGCGACGTGACCGGCCGTCCGCGCTACCGCCGCATCCTGGAGGGGTACGGCGACCTGGCGCGCGGAGGCCTGGTGTGCGCCATGCACGTGCACGTCGATGTCGCCGCCCACGAGCGGGTGCGCGTCGTGGACGGCCTGCGGCCCTGGCTGCCGCTGCTGCTGGCGCTGAGCGCGAACTCGCCCTTCGCGGGCGGTCGCGACACCGGCCACGCGAGCTGGCGGTCCCAGGTCTGGGGCCGCTGGCCGAGCGCGGGGACCCGGGAGCCGTTCGGCGACGAGACGACCTACCGCGAGGTGAGCGACAAGGTCATCGCGTGGGGCGGGGCGCTCGACCCCGGGATGCTCTACGACGACGTGCGCCCGGCCGCCCGCTTCCCGACCGTCGAGGTCCGGGTCGCCGACGTGTGCACCGACGTCGAGGACGCCGTCGGGGTGGCCCTGCTCGCGCGGGCGCTGGTCGAGACCGTCGCCCGCGACGAGGCGCCGGTGCGCTGGCGCGGCGACCTGCTGCGGGTGGCGACGTGGCGGGCGGCGCGGGTGGGCCTGGCCGACGACCTGGTGCACCCGGTCGAGCAGCGGCTCGCCCCGCCGCGCGAGGTGTTCGGCGCGGCGCTGACCCACGTGCGGCGCGCCCTCGACGAGGCCGGCGACACCGACCGGGTCGCCGACTGGTTCGAGCGGCTGGTCGCCCGGGGCACGGGTGCGACCCGTCAGCGCCGGGTGCTCGAGTCCGCCGGGGACCTCGACGCGGTCGTCGCCGACCTGGCCCGGCGTACCGAGGAGTCCTGGGCCTAGCCGCCGCCCATCGTGCGCTGCCACTCGTCGGCGGAGCGGCGCTGCTGGGGCGTCGGGTGCAGGACCACCCGCAGTGTCGCCCGGAAGCGCTTGCCGTCCAGGCGCACGGTGTTGGCCACGACGCACACCTTGCCCTGGTGCCGCACCACGTCGCCGGTGACGTAGTAGGCGCCCCGGGAGCCGGGGGACAGGTCGAACACGACGGTGAACTCGCTCACGTCATCTCCTCTGCATCGATGCGTCGGGTCACTGGGCTGCCAGGCCGGAGGGCCGGCACAGCCCCTTCGGGATGTCCTCGGTCCGGTCCTCCGCGATGAGCCGAACAGCCGCTTCGAGCGGTCCGGGTCCCAGTGCACCGCGAGGTCGGCGATCGGGACGCCGCAGGTCAGGCCCGTTCCTGCCGTCGACCCGGGTCATCGCCCAGGCGAACTGCATGGTGGCGAGCAGTGCGTGTCCTTGCCGACCCGCAGCGAGTCGGAGCCGGCCATCGCGAGCCGGAAGTAGCGGACCGGGTTGAGCACCGACCACGGCGAGGCCGCCTTGGAGCCGACCGCGCTGACCACCTCGCGCTGGTGGCGGGCCCGGTCGATGTCGCCGAGGCCGGAGACGTGGCGCGAGCGGGCGTAGCCGAGCGCCACCTTGCCGTCGACGTCCTGGCAGCCCTTCTTGATGTCCAGGTTGGCCTGCGGGTCCTTCATCGCCTCCTTGGGGCAGATCTCGACGCCGCCGACGGCGTCGACGACGTCGACGAAGCCGGCGAACCCGATCTCGACGTAGTCGTCGATGCGGATGCCGGTCTCGTTCTCCAGCGTCTCGACGAGCAGCTTCGGGCCGCCGAACGCGAACGCGGCGTTGACCTTGGTGGTGCCGTGCCCGGGCACCTCGACGAGCGAGTCGCGCGGGATCGACATCAGCAGGTTCGGGCCGGCGCCGGTGTGCAGCAGCATGATCGTGTCGGTGCGCCGGCCCGAGCCCTTGCCGGTGCCGAGCGCGAGCTGCTGCTTGCGGGTCAGGCCCTCGCGGCTGTCGCTGCCGACCAGGAGGTACGTCGTGCCGGGCTGCGAGGAGGGGCGGTCGCCGCTCGGGGTCGCGTCGACCTTGTCGATCCGCGACCACGCGAGGAGGGGTACGGCGACGAGGAACACGACCCACAGGGCGACGAGCGCGCCGACCCAGCGCAGCCGGGACCGACCCCGGGGGCGGCGTCCGGACCCGCCCGAGGAGCCCTCGCGCCGGGGAGGGGTCGGGCGGCCGGGCCGGGGGCGGCGTCTCGTAGGGCCCGGTCCGACGGGGCTGCTGCTGCGCGGCGTCCCCGGGGGCGGGCTGCTGCGCCCGGATCGGCCGGGTCGCGTCGTCGGCGCCGGCCCCTGCGCCGGCCCCCGCGCCGGGGGAGGGCCGCTCGACGGTCGGCAGCATCCGCGTGGGCTCGGGGTCGCGCGGGCCGCGGGTGCCGTAGAGCCAGTCGTACTCCGGCTCGTCGCGGTCCTCGGGGTCGCGTCCGGGGTCCCCGGGGCGGTGGTGGTGAGGGCCAGCCATGCCGCAGACGGTACCGGCCGTCCCGGTGCCACCTGTCACGGCCGGGGGCCGCTCCCCGGCGCGCCGCGCCCGCTGTGACGCATGTGACTGGTGATACTGGAGCGTCGAGCAGGCCGCATCTGGACCACCGAAAGGCGCCCACCGCATGCCACCCGCCCCTTCCCCCGGGCCCGGCGCTCACCCCGGCTCCACCTCGCGCGGGTCCGCCCGCGACGCGGCGCTGGCGCGGGTCCGCTTCCGGCGCGCCCTCACCCTGCTGCTGATGACCCTCGTGCTGCCCGGCTCCGCGCAGCTGGTCGCCGGCAGCCGGACGGTCGGCCGGCTCGCGATGCGGGTCTGGGTCTCGCTGCTCGGCGGCCTGCTGCTCGTCGTGCTGCTCGGGCTCGTCTGGCACGGCTTCGTCTTCTGGTTCGCCAGCAACACCGTCGTGCTCGGCTTCCTGCGGCTGCTGCTGTGCGCGGCTCGCCATCGGCTGGGCGCTCCTGTTCATCGACGCCTGGCGGCTCGGCCAGCCGCTCGAGCTGATGCAGAAGCAGCGGCTCGCGATGGTCGGCCTCAACGGCGTGCTGTGTTCTCGGTCGCCGGGTCGCTGCTGTTCGCCTCGCACGTCGTCGCGGTCCAGCGCGGCTTCATCGCCACGATGTTCGGCGACGGGACGGCCACCTCCGCCCACGACGGGCGCTACAACGTGCTGCTGCTCGGCGGCGACTCCGGCGCGGACCGCTGGGGGCTGCGGCCGGACAGCATCACGGTCGCCAGCATCGACGCGGACACCGGCAAGACGATCCTGTTCGGGCTGCCGCGCAACATGACGAACTTCCCGTTCGCCGAGGGCTCGGTGATGGCCGAGCAGTTCCCCGAGGGCTACGACTGCGAGGGCTGCGAGCTGAACAGCCTCGCCACCTGGGCCGGCGACAACAAGGCGCTCTTCGCGGGCGTCGGCGAACCCCGGCGTCGAGGCGACCGCCGAGGGCGTCGAGGGCATCACCGGGCTGAAGATCAACTACTACGCGATGGTCAACCTGCAGGGCTTCCGCAGCCATGGTCCAGGCCGTCGGCGGGCTCACCCTCAACGTCCGCGACCGGATCCCGATCGGCGGCGTCGGCGGGCCGGTGACCGGCTACATCGAGCCGGGCGTGCAGCGGCTCAACGGCTTCGAGACGCTGTGGTTCGCCCGCTCCCGGGAGAGCGCCGACGACTACTCGCGGATGGCGCGGCAGAAGTGCGTGATGAACGCGATGCTCCAGCAGCTCTCGCCGGCCACGGTGGTCACGAAGTTCGAGAGCATCGCCAAGGCCAGCGAGAAGCTGGTCACCACCGACCTGCCCGCCTCCGAGCTCGGCACCTTCGCCGAGCTCGCGATGAAGGCCCGCTCGCAGCCGGTCAGCACGGTCTCGTTCGTGCCGCCCGCGATCAACACCGGCGACCCCGACATCGACAAGATCCAGTCGATGGTCAGACGGCCATCGACAAGGCGGAGGGCAAGACGTCCGGCGCGGCCAAGCCGGCCCGCAAGAAGAAGGGCTTCTCCCGCGGCCGGCAGACCACGGTCGGCGGCTCGATCGGCAACCTGCACGAGGGGTACGCCGCCAACGAGGCCACCGACCTCTCGAGCGCCTGCTGATGACCGGCCGCCGGATCGGTAGGGTGCCGGCGGTGAGCGCCCCGGGTCGTCGCCGTCGTCGTGACGTGGAACCGCCGGGACCTGCTCGAGGAGTCGCTCGCCGCGCTCGCCGCCCAGACGCACCCGCCCGTCGCGACCGTCGTGGTCGACAACGCCAGCACCGACGGCACCGCCGACCTGCTCGCCGAGACGGCCGGACCTCGAGGTCGTGCGCCTCACCGAGAACACCGGCGGAGCGGGCGGCTTCGCGGCGGGCATCGAGCGGGCGCTGACCCACGACCCCGACCTGGTCTGGCTGCTCGACGACGACACCGTGCCCGACGCCGACCGCCGCCGAGCACCTGGTCGCCGCCTGGACGCCGCACCCGGGGCGAGCGGCCCGCGCGTGCTGGCCAGCCGGGTGGTCTGGACCGACGGCCGCGACCACCCGATGAACACCCCGCGGACGCAAGCCCGGGCCGCGCCGCGCCGAGCGCGCCGCCGCCGCCGCGGCTCGGCTGCGTGCCGATCCGCTCGGCGTCGTTCGTCTCGATCATGTGCGACGCCGACACGGTCCGCGAGCGCGGCCTGCCGGTCGCCGACTACTTCCTCTGGAACGACGACTTCGAGTACTCCACCCGCCTGATCCGCGGCGGCGTCGGGCTGTCCTGCCCGCGCAGCGTCGTGGTGCACAAGACCAAGGTGTTCGGCTCGACCGACGCCGACCCGGGGGAGCGGTTCTTCTACGAGGTCCGCAACAAGGTCTGGCTGTTCACCCGCAGCAGCGGGCTCGGGCCGGCCGAGAAGGTGCTCTACGGCGGCTCGACCCTGCGCCGCTGGGCGCGCACGTTCGCCGCGCTCCACCGACCGCGCGCACGCTGCTCCGCGGCCTGCGCCGGGGGCTGGCCGCCGGCCTGCGCACCCGGCCGCGCACCAACGGCGCGGTGCTCCCGCGGCCGGCTGGTCGCCGCACGCCGGCGTGCCCGACGAGCGCGCCGGGGCGCCCGCGAGCCGTTCTCCCTGCTCCTCGCGGTGTACGGCGGCGACGACCCGGACTTCCTGCGGGACGCGTTCACCTCGAGCGTGCAGGACCAGACCCGGCCGCCCCGACCAGGTCGTGCTCGTCCAGGACGGGCCGGTCCCGGACGCGCTGGCCGCCACGATCGCCGACCTGGTCGACACCTGCCCGGTGCCGACCGAGCACGTCGTGCTGGAGACCAACGTCGGCCTCGGGCCGGCGCTGGACCGGGGGCTGGCCGCCTGCGCGCACGAGATCGTGGCCCGGATGGACGCCGACGACGTGAGCCTGCCCACCCGCTTCGAGAAGCAGGTGCCGGTCGTCGAGGCCGGCGCCGACATCGTCGGCAGCGGGCTGCTGGAGTTCGGGCACGCCGTGGACGACGTCGTGGGACGCCGTACGCCTCCGACGGACCCCGAGGAGATCCGGCGGGTGATCCGCTTCCGCGACCCCTTCAACCACCCGACCGTGGTCTACCGCCGCAGCGCCGTCCAGGCGGCCGGCGGCTACACCGACATGGCGCTGATGGAGGACTACCTGCTCTTCGCCCGGATGGTCGACGCCGGCGCGCGCCCGGCCAACCTCGCCGAGCCGCTGGTCTGCTACCGCGTCGGCGCGGGCGCCTACGCGCGCCGCGGCGGCCTGGAGCTGCTGCGCTCGGAGCTGCGCGGTCCAGCGGCGGTTCCGCGAGCTGGCGATCACCTCCCGCGCCGAGTACCTCCGCAACGTCGTGGTCCGCGGCGGGTACCGTCTGGTGCCCGAGGCGCTGCGCCGCACGGCGTACCGCGCGCTGATCGCCAACCGCGGCGCTGCCGGGACCTCGCCGCCCGGCCGATAGACTGACCGCTGCTTTCTCTCCCAGGAGTGTGTGTTGAACGCTGACCTCGTCGTCGTCGGATCCGGATTCTTCGGACTGACGATCGCCGAACGCTGTGCCAACGAGCTGGGGCTGAGGGTGCTCGTGCTGGAGCGGCGCCACCACCTCGGCGGCAACGCCTACAGCGAGCCGGAGCCCGAGACCGGCATCGAGGTGCACGTCTACGGCGCGCACCTGTTCCACACCTCCAACGAGCGGGTGTGGGAGTACGTCAACCGGTTCACCGAGTTCACGGGCTACCAGCACCGCGTGTTCGCGCGCTACCAGGGGCAGGTCTACTCCTTCCCGATGAACCTCGCGCTGATCAACCAGTTCTTCGGCACCAGCCACACCCCCGACGAGGCGCGCGCGCTGATCGCCGAGCAGGCCGCCGAGATCGACACCGCCGAGGCGTCGAACCTCGAGGAGAAGGCGATCTCGCTGATCGGGCGGCCGCTCTACGAGGCGTTCGTCAAGGGCTACACCGCCAAGCAGTGGCAGACCGACCCGAGAGAGCTCTCGGCCGACATCATCACCCGGCTGCCGGTGCGCTACACCTTCGACAACCGCTACTTCAACGACACCCACGAGGGCCTGCCCAAGGACGGCTACACCGCCTGGCTGACCCGGATGGCCGACCACCCCAACATCGAGGTCCGGCTCGAGACCGACTTCTTCGACGTCCGCGACGAGTACGTCGGCAAGGTGCCCGTCGTCTACACCGGCCCCGTCGACGAGTACTTCGGCAACAGCGAGGGCCGGCTGTCCTGGCGCACCGTCGACCTCGAGGCCGAGGTCCGCCCGGTCGACGACTTCCAGGGCACCTCGGTGATGAACTACAACGACGAGGACGTGCCCTGGACCCGGATCCACGAGTTCAAGCACTTCCACCCCGAGCGCACCCACCTGCCCGGCAAGACCGTCATCGTCCACGAGTACTCCCGCTTCGCCGAGCCCGAGGACGAGCCCTACTACCCGATCAACACCGCCGAGGACCGCGAGAAGCTGCTGAAGTACCGCGAGCTCGCCAAGAAGGAGCCGATGGTGCTGTTCGGCGGCCGGCTCGGCACCTACAAGTACCTCGACATGCACATGGCGATCGGTTCCGCGCTGTCCATGTACGACAACAAGCTCGCGCCGCACTTCTCCGAGGACGCGGCGTGGGCGAGCGGAGGAGTCGACGAATGAGCGTCACGACAGCCAGCCCGGTCGAGAGCCCGGCGGGGACCGTGCGGCGCGTGCTGCAGCGGGTCGTCCTGCCGGTCGACCGCGACATGGACGTGCTGCCGCTCTACGTCGACCCGGACCGCCCCCAGCTCGACGTCGACAAGTCCGGGCTCACCCCCGACCAGCGCGGCAAGGTCCCGCCGACGCGAGCCCAACTCCGAGGCCGAGCCCGACCCGCACGCGGTCCTCGGCCGGCGCCGCTACCGCGTCGGGGCCGGCCAGCGGATCTCGTTCGGCACCTACTTCAACGGCTTCGCGGCCAGCTACTGGCGGCATGTGGACGGTCGTGGAGACGTGTCAGCCTGCACGTGTCCCGTGACCGGGCCGGGCGCGACGGTGATCGTCTACCGCTCGATGCCCAACGGCCGCGCGCAGCGCGTCGACTCCGCCAGCAGACGGGCGAGGGCCGCCGAGGACCTCCGCTTCGACCTGCCGCTCGCGCCGTTCGGCGACGGCGGGTGGTACTGGTTCGACATCGTCGCCGGCCCGGACGGCGCCGTGCTCGAGGAGGCCTCCTGGCAGGCCGACGTGCCCGCCGACCGGGCCGGCACGGGCACCGTCACCATCGGCATCACCACGATGAACCGCCCCGACTTCTGCGCGCGGCTGCTGCACCAGATCGGCGCCGACGACGACGTGCGCGCCGTCCTCGACGAGGTCGTCGTCGTCGAGCAGGGCACCAAGCAGGTCGCCGACGACGCGGACTTCGCCGCCGCGCAGCAGGCCCTCGGGGACAAGCTGCGGGTCATCGAGCAGGGCAACATGGGCGGCTCCGGCGGCTACGCCCGCTCGCAGCTCGAGACGCTCGAGGCCGGCCGGTCGACGTACATGATGTGCATGGACGACGACGTGGTCTGCGAGCCGGAGAGCATCGTGCGCGCGGTCACCTTCGGCGACCTGTGCCGGCGCCCGACCATCGTCGGCGGGCACATGTTCAGCCTCTACTCCAAGGCCCGGCTGCACAGCTTCGGCGAGATCATCAACCACTACCGCTTCTGGTGGATGTCGCCGCCCGACGGTCGAGACCGACTGGGACTTCGCCGGCCGCAACCTGCGCAGCGCGCGCTGGCTGCACCGCCGCATCGACGTCGACTTCAACGGCTGGTTCATGTGCCTGATCCCGACCGAGGTGCTGCGCACCGTCGGGCTGAGCCTGCCGGTCTTCATCAAGTGGGACGACTCCGAGTTCGGCGTCCGCGCCGGCGCGCGCGGGGTTCCCGACGGTCACGCTGCCGGGCGCCGCGGTCTGGCACGTGCCGTGGACCGACAAGAACGACGCGCTGGACTGGCAGTCCTACTTCCACCAGCGCAACCGCACGATCGCGGCGCTGCTGCACTCGCCCTACGACCACGGCGGCCGCGTCGTCCGGGAGAGCTTCAACCACCAGGTCAAGCACCTGTTCTCGATGCAGTACTCCACCGCCGAGCTGCGCCACCTCGCGCTCGAGGACGTGCTCGCCGGCCCGGAGCGGCTGCACGCCGAGCTGACTCACGAAGCTCCCGCAGCTGCAGGCCAAGCGCAAGCAGTACGCCGACGCGCAGACCTCGCCCGACCCGGACGCCTTCCCGCCGGTGCGCCGGGAGAAGCCGCCGAAGCGCGGCCAGGACCCGACCACGCCCGAAGGGCCGGGTCGGCCAGCTGCTCGCCGCGGCCACCAGCGCCGTCCGTCAGACGCGTCCGATCCGCGAGCTCGCGCGAGCGGCACCCCGAGGCCCGGCTCGCCGCGATGGACGCCAAGTGGTGGATGATCGCGCAGTTCGACTCGGTCGTCGTCTCGATGCCCGACGGCACCAGCGCGTCGTGGCACCAGCGCGACCGCGAGGAGTTCCCAGACCTGCTGCGCCGCACCGTCGAGATCCACCAGCGGCTGCACCGCGAGTGGCCGGCCCTGGCCCGGCGCTACCGCCAGGCGCTGCCCGACATCACCTCGACCGACCAGTGGGCCAAGACGTTCGAGTCCGGCCGCCGACGAAGGAGCAGTCGTGACCGCCCCGGCAGACCGGAGGGACGGCTCGAGCCCGCACGCCCTCGACGCACGTCCCGCTCGCGTCCCCGTTCGCCGGCGGCGGGCTCGTCGACGTCTTCCGGCGGCGCTACCTGCTCGAGCTGCTGGTGCGGCAAGGAGATCCAGGCGCGCTACCAGGGCTCGCTGCTGGGCCTGCTGTGGTCCTACGTGCAGCCGCTGGTCCGGTTCTGCATGTACTTCTTCGTGATCGGCCTGGTCCTCGGGCTGCACAAGACCGTGCCGAACTTCGCGCATCCACATGTTCGCCGCGCATGGTCGGCGTGCACTTCTTCACCGAGACGTTCTCCGCCGGGCACCCGGTCGATCGTGCGCAACAAGGCGATCGTGCGGAAGATGGCGATGCCGCGGGAGATGTTCCCGGTCGCCGTCGGTGCATCGTCTCGGCGATCCACATCGTTCCCGCAGCTGCTGATCCTGTTCATCGCCTGCGTCGCGGTCGGCTGGACGCCCGACCTCGCCGGGCATCCTGGCCGGACGTCCTCGGCTTCGCGATCATCACGGTGCTCGGCACGGCGCTGGCGCTGCTGTTCAGCGCCGACGAACGTCTTCTTCCGCGACTTCCAGAACATCGTGTCGACGCTTCACGCTCTTCATGCACTGGATCGTGCCGATGATCTACCCCTTCAGCCAGGCTCGCCACAGCGGCTTCGGTCGCGACACGCTCTGCTACGGCCTCTACCTCGCCAACCCGCTGACCGACGGGGTGCTGCTGATCCAGCGGGCCTTCTGGGTGCCGACCACGTCCGGCCTGGAGCCAGGGCCTGGACGCCCGACACCTGCCTGCCGGGGGTGACCACTGGGCTCCCGGCTTCCCCGACTGCCGCACCACCTCATGCTGCTCGGCTGGGCGCATGCTCGCGGCGTCCCTCGCGATCCTGGTGCTCTGCCAGATCGCGTTCAGCCGGCTCGAGAGCAAGTTCGCGGAGCGCCTCTGATGACCGAGTCCGATCGTCGTGCGACGCAGTGCCAGCAAGCAGTTCACGATGCGCTACCACCGCACCATCAAGCAGATCACCATCGCGGCGCTGCGGCGCCAGGCGATCAGTGACAGCTTCCTCGCTGTCGACGACGTCTCCTTCAGCGATCGAGCAGGGCGAGTCGGTCGGGCCTGATGGGCCTCAACGGCTCCGGCAAGAGCACGCTGCTCAAGCTGATCAACGGCGTGATGAAGCCCGACGCGGGCCAGGTGCTCACCCGGGGCCGCATCGCCGGCCTGATCGCGACCGGCGCCGGCTTCCACCCCCAGCTCACCGGGCGCGACAACGTCTTCCTCAACGCCGCGATCCTCGGCATGTCCGAGGCCGAGACCAAGCGCAAGTTCGACGCAGATCGTCGAGTTCGCCGACATCGGCAAGTTCCTCGACACCCCGGTCGGCCACTACTCCTCGGGCATGTTCTCGCGGCTCGGCTTCGCGGTCGCGGTGCACACCGACTCCGACATCTTCCTCGTCGACGAGGTGCTCGCGGTCGGTGACCGCCCGTTCAAGAAGAAGTGCATGGACCGGATGCAGGAGATCCGCGACGAGGGCCGCACGATGCTCTACGTCAGCCACGCGGCCGGGTCGGTGCGCAAGATGTGCGACCGGGTGCTGGTCCTGGAGAAGGGCGTCGCTGGGCTACGACGGCCCGGTCGACGAGGGCATCAAGTACCTCCACTACGACGACCCGGACGAGGACGAGAACGCCGAGGACTCCGAGGACGCGAGCTCGACGAGGAGCTCGGCGCCGACGTCTGAGTCGCGGCCCGGACCACCCTCCGGCCGGGCGCCGAGCGGCGCGGATCCCCTTGCAGGCATGGCGAAATTACAAGTTTGTAGTTAGAGCAAAGCCCTTGCGGCGCCCCTGTGACTGCTGTGACATTTGGTAACTCATGTGAATCTTGTGCCCACAGGAGCTACCTGCGATGCCCGAGAACAGAAGCCGTTTCGTGCTCCTGTGCCAGCAGAGCCTGGCGTTCGCGCGTGGTCGCCGCGATCGCGGCTCCGGCCGCCGACATCGTGACCCTCGACATCGTCGCGCCGGACCGGCCCGGGCAGTCCCAGGCGGCACCGGCGACCCCGCGCCGGACGCCGGCGGGACCTCCCGCGGCGCCGACGCGACGCCCTCGCTGGTCGCCTCCGCGCCCGTGCGCCCCCGTGACCACCGTCGCCCTGTCCGGGGTCAGCAGCGAGCGGCCTGGCGGCCCTGCAGGGGACGGCCGCCGCCCCGGGGCCCGCCGCCGACGGGTCGGCCCCGGCCGCCCGGCTCGCCGCCGCCGACGGTGACCCCGAGACCGACGGCCTGACCGTGCTCTCGGCCCCGCAGTCGGTCGACGGGCTGGCCACGGTCGGCGTCACCTGGGACGGTCGACGAGGAGGTCGCCCGACGACGCGATCACGATCTCGGTGCGCACCCAGGACGACGGCACCTGGTCGCCGTGGCAGGAGCATGCCGTACCACGACGAGCACGGTCCCGACCCGAGCAGCGGCGAGGGCCGCGCGGCCCGCCCGGGCACCGACCCGGTCTACGTCGGCGACGTCGACGACGTGCAGATCAAGGCCGTCACCGACTCCGGCAGTGCGCCCGCGCGGGATGCGCCTGTCGCTGGTCGACCCGGGTGCCGAGCGGCACCGAGCCGTCGAGAAGCCCGCGATCGACACCGGCAGCTGGACCTCTCGGCCGCCGAGACGCACCGGTGACACCACCGGCATCGCCGCCGGCCCCGCGGACCCGACGACCGAGCCGGCCACCGACGGCACGACGGACGGCACGACCGACGTGGCGCTGGCCGCGGGCGGCGTGACCGCCAAGCCCAAGATCTTCTCGCGCGCGCAGTGGGGCGCCGACGAGCGGATGCGCGACAGCGTCCTCGCTGCACTACGGCGAGGTGCACGCGGGCTTCGTGCACCACACGGTCAACGCCAACGACTACACCGCGCGCCCAGGTGCCCGCGATCATCCGCGGCATCTACGCCTACCACACCCAGTCCCGGGGCTGGTCCGACGTCGGCTACAACTTCCTCGTCGACCGCTTCGGCCGGATCTGGGAGGGCCGGTACGGCGGCGTCGACCGGCCGGTCGTCGGCGCGCACACGCTGGGCTACAACGACGACGCCTTCGCGATGTCGGCGATCGGCAACTTCGAGACCGCCCAGCCCTCGGCCGCGCTGCTCGACGCCTACGGCCGGCTGTTCGCCTGGAAGCTCAGCCTGCACGGGGTGAAGGCCTCCTCGACCGCGGCAGTGCGTCACCGCGCAGTACCTGCGCGGCCATCAACGGCCACCGCGACGTCGGCCAGACCGCCTGCCCCGGCAAGTACCTCTACGCCAAGATCCCCCGGATCCGCGCGCTCGCCAAGCAGTACCAGCAGCCCTGGTCCGGCCGCGAGCGCGAGACACGACCTCGCCGGCTCGACGCTACCCCGACCTCGTGGTGCGCGACTCGGCCACCAAGCAGGCCTACCTGCTGCGCACCGGCGGGCAGGTCGGCTTCGCCTGCCGGCAAGCGTCGCGGCGACCGGCTGGGGCGGCCGCGACCTGGTCGCCGCCGTCGGGGACGTCGACCGGCGACGGCCACGCCGACCTGCTGGCACGCGACGCGGCCACCGGACGGACGGCGGTCTACCCCGGCGACGGCGCCGGTCACTTCGGGGCGGCGACCCGCTCCACACCCGGCTCGCGAGCTGCTCGACCAGCTCACCGGCGTCGGCGACTGGAACGGCGACGGCACGCCCGGACGTGGTCGGCCGCAACGGCACGCACCAAGCAGCTGGTCCTGCTGCCCGGCACGAGGAAGGGCACCTTCGGCAGGACCCGGGTGGTGCTCGCCCGGAGCTGGTCGGGCTACGACCTGACCACCGGCGTCGGCGACCTCACCCGCGACGGACGACCCCGACCTGGTGGCCCGCACGCCGACGGGCGGCTGTGGCTGTTGCCGGCACCGGCACGGGATGCGCTCCCGGGTGCAGCTGCCCGGCTCGTGGTCCGGCTACGACCTGCTCTCGGGCCGCGGCGACGTCACCAACGACGGCCGCCCGACCTGGTCGCGCGGCGCAACGGCACCACGAGGACCTACGTGTTCCCCGGCGTCAAGGGCAGCCTCGGCACGCCGCCTCGGCCCGTTCACCGCCGGTGGCGGCGTCGACCTGCTGCTCACCGCGGGCCAGGTCATCGGCCGGCGCCGTCGGACCTCGTCGGACGCGACGCCCGTGGGCGCCTGGTGGTGTTCGCGGCAACCAGAAGCGGTCGAACGTCGAGGGCTCGAGCCGCCTCGGCCGCGCCTTCCCGCACGCGACCAGATCCTCAACGTCGGCGACTGGAACGGCGACGGCCACGGCGACGTGATCACCCGCAGCGACTCGGGCGCGCTGTACCTCTACCGCGGCGACGGCGAACGGTCGCTGCGGCCCGCGGCCGCGCATCGCCACCGGGCTTCGGCTCGGTCCGGCTGCTCGCCGCGGTCGGCGACCTCACCGGCGACGGCCACCCCGACCTGCCAGGGCCAGCCGGCGGGCGGGTCCGCTGCGGATCTACCCGGGCAACGGCCGGAAGGGGCTTCCGGGCCAGCTACGTCGCGCACGCCGCGCTCACGGGCACCCGCCAGCTCGGCGTCGGTCTGTGGAACGCCGACGGCTCCCCGGACTCCGTGGTGCGCCGCTCCGACGGGTCGCTGGTGCTCTACCCGGGCAACGGGCCCGGCGGGCTCACCGGCGGCACGCGACGATCGGCTCGGTCGAGCCGCTACGACTGGCTGGTCGCCGCTCGGCGACGTGAACGGCGACGGCCGCCCCGACCTGCTCGGCACGGGCGGCCGTCCCGGCACGCTCTGGCTGCTGCCGGGCTCAAGCGGCCGGCTTCGGCACCCGGCAGCTGGTCGCCGACGGCTTGAGCCGCTTCGACCTCGCCGGCTGACCGGACGGGCGGGTCAGGCGCGCAGCTGCGCGGTGGCCCGCTCCTGCTCGGCGCGTCGCGCCCACGCCGCCTCGTCGGGGTGCCGCACCCACACCGTGCCGCCGCCGGTGCGCCAGCGGCGCCAGCAGGGTGGCCAGGCCGTCCGCGCGTGCACGGGTTCACGTCGGTCAGCAGCCGGCCGCCGGTGCGCGACGACGGTCGCTCGCGGCCGCCCGGCGAGCAGCGCCGCCTGGTCGACGTACCGCGGGCGTCGCGCCAGCGCGGCGTCGTCGGCGCCGGGCGGGTCGTGGGCGAGGAACGCGTCCGGCTGGGCGAGCACGACCGCGCCGTAGTCGACGACCCCGCTCGGGCAGCGCCTCGGCGAACGGCGCGCCGAGCGGGCGCAGCGACAGCGCGACCACGGGGACCCGGTCCGCGGCGCCGGCGTACGTCGCGCACGCCCTCGGGACCGCAGACGACCAGGTCGCGCCTCGCTCGGCGAGTGCGGGGTCGTCGGTGACGGCGCAGCCCCAGGCTCCAGGCGGCGCCGAGCCAGACCGCGCCCGAGCCAGTGCGTGGGCAGGTCGACCAGCACCAGCCCGCCGCGCTCGACGTCGAGCTCGTCCTGGGCGAGGCCCGGCGGTCTTGGCCACCCAGTTGGCGTACGTCGTCACCGACAGCTCGATCCGCTCGCCGGTGGCGTCGTCGTAGAACGTCACCAGCGGCCGGGCCGGGGTCCGGCGCAGCAGCGCGGCCAGCAGCGGCGGGGAAGCGTCGGAGGCGGGCACGTGGCACTGAGGCTGACGGCCTACGGAGTGGCATGATGGCGCGCCATGTCGCACCACGAGCCGGACCCGCCACGAGCCGGGCCCCGACCGTGAGGCCGTCATCGTCGCCGGCGGGTTCGGCAGCCGGCTGCTGCCGCTGACCACGCACCGCCCCAAGCACCTGCTCGAGGTCGGCGGCGTGCCGTTCCTGGCGCACCAGATCAGCCGGCTGGCCCAGGCCGGGGTGGAGCACGTGGTGCTCGCCACCTCCTACCGCGCCGACCTCTTCGAGCCCGTGCTCGGCGACGGCAGCGCGTGGGGGATCCGGCTGAGCTATGTGCAGGAGCAGGAGCCGCTGGGCACCGGCGGGGCGATCCGCAACGTCGCCGCAGCGCTCACCGACGACCCCGACGCCGCCATCGTCGATCCTCAACGGCGACATCCTCTCCGGGCACGACCTCGCCGGCCAGCTCGACGACTTCGAGACCCCGCGCGACGGGCGTCCGGTCGACGTCTCCCTGCACCTGGTCGAGGTCGAGGACGCCCGGGCGTTCGGCTGCGTGCCGACCGACGCCGCCGGGCGGGTCACCGGCTTCGTGGAGAAGTCCGACCACCCGGTGACGCAGCCAGATCAACGCGGGCTGCTACGTCTTCCGGCGCCGGGTCGTCGACACCATCCCGGCCGACCGGTCGTCTCGGTCGAGCGCGAGACCTTCCCCGGCCTGGTGCGCGACGGCGCCCTCGTCGTGGGCTTCCTGGACAACGCCTACTGGCGCGACGTCGGGACGCCCGAGGCGCTGGTCGCCGCATCGGCCGACCTGGTGCTCGGGTGGCGCCGAGCCCGGGTCGCCGAGCCTCCGGTGCCCTCGTCGAGCGGGTCGCCTGGTCGACGCCGAGGACGCCGTGGTCAACTCGCGCGGCTCGACGCGCTCGGTCGTGGCCGGCGGTGCACGGTGCGACGCGCGGCGCCGTGGTCAGCGGCAGCGTGGTGATGGCCGGCGCCGTCGTCGGGGAGGGCGCCGTGCTGGCACTGGCGTCGGACCGGGCCCGGATCGGTGCGGGCGTCGGCTGCGCGAGGTCACCGTCGGCGACGGTGCCGTCGTCGACGAGGCAGTGCCCGACGGCACCCGGGTCGACTGCGCGTGGTCGGCTCAGGCGAGCAGGCTGCCGAGCCACTCGGCGCCGCCGAGCACGGCCAGGAAACGCACCCAGCGCCCGAGCAGCCCGAGCACGAGGAACAGCAACAGGCCATCCGCAGCTGACCGGCGAGCACCGAGAGGATCGCGAACGGCGGGAAGCCGCTGCAGGCGGAGACGAGCACCAGCGCTCCGGTGAGCGACGGGCCGCTCGTGGGTGCGGGTCCGCCAGGTCTCCAGCCGGGCCGCGTCCTTGGGCGTGCTCGACCTTGCGCCGGACCCAGCCCCAGTGCAGCGGCGCTGGCGCCGAGGTAGTACCAGACCAGCTTGCCGACCATCTGGCCGCAGGCCGCGACGAAGCCGAGGAGCCACATGTGGTCGACGCCGGCCACCGCGCCGCGCACCACCGAGGTACGGCCTCGATGTTGACCAGCGGGAAGAGCGCGGAGGCGAGCCGAGCGCGAGCACGCCCAGCAGGTCCCGCATCGGTCCAGGCATCGGCACGGCCGGCTCACATGGCCTGGGGCTCGGGGGAGTCCGTGTAGGGGTAGTCCTTGATGAACTCGCTGACGGCCGCGCCGCTGGGGCGCGGCGCAGTACTGCCAGATGCCCTGCTGCTTCTCGACGTCGTTCGGGTCGCCGCCGGCGGACCAGTGCGTCAGCGCGACGTGGGTGCCGCTCGGGGAACGCCTTGCCGTCCTCGCTCGGTCCAGGGCAGCGCGATGAACTTGTCGGTCAGCTCGCTGCCCTCGAACTTCGAGGCGATGGCCTTGACCGCGGCGAGCTGCGTCGGCGTCGTCGGCGACGGTGTCGTCGTACCAGAGCAGGTTGTAGCCGTGCTCGAGGTTGTGCACGAGGTACGGCAGCTCCGGGCGGTCGCCGGCGGTGTAGAACTTCCGCGCGAACGGCGCGGGCGCGGGTAGTGCGGGCCGAACGCCGGGCGGCGCGTCGGCGTAGGTGATCGTGCGTGCCGATCGGGCTGTGCTCCTGGTTGCCGCGTCGGCCTTCTTCTTCACGTCCCTGGCAGCCGGCCGTCGCTCGCGGCGGCGCCCGAGGCTCGCCAGGGTCGCCGAGCCGGCGCTGCTTCTGCCTGATCAGCGGGTAGGCGCCGAGGCCGATGATCACCAGGGCGACGACGACGCAGGCCGACGACGATCATGATGGTGCGGCGCCGCTCGGCGCGCTTCTGCTCGCGGCGCATCTGCTCGACGACGGCGCGACGGTCCTTGTCCTTGCTGGGCTTGGCCATGGGGTCCGTGGCTCCTCGGGTCGGGGCTCGTGGCGCGGCTGCGACGGTGGCCGCGGTCGGCGGCGAAGTCTACGGAGTCGCCGGGCGGAACCGGAGCACACCCGGCTCGGGCCGGCCGCCGCGCGCCGGCGGACGCCAGCCGAGGCGAACGCCGCGGCGTCGCAGGCGCGCGCGGTGGCGCCCGCGCGTCCGCGGTGCCGTCCAGGCGCACCGCGACCGGCCGCCCGTCGGCGCCGCGCGACCGCCGACGGGCCGGCGAGCCACGACGTCAGCTGGCCGGACCAGCTCGGCCGGCGGGCACGGTGCCGCCGAAGCCGCGGCCGTCGTCGGCCGTCAGCGCGGCCAGCACCGCCTCCCGTGCGCCGAGCCCGAACATGTCCTGCGCCTCGGCGCGGACCAGCGCGCCGGCGCCCGGCCCGTGCTCGCCCGGGCGGCAGCACCAGCGCGGCCGAGGCCCCGCACGCACGGCGGCCGGCCGCCGGTCGAGCTTGCCCTTGACCAGGTCGGCGGCCGCGGCGAGCTCGTCGGCGACGGCGGGCGCGGTCACGGCGAGCTCGTTGCCGTGGGGTCGGTGCGGCCGGCGTAGTCGTGCAGCACGTCGAGCCCGGCCGCGCCGATCGGCGATGTCGGTCTGCCCGGTGCGCCAGGCCCGGCCGGCGGTGTCGGTGACCAGCACCGCGACGTTGCGGCCCGGAGCGCCGCAGCAGCCGCTCGCGCAGCCGGCGCGCCGAGGCGTCGGGGTCGACCGGGAGCAGCACGCACGGTGCCGGCGGCGGTGTTGGACGCGTCGATGCCGGCGGCCGCCATCACCAGCCCGTGGTGGGTGCGCACGATCGAGGTGCCGCCCGCGGCGGGCGACGACCCGGTCGGTCTCGCCGGCGCAGGGCGTCGTCCTGGTCGCCGGCGCGGACCCGGCCCTCGGCCTTGCTGACCACCTTGCTGGTGACCACCAGGATGTCGCCGTCCTGCAGCGTCGACCGCGGCGGCGAGCAGGGCGGCCAGGTCGTCGCCGCCGCCACCTCGCCGACGCCGTCGACCGGCAGGACCAGCAGCGAGCCGGGGGAGCGGCGTGCTCACGGGTCTCGGCCAGGCTCGCGGCCAGGTCCAGCGCCGCCGCGGCCATCGCGGCGGTGGCGTCGTGGTCGGTCATCATCAGCGGCACGGCGCGGCAGGCGATGCCCGCCGCCTCGACCCGCGCGACCTCGCCGGCGTCGGCGGTGTCGACCAGCCAGCCGTCGAGCACGCCGCCCGTCGCAGCGCGCGCCGTAGTGCTCGGCCACCGCCGGCGGCGCCGACCTCGACGCCGATCGCGGTGAGCAGCTGCGCGGCCATCCCGCGGACGTGGCTGCCGGCGACGACGGGGGAGAGGCCGACGACCGGCGCGGCGGTCGCGCCGAGCGCCTCGCGGATCCCGGGCACGCCGAGGATGGTGCCGACCGAGACGACCGGGTTGGACGGCGGCAGCAGCACCACGTCGGCCTCCGTGATCGCCTCGAGCACGCCCGGGCCCGGCGGTCGAGGTCTCGAGCCCGACCGGCACGACCGCGCGGGCGGGGACCTCGGCGTGCAGCCGGACCCAGTACTCCTGGAAGTGGATCGCCCGCCGCCCCGACGGCTCGGCCGGGTCGTCGACCACGATGTGCGTCTCGACCCGGTCGTCGGTCATCGGCAGCAGCCGCGACCCCGGGCTGCCAGCGCGGCACAGCGCCGCGGTCACCGCCGAGAGCGGGTAGCCGGCCTCGAGCATCTGGGTGCGGACCAGGTGGGTCGCGAGGTCGCGGTCGCCGAGCCCGAACCAGGTCGGCTCGACGCCGTACGCCGCCAGCTCCTCCTTGGCGTGCCAGGTCTCGTCGGTGCGGCCCCAGCCGCGCTCCACGTCGATGCCCGCCGCCGAGGGTGTACATCACGGTGTCCAGGTCGGGGCAGACCTTGAGGCCGTGCAGCCAGATGTCGTCGGCGGTGTTGGCGACGACCGTGACCTCGGCGCCGGTGCCGGGCGAGCAGGTGCAGCAGCCCCTGCAGGAAGCGGGCGCCGCCGACCCCGCCGGAGAGCACGGTGATCCGCCGGACGGGCGGGGGCGGCATCGTGTGGGCCGGAGAGTCGGGCGGGACAGGGGAGCCAGGGGAGTCAGGGGGGCCGTCGGGGCCAGTCACAGGGCGTTCCTGACCGGGTCGTCAGCAATCGGTCAAATGTCTGGGGTGTCGGCCCTATAGCAGATCCGGGCTTGACTTCGTGGCTACGACAGACGTGTAATTCCCACAGTGTTGTTCACTTCCTCGCGGGCGTCACTACCGTGAGGGACAGGCCCTGCATCAAGGGCACCAGACGGGACCCGTAAGGGTCTCACGGGTCGAAAGGGCGAGAGCCGTGCGAGAGCTGTATCTGCTCGACGGAGACGCCGAGGAGCTCGGTTGGCAGGAGCGCGCCCTGTGCGCGCAGACCGATCCCGAGGCGTTCTTCCCGGAGAAGGGTGGCTCGACGCAGGGAGGCGAAGCGGGTCTGCCTCACCTGCGACGTCCGTGACGAGTGCCTGGAGTACGCACTCGGCAACGACGAGCGCTTCGGCATCTGGGGCGGCCTCTCCGAGCGGGAGCGCCGCAAGCTGAAGAAGCGCGCCGTCTGAGCGGTCCCGGACCCGTCGGTCCGGCGACGGACCGGTCCCGTGACCGTCTCAGGACGCTTGCGAGCCGGCGTCCGCCCGTGACTAGGGTGGTCGGCCGTGACGACCCTTCCCCCGGCGCCCGAGGCGCCCGTCGCCGTCACCGGGCCGGTCGTCGGTCCGTGACCGCGCTGCTGTCAGCCACGACGGCGCGCGCTGGCTGCCGGCGGTCCTCGACGGCGGATCCTCGCCCAGACCCGCAGCCCCGACCGCGTCGTCGCGGTCGACACCGGCAGCACCGACGAGAGCGCGCCGGCTGGTCCGCGACGCGCTCGGCGTGGCCCGCTGGACCTGCCCGCCGCGCACCGGCTTCGGGGCGGCGGTCGGCGCCGGGCCTGGCCACCTGCGCGGCAGCCGGCGGCCCGGCGAGCGGACGAGTGGGTCTGGCTGCTCCACGACGACAGCACCCCCGCACCCGACGCGCTCGAGCGGCTGCTCGCCGCCGCCGCCGCGCAGCCGTCGGCCGACATGCTCGGCCCGAAGCTCCGCGAGTGGCCCTCGCTGCGCCGGCTCCTCGAGGTCGGCGTGACGATCAGCGGCACCGGCCGCCGCGAGACCGGGCTCGAGCGCGGCGAGTACGACCAGGGCCAGCACGACCGGGTGCGCGACGTGCTCGCGGTCAACACCGCCGGCATGCTGGTGCGGCGCTCGGTGCTCGAGGCGCTCGGCGTTCGACCCGCGCCTGCCGCTGTTCGGCAACGACGTCGACTTCGGCTGGCGCGCCGCCCGCGCCGGCCACCGCGCGGTCGTGGTGCCCGACGCGGTGCGTCTTCCACGTCGAGGCCGCGCACCGCGGCGTGCGGCCGCACCCGATCGGCCGGCGCGGCTCCGCGCCGGGGCGAGCGGGCCGGCGGCCCTCTACACGCTGCTGGTCAACGGCTCGGCCCGCGCGCTGCCGTTCCTGGTCGTCCGGCTGCTGCTCGGCAGCCTGGTGCGCGCGCTCGGGCTGCTGCTGGTCCGCGCGCCCGGCGAGGCCGCTCGACGAGCTCGGCGGCCTGGTCGCGACCTACGCCGCGTCCGGACCGGGTGCTGGCCGGCCGGCGCGCGCGCCGGCGCGCCGCGACCGTGCCGCACCGCGACGTGCGGCACCTGCTCGCCCCGCCGTGGCTGCCCTACCGGCACGGCCTGGACTTCCTGTCCGACCTCGGCTCCGCGCTGGTCGACCAGGCCGGCGACCTGTCGGCGGCCCGCAGCGCCCGCCGGGCCGCGTCGGTCGAGGCGACCGAGACCGGGCCGGTGCCCGCAGAGGCCGAGAACCTGCCCGAGGACACCGGCCTGCTGGCCCGGCTGCTCGCCAGCCCGCGCGCCTGGGTGTTCGCTGTGCTCGTGGTCGCCGCGGTGGTCGCCGCCCGCGGCCTGGTCGGTGCCGGGATGCTGTCCGGCGGCGCGCTGCTGCCGGCCCCCGACGGCGCCTCGGGACTGGTGGCGCCTCTACCTCGACTCGCTGGCACGACGCTCGGCACCGGCTCGGCCGCGCCCGCCGCGCCGTACCTCCTCCCGCTCGCGGTCGCCGGCACCGTCCTGCTCGGCAAGGCCTGGCTGGTCGTCGACCTGCTGTTCCTGCTCGCGGTGCCGCTGGCCGCGCTCGGCGCGCACCGGTTCCTGCGGCGGGTCACCTCGTCGGGGCCGGCGAGCCTGTGGGGCGCCGTGGCGTACGGCGTGCTGCCGGTCGTGTCACGGGGCGGTGCAGCAGGGCCGGCTCGGCACCGTCGCGGCCGCCGCTCGTGCTGCCCTGGCTGGCGCACGCGGCGCTGTTCCTGCGGCCCGGCCACGACCGAGGACCGCCGGCGCGCGGGCCGCCTGGCGCACGGCGCTGTGGCTGGCCCTGCTCACCGCGTTCGTGCCGCTGGCGCTGGCTGCTGGCCGTGGCCGTCGGCGTGCGTCGCGTGGTCGTCGCGGCGGCGGCCCGGCGCGGCCGGTCGCGCTGGCTCCGCTGGGTGCTGGTCGTCCCGCTGGTCGCCACGCCCGTGCTGCTGCTGCCCGTGGTCGCTGGCCACCTGGCTCGCACCAGGGCGCCGCGTCGTGGCTGTTCGAGGCCGGGCTGCCGCTGCCCGCGGCTGACCGACGGCCTCGACCGGCTCGACGTGCTGCTCGGCCGCCCCGGCGACGGCGCACCGGCCTGGCTGTCGGCCGGCGTCGTGCTCGCCGCGGTCGTCGCGCTGGCCCGCACGGACACCCGGCGCGCCGGTGCTGCGCGCCTGGGTGGTGCTCGTGGTCGCCCTCGGTCGCGACGCGGCGCTGGCCGCCGGCGAGCCTACGCCCTCGCCGGCGGCGCCGACCCAGCAGCCGCTGTGGCTCGGCTTCCCGCTGCTCGTCGCGCAGGGCGCGGCGATCACCGCGGCGGCCCTGGCCGGCACGGGCATCCGGCGACGGCTGTCCGGCGCCGAGCTTCGGCTGGCGCCAGCCGGTCGGGCGCGGTCGTCGTGGTGCTCGCGGCGCTGTCCCCCGCTGGTCTCGGCGGCGTGGTGGGCGTGGCCGGGCAGCGGCGGCCCGCTCGACCGGCGGCGCGCGCGACCGCGGTGCCGACGTACATGACCGACGCCGCGGCCGCCGACCCCGACCACGGCATCCTGGTGGTCCGCGGCTCCCGCAGCGCCGGCTTCGGCTACGTGCTGCTGCGCCGGCCCGGCGTGCGGCTCGGCGACGACTCCGTGCTGCCCGCGCGCCGCGACCAGGCCGGGCTGACCGCGCACGGTCGAGAGCCTGGCCACCGCGCCCGGGCCCGCCGACGTCGCGGCGCTCGTCGCGGCTCGGCGGTCGCCTTCGTCTACGCGCCCGCGCCCGGCCGACGTCGCGCTGGTCGGCAACCTCGACAGCGTCAGCGGCGTCACCCAGGGCAGCGCGCTGCGGCCCGGGTGCCCGGGCCTGGCAGCTCGAGGCGACGCCGACCGGCGCCGCCGGCTCGCCCGAGGCCGTCCGACCCGCTGCGCGGCCCTGGCTGCTCGGGCTGCAGGGCCTCGCCGTCGTGGTGGTCGCCGTGCTGGCCGCCCCGACCCGCAAGGCAGCGCCGATGAACGCCGCCGGGTCAGCGGCCAGGTCCGCGCGCCGGGCCGCGCGCGCTGGTCGCGCCGCTGCTGCTCGCGTCGCGGCGGCGGCGTGCTGCTCGCGCCGGCCGCCGTGCTGCTGGCGCGCCGGCCGGTCAGCCGGCCGCGGCGAGCGGCCGTCGACCGCGCACCGGCTGGCTCGTGCACCGACACGGCGTTCGCGTGCCCCGACCAGGACGCCGGGCGACGCGTCACGAGGACGCGTCGGGCTCGGTCCCGCGCCGGCGCCGGCGGCGGCGGCCGGCGGCCGCGTCGGGCGGTCGCGGTGACCCAGGGCCGGCGACCGCCGACGGCAGTCCGGTCGACGTGCCGCCGCGGCGCGCTGGTCGACGTGCCGGCGCCGGGCGGCCGGCCGTCGGCCGCCGGCGGGGCCGCCGCCGGGCTGTTCGGCTTCCGGACCGACGTCGGACGGGGCGCACCCTCGCGGTGTCGCGGCTGCCCGGCGCCCCGCGCGCCAGTGGTGGTTCACCGGCGCCGGCGCCGGGCTCGACCACAGCTCCGACGCTGGTGCTCGCGAACGTCGACCCCGGGCCCGCGGTGCTCGACATCCGGGTGCTCGGCCCCGACGGGCCGGTCGAGACCGTCGGCGACCACGGGCATCACGATGGCCCCGCACTCGCGTCAGGCGGTCGCCGCTCGCCGACGATCGCCCCGCAGACCGACGAGCTCGCGCTGCGGCGTGCACACCGCGCGCGGACGGGTGGTCGCCGCCGTCGACGACGGCTTCAGCGCGAAGCCGTCCGACGCAGCCCGGGCCACGAGTGGCTGCGCGGGCACCGACCTGCCGAGCCGGACGCTGCGGCTCGCCGGCCTCCCCGCGCGGGCGGCGGGCTCCAGCACCCTGCTGGTCGCGAACCCCTCCGAGCTCGAGGCGGTCGTCGAGGTCCGGGTCGCCGGGACGCTCCGGCACCTTCGCCCCGACCGGCCTCGACGCGATCACGGTCGCGCCCGGGACGGTCGAGCAGGTCGACCTCGGCCCGGTGCTGCCCGAGCAGGAGGCCGGTCGCGCTGCGGCTGCGGTCCGCGGGTCCCGGTCGTCGCCGTCGGTGCGCACGACCGACGGCGGGCGACCACTCCTACGCCACCCCGGTGACCCCGCTGGTCGGCCCCGCGGCCGCGCCCGCTGCTCCCGCGGCGCGAGCGCGACCGTCCAGCTCACCGCCGGGCGCGGTGCCGGCCAGGGCGACGGTCGTCGGCGTACGACGCGAGGGGCGGCGCGGGTCGACGCCACGACGCTCACGGTCGACGCGACCGCGACGGCGACCTGGTCACCGGGCCAGGGACGCCGCCTACGTCGTGGTCACCCCGGCCGGCCGGGTCGGCGGTGCACGGCGCGGTGACCTACGCCGGCGCCGGGGTGGCGACGGTGCCGCTGGTGGCGCTGCCGCTCCGGGTCGAGCGCCCGGCCGTCGTGCCCCCCGCGCGGTGCTGGGCGATCCGGGCGCCTACTCGTCGTCGTCGCCCGCGTCGTAGCGCGGGTCGATCTCCTCGGGCGGGCGGCCCGATCAGCTCCGAGACCTGCTCGACGAGCACGGTGAGCACCATCGCGGACAGGTCGCCGCGGGTCTCCGCAGCGCAGCTCGATCGGGCGGCGGAACAGCACCAGCCGGGTCGGCGCGCCGCCGGTGCCGCGCACCAGCGAGGCCAGCGGCACGGTGTCGGCGTCCCAGTCGTCGGGCACCATCGGCGTCTCCTCGACGGCGAACTCCACCAGGCCGAGCTCGGCGTGCCAGCGGCCTCGAGGTCCTCCAGGACGCCGAGCACGATCGCGTCGAAGGCCGCCTTCGGGCTGCGGGCCGCCGGGCACCCCGTCCGGGGAGAGCGGACCGGGCAGCAGGCCGGGTCCGCGCATCCCGCGGCCGCGGCGGTCGCGCCGGCGGCCCCGGCGCAGGCCGGTCGGCGGGCACTCGCTGGTCGCTCACGCCCGCGAGCCTAGTCGTGGCGGTGCGGGCCGCAGCCGGTACCGTCTGCCCCGTGAGTCCTGCCCGCCGCTGCTCGAGAACCGCCTGCGCGCGGTCCGCGGTGGCCACGTTGACCTACGTCTACTCCGACCAGACCGCCGTCCTCGGGCCGCTGGCGACCTACGCCGAGCCGCACGCCTACGACCTCTGCGACGCGCACAGCGAGCGGCTCAGCGCGCCCCGCGGGCTGGGAGGTGCTCCGGCTCGCGCCCGACCCGGACGCGTTCGGCCCCTCCACCGACGACCTGCTCGCGCTCGCCGACGCGGTCCGCGAGGCGGCCCGCCCGGTGCCGCGCGGCTCCGGCGACCGCCGCACGCCGTCGGCCGCGCGCCGGCCGCGCGTGCCGCGAGGTCGGCCGCCGCGGCCACCTGCGCGCGCTGCCGACCCCCGAGCGCCTGAGCGCGGGCCGGCGCTCCCGGCCGATAGTCTGCCGGCTCATGTCCGCGACCTGCGGCCGCGCGCCCTGTCCGCCGTCTTCAAGGCGTACGACGTGCGGGGCACCGTGCCCGACCAGATCGACGAGCGACCTCGCCCGGGCGGTGGGGTCGGCGTTCGTCGAGGTCACCGGCGCGGCCGCGACCGGGGTCGTCGTCGGCCACGACATGCGGCCCTCCTCGCCCGGGCATGGCCCGCGCCTTCGCCGAGGGCGCCGCCGCCGCCGGCGCCGACGTGACGATGATCGGCCTGGCCTCGACCGACCAGCTCTACTTCGCCTCGGGTCCCTCGACCTGCCCGGCGCGATGTTCACCGCGAGCCACAACCCGGCGCGCTACAACGGCATCAAGATGTGCCGCGCCGCGCGCCGTGCCCCTCGGCACGGACACCGGCCTGGCCGCCGTCCGCGACCTCGTCGCCGCGGGGCACCCCCCGGTCGCCGACCGGCCCGGCAGCGTCGTCGAGCGGGACCTGCTCGACGACTACGCCGAGCACCTGCTCGGCCTCGCGCCGGTCACCGGGCGCCGGCTCACGGTCGTCGTCGACGCCGGCAACGGGATGGCCGGGCACACCGCGCCCGCGGTGCTCGGCCGGCTCGACCTCGACGTCGTGCCGCTCTACTTCGAGCTCGACGGCACCTTCCCGAACCACGAGGCCAACCCGATCGAGCCGGCCAACCTCGTCGACCTGCAGGCCGCGGTCCGCGAGACCGGCGCCGACCTCGGGCTGGCCTTCGACGGCGACGCCGACCGCTGCTTCGTCGTCGACGAGCGCGGCGAGCTGGTCAGCCCGTCGGTGCTCACCGCGCTGATCGCCTCCCGCGAGCTGGCCCGGGTGCCCGGGCGCGACCGTGATCCACAACCTGATCACCTCGCGGGCCGTGCCCGAGCTGGTCACCGAGCTCGGCGGCACCCCGGTCCGCACCCGGGTCGGGCACTCCTTCATCAAGGCGACGATGGCCGAGACCGACGCGGTCTTCGGCGGCGAGCACTCGGGGCACTTCTACTTCCGGGACTTCTGGCGCGCCGACTCCGGCATGCTCGCCGCGCTGCACGTGCTCGCCGCCCTCGCCGAGCACCGACCGGCCGCTGTCGGACCTGCTCGCGGAGTTCTCCCGCTACGTCGGCGACCGGCGAGATCAACTCCACGGTCGCCGACCAGGCCGCGGTGGTCGCGGCGATCGAGGCGGCAGTACGGCGGCCGCGACGGCGTCACGCTCGACCACCTCGACGGGCTGACGCGTCAGCCACCCCGACTGGTGGTTCAATGTCCGCGCGTCCAACACCGAGCCGCTGCTGCGGCTCAACGCCGAGGCCGGCGACCAGGCCACGCTCGACCGGCTCCGCGACGACGTCCTCGCCACCATCAGGAGAGACTCATGAACCTCGACCCCGCCCTGCTCGAGATCATCGTCTGCCCGGACTGCCGGGGGGCGCTGGCCGTCGACGAGGCCGCCTCCGAGCTGGTCTGCACCGCGTGCGGGCTGGCCTACCCGGTCCGCGACGACATCCCGGTGCTGCTCGTCGACGAGGCGCGCCGCCCCGAGACAGGCGTAGGCCACGATGGCCGAGGTCTTCGACGACTCGCGGCTCGACGACGAGGCGGCGCTCGCGGCCGCCGACGCGGCGCTGCGCCCGCTGGCCGAGGCCGGCTCCCGGGTGCGCCGCGAGGCCGGCGCGGCCGCCGAGGCGATCGCGGCGGCCGTCGCCGGCGCGCTCGGGCGACGTCGCGACCCCGCGCCGTGGTCGCCGCCGGGCCGGACTCCCGGCTGCTGCGGGCCGTGCTCGAGCCGTGGTGCCCGGTGCCGTTCGTGGCCTGGCCCGGCCCGTCCCTGCCCGGCTGGGCCGGCGCGCCTCGACCTGGTCGTGGTGCTCGCCCCCGAGGGCAGCGACACCGGTGCCGCCTCCGCGGTCGCCGAGGCGGTCCGCCGCGGCTGCCGGGTGGTGGTCGCCTGCCCGCCGCGCTCGCTGGTCGCCGACCACGCCGTCGGCCGCGACAGCACGGTGCTGCCCTGCTCGTCGGGCGACCAGCTCGCCACCGCCGTGGTGATGCTGCGAGTTCCTGGACCGGCTCGACCTCGGCCCCGACACCGACGCCGGAGTCGGTCGCCCAGGCCCTCGACGACGTGGCGATCGCCTGCTCGCCGCACCGCGACCTCGCGGTGAACCCGGCCAAGATGCTCGCGATCGCGCTCGCCGACGCCACCCCGCTGGTCTGGGGCGGCTCGGTGCTCGCGGCGCGCGCCGCCCGCCGGGTCGCCGAGTCGGTGCGCCGCGCCAGCGGCCGCACGGCGCTGGCCGGCGACGCCGAGCACCTGCTGCCGGTGATCGCGGCCGCCCCCGCGGCCGACCTGTTCGCCGACCCGTTCGACGACGACGACGGACGGGGCCGCGCGCGCCCGGCCCTGGTGGTCCTCGACGACGGCGCCGAGGAGGCCTCGGTCCGCGAGCAGCGCGGCCGGCTGATCGCCGCGGCCGCAGGAGCGCCGGGTCCGCGTCGAGACGGCTCGCCAGCGACGCCGGCCACCGACGTCGCCCGCTACGCCGCGCTGCTGGCCACCGGCACCTACGCCGCGGCGTACCTCGGCGTCGGCCTCGGTCCGGCTCGAGCGCAGCTAGGCTGCACGCAGCCAGAACGAGGAGCAGCCCGATGTCGGCCGAAGGCGGAACCAAGGCGGTCCTGGCGGCGCTGCTCGCCAACACCGGCATCGCGGTGATGAAGTTCCTGGCGTTCGCGCTCACCGGGGCGTCCTCGATGCTCGCCGAGGGCATCCACTCGGTCGCCGACTCCGGCAACCAGGGGCTGCTGCTGCTCGGCGGCAAGCGCGCCCAGCGGGAGGCGACGCCCGAGCACCCGTTCGGCTTCGGCCGCGAGCGCTACATCTACTCGTTCCTGGTCGCCATCGTGCTGTTCTCCGTCGGCGGGCTCTTCGCGCTCTACGAGGCCTACCACAAGGCGCACGAGGTGCACGAGGGCCTGCCCAACGAGCTGCTCGACGGCCGCTGGTGGTGGGTCGCGGTCGTGGTGCTGCTCGGCGCGATCGTCATGGAGGGGCTTCTCGTTCCGCACCGCGATCGGCGAGACCAACAAGATCCGCGGCGGCGCGACCTGGCCGCAGTTCATCCGCCGCGCCAAGTCGCCCGAGCTGCCGGTGATCCTGCTCGAGGACTTCGCCGCGCTGATCGGCCTGGTGCTCGCGCTGCTCGGCGTCGGCCTGTCCAAGGCCACCGGCAACGGCTACTTCGACGTCGCGGGCACGGCGGGCATCGGCGCTGCTGCTGGTCGTCGGTGGCGGTCGTCCTCGGCGTCGAGACCAAGAGCCTGCTGCTGGGCGAGGCGGCCAGCCCGGACGCCCAGCGGCGGCTGCGCGAGCAGCCTGGAGGCGACCCCGGGCGTCGAGCGGGTGATCCACATGAAGACGCTGCACCTCGGCCCCGAGGAGCTGCTGGTCGCGGTGAAGATCGGCGGTGCCGGCGCGCCGCGACCGCCGCCGACGTCGCCGCGAGCATCGACGCCGCCGAGCGGGCGATGCGCGAGGCGGAGCCGACCGCGCAGGTGATCTACGTCGAGCCCGACATCTACGTCGAGGGCCACCGCCCGACCCGCGGCCCGAGCCGCTGGCGCCGGCGGGGCACTGAGCGCGACGGCCACCGCCGTTTCGGCTCGCGGCCCGTCGCGGGACATCGGGACGCCGTCCACGGGTACCCGCACGCTGCGGACATCGCGCGCCGGCAGACCGACCGACACCCCGTCACGCACGTACACGAGGACCCACGATACACATGGACTTCAAGGTTGCCGACCTGAGCCTGGCCGACTACGGCCGCACCGAGATCACCCTCGCCGAGCACGAGATGCCCGGCCTGATGGCGATGCGCGAGCGCTACGGCGACTCCAAGCCGCTGGCCGGCGCCCGGATCGCCGGGTCGCTGCACATGACGATCCAGACCGCCGTCCTCATCGAGACGCTCACCGCGCTCGGCGCCGAGGTCCGCTGGGCCTCCTGCAACATCTTCTCCACCCAGGACCACGCCGCCGCCGCGGTCGTCGGTCGGTCCCGACGGCACCCCCGAGGACCCGCAGGGCGTCCCGGTCTTCGCCTGGAAGGGCGAGACGCTGGAGGAGTACTGGTGGTGCACCCAGCAGATCCTGGACTGGCCCGGCGGCGCGCAGCGCCAACATGATCCTCGACGACGGCGGTGACGCCACCCTGCTGGTGCACCTCGGCGTGCAGGCGGAGAAGGACGGCAAGGCGCCCGCGGTCGACTCGGCGCAGAGCGCCGAGCAGAGGGTCGTCTTCCAGGTCCTCAACGACGCGCTGGCCGAGGACGCCGAGCCGCTGGACCGACGTCGCCAACGAGATCAAGGGCGTCACCGAGGAGACCACCACCGGTGTGCTCCGGCTCTACGACATGATGCGCGAGGGCTCGCTGCTCTTCCCGGGCATCAACGTCAACGACTCGGTCACCAAGAGCAAGTTCGACAACAAGTACGGCTGCCGGCACTCGCTCATCGACGGCATCAACCGCGCCACCGACGTGCTCATCGGCGGCAAGGTCGCGGTGGTCTGCGGCTACGGCGACGTCGGCAAGGGCTGCGCGGAGTCGCTGCGCGGCCAGGGCGCCCGCGTCATCGTCACCGAGATCGACCCGATCTGCGCGCTGCAGGCGGCGATGGACGGCTACCAGGTCTCCACCCTCGACGAGGTGCTCCCGACCGCCGACATCATCATCACCGCGACCGGCAACAAGGACGTCGTCACCGTCGAGCAGATGCAGCGGATGAAGTTCCAGGCGATCGTCGCCAACATCGGCCACTTCGACAACGAGATCGACATGGCCGGCCTCGAGGGCTTCCCGGGCGTGCACCGCAAGAACGTCAAGCCGCAGGTCGACGTGTGGACCTTCCCCGACCGGCCGGCGACGGTACGACGATCATCGTGCTGTCCGAGGGCCGGCTGATGAACCTCGGCAACGCGACCGGCCACCCGTCGTTCGTGATGTCGAACTCGTTCACCAACCAGGTGCTCGCGCAGATCGAGATCTTCACCAAGACCGACGAGTACCCGGTCGGCGTCTACGTGCTGCCCAAGCACCTCGACGAGGAGGTCGCCCGGCTGCACCTCGGCGCGCTCGGCGTCTCGCTGACCGAGCTGACCGACGCGCAGGCGGCGTACCTCGGCGTCGACGTGGCCGGCCCCTACAAGTCCGACCACTACCGCTACTGACGACGGGTCGGCAGGCGGCGGGGACGGGAGCAGGATCGACGGAGGTGGCGAACACGGACGTGACGAGCCAGGGCGGCCGGGGCCGCGTGCTCGTCGTCGACGACGACGCCGCGCTCGCGGAGATGCTCGCGATCGTGCTGCGCAACGAGGGCTTCGACTCGCGGCGTGTGCCCGTCGGGCGACCGGGCGCTCGCGGAGTTCCGCGACTACCGCCCCGACGTGGTGCTGCTCGACCTGATGCTGCCCGGCAAGGACGGCATCGACGTCTGCCGGGAGATCCGCGCGGAGTCCGGCGTCCCCATCGTCATGCTGACCGCCAAGAGCGACACCGTCGACGTGGTCGTCGGCCTCGAGTCCGGGGCCGACGACTACGTCGTCAAGCCGTTCAAGCCCAAGGAGCTCGTGGCCCGGATCCGGGCCCGGGTGCGCCGCTTCGAGGAGCCCGCGCCCGAGGCGCTCACCATCGGCGACCTCGCCATCGACGTCGCCGGCCACGTCGTGACCCGCGGCGGGCGAGCCGATCGCGCTCACCCCGCTCGAGTTCGACCTGCTGGTCTGCCTGGCCCGCAAGCCCTGGCAGGTGTTCACCCGCGAGGTGCTGCTCGAGCAGGTCTGGGGCTACCGCCACGCCGCCGACACCCGGCTGGTCAACGTGCACGTGCAGCGGCTGCGCTCCAAGGTCGAGCACGACCCGGAGAACCCCGAGATCGTGGTCACCGTCCGCGGCGTCGGCTACAAGGCCGGGACCGTCGGCAGCTGAGGCCGTGACCGGCCCCGCGCCGGTCGGCGCCCCGCTGCGGCGGGCTGCGACCGTCTGGCGCCGGTCGATCCAGGCGCGGGTCGTGATCAGCACGCTGCTGCTCTCCGCCGTGGTCGTCTCGCTGGTCGGCTGGGTGCTGCTGCAGCAGATCACCGACGGCCTGGTCGAGCAGCAAGACCGACTCGCTCGGTCGCCGAGGCGACCCGCGCCACCGCCGAGGCGCAGCGCCGGCTCTCCGGCCGCCAACGGCAACGACTTCGACGCCAGCACCCAGCTCACCCAGCTGGTCGCGACGCTGGTCTCGCGCGGGTCGGTGCAGGGCTACGAGATCGTGCTCGACCGGGCCGATCGCCGGCTCCGAGCGCCGGCGTGGCCGCGGGCGCCGGCACCAGCAACACCCCCGGCGTGCGCAGCGACAGCATCCCGGCGCAGCTGCGCGGCCCGCGTCGAGGCGAGCCGCACGCGGCGAGCACGTCGTACACCTACGCCACGATCCGCTACGAGCGCCGTCGACCGGCCGCGCCCGGTGCCCGGCGTCGTGACCGGCTCGCAGGTGACGCTGCCGGCCGACGGCGGCACCTACACGCTCTACTACCTCTTCCCGATGACCGAGCAGGAGGACACCCTCTCGCTGGTCCGCCGGGCGCTGCGTCACCGGCGGCGCGCTGCTGCTGGTGCTCGTCGGCGGGCTCACCTGGCTGGTCACCCGGCAGGTGGTGACCCCGGTCCGGCTGGCCCGCCGGGTCGCCGAGCGGCTCGCCTCCGGCCGGCTCGAGGAGCGCATGCACGTGCGCGGCGACGACGACATCGCCCGGCTGGGCACGTCGTTCAACCAGATGGCCGCCAGCCTGCAGAAGCAGATCCGCCAGCTCGAGGAGCTCTCCCGGGTGCAGCGCCGCTTCGTCTCCGACGTCTCCCACGAGCTGCGCACCCCGCTGACCACGGTGCGGATGGCCGGCGACGTGCTGCACGACGCCCGCGACGCGCTTCGACCCGTCCACCGCCCGCGCCGCCGAGCTGCTGCAGAACGAGCTCGACCGGTTCGAGCTGCTGCTCGCCGACCTGCTCGAGATCAGCCGGTTCGACGCGGGCGCCGCGGTGCTCGACCTCGAGGACGTCAACCTCGTCGACCTCGCGCACCGGGTCGTGGAGTCGACCCGGGCCGCTCGCCGAGCGCACGCGGCACCACCGTCGTGGTCCGGGCCGGGTCGCGGCCCTGCGTCGCCGAGGTCGACCCGCGCCGCGTCGAGCGGATCGTGCGCAACCTGGTCACCAACGCCATCGACTACGCCGACAGCCGACGACGTCGTGGTGCTCGTCGACGCCGACGACGAGGCCACCGCGCTCGCCGTGCGCGACCACGGCGTCGGGCTGCGACCCGGCGAGGCGGCGATGGTGTTCAACCGCTTCTGGCGGGCCGACCCGGCGCGCGCCCGCACCACCGGCGGCACCGGTCTCGGGCTGTCGATCTCGCTGGAGGACGCGCACCTGCACGGCGGCTGGCTGCAGGCGTGGGGCGAGCCCGGCGCGGGGTGCGCAGTTCCGGCTCACCCTGCCGCGCCGCGCCGGCGACCCGCTGCCCAGCCCGAGCCCGCTTGCCGCTGGTGCCCCGGCCGATGCCGGCGTCGGCCCCGTCCGACGGCGCCGCGGGCACGACCGCCCGGACCGTGCCGTCCACGTCCCGACGGGCGGGCCACCCGTGAGGCCGGCCGGCCGGCGCCGCCGGTGGAGCACCGTGGTCGCCGTGCTGCGCCCTGTGTGCCACGGGGCTCGCCCTCGGCGGCTGCGTGGGGCTGCCGCAGGACGGCCCGGTCCGCTCGGCGCCGGCGGCCGACCAGCGGCGACACCGAGACCCTCGTCGACTACACCCCCGGCGGCCCCAAGGCCGGGCAGCGCCCCCGTGCCCGCTGGTCGACACCTTCCTCACCGCGATGACCGCGACCCCGCTCAACACCTTCGTGGCCCGGCAGTTCCTCACCTCGGAGAGCAGCAGCGGCTGGGTCCCCGAGCGCGGCACGGTGGTCTACGGCGGGAACAGGCTCGTCGCCGGCCACGGCGGCGAGGTCGCCCTGCAGGCTGACCGACGTCGCCGACCTCGACGACGCGCGGGGCCTGGCGCCGGCACCGCGGAGGGCGCCTCGCGGACGCTGTCGCTGCGCGCTGGTCAAGGAGGCGGGGGAGTGGCGGATCAGCCGGCCGCCGAACCGGCTGCTCATCCCGCAGTCGCACTTCGAGACCCAGTACCAGCAGTACTTCCTCTACTTCTTCGACAAGTCCGCCCAGGTGCTGGTGCCCGAGCCGGTCTACGTGCCGCGCGGCCCGCAGGCGCCGACCCTGCTGGTGGCCGCCCTGCTCGAGGGCCCGGTGCGCGACCTGGTCGGCGTCGAGCGGACCTTCCTGCCGCCCGGCACCGAGCTCGACGGCATCTCCGTCCCGGTCTCGCGCGACGGCACCGCCGAGGTGCCGCTCAGCGACGACGTGCTCGACGTCGACGACGACCAGCTCAACGCTGCTGTTCGCCCAGCTCGCCTGGACGCTCGGCCAGATCCCGGGCGTCGAGCGGATGCGGGTCACCGTCGACGGCACCCCGCTCGACCTGCCCGGCTCGCGCGTCGACGTCCGGTCGAGCGAGTGCTCGGAGTTCGACCCCGCCGTGGCGTGGGCCTCGACGTCGCTGTTCGGCCTGCGCGACCGCCGCGTGGTCTCGGTCACCGACGGGCGCGAGGAGCGCGCGATCAGCGGGCCGTTCGGCACGCTGTCGCTCGGGCCTGCGCTCGATCGGCGTCGACCTGCCCGCCCAGCACGTCGCCGGCGGTCAGCGGCCGACGGGCGGACCGGGTGCTCGAGTCCGACCGCGACCGGCTGCCGGGCACGCTCGGCCGACCTGTCCGACGTGCGCACCGTCTACCCGCGGCGGCACCGACGTGCTGCGGCCGGCCTACGACCTCTACGGCCAGCTCTGGCTGGTCGACCGGACCGCGGCCGGCGCCCGGCTCACCGTGGTCCGCGACGGCGTCGCGCGCCGCGTGGTCGGCGCCGGGGCTCACCGGGAGCGCGGTGCTCGCGGTTCGCGCTCTCGCCGCGACGGCACCCGGCTGGTGGCCGAGCTGCGCGTGACGGGCGTGGACACGCTGGTGGTGTGCCGGGTCGCGCCGCGACGGCCGCGGCCGGGTGCTCGGTCTCGGGCCGCGTGCGCCGGCTGCCGCTGCCCGGGCGTCGGGGCTGACCCGGATCCGCGACCTCGGCTGGCGCACGCCGGGCAGCCTCGCCGTGCTGGCCGGGCCGAGCGCGGGCACCTCGCAGGTGCTGGTGGTCAAGGTCGACGGCTCCTCGACGCCCGCAGGACCTCAGCACCGACGCCGAGCTGTTCCGCGACCAGGCGGTGCGGCTGGTGACCTCCCCGACGGTCGGGGCGCCGCTCTACATCGGCACCCGCGGCCGGCAGCTGTTCTCGCTGGCGGCGACCGGCCGGTGGACCGGCACCAGCATCGCCCCCGGGCTGCGCGCGCCGACGTTCGTCGGCTGACCCGGTCCCCGTCCACAGCGGGCCGTCCACGGCGCCGTCCACGGCGCCGCCCGGCACCGCGCCGCGGGCCAGGAGAGCCGCGCGCTAGACCTGGCGGGTGCGAGACGTCCCTCACCGACGCCGGCCGCGACCTGCTGCTCGGCAGCGGCTGCGTGGGCTGCGGGCGTCCCGGCCGGGTGCTCTGCGCGCCGTGCCGGGCCGGCCTGCCGGTCACGGCGGCCGTCGCCTGGCCCACGCCGACCCCGCCCGGCCTCGCGCCGCCCTTCGCCGCCGGTGCCTACGACGGGCCTGCTGCAAGCACGCTCGTGCTGCGGCACAAGGAGCGACGGGGTGCTGCGCCCTGGCCGCGCCCCTCGGCCGGCTGCTGGCCGCGGCGGTGACGACGGCGCTCGCCGAGGTCGCGCCGGGCCGCCGCCGGGCCGGTCCTGCTGGTCCCGGTGCCCTCGCGTCGCGCCGTGGTCCGCGCGCGCGGGCACGACCCGCTGCTGCGGGTGACCCGCGCCGCCGCGTCGGGCCTGCGCGCGGACGGCGTCGACGCCCGGGTCGCGCCGCCTGCTCGTCCCGGTCGGGCGGGTCCGCGACCAGGCCGGGCTCGACGCCGCCGCGCGGGCCGCCAACCTGGCCGGCTCCCTCGCGTACGACGGGGAGGTGGCGGGCCGCGGCGAGCGGCGCCGGGGCGCGGTGGTCGTGGTGGTCGACGACGTGCTCACCACGGGCTCGACCGCCCGCGAGGCGCAGCGCGCGCTGGAGGCGGCCGGGGTGCCCGTCGCCGGCGGTCGCCACGGCCGCGGCCACCGCGGCGCCGGTGGACCGGCGAGATCGGGGGGCTCCCTACCGTTCTCGGGGCCCGCGGCACTAACGTCTCTGTATGGAGTCCGTCCGGGTCCGTGGTTGCGTCGGCGGAGCACTGTGCGAGGGCGGGTCCGGTCTCACGACCGCGCTCCGTCCCTGTCGGCCACCCGTCGGCAAGCCGATGCCAGTCGCAGGCGAAGCGGTCCACGTAAGACGTCGCACGGGGGCCCGGCCCCCGTCGTCCCCCCTCGGGGCCGAGCGTCGATCACGGTGCGGCTTAGAGGTAAGTCCTGCCCCCACCCGCTGTCAGATGCAGCGGGCCCGGGGGAGAAGGCCGGTAGTGGCAGAGAAGCTGCGAAAGCCTCAGCAGGCGATTGTGGGGTCGAAGACCAGGTCGGCCGGACGGACTCCTCCAGACCGACTCGACTGGATTGCACACGCAACTGTCACCGAACAATCGGGAGGTTGTCGATGGACATCGTGCTCAACAGCCGGCACTGCGAGCTGACGGACCGGTTCCGCGCCCACGTCGAGGAGAAGCTCGCCAGACTGGAGAAGCACGACCATCGCGTGATCCGCGTCGAGGTCGAGGTGGAGAAGGAGCGCAACCCGCGCCAGGCCGACCGCGCCGTCCGGGTCGAGCTGACCGCCTTCTCCAAGGGCCCGGTGATCCGGGCCGAGGCCGCCGCCGAGGACAAGATGGCCGCGCTCGACCAGGCGCTGGACAAGATGGCCGGCCAGATGCGCCGCGCCGCCGACCGCCGCGGGTGCACCGCGGGCGGCACACCCCGACCTCGGTCGCGCAAGGCGCTCGCCGGCGTCGACCCGAGCCGAGGACGGCACGCCGCCGGCCGCCGAGGAGGAGACCGAGGAGACCCGGCACGTCGGTCCGATCACCGTGCTCGGCGACGGCCCGCTCGTGGTGCGCGAGAAGATCCACTCCGCCGACCCGATGACGCTCGACCAGGCGCTCTACGAGATGGAGCTGGTCGGCCACGACTTCTTCCTGTTCGTCGACAAGGAGAGCGAGCGGCCCTCGGTGGTCTACCGCCGCCGCGGCTACGACTACGGCGTGATCGCCCTCGACGTCGCCTGACCGCAGCCCGTCCGGGCCATCGGCGGGGTCCCGACCGGTGACCCGGGGATGGTCATCCCGACCGCGAGGCCCGTCCGTGCCATGATCTTCCCGTGGCAGACCAGAGCAGCCGCCAGAAGACGGGCGGCGAACCGATCCGGGTGGCCGTCGTCGACGACCAGGAGCTGTTCCGGCGCGGGCTGACGATGCTGCTCGGCGTCGAGGACGACATCGAGGTGGTCGGCGAGGCCGGCGACGGCGTCGCCGCGACCGAGCTCGCCGCGTCCGCCGTGCCCGACGTGATCCTGATGGACGTCCGGATGCCCAAGCGCTCGGGCATCGAGGCCTGCGTGGCGATCAAGGAGGTCGCCCCGACCGCGCGGATCATCATGCTGACGGTCAGCGACGAGGAGGCCGACCTCTACGACGCGGTGAAGAACGGCGCCTCCGGCTACCTCCTCAAGGACTCCTCCATCGACGAGGTCGCCCAGGCGATCCGCGTGGTCGCCGACGGCCAGTCGCTGATCAGCCCCTCGATGGCGATCAAGCTGCTCGACGAGTTCAAGCAGATGTCGCGCTCCGACCGGCAGCAGGTGCCCAGCCCGCGGCTGACCGAGCGCGAGCTCGAGGTGCTCAAGCTGGTGCCCAGGGCCTGAACAACCGCGAGATCGCCAAGCGGCTGTTCATCAGCGAGAACACCGTCAAGAACCACGTCCGCAACATCTTGGAGAAGCTCCAGCTGCACTCCCGCATGGAGGCCGTCATGTACGCCGTGCGCGAGAAGCTGCTCGACATCCCCTGATCCCTGACCTGTCGGCGCCGTGGGCATGATGACCCCATGACCGACGTACCCAGCCTCTCGCGCGCCCAGGCGCGCCGGATCGCGCTGGTCGCCCAGGGGTTCCGCGACCCGCGGCACACCGTGCCGACGATGCGCACCTTCGACCGCACGCTCGCGCGCACCGCCGTGCTCCAGATCGACTCGGTCAACGTGCTCGCAGCGCGCGCACTACATGCCGCTGTTCTCCCGGATGGGGCCCTACGACGTCGACCTGCTGCGCCGGGCCTCCGAGCAGCCGCCCCGCGCGCGATCGTGGAGTACTGGGCCCACGTGGCCGCCTTCATGCCGGTCGAGCTGTGGCCGCACATGCGGCACCGGATGCGCGCCTACGAGGCAGCGCGGCCACGACTGGGACGCGGTCCGGCACCGCCCCGAGCTGGTCGACTCGCTGCTGGCCGAGGTCCGCGAGCGCGGTCCGTCGCACGCCGCGCGACCTCGACGACGGGCTGCCCCGCGCGAAGGAGCACTGGGGCTGGAACTGGTCGGACACCAAGAAGGTGCTGGAGTACCTCTTCGCCGCCGGCCAGCTCGCCGTCGCCGGCCGCAACCAGCGCTTCGAGCGGCTCTACGACCTGCCCGAGCGGGTGATCCCGCCGCGAGCACCTCGACGCCCCGGAGCCGACCGTCGAGGAGGCGTCCGTCGAGCTGCTGCGCCGGGCCGCGGTCGCGCACGGCGTCGGCACCGAGTTCGACCTGCGCGACTACTTCCGGATGCGGCCCGAGCTCACCAAGCCGGCGCTCGCCACCCTGGTCGAGTCGCGGCGAGCTGCTGCCGGTGCGGATCGAGGGCTGGCGACCGCCCGGCCTACCTGCACCGCGACGCCGCGCTGCCCCGCCGGGTGCACGCCCGGGCGCTGCTCAGCCCGTTCGACCCGCTGGTCTGGGAGCGCGACCGCACCGAGCACCTCTTCGACTTCCACTACCGCATCGAGATCTACGTCCCCGAGGCCAAGCGGGTGCACGGCTACTACGTGCTGCCGTTCCTGCTCGGCGACCGGATCGTCGGCCGGGTCGACCTCAAGGCCGACCGGCAGCGGCGGGGGTCCTGCGGGTGCACGGGCGCCTTCGCCGAGCCGGGCGCCCCCGAGGAGACCGCCGCCGAGCTGGCCGCCGAGCTGCGGCGACCTCGCCGGCTGGCTCGGCCTCGACGACGTCGAGGTCGAGCCCCGGGGCGACCTGGCCGCCGAGCTGGCGGTCGCGGTGAAGGCCGGACCGGGTGCTTGAGGGTGCTGGGGCGCTGGTCGTCGGCTGGGTGCTGGCCGTCCAGCCGGTGGCCGCGCCGCGCCCGCGGCCGGTCGCCGGACCCGCCCCGCCGACGTTCCCCGTGGTGGGGCACGTCGACTACGCGCCGTACCACCACGACTACCCGGCCGCCGACGTGTTCGCCCGCTGCGGCGCCCGCGTCGTCGTCGCCGGTCGACGGCACCGTCGCGTCGAGGTCGAGCGGCACGACCGCTGGGACCCCGCGACCGACCGCGGCGCCGACCGCGGCGGCCGCTCGTTCGCGGTCCGGGGCCGCGACGGCGTGCGCTACTACGGCAGCCACCTGCGCCGCACGTCGCGCCGCGGGCCTGCGTGCCGGGGCTCCTGGTCCGAGCCGGCGACCGCGCTCGGCCGGGTCGGTCACAGCGGCGACGCCGCGGGCATCGCCTGCCACCTGCACTTCGGGCATCTCCCCGCCGTGCCTGCGCGGGCCGCCCCCGGTCCCGACTGGCCGGTCCGCCGCGGCGTCGTGCCGCCCTACCGCTTCCTGCGTAGCCTGGCAGTCGCGGTCGCGACCTCTCCCCGGCGCGCGGCGGTCCGCCGCTGGGAGGCCCGGCACGGGCTGCCGGACCCGCTGAGGGCCGGTATCCCCGGCCTGGCCCGGGCCGTTGGCCCGGCGGTTACGATGACCGTTGGGGTTCGCGCCCCGTCCGGCCCGCTTCCCACGAGCACGCAGAACCCAGGAGTCGACGCACGTGCCTGCCATCCTCGACAAGATCCTCCGCATCGGCGAGGGCAAGATCCTCCGGCAGCTGGAGGCGATCGCCAAGGCCGTCAACGCCATCGAGGACGACTTCGTCGCGATGACCGACGAGGAGCTCCACGGCCAGACCGACGAGTTCAAGCAGCGGCTGGCCGACGGCGAGACCCTCGACGACCTGATGCCGGAGGCGTTCGCCACGGTCCGCGAGGCGGCCAAGCGGCGTCCTCGGCCAGCGGCACTTCGACGTCCAGATCATGGGCGGCGCGGCGCTGCACCTCGGCAACATCGCCGAGATGAAGACCGGTGAGGGCAAGACGCTGGTCGCGACGCTGCCGGCGTACCTCAACGCGCTCTCCGGCAAGGGCGTCCACGTCGTCACCGTCAACGACTACCTCGCGAAGTACCACGCCGAGTGGATGGGCCGGCTCCACCACTTCCTCGGCCTGACCGTCGGCGTGATCCTGCCCGAGATGCGGCCCGACGAGCGCCGGGTGGCCTACGCCGCCGACATCACCTACGGCACCAACAACGAGCTCGGCTTCGACTACCTGCGCGACAACATGGCCAACTCCATCGAGGAGTGCGTGCAGCGCGGCCACAACTTCGCGATCGTCGACGAGGTCGACTCGATCCTCATCGACGAGGCCCGCACGCCGCTGATCATCTCCGGCCCCACCCAGGACGAGGTCCGCTGGTACGGCGAGTTCGCCGACATCGCCCGCTCGATGGTCAAGGACGTCGACTACGAGGTCGACGAGAAGAAGCGCACCATCTCGGTCCTCGAGCCCGGCATCACCAAGGTCGAGGACCACCTCGGCATCGACAACCTCTACGACTCGGTGAACACGCCGCTGATCTCGTTCATGAACAACGCGATCAAGGCCAAGGAGCTGTTCCGCAACGACAAGGAGTACGTCGTCATGAACGGCGAGGTGCTCATCGTCGACGAGCACACCGGCCGCATGCTCGCCGGGCCGCCGCTACAACGAGGGCCTGCACCAGGCGATCGAGGCCAAGGAGGGCGTGCAGATCCGCGAGGAGTACCAGACCCTCGCCACCGTCACCCTGCAGAACTACTTCCGGCTCTACGACAAGCTCTCCGGCATGACCGGCACGGCGATGACCGAGGCCTCGGAGTTCGACAAGATCTACAGGCTCGGCGTGGTGCCGATCCCGACCAACAAGCCGATGGTCCGCGTCGACCAGCCCGACCTCGTCTACCGCACCGAGGAGGCGAAGTACGACGCGGTCGTCGACGACATCGCCGAGCGGCACGACAAGGGCCAGCCGGTCCTGGTCGGCACCGTCTCGGTGGAGAAGTCCGAGCTGCTCTCGGGCTGCTGAAGCAGCAGGGCATCCCGCACACCGTGCTGAACGCCAAGCAGCACGACGACGAGGCCAAGATCGTCGCGCTGGCCGGCCACAAGGGCGCGGTCACCGTCGCCACCAACATGGCCGGTCGAGGCACCGACATCATGCTCGGCGGCTCGGTGGAGTTCCTCGCCGACCAGGAGCTGCGCAAGCAGGGCCTCGACCCGCTGGAGGACGCCGAGGACTACGACGCCGCCTGGCCCGAGATGGTCGAGCGGATCAAGGCGCAGGTCGCCGCCGAGCACGACGAGGTCAAGGACGCCGGCGGCCTCTACGTCGTCGGCACCGAGCGCCACGAGTCGCGCCGCATCGACAACCAGCTGCGCGGTCGCTCCGGCCGCCAGGGCGACCCGGGCGAGTCCCGGTTCTACCTCTCGCTCGAGGACGAGCTGATGCGGCTGTTCAAGTCCGACTGGGTCGACTGGGTGCTCACCACGCTCAAGGTCCCCGACGACGTCCCGATCGAGAACAAGCGCGGTCACCAGCGCGATCGCCTCCGCCCAGGGCCAGGTCGAGTCGCAGAACTTCGACTCCCGCAAGAACGTCCTGAAGTACGACGACGTGATGAACCGCCAGCGCGAGGTCATCTACGGCGAGCGCCGCGCGGTGCTCGAGGGTGCCGACCTGCACGAGCAGGTCCGCGACGATGATCGACGAGTCGTCGAGGGCTACGTCACCGCCGCCACCGAGGGGTTCCCGGAGGAGTGGGACCTCGAGCGCTGTGGAAGGCGCTCAAGCAGCTCTACCCGGTCTCGCTGAAGCTCGCGCAGGTCGAGGAGGAGGCCGGCGGCCGGGACGGGCTGACCCGCGAGGAGCTCGTCGAGGACCTCAAGGCCGACGCGCAGGCGGCCTACGACCGCGCGAGGAGGAGTTCGGCGACGAGGTGATGCGCGAGCTCGAGCGGCGCGTGCTGCTCTCCGTGCTCGACCGCAAGTGGCGCGAGCACCTCTACGAGATGGACTACCTGCGCGAGGGCATCGGGCTGCGCGCCTACTCCCAGCGCGACCCGCTCGTGGAGTACCAGCGCGAGGGCTTCGACATGTTCGCCGCGATGATGGACGGCATGCATCGACACCAGCTGCGCGGTCGCTCGGGCCGCCAGGGCGACCCGGGCGAGACCCGCTTCTACCTCTCCCTCGAGGACGAGCTGATGCGGCTGTTCAAGTCCGACTGGGTCGACTGGGTGCTGACCACCCTCAAGGTCCCCGACGACGTCCCGATCGAGAACAAGCGCGTCACCGGCGCCATCGCTCCGCGCAGGCGCAGGTCGAGTCGCAGAACTTCGACTCCCGCAAGAACGTCCTGAAGTACGACGACGTGATGAACCGCCAGCGCGAGGTGATCTACGGCGAGCGCCGCGCGGTCCTCGAGGGCGCCGACCTGCACCTGCAGGTGCGCGAGATGATCGACGCCGTCGTCGAGGGGTACGTCGTCGGGGCGACCGACGGCTTCCCGGAGGAGTGGGACCTCGACGCCCTGTGGCAGGCCCTCAAGCAGCTCTACCCGGTCACCCGCACCCTGGCCCAGGTCGAGGAGGAGGCCGGCGGCCGCAACGGGCTCACCCGCGAGGAGCTCGTCGAGGACCTCAAGGCCGACGCCCAGGCGGCCTACGACCGTCGTGAGCAGGAGTTCGGCGAGGAGGTCATGCGCGAGCTCGAGCGCCGGGTGGTGCTCTCCGTGCTCGACCGCAAGTGGCGTGAGCACCTCTACGAGATGGACTACCTGCGCGAGGGCATCGGGCTGCGCGCGTACTCCCAGCGCGACCCGCTCGTCGAGTACCAGCGCGAGGGCTTCGACATGTTCGCCGCCATGATGGACGGCATCAAGGAGGAGTCGGTCGGCTACCTGTTCAACCTCGAGGTCCAGGTCGAGCCCGACGAGCCCGAGGCGAGGAGCCGGAGGGCACGCCGGAGCCGGCGCAGGTGCGGTCGAGGTCGGTCCCGCGCTCGCCCAGGCCGCCGCCCGGCGCCCCCGGCGGCCACGGGCACGGGCACGCCACGGCCGATCCGCGCCGAAGGGCCTCGAGGCCCCGAAGAAGCCGGCAGAACCTCGTCCTACTCCGCCCCGTCCGAGGACGGCGACGGCGAGGTCAGCGGCGCGCCGCAGCAGGTCACGCGACGACCCGTACGCCGGCGCCAGCCGCAACGCCGAGTGCCCCTGCGGCTCGGGCAAGAAGTACAAGAAGTGCCACGGCGCGCCGGGCGGGCCCACGGGCCTGACCACCCGCGTCAACGGCTGACCCGCCTCACGCGACACGGCAGGACGCGGTCGGACACGGAGAAACACTGCCGTTACCGCGTCCCGCTAGCTCTGACCGCGTGATGGAGCTGTTCGAGAACTACCTGGACGGGGCGGGCCCCGCCTACGACGAGATGTTCGACCACGACGAGCTCCGTGGCCCCTACCGTGCGCTGGCGAAGTCCTTCGCCGAGGTGAAGGGCTCGGAGGTGCGGGCCCGCGCCGAGGCGCTCACGGCGGCGTACCTCGAGCAGGGCGTCACCTTCGACATCGGCGGCGAGGAGCGGGCGTTCCCGCTCGACATCATGCCGCGGGTCATCGAGCAGGACGCCTGGTCGATGATCGACGCGGGCGTGCAGCAGCGGGTCCGGGTGCTCGAGCTGTTCCTCGACGACGTCTACGACACCGGCCGGGTCTTCGAGGACGAGGTGATCCCGCGCAGCGTGGTCACCACCTCCTCGCACTTCCACCGCGTCGCGGCCGGGGTGAAGAGCCCCAACGGGGTGCGCATCCACGTCGCCGGGATCGACCTGGTCCGCGACGCGGAGGGCAGCTTCCGGGTGCTCGAGGACAACGTCCGGGTGCCCTCGGGGGTGTCCTACGTGATGACCAACCGGCGCGCCATCTCGGCCGCGCTGTCCGAGGCCTTCACCGGCCACCGGATCCGTCCCGTCGGCGCCTACCCGCGCCGGCTGCTCAACGCGCTGCGGGCCAGCGCGCCCGCCGGCATCGACGACCCGACCGTCGTGGTGCTCACCCCGGGCGTCTTCAACGGCGCCTACTTCGAGCACGCGCTGCTCGCCCGGACGATGGGCATCGAGCTCGTCGAGGGTCGCGACCTGGTCTGCCAGCGCGGCCGGGTGATGATGCGCACCACCAGCGGCCTCGAGCAGGTGCACGTGATCTACCGCCGCGTCGACGACGAGTTCCTCGACCCGGTGCACTTCCGCGCCGACTCGCTGCTGGGCTGCCCCGGCCTGATGAACGCCGCCCGCGCCGGCAACGTCACGATCGCCAACGCGGTCGGCAACGGCGTCGCCGACGACAAGCTCGTCTACACCTACCTGCCCGACCTGATCCGCTACTACCTCGACGAGGAGCCGGTGCTCGCCAACGTCGACACCTGGCGGCTCGGCGAGCCCGCGCACCGCGAGGAGGTCCTCGACCGGCTCGACGAGCTCGTGCTCAAGCCGGTCGACGGCTCCGGCGGCAAGGGCATCGTGATCGGCCCGAACGCCTCCGCCCGCCGAGCTGGAGGTGCTGCGCGCCAAGATGCTGGCCGACCCGCGCTCCTGGATCGCCCAGCCCGTCGTCCAGCTCTCCACCGTGCCGACCCTGATCGACGGCCGGATGCGGCCGCGGCACGTCGACCTGCGGCCGTTCGCGGTCAACGACGGCCACAAGGTGTGGGTGCTGCCCGGCGGGCTGACCCGCGTCGCGCTGCCGGAGGGCGAGCTGATCGTGAACTCCTCGCGCGGCGGCGGCTCCAAGGACACCTGGGTGCTGGCGGGCGGCCGCGCGCGGGTGCCGGCGCCGGCCCCCGGCCCCGCCCCCGAGGTGCACGCCCCGCCCGCTCGACACCGGCCCGGCGGTCGAGTCCCGCTCGGCGCAGGCCGAGCAGCAGCAGCAGGCTGCGACCCTCGCCGGAGGGGAGGAGCCCTCGTGCTGAGCCGGATCGCGGAGTCGATGTTCTGGATCGGCCGGTACGTCGAGCGCGCGGAGGACACCGCCCGCATCCTCGACGTGCAGATGCAGATGATGGTCGAGGACCCCTCGGTCGACATCGACTCGGCCTGCCGCACGCTGCTCTCCGTGATGGGCACGGAGATCCCCGAGGAGCGGCTGACGCTGGAGAGCGCGCTGTTCCGGCTCGCCTTCGACACCGACGAGGGGACGTCGATCTCCTCCTCGGTCGGCGGCGCCCGCGAGAGCGCCCGGCGGGCCCGCGAGACGCTCTCGACCGACATGTGGGAGGTCATCAACTCGACGTACCGCATCATCGCCTCGGGTCGCTTCCGCTCGATGCGCGCCCAGGACGCGCTTCGCTGGGTGCGGGAGCGGGCCGCCGTCGTCAACGGCACCGCCGGCGCCACGATGAGCCGCGACGAGGGCTGGCAGTTCCTGGTCCTGGGCCGGTCGCTGGAGCGCGCGGACATGACCGCCCGGCTGGTCGCCACCTCGGCGCTCAGCCCGGGACCGAACTCGGCGTGGCCGACGACGCTGCGTGCCTGTGGCGCCTACCAGTCCTTCCTGCGCGCCTACCGCGGCCTCGAGACGGACCGCGAGGCGGCGGAGTACCTCCTGCTCGACCGGCTGTTCCCGCGCTCGGTGGTGCACGCGCTGACCCGGGCCGAGCAGTGCCTGGCCAACCTCGAGGCCGAGCGGTCAGCGGGTCGGCTTCCAGGACGAGGCGCAGCGGCTGCTCGGGCGCGCCCGCGCCGAGCTGGAGTACAGGTCCATCGGCGACATCGTGGCCGACCTGCCCGGCGAGATGGAGCGGCTGCAGCGCACCTGCGCGGCGGCGAGCGACGCGGTGACGCACCGCTACTTCGCGCACGCGGTGGCGATGAGCTGGCAGGGAGGGGCCCGATGACCATGCAGTACCGCGTCGTGCACACCACCCGCATCGCGTACGACGGTGGGGTGGCCGCGTCCTACAACGAGGCCCGGATGACGCCACTGACCAGTGGCCAGCAGGTCGTCGTGCACAGCAGGCTGGACGTCACGCCGACACCGTGGAGCCAGACCTACCGCGACTACTGGGGCACCGAGGTGACCGCCTTCGAGGTGCTCGACCAGCACAGCGAGCTGACCGTCACCGCGACCTCGACCGTCCAGGTGAACCGGCCCCCGCAGGAGGGCGGCGCGCTCACATGGGCCGAGATCGGCTCCCCGGAGGTGCGCGACCGCTACTGCGAGACGCTGGTCGTCGACGACCGGGTCGCGCCCCGAGCCCGAGCTCGAGGACCTCACGCAGCGGCTGGTCGAGGAGTCGACGGGCCCGACCGACTTCGCCCGGGCGCTGTGCCGCCTCGTGCACGACGAGGTGCGCTACGAGTCGGGGTCGACCCAGGTGCACGGCCACGCCGGCGATGCCTGGACCGCCCGGCGGGGGGTCTGCCAGGACATGGCGCACCTCGCCATCGGGGCGCTGCGCGCGGCCGGCGTACCGGCTCGCTACGTGTCGGGCTACCTGCACCCGCGCCGCGAGCCCGAGATCGGCGCGACAGTGGTGGGGGAGTCGCACGCCTGGGTCGAGTGGTGGGACGGGGTCTGGATCGGCTTCGACCCGACCAACGCGATCGAGCCGGGTGACCGTCACGTGGTGGTCGCCCGGGGGCGCGACTACACCGACGTCCCGCCGCTGCGGGGGATCTTCTCCGGCGGGACGACCTCGGCGCTCGAGGTCGACGTGCAGGTCACCCGGCTGTCCTGAGGGTGGACGCGTCGCTCAGCCGATCTCGAGGGCGACGCAGGTCCACCGGCCGCGCCGCAGCTCGGCACGGGCCGCGATCGCCCGGGAGCGCTGGCCGTAGCGCACGTGCACGCTGACCTCCACCCGGCCGGCCGCCGGCCGGCACAGGTGCACGCTGCGGACCTGCGGGCGGATCGTCCGCATCCGGTCGGGGGCCGCGGCGGCTCGGGCGAGCAGCCGCACCCGCCGCTCGAGGTCCTGGTAGACGCGGGGGCTGGTCCAGCGCAGCAGCTGCGACACGGGCCGGTCGCCGCCGAGCACCTCGACCGTCGCCTGGGCGAAGGTGGCCGCCCAGCCGCGCAGCGCCCGGTCGTCGCCCTCGGCGGCCAGCAGGTGCAGGTCGGGTCCGACCGGTGCGGGCAGCGGCGGGGCCGGCGGCACCAGTGCCAGGTCGGGGGCCAGGTCGAGGGCCAGGTCGAGGGCCAGGGTGCCCTGCACGGCCGCGAAGGGCACCTGCTCCGGCACGGCGGACGCTGCGCCGAGCCGGGTGACCGTCGCGAGCTGCGACGTCGGGGCGGGTGGCCGCCGCGGCGCCGGCCGGGCGGACCCGGCCGAGGTGCCGGTGCGGGGGGTGGGCGAGCCGGTGTCGGTCATGGTCGTTCCTCTCGGTGGGGCGAGGTGTCGGGTGCGGGATCTTCTGCGAGGTGCGCTGCGGTCTGGTGCGGGTCGACGAGACGGCCGTCGGCGAGGCCGGGCGGCACGACCAGGCGGGTGCCGGGGTGCAGCAGGTCGGGGTCGGGTCCGACCCGGTCGGCGTTGACGGCGTACAGCCGGTGCCAGCCGTGCGTGACCGCCCGGTCGCTGGAGCCGTCGGGCAGCCGCCGCTCTGCCAGCGACCACAGGGAGTCGCCGGACCGGACGACGAGCGCCGAGCGGTCCTGCCAGGACGCGGGTCGGGCGGCGGCCCCGGTGGTGCGGTCGGGCAGCGGCAGCCCGGTCAGCGCGGCCGCGGGGGAGCGGGGCGGTGGACCCGGTGACCCGGAGGTGTCCGCCAGTGCCGGGCCGACGGCGACGGTCACGCCCACGCCGACCGTCAGGGAGGTGACCACCGCGCGCACGGCCAGCGGCGTGCACCGGTCGGTGAGGTCGCCCAGCGCCCCGAGGCCGCGGTGCAGCCCCGACCGGCCGGCGACGGCCCCCGGAGCGAGCACCCGAGCGGTCGCGACCAGTGCCGTGCACGCCGAGACCAGCGCCAGCCAGGCGACGGCGGCGAGCACCGCGAGGGCGCACCCCCCGAGTACGAGCGTCTCGAACGGCATCGTGGCGAGCGCACCCGGCCCCCGGCCGCGCAGCGGCCCGAGCACCGCCCCCATCGGCGGCCCCACGACCGCGGCCGTGAGCGGGACCGCGCCGGCGCACCCTGCGAGCAGCAGGCCGCCGCGCAGGAGCACGGCGGTCGGGCGGGGGTGGCCCATGAGTGATTAATCCTATCGTTTGATGTCGTTTGATGTATCCAGCCGCAGAATGCCGCGGATGTCAACCGTGCCGTCCCCAGGCGTGCCGGCCAGGCCGGGGCAGGTGTGCGGCAGATTGACACCTGCGCGCGCAGGGTCCAGCGTTCGACCCATGAGGTGGCCATGAGGTGGGAGGAGCGTCTGCTCGCGCTGTTCGACGACCTCGAGCAGCAGGCCGAGGGACTGGCGCTGGCCGAGCGGGACGCGGAGGTGGCCGAGCAGGCCCGCGCGGAGTACGCCCGGGTCGACCTCGCCTCCCGCTTCCACGCCTCCCTCGGGCGTGCGCTCGTGCTCGCGGTGACGGGCAGCGGCCAGGTCGACGCGACGCTGGTCCGGGTGGGCGACGGCTGGTGCCTGCTGGAGGCGGGCCGTCAGGAGTGGATCGTGCGCCTGGAGGCGGTGGCGTCGGTGCGCGGCCTCGCCGACCGGGCGGTGGGACAGGAGGCGCGCCCGCTCGGTGCCCGGCTCGGGCTGGCCTCGGCCCTGCGCGGGGTGGCCGACAGCCGCGCCGAGACCGTCCTGCACCGGCTCGACGGCACCTGGCTGCGCGGCACCTGGGGGCGCGTCGGGGCGGACTTCGCCGAGCTGCTCGTCGGCGACGACGGCGGCTGGGGACCCGGGCGCACGGTCGAGGTGGTGCCCTTCAGCGCCGTCTCATCGGTGCGGAGCGTCTGAGCCGTCCTGCCCGCTGGGCGCCTGCGACGGCACGTGTGCCTGCCCGGGACTCGTGGGCGGCGCCGAGAGCTGGGCGTCGGTGCGGGCGTACATGCGGGCGATGTACTTCTCCAGCTCGACGTCCTCGATGCGGTACTGCTGGCGGCCGCCGATCTGGATGTAGCGCAGCTCGCCGGCGTGCACCAGGGCGCGCACCTGGGCCACCGACGTGGCCAGGATCTCGGCGACGTCGGCCAGGGTCAGGAAGCGGGCACCGGTGCGGCCACCACCGGGGCCGGGCGTGCCGGGGCCGCCGGGCGTGCCGGGGGCGGCGTCGTCGTGGGGGGACGGGCTCACGGGGGTCACTATGCCAGCGCTTGAGGACGTTTCGTGGCGGCAGCCGGTGTTTGCCTGTGCACAAGTCGCCGCGAGCCGACGCTCCGCCGGCAGCCGGAGGCGCCGACGAACCGTGACGAGGGATGACAAAGGATGGGTTAAACCTGGGGACGAGCCCGTGCCCGGGCCGGGGTGCAGCGGGCATGATGCGCCCATGCCACGGGGAGCGACGCTGGGTCCACGACCGTCCGCGAGCACGGACCGGCCCGCTTCCGCCGCTGCGGGGGCGTTCCCCTCGTCGCCCGCGGCCACCCGCGCGGCCCGCCGGACCCTGCGCGACCCGCGGCTCGCGATCGGGGTCGTCGTGGTGGCGCTGTCCGCGCTGCTGGGCGCGCGGCTGCTCGGCGGTGCCGACGACACCGTCGCGGTCTGGACGACCCGGCACGCGGTGAGTGCTGGCCAGCCGCTGACCGCTGCCGACCTGGTCGGCACCCGGGTCCGCTTCGCCGACCAGGCCGCCGCGGACGCCTACCTCTCGGCCGACCGCCCCCCGGCCGACGGCGCGACCGCCGCGCGCGCCCTCGGTGCCGGGGAGCTGCTGCCCCGCGCCGCCGTCGGGTCGAGTGCCGAAGGGTCGCTCACCGAGGTCCCGCTCTCCGTCGCCACCGACGCGGTGCCCGCCTCCGTGCGCGCCGGCAGCGTCGTCGACGTGTGGGTCACAGCCGACCCCGCCCGCTCGGCCCGCGCGGCCGGCGCCGCGCGCTCGACGCTCGTCCTCGAGGACGTCACCGTGGTCGCGGCACCTGCCACCCGGACCTCGCTGGGTCCGAGCGCGTCGCGCCAGGTCGTCGTCGGGGTCGACGAGGCCCAGCGGGCGGGGCTGCCCGCGGCCCTGGCCGCGCTGGCCGGAGGCGCCGTCACGCTCACGGTCCGGCGATGACCGCCGGCAGCGGCGCGGGTGCCGCGGGGCAGCCGCACCGGGTCCCGGTGCTGGTGGCGGCCGCGGGAGCCGCCTGGGAGGCGGAGGCCCTCGACCGGATGGAGCGGGCCGCGCCCGCCGTCGTCCTCAGCCGCCGCTGCGTCGACCTGACCGACCTGCTCGCGACCGCGGCGACCGGGCTCGCGACGGTCGCCGTCGTCGCGCCCGGTCTGCCCGGTCTCGACGCCGACAGCGTCGACGCGCTGCGCCGCTGCGGGGTGGCCACCGTGCTGGTGGCGGCGCCCACCGAGCTCGAGGGCGGCGGCTCCGCCCGGCTGCAGCGGCTCGGCGTCGGGCGGCTGCTGCCCGCGGACGACCTCGCCGGCCTGGTGCCCGCGATCACGACCGCCGCGTCCCCTCCGGCGCACGACTCGCCCGGCGGCACGGGCGAGCCCACCGCGGTCACCGACCCCGAGACCACCGCACCGGCACGTCCCGAGCCCCGCCGCGGCCGCCTCGTCGCGGTCTGGGGAGCCGCCGGTGCGCCGGGCCGCACCACCGTCGCGGTCGCCCTGGCCACCGAGATGGCGCGGGCCGGCACCGAGGTGCTGCTGCTCGACGCCGACCCCTACGGGGGCGCGGTCGCCCAGCACCTCGGCGTCCTGGACGAGGTGTCCGGGCTGCTCGCGGCGGTCCGGGCCGCGAACTCCGGGCTGCTCGACACCGCGCGGCTGGCCGGCCTGGCCCGGCAGGCGGGGGAGCGGCTGCGGCTGCTGAGCGGACTGCCCCGCGCCGACCGGTGGCAGGAGGTCCGCCCCGCTGCGTACGACGACCTGCTGCACGAGGCGGTCCGGCTGGCCGACGTGGTGGTGGCCGACCTCGGCTTCAGCCTCGAGGGCGACCCGGGGGATCTCGGCACCGCCTGGGGCAGCGCCGCCCCGCGCCGCAACCTGACCACGCTGGCGACGCTCGCGCGTGCCGACGAGGTGGTGGTCGTGGGCTCGGCCGACCCGGTGGGGCTGGCCCGGCTCGCGCGCGGGCTCGTCGAGCTGCGCGACGTGCTGCCCGGCGTCCGGCCGCGCGTGGTCGTCAACCGCACCCGGCCGACGCTCGGGTGGAGCGACCGGGAGATCTCCGGGATGGTCGAGGGCTTCGTGCGCCCGCTCGACGTGCACTTCCTGCCCGAGGACCGGGCGGCCGCCGACCGCGCGCTGATGGGCGGGCTCAGCCTCGCGGAGTGCGGGGAGTCGCCGCTGCGCGACGCCGCCCAGGGGCTCGCCGACGGCGTTCTCGGCCGGGTGCCGGCGCCGCGCCCGCGCGGAGGTGCCCGGGTCGGGGCCGGGCTCAGGCTCCGAAGAGCAGGTAGAGCCCGGTGACGGTGTAGAACACCATCACGAACAGCAGGGGCAGCTGCCCGGTGAGCTGGTGGCGGCGCGGCAGCAGCCTGATCGCCCGGTCGTGGGCCGAGACGACCCCGAGCACGTGCCCGGTGACGACCGCGAGCACCTTCACGACCGCCAGCAGGGTCGGGTGCGTGGTCAGCCAGTAGCTCACCGGCCAGTCGGCGGTGCCGAGCAGGTTGCTGCCGTCGGCCATCGGGTCGCTGAGCCGGGCGATGGTCTGCTGTCCGACCTCGACGAAGTAGCTGAGGTAGTGCGCGACGATGTAGCCGACCACGATGGGCACGACCGAGTGCGCGAACAGGTCGGGCAGCACGCGCCGGCGCGAGCCGTGCTCGACGCCGGTGGCCATCGTCGCAGCCGAGAACGTGACCCCGACGACGGCGCAGAAGACCAGCAGGGCCCAGAAGTCGAGCCACGTCGAGCTGGTGTCGCTGCTCTGCACGAAGCGCAGCCACCCGTTGGAGTCCTTGAAGCTGTCGAACGCCGTGCTGCCGAAGAGCACGGCCACCACCCCGACCAGCCCCGGCCGGGCGGGTACGCCGTCGAGGTTGCCGAGCGGGCTGCGCAGCACCACCGCCCCGTCGTCGGTGCGGCCCAGCACCGAGAGCCGCCCCACGAGCGAGGAGTAGACCTCGAACGGGTCGGCGCTCTCGAACCAGCGGTCCCCGAACACCGCGGCGCCGACGAGCACCACGGCGACGTACACCCCGAACCAGAGGCGGATCGGGGAGAGGTACGTCGACTGGGGGTAGACGAGCTCGAGCCAGACGAAGGCGAGCAGGCCGAGCGCGGCGGGCCAGTAGCCGACCCAGCGCGGCAGCGCCACGATCCCGTCCTCGGGGCGACCGCCGGTGGCGCGGACGAACAGCAGGTGCACCGTGCGCAGCGGGCTCACCGCCCGGTAGAACGGCCCGAAGAGCAGCGAGAGCGGCACGATGCCGACCCACAGCAGCACGTAGACCACGCCGAAGGTCGGGTTGGTCAGCAGGTCCGGACCCGCGACGGCCGCCCACACGACGTACGCCGAGAAGGCCAGCCCGAGGGCGCGCAGGACCACGGCGCCGGCCGTGCTGTCGACCAGCGCGGCGAGCCAGCCGGGGGCCGGACGGCCCTTGGTCGCGGCGTCGAAGCGCGGCGTGCGCCAGGCCAGGGCGAGCACGATGAACGAGACGGCGAGGGCGGCACCGGCCCCGGCCATGGCGTACTCGGCGGGGATGGGGAGGTCCCTCGCCCCGCCGATGCCGTGGGCGAAGACCATCTGCTCTCCTGCGGGCTCGGGCGGCGCGCGACCGCGGGGGACCTTCTGCCAGAATCGCACGACGGAGCGTGGGACCGGAGGGGAGGGTGGGATGAGCGAGCGGCTGAGGGCCGTCGACCTGGCCTTCCTGGTCGAGGAGTCCGCGAGCGCGCCGATGCACAACGCGACGCTCGAGGTGTTCGACCCGCCCACGAGGAGCTGGACTACGACCGGCTGGTGGCGCTGGTGGCCGACCGGATCGCCTTCGTGCCGCGCTACCGGCAGCGGATCCGCTCGGTGCCCGGGCGGCTGGCCAACCCGGTCTGGGTCGACGACGACGACTTCGACCTGACCTTCCACGTCCGCCGCTCCGCGCTGCCGCGCCCGGGGTCGATGGAGCAGCTGCGCGACCTGACCGCGCGGATCATGTCGCGCCGGCTCGACCGGCACCGGCCGCTGTGGGAGATGTACTTCATCGAGGGCCTGGAGGGCGGCCGCACCGCGATCCTGTCCAAGTCCCACCAGATCCTGGTCGACGGCGTCGCCACCATCGACCTCGGCCAGGTGGTGCTCGACATCGACCCGGCGCCCAAGGAGACCGTCCACGACGACTGGCACCCGCGCCGCGAGCCGACCCGGTCGGCCCTCGTCGTCGAGGCGCTCACCGACTCGGCCCGCGACCCGCGGCAGGCCGTCGGCACGCTGGTCGGCAACGCCGGCAGCGTGCTGCGCGCGGCGGGCGCCGTGGGTGGTCGGGTGGTCGACATCGCGTCCGCGCTGGCCAACCGGCGCTCGGCGCCGGAGTCGCCGATCAACACCGAGCTGTCCGAGCAGCGTCGCTTCGTGACCGTGAAGACCTCGCTGCAGGACTACCGCGCCGTGCGACGCTTCCACGGCGGCACCGTCAACGACGTCGTCCTGGCCACCCTCACCGGCGCCCTGCGCAGCTGGCTGATGACCCGCGCCGAGTCGGTGCACGGCAGCCGGACCCTGCGGGCGATGGTGCCGATGAGCGTGATCGACAGCGACCTCGAGCCGACCTCGCTCGGCAGCCAGGTCACCGGCCACCTGCTCAACCTGCCGATCGGGGAGACCAGCCCGGTCGTGCGGCTGCACCAGGTCTCCTACGCGCTCAAGGCCCACAAGGAGACCGGGCAGGCGGTCGCCGCGGACCGGATCGCCGGCGTCGCCGGCTTCGCGCCGACGACCTTCCACGCGCTCGGCTCCCGGGTCGCGGCGCCGCACTCGCGACGCCGCCCCTTCAACCTGGTGATCACCAACGTCCCCGGGCCCCAGTTCCCGCTCTACGCCGCGGGCGCCGCGATGACGGAGTCCTACCCGGTCCCGCCGCTGCTGCCCGGGCACGCGCTGGCGATCGGCGTCACGTCGTACGACGGCGGGGTGTTACTTCGGCCTCAACGCCGACCGGGACGCGCTGCCCGACCTCGACGTGCTCGGCCAGTGCGTGACCGAGTCGCTCGAGGAGCTCGTCGACAGCGCCGCGACCCGGCCGCGAGCGCGCGCCCCGCGGGCGCCGGAAGGCCCCGGCGCGCAAGCCGGTGACGTCGTGAGCGCCGGCGTGCGCGTCTACGTCCCCACCACGCCGGCGCGGCTGCGCGGCCTGCTCGTGGCGGACGGGCTCGGGCCGGCCCCGTTCGTCGCGCACGCCGTCACCGACGCGGTCCGGGCGGCGCTGCCCGACGGCGGCGAGGAGGAGTGGGAGTACGCCGCGTCCGCCGGCGGCCGCCCAGGCACTCGCTGGCCCTGCTGACCGACGCGGACCGGCCCCGCCGGGTGGTCGTCGCGCGTCGACGTGCCGCGGGTCGGCCCGTCGCCGGCGAGGACGACGATCCGACGCTGGTCGAGGTCGACGAGGTCGTCCCGCTGCGGCTCGTCGCGGCCGTGCTCGCCGACACCGAGGACGCCGAGGCCGACGTCGCCGCCGGCGTGCGAGGCGGTCGCCGGAGGCGGACCGCCCGGCTCGCCGACCGCTGCCTGGACCACGAGCTCGCCTGGTGGGCCACCCAGGAGATCGGCGACCTGCTCGACCAGACCGGCGCGTAAGGATCTCTCCGCCGACTTGGGTCTGACCGGCCGCCCGTGACACGATCGGCGGCATGGACGCCATCACTGCCCCGCCGGCTCCCCGTCAACGAGCCGAACCTCACCTACGCGCCCGGCAGCCCCGAGCGGGCCGCGCTCGAGCTCGAGCTGAAGCGGCCAGGAGGACGAGCAGCTCGACCTGACCGCCACCATCGGCGGCCGCAAGAAGATGGGCGGCGGCGCGGAGACCCGGGTCGTCCAGCCGCACGACCACGGCCACGTGCTCGGCGTCGCTGAAGAACTCCACGCAGGCCGACGCCCGCGCCGCGATCGCCGCCGCGCAGGAGGCGGCGCCGGCGTGGCGCGCGCTGCCCGCCGACGAGCGCGCCGCGATCCTGCTCAAGGCCGCCGACCTGCTCGCCGGCCCGTGGCGCCAGCGGATCAACGCCGCGACGATGCTCGGCCAGTCCAAGACCGCCTTCCAGGCCGAGATCGACTCGGCCTGCGAGCTCATCGACTTCTGGCGCTTCAACGTGCACTTCGCCCGGCAGATCCTCGCCGAGCAGCCGATCGCGAACAGCCGCGGCATCTGGAACCGCACCGACCACCGCCCGCTCGAGGGCTTCGTCTACGCGATCACGCCGTTCAACTTCACCGCGATCGCCGGCAACCTGCCGACCGCGCCGGCGCTGATGGGCAACACCGTGATCTGGAAGCCGTCGCCGACCCAGCAGGTCGCCGCGCACCTGACCATGGAGCTGCTCGAGGAGGCCGGGATGCCGCCCGGGCGTCATCAACATGCTCCCCGGTGACGGCCTCGACGTCTCGGAGGTGGCGCTGAACGCACCCGCGACCTCGCCGGCATCCACTTCACCGGCTCCACGCCGACCTTCCAGCACCTGTGGGCCACGGTCGGCGCGAACATCGCGTCGTACCGCTCCTACCCGCGCATCGTCGGCGAGACCGGCGGCAAGGACTTCGTCGTCGCGCACCCCTCGGCCGACCCCGACGTGCTGCGGGTGGCGCTGCTGCGCGGCGCGTTCGAGTTCCAGGGCCAGAAGTGCTCGGCCGCCTCGCGCGCCTACGTCGCCGCGCTCGGTGTGGAAGCGGATGAAGGACGAGTTCCTCGCCGAGGTCGACGCGATCTCGATGGGCGACGTCACCGACTTCTCGCAACTTCATGGGCGCGGTCATCGACGACCGCGCGTTCGCCAAGCACAAGAAGGCGATCGCGCGCGCCAAGCGGTCCAAGAGCCTCGACGTCGTCGCGGGCGGCAAGGTCGACGACTCGGTCGGGCTACTTCGTGCGGCCGACGGTCGTGGAGAGCAGCCGACCCGACCGACCAGATGTTCAGCACCGAGTACTTCGGCCCGATCCTGGCCGTGCACGTCTTCGAGGACGGCGACTTCGAGAAGGTCGTCGCGCAGATGGAGTCCTTCGCGCCGTACGCCCTGACCGGCGTCGATCATCGCCCAGGACCGCGACGTGATCGCCGTGGGCGCGCGAGGAGCTGCGCTTCGCGGCCGGCAACTTCTACGTCAACGACAAGCCGACCGGTGCGGTCGTCGGGCAGCAGCCCTTCGGCGGGGCGCGCGCCTCGGGCACCAACGACAAGGCCGGCGCACCGCAGAACCTGCTGCGCTGGACCTCGCCGCGCTCGATCAAGGAGACGTTCGACCCGCCGAAGGACTACCGCTACCCGTTCATGGACCTGGGCTGACCCGTCCGGACCGTCAGGACGCCTCGCCGAGCGCCGGGTAGTCGGTGTAGCCCTCGGCGCCGCCGCCGTAGAAGGTGGCCGGGTCGGGCTCGTTGAGCGCCGGCGCCGGCCCGCCAGCGCTCGGGCAGGTCGGGGTTGGCCAGGAACAGCCGGCCGACCGCGACCGGTCGGCGAGGTCCGTCGTCGAGCACGGCCTGCGCGGAGGCGCGGGTGGTGACGTCGGCGAAGCCGGTGTTGGCGACCAGCACCCCGCCGAAGGTCCTTGCGCAGCTCGCTGCACGAGCTCCAGCGACGGGTCGGCCAGCACGCTGAGGTAGGCCAGGCCGAGCGGGCGATCGCCTCGACGAGCGCGGTGTACGTCGCCTCGACGTCGGCCGGGTCCTCCTCGGTCGCGCCCTGGATGTTGTGCGCCGGGGAGATCCGGATGCCGACGCGCTCCGCGCCGATCGCCTCGGCCACGGCGCGGGTGACCTCGATCGCGAAGCGGGCCCGGTTCTCCGGGCTGCCGCCGTAGGCGTCGGTGCGCTGGTTCGAGCCGGGCGCCAGGAACTGGTGGATGCAGGTAGCCGTTGGCGGCGTGCACCTCGACGCCGTCCAGCCCGGCCTCGACCGCGCAGCGCGCGGCGTGCACGAACTCCGCGACCACGGCCGGCGATCTCGTCGGTCGCGATCTCGCGGGGCACCGGGAACGGCTTCATGCCGTCGGCGGTGAACATCTGGTCGGGGGCCGCGAGCGCGCTCGGCGCGATCGTCTCGAGGCCGTCCTTGTTGTCGGGGTGCGCGATCCGGCCGACGTGCATGAGCTGCACGACGATCCGCCCGCCACGGGCGTGCACGGCCTCGGCGACCCGGCGCCAGCCGGCCACCTGCTCGGGGGTGTGGATGCCGGGGGTGTTCAGGTAGCCCTGGCCCACCGCGCTGGGCTGGGTGCCCTCGGTGACGATCAGCGCCGCGGACGCGCGCTGGGCGTAGTACTCCACGGCGAGGTCGCCGGGCACCATGCCGGGCTCGGCGCGGTTGCGGGTCAGCGGGGCCATCACGAGGCGGTGGGCAGGTCCCAGTCGCCGGTGTGGATCGGGTCGAAGAGGTCGGGCACGGGGAGAACCGTCCTAGGGGTCGGGGAGGTTGAACGTTGTACCAACCACCAGGGTGTCCCGTGGATTCCGCGGTATGCGCCTGGGAGACAATCCTCACGTGACGCCCGTCCAGCCCCTCCTGCTGCTCCCGCTCGCGGTGCTGCTGCACCTGGGCGGCCTGCACCCGTTCGAGCGCTCGCTGGTCCTGGTCATCGCCTTCGGCCCGTTCGTGGTGCTCGGCGTGGTGGTGTACGTCGTGCGCCGCCGAGACCTCGCCGACGAGGAGCGCGAGGCCGGCGATGCCCGGGGGGCCGGTCAGGACTGGGAGCCTCAGGACCCGGCGAGGCAGCGCCGACCGACCCGCTGCTCGACCTCGAGCGCCGAGCGCAGCAGGTCGCCGATCAGGCCCTCGAGCTTGCCGCCGACCAGCGGGCAGGCTCACCTTGACGTCGCCGGCGACGGTCTCGCACCGTGCCGCCGCCGGCCGCGGTCGAGCGCGATCCGTCCCTGGACGTGCTCGGGCTTGCCGGGGATCTCGATGTCGAGCCGCGCCCCGCCGGTGCCGTTCCACGACTCGTTCTGCACGACCTGGATCTCGTCGCCGACGAACTTCTTGGCGAACGACGGGATGCCCCGCGCGGGCTGGGTCTGGTCCACGACGACCTGCATGCCGGCGCCGGCGGCCGTCGACGCGCACGTCGGTGCGCACGGAGTGCATCGCGGCGCACACCTGCTCCCGGAACGCCGGGTCGGCCAGCATGGCGTGGACGTCCTCGGGCGGCGCGTCGTAGGTCAGCTCGTGGGAGAACTTCATGGGCGTCATCATGTCGGACGGCCCGGCGCGGTGGCTACGCTCCCCGGGTGAGCCAGCAGGAGCAGCACCCGACCGAGCGCGCCACCGCCGTGCAGTTCGGCGAGCAGGGCGCCCGGCTGACCTACGGCAGCTACCTCCAGCTCGCGCGGCTGCTCTCGGCCCAGCAGCTCGAGTCCGACCCGCCGGCCCACGACGAGCTGCTGTTCATCACCATCCACCAGGTCTACGAGCTGTGGTTCCAGCAGCTCCTGCACGAGGCGACGGCGGCCCGCGACGCGATCATGCTGGGCGCCGACGACGGGGTTGACGACGGGGCGGCGACCGGCTGTGGTGGGCCCAGCACCTCCTGCACCGGATGCACGTCGTCGAGCGGGTGCTGGTCGCACCAGGTCGACGTGCTGGAGACGATGACCCCGCAGGACTTCCTGGAGTTCCGGCAGACCCTGGCCCCGGCCAGCGGCTTCCAGTCGGTGCAGTTCCGCGAGCTGGAGTTCCTCTCCGGCGCCAAGGACCCGTCCTTCGTCGAGCGGTTCCGCGGGCTCACCGACGACGAGCGGGCCCGGCTGCAGCGCCGGCTGGCCGAGCCGACCCTGTGGGACGCGTTCCTGCACGTGCTCGACGGCCCGCGGGCTCGCCGTCGACGACGACGAGGCCGTGATCGCCTCGGTGCGGCGGGCGGCCCACGACCGGTCGTCGTACGCCGACGTCTGGGCGCTCGCCGAGGCGCTGCTCCAGCACGACGAGCTCGCCGCGGCCTGGCGGGCCCGGCACGTCGTGATGGTCGAGCGGATGATCGGCACCAAGACCGGCACCGGCGGGTCCTCGGGCGCGGACTACCTCCGCAGCCGGCTCGACCTGCGCTACTTCCCGCTGCTGTGGGACCTCCGCTCCCTGCTCTGACCCGGGCGCCCCGGTTTGGTGGCGGACCCGCGCCGAGGTCCTAGTGTCGGTCCGACGGCACAACGACGTGCCGTCGTGGAGCGACAGAGGCTGATGCTGCGTGCGTACGACGCTGGACGACACCGCGAACCACCACCGTGACGACCTGCTCGAGCGGGCGGCGGCCTTCGCCGCCGGCCGCAAGGGCACCGGCGGTCCTCCGGGTGAGACGTCCGCCGAGCTGCTGCGGTTCTTCTACCGCCACGTCGCCCCCGAGGACATCGCGCGACCGCAGCGAGGTCGACCTGTACGGCGCCGCGATGAGCCAGTACAAGCTCGCGGCGTACCGCCCCCAGGGCACCGCCAACGTGCGCGTCTTCACCCCGACCGTCGCCGAGCACGGCTGGTCCGCCGGCGGGCACACCGTCGTCGAGGTGGTCACCGACGACATGCCGTTCCTCGTCGACTCGGTGACGATGGAGCTCAACGAGCAGAACCGCGAGGTGCACATGGTCGTGCACCCGCAGATCCTGGTCCGCCGCGACATCACCGGCGAGCTCCAGGAGGTCCTCACCGACGACGAGCAGGTCGACCGGGCCGACCTGCCGCACGACGTCTCCCGCGAGTCGTGGATGCACATCGAGATCGGCCGCGAGTCGAGCCCGACGCAGCGCGAGGAGATCGCGCAGGCGCTGACCAAGGTGCTGCACGACGTGCGCGAGGCCGTCGAGGACTGGCCGAAGATGCACCAGCAGGCGCTCGAGCATCATCGACGACCTCGAGGAGCAACCCGCCGCCGCTGCCGCGCGAGGAGATCGACGAGGGCCAGGCGCTGCTGCGCTGGCTGGCCGACACGCACTTCACCTTCCTCGGCTACCGCGAGTACCGCCTCGAGCAGGGCGACCCGCGACGACCCCGACGACATGGCGCTGCGCGCCGTGCCCGGCACCGGCTTCGGCATCCTGCGCTCCGACCAGGACATGTCCGCGTCCTTCGGCAAGCTGCCGCCGCTGGTGCGGGCCAAGGCGCGCGAGAAGACCCTGCTGGTGCTGGCCAAGGCCAACTCCAAGGCGACCGTGCACCGGCCGGTCTACCTCGACTACGTCGGGGTCAAGACGTTCGACGAGAGCGGCGAGGTCGTCGGCGAGCGGCGCTTCCTCGGGCTGTTCTCCTCGGCCGCCTACACCGAGTCGCTGACCCGGATCCCGGTGATCCGGGTCAAGGCCAAGCAGGTCATCGACCGGGCCGGGTTCGACGCCGCTGCAGCCACACCGGCAAGGCGCTGATGGACGTGCTGGAGACCTACCCGCGCGACGAGCTGTTCCAGACCCCGATCGACGAGCTGGTGCCGATCGCCGAGGCGGTGCTGCACACCCGCGAGCGCCGCCAGGTGCGGCTGTTCGTGCGCCGCGACACCTACGGCCGCTACCTGTCCTGCCTGGTCTACCTGCCGCGCGACCGCTACACGACCGCCGGTGCGCGAGCGGATCGCCGGCATCCTCAAGCGCCAGCTCGGCGGCGACGTCGCTGGAGTACACCGCCCGGGTCAGCGAGTCGCTGCTCGCCCGGCTGCACTTCGTGGTCCGCCCGCAGCCCGGGGCAGCTGATCGGCGACTTCGACCAGGCCGACCTCGAGCGCCGGCTCGCCGAGGCCGCGCGGTCCTGGCGCGACGACTTCGTCGCCGCCGCGCACGCGGAGTACGGCGAGGAGGACGGCGCCCTGCTCGCCCGGCAGTACGCCGACTCGTTCCCCGAGGCCTACAAGGAGGACTACCCGCCGCGCACCGGCGCGGTCGACCTCGGCCGCCTCGAGGGCATCCCCGGCGACGGCGGGCTCGACCTGTCCTTCTACCAGCCGCTCGACGCCGGGCCGCACGAGGCGCGGCTCAAGATCTTCCGGATCGGCGTCGCCGCTGTCGCTGTCCGAGGTGCTGCCGACGCTGTCCTCGATGGGCGTCGAGGTCGTCGACGAGCGGCCCTACGAGCTCGTCGGCCTGCCGCGCGAGTCCTACATCTACGACTTCGGGCTGCGCTACCACCAGGCCGCTGCCCGTCGGGCGGCCGCGAGCTGTTCCAGGACGCGGTCAACGCGGTGTGGGAGGGCGACAACGAGGTCGACGGCTTCAACGCGCTGGTGCTCGCGGTCGGGCTGACCTGGCGGCAGGCCACGCGTGCTGCGCGCCTACGCGAAGTACATGCGCCAGGGCGGCACGCCGTTCGCGCAGGACTACATCGAGGACGCGCTGCAGCAGAACGTCGACATCACCCGGCTGGCTGGTCGCGCTGTTCGAGGCCCGCTTCGACCCGGGCCGCAACGGCGACCTGGCCGCCGACGGCGAGGCCCGGCGTGGCCAAGACCGAGGAGATCGAGGACCGCATCGCGCCGCGCGCTCGACGACGTGGCCAGCCTCGACCACGACCGGATCCTGCGCTCCTACCTCACCGTCGATCCAGGCGACCCTGCGCACCAACTACTTCCAGGTCGACGCCGACGGGCTGACGAAGTCCTACATCTCGCTTCAAGCTGCAGCCCGACGCGATCCCCGACCTGCCCGAGCCGCGGCCCGAAGTTCGAGATCTTCGTCTACTCGCCGCGGGTCGAGGGCGTGCACCTGCGCTTCGGCGCGGTCGCCCGCGGCGGCCTGCGCTGGTCCGACCGGCGCGACGACTTCCGCACCGAGATCCTCGGCCTGGTCAAGGCGCAGATGGTGAAGAACACCGTGATCGTGCCGGTCGGCGCCAAGGGCGGCTTCTTCTGCAAGCAGCTGCCCGACGCCGGCCGACCGCGAGGCCTGGATGGCCGAGGGGATCGCCTGCTACAAGACGTTCATCTCCGGCCTGCTCGACATCACCGACAACCTGCGCGGCGAGGAGACCGTCCCGCCGGCCGGCGTGGTGCGCCACGACGGCGACGACTCCTACCTCGTCGTCGCCGCCGACAAGGGCACCGCGACCTTCTCCGACATCGCCAACGGCGTCGCCAAGGACTACGGCTTCTGGCTCGGCGACGCGTTCGCCTCCGGCGGGTCGGTCGGCTACGACCACAAGGCGATGGGCATCACCGCGCGCGGCGCCTGGGAGTCGGTGCGCCGGCACTTCCGCGAGATGGGCGTCGACTGCCAGGCCGAGGACTTCACCGGCGTCGGCATCGGCGACATGTCCGGCGACGTGTTCGGCAACGGCATGCTGCTCTCCGAGCACATCCGGCTGGTCGCGGCCTTCGACCACCGCGACATCTTCCTCGACCCGGACCCGGTCGCCGACGACGTCGTACGCCGAGCGGCAAGCGGCTGTTCGCCCTGCCGCGCTCGAGCTGGCAGGACTACGACACGTCGCTGATCTCCGAGGGCGGCGGCGTCTTCCCGCGCTCGGCCGAAGTCGATCCCGATCATCGCGCAGGTGCGCGCGGCGCTCGGCCTCGAGCGACGACGTGCACCGCGCTGACGCCGGCCGAGCTGATGCGGGCGATCCTGCTCGCCGCGGTCGACCTGCTGTGGAACGGCGGCATCGGCACCTACGTCAAGGGCGTCGACCGAGACCGACGCCGAGGTCGGCGACAAGGCCAACGACGCGATCCGCGTCGACGGCGGCGACCTGCGCTGCCGCTGCGTCGGCGAGGGCGGCAACCTCGGGCTGACCCAGCGCGGCCGCATCGAGTACGCCCGCGCGGGCGGCCGGATCAACACCGACTTCATCGACAACTCCGCCGGCGTGGACACCTCCGACCACGAGGTGAACATCAAGATCCTGCTCGACCAGGTGGTCGCCAACGGCGACCTCACCGAGAAGCAGCGCAACGACCTGCTCGCCTCGATGACCGACGAGGTCGGCGACGCTGGTGCTGCGTCGACAACTACGAGCAGAACCACGCGCTCGCCAACGCCGCCATCCAGGCGCCCCAGCTGCTGCACGTGCACGAGGACTGGATCCGGCGCCTCGAGCGGCAGGGACTGCTCGACCGCGCGCTGGAGGCGCTGCCCAGCCGCAAGACGGTCGCCGGCGCGGCTCGAGCGCAAGCAGGGCCTGACCGTGCCGGAGCTCGTCGGTGCTGCTGGCCTACACCAAGATCGTGCTCGCCGACGAGCTGATCGCGCACCGACATCGCCGACGACCCGTTCCTGCGCAACGACCTGTTCGGCTACTTCCCGACCAACGATGCGCCAGACCTACCGCGAGCAGATGGAGAGCCACCCGCTGCGCCGCGAGATCATCGTGACCCAGGTGGTCAACGACCTCGTCAACGGCGCCGGCATGACGTTCTTCCACCGGCTCTCGGAGGAGACGGCCGCCTCGCCGACGAGCTCGTGCGGGCGAACTTCGTGGCCCGCGAGATCTTCGGGTCGCGCGCGCTGATCGACGAGATCGACTCCTACGACAACAGGATCGACGCCGGCGTGCAGACCCGGATGCGGCTGGAGATGCGCACCCTCGTCGAGCGGGCGTCGCGGTGGCTGATCAACAACCGCCGGCCGCCGATGGACAGCGAGGCGCACCGTCGACTTCTTCGGGGTGGTCGCCCAGCAGGTCGTCGAGGCGCTGCCGGACCTGCTCACCGGCCGCGAGCTCGACGCCTTCGAGGCGCCGGCGCGACGCTGCTGGTCGAGCAGGGCGTGCCCGAGGAGCTCGCCGTGCGGGTGGCGGTGCTGCCGCCGGCATACATGGTGCTCAACATCGTCGAGACCTCGCGCCGCGACGACATCGACCCGATCGAGGTCGCCCGGGTGCACTTCGCGCTCGGCGAGCGGCTCGGGCTCTCGGCGCTGGTGGCCCGGATCCTGGCGCTGCCGCGCGACGACCGGTGGCAGACGATGGCCCGCGCCGCGCTGCGCGACGACCTGCACTCCGTGCACGCGCAGCTCACCGCGCAGGTGCTCGCCGAGACCAGCCGCGAGCAGCCGGTCCCGGTCCGGATCGCCGACTGGGAGGACGAGGACACCGTCGTCGTGTCGCGCGCGGTCACCACGCTGGACGAGATCTGCTCCGACGACCACGCCGACCTGGCGCGGCTCTCCGTCGGCCTGCGGGTGGTCCGGACCCTGCTGGCGACTCCGTGACCCCGGCGGCCCGGCCCCGGGGGCGGGTGGGGACACTCGGGGGGTGAGCCCTGACACAGCGACCCCGGCCGAGCGCGCCGTCCTGGACCACCTCGACGAGGCGGCCCTGACCGACAGCCTGATGGAGCTCGTGCGGATCCCCAGCATGGGCGGCACCGACGGCGAGCTCGAGGTGCAGGAGCACGCGGCCGACGTGCTGCGCGGCCTCGACGCCGACGTCGACCGGTGGGACATCGACCTCGACGGGCTCGCGGCGGACCCGTGGTTCCCCGGCGTCGAGGTGGAGCGGTCGGCGGCCGTCGGCGTCGTGGGCACCTTCGGCGGCGAGGGCATGCCGGCCCTCGTGCTCCAGGGCCACCTCGACGTCGTCCCCCCGGGCGACCCGCAGAACTGGCTCGGCTCGGACCCGTTCTCCGCCGAGATCCGCGACGGCGCGCTGTACGGCCGCGGGGCGTGCGACATGAAGGCCGGGGCCGCCGCGAACCTCGCCGTGGCGCGCACGCTGCGCGACGCCGGCGTACGCCTCGAGCGGCCGCTCGCCGTGCACTGCGTGGTCGGCGAGGAGGACGGCGGGCTCGGCGCGTTCGCCACCCTGCGCCGGGGCCACATCGGCGAGGCGGCGGTGATCACCGAGCCGACCAGCGCGCAGATCCTCACCGCGACCGCCGGCGCGCTGACGTTCCGGATCGAGGTCGCGGGCCGGTCCGCGCACGGCAGCATGCGCACCGAGGGGGTGAGCGCCTTCGAGGTGTTCCTGCCGATCCACGCCGCGCTGATGGCGTTCGAGGCCGAGCGCAACCGCGACCCCGACCCGCTGTTCGTCGGCTCGCTGCCCTACGCGCTCTCGTTCGGCCTCGTGTCGGCGGGGGAGTGGTCGAGCAACGTGCCCGACCGGCTGGTCGCGGAGGGACGCTTCGGGGTGCAGCTCGACGAGGACCCGCGGCTGGCGAGGGCGCGCTTCGAGGACGTCGTGACCGAGGTGGCCGTCAAGGACCCGTGGCTGCGCGAGAACCGGCCCGTCGTCACCTGGCCCGGCGGCCAGTTCGCCAGCGGCAGCACCGACTCCGACCACCCGCTGGTCGGCGAGATGTCCTCGGCGGTCGCGGCCACCGGCGGCGTGCACCCGCCGCTCGCGGCCGGGGTGTACGGCAGCGACCTGCGGCTCTACACCGGCATCGGCGGCATCCCGACGCTGCACTACGGGCCCGGTGACATCGCCGACGCGCACGCGCCCCTGGAGAAGGTCGACCTCGACCAGCTGGTCCAGGTCACCCGCGCGCTGACGCTGCTCGCGCTGCGCCGGTGCGGCGTCGCCTGAGCGGCCGGTGCTGCGGGCCCGTGTTCGCCCTGCGCGAAGTGGGCTGACGCAGGGGTCCGGGCCGGCCTAGCGTGGCCGGCATGGACACCGTGGTGCCGTTCCCTCGTCGCACGCCCGAACCGACTCCCGCCGAGCCGCTCTGGCGGGAGGCGGTCGGTGCCGAGCTGCGCCGCGAGCGGCTGCGCTCGGAGCGGACGCTGGCCGACGTGGCCGGGCGGGCCGGGGTGTCGGTGCAGTACCTCTCCGAGATCGAGCGCGGCCTCAAGGACCCCTCCTCGGAGCTGCTCGGCGCGGTCGCCGGCGCCCTCGACCTGCGGCTGGTCGACCTGACCACCCGGGTGAGCCGCCGCCTCGCCCCGGTCCGGCCGACCGGGCCGCTGGCGCTGGCCGCCTAGACCCTCACGCGGGGACGGGTGGCCGGCGGGCCTCCAGGACGCCGTCCACGACGCCGTACTCCACGGCCTCCTGCGCGCTGAGCACGAGGTCGCGCTCGGTGTCGGCACGCAGCCGCTCGACGCTCCGCCCGGTGTGCCGGGAGAGGATCTGCTCCATCTCGGAGCGCAGCCGGACGATCTCCTTGGCCTGCAGGGCCAGGTCGGGCAGTGCGCCCTGGCCGCCTCCGGAGGGCTGGTGCAGGACCACCCGGGCGCGCGGCAGGATCATCCGGCGACCGGGCGCGCCGGCGGCCAGCAGCACCGCCGCGGACGACGCTGCCTGGCCGACGCACGTGGTGTGCACCTCGGTGCCGATGAACTGCAGGGTGTCGTAGATCGCGAGCATCGCGGTGACCGAGCCGCCGGGCGAGTTGAGGTAGAGGCTGACCGGCAGGTCGGGGCTCTCGGACTCGAGGTGCAGCAGCTGGGCGATGACCACGTTGGCGACGCCGTCGTCGATCTCCGTGCCGAGGTAGACGATGCGGTCGGTGAGCAGCCGGCTCCAGATGTCGACGGCCCGCTCGCCGCGCACGGTCTTCTCGACGACGCTGGGGATCGTGTACGTGCTCATCGCGACGCCCCCATCCCGACCGGGGACGGCAGTCTGGAGGGGGTGACCGCGGCGACGTCGGTGAGGATCTCGTCGACGAACCCGTAGGCGCGGGCCTCCTCCGCGGTGAACCAGCGGTCCCGCCGGGAGTCCTGCTCGACCTTGGCGACCGGCTGCCCGGTGTGCTCGGCGATCAGGCCCATCAGCACGTTCTTGGTGTGCTCGAGGTTCTGCGCCTGGATCTCGATGTCCACGGCGGTGCCGCCGATGCCGGCCGACCCCTGGTGCATCAGGACCCGCGAGTGCGGCAGCGCGTACCGCTTGCCGGGCGTGCCCGCGGAGAGCAGGAACTGGCCCATGCTGAGGGCCGTCCCCATCGCCAGGGTGCTGACGTCGTTGGGGATCAGCCGCATCACGTCGTAGATCGCGAGCCCCGCCGAGACCGAGCCACCCGGGGAGTTGATGTAGAGGCTGATGTCGCGGCGCGGGTCCTCGGCCGAGAGCAGCAGCAGCTCCGCGCAGAGCCGGTTGGCGATGACGTCGTCGACCTCCTGGCCGAGCACGATGATCCGCTGGTGCAGCAGCCGGGCGGTGAGCTGGTCGTCGAGGGGGTCGGGCGGGCGTGGGGTGGCGGGCACGGTGTCTCCGATCGCGAGGGCGGGGGTGTCCTCCACGGTCGCGCCGGCCGGGCCGCCGTACCAGCGGATCCGCCCAGAGCGGATCCGCTGTCGGCTGATCCGCTCCGGGCTGATCGCGTCTGGGCTCAGGGAGCCGGCAGGACGGTGCGCTCCCAGGTGGTGTTCACGATCGTCGAGGCGGACAGGTAGAGCGCGAGCGCCGCGTCCACGAGCAGCAGGTAGCCCGCCAGCTCCGAGAGGCTCGCGTCACCGGTGAAGGACCCGAGGGCAGCGAGGTAGAACACCGCGGTCAGCAGCACGAAGATCGCCAGCACGGTCCGGGTGGTCCGCACGGAGGCGAGCAGCATGTACGTCGTGAAGACGGCCCAGGCCAGCAGGAACATCCCGACCACGGCGGCCGGGTCGCCCTCGGCTGCGACGACCTGCGGGACGTAGAACTGCACGAGCAGCGCGTAGCTCAGCCAGAAGCCGGCATACGCGGTGAAGACGAAGGCGGGGAACGTCTCGCCGCGCAGGAAGTGCAGCACGCCGGCGATGAGCTCGACGAAGAAGCCGAAGGCCAGTGCCAGGGACAGCACCGCCGGTGTCGAGGTGACGTCGATGAGGCCGGACATCACGGTGGCCAGGACGAGGGCGGAGACGCCGAAGCTGGCCAGGCCGAGGGCGAACGGGTCGCCCAGGGTCGAGACGGCGGACGCGGTCGGGGCAGTGGCTGGAGTGGTTGCGGCGGGGGCCGCGAGGGTGTCGCTCATGAGGGCTCCGGTTCGGGAGGGGACGGGGCGCGAGGCGGCCGTCGTCCGCGGGACGGTGTCGCCGATGGGCCGTCGCTCGTGAGGACGGTCCCATCGGGCCGGGCCGGTCGCCGCCCAGGTGCTGGTCGCCGACGCTGCCTCGACGCTAGGGGCCGGCCCCCACGGGCGCCCCCTGCCAGGCGCGGGTCCGTCCCTGTCCCAAGGGACGGGAGCGCGGGCTGTCCGGTGGGTCGGGCGGACGTGCCCGTGCGACCACGGACGGGTCGTCGGCCCGTCCCTCCCGTGTGGCGGACCCGGTCCGCGTCCACTCCGGACCTGTCCGCCCGGACGGGTGGCCGACAGGTCGCTGGCGGGTCCCTGGCAGGTCAGCGTGGTTGTCAAGGCCGACTTTTCCCTGTGTGGACAAGGGATTCCGGTCTGGTCCTGGTCCGGGGAGTGTCGGTGGTCGTGTCTAGCGTGCCTGTCATGTCCAGATCAGCCGCGATCCCGCAGCCGCCGGCAGCCGGCGCGGCGGCGCTCGCCGACGCCGTCGCGGGGATGCCGCGCGGCTCCGACGTGACCCGTCTCGGCGTGCTCGACACACTGGACGCGGTCGACGTGCTGTACGCCGCCCGCGTGGAGGCCGAGGCGGCGACGTTCGAGCTGGTGGCCCACGTCGCCGACCTGCACGGCCCCGGATCGCGTCCCGTCGACCCGGGCGACCGGCACGGCGAGCGGTGCGTGCAGGTCGGCGGCGCGGGGACGCCCGCGGTGGCCGAGTTCGTCTGCGCCGAGCTCGGGGGACGCCTGCGGGTGGGGTCGTGGACGGCACGCCGACTCCTGGCCGACGTCCTCGACGTACGCCACCGGCTCCCGCGGTGCTGGTCGCGGGTGCTCGCCCGCGAGGCCCGGATCGCCTCGGTGCGGCTGGTCGCCGCGCGCACGCGCCACCTCTCCGTCGAGGCCGCCCTCGAGGTCGACCGCTCGATGGTCGACGTCGTCGACGGCTCGCTGCCCTGGTCGCGCTTCGAGGCCCGCCTCGAGGGCCGGATCAAGGCCGCCGACCCCGCGGTCGCTGCCGCGCGGGAGGCCGAGGAGGCGACCCGCCAGGTCGCCCGCCGGACCCGGGCCGACCGGGACGGGATGGCCGGCTTCTACGTCCGCTCCACCGCAGGCGTCGTCGCGCGCGTCGAGGCCACGGTGAGGTACGTCGCCGGCGCGCTCGCCGCCTTCGGCGACCTCGATGCCGAGGAGGAGCGACGGGTCAAGGCGCTGGTCCTGCTCTGCAACCCGACTTGGGCGGTCGAGCTGCTCGCCGCCTATGCCGCCCTGCGCTCGCGATCGGCACCCGGCCTCGACGCCGGCCACCCGCTGCCCGAGCCACCCGGGCGCACGGACCCGCCCAGCGCGTCCCGCGCGAGCGACGTGCTGGACCGGGTGGACGACTTCGCCCGACGGGTCGGCTTCGCCCCGACGAGGCTGCCCGCGTGGTTGTCGGCGCGCCCTCCGTCCGATGGTGGCCTGGAGCCGGTCCCGGCCTTCAGGTTCGCCTGGCCCGAGCTGCTCCCGCCGCTGACGATGTACCTCCACTTCTCCGTGGACGAGCCTCCACCTCCGCAGCCGTGCCGACGGTGCGCCGAGGACTCCGGTTCAGGAGCCGGTCCGGCCACCCCGGGCACAGACCCGGATCCGGGCAGCCCCGTGGCCTCAGGTCGCCGCGCTGCCGGGTCGCAGGTGGTCCGGTGGGAGGGCGTCGGACCGGTCACCCGGCAGTTCGTGGACGAGCAGCTGCGCCCGCTGCACCGCTACGTCGTGACCCCGGTGGTCGACCTGGCCGGTCAGGCGCCCGTCGACGCCTACGAGATCCCCGACCGGCACCGCCGCGCCCTGAGGCTGCGGACGCCGGCCGACTGCTTCCCGTGGGGCGGCGACCTGACCGGACGCCGCTCCGACGTCGACCACACCCGGCCGCACGCACCGGCCGCGACGTCCGGCAGCGCGCAGGTCGGCGGGCCGGGGTCAGGCGGGCAGGTGGGCGGGCCAGCCGGCGGGATCGAGAAGGCCTTCCTGTCCCGGATGGACAACTACGGCCCGCTCGGCCGGTTCCACCACCGGATCAAGACCCACGGCTCGTGGACCGTTCGGCAGCCCTTCGCCGGCATCTACCTGTGGCGCGACCCGCACGGCCAGGTGTACCTCTGCGACCACACCGGCACGCACAAGGTCACCTCACCGGGCACTGCGGCCGGCCCGGCGACGGGGACGGACGCCCGCGGGGAGCCCGAGATCGAGGTCGTGCCGTCGCCGGACGTCCGCCTGGTCTGGTCGGGCCGATGACCGCAGCAGCGAGCAAGCCGGCCGCGATACCGCAGCGCAACGCGTTCCGTGCGCGGATGTCACCAGCCTCGCCGGTGTGGCCGGGACGGCAGCAGCGCCTCAGCTCGCCTTCTTGGCGGCCGCCTTCTTGGTGGTGCTGCTCTTGCGGGCCGGGGCCTTCTTCGCCGCGGTCTTCTTGCTGGCGGACTTCTTCGCAGCGCTCTTCTTCGTGGTGCCCTTGCCGCCGGCCTTCGACGACGACCCCGTGGCACGACCCTTCGAGGCGGACTTCGTGCTCGCGCCGTCGCCCGAGTCGTCGACCTCGTCCGCGGCGCCGCTCGAGGAGCCCGACGACTCGCCGCGGGATGTCTTCGCCGCGTCGACCGAGCGCTGCAGTGCGGCCAGCAGGTCCACCACCTCGCCGGTGCTCTTCTGCGGCTGCTCGGGCGCCTTGACCTCGCCGCCCTCGAGCTTGGCCTGCACGAGCGACTGCACCGCGGCGGCGTAGTCGTCCTCGAACTCCGCAGGGTCGTAGTCGCCGGCGAGTGTGTCGACCAGCAGCCGCGCCATCTTGAGCTCCTGCGGCTTCGCGGCGTGCTCGGTCGCGTCGAGGCCGGCGAAGTCGGGCTTGCGCACCTCGTCGGGCCACAGCATCGTCTGCATGACGATCACGTCGTCGCGCACGCGCAGCACGGCGGTCGTCATCCGGGTCCGGATCGACACCGTCACCACGGCGACGCGGTCGGCCTCCTTGAGCGCCTCGCGCAGCAGGGCGTACGGCTTCGCGGCGGCCTTGTCGGGCTCGAGGTAGTACGACTTCTCCAGCCACATCGGGTCGATCTGCCCGGTGGGCACGAACTTCTCGACGGAGATCTCGCGGCTGCTGCTGGCCGGCAGCTCGGCGAAGTCGTCGTCGTCGAGGACGACCATCTGGCCGTCCTCGGTCTCGTAGCCCTTGGCGATGTCGGCGTAGGCGACCTCCTCGCCGTCGATGCTGCAGACACGTTGGTACTTGATCCGGCCGCCGTCCTTGGCGTGCACCTGCCGGAACGAGATGTCGTGGCTCTCGGTGGCGGCGTACAGCTTGACCGGCACGCTCACCAGTCCGAACGACACCGCACCCTTCCAGATGGCACGCATGAGCAGCTCCGATCGTCCAGTCCGGTCCTCAACCTCCAGGACCCCTCGCGGGTCCGGGAGGACGTACCCGCCCCATCATGGCCCACGCCACCGACGCACCACAGGTCCTGGCGGCGTCGGACGCCCGACGAGCCGGGTTCAGCCGCCGTCCGCGCCGGGCTGGCCCGGGGAGCCGGGGAAGCCGAACCACGCCTTCACCGTGGCGACCTCGTCCTCGCCCAGCGCGACCTCCGCGGCCGCCGCCCGGTCGAGGATGTTGCCGACGAAGGCGGTCGCCACGTCGTCGGCGGTCGGTGGCGGCGTGCGGTAGAGCGGCGACCCGCCGTACGCCGCGCCGCGGGTCACGAAGCCGAGCGTGCTGCGGCTGACGTTCAGGCCGCGCTCGGACAGCGTGTCGCGCGACCACCGCGTCGCCTCGGTCAGGTTGAAGTCGTGGGAGCCGGCGTAGTCGGCGAGCGCGCGGTAGACCTCCGGCCACGTCGCCCGCGGCAGCCGCGGGATCGTCAGCTCCGCGCAGAGGCGGCCGACCGGCTCCGGCAGGGTGGGGTCGTACGTCGCCGGTGCGCCGGCCCGCGGGGTCTCGTAGCGCGATCCGTCCCACATGTAGATCTGCGAGACCTGCATGCCCGGCAGGTCCAGGCTCTCCAGCGCGCGGGTGAAGCCGCCGTGGCCGAACCACTGCGACGTGGACACCACGTCGCCGAGCTCGCGCCGCAGGTCGTGGGCCAGGGTGGCGAGGTTGAGCGGGCCGTGCGCCGCGTCGTACTGCCCCGTCGACGATCTCGCGGAACCGCGCGAGCGCCTCCGCGACGGCCTCCGGGTCGGACGCGGCCTCGTGGGGCTCGTCCACGCCGGCGGGGTCCTGGATCAGCCCGACCGTCTCGTCGCCGCCCACGACCAGGTCCGCGATCGCGGTGAAGGCCTGGGCGGCGTCCGCCGGCGAGACGATGGTGGTACGACGGTCCGCCGCCCGCAGGCGCACCATCAACGGCGTCATGTCGGAGTCCCCGGAGGCGATCACGAACTCGTCGTACCTCGTGGGCGCGACCAGCGCGTCCATCGCGTCGAGCACCATCCGGATGTCCGCGGCGTTCTTCGAGCGGTGCGTCAGGGACGGGCAGTCGACGACCTCGAACCCGGCGCGTGTGAACGACGCCCGGAAGCGGGAGAAGTAGACGCGCCCCGTCGTCGAGCCCGGGTCGGACGTCGGCACCCAGCCCGACGGGTTCATGTAGCAGCGACGGACCAGCCAGGTGCGCTCGCCGTCGACCGTGAAGCTCGTGGCCAGACGGTCCATCCAGAGCTCGGGCGTCTCGGCGAAGGCGACCGCTGCCGCGGGGTCGAGCTTGAACAGGCCGCCGAACACGTTGTCGAAGTCGAGGAACAGCGCTGCGCGGACGCGGGTCATGGCCCTGTTCTACACGGATCGGCAGGCCGCTGATGCAGGATGTCGGGATGCGACCGATGCTCGCGACCAAGGGCAGCCACGTGCCGAGCGGCGCCGCGTGGCTGCACGAGGTGAAGTGGGACGGGATGCGCGTGCTCGTCGACGTCGGCGACGGGCTGCTGCACGTCTGGTCGCGCAACGAGAAGGACGTCACGGTCACCTTCCCCGAGCTGCGCGGTCTCGCGGACCTCGGCCACGACCTGCTCCTCGACGGCGAGGTCGTCGCGTTCCTCGACGGGATCCCGACCTTCGGCGCGCTCGCCGACCGCATGCACGTCGGCAACGCCCGCCGCGCGCAGGAGCTCTCGCGCGCCAACCCCGTGACGCTGCTGCTGTTCGACCTCCTCCGGCTCGACGGCGAGGACCTCACCGGGCGCCCGCTCTCCGAGCGCCGGGCGGCGCTCGACGGGCTCGGCCTGACGGGCGTGCACTGGCAGGTGCCGGCGGCCTACGACGACGGCGCGATGCTCCTGGAGGCGACACGGCAGCAGGGCCTCGAGGGCGTGGTCAGCAAGAAGCGGTCCTCGCGCTACCACCCCGGCCGCCGGTCGGCGGACTGGCTGAAGTTCCCGCACCGCCTCGTCGGCTCGTACGTCGTGGGCGGCTGGCGCCGCGAGACCGACAGCGCGTCGCGGCTCGGGGCCGTGCTGGTCGGCGAGCCCACCGAGGACGGCCTGGTCTACCGCGGCCGGGTCGGCAGCGGGATCGCGGGCAAGGCCGGCCAGCGGCTCCTCGAGCTGCTGCACCCGCTGACCGCCGACGCGTCACCGTTCGCGGACGACGTACCCAAGATCGACGCGACCGGCACCGTCTGGGTGCGCCCGCAGGTGGTCGTCGACATCGCGGCGCTGGGGATGACGCCGGCCAAGCGGCTGCGGCAGCCCAGCTTCCAGGGCGTGCGCAGCGACCTCGACCCGGGCGACCTGGAGGACCTCGATGGCTGAGCAGGCCGAGGAGGTGATGGTCGACGTCGGCGGCCGCACCCTGCGGATCAGCAACCTGGGCAAGGTGATGTACCCGACCACGCGCACCACCAAGGGCGAGGTGCTCAACTACTACGCGCGTGTGGCGCCCGTGCTCCTGCCTCACCTGGCGGGTCGCGCGGTGACCCGGATCCGGTGGCCGCACGGCACCGAAGGCCTGCAGTTCTTCGAGAAGAACGTGCCCAACGGCGTGCCGGGCTGGATCCGCACGGTGACCGTGCCCTCGACGGGCTCGCGCGGCGGCGGCGACAAGATCACCTTCCCCGTCATCGAGGGCCTCGCCGACCTGACGTACTTCGCCAACCTGGCCTCGCTCGAGCTGCACGTCCACCAGTGGACGGTGGGCCGCAACGGCCGGCCGAAGCGGCCGAACCGGATGGTCATCGACCTCGATCCCGGCTCGCCGGCCGGGCTCCGGGAGTGCTGCGAGGTGGCGCTGCTGGTCCGCGACAAGCTGGGCGAGCGTGGTCTCGCCTGCGCGCCCGTCACGTCCGGCAGCAAGGGCCTGCACCTGTATGCCGCCCTGCCGGGCCGGCTCTCGTCCGACGACGTGCGCGACCAGGCCCAGGAGGTCGCCCAGGAGCTCACCGCCGAGCACCCGCGACTGGTCGTGTGGAAGATGACCAAGTCGCTGCGCGGCGGGAAGGTCTTCCTCGACTGGAGCCAGAACACCGGCGCCAAGACCACCATCTCGCCCTACTCCCTGCGCGGGCGCGACCGCCCCTACGTCGCGGCGCCCCGCACCTGGGAGGAGATCGAGGACGGGGCCGACGAGGGCCTCGGACAGCTCGAGATCGAGGACGTCCTGGCCCGGGTCGACGAGGACGGGGACGTCTTCGGGGACCTGCTGGGGGCGGACCCCGAGGCCGACTCCGGGTAAAGCCTTCGTTAAATGCGAAGTCCCGCCGTTCCCGAGATACGGCGGTGACCCCGCACCGGCCGGAAGGCCGATCCGCCCGGGAGGATGCCCCCTCCGCGACGGGCCAAACATGTGCACCCACCAAGAACCCGTCCCCGGGTGGGTCGAACGGGCCACACGCGGGTGACCCGTGTAGTCCATCGGACGGGGCCGGTGCGCACTTGAGGGGGTGAGCCACGATGGCCCGCCCGGGTGTGTTGCTTCGCGAACAATGTGCCGTTATGGGGCGTGGAATTCTCCGGCTGCGACCGGCGCCCGCACCGAGACGGCGCGGCGCTCGCCGACGTCGCACCCCGCGGTCGCGGGGGGTGTCGGGTCGTCCACGAACCGGCCCTGGTGACCGGTCCTGGGAGGCTCCCGAGACTGCTCGAGTAAACCGTCACGATCGCGATACCTCTTGTGCACAAGGGGATTCTCGGCACTTCCATCGGTCGTGGCCTTCGGGTCATACTCCCCGTCACGCCGCGTCCGGAGCCGAGCCCGGGCCGACGACCGCACCGCACCGCACCGCACACCCGGGGGATCCGTGAGCCTGACCTACGGCGACACGCACGTCGAGCTGATCGAGGCGCTCGACGCCGACCTCCGTGCCGCCGTGCGCGCCGAGGGCGTCGACCCCCAGCGGGACTCCTCGCTCGTGCGCCGGCTCGCCGAGACGGTCGTCGCCGACCACGACCAGCGAAGCCTCACCGGAGTGGTCCGACCCGTCGGGGACCACGACGCCGTTGTCGACGAGCTCGTGTCGCGGGTGTCCGGGTTCGGGGCGCTGCAGCGCTACCTCGACGACCCGACCGTCGAGGAGATCTGGGTCAACGACCCGAGCCGCGTGTTCGTCGCCCGCGCCGGACGGCACGAGCTGACCTCGACGATCCTCAACACCGGCCAGGTCAAGGAGCTCGTCGAGCGGATGCTCAAGGCCAGCGGCCGCCGCATCGACGTGTCGCAGCCCTTCGTCGACGCGATGCTCCCGCAGGGACACCGGCTGCACGTCGTGCTCGAGGGCATCTCCCGGGGGTTCTCGGCGGTCAACATCCGCAAGTTCGTGGTCCGTGCGGCCCGCCTGCACGACCTCGTCGCCCTCGGCAGCCTCACCGAGCAGGCCGCGTCGTTCCTCGACGCGTCGGTGCGCGCCGGGCTCAACATCGTGGTCGCGGGCAGCACCCAGGCCGGCAAGACCACGATGCTCAACTGCCTGGCTGCCAGCATCCCCGGCCGCGACCGCGTGGTGTCGGTGGAGGAGGTCTTCGAGCTGCGCTTCAGCCACCCCGACTGGGTGGCCCTGCAGACCCGCCAGCAGGGCCTCGAGGGCACCGGCGAGATCCGGCTGCGCGACCTGGTCAAGGAGTCCCTGCGGATGCGCCCCTCCCGCGTGATCGTCGGCGAGGTCCGCGCCGAGGAGTGTCTCGACCTCCTGCTGGCGCTCAACGCCGGCCTGCCCGGGATGGCCTCGCTGCACGCGAACTCCGCCCGCGAGGCCCTGGTCAAGCTCTGCACGCTGCCGCTCCTCGCGGGGGAGAACATCTCGGCGCGGTTCGTGGTGCCCACCGTCGCGTCGTCGGTCGACCTCGTCGTGCACCTCGGCATCGGTCCCGACGGGGCCCGTCGCGTCGAGGAGATCGTGGCCGTGCCCGGACGGGTCGAGAACGACGTGATCGAGACCGAGCCGATCTTCGTGCGCTCCGGCGACCGCCTGGTCCGCACGGCCGGGCATGCCCCCGCGTGCGGAGCGCTACGACCGGGTCGGCATCGACGTCCGGTCCCTGCTGAACGGCGCCCCGTGAGTGGGCGCCGTGGTCGGGCTCGGCGTCGGCGGCGGCCTGGTGCTCATCTGGCTCGCCCTGTCGGCGCCGGCCACACCCGCCGCCGACCGGAGCGCCCGCTCGTCGCGCACCCGCGACCTGCTCGACCGCGCCGGTCTGGTCGGTACGTCGGTCGCCGGACTGTGGTCGGTGGCGGCCGTGTGCACGCTGCTCGCGTTCGTCTCGGTGCAGGTCGTGTCCGGCACCGCCGCCGTGTCCGCGACGTTCGCGCTGATGGCGGCCTACCTCCCCTGGGCGATCCTGACCGGGCGGGCCCGTCGCCGGCAGCGCGAGCTCGCCGAGGTGTGGCCCGAGGCCGTCGACAACCTCGCCTCCGCCGTCCGGGCCGGCCTGTCCCTGCCCGAGGCGCTCGCGCAGCTCGGCCACCGCGGACCCGAGCCGCTGCGCGAGCCGTTCCGCGCGTTCGCCGCCGACTACCAGGTCACCGGCCGCTTCGCCGGGAGTCGCTCGACCGGCTCAAGCAGCGCCTCGCCGACCCGGTCGGCGACCGTGTCGTCGAGGGGCTCCGCATCGCCCGCGAGGTCGGTGGCGGCGAGCTCGGCAGCCTGCTGCGCAACCTCTCGGGCTTCCTGCGCGAGGACGCGCGCACCCGCTCCGAGCTCGAGTCCCGCCAGTCCTGGACGGTCAACGGAGCCCGCCTCGCGGTCGCGGCGCCCTGGCTGGTGCTGCTGATGCTGTGCTTCCAGCGCGAGGTGATCGCGCGCTACGCCTCGCCGGCCGGCGTCGTGGTGCTGCTCGGCGGCGCCGTCCTGTGCCTGGTCGCCTACCGGCTGATGGTGCGGATCGGGCGGCTGCCCACCGAGCGGCGGGTGCTGTCGTGAGCCTGGCGGTGTGGGGCGGCCTGCTGGGTGGCGCCGCGGCGGGCCGGCGTGCTCGTGGTCGTGGCCCGCGTGCTGTCCCTGCGGCGCCCGCTGCTCTCGCGTGCGGGTGCTGCCCTACGTCCGCGACCTCCCGCAGGTGCAGCGCCCGATGGCCGCCGCGGACGCCACCGGGCCGCTCGGCCCGTTCCGGGCGGTCTTCGCGCCCGTCCTGGGGTCGATGGCCGACCTGATCGAGCGGGTCCTCGGCGGCAACGCCTCGATCCGCCGACGGCTCGAGCGCGCCGAGCCTGCCGCTGACCGTCCACGACTTCCGGGTCGAGCAGGTGCTGTGGGGGCTGGTCGGCCTTCGCAGCCACGGGCGCCGTGTCCCTGGTGGTCGCGCTGCGCTCGCCGGGCCGCACGGTGCCGCTGCTGGTGCTCTGCGGGGTCGCCTTCGCCCTCGGCGTGCTGCTGCGCGAGAACCGGCTGACCGCCCAGGTCGCCGAGCGCGAGCGCCGGATCCTCGCCGAGTTCCCCACGGTCGCCGAGCTGCTCGCGCTGGCCGTCGGCGCGGGGGAGGGGCCGGTCGCCGCGCTCGACCGGGTCGTCACCCGCTCGCGCGGCGAGCTGTCGGCCGACCTCGCCGGCGTGCTCGCCGACATCCGCACCGGCACCCCGGTCGGCGCGGCGCTCGACGGCCTGGCCCGGCGCTCCGGCCTGCCGGTGGTGGCCCGCTTCGCCGAGGGCATGGCCGTCGCCATCGAGCGCGGCACCCCGCTCGCCGGCGTGCTGCACGCCCAGGCGGCCGACGTGCGCGAGGCGGGCCGCCGCGCGCTCATCGAGTCCGGCGCCCGCAAGGAGATCCTGATGATGGTCCCGGTCGTGTTCCTGGTCCTGCCCGTGACCGTCGTGTTCGCCTTCTGGCCGGGCGTCGTCGGCCTGCACCTGGTGACCCCCTGACCCGGCCCCCGACAGCGCCGCAGCGCAGCGCAGCACCCCGCACCCGCACCCATGGAACGGACGACCGATGACCCGCTCCTCACGCTCCTGCTCACCCTGCACCGTCCCGTCGCCCGCGCCCGCCGCCGCGACGAGCGCGGCGACGTCCCCGGCTGGGTGCTGATCACCGTCATGACGGCCGGACTCGTCGCCGCGCTGTGGGCCGTCGCCGGCCCGCAGCTCAGCCAGATGCTGCGCGACGCGCTCAGCTCCGTGCGCGGCTGAGCGGTGCCGCTCCGCACGGCGTGGCGAGCGGGGGCGGCGGTGGTCGACTTCGTGCTGGTCCTGGTCGTGCTGGTCCCGCTGTTCCTGGGGATCTTCCAGGTCGCGCTGGTGCTGCACGTCCGCAACACCCTGACCGCCGCCGCCTCCGAGGGGGCCAGGTACGCCGCGACCGTCGACCGGCCGCTGGACGCCGGCGCGGAGCGCACCCGCGAGCAGATCTCGCGGCGCGCTCGCGGGACGGTTCGCGCGCGACGTCACCGCCCGCAGCGCGACGGTCCAGGGCGCACCCGGCGTCGAGGTCGACGTACGCGCCGAGGTGCCGCCGCTGGGCCTGTGGGGTCCGGCGATCGCGGCTCGACGTCTCCGGGCACGCGGTCGAGGAGGCGGCGCCGTGAGCGGCCCCCCGCCGCGGCGCCGACACCGGCAGCGACGGCGACGCGACCAGCGGGGCACCGCCCTGATCGAGGTCACCTGGCTCTCGATCCTGCTGCTGGTGCCGCTGGTCTACATCGTGCTGGCGGTGTTCGAGGTGCAGCGCTCGGCGTTCGCGGTCAACGCCGCCGCCCGCGCGGCCGGTCGCGCCTACACCCTGGCTCCCTCGCAGGCCGAGGCCGGCGGCCGGGCGCGTGCCGCAGCCGAGGTCGCTCTCGCCGACCAGGGGCTCTCGCTGCGCGAGGCCGGCCTGTCGCTCGGCTGCACCCCCGACCCGCGGCGCCTGCCTGTCGCCCGGGTCGGTCGTGCACGTCCGGCTCACCCTGGCGGTCCCGCTGCCGCTGGTGCCCGACGCGCTCGGCGGCAACACGCCGAGCGTGCGCGTCGACGCCGACCACTCCGTGCCCTACGGCACGTTCCGGGAGCGGCGGCCGTGAGGCGTCGACCGCCCCGCGAGCGGGACCAGCGTGGGCAGACCGCCCTGCTGATCATCGGCTTCGCGGTCGTCGGCGTGATGCTCGTCGCCGTGGTCGTCGACGCCTCGGCGGCATACCTGCGCCGGTCCGGCCTGGACTCCCTGGCCGACGGCGCCGCGCTGGCGGCAGCCGACGGCATCCAGGGCCGGCAGGTCTACGAGGACGGCCTCGGCGAGCGCGCGGAGATCGACCCCCTGGTGGCTCGGGAGTACGTCGCGGCGTACCTCCGCGACACCGGGGCGGCGCGGCACTACCCGGGACTCGGGTTCGTCGTCGACGCCGGCACGGACCGGATCGTGGTGCGCGTCGAGGCGCCGCTGGACCTGCCGATCACCCCGCCCGGCTGGGACCGCCGCCCGGTGGTGTCGGGGACCGCCGCGTCGGTGGTCCTGGTGAGTCCCTGAGCCCTCAGGAGACACCGTCGAGCGAAATTCTTGAACATGTTCGGCTCTGCATCCGGGCCGGTCCCACGCGGCCGCCAGGATCCGCGTTCTCGCAGGTCAGAGCCGGTATGGCGGCTCGCGGCCGCGTCGGCGGGCACCCCTCGGAGACCGTCGCGAAGGCGCCGACGGGCCGCTCCCGCCTTGTTGGGCGATTTGTCGGGTGGTTGACTCGTCAATGTAGTGGTCAAGCAACCGCCGCTACTCCTGTAGCGACGGAAAGAGGTCCTCGCACCATGACCCTGAGCCACGAGCTCGAGGGTGCGACCGTCTCGCCGGTGACCACGCCGGCCCCGAGACCTGCCACCCAGGCCTATCCCGACCAGGACCGCAGCCTCACCACCGCCCGGCTGCTGGCCGAGCTGCACGCCAGCGACGACGAGGACGAGCGCCGCTCCCTGCGCGCGGAGGTCGTCGTCCTCAACATGGGCGTCGCCCGCGCGATCGCGCACCGCTACCGCCAGCGCGGCCTCGCCGAGGAGGACCTCGTCCAGGCGGCGTACGTCGGCCTGGTGAAGGCCGTCAACGGGTTCGACCCCAGCCACGAGCGGGACTTCCTGTCCTACGCGGTGCCGACCGTCAGCGGCGAGGTCAAGCGCTACTTCCGCGACTTCGGGTGGACCGTGCGCCCGCCGCGACGGGTCCAGGAGCTCCAGGGCCAGATCGCGAAGGCGTCGGCCGGGCTCACCCAGCGCTTGGGGCGCTCGCCGCGACCGAGCGAGGTCGCCGAGACGCTCGGTCTCGACCTCGAGTCGGTGATCGAGGCGCTGGCCGCCGACGGCGCCTTCACGCCCTCCTCGCTCGACCTGCCCGTCGGCGAGGACGGTGCCGCGACCCTCGGCGACCTGATGCCGGGCGACGACGACGAGTTCGCCAGCGCCGAGGCGCGCGTCGTGCTCGGTCCGGCGGTGCGCTCGCTCGCGCCGCGCGACCGGCGGATCCTCGAGCTGCGGTTCTTCCACGGCTGGACCCAGGAGCAGATCGCCCAGGACATCGGGGTCACCCAGATGCAGGTCTCCCGGCTGCTCTCGCGGATCCTGCGCGACCTCCGCAACGAGCTCACCTGAGCCCAGGGCTCGGCGACCCGGTCAGCCCACCGGGTCGGGGTTGCGGGGTGCCCGCAGCGGCACGACCGCCCACAGCACCCCGAAGAACCCGAGGAACACCACACCGGCCACCGAGGCGACCATCCGGTCGACCACGAGGTCGAAGACCAGCCAGACCACGCCGGAGGTAGTCAGCGCCAGCGACACCAGCCCGGCCCGGGCCGCGCGGTTCGCGGCGCGGACCAGCCAGGGTCGCTGCCCGTGCCGGAACAGCACCCGGTGGAACGCGACCGGCGCGATGATCAGCCCGGTGGCCACGACCGACCCGCACAGGATGGCGAGGTAGGCGACTCGCTGCACGCGGTCGAGACTGCCGAAGCGGCTGGTGAACGGCAGCGTCAGCAGGAAGCCGGTCAGGATCTGCACGCCCGTCTGGGTGACCCGCAGCTCCTGCAGGAGCTCGTTGAGGTTGCGGGTGAGCCGCTCGCCCTCGGACTCGTCGTCGGCGCCGGGGGAGTCGTGGGGACCGCTCATCGCCGGCGCGCGAGCGCCTTCTCCAGCTCGGCCTTGGTCATCGTCGAGCGACCCTCGACGTTCTGGGCCTTCGCCTCGTTGTAGAGCTGGGCCTTGGTCCGGCCGCCCGCGCCGCGGTGCGAGCGCAGCCCGCCGCGGCGCCCCGAGGAGAGGTCGTCGGTCGAGGTGCGGCTGCTCTGCTCGGCCTCGCCGCTGCGCGCCCGCTCCTTGTTGACGGTCCGGGCCGCGATCTCCTGCGCCGTGTCCTCGTCGCGGCCGCGCTCCTCGAGCCCGTCCTTGATCTTCTCGTACTGCCGCTCGCGCTTCGCGCTCCACGCCTGCTGGGGCATCGCCCGGCTCCTCTCGACGGTCCGCCGGCCGTCGTACCCGCGGCCGGTGGCGGGCATGCACGCGCGCGCGGGGGGCCACCGCCGGTCGCGTAGGCTGGGGCGTTGTGGCAGGCCCCGACTTCGAGACCCAGATCAAGCAGCTCCAGGCGACGATGCACACCATCGAGCAGGTCCTGGACCTCGACACGATGCGCACCGAGATCGCCGACCTCGGCGAGCAGGTCGCCGCGCCCGACCTGTGGGACGACCAGGCCAACGCGCAGCGCGTCACCGGCCGGCTCTCCGCCCTGCAGGGCGACCTGGACCGGTTCACCAAGCTGCAGGACCGCCTCGACGACCTCAGCGTGCTGCTCGAGCTCGCGCAGGAGGAGGCCGACGCCGACACGATGGCCGAGGCCGAGCGTGATCTGCGCTCGATCCACAAGGCGGTCGAGGCCCTCGAGGTCCGCACGCTGCTGTCCGGGGAGTACGACGTCCGCGACGCGCTCATCACGATCCGGTCGGGCGCGGGCGGCGTCGACGCGGCCGACTTCGCGGAGACCCTGATGCGGATGTACACCCGCTGGGCCGAGCGCAACAAGTACGGCGTCGAGGTCTTCGACACCTCCTACGCCGAGGAGGCCGGCCTCAAGTCGGCGACCTTCGCGGTGCACGCGCCCTACGCCTACGGCACGCTCTCGGTCGAGGCCGGCACCCACCGGCTGGTCCGGATCAGCCCCTTCGACAACCAGGGCCGCCGGCAGACCTCGTTCGCGGCGGTCGAGGTGGTGCCGCTGCTCGAGCAGACCGACGAGATCGACGTACCCGACGAGGAGATCCGCGTCGACGTCTACCGCTCCTCCGGCCCGGGCGGCCAGTCGGTCAACACCACCGACTCGGCCGTGCGCCTCACGCACATCCCGACCGGCACCGTCGTGTCCTGCCAGAACGAGAAGTCCCAGCTCCAGAACAAGGCCAGCGCGATGGTCATCCTCAAGGCCAAGCTGCTCGCCCTGAAGAAGGCCGAGGAGCGCGCCCACCTCGACGAGCTGCGCGGCGACGTGCAGGGCTCGTGGGGCGACCAGATGCGCAACTACGTGCTGCACCCCTACCAGCTCGTCAAGGACCTCCGCACCGACTTCGAGACCGGCAACCCGCAGGCGGTCTTCGACGGCGACATCGACGCGTTCCTCGAGGCCGGCATCCGCTGGCGCCGGGGCGCCGACGCCGAGGCCACCGGCTAGGACGTCGGCGGCGCGGGCACCCGCGCCGTCACTTGATCCCGGTGTTGGCCACGCCCTGGGTGATCTGGCGCTGCAGCAGCAGGAACACGGCCAGCAGCGGCAGGATGCCGAGCACCGCCGAGGCCATCGTCTCGGCGTACTGGATCGACGCGCCGCCGATGAGGCCGGACAGGCCGACCGGGATGGTCTGGGACCTCGTCTGGGTCAGCACCAGCAGCGGCCACAGGAACGCGTTCCAGGAGGTGATGAAGGTGAGGATGGCCACCGCCGACATCGCCGGCCGGCACAGCGGCATCACCACGGTGCGGTAGATCGCGCCACCAGCTCGCGCCGTCGATGCGGGCGGCCTCGATGAGCGCGACCGGGATGCCCCTGATGAAGGCGTGGAAGACGAACACGGCGACCGGGAGGGCCACCGCGGGCAGGATGATCGCCCAGTAGGTGCCCAGCAGGTGCAGCGCCCGGAACTCCATGAACTGCGGCAGCACCAGCGCCTCGGTCGGCAGCATCAGGCCGGCGAGGATCAGCCCGAACAGCGGCGTTGCGTCCCGCGGAACTCCAGGTGCACCAGCGCGAAGGCGGCCATCGAGCACACCAGCACGGTGAAGACGACCGCGAGCGTGGAGATGATGAAGCTGTTGACGTACCACCAGCCGATCGGGCTGGCGTCCCAGGCCGACCGGTAGGCGTCCAGGCTGAAGCTGCTGGACCACGGCCGGGTCGGGTGCGCCGAGATCTCGCTGTTGGGCCGCAGCGAGGTGATCAGCGCCCAGGCGAACGGCACCAGCCAGATCAGCGCGAACAGCACCAGGCAGGTGCCGGCGAGCCGGTTGAACGCGGTGCCGGCGGAGGGCGCCCGCCTGCGCGCGGCCGGTCGGTGCGGTGGTGGCCATGGCAGTCCCCTTCAGGCAGTCGTACGGGTCTGGGCGACGGCGCCGGACGAGCAGCCACGCGGCCGAGACCACCACGAGGATCACGAAGTAGACCATCGTGGCCGCCGCCGCGTAGCCGCCGCGGTAGGAGGTGAACCCGGTGTCGTAGATGTACTCGATGACCGGACGGGTCGCTGTAGCTCGGGCCGCCGGCGAGCAGGATGTAGATCTGGTCGAACACCTTCAGCGAGGCCAGCACCTGCAGGATCAGCACCAGGCTCATCGTCGGGCGCAGCAGCGGCACGGTGATCGCACCGGATCTGCTGCCACGGCCCGGCGCCGTCGATCGCGGCCGCCTCGTAGACCTCCTCGGGGATCTCCTGGATCGCCGCGGTGTAGAGGATGAAGTTGAAGCCGAAGGTCCACCACAGGGTGAGCAGGACGACCGCGAACCAGGCGCCCGACGTGCTGCCGAGGAAGTTCGGGCGCGGTCGAGCCCGACCCAGCTGAAGGCGTTGGTGATCAGCCCGGTCTCCGGGGTGTACATGAACGCGAAGATCAGGCAGACCGCCGAGGACGGCACGACGTACGGCGCGAAGAAGGCCAGCCGGAAGAACCACTGGTCGCGCGCCATCCGCGAGGCGAGCACCGCGAACGAGCAGCGGCAGCAGCACCAGGAGCGGCGTGGTCAGCAGGGTGAACAGCACCGAGTGCCACATCGAGGCCCAGAAGTCCCCGGCGCTCAGCACGTCGCGCGTAGTTGGACAGCCCCACCCAGTCGCCGAGCCCGGAGGTCACGGTGGTGGTGTTGAACAGGCTGATCACCAGGCCGATGAGCACCGGGCCGATGAGGAAGAGGACGTAGAGCGACGAGGAACGGCGCGGCGAACAGCCACCCGGCGCGGTTCTCGCCGTGCGGGCGGCGCGTCCGGGTGCGCCGCGCCGACCCGGGTGCCCGAGCCGGTCGGCGGGGTGCGGCTGTCGCGCTGGTCGTCATGTCGCTCCTCAGCCGACCGGGGGGCGGGCGGTGGAGAAGGTCTTCAGAGCTGCTCGAGACCATGCTGCCGACGCCGCCGCGCGGCGTGGTGCCGCCGGCGAGCACGCTCGCGACCACCGAGCCCATGGCGGTCTGGAAGTCCGACCCGGCGCCGGTGTACCAGCCCGCCGGGTCGTAGACCGCGTCGAACGCCGCCTGGGTGTAGTTGCTCTGCGGCTTCAGCTTGCGGAACTCCGCGCTCTTCTGCACCGGCAGCCACGCGGGCACGTGGCCGCCCCCCGCCCAGGTCGCGCTCTCGTCGAGCATCCCCTTGACGAAGCGCGACGGCGTCGCGCGAGCGGGCGGCCGAGCGGCCGGCGCTCCGGGGGATGACCAGGGCGTGGGAGTCGGCGTAGGCGACCGGGCTTGTCGCCCAGGATCGCCGGGAACGGCACGACGTTGAAGTCCAGGTCCTTGCCGTCGTCCAGCTTCACCCCGCGGTAGGTCGGGATCTGCCACTCGCCGTCGAAGAGGAAGCCGACCTTGCCCTGGCTGAACAGCGTCGACACGGTGGTGCTGGTCGTCGCTCGCCGGCATCAGCCCCTGGCCCTCCGGTCAGCGTCTGCAGGAAGGCGAAGGTCTCCTCCATGGCGTCCCGGTCGACGGTGACCTTCGTGCCGCTGCTCGCTCGACGATCGGGTCGGCGATGCCGCGGTAGAGCATCGCGAAGAAGCCGCCAGCACGTCGACGGGTCGGCGGTGATCGAGGCGACGGCACCGTAGTGCCCGCCGGCCGCGTCCTTCATCGCCGCGAGCGCGTCGAGGAAGTCCTCCCTGCCCCGCATCGGCTTGAGGCTCGTGCCGTCGGCGTCGAGCAGCCCGGCCTTCGTTCGGCCAGCGCGACGTTGTAGAACAGCACGAACGGGTGGGTGTCGAGGGGTACGGCGTAGTCGCGCCGTCGACCGTGGCCTTCTGCCAGGCGGCCGGGGTGAACTTGTCCTCGGTGATGCCGACGGCGGTGAACGCGTCCACGTCGACCGGCTCGAGCAGCCCGGCGCGGGCGAGAAGCGGCAGCCGGGAGAGGTGCGCGATGGCCACGTCGGGCGGCCGGCCGCTGGAGGCCGCGAGCGCCAGCTTCGTGTAGTAGGGGTTGCCCCACGACAGCAGCGTGGCCTCGACCGAGCGGTGCGCTCGACTGCTGCCAGTCGTCGACCATCGTGGTCATGTTCTCGCCGTCGCCGCCGCCGAACAGGTGCCAGAAGATGACGTCGGCCGTCGACGGCCGGCCGCCGGTCAGGCTCGAGGCGACGGGCGTGCCGCAGGCGGACACCGCTCCGGCCAGGGCGGCGCCACCGCCCGCGAGGAGGAGCTGCCGACGCGTCAGAGCACGCATCCGGGCGGGCATCTGAGCAGCCATCTGGGTGCACCCTCCCGAGTGGAGTGCGGCGCGGCCGACCGATCCGGCCGAGTCCGGTGAGGCGGTCGTGCCGGAGTGACCTCCGGCACAAGGCGCACTCTCGCACGGGCACCTGGATGGTGCAAGATGGGCCGCTTCCCCACGTCACACCCCATCCCGCACCCAGGTCGCACCCAGGTCGCACCCAGGCGCACCAGGAGGAACGCAGTGAGCGTTGCCCGGCAGGACGGCACCTACCCGAGGCCGCAGCTGCGCCGCGAGCGCTGGACCTCGCTGGACGGCGCGTGGGGGTTCGCCCACGACGACGGCGACGTCGGACGTGCCGAGGGCTGGTCGGACCCGGCCACCACGGCGCCGTACGACCGCACGATCGAGGTGCCGTTCCCGCCCGAGTCCCCGGCGTCCGGCGTCGGCGAGACCGGCTTCCACCCGGTGGTGTGGTACCGCCGCACCCTGCCGGCCGACGCCTTCGACCTGTCCTCGCCGACCGCCCGGGCGCTCGTGCACTTCGGGGCCGTGGACCACCGCGCCGACGTCTGGTGCGACGGGCGGCTCGTCGCCAGCCACACAGGCGGGCAGACGCCCTTCACCGCCGACGTCACCGAGGCGCTGGCCGGCCGGTCGGGCGACCCGGGCGGGCACGTCGTCGTCGTGCGAGCCGAGGACCCGGCAGAGGCGCTCGACGTGCCGCGCGGCAAGCAGGACTGGCGCGAGCACCCGCACGACATCTGGTACGACCGCACGACCGGCATCTGGCAGACGGTCTGGTGCGAGACGGTGCAGCGCCTCCACCTGGCCGACGTGGCCTGGGCCCCCGACCTGCCCGCGGGACGGGTCCGCGCCGAGGTGACGCTGTCCCGCACGCCGGCCACCCCGGTCACGCTGGAGGTCACGCTGAGCCTCGGCGACGAGGTGCTCGCGCAGGTCGGCGTGCGGCTGACGGCACGGGTCACCCCCGTCGACGTCGTCGTGCCGGCCCTGGCCCACGGCCAGGAGCGCGGACGCCTGCTCTGGTCGCCCGAGAGCCCGACGCTCGTCGACGCCGACCTCGTCGTGCGCGACCCCGGATCCGGCACCCCGCTCGACGAGGTCGCGAGCTACCTCGGGCTGCGCTCGGCGTCGGTGGGGGAGGGCGCCTTCCGGCTCAACGGCCACCCGTACGTCGTACGCTCCGTGCTCGACCAGGGCTTCCGCCCGCAGACGCACCTCGCCTCACGCGGCTCGGACGAGCTGCGCGCCGAGGTCGAGGTGGTCAAGGCGATGGGGTTCAACGCCGTGCGCGTGCACCAGAAGGCCGAGGACCCGCGCTTCCTGCACTGGGCGGACCGGCTCGGGCTGCTGGTGTGGGGCGAGACCGCCAGCCCCTACGAGTTCTCGACCACCGTCGGTGGTCGCGCTCACGACCGAGTGGCTCGACCTGGTCCGGCGCGACCGCAGCCACCCGTGCATCGTCACCTGGGTGCCGGTCAACGAGAGCTGGGGCGTGCAGGACATCGCCGACGTCCCTGCGCAGCAGCACTTCGTCCGGGCGCTCGCCGACCTCACCCGCGCCCTCGACCCGACCCGTCCGGTGCTGTCCAACGAGGGGTGGGAGCACGTCGACAGCGACATCCTGGGCGTGCACGACTACGCCACCGACCCCGAGGTGCTCCGCAGCCACTACGCCGGCCGGCAGGCCGTCCTCGACACCGTCCTGCGCGGCCACGGACCGGCCGGGCGGCGGATGGTGCTCGGCGCGACGCAGGAGGAGGCGTTCCTCGACGGGCGGGCCCCGCTGATGGTGACGGAGTTCGGCGGCATCTCGCTCACCCGCGAGGGGGAGTCGTGGGGCTACGCGACGGTCGACTCGGTCGAGGCCTACGCCGAGCTCGTGGGCGGGCTCTTCGCCGCGCTGCACGAGAGCGGCGAGGTCGTGGGCTTCTGCTACACCCAGCTGATGGACACCGGCCAGGAGACCAACGGCCTGCTGTTCGCCGACGGCACCCCCAAGCTCCCGGTGGAGACGATCCGGGCGATGGTCACCGGCCGGGAGGGGTAGCCCGGTCGGGCCTCAGGGGCGCGCCCCGATCGTGGTCACCACCCGCACGCACCACTGCTCCGTGCGGGCCACGGCCGCCACCCGCGACGTGCCACGGGCGGGCAGGCTCACCTCGCAGCTGAGCCAGGCGTCCCCGAAGAGCCCGCGCAGGGAGGTCACCCGGGTGGCCGGGCGCCCCGAGACGCAGGTGGTGCCCACCGTCGGCGTGCCGTACGCCGGAGCGCCGCCCGGCTCGCGGCAGCCCCCGCCCGAGCCGGAGCCGCCGGCACGGAGGTCGCGCACCAGCGAGCGGGCCACAGAACCGGTCACGGGCTCGGCGAAGACCCACGCCCGCGCGCTCGCGCCGGTGGTGGCGGCGTCGTAGCCGCAGGAGAACTCGTGCGCCACGTCGCGCACCCCGTCGTCGAGCTCGACCCGGTCGCCGCTGTCGTAGTGGGAGGTCCCGGTCACCGGCGCCCCGAGCGCGGTGGCCGCGTCGTCCTCGTCGAGCCGGTCGCAGAACGCGGCCCGCTCGACGGGCAGAGCCGACAGGTCGACGTCGGCCAGCGGCTGCGCCGTCGGCGAGGACGTGGGGGAGGCGTCGCCCGGCCCGGGCGTGGTCGTCGCGCCCGGGTCGCGCACCAGTCCGACGTACACCACGGCGGCGGTGACCACGAGGGCGAGCACCGCGATCCCGGCGAGGACGCGCCAGCGCCGGCGGCGGTCGCCGCGCGCACGCTCGGAGCGGGTGGACGCCTCGGACACAGCGTCCAACCTAGGTGACGCCCGTCGGGGAAACACCGCGCCGGGCGACCTGCCGAGGAGTCTCAGGAACGTCGCCTAGACTTGCTCGTTGGTCGGATGCCGGACCCGCCCCGTCGCCCACGGACGCGGCCCGCGCATGCTGTTCCCCCTGTCCCCGAGCCCGGCCGCCCCCACCTCCGTGATCCGATTCGAGAATGTCTCCAAGCAGTACGGCGGGTCGAACCGTCCTGCGCTCGACGACGTGAGCGTCGACATCGAGAAGGGGGAGTTCGTCTTCCTCGTCGGCGCCTCCGGCTCCGGCAAGTCGACGTTCCTGCGCCTGGTGCTGCGCGAGGCGCGCCCCTCCCACGGCCGGGTCTACGTCGCCGGCAAGGAGATCAACCGGCTGGCCGGGTGGAAGGTGCCGGCGCTGCGCCGCCAGATCGGCACGGTGTTCCAGGACTTCCGGCTGCTCCCCAACAAGACGGTCACCGAGAACGTCGCGTTCGCGCTGCAGGTGATCGGCAAGCCCCGCTCGCACATCACCAAGGTGGTCCCGGAGACGCTCGAGATGGTGGGCCTGGAGGGCAAGGGCGGCCGGATGCCCGACGAGCTGTCCGGCGGCGAGCAGCAGCGGGTCGCGATCGCGAGGGCGTTCGTGAACAGGCCGATGATCCTCATCGCCGACGAGCCCACCGGCAACCTCGACCCGACCACGTCGGTCGGCATCATGAAGCTGCTCGACCGGATCAACCGGACCGGTACGACGGTCCTGATGGCGACCCACGACGCTGGCATCGTCGACCAGATGCGCAAGCGCGTCATCGAGCTGTCCAACGGCGCCGTGGTGCGCGACCAGTCGCGCGGCGTCTACGGCTACCAGCACTGACCACCGAGAGCCCCCTCGAACCAGGAGCAGCACCCGTCTCATGCAGCTGACCTACGTCTTCTCCGAGCTCGGCAACGGGCTGCGCCGCAACGTCTCCATGACCATCGCGGTCATCGTCACGATCTTCGTCTCGCTCACCCTCGTCGGGATGGGCCTGCTGCTCAACGCGCAGGCGCACAAGGCAGAGGACTACTGGGGCAGCAAGCTCCAGATCACGGTGTTCTTGTGCAACCAGAACTCCGCCACCGCGAACTGCGTCAACGGCGAGGTCACCGACGCTCAGAAGGCGTCGATCCAGAAGGTCCTCGACGACAACGGCGAGGTCGCGTCGTGGCGGCTGCAGAGCAAGCAGGAGGCCTACGACAAGTGGCGCCAGGCCTACGTGTCCGACAACGACACCGAGCGCCGCGTCTACGACTCGATCCGGCCCTCGGACATGCAGGAGTCCTACTGGGTCCAGCTCAAGGACCCGGAGAAGTTCCAGGGCATCAAGAGCGCCGTCTCCGGCCTGTCCGGCGTCAACACGGTCCGTGACCTGCGCGAGGTGCTCAAGCCGATCTACTTCTGGATGAACGTCATGAAGTGGGGGGCGATCGCGATCGCGGCGTTCCTCGTGGTCGCGGCCGTGCTGCAGGTCGGCAACACGATCCGGCTGGCGGCCTTCGCGCGCCGCCGCGAGATCGGGATCATGCGGCTGGTGGGCGCCTCGAGCCTCTACATCCAGCTGCCGTTCCTCATGGAGTCGCTGGTCGCCGCCCTGGTCGGGGTGGGTCTCGCGGCGGGCACGATCCTGCTGTTCATGTGGGTGGTGATCTACGGGACGCTGCGGCCCTCGTCCAACATCGTGGCCTGGATCGACTGGGGGAACGCCGGCTGGGCGATCGGCCTGATCGCGCTGATCGGGCTGGCGCTGACGTTGTTGCCGACACTGGTGATGACGCGGAAATACCTCAAAGTGTGACCATCGTGCGTTACCGTCGAAGGGCCTCCTTCCCCTGACACAGCTAAGGCAGCCCCGGTGGTTCGCACCCTTCCCCGTCGTACCCGTGCGCGCGCTCTCGCCCTCCTCGTGGCGGGCAGCCTGCTGCTCGGCGCGGCGGCGACCCCGCTCGCCGCGGCCGACGACCTGAAGGACAAGAAGCACAAGGTCCAGAAGCAGATCCAGGGCGTCCACGCGGACCTCGACGAGTCCAGCGCCCAGCTCCAGCAGGCGAGCGCCGCGCTGGCCAGCGCCCGCACCCAGCTCGCCGGCGCGCAGGCGCACCTCTCGCAGACCCGCGGCCAGCTCGCCGCCGCGCAGGCGCTCGACCAGCAGATGCAGGCCAAGCTGGTCGCCGCGGAGGACCACCTGCGCCAGGCCCGCCGCGAGCTGACGACCGGGCGCGCCAAGGTCGCCGAGCAGCAGGACACGCTGGGCCGGATCGTCGTGCAGAACTACCAGACCGGCGACCCGTCGCTGATGGGCCTGTCGATGGTGCTGACCTCGCAGGACCCGACCGAGCTCACCGGACAGCTCAACTCGGTGCAGAACGTCATCGACAAGGAGGGGGTCGTCCTCGACCGCCTCGAGGCGTCCCGCGCGCTGCTGACCGTCCAGGAGGAGCAGGTCGCCGAGGCCAAGGCAGCGGTCGCGGACGAGCGCGAGGCCGCCGCGGCGAACCTGACCCGCAAGAAGGGCCTCGAGGCGCAGGCGGAGGCCGCCGAGGCGTCGGTCGCCAGCCTGGTCAGCCTGCGGGCCACCGCCGAGCAGGCCGCCGCCGAGGCCAGGGCCGCGGACCTCGCCCAGCTGCGCAACCTCGAGAAGGAGCGCAGCCGGATCTCCCTGGTCCTGCAGCGGCGCGCCGAGGAGGCCCGCCGCCGGGCGGCCGCGGCAGCAGCCGCCGCGGGCAGCGCGCAGACCGGCACCGACGGCGGCCCGGTCGCCTCCAGCGGCTTCCTCAACTACCCCGTCGACGGCGTGGTCACCTCGCCCTTCGGCATGGCGCATCCACCCGATCTACGGCTACCGCTCGCTGCACGACGGCGTCGACTTCGGCGTCGGCTGCGGCACCCCGATCCGGGCGACCGCGTCCGGCACGCGTCCTGGAGCGCTACTTCCAGACCGCGTGGGGCAACCGGGTGATCATCGACCACGGCTACCACCACGGCGTCGGGCTCGCGACGATCAGCAACCACCTCAACGCCCCGGCCATCGTGGCGCCCGGCCAGCACGTCTCCCGCGGCCAGATCATCGGGTACGTCGGCACGACCGGCTGGTCCACGGGCTGCCACCTGCACTTCACGGTGATGGCCAACGGCTCGCCGGTCGACCCGATGGGCTGGTTCTGAGCCTCGACCTGCCCGCCCGCGGGATTGTCGGTTGCACGGGCTGAGAGAATCGACCCCATGGTCAAGCAGGAGGGGCAGCAGCTCGTCGCGCAGAACAAGAAGGCGCGCCACGACTACCACATCGAGGACACCTACGAGGCCGGCATGGTCCTGCAGGGCACCGAGGTGAAGTCGCTGCGCGCCGGGCGCGCGTCCCTGGTCGACGGGTTCGCCGAGATCGACGGCGACGAGGTGTGGCTGCACGGCGTGCACATCCCGGAGTACACCCAGGGCACCTGGACCAACCACGCCGCCCGCCGCAAGCGCAAGCTGCTGCTCAACCGCGCCGAGATCGACAAGATCGAGCGGCGGGTCAGCGAGCGCGGCCTGACGATCGTGCCGCTCTCGCTCTACTTCAAGGACGGCCGGGCCAAGGTCGAGATCGCGCTGGCCAAGGGCAAGAAGACCTACGACAAGCGGCACGCGCTCGCCGAGCGGCAGGCCAACCGCGAGGTGCAGCAGGCCGTCGGCCGCCGCCTCAAGGGCATGAAGGACTGATGCGGGACGCCGACGTCCCCGGCTGGTGGGCCGCCCTCGGGCTGCCGGGGCTCGTCGACGTGCACGTGCACTTCCTGCCGCCGCCCGTGATGCGCCGGGTGCGCGAGGAGTTCGACCGGGCCGGCCCCGCGATCGGTCGGCCCTGGCCGCTGCACTACCGCGGCGACGACGAGGAGCGGGTGGCCCGGCTCCGGGCGCTGGGCGTGCGGCGGTTCTCCGCGCTGCCCTACGCGCACCGCCCGGGCATCGCGACGTACCTCAACGCCTGGGCGGCCGACCTCGCCGACGCGGTCCCGGAGTGCCTTCGCTCCGCGACGCTGTTCCCCGAGGACGGCGTCACGGAGTACGTCGAGGCGCTGGTCGAGGCGCGCACGGAGGTCTTCAAGGTGCACGTCCAGGTGGGCGACTTCGACGTCACCGACCCGCTGCTCGACGCCGCCTGGGGGCTGATCGCCGACGCGGGCACGCCGGTCGTGCTGCACGCGGGGTCCGGCCCGGTCCCCAACGCGCACACCGGTCCCGGCCCGGTGGCCGCCCTGATGCGGCGGCACCCGCGGCTCACGGTCGTGCTGGCCCACCTCGGCGCGCCGGAGTACGCCGACTTCCTGGGACTGGCCGAGACCCACGAGCGGTTCCACCTCGACACGACGATGGCGTTCACCGACTTCTTCGAGGACCTGGCGCCGTACCCTCCCGACCTGCTGCCGCGACTGCGCGACCTGGGCGCCGGCGGCCGGGTGCTGCTCGGCTCGGACTTCCCGAACATCCCCTACCCCTACGCCCACCAGCTCGAGGCCCTCGAGCGGCTCGGGCTCGGCGAGGACTGGCTGCGCGCGGTCTGCTGGGGCAACGCGGAGCGGCTGCTCGGCTGACGCCGCGACCGGCTGCTCGGCGGAGCCCGCGACCGGCTGCTCGGCGGAGCCCGCGACCGGCTGCTCGGCGGAGCCCGCGACCCGCCGGTGTCACACGGGTGTGTGGCGTACGCAACAGTAACGGGGCACTATCTCTCCCGAGAGGACAGTCCTCCCGACTACGCCCGAGCGAAAGGGAGGGGCCCGCATGGCCTTGCCTGGTGGAATCTGGTCCACACGTGACGCGTCCGACCTCGTCTCCGACACCGAGGGCGAGCAGCACCTCGAACGCTCGATCAGCGCCCTGGGCCTGACCGCGATGGGCGTCGGCGCGATCATCGGCACCGGCATCTTCGTGGTCATCGGCCAAGGCGCCAGCGCGGCCGGGCCGGCCGTGATCCTCTCGTTCGTGCTCGCCGCGGTGACGTGCCTGTTCTCGGCACTGTCCTACGCCGAGCTCGCCGCGGCGGTGCCGGTCTCCGGCAGCGCCTACACCTACTCCTACGCCACCATGGGCGAGCTGGTCGCCTTCATCATCGGCTGGGACCTGATCCTGGAGTACGGCGTCTCGGTGGCCGCCGTGGCCGTCGGGTGGGGCGGCAACGTCAACGCCTTCCTCGACTCGGCGTTCGACGTGCGGATCCCCGACGCCATCGCGAAGTCGCCCGAGGACGGCGGGACGTTCAACCTGCCGGCCGTCTTCATCGTCATGGCGATCACGTTCCTGCTGATCAAGGGCACCCGCGAGAGCTCTCGCGTGAACATGATCATGGTCGGCATCAAGATCGTCATCCTGGTCTTCTTCATCATCGCGGCGCTGACCTCGTTCAACGCCGACAACTTCAAGAACTTCTCGCCCGACGGACTGCCCGGCATCACCACGGCAGCCGGACTGATCTTCTTCGCCTACATCGGCTTCGACGCGGTCGCCACCGGGTCGGAGGAGTCGACCGACCCCGGCAAGGACCTCCCGAAGGCCATCGTCGGCTCGCTGCTGATCTCGACGCTGCTCTACGTGCTGGTCGCGGTTGCGGCCGTCGGCGTCGCGCCGATCTCGGTGATGACGAGCGGCAAGAACTCCGACGCGCCGCTGTCCGCGGCGCTGGAGGAGGGGACCGGGCTGAACTGGGCCTCCGCAGTGCTCTCGCTGGGCGCGCTGATCGCGATCACCAGCGTCGTGCTGGTCATCCTCTACGGCCAGACCCGCATCTTCTTCGCCATGTGCCGCGACGGGCTGCTGCCGCGCAGCTTCGCCACCATCCACCCGCGGTTCGGCACCCCGGCCAGGCTGACGATGTCGTTCGGCATCCTGATCTCGATCCTCGCCGCGCTGGTGCCGCTCGCGGAGATCATCAAGCTGGTCAACATCGGCACGCTGTTCGCGTTCGTGCTGGTCAACATCGGCGTGATCATCCTGCGGCGCACCAAGCCGGACATGGACCGGCCGTTCCGGACCCCGTTCGTGCCCGTCTTCCCGATCATCGGCGTCCTGCTGTGCGTCTACCTCATGACCGACCTGCCGGGCACCACCTGGATCCGGTTCGTCGTCTGGCTGCTGGCCGGGATGCTGATCTACGTGCTCTACGGCTACAAGCACTCCCGGCTGCGTGAGCGTGACGCCGTCGACGCCGGGGGCACGGCGTGAGTGAGCCCGCCGCCGGGCGGCGCGGCGGGAGGGTCGTCGTCGGCTACGAGGGCGGGCCCACCGGTCACGACGCCCTCGTGTTCGCCAACAGGTGGGCCGCGGCGTCCGGTGACGCGATCACCGTCGCGACGGTCCACCCGGGCGCGGCGCCGGTGGGGCTGGCCCGGGTCGACGCCGAGTGGGTGGCCTACGAGCGCGAGGAGGTCGACAAGCTGCTGCAGGAGGCCCGTGGCCTGGTCGCCGAGGGCGTGACCGCGGAGTTCCGTGGCGTCGACTCGGGCTCTGCGGCGCACGGCCTCTCCGACCTCGTCGACTCCTCCGCCGGCGACCAGTCGCTGCTGGTGCTCGGCTCGCGGCGCAACCGCGGCATGCGCCGTACCTTCCCGGGCAGCACCGCGGACCGGCTCCTGCACGGCGCCGGCACCGCCGTCACCGTGGTGCCGTGGGGGTACGCCGACACCTCCGACCGGCGCCTCGAGCGGGTGGCCGTCGCCTTCGTGGACACCCCCGACGGGCGGGTCGCCTTCCGGCACGCCGCCCGGATCGCCGAGCACCTCGGGGCGTCGCTGACCGTGCTCAGCGTGGTCCCGGACACCCGCGTGGTGCCGGGGCTCGGGGAGTCGCGGCAGTTCGCGACCAGCCAGGAGCGCAGCTACCGCACCAGCCTCGACGACGTGGTCGAGGCGGCGCCCGCCGGGGTGACGACCACCGGGCAGCTGCTGCCGGGTCCCGTCGTCGACGCGCTGGCCGACCTGTCCCTCGACGACCACGACCTGCTCGTCGTGGGCTCGCGCGGCTACGGGCCGGTGCGACGGGTGCTGCTCGGCGGGGTGTCGTCGCGGATCGTGCGGCACTCGCGGGTCCCGGTGGTGGTCGCGCCCCGCGGCGACTGACCCGGGGCGAGGGGGTGCCCCGGAATACCGGCTGCGCCCGGTGGGTTGGGGCCCGTAGACTGTCGGTGCGGCTCCGGTCGCGCGACACACAACTCAAGAGGGGCTGATCGGTTTCGACTTGGGACGTACGTCCCAGGGGAAGCGGGTCGAGGATCCACGGTCATCTCGTCAACGCTCCGTGGAAACCAATAACTGCCAACGCTAAGCGCAGTTCGTTCGCCCTCGCCGCCTGACGGCGGGGCAACGGGTCAGACTAGGGGCGCCTCCGCTCTAGATCCTGGCCTCATCTAGGAGGCTCGCTTGCGGTCCCAGGCCACTGGGGACCGCCGGGACACTTGTGTGGCTGAGTCTGTCGGCGACGTGCTCGTGCGAGCGCCGGGACAGAGAACACGACATCACGAGCTGCACCCGGAGAAGCCCTGGAACGGCGCCGAAGGACGCGGGTTCGATTCCCGCCAGCTCCACCGGATCGACCTCTTGAGCGAGAGCCGCCCCGACATCGTCGGGGCGGCTCTCGTGCGTCGTGGCGCGGTCGCCTCAGCTCGCCCCGCTCAGGAGGCGGCGGTGAAGGCGATGTAGCGCAGGCCCAGGGCCGCGGTCGGGCTGATCAGGACCGTCGGCGACCCGCACCGGCTCGGCAGATCGAGGCCGGTGACGCGGAACCTCGCGTCGCCGTCGGGCACCGAGAGCGGCTGCGGCCCGCTGTCCGCGACGGCCACCCCGTCGCAGTACACGAGGGCGTTGATCGATGCGACCGGGTTCGCGGCCGTGCCGTCCGGGGCCGGGATCTGGAAGCCCTCGAGGCGCACGTCCATCCGGTCGCCGCGCACGCGGACCTCGCCGCGGTCGAGGACCCACGGCGCACCGCCCGGGAGGAGGCCGTTGATGGGCGGGAAGGTGACCTGGCTGGGGATCAGGTCGGCCCTGATCAGGTCGTGCGGCGAGCCGGCCTGGGCCGGTGCGGTCACCAGCCCGGTGGACACCGCGGCGAGCGCGAGGGCTCCGGCGGCGGCGAGGACGCGGGGGCGGGACGAGACGTGCATGGCGTACCTCCGAGGGAGACGGTGGGCCGGGTGCGGAGACCGGACGGCCTCGCACCCCTGAGGAACACGGGCCCCGTCGACCGCTGGTTCGACCTGTGGGATCCCCCAATCGGGGTCCCCCGAGGTGGGTCCCCTCCGGTGGGTGGGTGCGGGTGCGTGACGAGCGCCCGGCGCGGGTAGGACGGTGGCGTTCCCGAGCCGGCGGGACCACCCGACGAAGGAGAGGCCCGTGACCGAGCAGCGCACCTACCCGCAGGGCGTGACCTGCTGGATCGACACCGAACAGCCCGAGCCCGAGGCCGCCGCTGCCTTCTACGGCGGCCTGCTCGGCTGGGAGCTCACCGACGCGATGCCGCCGGACGCTCCCGGCAGCTACCTGGTGGCGACGCTCGACGGCCAGGACGTCGCAGCGATCGGGTCGGGGGCACCCGGGGCGGACCCGGCCTGGAACACCTACGTCGCCGTCGAGGACGCCGACCGGAGCGCCGCCGCCGTCACGGCCGCGGGCGGAACGGTGCTCGACGAGCCGCAGGACGCCGGACCGGGCGGTCGCCGGGCCACGTGCGCGGATCCGGGGGGAGCGGTCTTCCGGCTCTGGCAGCCGCGTCGCCGGCTCGGCGCCCAGCTCACCAACGTGCCGGGCGCGTGGAACTTCAGCAACCTGCACACCCCGGACCGGGCCGCCGCCGAGGCGTTCTACGGGAGCGTCTTCGGCTGGGTCCTCGCGGACCTCGACCAGGGCGCCGGCACGATGATCCAGGTGCCCGGGTACGGCGACCACCTCGCCGCCACGGTCGACCCCGGCATCCACGAGCGCCAGGCCTTCGCGCCCGCGGGGTTCGCCGACGTCATCGGCGGCCTGAGCGAGGAGCCGGGCCCGGCGACCTGGGAGGTCGTGCTCACGGTCGCCGACCGCGACGCGTCCGCGGCCGACGTCGAGCGGCTCGGCGGCACTGTCGTGTCCACCGCCGACGAGCTGTGGACCCGCCGGGCCGTCGTGCGCGACCCGGCGGGTGCCACCTTCACGCTCAGCCAGTTCACCCCGCCGGGCGGGGACGGGTAGCGCTCACGGCGTGAGGATCGCCCGCCCGCGGATCCGGCCGGCATCCAGGTCGTCGATGGCGCTCTGGAAGTCGTCCAGGGCGTACTTCGCGGTGTGCAGGCGTACGGCGCCCCGCGCGGCGAGCACCATCAGGTCGCACAGGTCGTTGTAGGACCCGACCAGGTTGCCGACGACGTTGATCTCCGTGGAGACGATGTCGATGGTGGGGATGGAGATGTTCTCGCCGTACCCGACGACGTGGTAGTCGCCGGCGCGCCGCAGCATCCGCACGCCCTCGGCGGTGGCACCGCCCTCGCCGACGAAGTCGACCAGCACCTCGGCGCCGTGGCCGCCGGTGAGGTCGAGGACCTGCTCGACCTGGGTGCCGTCGGCCACCACACCCCGGTCGGCGCCGATCGAGACGGCCAGCTCGACCGCGGCGGGGTTGCGGTCCACGACGATGATCTCCGCGGGCGAGAGCGCCTTGAGCACCTGGATGCCGATGTGGCCGAGGCCGCCCGCCCCGATCACCACGCAGCGGTCGCGCGGGGTCAGCCGGCGCGACGCCTTCGCGGCCGCGTGGTAGGCGGTGAGCCCGGCGTCCGCGAGGGCGGCGACATCGGAGGGCTCGAGCGAGTCGTCGATGCGGACCACGCTGCGCGCCGAGGTCTTGAGGTACTCCGCGTAGCCGCCGTCGGTGTCGATGCCCGGGAAGGCGCTCTCCTCGCAGTGCACGTCGTCGCCGGAGCGGCACGCGCGGCACAGCCCGCAGGTGACCAGCGGGTGCACGATCACCTTGTCGCCCTCGGAGACGTTGGTGACGGCACTGCCGACGGCGTGCACCCAGCCGGCGTTCTCGTGGCCGATCGTGTACGGCAGGGCGACGTGGGTCTTCTCCTCCCACTGGCCCTCGAGGATGTGCAGGTCGGTGCGGCACACGCCGGCGCCGCCGATGCGTACGACGACGTCGTGGGGGTCGCTCGCCTCGGGGACCGGGACCTCGGCCATCTCGAGGCTCTGGTGGTAGCCGACCACCCGGACGGCTCGCATGGTGCTCACTGGTGGTGCTCCTTCAGGTCGGAGAGGGGGACGAAGGCGGGCGCGGGCCGGCCGGGCTCCTCGGGGCGGTCGGCCTGGTCGGCCTCGGCGCCCGGGTAGCGGGTGCGCAGCAGACCGCGGCAGAAGTGAGCGTTGCCGTCGATCGAGATGCGCGTGGAGCGGGCCCGCCGCAGCCGCAGCGCGACCTCGTCGGGAGGGAACCCGCGGCCCTCGTGGTCGACGAGGACAAGCGAGGCCGGGTCGGCGTCGAGGCCGAGGGCCGCGCGACGCCGCAGCAGCGACCGCGTGGTCGGACCGTCCGGGAGGTCGCCGAGGGTGACGGTCCCGAGCGCCTCCTCGGTCCGGTCCGGCTCCGCGCGCAGCAGCGCGGTCAGTGACCGCTCGGTGGCGGCCGTGTGCGCCTTGCGGTGGAACGTGGCCCGGAGCCCGTCGAGGTCGCTCTCGGCCTCGTGCCCGAACGTGCCGCGGTAGCCCGCGTCCGCGGCCAGCCCCCGGTTGATGAGGTCGGAGTCGTGGTGGTCGTCGAGCTCGACCACCACGGCGGCCACCCCGGGCAGGGCGGCCACCGCGTCCTTCGCGTCGGAGGTCATCAGGTAGGCGAAGTTCGGCGAGCAGAACGACGTCGGCAGCCGCAGGTGCACCTCGACGGCGACGCCTCCGTGGTCCCCCGAGCCGGGTGCGACCTCGACGGAGCGCACGAACCCCAGGTCGGTGATCGGCTCGTCCAGCTCCGGGTCGACGACCGCGTCGAGGGCCCGGCGTACGTCGGACTCGGCGGGCGCCGACACGGCCACCCGCTCGACCACCCGGTCGGCCACCGTCATCAGGCGCCCGCCATGGCGGTGTCGTCGGCACGGGCGGTGTCGTCGGCGCCGCGGGGGCCGGTCTCGGGCTCGCCGGCGTCGGGCAGCTGCAGCTCCGCGGGCACGTCGATGTCGTACATCTTGGCGGCGTTGAGCCCCAGGATCTTCCGCCTCTGCGCGGTCGTGAGCGGGGCGTACTCCGTCATGTCCTCGGGGAGCTGGAAGTCCACGAACCGCTCGACGAGCCACTTCGGGGTCCAGATCGCGTAGTCGCTGGAGAACTGGATGCGGTCCTCGCCGATCCAGTAGAGGAGCTCGCCGAGGATCTGGGCGAAGTAGCGCGGCCGGGTGTGGATGAAGGGCATCGCGACGGCCAGGCCGGCGTGCACGTTGGGCTCCTGGGTGGCGATCCAGCAGAAGTCCTCCAGTCGGGGCAGGCCGCAGTGCTCGACGACGAAGTTGAGGTCGGTGAAGTCGCTCGCCACGTGGTCCACGTCGGCGACGTCGAACGCGTCGCGGTCGAGCGGGCGGATCGTCGGGCCCTTGTGGACGTGGATGTTGGTGATGCCGAGCTCGCGGCAGAGCTCGAAGTAGCGGTAGGCCCACGGGTCGTCGAGCTTCCAGCCGCGCGAGTCGCCGTGCCACTCGGCGGTGTAGAGCTTGACGCCCTTCAGGCCGAAGCGCTCGGCGTCCACCCGCAGCTGCTCGAGGCCGGACTCGCCGTTGCGCGGGTCGAAGTTGTGGTTGTAGGTCAGCTTGTCCGGGTGCGCCTTCGCCAGCGCGGACGCCTCCTCGGACTGGCCGAAGCCGGTGTTGTAGAACTCGTGCAGGTACGCCGGCTGGAAGATCGCGTGGTCGACGTACCCGTCGGTGAAGAGGTCCTTCATCAGCCGCTCGCCGCCCTGGTAGAGGTAGTCCTCGTAGGACCAGACCTCGGACTCGGGGGACAGGTTGCGGTGGTAGTCGTAGAAGCAGTCGATGAACTGCTTGCCGTGGATGTTGCGCTGGTTCTCCGGCCGCGCGTCCCACAGCGCGACGTGCGCGTCGACGACGAAGTAGCTCTCGCCGTCACCCTTCGTGTTGGTGTACATGGTGCGTTCTCCGTCCCCGGTGACCGGCGTCACACGTTCTGGGACCGAAACTAGGCAGGCGAGGGCCGGATCCGCCAGAGGGCCGTCCAGAAAAGCGCCCGGCGGGACGGGGTGACCGACGTCTCAGCGGCACCATCGCAAAACGGACACAGCGGGCAGGTAGGTGAAAATAGAATTATCGAGCAGCGAAGGTCACGTGTCACAAGCAGACGCGCAGGACGGCGGACCGACGAAGCACCACCCGCCGCCCCTCCTCGTCTCGAATGTGCCCTCACGTGTCCCTCGTCCTCGGCGTCCTCGCCTCCGTCCTCTCGCTCGCCGCCATCGTCCCGCAGCTGCTCCGCGCGCTGCGCAGCCGCTCCGCGGAGGGCCTGTCCTGGACCTCGCTCGTGCTGAGCCTGGCCACCCTCGTGCTCTGGTGCGTGTACGCCGGCGCGGTCAGCGACGACGTCCAGCTCTCCTACAACCTCGTCGCGCTGGCGTTGCTGGCCGGCCTCACGTTCGCCGTCGTGCGCGCGATGGTGGCCCGCCGCCGCCGCTCGGCCGCCACCGCCGTCGCCGCGGTCGTCGTCGCGTGGCTGGTCGCCGCCCTGGTGGTCAGGGCGTTCGACCCGCTGGCACTGGCCACCTGCGGCACCCTGGTCAGCTCGGTGAAGATGGTCCCGCAGACCCGCCTCGCGCTGAACGGCTCGCCGCTGTGGGGGCTCGACCCGTGGTCGACGCTGCTCGGCTGGCTCGGCACGATCCTCTGGCTGGCGTACGCCGTCCTGGTGGGCGACGTGCCGGTGGCCGCGTGCTCGGCGATCCTGATGGCGATGCAGTCGACGGTCCTCGCGTTCCGGCTGCCGCCGCGGCGTACCCTCGCCTCGATCGCGGGCGGGCGCCTGGGTCACCGGGTGGCCCGGATCGCCGAGCCGGCCGCGGCGATGTTCCCGGCGCGGGTCTCCGACTACGAGCTCGCCGCCTGACGGTTCGGCGCCGTTTCCCCTGGGGACGCGTGGGTATCCTGGAGGCACTTCATCACCTCTGGCAAGGCGGACCTCATGGCCATCATCGGTTTCCTCGTGTTCGGGCTCGTCGTCGGTGCCGTCGCACGGCTGATCAAGCCGGGCAAGCAGAACCTCTCCCTGCTCATGACCCTCGGTCTCGGCGTCGTCGGCTCGCTCGTCGGCGGCGTCGTCGCGACCGCGCTCGGCACCGGCAAGTTCACCGAGCTCAACATCCTGGGCGCGATCGTGGCGATCGTCGTGGCCTTCCTGCTCATCGGCGTGGCCGAGGGCATGTCCGGCAAGAGCCGCACGCACGCCTGACCCGACGGGCGCGCCCGCCGTGGCGGACTGCCTGTTCTGCGCGATCGTCTCCGGAGCCGTCGAGGCCGACGTCGTGCTCGAGACCGAGCACGTCGTCGGCTTCCTCGACGTTCGGCCCGTGTTCAAGGGGCACACCCTGCTCGTCCCGCGCGAGCACGTCGTGACGCTGCCGGACCTGCCGGCCGCGCTGCGCGACCCGTTCCTGGGCGCAGCCCAGCGGGTCTCCCGCGCCGTGGTCGACGCGCTGGGCGCGCAGGGCTCGTTCGTGGCGATGAACAACACCGTCAGCCAGAGTGTCGCGCACCTGCACCTGCACGTCGTGCCGCGCACCAAGGGCGACGGGCTGCGCGGCTTCTTCTGGCCGCGCACGAGGTACGACGACGACGCGGACCGGGCCGAGTACGCCACCCGGCTGCGCGCCGCCCTGAGGAGGGCTGAGGTCGCGATGGGCTGGTGGGTCGAGCAGGTGGTGCCGCGGGCCGTCGACCTGGCCCTGGGCAACGACGAGATCGGCAGGCTGCGGCGGCGCACCTGCGCGGGGCTGCGCGGTCGGCTGCTCGAGATCGGCTTCGGGTCCGGCCTCAACGTCCGCGCACTACCCCGACGAGGTCGACTCGGGTCACCGCGATCGAGCCCTCCGACGTCGCCTGGCGCCGCGCGCCGGACCCCGGGTGCACGCCCACGGGATCGCCGTACGCCGGGCCGGGCTGGACGGGCAGCGGCTGCGCGCTGGAGGACGCCTCGCACGACAGCGCACTGACGACCTTCACGCTGTGCACGGTCCCCGACCCCGCGGCCGCGCTGGCCGAGATCCGGCGGGTGCTGCGTCCGGGCGGGCGGCTGCACCTGCTCGAGCACGGCCTCTCACCCGACCCCGCCGTGGCGCGCTGGCAGCACCGCCTCCAGCCGCGTGCAGCGGCGGCTGTTCGGCGGCTGCCACCTCGACCGCCCGATGGCCGACCTCGTGCAGTCGGCGGCTTCGCGCTCGGGCCGGTCGACCGGTTCTACGCGCCCGGCCGCACGCCGTTCGCCTACCTCTACCTGGGCTGGGCGACCGCGGGCTGACGAGGGTCTCGAGCGGGAGCTCCTGGACCAGCCGCGGCCGGCCGCGGACGTGGTTGCCGGTGCCGAGGGCGGCGATCCAGACCCCGGCCGCGCCGAGCACCGCGCCGCCGAGGGTGTCGACGAAGTAGTGCCAGCCGAGGTAGACCGTGGCCAGCACGGTCAGCCGCGAGGAAGACCCACATCGCGACGCCGCACCCAGCGCTGCATGCCGAGCAGCTCGGCCATCAGGCAGACCGTGACCATGATCCCGACGTGCAGCGACGCGAACGCCGCGATCGTCTGCACGGCGTGGGTCGCGAACGGGTCGCACAGCACGGTGTAGCGGTCCTGGATCATCGAGTCCTGCAGCGTCGTGACGTAGGTGTGCGGCAGCGCGGTGAAGTCGCTGCGGCTGGGCGTAGACCGGGCCCGAGCGTCGGGACCACGAAGTACGTCGCGACGCCGAGCACCCAGTCCACGGCGACCGCGGTGACGTACCACGCTCCGGCGGCCCGGTCGCGCGACCACACCAGCGCCACGACCAGCGACACCGGCACGAGCACGATCCAGGCGACGTACACGAAGGAGAAGACCTCGGCCGCCCAGCCGGTGCCGAAGAGCGCGTGCAGCACCTGCGCCGGGTCGTGACCGAGCCACAGCACGCGGTCGAGCCGCTCCAGCGTGTCGTCCCACAGCTCGCGGTTCACGAACGGCACGAAGCTCTTGAGGTTCCGGAACGCGGCGTAGGTGAGGTACCACGCGCCGAGCCCGACCAGCGCGAAGCGGGTGTGCTCCCACGGCCAGCGCTCCCGGACCACGGCCACCAGCGTGCGCGGGAAGCGGGTGAGGGAGCGGCCCCGCCACGCCGCGCGGGGGACCACGTCGGTGAGGAAGGCGAGCAGCAGGATGACGGGCAGCCGGACGTAGGTCGGCACGGCCACGCCGTCGGGGTCGCGCATCGGGAGGTGGTAGGCCGATGGCGACCACGCCGGCCGTCGCCGCGAGGGCGAGGGACAGCACCACAGCGAAACCGAAGCCACCTCTGCGCACGGGGAGACTCTACTTTCTCCACCGGCCACTTTCCTCTCGGGCCGCGCTCCGACGGGCGATCCGGGCGCGGCCGCGGGGACCGCGCCCAGGGGTCACCGGGCGCCGCCCTAGAGTGGCCGCACCAGGGCGTCGAGCAGCAGGAGGACAGGTCAGATGGGTCGTTTCGCCGACAGGGTCGTCGTCGTCACCGGGAGCGCTCGCGGCATCGGCGCGGCCACCGCCGCGCGCTTCGCCGCGGAGGGCGCCTCCGTCGCCGTGCTCGACCTCGACCAGGACGCCGCGGCCGCCACCGCCGCGGGGCTCGGCACCGCGGACGGCGCGCAGGCCGTCGGCCTGGCCTGCGACGTCTCGGACGCGGCCTCGGTCCAGGCTGCTGTCGACGGCGTGGTCGAGCGGCTCGGCCGGGTCGACGTGCTCGTGAACAACGCGGGCGTCACCAAGGACAACCTGCTGTTCAAGATGACCGAGGAGGACTGGGACGCCGTCATGGGCGTGCACCTCAAGGGCTCGTTCCTGATGAGCCGCGCGGTCCAGAAGCACATGGTCGCCGCGAAGTACGGCAAGATCGTCAACCTCTCGTCGGTCTCCGCCCTCGGCAACCGCGGACAGGCCAACTACTCGGCCGCCAAGATGGGCCTGCAGGGCTTCACCCGTACCCTCGCGCTCGAGCTCGGTCCGTTCGGGGTCAACGTCAACGCCGTCGCCCCCGGCTTCGTCGTCACCGAGATGACCGACGCCACGGCCCGCCGGGTGGGGATGGAGCCGGAGGCCTACCGCGAGGCCGCGGCCGCCGTCACGCCGGTCCGCCGGGTCGGGCACCCCGAGGACATCGCCACCGCCATCGCCTTCCTGTGCAGCGACGAGGCGTCCTTCGTCACCGGCCAGACGCTGTACGTCGACGGCGGCGCGAAGCTCTGAGCCAGACACGCGGGGACGGTCGCCGGGGACCGCCGCCGCCTGGGCCACACTGGAGCACATGCGTGGCAATCCCTCCCCGGTCGATGCACTCAGTGGTCTTTCCCGGGCGGCCGGCCGCCGCCGTGGGGCCGCTGCCCTGGTCGCCGGCCTGAGCCTCGCCGTGGCACTGGCGGGCTGCAGCGGCAAGGACGACAGCCCCTCGGGCGACGGCACCCCCGGGGCCCAGTCGACCGCCGACGGGTCGACGCTGTCGGGCCAGTGGCCGCTGACCGGGCTGCCCGCCGACGGGGCGGCGCCGACCCACCCGGTGATGGTGGTCAAGATCGACAACAGCGCGAGCAGCAACCCCCAGATCGGGCTCAGCAGGGCCGACCTGGTCACCGAGGAGCTCGTCGAGGGGGGCTCCACCCGGCTCGCGGTGTTCTTCTACCAGCACACCCCGAAGCGCGTCGGCCCGGTGCGCTCGATGCGCGCCACCGACATCGGCATCGTCAAGCCGGCCCGGGCGGTGCTCGTGGCCAGCGGCGGCGCCCCGCCGACGGTCCGCCGGGTGAAGGCGGCCGGCATCACGACCTTCACCGAGGGTGCGACCGGCTACGCCCGCGACAGCAGCCGCCCGGCGCCGTACAACCTGTTCATGGACCTGGCGAGGCTGGCGCGGAAGGTCAAGGCGACCGACACCCCGCCGGCGTACCTGCCCTGGGGCTCGGAGAAGGACCTGCCGTCCGGGAGGAGGGCCTCCGGGCTGTCCGCGGTGTTCTCCGGCGGGCACACCACGACCTGGACCTACGACGGCGGCACCTACACCAACCAGAACAGCGAGGCCGCCCAGGGCGACCGCTTCAAGCCCGACACCGTGCTGGTGCTGCGGGTGCAGGTCGGCGACGCGGGCTACAAGGACCCGGCCGGCAACCCCGTGCCGGAGACGAAGTTCACCGGCACCGGCAAGGCGATCCTCTTCCACGGCGGCCGGATGGTGCGCGCGACCTGGAGCAAGGACCTCGACTCGACGCTCACCCTGTCGACCAAGGCGGGCGCCCTCGCGGTGCCGCCCGGGCACACCTGGATCGAGCTGGTGCCCGCCAACGGCGGGGACGTGCGCGTCACGAGGTAGCCCCCGGGTGGCGGCGTGACACCATGAGCGGGTGGCAACGCAACCGAGCATCTCGTACTCCATCACGGTCCGCCTGGAGCTGCCCGCGGGAGGGTCGGCGATCAGCCTGCTGACCTCCTGCGTCGAGCAGGCGGGCGGCATCGTCACCGCCCTCGACGTCACGGCCAGCGGTCACGACCGGCTCAGCATCGACGTGACCTGCGCGGCGACCGACACCGCGCACGCCAACCGCATCGTCGAGGCGCTGCGCGGCGTCCAGGACGTCGTGGTGCACAAGGTCTCGGACCGGACCTTCCTGATGCACCTCGGCGGCACGATCCAGATGGAGACCAAGCACCCGATCCGCAACCGCGACGACCTGTCGATGGTCTACACCCCGGGCGTGGCCCGGGTCTGCCAGGCGATCGTGGCCAACCCCGACGACGCCCGCCGGCTGACCGTCAAGCGCAACTCGGTCGCCGTCGTCACCGACGGCTCCGCGGTGCTCGGCCTCGGCAACATCGGGCCGGCGGCGGCGCTGCCGGTGATGGAGGGCAAGGCGGCGCTGTTCAAGCGGTTCGCCGGCATCGACGCGTGGCCGCTGTGCCTCGACACCCAGGACACCGACGCGATCGTCGAGATCGTCCGCGCCATCTCGCCAGGCTTCGCGGGCATCAACCTCGAGGACATCTCCGCCCCGCGCTGCTTCGAGATCGAGAGCCGGCTGCGCGAGATCCTCGACATCCCCGTCTTCCACGACGACCAGCACGGCACCGCGATCGTCGTGCTGGCGGCGCTCACCAACGCCCTGCGGGTCGTCGGCAAGTCCATCGGCGACGTGCGGGTGGTCATGTCCGGCGCGGGTGCGGCGGGGACGGCGATCCTGCGGCTGCTCCTCGAGGGCGGCATGCACGACGTCGTGGTCTGCGACGTCGACGGGGTCGTGCACCAGGACCGGCCCGGGCTGCACCCGTCCCTGGCGTGGGTGGCCGAGCGGACCAACCCGCGCGGCTTCACCGGCACCCTCCAGGAGGCGCTCGTCGACGCCGACGTGTTCGTGGGCGTCTCCGCGCCGAACATCATCAGCGGGGACGACGTCTCGAGGATGGCGAAGGACTCCATCGTCTTCGCGCTCGCCAACCCGGTCCCGGAGATCGACCCGGCCGAGGCCCGCGCGCACGCCGCCGTGGTCGCCACCGGCCGCTCGGACTACCCCAACCAGATCAACAACGTGCTCGCCTTCCCGGGCGTCTTCCGGGGGCTGCTGGACGCGTCCGCCCACCACGTCGACGACGCGCTGCTGGTCGCGGCCGCGGAGGCCATCGCCGGCGCCGTCAGCGCGCAGGAGCTGAACGCGAACTACATCATCCCGAGCGTCTTCCACGCCGAGGTGCACACCGCCGTCGCGCACGCGGTCCGCAGCGCCGCCGTCACGAACCCGAGGGTGGCCACCTCGGATGTCTGAGGCGGGGGCACCGCTCGCGGCCGGCAGCCTGCTGGTCGCGACTCCCGCGCTGCTCGACCCGAACTTCGAGCACGCCGTGGTGCTGCTCCTCGACCTCGACGAGAACGGCGCCCTCGGCGTGGTCCTCAACCGGCCCTCGACGGTCCCGGTGGGGGAGGTGCTCCCGGACTGGTCCGGGCTGGTCAGCGGCCCGGACGTGCTGTTCTCCGGCGGCCCGGTCAGCCCCGACTCCGCGCTCGCGGTCGCCGCGGCCCCCGCCTCGGTGCCCGCGCAGGACCCGGTCGGCTTCCGGCGGCTGTACGGCGACGTGGGGATCGTCGACCTCGACACGCCCACCGAGGTGGTCGCCCCGGCCCTGACCGGGCTGCGCCTGTTCGCCGGGTACGCCGGCTGGGCGGCCGAGCAGCTCGAGGAGGAGGTGCGCGAGGGGTCGTGGTACGTCGTACCCTCCACGGCCGCGGACCTGTTCGGGGTCGAGCCGCTCGGCCTGTGGGCCGGCGTGCTGCGCCGGCAGCCCGGCGAGCTGGCCTGGGTCGCCACCCGCCCGGTCGACCCGACCATGAACTAGCGGCGACCCAGCGGCCCAGCGGCCCAGCGGCTCTGGCGCCCGTCGGGCGAGAGGTTAGGATCGGGCACCGTGAGCACCCAGATGAGTCCCGGCACCCAGACCATCGAGGACACCCGCACCTCCCCGGTCGACACGCCGCTCGAGCCGGGCGACCAGGAGCGCTTCTCGCACTACGTCGAGAAGGACAAGCTCACCGAGGCGATGGTGATGGGCACCCCCGTGGTCGCGCTGTGCGGCAAGGTGTGGGTGCCCAGCCGCGACCCGGAGCGCTTCCCGGTCTGCCCCGAGTGCAAGGACGCGTGGGAGCAGCTGCGCAAGGACGACGACGAGGACTGAGCCGCCCGTCCCGTCCGTCCGGCCGGCAGCTCCGCGCAGCACCCCGGCACCCCCGCACCCCCTCTCGAGAGACGTGACCGACCCTCAGCCCCCCGCCGTCCCTGGTCCCCTCGCCGCGACGCCCGCCAGGGCGCGCGAGCTGCCTCCCGCCTACCCCGACCGTGCCGCGTGGGGCACCGTCGCCAAGCTCCGTGCCTGGCAGACCGCTGCCCTCGAGGCGTACTTCGCCGACTCCCCGAAGGACTTCCTCGCCGTCGCGACGCCCGGCGCGGGCAAGACCACCTTCGCGCTGACGGTCGCCGCCGAGCTGCTCGGCCGCCGCGTCGTCGACCGGGTCACCGTCGTGGCGCCGACCGAGCACCTCAAGACGCAGTGGGCCGAGGCGGCCGCCCGCGCGGGCATCCCGCTCGATCCGACGTACTCCGGCCGGAAGGGACGCACCAGCCAGGACTACGTCGGGGTCGCCGTGACGTACGCCGGCGTGGCGACCAACCCGCTCGCGCACCGGATCCGCACCGAGCGCTTCAAGACGCTGGTGATCCTCGACGAGGTGCACCACGCCGGTGACGCGCGCTCGTGGGGCGACGCCGTGCGCGAGGCGTTCGACCCGGCGCAGCGGCGGCTCGCGCTGACCGGCACGCCGTTCCGCTCCGACGTCAACCCGATCCCGTTCGTGACCTACGCGCCGGGCGCCGACGGGGTGCCGCGCAGCGTGGCCGACTACACCTACGGCTACGCGCACGCCCTCGCCGACCACGTGGTGCGCCCGGTGCTGTTCCTGGCCTACTCCGGTGAGATGCAGTGGCGCACCCGGGCCGGCGACGAGATCGCCGCCCGGCTCGGGGAGCCGCTGACCAAGGACCTCACCGCGCAGGCGCTGCGGACCGCCCTGGACCCCACGGGCTCGTGGATGCCGTCGGTGCTGCAGGCCGCCGACAAGCGGCTGACCGAGGTGCGAAGGCACGTGCCCGACGCGGCCGGGCTGGTGATCGCCAGCGACCAGGACTCCGCGCGGGCGTACGCCGCCCTGCTGACCGCCGCCACCGGCGAGAAGCCGGTGGTCGTGCTCTCCGACGAGAAGGCCGCCTCGAAGCGGATCGCCGACTTCACCGACGGCGACGACCGGTGGATGGTCGCGGTGCGGATGGTGTCCGAGGGCGTCGACGTGCCGCGCCTCGCCGTCGGCGTCTACGCGACCACCACGGCGACGCCTCTGTTCTTCGCCCAGGCGGTCGGGAGGTTCGTGCGGGCCCGCAAGCGCGGGGAGAGCGCCTCGGTGTTCGTCCCGTCCGTCCCGAACCTGCTCGGCTTCGCCTCCGAGATGGAGCTCGAGCGCGACCACGTGCTCGGCCGGCCGGTCAGCGACGAGGGCGACCTCTTCGCCGCCGAGGACGACCTCCTCGCGGCCGCGCAGGCCTCCGAGTCCGCGAGCGCCGAGGAGGCGCTCGGCCCGTTCGAGGCCCTCGGCTCCGAGGCGCGCTTCGACCGGGTGCTCTACGACGGCGGCGAGTTCGGCCACGAGGGCGAGGTGCACGTCGGCTCCGAGGAGGAGATGGACTTCCTCGGCATCCCCGGCCTGCTCGAGCCCGACCAGATGCGCGACCTGCTCCGGCACCGCCAGAGCGAGCGGGCCCGCCGCCGCGGCCGCCCGGCCTCCACGCCGGAGGACGTGGTCCGCGACGTGTCGACCCACGAGCACCTCGCCACCCTGCGGCGCGAGCTCAACGGCCTGGTCGCGGCCTGGAACCACCGCACCGGCCAGCCGCACGGCGTCACCCACACCGCCCTGCGCAAGGAGTGCGGCGGGCCCGCGGCCGCCGTCGCCACCGCCGACCAGCTGCGGACCCGCATCGACCGGCTCCGCGACTGGGCCGCCGGGCGCCGCAGCGGCTGACCGCCACGACCGCGCCGGCGCCGCGGCTGAGTAGGGTCGCGCCATGGCCGCCGAGACCTCCCAGACCCTGGACCGCGGGCTGCGGGTGCTGCGGGTGCTGGCGGACACGCCGCAGGGGCTGAGCATCACCGCGCTGGCCGCAGAGCTCGGCGTCAACCGCACGGTGGTCTACCGGCTGGTGGCCACGCTCGAGCAGCACGGCCTGGCCCGCCGCGACCCGGCCGGCCGGCTGCACGTCGGGCTCGGCGTGCTCGCGCTGACCCGAGGCCTGCAGCCGGTGCTGCGCGAGCTCGCGACGCCGGTGCTGCGCGCGCTGGCCGAGGAGGTCGGCAGCACCGCGCACCTCACGGTCGCCGACGGCGGCGAGGCGCTGGCGATCGCGGTGGTCGAGCCGAGCTGGACCGACTACCACGTGGCCTACCGGGTGGGCGCGCGGCACCCGCTCGACCGGGGCGCCGCCGGTCGGGCGATCCTGGCCGGCCGCGACCCCGACGGACCGGCGTACGCCGGCACCGTGGGCGAGATCCAGCCGGGCGCGCACGGCGTCGCCGCCCCGGTGCTCGGCGTCGAGGGGCTCGAGGCCTCGGTGGGCATCGTGTCGCTGGGTGCGCTCGACCCCGAGGTCGCCGGGCCGCGGGTCGTGGACGCCGCCGCCGCGGTGGCCCGGCGACTGTCCTGATCAGCGGGTGAGCAGCGGGCGCGCGTTCGCGAGGACGTGCGAGTAGGCCGCGCGGACCCGGGCGAAGTAGTCCGCGCGCGAGGCGTCGGGCTCGACGACGGTGGCCTCGTTGGACCACTGCGGCGGGGCCTCGGCCTGGCCGAGCGCCCACGCCGCCTGGCGTGCGGCCCCCAGGGCGACGTACTCGCCGGGCTGGGGGACCGAGACCGGGAGCGCGAACAGGCCGGCCGCGATCTGCTGGACGGCCGCCGAGCGGGCGGCGCCGCCGATCAGCACGATCCGCCGGGGAGTGATCCCGGACGTCTCGAGGGCGTCGACCGCGTCGGCGAGGCCGCAGAGCATGCCCTCGACCGAGGCCCGGACCAGGTGCGCCGGGGTGGCGTTGGCGCGCGTCAGGCCGTGCAGCAGGCCGGTCGCGTCGGGCAGCGGAGGGGTGCGCTCGCCGTCGAGGAACGGCAGCAGCACCAGGCCCAGGCTGTCGTCGACCGAGAGCGCCAGCGTGTCGAGGTCGGCCAGCCCGGCGCCGGCCATCGTCACGGCGGCGCCCACGACCCGGGCGGCGTTGAGCGTGCAGGCCAGCGGCAGGAAGCGCCCGGTCGCGTCGGCGAAGCCGGCCACGATGCCGGTCGGGTCGGCGGTCTGCCGGTCGGCGACCGCGAACACCGCGCCGCTGGTGCCGAGCGAGACCACGACGTCGCCGGGCTCGAGGACCAGCCCGAGGGCGGCGGCCATGTTGTCGCCCGTGCCGGGTCCGAGCGCGATGCCTCCGGGCGTCTCGCCGACGACCTCGCTGGGGCCCGCCACCCGGGGCACCGCGAGGTCGCGGCCGAACGCGGAGCGCAGCAGGTCGGGGAGGTACTCGCCGGTCCCGGCCGACCAGTAGCCGGTGCCGGAGGCGTCGCCGCGGTCGGTGGTCGGCTCGCCGGCGCCGCCGCGCAGCTGGTGGGTGATCCAGTCGTGGGGGAGCAGCACGCCCGCCGCGCGCGCGGCCACGTCGGGCTCGTTGTCGGCCACCCAGCGCAGCTTGGTCACCGTGAAGCTCGCGACCGGGACCAGGCCGGTCGCGTCGGCCCACGCCTGCGGGCCCCCGAGCTCGTCCAGGAGCGTGGCCGCCTGCGGCGCCGACCGGTTGTCGTTCCAGAGCAGGGCGTCGCGGACCGGCGTACCCGCCTCGTCGACGAGCACCATGCCGTGCTGCTGCCCGCCGACGGCGACCGCCTCGACGCCGTCGAGCAGGTCGGCCGACGCCTTCTCCCAGGCGCCCCACCACACGCGGGCGTCGACCTCGGTCCGGTCGGGGTGCGGCGCGCGGCCCTCGCGGACCACCTCGCCGGTCTCGGCGTCGCACACGACGACCTTGGTGTTCTGGGTGGAGCAGTCCACACCGGCTACGAGCGTCACGACCGCGACCCTACCGCCGGGGCCGAGGACGCCATCGCCGCGTCCAGGAGCGGCAGCACCCGGTAGCGCACCTGCGTGGCGAGCGCGATCACCGTCGAGGAGCGCACGATCCCCGGGTCGGACAGCACGGCGTCGATGACCCGCTGGAGGTCGGCGTTGGACCGCGCCACCACCCGCGCCCACATGTCCCCGGCGCCGGTGATCGTGAACGCCTCCAGGACCTCGGGGATGGCGGCGAGGTGGCGGGCCACCGACTCGTGGCCGGCGCCCTGGCGGATCTCCAGGGTCAGGAACGCCGTCACCGGGTGTCCGAGCGCCTCGGGCTCGAGCTCGGGGCCCCAGCCGGCGATCACCCCGGAGGCGACCAGCCGGTCCAGGCGGGACTGCACCGTGCCGCGAGCGACGCCGAGCCGACGGGACGCCTCGAGCACCCCCACCCGCGGCTCCGCGGCGAACAGACGGATCAATGTGGCGTCCAGATCGTCCATGTCCGGCCTCTCCACTGTGCAGGTTGTCCAGTGTCGTGGCCCACTGTTGCACAGAGTGCACGAGCACCGCATGCTGCGGGGATGACCGACGCACTCACGCAGGACGAGCTCAAGGCAGACCTCACCCTCGAACAGCTCCAGCAGCTGGTCGGGCTGGTCGAGTACGACGAGGACGCGGACGTCTTCCCGGTCACCGGCTGGGACGCGATCGTGTTCGTCGTCGGCAACGCGACCCAGGCCGCGCACTACTACCAGTCCGCGTGGGGCATGGAGCTCGAGGCCTACTCCGGCCCCGAGAACGGCAACCGCGACCACAAGTCGTTCGTGCTCCGCTCCGGGTCGATCCGCTTCGTGCTCCAGGGTGCCGTCGACCCCGACAGCCCGCTCGCCGACCACCACCGACGGCACGGCGACGGCGTCGTCGACATCGCCCTCGAGGTCCCCGACGTGGACCGCTGCGTCGCCCAGGCGCTTCGTGCCGGCGCGACGGTCGTCCGCGAGGCCGAGGACGTCACCGACGAGCACGGCACGGTGCGCATCGCCGCCATCGCGGCGTACGGCGAGACCCGGCACACCCTGGTCGACCGCTCGCGCTACAGCGGGCCCTACCTGCCCGGCCACGTCGCCGCGCAGAGCACCTACGTCGCGCGTGAGGGCCAGCCGAGGCGGCTCTTCCAGGCCCTCGACCACATCGTCGGCAACGTCGAGCTCGGCCGGATGGACGAGTGGGTCGGCTTCTACAACAAGGTGATGGGCTTCGTGAACATGGCGGAGTTCATCGGCGACGACATCGCCACCGACTACTCCGCGCTGATGAGCAAGGTGGTCGCCAACGGCAACCACCGGGTGAAGTTCCCGCTCAACGAGCCCGCGGTGGCCAAGCGGAAGTCGCAGATCGACGAGTACCTCGAGTTCTACCGCGGCGCCGGCGCCCAGCACCTCGCCCTGGCCACCAACGACATCCTGGCCAGCGTCGACGCGCTGCGCGCGAACGGCGTGCGCTTCCTGGACACCCCGGCCTCCTACTACGAGGACGCCGAGCTGCGCGAGCGCATCGGCAAGGTCCGGGTGCCGATCGAGGAGCTGCAGTCGCGCGGCATCCTGGTCGACCGCGACGAGGACGGCTACCTGCTGCAGATCTTCACCCAGCCGCTGGGCGACCGCCCGACGGTGTTCTTCGAGCTGATCGAGCGGCACGGCTCGCTGGGCTTCGGCAAGGGCAACTTCAAGGCGCTCTTCGAGGCGATCGAGCGCGAGCAGGAGCGTCGCGGCAACCTGTGACCGACCTGACTCGCGCGGCGGCCGGGTGCCCGGTGTCGCGGGGCGTCGCGAGAAGTGACCCACCTAGGCTGAGCCCATGACGCAGATCCCCGCCGGCTGGTACCCCGACCCTGCGCCCGGACAGCCCGGCACGCCGCCGACCGAGCGCTGGTGGGACGGCACCCAGTGGACCGCGCACGTCCAGCCCGCGGGGCCCCAGCAGACCCAGCCGTTCCAGCAGGTCCAGCCCGTGCAGCAGGCCCCGCAGGCCCCCCAGACGCAGCAGCCGCCGCCGTACGCCGGTCAGTACGGCGGTGCCCAACAGGCCCAGCCGGGCCCAGCCGGGTCAGCCGGGCCAGCAGGCTCAGCCGGGCCAGTACTACTCGGGTCAGTACGGCGCGACGTACCCCCAGCAGCCGGCCTCGGCCTACCCCGGCGGCTACGGCCAGCCGGGCGTGGCCACCACGCCGGACGGGCAGCGCCTCGCGGGCTGGTGGAAGCGGGTGGCCGCGACCGTCCTCGACGGCCTCGTGCTGGTCTCGCTGTCGGTCGCCCTCGGCTGGCCGTTCGTCTCGCGGCTCGCCTCGGCCTACGGCGACTTCTTCGACGAGGCGGTGCGGGCCGCCGAGAACGGCACCGCCGCGCCCGACCAGAGCGCGCTGCTCAGCTCGGTGTGGGGGCCGATGCTGGGCTTCCTCGCGGTCAGCCTGGTGGTCAACTTCGTCTACTCGGTCGGGTTCCTCAAGTTCGTCGGTGCCACGCCGGGCAAGCTCGCCCTCGGGCTGCGGGTGCGGCTGCGGGAGCAGCCCGGCCCGATGTCGTGGGGCACCGTGCTGCTGCGCTGGGTCGGCCAGAACGTCGCCAGCCTCGTCGGGGTCGTCCCGGTGCTCGGCTCGATCGCGACGATCTACCCCCTCCTGGACTGCCTGTGGCCGCTGTGGGACTCCCGCAAGCAGGCCCTGCACGACAAGATCGCCAAGACCAACGTGGTCGTGCACCGGCGCTGAGTCCGGATCCGGCGTTGCCCACGGGCGCCCGCGGGCGCACACTGGATGCCGTCCGACCGTGGCTCTGGGGGGTCCGTGCCAGCAGGTTTCCGTCATGCTGCCGTCTTCTACGCAGACGTGGCGCAGCTCGTGGACGAGCTGGTGCCGTTCGTGCTCGACGGCGTGCGCCGGGGTGAGCCCGTGCTCGTCGCCGAGCTGCCCGACCGCGCCCGCGCGCTGCGGGAGGCGCTCGGTGATGACGCCGACGGCGTCGCGTTCGTCGACATCGGCGAGGTCGGCGCCAACCCGGCCCGGATCCTGCCGGTCTGGCGCGCCTTCGCCGCCGCGCACCGCGGCGAGGTCCTGCGCGGGGTCGGCGAGCCGCTGTGGCCGGGCCGCCGCGGCGCCGAGGTCGAGGAGTGCCGGCTGCACGAGTCGCTGCTGAACGTCGCCTTCGCCGACGCCTCCGACTTCGAGCTGCTCTGCCCCTACGACGCCGCGCGGCTGCCCGACGAGGTGCTCGCCGACGCCATGCGCACCCATCCGCACGTCGAGGGCCGGCCCAGGGCGGCCGTGTACGGCGGTCGCGTGCAGGCCCGGCGGGAGTTCGCCCACGACCTCCCGGCCGCCCCGGACGACGCGCTCGAGATGCGCTTCGGGGCCTTCGACCTGACCGGTCTGCGCGCCGTCGTACGCCGTCTCGGCGAGGGCGCCCACCTGGTCCCGGACGCCCGGGAGGACCTCGTCCTGGCCGTGCACGAGCTGGCCAGCAACAGCGTCGAGCACGGCGGGGGCGCCGGCACGCTGCGCTCCTGGAGCGACGCGGACGGGCTGGTCGTCGAGGTGGCCGACCCGGGGCGGATCCACGACCCGCTGGTGGGCCGCGAGCCCGTCGTCGGCCTGGACGAGGGCGGCCGGGGCGTCTGGATCGCCAACCAGCTGTGCGACCTGGTGCAGGTGCGCTCGGGCCCGCGCGGCACCACCGTGCGGCTGCACTGCTGGGCCTGACCCCGTCCCGGCCGGTGCCCGCCGGAGGACCATGGTCACCCGGCCGGGGGTCCGAGGGGCCCTAGGCTGTCGTCACTGGGGAGCCGCAGACTGGGTGCCGACGGGAGCGGCGCTCGTGCCCGGGAAGGGGGACCCGTGCAGGACGACGAGCAGCGGACCGTCGAGCTCGCCTCGGCGCTGGCCGACGACCTCCCGGTGGGCTTCATCCTGCGCTGGCTCGACCCGCCGCGGCCGATCTACGCCAACCCGGCGTTCTACGAGCTGAGCGGCATGTCCCCCGACGACCCCGAGCCGCCGGCGGTGCGCGCCCGCCGCCAGATGCACCCCGACGACCTGGCCGCGTTCGCCGACCTGATGGCTTCGACCGAGCGGGGCCGCAGCGCCGAGAAGGTGGTCCGGATCCGGCGCCGCGCCGACGACGAGGGCTACCGGTGGATCAGGTTCCGGATGAGCCCCGTGCGCCGGCCACCGGGAGCCCCCGGCCAGGTCGTCACGATCGCCGAGGACGTCACGGAGGTCCAGGAGACCCTCGCCCGTCTGCACGAGAGCGAGTCCCGGCTCGCCCAGTTCGCCGACAGCGTGCAGGTCGGGATCTCGCTGCGGCAGATCGACCCGCCGGCGTTCCTCTACGTCAACCCGGCCTTCATCGCGCTGATGGGGGAGGACCCCACCGAGCCCGGCGTCGACGTCGAGGCAGCGGTGGCGAGCCTGGCCTCGCTCGTGCACCCCGACGACCGGGAGGGCGCGCTCGCCCGCTACTGGACCCGGGCCTCCCAGGGGCTGCCGGCCGTCTCCGAGCACCGGATCGTGCTGCCCGGCGGCGACGTCCGCTGGATGCGGGTCACCTCCACGCCCGTGGTCGACGGCTCCGGCGTGGTCAACCGGGCCGCCAGCACCATGGAGGACATCACCGACCGGATGAGCGCCGAGCTCGCGGCCCGCGACGCCCAGCACGCGGCGGAGGAGGCCAACGCGGCGAAGGACGAGTTCCTGTCCCGGATGAGCCATGAGCTGCGGACGCCGTTGAACGCGGTGCTGGGGTTCGCGCAGCTGCTCTACCGCGACGACCTGTCGGCGGACCAGCACGAGGCGGTGGGTCACATCGTGCAGGGGGGTCGGCACCTGCTGGGGATGATCAACGACATCTTGGACATCACCTCGATGTCGGTGGACCGGCTCGAGGTGGAGCCGTTCGACCTGGCGGATCCTGTGGACGAGGCGGTGGCGATGGTGCGGCCGTTGGCCGACGAGCACGAGGTGGTGGTGGCCACGGTGCGCGCGCAGACCGCGGTGCCGGTGGAGGCGGATCGTCGGCGGGTGCGGCAGGTGTTCATCAACCTGCTGTCGAACGCCATCAAGTACAACCGGCCGGGTGGTCGGGTCGACGTGAGCCTCGGGTGCGGGGCGGACGGGTCGGTGCGGGTCGAGGTGCGCGACACCGGTCCGGGGATCGCGGAGGTGGACCTGCCGCGGCTGTTCGACCCGTTCGACCGGTTGGGTCAGACCTCGGACGTGGAGGGGACCGGGATCGGCCTGCCGTTGTGCCGCCGGCTGGTGGAGCTGATGGGTGGGCGGATCGAGGTGGTCTCGACGCCGGGCGTGGGCAGCACGTTCACCGTCGTGCTGCCCGCGGCCGGCTAGTCCTCAGTCCAGGTCGCCGACGGCGATCAGCTCGGCCTCGCTGCGCTGCTCGAGGTGCACGTGGCCGGCCAGGGTGCGCCGCCCGACAGCGAGCACGACGACCGCGAGGAGCACGGCCCCCGCGCCCATCCAGAACGGCGCGTGGATGCTGACGTTCTCGCCGAGCTTGCCCGCGGCGTACGGCGCGACCGCCCCGCCGGAGAACCGCACGAAGGAGTACGCCGCCGAGGCGACCGGGCGCTCGACGGGCGCCGCGCCCATGACCGCCTCGGTGATCAGGGTGTTGTTGACGCCGAGGAAGGCGCCGGCCGCGATGATGCCGACCACGAGGGCGGGCTTGGAGTCGGTCAGCAGCGCCATCGCGGCGAGGTCCGCGGCGAAGAGCAGCAGCGAGACGAGCACCGTCGGCACCGTCCCGAACAGCCGCTGCAGCCAGGGCGCGACGACCACGGACGTGAAGGCGAGCAGCAGGCCCCAGCCGAAGAAGATGAAGCCGACCTGCGAGGCGGTCATGTCGAGCGGGAACGGCGCGTAGGCCAGCAGCGCGAAGAAGCCCATGTTGTAGAAGAGCGCGGTGAGCGCGATCGTCAGCAGGCCTGGGTGACGCAGCGCGCGGAACGGGTCGAGGACCGACGTCTTGTGGGTGCTCGGCGGGGTGCTGGGCAGGAAGAAGGCGGTCGCCACCAGGGCCACGAGCATCAGCCCGGCGACCCCGAAGAACGGCCCGCGCCACGAGATCGAGCCGAGCTGGCCGCCGACGAGCGGCCCGGCGGCGATGCCGAGCCCGAGGGCGGCCTCGAAGAGGATGATCGCCTGGGCGACCGATCCGCTGGCCGCCGAGACGATGGTGGCCAGCGCGGTCGCGATGAAGAGCGCGTTGCCGAGGCCCCAGCCGGCCCGGAACCCCACGATCGCGCCGATGCTGCTCGAGGAGCCGGCCAGGGCCGCGAACACGATGATGAGCGCCAGGCCGGCCAGCAGGGTGCGCTTGGCGCCGATGCGGCTGGACACCACGCCGGTGACGAGCATCGCGAGGCCGGTGACGGCCATGTAGCTGGTGAACAGCAGGGACACCTGGCTCGGCGTCGCGTCGAGCTGGTCGGCGATCGGCTTGAGGATCGGGTCCACGAGGCCGATCCCCATGAAGGCGATCACGCAGGCGAAGGCGACGGCCCACACCGCGCGGGGCTGGCGCAGCATCGAGGCCGGCGCCGCCCCTCCGGGGGCCCGGTCGGTGGTGGCGGGTTCGGTGGACGGGCTGGCGGTCACGCGGTCGCTCCTCCTTCACTGGGTATGTCGTCGTGGTGCTCGAGCAGGCCGCGCAGCACGGACACCGCCGTGGCGAGGTCGTGCTCGTCGTGCTCGGTGTCGGCCGCCACCCGGCGCGCGACGACGGCCGCGCGCTCGCGGCGGGTCGTCGCCAGCACGGTGGCGCCCTCGGGGGTGAGCCCGACCAGGCTGGACCGGGCGTCGCGGGGGTTCGGCCGCTTGGCGGCCCAGCCCTTCTCGCACAGCCCCTGCACCGCGGCGGACAGGGTCGGCTGCGCACAGCGGTCGGCCCGGGCCAGGTCGCCCAGGGTGACCGGCTCGAGCTCGTCGATCTGGGACAGCAGCCGCAGCGTCGCGGTGGGCACCGCCGTGGTCGTGCTCCGGGTGACCGCGCGGACCAGCCGCCCGGTGTAGAGCACGAGGTCGGCGCAGAGGTCCTCCAGCGTCGGCGGCGCAATTGGTTGGCTCACCCAAGCAATATTACATAGGTGGCCTATGGATGTCATGCCGCCCCCGGTTTCCGCGATCTCCGGACACCGCAGGCTCCGCAGGTGAGGATGTCCGCGTGACAGGGGGAGACGCCACGCCGGTGGACGCGCGCGCCGGGACGGGGCGGGTGCTCGTCCTGCTGGCCGCGCTCCTCGTGGCGATGCCCTGGTCGTTCGCCTCGATGGGGCCGCTCGCCCCGCTGATGCCGACGGCGGCGCTCGTCCTGGGTCTGGTCGCCGTCCTGCACCCGCGGCTGCCCGTGACGACGCCTCGCGTGCGCCGGGTCGCGACGCTCGCCACCGCGGCGCTCGTGGCCGCCGGGGTGATCGCCTCGGCGGGCCGGCTGGCGCTGGTGGGTGGCCCGGTCGGCTCACCGGGGTGGGCGGTGGTGCTGGCGGGCTACGCCGTCCTGGCGCTGGCCGCGGCGACCGCCGGCTCGCGGCCCGGGCGCCGCGGGGCTCTGGTCTTCGCCGCCCTCCTCGCCGTGCACACCGTGCTGCTCCTCGCGTTCCTGCGCCTCGCCCACCCGGACATCGACGTGCTGGTCTACCTCCGCGAGGGCGTCGCGGGCCTGCTGCACGGCCACGACCCCTACGCGATGACGTACCCCAACCCCTACGACGCCGGCGAGAGCGCCGCCTACCTCGGTCCGGGCATCGCGGTCGGGGACCGGTTGGTCTACGGGTTCCCCTACCTGCCGGCGACGCTGCTGGCCGACGTGCCCGGCTGGCTGGTCGGCGACGTCCGGGTCGCCCACGCCCTCGCCCTCACCGCCCTCGCGGTCGTGCTGCGCCGGCTCGCCGACGACGACCTCGGCCGCCGGCTGACGCTCCTCGCGGTGGCCGGCCCGACCTCGGTCACGCTGGTGTCGACCGGCTGGACCGAGGCGGTCGTGATGCTCGCCGTCGGCCTCCTCGTGCTGGGCCTGCGCCGTCCCCGGACCGTCCTGGTCGCCCTCGGTGTGGGCCTGCTGCTGTCCTCCAAGCAGTACGCCGTCGTGCTCGTCCCGCTGGCGGGCGTGGTCTGGCACCGCGCCCGCACCGGCCTCCTCGCCGGGGTCGGCGGTGCGGCCGTGCTCGTGCTCGCCTTCGTCGCCTGGGACCCGCGCGCCTTCTGGCGCTCGGTCGTCGAGCTCCAGCTGCTCCAGCCGGTGCGCCACGACACCACCTCGCTGCTGCTCAGCGCGGTCGACGCGTTCGGGTGGCTGCCGCCGGCGACGTACGGCGTGCTGCCGATCGTCGCCGGGGTGCTCGTGGCGGCCGTGGTCGCCCGCCGGGCGCCGCGCACGCCCACGGCGGTGGCGCTCGGGATCGGGCTGAGCCTCCTGGCGACGGTGCTGCTGTCGAAGCAGGCGCCGGAGAACTACTACGACCTGGTGACCGTCGCGCTGCTGGTGGGCGCGATCGCCTGGCCCACCGACCAGGCGGGCCGGTCCGCTCAGGCGGCGGACTCGTCGCGCGCGGTCGATGCGGGCCGGCAGAGCGGGCAGAGGCCGCTGTCGTCGGCCTGATGCACCTCGCACTCGGTGCACCACCACACGTAGCGGCGGTGCCCGGTCGCGGCGCGGTGCCGCTCGAGGTTCGCGCGCAGGTGCGCGTAGGGGTCGTGGCTCATGACCTCAGGGTGCCCCGAAGGCGTGTCGTGGATGTGTCGCCGCGATGTCGCGTCAGTGCGCCGGGCGGACCGTCCCGGTGACCTCGCCCAGCGCGATCCGCCCGCCCAGGACGCCGGGCGCCGTCGCGCGCAGCGTCACGGTGTCGCCGTCCTCGAGGAAGGTGCGCTCGCGCCCACCGGCGGTGAACGGCTCGGCGCCGCCCCACGAGAGCTCGAGCAGCGAGCCGCGCTGGTCGCGCCGGGGACCGCTGACGGTGCCGGAGGCGAACAGGTCGCCGGTGCGCAGCGACGCCCCGTTGACGCTCAGGTGCGCGAGCATCTGCGCGGGGGACCAGTACATCGAGGCGTACGGCGGCCGGCTGACCGTCTCGCCGTCGAGCAGCACCTCGAGGTCGACGTCGAGACCGGCGCCCGGGCCGACCCGGAGGTAGTCCAGGGGCTCAGGGTCCTGGCCGGGCAGGTCGACGTGCGCGGCGGCCAGCGCGTCGAGCGGGGTGACCCAGTCCGAGATCGACGTCGCGAACGACTTGCCGAGGAACGGCCCGAGCGGGACGTACTCCCACGCCTGCACGTCGCGCGCCGACCAGTCGTTGAGCAGCGTGACCCCGAAGACGTGGTCGGCGAAGGCGTCCGTGCCGACGCGGTCCCCGAGGGCGGTCGGCGTGCCGACGACGAACCCGATCTCGGCCTCGATGTCGAGGCGGGTGCTCGCGCCGTACACCGGACCGTCGGGACCGGAGCGCTGCCCGCACGGGCGGCGGACGTCGGTGCCGGAGACCACGACCGTGCCGGCGCGGCCGTGGTAGCCGACGGGGAGGTGGCGCCAGTTGGGCTTGAGCGGCTCGTCGTCGGGGCGGAACATCCGGCCGACGTTGCTGGCGTGGTCGAGCGAGCAGTAGAAGTCGACGTAGTCCGCGACCTCGAACGGCAGCCGCGTGGACACCTCGCCGAGCGGGACGAGGTGCGGCTCGACGTCCCTGCGCCGGCCCTCGTCGGTGAGCAGGTCGACCAGCCAGGTCCGCACCGACCGCCACGCCGGGCGGCCCAGGGCGAGGAGCGGGTTGAGCGAGGGTGCCGCGAGGACGCTCGCCACGTCGAGGTGGTCGGCGGCGGCCAGCGGGGCCAGGTCGACGGCGAGGTCGCCGACGCGGGCGACGACGCGGGGGGGCCCGTCGGCGTGCGCCCCACACGGCGTACGGCAGGTTGTCGACGTCGTGCAGGGAGCCGGCGGCTCCCTCCACCCACGTGGTGCGGGTCATCGGGTCACCAGTCCCAGCTCCGTCAGGTCGTCGAGGGGGTCGCGGACGCTGCACGAGCCGAAGCCCGTGAACCAGCGTCGTGCGGAGGTCAGGCCGGTCTCGCCGGCGGCGCCCAGGGCGTCGAGCACGGCCGCCGGGTCGGTCTCCTCGAGAGCCGCTGCGACCTCGTGCGGGGAGGCGCCGTCGAGGGCGGCCCGGGTCGCGAGCAGCACGCCCAGGAAGCCGTGGTGCTCGAAGCCGGTCGTGGCGTCGCGGTGCCGCAGCGCGTGGTGCAGGCCGGCGGTGCACTTGAACGCCAGCTCGCGGTCGAGCGCGGCGCCGACGAAGGCCGTGACCTCCTCGGCGGAGGGGAACGCGTCGGCCTCCAGGCCGCCGGTGCGGAGCTTGAGGCGGACGTCGGCGGCGGCGAGCTCGTCGAGGGCGGCCAGCCAGTCCGGCGTCGGCGGCGCGTCGCGCAGCCGCGGCGGCTCGACGTGCACGACCACGTCCTCGTGGAGGTCGCCGGCCGCGACGAGCCGGTCGACGGCGGTCGTCGATGCGGCGCGCGTTGTGGGCCACCTCGCCGGTGGCCGAGTCGCGCAGCGCGATCTCCAGGGCGGCCAGGTCGACCCCGCCCGCGCGGGCGGCCCAGGCCACGGCGGGCTCCAGCGCCCCTGCGCCACCGGACACGACGACACTGACCCGCAGGGGGTCACCGTCGAGTGCCGGGTCCGGCAGCATCGCGTCGCCGACGACGAGGGGGCCGAGCAGGGCGGCGTACGGCGAGCGGAGGTGCTCGCGGTGGGCGGCGACCGCCTCGTCGAGCGGCGCCTCGCCGGGCGGGAAGACGGCGGCGTCGTCGACGAGAGCGTGCAGGAAGGCAGGCACGGTTGACACGCCCGCGACCCTAACGCATCGTTGCCGTGAACGGACATGTGTGTTCGCTGAGCGAACACACACGGGTGGTTCACCGGACGACCGAGGGAGCAGAGCCATGACCTACTACCGCCGGGTGGGCGAGGTCCCCGCCAAGCGGCACACCGCGTTCCGCGACGACGCCGGGGCGCTGCGCTACGAGGAGCTGATGGGGGAGGAGGGCTTCTCCTCCGACTCGTCGCTGCTCTACCACTCGCGGCGTGCCCTCGGCGATCGTGGACAGCCGGGTCTGGGAGCTGCCCGACCTGACGCTGACCGCGAACCACCCGCTCAAGCCTCGCCACCTGCGGCTCCCGCAGCTGTTCGGCGGGACCGGGACGGCGGCCGGACGTCAACGCCGTCGAGCACCGCCGGCTCGTGCTCGGCAACGCCGACGTGCGGATCTCCTACGTCGTGGCCGACGCCCCCTCGCCGTACTACCGCAACGCGGTCGGCGACGAGTGCGTCTACGTCGAGGCCGGCAGCGGCACCGTGGAGACGGTGTTCGGCCTCGTGCCCTACCGCACCGGCGACTTCGTGATGCTGCCGCGCGCGACGACGCACCGGTGGCTGCCGGCGGAGCGAGTCGAGGCTGTACGCCGTCGAGGCCAACAGCCACGTCGCGCCGCCCAAGCGCTACCTGTCCCGCTACGGCCAGCTGCTCGAGCACGCGCCCTACTGCGAGCGCGACCTGCACGGCCCGACCGAGCCGTTCCTGGTCGAGGGCACCGACGTCGAGGTGCTGGTCAAGCACCGCGGCAGCGGGCCGCACGCCCAGGGGGGCCTGGTCGGCACGCGGATGACCTACGCGACGCACCCCTTCGACGTGGTCGGGTGGGACGGCTGCCTCTCGCCGTACACCTTCAACGTCGAGGACTTCATGCCGATCACCGGCAAGCTGCACCAGCCGCCGCCGGTCCACCAGGTCTTCGAGGGCCACAACTTCGTGGTCTGCGCTTCGTGCCGCGCAAGGTCGACTACCACCCCGGCTCGATCCCGGTGCCCTACTACCACTCGAACGTCGACTCCGACGAGGTGATGTTCTACGTCGGCGGCGACTACGAGGCCCGCAAGGGGTCGGGCATCGCGCATCGGGTCGGTCTCGGTGCACCCCGGTGGCTACGCGCACGGCCCGCAGCCGTCGGCGATCGAGGCCTCGATCGGGGCGGAGTACTTCGACGAGCTCGCCGTCATGGTCGACACCTTCCGGCCGCTCGACCTCGGCGAGGCCGGCGTCGAGGTCGAGGACCCCGCCTACGCGTGGACCTGGGCCGGCCGCGCGCCCCGTCAGCAACCGACCCGCCGCGCCGTTCAGCAGCGCTGAGCGTCGACGTGAGGTAGCGCAGCATCGGCACCTCGACGCCGCCGACCTCGTGGCTCGCCGACGCCGCCCTCGCGGGTCCAGCCGTTGCGCCGGTAGAACGCCTGTGCGCGCTCGTTGCCCTCGACCACCGTGAGCCGGGCGGTGCGGCAGCCCCAGCCCACGAAGGTCTCGACCATCGCCTCCATCAGCGCCTGGCCGGTGCCGGTGCCGAGGGCGGCGGGCACGACGTGGATCGCCTGCAGGCGCGCCTGCTCACCCTCGGCCTGCCCGAAGGCGAAGCCCACCACCTCGCCGTCCACCGTCGCCACGAACGCCGCCTGGGGGGCCGGTGTCCCGGTGAGCCGCTCGCGCCAGATGTCGGCCTGGACCCGCGGCGTGACGCGGGCCAGCGCCTCGGCGGGCACCAGTCCGGCGTACGCAGCGCCGCGGCTGGTGGCGTGCACGCGGCCGAGGTCGGTCGCGTCGTCGACGGTCGCTCGTCGGATCTCGGTCCCCGGCATGCCCGTCATCCTCCTCGATCGCGGCCGTGAGGGGCAGGATGGCGGCATGCCCACCTACGTCGCCCTGCTGCGGGCGGTCAACGTCGGCGGCCGCGTCTACAAGATGGCCGCGCTGCGCGAGCACCTCACCGAGTCCGGGCTCGAGGACGTCGAGACCCACATCCAGACCGGGAACGTGCTGTTCCGCAGCCGGATGCGCTCCGCTGCGAAGGTCGAGGCGCACGTGGAGAGGGTGCTCGGCGAGCACGCCGGCTTCGAGGTGCCCGCGGTCATCCTCACCCCGGCCGAGCTCGCGCAGGTGTACGACGACGCGGTCGGCCTGCCGGAGCCGTCGTTCGCGGGCGGCGCCGAGAAGGAGCGGCGCTACGTGACGTTCTTCAAGGCGGGCCACGTCCCGAGCGCCGCGCAGGCCGAGGAGATCGCGGCCTGGGACGAGCCGGGGGAGTCCGCGACGGTGGTCGGGCGGGCGGTGCACGTCTGGCTGGCCAAGCCGAGCATGGACGCGGTGTTCTTCAAGCAGTTCAAGAAGGCGCTCGCGCCGGGGACCAACCGCGACCTGAAGGTGGTCACCACGCTGGCCGGGAAGTGGGGCGACGCCTGACCCCTACGGCGCGGTCAGCACCGAGCGCAGGTCGGGCAGCGCGGCCAGCTGCGTCTCCAGGATGCCGCGGGCGACGGTCACGGACCCGACGAGCGGGTGCAGGGCCAGCGCCTTCGTGGCGGTCGCGAGCGACCCCGACAGCGCCGCCTCGATGGTGGTGCGCTCGACCGCCTTCATGGTCGTGACCAGGCCCTGGGCGTGCGCGTCCAGCGGTCCGGTCGCGAGCGGGCGGGGGCCGTTGCCGTCGACGACGCAGGGCACCTCGACCACGGCGTCCGGGTCGAGGCCGGCAAGGGTGTGGCCGTTGGGCACGTTGAGGACCAGCTCGGTGCGCTCGTCGCGGGCGATCGCGCGCATCAGCGCCAGGGCGACGCGGTCGTAGCCGCCGCCCTCGAGGTCCTCCTGCTCGCGCTCGCCGGCGCCGCTCTCCTCGCGGCTCTCGGCCATGTAGGACTCCTCGCGCGCCTGCCGGGTCGCCTCCCAGCGGGCGAGAGGGTCGCCGTCGCCGGCGTAGAACGCGGACTGCTGCTCGAGGAGGTACTCCCCGCGGGTCGTCGCGGCCCGGCCGATCGCCTCGACCGCGTCGGCGTTGTAGTACCAGTACCAGAGGTACTCGTTCGGGATCGTGCCGAGCGTGCGCAGGAAGGCCGGGTCGAACAGCCGGCCCTCCTCGGTGCGCAGCAGCGCCTCGCGGTCGGCCAGCAGCCCGGGCAGCACGTCGACCCCGTCGACGAGCACCCGGCGCAGCCAGCCGAGGTGGTTGAGGCCGGCGTAGTCGAAGACCGCCTTCCCACGGTCCACGCCGAGCACCCGCGCGACCCGCTTGAACAGCCCGACCGGGGAGTCGCAGATGCCGACCACCCGGGGCGCCGAGCACTGCCGACATCGCCTCGGTGACCATGCCCGCCGGGTTGGTGAAGTTGATGACGTGCGCCTCGGGCGCCAGCGCGTGCACGGTCCGCGCGACGTGCACCGCGACCGGCACCGTGCGCAGGCCGTAGCAGACGCCGCCCGCGCCGGTGGTCTCCTGGCCGAGCACGCCGCGGTCGAGGGCGGCCCGCTCGTCGCAGACCCGCCCGGCGAGCCCGCCGACGCGGATCGCGGAGAAGACGAAGTCGGCGCCCGTCACGGCCTCGGCGAGATCGGTGGTCAGGTGCACGCGCGGTCCGGTGCGTCCGGTGCGCTCCTCGACGCGGCGCAGGACGGCGCCCATGGTGGCCAGCCGCCCGGCGTCGAGGTCGTGCAGCACGAGGTCGGTGACCCGGCCGGGGCCCTCGTCGGACATCAGTGCGTCGTGGACGAGCGGGACCCGGAAGCCTCCGCCGCCGAGGATGGTCAGTCTCATGGGAGGGCGTCTCCTGGGGCGAGGACGGGGCGGGCGGTCAGCACCTCGACGCCGGCGTCGCGCAGCGTGCCGAGGGTGTCGTGGTCGGCGTCGGGGCCGGTCACCACGGTGTCGAGCGCGTCCGGCCCGCACACCCGGGCGATGCCTCGGCCGGGCAGCTTGCTGGCGTCGGCGACCAGGACCACGCGCTCGGCGACCGTGAGCATCGCGCGCTTGACGGGCACCTCCACCGCGGTCGTGTCGAGCACGCTGCCGTCGCGGCGGACGCCGCTGGTGCCGAGGAAGAGCACGTCGGCGTGCACCTGCCGGATCGCCTGCTCGGTCAGGAACCCCACCATCGAGCGGTAGTTCCTGCGCACGGCGCCCCCGAGCAGGATCAGCTCGACCTCGTCGCGCACCAGCTCGTCGTACACGGCGAGGCTGGTGGTGACCACGGTGATCGCCCGCCCGCGCAGCCGCCGGGCGACCAGGTGCGTGGTGGTGCCGATGTCGAGCAGCACCACGTCGCCGTCGCGGACCAGCGCGGCCGCGGCCGCGGCCACCGCCTCCTTCTCGGCGAGGTGGTCCACCGCGACCACGTCGAACGGCGGCTCGTCGGTGACCAGGGGGGCGGCCCCGCCGTGCACCCGGGCCAGCACCCCCTCGGTCTCGAGGCGGCTCAGGTCGCGGCGCACGGTCGCCTCGCTGACCTCGAGCAGGACGGCGAGCTCGGCGACCTCGACCGGGCCGCGTGTGCGCAGGGTCTCGAGGATCCGTTCGTGGCGACGCCGCGCGAGCATGTCCGAACGATAACAGTCAGCTTCGTGCACGGTCAGTGGCCGATCTGCCCGGTCCGACCGGGGCCGCTTGCGTGGATCTGATCGTTTGGGCAGACTGCGGCGGAGGAGGTGGCTCGTGGCCCCGGACCTGTCCCCGGACGTTCGCTTGGACCTGATGGTGGGCGGCACCGTCTTCCTGGACCTCATCTTCACCGGCCTGCAGGCCGCGCCCGTCGGCGGCCGCGAGGTGATGACCGAGGGCATGGGGTCGAGCCCCGGCGGCGCCGCCAACCTCGCCGTCGCCGCCGCCCGCCTCGGCCTGCGCACCGGCCTGGCCGCCTCCTTCGGCTCCGACGTGTACGGCGAGTACTGCTGGACCACGCTGTCCGAGGACGAGGGCATCGACCTGTCCGCCTCGCGGCGGGTGCCCGGGTGGCACTCCCCGGTCACGGTGTCGCTGGCCTACGACGACGACCGCGCGATGGTGACCCACGCGCACCCGCCGCCGCTGGCCGAGGAGGACCTCCTGCTGCACGCGCCCGACGCGCGGGCGTCCTACGCCGACGTCGGCCGTGGCGCGGGCGCCGTGGGTCGACGGCGCCGTGGCCGCGGGCAGCCTGGTCTTCGCAGACGTCGGCTGGGACGACACCGGCTCGTGGGACCAGTCGGCGCTGCTGCGCCGGCTGGAGGGCTGCCACGCCTTCGTCCCCAACGCCGGCGAGGCGATGGCCTACACCGGCAAGGACAGCCCCGGTGCGGCCCTCGACGTGATGCGCGACTGGGTCCCGCTGGCGGTCGTGACGGCCGGCAGCGGCGGTGCCTTCGCCGCCGACGAGACCACCGGCGAGACGGTGTGGGTGCCCGGGCTGTCGGTGCCGGCGATCGACCCGACCGGCGCCGGCGACGTGTTCCTCGCCGCGCTGGTCGCCGGCACCCTGCGCGAGTGGCCGCTGCTGCAGCGGATCCGCTTCGCCAACCTGTGCGCCGCGCTGTCCGTGCGCGACCTCGGCGGCGCGCTGGCCGCGCCCGGCTGGGCCGACGTCTGCGACTGGTGGACCGACGTCGACCGCTCCTCGCGGCTGGCCCGCGACTACGCCTTCCTCGAGGACGTCCTCGCCTCCGTCGAGCACCGCATGTTCGGCCGCGCCGTCGCCACGATCGGCTTCGACGGCGGCACCCACGACCACTCGCGCCACGGCCCGCGCCCCGCGCGTCGGGCAGACCCCCTCCACCTCCGTCCCACGACCCCTCGGGAGAACGCATGAACAAGCATGTCGGCAGCTGGCTTCGAGGCTCGCTGCGATCGCACCGCGACCGCCGCCAGGTGGCCGTGGCCGGGGTCGCGGCCGTGCTGGTGCTGGGCGCGACCGCGGGCTGCGCGCCGAGCGGCGGCGGCGGCAAGGGCACCGAGACGAGCGCGAGCGACGTCAAGACCGACGTGTCGAAGATGGGCGACCTCACCCTGACCGTCTGGGACCAGGAGGTCCGCGGAGGCCAGGCCGCAGCAGATCAAGGCGCTCAACGCGGCCTTCCAGGAGAAGTACCCCAACGTCACCCTCAAGCGGGTCTCCCGCTCGTTCACCGACCTGCGGCGCACGCTGCGGCTCGCGATCAACAGCGGCGACGCCCCCGACGTGGTGCAGGCCAACAACGGCCGCTCCGACATGGGCCAGTTCGTCAAGGCCGGCCTGCTTCAGTCGCTCGACGGCTACGCCAAGGCCTACGGCTGGACGGACCGCTTCCCCGAGTCGGTGCGCGCGCTGGCGTCGTACACCGAGGACGGCAAGGAGTTCGGCACCGGCAACCTCTACGGTCTGCCGCAGGTCGGCGAGGTCGTGGGGGTCTGGTACAACAAGGCCAAGCTCGACAGCCTCGGCATCGAGGCGCCCACCACGACCACGGACTTCGAGGCGGCGCTGGCGAAGGCCGAGCAGGCCGGCGAGCTGCCCGATCCAGTTCGGCAACCTCGACGGGTGGCCGGGCATCCACGAGTTCGGCTTCGTGCAGAACCAGTTCGTCCCGCGCGACCAGATCCGCGACCTCGGCTTCGGTCGCGACGGCGGCGACTGGACGTCGGCCGACAACGTGAAGGCCGCCACGACCCTGCAGGACTGGGCTGACAAGGGCTACCTCACCAAGGACTTCAACGGCGTCGGCTACGACCCGGCCTGGCAGGACTTCGCCAAGGGCCAGGGCGTCTTCCTGGTCGCCGGCACCTGGCTGCTCGCCGACCTGCAGAAGGCGATGGGCGACGACCTCGGCTTCATGCTGCCGCCGACCGGCGCGTCGGGCGACCCGGCCGTGACCGGTCGGCACCGGCCTCCCGTTCGCGGTGACCGACTCCAGCGAGCACGCCGACGCCGCGGCGGCCTACATCGACTTCATCACCAGCAAGGAGGCGATGGGGATGATCCAGGACGCCGGCAACCTCCCGGTCGTCGACGCCGACACGGCGAAGGCCACGGGCGCGCAGGCCGACGTGCTGGACGCGTGGAACACCGCCGGGCAGGACGACGCGCTGGTGCCCTACCTCGACTACGCGACGCCGGACTTCTACGACCTCCTGGTCGCCGACGTGCAGAAGCTCGGGGCCGGCAAGACCAGCCCGGACGACTTCACCGCCAGCCTGGAGAAGGAGTACTCCTCGTTCGTGCTCGGGCAACTCCTGACGATGGCGCAGCGCAGGGCGGCCGGACCGCCGGGGGAGCCGCGCCGGGTCGCCTACCTCTACGTCGCTGCCGGCCTTGGTGGTCTTCACCGCCTTCATGCTCGTGCCGATGGTGCACGGGGTCTACCTGTCGCTGTTCGACTGGGACGGCCTCGGCACGGGCGTGTGGGTGGGCCTGGACAACTACGTCTCGGTGCTGACCGACCCCGAGCTGCGGGCGCCGTTCTGGCACGCGCTGGTCCTGGTCGTCTTCTTCAGCCTGGTCCCGGTCACCGTCGGGCTGCTGCTGGCCGCGCTGATGACCCGGTCCGGCTCGCGGGCGCTGGGGTTCTTCCGGACCGTCATCTTCCTGCCGCAGGTCGTCGCGCTGACCGTGGTCGCGGTGGCCTGGCGCAGCATCTTCTCCCCGCAGGGCCCGCTCAACGACCTGCTCCGCGCCGTCGGGCTCGGCTCGCTGGCCCGCGGCTGGCTCGGCGACTCGACGTTCGCCCTGGCCTGCGTCGGTGTGGTCGGCGCCTGGGTGGGCACCGGCCTGTGCATGGTGCTGTTCCTGGCGGGGTTCTCCTCGGTCGGGCGCGAGCTCTTCGAGGCGGCCCGGCTCGACGGCGCCGGCTTCCTCAGCGAGCTGTTCGCGATCAGCCTGCCCGCGCTGCGCAACGAGATCGCGGTGGCGCTGACGCTGACGATGGTCGCGGCGCTCCGCACCTTCGACCTCGTCTACGTGATGACCAGCGGCGGTCCGGGTGGGGCGTCCCGCGTGCCGTCGTACGAGGTCTACGACCGCGCGGTCAACAAGGGCCAGGTGGGGCTCGGCATCACGGTCGCCATCGTGCTGACGCTGTTCATCCTCGCTGCGACGTGGCTGGTCAACCGGCTCTCCGCGGGCTCGGACGAGACGGGGGCGCGGGCGTGACGTCGCGGCTGGAGCGGACCGTCACCCTCGTCGTGCTGGTGCTGGCCGCGGCGTACGCCGTCTACCCGCTCGTGCTGATCCTGCTGACCGCCGTGCAGCCGGACGCGGTCGGCGCGGGATCGGGCGTCGACCTCGGCAACTTCGGCACCGCGTGGACCGAGGGGCACTTCGGCTCCTACCTGCGCACCAGCGTCGTGGTCGCGGTCGTCGTGGTGCTCGCCGCATCGCTGCTCTCGTCCCTGGCCGGCTACGCGTTCGGGACGATGACGTTCCGCGGCTCGTCGGCGCTGTTCTACCTGCTGCTGCTCGGGCTGATGGTGCCGAGCGAGGCCATCGTGTTCCCGCTGTTCTACGAGCTCGACCCGCTGGGGCTGACCGACACCTACCCCGGCCTGATCCTCCCGCAGGTCGCCCAGTCGCTGGCCTTCGGCTCGTTCTGGATGCGCGCCTACTTCCGGAGCACGTCGCGCGAGGTCGTGGAGGCCGCGCGGATGGACGGCGCCGGCCACTTCCGCACCTTCTGGTCGGTGCTGCTGCCGATGGGGCGTCCCGCGGTCGTGACGATGATGGTGCTGTTCTTCATGTGGACCTGGAACGAGTTCCTGCTCGCGCTGGTGCTGGTGCCGAGCAACGAGTCGCTGCGCACGGCGCCGCTCGGGCTCGCGTTCTTCCAGGGGCAGTACACCTCCGGGACGTCCCTGCTCTCGGCCGGCGCGGTCATCGTCGCGCTGCCGGTCGTCGTGTTCTACCTGTTCGCCCAGCGCTACTTCATCCGCGGCATGACCGACGGCGCCGTGAAGGGATGATGCGCCGCCGTACCCGCCGCCACAGCAGGTCCCACCACACCGCACCACACCGCCACCACACCTAAGGAGACTGCGATGCTCGGACATCGTTCGTCGCTCCACCCGCCGGGTCGCACCCGGTCCGCCCGCACGGTCACCGGCCTCGTCGCCGTCGGCGCCCTGGTCGTGGGCGGCTCGCTCGCGCTGACCGCGCCCGCGACCGCCTCCGGTCCCGGCGCCGCGGCCCACCACCCCGGCCCGCACGGGAGCGGCCCGGCCGACCTCGACGTGCTCTACGTCGGCGCGCACCCCGACGACGAGGCGTTCACCCTCTCGGTGTTCGGCCAGTGGCGGGAGCGCTACGGCGCGAGGACCGGCGTCGTCACGGTCACCCGCGGGGAGGGCGGCGGCAACGCCGTCGGCCCCGAGGAGGGACCCGCGCTGGGCCTGATCCGGGAGCGCGAGGAGCGCGCCGCCGTCGGCACCGTGGGCATCACGGACGTCTACAACCTCGACAAGGCCGACTTCTACTACTCCGTGAGCGCGCCGCTGCACCAGGAGGCCTGGAACGACGAGGAGACCCTCGGTCGGCTGGTCCGGGTGATCCGGCAGACCCGGCCCGAGGTGGTGGCGACGATGGACCCGGCGCCCAGCCCGGGCAACCACGGCGGCCACCAGGAGGCGTCCCTGCTCGCGATCGAGGCGTACGACGCGGCCGCCGACCCGTCCCGCTTCCCCGAGCAGCTCAGGCGGGAGGGCCTGCGGCCTTTCGCGCCCAGCGAGGCTGTTCACCCTCTCCGCGGCGGGCACCAGCACCGTCGGGCCGGCGTGCCCGACGACGTTCACCCCGGCCAACCCGGCCGCCGACGTCTACGGCGTCTGGAGCGGTCGCAGGTCGCTCGAGCACGACACCACCTGGGCGCAGGTCGCGCGGGTCGCCCAGCGCAACTACGCCTCCCAGGGCTGGGCCGGCTTCCCGGACGAGCCCACCGACCCGAACGCGCTCGGCTGCAACGAGCTGACCCAGATCGACGCCCGGGTGCCGTTCGTGCGGGGCGACCAGTCCCGGGCCGCGGCGTCGGCGGCCGCGATGCTGTTCGGCGCGGTGCTGCCGCAGCCCCGTGGCCTGCCCCTGGGCACCGGCCTCGACCTGTCGACCGACGAGTTCGAGGTCGTGCCGGGTGGCACCTCGCACCTGACCCTCTCGGTGACCGCCCCGAGGCGACACGCCCTGCGGCACGCCTCGGTGCGGGTCAGCCTGCCCGACGGCTGGAGCGGCCGACGGGTGCTGCACCTCGGCGACGTACGCCGCGGGCACAGCGTCACCCGGACTGTCGCCGTCACCGCACCGGCCGACGTGAGTCCGACCGGGCGCTCGCTCGTGGGGGCGACCCTGCGCTCGGGCGGCCGCACCGGGTTCACCGACCAGCAGCTGCAGGTCGTCCCGGTCGTCGCCGGCACCCAGCAGCGGCTGCCGCAGGTCGTGGCCTTCGACAGCTGGGCCGCCGAGCACGGCGTGGACCAGCTGACCGGGACCGTCAAGCCCGTGCTCACGCTGCCCAGCGGCGGCTCCCGCACCGTGACCGTCGACGTCACCAACAACGGCGACGCCACCGAGTCCGGCGAGGTGACCCTCGACCTGCCGGACGGGTTCACCGGTGACGGCGCCGCGGCCTACAGCGGGCTCGCGCCGGGTGCCACCCAGCACGTCGACGTGCAGGTGAGCAACACCGACGACTCGCTGCCCACCTCGAACGAGGGCGGCACCGACGGCGACTACGACTACACGATCACCACGACCAGCACCTCCGGGACGTCCACGGCGGACGCCGCCCTCGAGCTGGTCCCGGCCACCGCGGTCGAGGACGGCGCGGCCCCGACCCTCGACGGGACCGTCGGCGACGGGGAGTACTCCGCCACCATCGACATCAGCCGCCGCTGGGAGGGCGACGCCTGCGAGAACGCGTCCGACTGCTCCGGCACGGCGTACCTCCAGCGGTCCGGCGACGACCTCTACGTCGCTGTCGACGTCACCGACGACACGCTCGGGACCGTCCTCGACCCGGCCGACTGCAAGCGGCACTGGCGGGTCGACTCGGTCGAGATCGCTCTCGACCCGGCGGGCACGTCTGAGAACACCTCGACCACGTTCAAGACCGGGGTGCTGCCGACCACGACCGCCGGCGTCGCGTGCGCCGAGCGGGACGCCGACAACCGGCAGGGGCCGATCGGCACCTTCCGCCAGGTCGGGGGCGACGGCACGCCGGCCGCCGACCCGCAGACCACGGCGCCCGGCTTCGACCTGGTGTCGAGGCTCAAGGAGCCCTACACCGGCTACGTCGTGGAGATGAAGATCCCCATGAGCGCGCTGCCGGAGACCGTCGACCCCGACCACCTCGGGTTCAACGCGTTCGTCTACGACTCCGACACCCAGGACAAGACCGGCCAGACGCGGCTGGGCTGGTCCACGTGGGGCGGCGTCCAGGGCGACCCCTACCGCTGGGGCCGGGTCACCCTCGGTGGCGACGCGCCGCCGGAGGTGCCCACGAGCGAGCCGCTGCTCGACTTCCCGGCGCTGGAGAGCGTGAGCTCGCCGCAGTCGGTGGCCCAGGCGGTGCGGACCCGGGTGGCCGTGTCCGGGCTGCCGAAGGCGCCGGTGCGGTCGACGGCGTGGGTGCGCTCGGCGCGGTCCGTCCCGGGTGCCGTGCTCGCGACGCTGCGCGTCAACGGTCCGGGGACGGCACACGTGTTCGCCGCCGACGGAGCCGACGGTGCGCACGTGGTCGGCACGGTGGTCCGCGACCTGCGGCCGGGCGTCCGCACGGTCCGGGTGCCCCTCGAGGACGGCGCCGTGCCGGACCGGGTGCTGGTCGGCTTCGAGCCCGCTGCCGGGTCGGAGTCGGGCACGACCAGCTCCGCGGTCCGGGTGCGCTGAGGCCGCCGCCCAGCCGTCGTACCTCCCGCCCCCACCCCGCACAGTCAGTGACGGTCGGGCCCCTCCCGGCAGGCACGTGGGGCCCGAACGTCACTGACTATGGGGCGGGGGCGGGGGCGGTGACCGGGCGGCGCTCGAGGGTCCGCACGGACCGGGAGGCCAGCGAGGACACCGCCACGACGCCGTACACGACGCCGCTGACGACGAGTACGTCGCGGTAGCCGAACGCCGCACCCAGCGGTCCGTAGAGGAGCTGGCCCACCGGCATCGCGACGAAGGAGCCGAGGGCGTCGTAGGAGTAGGCGCGGGAGAGCATGCCGTCGTCGATGTTCTCCTGCATCGCGACGTTCCACCCGATGCTGAACAGCTCGATGCCCGCGCCGGAGACGAAGGTCGCCACGACGAGCAGCCCGAGCCGCGGCTCGAGGCCGAGCATGAGCAGCGGGACGGCCATCAGCGAGCAGCCGAGCATCCCGACGAGCAGCGGCCGGCGCAGGTCCAGCCGGAGCAGCACGAACGTCATCAGCAGCAGGCCGAGGGACTCCGCGGAGAGCACGATGCCCCAGCCCTGCTCGCCGATCGTGGCCTTGGCGACCGCCGGGCCGAGGGTGAACCACGCGCCGGCGTGGATCGCGTTGAGCACGCCGAAGGCGACGCACGACCACCCACAGCCAGGTGGTGCCGACGAAGAACGACCAGCCCTCGCGCAGTTCCCGCAGCGTGTCCGGCGCCTCGGCGGCCGGAGCCCGCGCAGGGAAGCGCACCGGGGTCAGCAGCAGCGCCGCGACGAGCCAGGACAGGCCGTCCAGCGCGAGGGCCCAGCCGGGACCGACCGTCACCACCAGCAGCGCGCCCACGGTCGGTCCGATGATCGAGAGGCCGCCGCGGACCAGGGACAGCAGGGCGTTGGCGGCCTGGAGCTGGTCGCGGGGCACGAGCTGGGGGACCATGCTGGCCATCGCCGGGAAGCTCATCGCCGACACCGTGCCGTTGACGACCTCGAGGACGATGACCATCCAGAGGTCGGCGGTGCCGCTGATCACGAGGAACGCGACCATCCCCTGGGTGGCCGCGGACATCACGTTGGAGACCTGCAGCACGAGGGTGCGCGGGAACCGGTCGGCCACGACGCCGCCGAAGAGCAGGAACAGCACCATCGGCGCGGTGCGCGCGGCGAGCACCTGCCCGAGGGCGGCCGCCGAGTCGGTGATGTCCAGCACCGCGAACGCCAGCGCCACCCCGGCCATCATCGAGCCCAGGGTGTTGCTGAAGCGGGAGGCGAAGTACCACGCGAAGTTGGCCTGGCGCAGCGGCGCGAACGACTGCCGCCAGCTCATGCCGGGTCGCCCATCTCGAACAGCATCGCGGTGAGGTTCACGTGCACCGTGCCCTCCGAGCGCGGGGGGCGGGCCTGCTCGTGCACGAGGTGCGATGCCTGCGCGACGAGCTCGCACACCTCGGTCCACACCTCGCGGGTCACCCACAGCTCGGCGTCGGTGCCGAACTGCCGGGTCCGTGGGGCGCGCCGGCGGTTGCGACGTACGAGCTCCTCGGCCAGGGCCCGGACGTAGAGCTCCTGCTCCTGCGCCGACAGCGGGCCCTTGCGGCGGTCGGACTCGGCGACCTCGCGCCAGGGGTGCCGGTAGCGCTTGGCGACGCCGCCGCGGATCCGCTCCTCGCCGGCCACCACGATCTCGCCGGCGTCGGCGAGCACGCGCAGGTGGTAGGACGCGTTGGCGTGCGTGAGACCGAGCTCGCGGGCCACCTCGGCGGCGCTGAGCTCCGCACCGGTGAGCAGGGAGAGCATCTGCAGGCGCACGGGGTGGGCGACCGCCCGCAGCGAGGAGACGGCGTCGCTCGTCGAACCCGTGCCACCGGCCATGACGTCCTCCCTCACCCTCAAACGGTCATTGGGGAGTCTGCGCCCGGGCCGGCACGACTGTCAAGCGGTTCTTGGGGAGTGTGGTCCCGAGAGTGCCGCCGGGGAAGCAGAGTCCCCGCAGCAGGACCAGGGCGACCGCGCCGACGAAGCCGGCGATGCGCGCGGTCGTGAGCTTCTGCATGTGTGTTCTCGTCTTGTGAAGTCCGCGGTGCCCCGGGGGATGTGCAGCACCGTTGCTGCGACGGGGTCACGCCCGGCGATCGCCGCGGGCCGATCATCGTCGGAATCGATGCGTTACCGGGCCGTGCCTTCAGCCACCCGGGCCCGCCCGCCGATAACCCGCGCCCGGCGCCCGGCGTCGCTCGTCACGGCGCCGTAGGGTCGCAGCGTGAGCGACCTGCGCAGCGAGTACGCCGACGGGGTGCTGCGGCTGACCATGGACCGGCCGCACGCCCTCAACGCGATGACCCCCGCGATGAGCGACGCGCTGGCCGGCGAGCTCGAGGCCGCCGCCGCCCGCGACGAGGTCCGGGTCGTGCTGGTGACCGGGGCCGGCGGCGCGTTCAGCTCCGGTGCGGACGTGGGTGGGAAGGACGCGCACGAGGGCTTCGACGTCACCGCGCTGGACCGGGCCAACCGGGTCATCCGGGCCGTCGTGGGTCTCGACAAGCCCTGCGTGGCAGCGGTCCCGGGCGTGGCCGCCGGCGTCGGCTGCTCGATCGCGCTGGCGTGCGACCTCGTCGTGGCGGCCGAGTCGGCGTCGTTCCTGCTCGCCTTCACCCGCATCGGCCTGATGCCGGACGGCGGCTCGTCGGCGACGGTCGCCGCCTCGGTCGGCCGGGCCCGCGCGATGCGGATGGCCCTGCTCGGCGAGGCCCTGCCGGCTCGGGCGGCGTACGACGCCGGGCTGGTCAGCCACCTGGTCGCCGACGCCGACCTGGAGGCGGCCGTCGAGGCCGTGCTGACCCGGCTCGCGGGCGGGCCGCCGCTCGCGTTCGCGGCCGACCAAGAAGGCCGTCAACGCCGCGACCCTGGGCCACCTGCACGACGCCCTCGAGCGCGAGCGCACCGGCCAGACGATCCTGCTGCGCACCGGCGACGTCGCCGAGGGCATGCGCGCCTTCGGCGAGAAGCGCCGGCCCCGGTTCACCGGCCACTGACCTCGCCACGCCCCGTCGGCCCGGTTGTGGCCGATCCCTGCGGTGACGTCGCCTTCTGGCCCCTGGCAGCAGCGAAACGCCGTACGACGGTGCGGCCACCGGCCACAACCGGGCGCGCGCGCAGGGATCGGCCACAACCCGGCCCACGGAGGCGCGCGCCGGGGTCAGCCGATCTGGCGTCCCTCGGCGTCGGCCCAGTACGGCGCCCGCAGCACGCGCTTGAGCAGCTTGCCGGTGGGGTTGCGCGGGAGCTCGTCGGCGAAGTCCACCGACCGGGGCCGCTTGAACCCGGCGAGCCGGTCCCGCGCCCAGGCGAGGAGCTCCTCCTCGGTCAGCGCCGACCCGGGACGGCGTACGACGACCGCCTTCACGGTCTCGCCCCAGCGCTCGTCGGGCACCCCGATCACCGCGACGTCGGCGACGTCCGGGTGCTCGGAGAGCGCGCTCTCGACCTCGATCGGGTAGACGTTCTCGGCGCCGGTCACGATCATGTCCTTGATCCGGTCGGTCAGGAACACGTAGCCCTCCTCGTCGAGGTAGCCCGCGTCGCCGGTGTGCAGCCACCCGTCGGCGTCGAACGCCGCGGCCGTCTCCTCGGGCCGCCTCCAGTAGCCGGGGGAGTTCTGCCGCGAGCGCGATCCAGATCTCGCCGACCTCGCCCGGGCCGCAGTCGGCGCCCGAGACCGGCTCGACGGCCTTCATCTCGACCCAGGGGTAGGGCCTCCCGGCCGAGCGCATCAGGTGCTGGCGCGGGCCCGCCCGGGTCGTGGTCGGCCGCCGGGAGCTCGGTGATCGCGCCGGTGGTCTCGGTCAGCCCGTAGACCTGGAACAGCGGCGCCCGGAAGACCTCCAGCGCGCGGGTCAGCGCGGCGGAGGTGATCGGCGAGGCGCCGTAGGAGATCGACCGGATGCTCGAGAAGTCGCGGTCCTCGACCCCCGGCACCGCGCACATCATCTGCAGCACCGCCGGGACCAGGAACGCGTTGGTGATCCTGGCCCGCTCGAAGGTGTCGACCAGCGCCGCCGGGTCGATCACCGGGACCAGCACGTTGGTGCCGCCGCGGGCCAGCGCGACGTTCGCCCAGCCGGAGCCGCCGATGTGGAACAGCGGCATCGCCACCATCGACACCGACGACTCGTCGACGTCCCAGGCGTTCGCGACGTCCATCAGGCCCGAGCAGTTGCGGTTGGTCAGCATCACGCCCTTGGGCGTCCCGGTGGTGCCACTGGTGTAGAGCTGGAGCACCACGTCGTCGTACGTCGCCTCGCGGCCCGTCGGCACGGGGGACGCGGCGGCCAGCCACGACTCGTACTCCTCGCCGGTGCGCAGCACCGTGGTCAGCCGCGGCGCCTCCGCGCGGATGGCGTCGAGCGCGCCCTCGAACGGCGGCCCGACGACGAGCACCTCGGCCTCCGCGTCGCGCACGATGCGGCCCATCTCCGTCGGCGTCAGCCGGTAGTTCAGCGGCGCGACCGCCGCCCCGACGCGGGCCGCGCCGACCATCACCTCGAAGAACTCGGGCTGGTTGAGGTCGAGGTAGGCGACGCGACCGTGCTCGCCGACGCCGAGGTCGCGCAGGGCGTTCGAGACCCGGTCGGCGCGCTCCTCGAGCTCGGCGTAGGTCACCGTGCGCCCGGCCCCGACGAGAGCCGGGTGGTCGCCGCGCCGGCGCGCGAGGTCGGTGAACATCGTCGCGAGCGGCGGCGCCTCGCTCATGCGACGTCGACCCCCGCGCGGCGCATCTCGTCGAGGGCCGCCCGGGTCGTGGCCGGCGCGACCCCGGCGCACAGCGACTCCAGCAGCCGCGTCTCGAAGCCGTTGCCGACCGCGTCGAGGGCGGTGGCGCGCACGCAGTGGTCGGTGGCGATCCCGCACACGTCGACGTGGGTGACCTCGTGCCCGCGCAGCCAGGCGGCGAGCCCGGCGCCGTCGCGGTCGCGGCCCTCGAAGCCGGAGTACGCCGCCGCGTGCTCGCCCTTGAGGAACACCGCGTCGAACGGCTGCGGGTCGAGGTTGGGGTGGAAGGCCTCGCCGTCGGTGCCGACCACGCAGTGCGCGGGCCAGGAGCTCTCGAAGTCGGGGTCCTTGCTGAAGTGGTCGCCCGGGTCGACGTGGTGGTCGCGGGTGGCCACCGCGACCTGGTAGTCGGGCGCCTTGGGGTCCTTCTGCGACCAGTGGTGGAGCAGCTCACCGATGCGGAACGCGACCTCCGCGCCGCCCGCGACGGCGAGGCTGCCGCCCTCGCAGAAGTCGTTCTGGACGTCCACGACGATGAGCGCGCGCTTCATGGCCCGACCCTAGCGACCGTGGCGGGGCCAGGCGAGCGGTCAGCGCTCGAGCGGGAGCCAGTCGAGCACGTCGCGGATCATGGCGTCCCACAGCCCCCACTCGTGCCCGCCGGCCCGGAAGTCGACCTGGACGTCGACGCCGGCCGGTGTCGCGGCGTCGACGAAGCGGACGTTGCCGGGGTGGATCAGGTCCTCGGTCCCGCAGCCCACGTAGAGCGAGGGCAGGTCGTCGACGTCGGCGCGGGCGAGCAGCCCGAACAGGTCGTCCTCGGGGCGCAGCACCCGGTCGAAGACGCGCCCGAACAGGTCGTCGCGGTTGGGTCGCCGGAACAGCGCCTCGAGGTCGAGCGCCCCGGACAGGCTCGCCGCGGCGGCGAACTGCTCCGGTCGGCTCAGCGCCCACTTCAGGGCGCCGTAGCCGCCCATCGACAGGCCCGCCGCGAAAGTGTCCTCGCGTCGTTCGCTGACCCGGAAGAACGACCGCACCACGGTGGGCAGCTCCTCGGAGAGGAACGTCCAGTAGCGGGCGCCGTGTGCCTCGTCCGCGTAGAAGCTGCGCTGCACCTGGGGCATCACGACGGCCAGGCCGAGCGGGGCGGCGTACCTCTCGATGCTGGTGTAGCGCAGCCAGGCGCTGCTGTCGTCGCTGAGGCCGTGCAAGAGGTAGAGCACCGGGAACCCGTCGCGGTCCTGGCCGACGGTGCCGGTCGCGACCCCGATCTGGGCCTCGCCGGCCTGCGGCAGCAGCACCGTCATCGACGTGCCGACCTCGAGCACCTCGGAGAAGAAGTCGCAGCGGACCAGGGCCATCAGGACACCCCCGCCTGGTCCGCCGGCAGGTGCAGGGTCGGCACGACCGGCTCGCCGCGGGAGAGCTGGCGGGCCTTCAGCGGCAGCTCCGCGCGGGAGGAGGCGTGCCGCTCGCGGGCCTCGTCGAGGTGCTCGCGCCCGACGACCTCGCCGGCGCGGACGAGCGGCACGACCAGGTCGCGGTCGTCGCCGTCGTTGACCGGGGGCTCGCCGATGCCGACCACCTCGGCCTCGGCGACGCCGTGCCCGTCGCGTCGGCGCATCGCGAACTTCCTGCCGCCGATGGAGATCTTGTCCTTGCTGCGCTTGGCGACGCTGACCATCGCGCCGTCGCCGGAGCCGTCCGCTCGCGCGACCAGCTTGTAGACGAACCCGCAGGTGGGGTGGCCGCTGCCGGTGACCAGCGACGTGCCGACGCCGTAGCCGTCGACCGGTGCGGCGGCGAGGGCGGCGATGGCGTGCTCGTCGAGGTCGGAGGTGACCACGATGCGGGTCCGGGTGGCGCCGAGCCCGTCGAGCTGGTCGCGGACCTGGTGGGCGAGCACGCCGAGGTCGCCGCTGTCGATGCGGACCGCGCCGAGGTCGGTGCCGGCGACCTCCACCCCGAGGCGCACCGCCTCCGCGACGTCGTAGGTGTCCACCAGCAGCGTCGTGCCCCGGCCCAGCGAGGTCACCTGCGCGGTGAAGGCGTCGCGCTCGCTGTCGTGCAGGAGCGTGAAGCTGTGCGCGCTGGTCCCGGCCGTCGGGACGCCGTACCTCTGCCGGGCCGCGAGGTTGGAGGTGTTGGCGAAGCCCGCGACGTACGCCGCCCGGGCGCACGACACGGCGGCCTCCTCGTGCGTGCGGCGCGACCCCATCTCGATGCACGGCCGGTCCCCGGCGGCCCACGTCATCCGCGAAGCCGCCGACGCGATCGCCGAGTCGTGGTTGAGGATCGAGAGCAGCACGGTCTCGAGGAGCACCGCCTCCGCGAACGTCGACTCGACGGTGAGCACGGGGGAGTAGGGGAAGTAGGTCTCGCCCTCGGCGTAGCCGTGCACGTCCCCCCGGAAGCGGTAGCCCGCGAGCCACTCCAGCGTCGGCTCGTCGACCACGTGGTGCTCGCGCAGCACGGCGAGGGCCTCGTCGTCGAAGCGGAACGCCTCGATCGCGTCGAGGGCCCGTCCGACGCCGGCCACGACGCCGTACCTGCGTCCCTCGGGGAGCCGTCGCGCGAACAGCTCGAAGACGGACCGCCGGTCGGCCGTGCCCGCGGCGAGGGCGGCCTGGAGCATGGTCAGCTCGTAGTGGTCGGTGAGCAGGGCGGTGGAGCGCGGCCGTCGTGCTGCCGCGTCGGAGCTCGTCACACCCGCCACCCTAGACGCGGGCCCCCCGCACCTAGGATGGGCGCCGTGTCCGCACCGAGTCCCGTCGAGCTCGACGAACCCCGGTCCGAGGAGCTGACCTCCCTGGCCCGGCCGTGGGTCACGATCGTGTGGAACGACCCGGTGAACCTGATGTCCTACGTCAGCTTCGTCTTCCAGACCTACTTCGGCTACGCGCGCAAGCGGGCCGAGAAGCTGATGCTCGAGGTGCACAACGACGGCAAGTCGGTCGTCTCGACCGGGTCCCGCGAGGAGATGGAGCGCGACGTGCAGGCGATGCACGAGTACGGCCTCTGGGCGACGATGGAGAAGCAGTGAGCCGCCCGTGAGCGAGGGTTTCCACGCCAAGCGCCGCGGCGGCGTGGTGGCGACGTTCACCGGCTTCGAGGCCGACCTGCTCAGGTCCCTGGCCTCCCAGCTGGTCGAGCTGCTGCGCAACGAGGTGGCCGCGCCGAGCCAGGCCGAGGACCCCCTCGAGCAGCTGCTGGACTTCTCCGGTCCGACCACCGAGCCCGACGACCCGGTGCTGGCCCGGCTGTTCCCGACGGCATACCCCCACGACGACGAGGCGGCCGGCGAGTTCCGGCGCTTCACCGAGGGTGCGCTGCGCGACGGCAAGGCGCAGGGTGCGGTCGCGGTCATCGAGACGCTCGAGGAGGCCGGGCTGCCGCCCGAGCTCGACGAGGACGGCCTGGTCGTCGACGTCGAGCTCGACCGGGACGCGGCGCTGACCTGGTTGAAGTCGTTCACCGACATCCGGCTGGCGCTGGCGACCCGGCTGGGGATCGAGGACGGCGACGACGACTACTGGCAGGCGCTGCCCGACGAGGACCCGCGCGCGCACGTCTACGACATCTACCAGTGGGTCGGCTACCTGCAGGAGACGCTGGTCGAGGCCGTCGCCCGCTAGGGGGTGGGCACGGCGTGCGGCGCATGGGCCGCGTGCACCCGCGCGTGCGCGATCGCCTCCGGCGTGGTCGCGAACAGGTGGCCCTCGTGGGCCAGGCTGGCGTAGACGCCGAGCGTCTGCAGCACCCGGCTCTGCCGTTCGCGTACGCCGGAGAGCAGCACGGTCGTGCCGTGGGCCTCCAGGCGGGTGATCGTGTCGCGGAGCACCGCCGCCCCCGTCACGTCCACGGCCTGCACCCGCGACATCCGCAGGACCACCACCCGGACGTCGCTGAGGGTGCTGAGCTCGAGCAGGGCCCGGTGCGCCGCGGCGAAGAACAGCGGCCCCTCGAGACGGAACGCGACCACGTGCTCGTCGAGGAGCGCCCGCATCTCGTCGCCCTCGTCGGGCTCGCCGGGCTCGTGGATGCCCGTGCGCTCGAGCACCGTGGACTCGGCCATCCTGCGCAGCGCGACCGCGCCGGCGGCGACCACCCCGAAGACGACGGCGGTGACCAGGTCGAAGGCGACGGTCGCGACCGCCGTCCCCACCAGGACGAGGGCGTCGCCCCGCCCGGCGCCGATCAGGGCCCGCACCGACCCGACCTCGACCATCCGCAGGGCCGTCGCGATGAGCACGCCGGCCAGCGCCGCGAGCGGGATGTGCCCGACGACCGGAGCAAGCACGAGCACGACCACGAGCAGGAACAGCGCGTGGACGACGGAGGCGAGCCGGGAGGCGGCCCCGCTGCGGACGTTGACGGCCGTGCGGGCGATCGCAGCCGTGGCCGGGAGGCCGCCGAACAACGGGCTGACGAGGTTGGCCATTCCCTGCCCGAAGAGCTCGCGGTCAGGGTCGTGCCGCTCGGAGACCGACATCGCGTCGGCCACGCTCGCGGACAGGAGGCTCTCGAGCGCGGCGAGCACGGCCACGGCCACGGCCGGTAGGAGCAGCTGGTCGAGACGGCCCCAGGGCACGACGGGCAGCTGCGGCGCGGGGATCGCCGAGGGCAGCGCCCCGATGGTGGCGACGTCGAGGTCCAGGCCGGCCGTGAGGGCCGTGGCCGCGACGACCGCGATCAGCGAGGCGGGCAGGGACGGTCGCAGCCTGGCGGTCCCGAGCATCACCGCGACGACGCCGACCGTGACGCCGAGCGCCCAGCCGTGCGGGTCGCGCATCCAGGTGCCGACGGCGTCCACGGCGGTCCCCAGCACGTGCCGGCCCGAGGCGTGCACGCCGAGCGCTGACGGCACCTGCTGCAACGCGATGATGACGGCGATCCCCAGCGTGAACCCCTCGACGACCGGCAGCGGGATGAAGCGCACGTAGCGCCCGACGCCGGCCACGGCCATCGCGAGCAGGAGCACGCCGGCCATCAGCCCGACCACGAGCACGCCGCTCGCGCCGTACGCCGCGACGATGGGGATCAGGACCACGGTCATCGCGCCGGTCGGGCCGCTGACCTGGAGGTTGCTGCCCCCGAGGAGCGCCGCGGCGAGACCCGCGACGATCGCCGTCACGACGCCCGCCTGGGCGCCGAGACCCGAGCTGATCCCGAAGCCGAGCGCCAGCGGCAGGGCGACCACGCCGACGGTCAGCCCGGCGAGCAGGTCGCGGCGGGGCGTGCGCCGCATCGCGGCGAGGTCGGCGCGGGTGGGGGAGAGGGCGACGACGCGCGCGAGCACCGCCCGGGTCGCGCTCACCGCTCCTCGCCGGGTCGGGAGAGCTCGTCGACGAGCTCGGAGGCGACCGCGTGCTTGGTCTCGAGGATCCGTCGTGCCGCCACCAGCAGGTCGCGGACCTCCGGCAGGGCCAGGGAGTAGATCACCTCGGCCCCGTCGCGCCGCTGGGTGACCAGGCCGGCCTGGCGCAGCAGGCCGAGCTGCTGGGAGAGGTTGCTCGGCTCGATCTCGATCCGGCGCAGCAGCTCGTGCACGGCCAGGTCGCCCTCGGCGAGGAGCTCGAGGACCCGGATCCGCGCCGGATGGCCGAGCGAGCGGAAGAAGGCGGCCTTGGCCTGGTAGAGCGGGACGGGCACCGGGCCTCCAGCGCTTGACGACTTGATGACTTGATGACTTGAAGAATACGTCAACTCCTGCGCGGATGTGCCGGTTGCCGGAACCGCCGTCTCAGGATGCGGACCCGGCCGGACCCGCGCCGGCCGGTCACCGGCCGGTCTCTACGCTCGGAGGGTGCTGAGCATCGACCAGGCGACGTACGACGCGATCGTCGCGCACGCCAAGCGGGACCACCCCGACGAGGCGTGCGGCGTGGTCGCCGGGGCCGAGGGGTCGGACCGCCCCGAGCGCTTCGTGCCGATGGTCAACGCCGCGAGCTCGCCGACGTTCTACGAGTTCGACCCGACCGACCTGCTGCGGCTCTACCGCGACATGGACGCGCGGGGCGAGGAGCCGGTCGTCGTCTACCACTCGCACACCGCCACCGAGGCCTACCCCTCGCGCACCGACATCGGGCTCGCCCAGGAGCCGAACGCGCACTACGTGCTGGTCAGCACACGCGAGCACGGGAATAGTGCCGGCCCGGTGGAGTTCAGGTCCTACAGGATCGTCGACGGCGAGGTCACCGAGGAAGAGGTGTCCGTGCAGCCGTCGCCAGAGCCCCCAGAGTCCCCAGAGCCCACCACCACCCAACCGAGGAGCCAGGACTGATGGCAGTCGAGGTCCGCATCCCCACCATCCTGCGCACGTACACCGGCGGCGAGAAGGCCGTGCCCGGCCAGGGCGCCACCCTCTCGGAGGTGATCGAGAACCTCGAGTCCGCGCACCCGGGCATCAAGGACCGGCTCGTCGAGGCCAAGGACGGCCAGGACGACCTGCGCCGCTTCGTCAACGTCTACGTCAACGACGAGGACGTGCGCTTCACCGGTGGTCTGGACACCAGCGTGAGCGACGGCGACCAGGTCGTCGTGCTGCCGGCCGTCGCCGGAGGCGACGATTCGGCGACCGTCGCCGGAGGCTGACGGCCGCGATGCGGTTCGACTCGACGCTGGAGTCCGTCGGCGGGACGCCCCTGGTGGGGCTCCCGCGGCTGTCGCCGTCCCCGGACGTGCGGCTGTGGGCCAAGCTCGAGGACCAGAACCCCACCGGCTCGATCAAGGACCGCGCCGCGCTGAAGATGGTCGAGGTCGCGGAGAAGGACGGCACCCTGCGGCCCGGCTGCACGATCCTCGAGCCGACGTCGGGCAACACCGGCATCTCGCTGGCGATGGCCGCCAAGCTCAAGGGCTACCGCCTGGTGTGCGTGATGCCGGAGAACACCTCCGAGGAGCGGCGACAGCTGCTGCGGATGTGGGGCGCCGAGATCGTCTCCTCGCCGGCCGCCGGCGGGTCCAACGAGGCGGTCCGGGTCGCCAAGCAGGTCGCCGAGGACCACCCGGACTGGGTGATGCTCTACCAGTACGGCAACCCCGCGAACGCCGAGGCGCACTACGAGGGCACCGGTCCCGAGGTGCTCGCCGACCTGCCCGAGGTCACCCACTTCGTCGCCGGGCTCGGCACCACCGGCACCCTCATGGGCGTGGGCCGCTTCTTCCGCGAGCACAAGCCGTCGGTGCGCATCGTGGCCGCGGAGCCGCGCTACGGCGAGCTCGTCTACGGCCTGCGCAACCTCGACGAGGGCTTCGTCCCCGAGCTGTACGACGCGTCGCTGATCGACGCGCGCTTCTCGGTCGGCCCGCGCGACGCCGTACGCCGGGTGCGCGAGCTGCTCGAGCTGGAGGGGATCTTCGCAGGGATCTCGACCGGGGCGATCCTGCACGCCGCGCTGGGGCAGGCCGCGAAGTCGCTCAAGGCGGGCGAGCGCGCCGACATCGCGTTCGTGGTCTGCGACGGAGGCTGGAAGTACCTCTCCACCGGGGCCTACGAGGGCACCGTCGACCAGGCCGAGGACCGCCTCGAGGGCCAGCTCTGGGCCTGACGGGGCGGGTGTGACTGGCCGTGCGACGGGTGGGGCGAGGCCGCCCGGGTCCGGTGAGACGCCCCTCTCGGTGGGCCGTACGGCCGGGTTATCGTGGCCGTGACCTTCCCGCCCCACCACTTCTCCGAGCCCCGGGAGCGCGCGTGCGTGAGATCGTCGTCTTCAGCGGTAGCGCCCACCGCCCGCTGGCCAGCGCCATCTGCGACTCCCTGGGCGTCAGCGTCTCTCGGCCGTGGAGATCACCCGCTTCAGCAACGACTGCCTGCAGGCGCAGCTCCAGGCGAACTGCCGCCAGCGCGACGTCTACATCGTCCAGCCGCTGGTGCCGCCGACCCAGGAGCACCTCATGGAGCTGCTGCTGATGGTCGACGCGGCCAAGGGCGCCTCGGCGGCGCAGATCACCGCGGTGATCCCGCACTACGCCTACGCCCGCTCGGACAAGAAGGACGCCTCGCGGATCTCGATCGGCGGCCGGCTGGTGGCCGACATGCTGTCGACCGCCGGGGTCAGCCGGGTGCTCACGATGACCCTGCACGCGCCGCAGGTGCACGGCTTCTTCTCCGTGCCGGTCGACCACCTGACCGCGCTCGGCGTGCTCGCCGACCACTTCCGGGGCAGGACCTCACCGACACCGTCGTGGTCTCGCCCGACCTCGGCAACGCCAAGACGGCGACCCAGTTCGCCCGGCTGCTCGGCCTGCCGGTGGCCGCCGGCAGCAAGCAGCGGCTCGCCGACGACCGCGTCGTGATCGACGCGATCGTCGGCGACGTGCGCGGGCAAGCGGGCCCTCGTGCTCGACGACGAGATCGCCACCGGCGGGTCGATCGTCGAGCTGCTCGACAAGCTCCAGGAGCTCGGCTGCACCGGCGCCGCCGGTCGCCACCACCCACGGCCTGTTCGTCGGCAAGGCCGTCGACCGGCTGCGCGACCACCCGATGATCAGCGAGGTCGTCACCACCGACACCGTGCCGCCCGCGGCCGACTGGCCCGAGCTCAAGGTGCTGTCGGTGGCCGACCTGTTCGCCGAGGCGATCTCGCGGGTGCACGCCGGCGAGTCGATCAGCAGCCTCTTCGACGGTGTCGACCCGACCCTGGGCCCGCCCCAGCCACGCCTGCCCTTCCCCGTCTGACCCGGCCTCCGGGCGCGTTACCGTTCCGTAGCGCGGGCAGGACGACGCCGTACGACGGCCACCTGGCAGGCTGGGCCGCGCCAGGCGCAGCACCCGGCCGAGGGGAGGGACACCGATGCTCTACGAGGTCGTGCACACGGTCGTGCCACCGGTGGCCAAGGTGGTCTGGCGCCCGCGCGTCGAGGGGCTCGAGAACGTCCCGCGCACCGGCCCGGTCATCGTGGCCAGCAACCACCTCTCCTTCGCCGACAGCCTGGTCATCCCGATCGTGGCGCCGCGCAAGGTGGTGTTCCTGGCCAAGCAGGACTACTTCACCGGCACCGGCGTCAAGGGCGCCCTCACCCGCGGCTGGTTCGAGGGGATCGGCATGGTGCCCGTCGACCGCGACGACACCAAGGCCGCGATCGCCTCCCTCGACATCGCCCTCGACGTGCTCGGCAAGGGCGAGGCGTTCGGGATCTACCCCGAGGGCACCCGCTCGCGCGACGGGCGGCTCTACCGAGGCCGCACCGGCGTGGCGCACCTCGCGCTGACCTCGGGCGCGCCCGTCGTCCCGGTCGGGCTGACCGGCACCGAGAACATCCAGCCGCTCGGTGCGACGGTGCCGCGCCTGGCGAAGGTGACCGTGCGGTTCGGCAAGCCGCTGCACTTCGACACCAGCCACGACCGGCGTACCCCTCGGCAGGGCGCGGCGCGAGGTGACCGACACGATCATGACCGAGATCCAGAAGCTCTCGGGGCAGCCGTTCGCCGGTGTCTACAACGAGCGACCGCCGCCGACGGTCCACTAGCCTGGACCGCGTGGCGGACGCTCCGATCGGCATCTTCGACTCCGGCTTCGGCGGGCTCACCGTGGCCCGGGCCGTGCTCGACCAGCTCCCTCACGAGCCGGTCCTCTACCTCGGCGACACCGCCCGCCAGCCCTACGGGCCCAAGCCGATCGGCGAGGTCCGCGAGTACGCCCTCGAGTGCCTCGACCACCTCGTCGCCCAGGGCGTCAAGCTCCTCGTCATCGCCTGCAACTCCGCGAGCGCGGCGGTGCTCCGCGACGCCCGCGAGCGCTACCCGGTGCCCGTCGTCGAGGTGATCCACCCGGCGACCCGGCGGGCCGTCGCGGCCAGTCGCACCGGTCGCATCGGCGTGATCTGCACGCGCGCCACCGCGGAGTCGATGGCCTACGACGACGCGTTCACCGCCGCACCCCACGTCGAGCTGCACACCCGGGCCTGCCCGCGCTTCGTGGAGTTCGTCGAGGCCGGCATCACCAGCGGGCCGGACCTGCTCGAGGTCGCCCACGAGTACCTCGACCCGCTCACGGCGCACGGCATCGACACCCTGGTCCTCGGCTGCACGCACTACCCCCTGCTCACGGGTGCGCTGTCCTACGTCATGGGCGACGGCGTGACGCTCGTGTCGAGCGCCGAGGAGACCGCCAAGGACGTCTACCGCCTGCTCGTGCGGCTCGGCCTCGAGCGCGACCCGGCGCTGCCCGACCCGCACCACCGGTTCCTGACCACCGGCCAGCCCGACGAGTTCGCCCGCATCGGCCGTCGCTTCCTCGGGCCCGAGCTGGAGTCGGTGCACCAGCTCGCCCGGGCCACCTCGTGGGTGCGCGTATGAGGCTCACCGTCGTCGGCTGCTCCGGGTCCTTCGCCGGGCCCGACTCGGCCGCGAGCTGCTACCTGCTCGAGAGCGAGCACGAGGGGCGCACCTGGCGGGTGCTGCTCGACCTCGGCAGCGGCGCGCTCGGCCCGCTGCAGACCCACGTCGACCCGACCACGCTCGACGCCGTGCTGGTCAGCCACCTGCACCCGGACCACTACTTCGACCTCAGCGGGCTCTACGTGCTGTGGCGCTACCACCCCGGTGGACCGCGTCGCCCGATCCCGGTCTGGGGCCCCAAGGGCGTCGCCAAGCAGAGCGCGCGCGCCTACGGCCTGCGCAAGGACCCCGGCATGTCCGGCGAGTTCGACTTCCACGAGTACGACGACGAGCCGGTGCGCGTCGGGCCGTTCACGGTGCACGTCGCCCGGGTGGCGCACCCCGTCGCGGCGTACGCCCTGCGCGTCGAGGCCGGCGGCGCCGCCCTCGTCTACTCCGGCGACACCGGTCCCTGCCAGCCGCTGGTCGACCTCGCCGCCGGCGCCGACCTGTTCGTCTGCGAGGCCGCCTTCCTGGAGAGCGGCGACAACCCCGCCGACCTGCACCTGACCGGCAAGCAGGCCGGCGCCGCCGCCGCCGAGGCCGGGCGTCGCCCGTCTCGTGCTGACCCACGTGCCGCCCTGGCACGACAAGGACGCCGCCCTCGCCGAGGCCCGGGAGGCCTTCGACGGCCCCCTCGAGCTGGCCCACCCCGGCGCCACCTACGACGTCTGACCCCGATGCCCACCTTCACCGCGAACGACGGAACGACCTTGTCCTACCGCGAGTCCGGGCACGGGCGGCCGCTCGTGTGCCTGCCGGGCGGGCCGATGCAGGACGCGGCCTACCTCGGCGAGCTCGGCGGGCTGTCCCAGCACGTCCGGCTGGTGCTGCTCGACCCTCGTGGCACGGGCGGCTCCGACGTGCCGGCCGCCCCGGCGACGTACCGCTGCGACCGGCAGGTCGACGACGTCGAGGCGCTGCGCGAGCACCTCGGGCTCGAGCGGATGGACCTGCTGGGGCACTCCGCGGGGGCCAACCTCGCCGAGCTGTACGTCGCCCGCCACCCCGACCGCGTGGCGCGGCTGGTCCTGGTGACGCCGAGCGTGCGCGCCCTCGCCCTCGAGGCGACCGCCGAGCAGCGGTGGGAGCTGGTCCGGCTGCGCGTCGGCGAGCCGTGGTACGACGAGGCCGAGCGTGCCTTCGGGGCCGTGTCGGCCGGCACCGCCACCGACGACGACTGGGACGCGATCACGCCGTTCATGTACGGCCGCTGGGACGACGCCGCCCGGGCGCACTTCGAGGCCGGCAACGAGCACCGCAACGACGACGCGGCCGCCGTCTTCGGCGAGGACGGCGTCTTCGACCCCGAGGCGACCAGCGCGGCGCTGACCGCGTTCACCGCGCCGGTCCTGCTGGTGGCCGGCGAGGTGGACGTCGCCACGCCGCCGACCCTCGTCGCGCAGGTCGCGGCGCTGTTCCGCGACGCCACCCTGGTCGTGCAGCCCGGCGCCGGCCACAGCCCGTGGCTCGACGACCCGGAGCGCTTCGTCGCGCTGGTCGCACCCTTCCTCGGGTGAGCCGCGCGGCGGCTGGATAGGGTCGGCGCCATGACCCGAGCAGACGGCAGGGACGACGACGAGCTCCGCCCGATCACCATCACGCGCGGCTGGCTCGATCATGCGGCCGGCTCCGTGCTCGTCGAGTTCGGGCGCACGCGGGTGCTGTGCGCCGCGTCCGCGACCGAGGGCGTGCCGCGCTGGCGCAAGGGGTCGGGGCTGGGCTGGGTCACCGCCGAGTACGCCATGCTCCCCGCCTCGACCAACACCCGCTCGGACCGCGAGTCGGTCAAGGGCCGCATCGGCGGCCGCACCCACGAGATCTCCCGGCTGATCGGCCGCTCGCTGCGCGCGGTCATCGACTACAAGGCGCTCGGCGAGAACACCATCGTGCTCGACTGCGACGTCCTGCAGGCCGACGGCGGCACCCGCACGGCCGCCATCACCGGTGCGTACGTCGCCCTGGCCGACGCCGTCGCGCACCTCCAGGGGCGCGGCGCGCTCAAGGGCGAGCCGCTCAAGGGCTCGGTCGCCGCCGTCTCCGTCGGGATCATCGACGGGGAGCCGCGCCTGGACCTGCCCTACGAGGAGGACGTCCGCGCCGAGACCGACATGAACGTCGTGATGACCGGCGCCGGGGCGTTCGTGGAGGTGCAGGGCACCGCCGAGGCCGACCCGTTCGACCGGGCGATGCTGGACCGGCTGCTGACCCTGGCCGAGAAGGGCTGCGCCGACCTGACCGAGCTGCAGCGCAGGGCGCTCGCGGGTGAGTGAGCGTCCCCAGGTGTTCCTCGCCTCCCGCAACGCCAAGAAGCTCGCCGAGATGCAGCGGATCCTGCGCGAGCACGTCCCCGAGGTCGACGTGCTCGGGCTCGACGACGTGACGCCGTACGACGAGCCCGCCGAGACCGAGGCGACGTTCGAGGGCAACGCGCTGCTCAAGGCGCACGCGGCCGTCGAGGCGACCGGGCTGCCCTCGCTCGCCGACGACAGCGGGCTCTGCGTGGACGCCCTCAACGGCATGCCGGGGGTGCTGTCCGCGCGCTGGGCCGGCACCGCCAAGCAGGACCTCGCCAACAACCACCTGCTGCTCGAGCAGCTCGCCGACGTGCCCGACGACCGCCGCGGCGCGCACTTCACCTGCGCCGTGGCGTTCGCCTACCCGGTCGGGGCGGGCGGTGTCGCCGAGCACGTCGTGCACGGCGAGATGCCGGGCCGGGTGATCCGCGAGCTGCGCGGCGAGGGCGGCTTCGGCTACGACGTGCTGTTCGTGGCCGACGGCGACGAGCGCACCTCCGCCGAGCTCACCGTCGAGGAGAAGGACGCGATCTCCCACCGCGGCAAGGCGATCCGCGAGATCGCCCCGTTCGTGGCCGACGTGCTGACCGGCCTCTAGGACGCCTCACGGCCGTCGACGCCGTGCGCCCGGTGAGACTCGAACTCACACTGGCAGGAACCTAAATCCTGTGCCTCTGCCTATTGGGCTACGGGCGCGCGCGGCGAGTCTAGGGCCCGAGGTCGTACGTCGGACCGGGTGCGGTCAGGACGCGAGGCCGAGGTCGCGTCGCAGCTTGGCGACGTGGCCGGACGCCTTGACGTTGTACTGCGCGAGCTCGATCCGGCCCTCCTCGTCGACGACGAACGTCGAACGGATCACGCCCTGCACCGTCTTGCCGTAGAGCTTCTTCTCGCCGAACGCGCCGTACGCCAGCAGCGTCTCCCTGTCCGGGTCGGACAGCAGCGTGATGGTGAGGCCGTCCTTCTCGCGGAACCGCGCGAGCTTCTCGGGCTTGTCGGGGGAGATGCCGAGCACCTCGTAGCCGGCGCCGCGCAGGCCGTCGAGGGAGTCGCTGAAGTCGCACGCCTGCGTGGTGCACCCGGGCGTCATCGCGGCCGGGTAGAAGTAGACGACGACCTTGCGGCCGCGCAGCCCGGACAGGCTCACCTGCTCGCCCGTGTCCGAGGTGAGCGTGAAGTCGGGGGCGGTGTCGCCGGGGGAGAGGCGGGCGTCGCTCACGGGTAGGTCCTCCTGACCGGATGGAGAGTGTTGTTGCACATGGTTTGCAATAACGTAGCCTGGGCACGATCGGTCCCGGACCTGCCGACGCCGGACCCGGGACCAGCGTCAACGTACCGCCCCACCCGTAGGAGGCCTCCATGCACGTGCCGGACGGGTTCCTCGACGCACCCACCTCGGTGGCCACCGGTGCGGTCGCGGTCGTCGCCGTCGGCGTGGCCCTGCGCGGCGCCCGCCGCGAGCTCGACGACCGGACGGCGCCCCTCGCCGGCCTCGTCGCCACCTTCGTCTTCGCCACCCAGATGCTGAACTTCCCGGTCGGCGCCGGGACCAGCGGCCACCTCCTCGGCGGCGCCCTCGCCGCCGTGCTGGTCGGCCCCGCCACCGGTCTGCTGTGCATGAGCGTGGTGTTCCTGGTCCAGTGCCTGCTCTTCGCCGACGGCGGCATCACCGCCCTCGGCACCAACGTCGACCTGATGGGCCTGGTCACGATCCTGGTCGGCTGGACCGTGTTCGTGGCCCTGCAGAAGATCCTGCCCAAGCGCCCGGCCCTGGTCGCCCCGGCGGCCGCCGTGGCGGCGCTCGTCTCCGTCCCCACCGCTGCGCTCTGCTTCGTCGGCCTGTACGCCGTCGGCGGCGCCGCCCCGATCCCGCTCGGCTCGCTGGCGGCCGCGATGGTCGGCTGGCACGTCCTCATCGGGGTCGGCGAGGCCGTCATCACCGGGCTCGCCGTCGGCAGCATCGTCGCGGTCCGGCCCGACCTCGTGTACGGCGCCCGGCGGGTGCTGGCGACCCGCACGCTCGAGGTCCGCACCGGCCACGGGAGCGCCGCGTGAGGCGCCCGTCGACCCGGGCCCTCGTGGTGACCGGCGTGCTCGTCGCGCTGCTGCTGGCCGGCTTCGTCAGCTACTACGCCTCCTCCAGCCCCGACGGCCTCAACCGGGTCGCTCAGGACAAGGGCTTCTCGCAGACCGAGAAGCAGCACGCCTCCGACGGCAGCCCGTTCGCCGGCTACGACACCCGTGGCATCGGCAACGGCCGGCTCTCCGGCGGCCTGGCCGGCGTGACCGGGGCGCTGGTGGTGCTCGCGCTGACCGGCGGCCTCGCGCTGGCGGTGCGCCGGCGCTCGCGGCGCGACGACGACCGGGACCCGGCCGACCCGCACCCCACCGACGAGGACGCCGACAGCTCCGTCGACGCCTCCCGGCGCGGCGGGCGGCGCTGAGGTGGGCGCGGGACACGGCCACAAGCTGCACTTCCACGGTCACTCGCCGGTCCACCGGATGCCGGCCCACATCAAGCTGCTCTGCCTGCTCGGCTTCATGCTGGCCGTGGTGGCCACCCCGCACGACTGGGTGCCTGCCTTCGCCGGCTACCTCCTCGCCCTGGTCGGCGTCGTCGCGCTGAGCCGCGTCCCGGCGACGTACCTCCTCAGGCGGATGGTCGTCGAGGTGCCGTTCCTGGTCTTCGCCGCGCTGATGCCGTTCATCGCGACCGGACCGCGCACCGAGGTGCTCGGCCTGAGCCTCAGCGAGGCCGGGCTGGCCTCGGCGTGGGCGCTGCTGGCGAAGGGCACCCTCGGCGTGCTCGCCAGCCTGACCCTCGCGGCCACCACCGAGCCGCGGCACCTGCTCGCCGGCCTCGAGCGGCTGCGGGTGCCGAGCCTGCTCGTGCAGATCATGGGCTTCATGGTCCGCTACCTCGACGTCGTGACCGACGAGATGGGCCGGATGCGGGTGGCGCGGGAGTCCCGCGGGTTCCGCGCCCGCAACGTCACCCACTGGCCGGTGCTGGCGCGCTCGTCGGGGGCCCTGTTCATCCGCTCCTACGAGCGCGGCGAACGGGTGCACCTCGCGATGCTCTCGCGCGGCTACACCGGCACGATGCCGCCGATGCCGCCGGTGTCGCCAGGGCCGGAGCCCGCCGGCCGGGGCCGGTCGCCCGCATGAGCACCCCGGTCCTCGACGTGCGCGGCCTCGCCTACGCCTACCCCGACGGCCACCAGGCGCTCTTCGGCGTCGACCTGCACGTCCACCGCGGCGAGCGGGTGGCGCTGCTCGGCCCCAACGGCGCCGGCAAGACCACGCTCGTGCTGCACCTCAACGGCATCCTCACCGCGGGCGCCGGGTCGGTGTCGGTGTCCGGGCTGCCGGTGGCCAAGGCGAACCTCTCGGAGGTACGACGCCGGGTCGGCGTGGTCTTCCAGGACCCCGACGACCAGCTGTTCATGGCGACCGTGCACGACGACGTGGCCTTCGGGCCGGCGAACCTCGGGCTGCGCGGCGAGGCGCTCGAGCGGCGGGTGCTCGACGCGCTCGACCGGGTCGGGATGGCCGACTTCGTGGACCGCCCGCCCCACCACCTCTCCTTCGGCCAGCGGCGCCGGGTCGCGGTGGCGACCGTGCTCGCCATGGAGCCGGAGGTGCTGGTGCTCGACGAGCCGTCCTCCAACCTGGACCCCGCGTCGCGACGCGAGCTCGCCGACATCCTCCTCGGGCTCGACGTCACGGTGCTGATGGTCACCCACGACCTGCCCTACGCCCTGCAGCTCTGCCCGCGCTCGGTGGTGCTCTCCGACGGCGTGATCGTCGCCGACGGGTCGACGTACGACGTGCTGACCGACGACGCGCTGATGTCCGCGCACCGCCTCGAGCTGCCGTTCGGCTTCGATCCCCGCGCCGTCCGGGCCTCGACCGCCGGGTAGCCTTCGTCGCGACGGCCGGCGAGCCAGGCCGGCCGGTGCGACCACCCGAGGAGACTGACCGTGGCCCAGGACGACCCGACCTCGCCGAACCGAGCGCCGTCCTCGATCGAGAGCGAGATCGAGGCCACCCGCGACCGGCTGGCCGAGACGATCGACCAGCTGCTCTACCGCGCGAGCCCGAAGACGATCGTGCGGCGCGAGGTCGCCTCGATCAAGGCCACCTTCGTGGACGCGCAGGGCAACCCGCGCACCGACAACATCCTCAAGGTCGCGGGCGCGGTGGTCGGCTTCGTGGCGCTCGTCGTCGTCGCGCGGCGGGCGACGCGGTAGGCACCGGATGGGTGAGAAGACGCCGATCCGGATGCTGCACGACCGCGTGCTCGTCTCGGTCGACCGGGCCGGCGAGCGCCGCTCCAGCGGCGGCATCGTGATCCCGGCCACCGCGGCGATGGGCGGCAGGCGGCTCGCCTGGTCCAAAGTGGTGGCGATCGGGCCGCACGTCCGCAGCGTCGAGATCGGCGACACCGTGCTGTTCGACCCCGAGGACAAGGCCGAGGTCGAGGTCAACGCCGAGACCTACGTGCTCATGCGCGAGCGCGACGTGCACGCCGTCGCGGCCGACCGGCTCGGCGACAGCCAGACCGGGCTGTACCTCTAGGGACCTCGAGGGGACCTCGCCCGCCCGGGCGGGCGAGCGGACCGCCCGGCCTCCCATGCCCGAGCGGCCCGACCCGCGACGGCCGAGCGAGCGTCTCAGCCGAGCCTGCCCCGCAGCTGCGTGAGCACCCGCGCGAGGATGCGCGAGACCTGCATCTGGGTCACGCCGATCTCCTCGGCGATCTGGACCTGGGTCTGCTGCTTGAAGAAGCGCAGGTAGAGCACCTCGCGGTCGCGCTCGGGAAGCTCGCGCACGGCCGGCGCGAGCATCACCCGGGCCTCCGCCTCGCTCATCGCGGAGTCGTCGCCCTCGATGAGGTCGCCGAGCACGCCGGTGCCGTCCGCACCGACGGGGGAGTCGAGCGAGGTCGGCGTGAAGCAGCCGTCGGCCGAGAGAGCCTCGAGCACGTCCTCCTCGGGCACCCCGAGGTGCGCGGCCACCTCGCCGACCGTGGGGGAGCGGCCGAGCCGGTGGGTCAGCTCGCCGTCGGCGTGGCTGACGTCGGCCTGCAGCTTCTGGATGGGTCGCGGCGGGCGCACCATCCAGCCGAAGTCGCGGAACTGCCGCTTGACCTCGCCCTTCATGGTCACCACGGCGTAGGACAGGAACTCCGCGCCGTTGTCGGCGTCGAAGTTGCGGGCCGCCTTGATCAGGGCCATCGCCGCCGCCTGGCGGAGGTCCTCCTCGGCGATCCCCCGACCGCGGTAACGACCGGCGATCGCGCGGGCGAGGCCCATGTGCAGCACGACCACCTCGTCCTGGAGCCGCTTGCGCTCGACCGGGTCGGCCTCGGTGGCCGCCTGCCGGAGCAGCCGCGCGCTCAGCGCGGAGCGGTCCTGCGTGGTGAGGGACCCGGCGCCGCCCTGGGCGGGCACGGCGGAGGTCGTCGGGCTGGTCATGGGGTCACCGTCTTCGTCCCGGTCTCGGCGCGGACCGGTGGGGGGCCCGGTCCTGTCGTCTGATGCACCCGAGAAGGTGGTCGGCGTCTACCCGGGCCATACCTGAACAAACCTCGGGACCCGGTCGGCCGCCGGGTGGTCTGGTCAGCCTCGGCGGCGGCGCGCCCGGATGTGGCCCCTCCCCGCACCCCGGCCCGGTTGTGGCCCCCGGGACCCCGTCCGCGTCCCGTCGCGCTGCAGGCAGGGGCCACAACCGGGCCGGGGGCGGGGGGCAGGGGGCCGGGGGGCCGGGGCAGGGCGTACGGCGGGGCGCCGGGTCAGGCGCGGGTGAAGGACCGGTGCGTCATGCCCGCACCCCGGGTGGCGTTGACCGCGGCCAGGTCGGCGAGGTCCTCGGCGGTCGGCTCCCAGAGGCCGGCCGCCACGTTGGCGCGCACCTGCTCGGGGCGGGTCGCGCCGGCGATCACGCTGGCCACGCCCGGCTGGGCGGCCAGCCCGCCCATCGCGACGTCGAGGATGCCGATGCCGCGCTCCTCGGCGAAGGCGTGCAGCGCCTCGATCCGGTCCCAGTCCGCGGTGGCGAGCCGCCGCGCCTGGCTGTCCGCGGCGAGCCGGCTGCCCTCGGGGGCCGCCTCGCCGCGGCGGTACTTCCCGGTGAGCAGCCCGTAGGCCAGCGGGAAGTAGGCGACCAGCCCCATCCCGACCCGGGACAGCGCGGGCAGCAGCTCCTCCTCGGCGGCGCGGTTGTAGAGGGAGTACTCGTTCTGCGCCGACACGAACGGGCGCAGGCCGGCCGCCCGCGCGGTCCAGTGGGCGTCGACCACCTCCCACGCCGCGAAGTTCGAGCAGCCGACATAGCGCACCAGGCCCTCCTCGACGAGCTCGGTGAGCGCCTCGAGGGTCTCCTGGATCGGCGTGACGAGGTCGGGCTGGTGCAGCTGGTAGAGGTCGATGTGGTCGGTGCCGAGCCGCCGCAGGCTCGCGTGCACGGCGCGGCGGACGTAGCGGCGCGAGGCGCGCGCTCCCCAGTCGGGACCGTTGGCGCCGCCCATGTCCATGCCGAACTTGGTGGCCAGCACCACGTCGTCGCGCCGGCTCCCGAGCGCCCGTCCGAGGAGCTCCTCGCTGGCCCCGACGCCGTACGTGTCGGAGGTGTCGAACAAGGTGACGCCGGCGTCGAGGGCGGCGTCGACGACCGCGCGGGTCTGCTGCTCGTCGATGCGGCTGCCGAAGGCGTTCGTGCCGAGCCCGACGGTGGACACCATCAGGCCGCTCCGCCCGAGGGGGCGGTAGGTCATCTCGCTCATGCCGGCGAAACTAACCGGTGGGGGCAACCGGTGGCCCGGCCGCCCCCACCGGCTCGCGGTGCGTCAGCTCACCTCGAGCTGGACGATCACCTTGTCGAGGTCGTGGTCCTCGACCTCGACGATGCCCGGCTGCTCGATCGTGAGCGTCTGGGTGCTCTTCCCGGCGGGGAACTCGAGCTCCTGCTCCGGCGTCGAGTGCACGTGCAGCTCGCCGGCCGACTCGGCGTCGATGTTCAGCGTGATCGGGTCCCCGACCGACGCCTTGACGCGCTCGCCGTTGGGGTCGATCGAGTCATCGGTGATGGTGATGTCGATCGTGGTGCCCGCAGGCGACTCCGTCGGGGTCTCCGTCGGGGTCTCGGACGGCGACTCTCGACGGCGACTCCGTCGGCGACTCCGAGGGGGTGCTCGCCGACGACGCGTCCGTGCCGGGGTCGCTGCTCGAGTCGTCCCCGCCGCAGGCGGTCAGGGACAGCGCGGCCGCGAGCAGCACGGCTGCGGCAGCCGTCCTGCGGACGGGCGGGCTGGTGGTGATGGTGGTGGGTCTTCTCATGTGGTCCTCGATGATGTCGGTACGTCGGTCAGCAGGCGGGTGCCGACGGCGGGCCACGCCGGGTGAGCGAGGTGGCCAGGCGGGACGTCGCGGGGCGGGGCAGCCACGGGCCGGCCGGGGCGGCGCGGAGCGCGGGCGCCGGGGGAGGCGCGTGCTCCGGGAGCCGGGCCAGGGCGCGCCCGGCCCAGCCGACGAGCGCCCAGAGGGCGTGCTCGCCCGAGGCCAGCCAGGCGCCGACGGTCGCGGCGGCCAGGGCGTGCGCGAGCGCCATCGCGGCGTGCGGGCCGGTGAGGTCCTCGGTGAGGTGGTGCACCGCCCCGAGCAGCGAGTGCGCGCCGTGCTCGGCCGGCTCGCCCCGGTGCCCGGCCAACGCGGTCAGGGCGCCGTGCACGACGGTCTGGCCGAGCGCGAGCAGCACCACCACGCGAGCCGTCGACGCCTGCGTGCGCAGGAACGGCGCGGCGGCCGTCGTACCCACCAGGAGCAGGGCGGCCATCGTCACCGGACCCGGCAGCAGCCCGTGCGCGGACACGTGCGCGAGCGTGCCGGTCAGCAGCGAGACCGCCGCGAGCATCGCGGCGCGGGCCCACACCAGAGGGCCGTGCGCGGTCGCCTCCACGGTCCCCCCTCGTCGTCGTCGGCGGTCGGCGTCGTGACCATCATCCGGCACCGGAGGTGACCGCCGGGAAAGATCCCCGGGAACGGCCCTTCCGTGACACGATGCGTGCCGACACGATCACGGCCGGACGGGGGTCCTCGAGATGCTGTTCTTCGACGGTGCGCTGGGCCTGGTGCTGTTCGGGCTCTGGGTGTTCTGCCTGATCGACGTCATCACCACCGACCCGCTGCTGGTGCGCAACCTCCAGAAGACCTACTGGATCCTCATCGTGATCCTGCTTGCCGACGTCGGCGCGGTGATCTGGCTCGTCGCCGGGCGGCCGTGGCCGAGCGCCCAGGGACCCGACCTGCCCTACCGCGGCAACCGCGGCAACCGCGGCAACCCCGGGACGGGCCGCGGCGTGGCCGGCTACCCGGAGTACGAGCGTCCCGGGCGCTTCGCGGCGACCGACGACGCCGACGACGAGGAGTTCCTGCGCCGGTGCCGCGAGCGCGCGGAGGAGCAGCGGCGGCGCTACCGCGACCAGGGCGGACCGACCGAGGAGGCCTGAGGCCTCACTCCTCGACGGGGGCCCCGGAGGCCGACGCCGCCCCGGCGGGCAGAGGCTCCTGCTGGTGCGCCTCCTCGAACTGGATCAGCAGCCAGAGCCCGGCCGCCATGCAGCCGAGCGCGCCGAGCTCGATGACCAGGAACAGCGGCGAGTGCCGCGGCACCTCCGAGAACACGGTGAACCCGAAGGCGAGCGAGGTCAGCCCGTTGACGATGTTGAGCGCGGGCATCGACGCCGAGAGCCCCGCGGTGGCGTAGGCGCGCTGGTTGGTCAGGACGCCGCCGGCTCCCGCGAGGAGCAGGGCGTACGGCGGCCACGAGGTGAGCATCGCGCCCCACCCGCCGTCGTTGAGCACCTGCAGGCTGAGCTTGATCATCCCTGCGACGAGGCCGAACAGCAGCCCGCCGACGACGCCGAGGAAGAACGCCTTGCGCCGGTTGTCCCCCCGCACCGCGCCGGCCGCGAGGTTCGCCAGCAGCGCGAGCACCACGCCGCCCGCCGCCAGCGCGATGGTGCCCCAGCCCAGCGCCGCCGGGGCGCCCGCCGTGGGGTCGGACGCCACCAGGAACACCGCGAGCCCGACCGCGGTGACCAGGACCGCGCGCAGCTCGACCACCGAGGGCATGCGCCGGCTGATCGCCGCGCGCGCGGGCACCGCCCAGACGATGCCGCTGACCACGATGGGCTGCACGACGGCGATCGGCCCGGCGTGCAGCGCGCTCGCGTGCAGCGCGAACGCGCAGGTGGCGAGGAACTGACCCAGCAGCCACAGCGGCCGGGTGATCAGGTAGGCGAGCAGCCCGAGCAGACCCTGGGCGGACTCCGGCGCCGACTCGGCGGCCTGGTGCTGCACCGAGGAGGAGATCGCGAAGGTGGCCGCACTCATCAGTGCCAGCGTCACGGCGAGGACGGTCACGGTCATCACTGTAGAGAAGAGGACCGCCGCGCCGCGGACGTACATGCCCGTGGCACCTATCCGGGCCGCTGCTTCTGCGGGTAGGGCGTCTCGTGACGGGCCAGCATCTCCACGAAGCCGGCGATCTTGCGCTCCCGGGTCTCCGCCCGTTTGACGGAGGTGACGCGGTAGATGATCGCGTAGCGGTTGGTCCTGGTCAGCACGTCGAACATCGCCTGCGCCCGCGGCTCGGCGGCGATCGCCGCGGCGAGGTCGTCGGGGACGTCGGCCGACGCCTGACCGTCGTACGCGCGCTCCCAGCGGCCGTCCTCCTGGGCCGCGCGCACGACCGCCCGGCCGGCCTCCTGCATCCGGCCCTCGGCCTCGAGGCGGGCGATGTGGCCGACGTTGCGCGCCGACCAGATGCTGCGCGGGCGCCGCGGGGTGAACCGGACGAGGTAGCTCTCCTCGTCGCGCGGGGACGCCTGCCCGTCGATCCAGCCGTAGCAGAGGGCCTCGTCGAGCGCGCCGGCGTACGTCAGCGAGGTCACCGAGCCGCCCTTCTTGTGCAGGACGAGGCGTACGCCGGACGGCTCGGCGTGGTGCTCGGCGAGCCACTCGCGCCACGCGTCGGCGTCGGCGTCCAGGAGCAGCTCGGGGAGCTCGGTCGACTCACGGGCCATCGGTGCCACCTCCATGCCGACGAGACTAGGGGTGGCCACCGACATCACCCGACGGCGACCGAACCCGGGGCCGCCTGGTCAGGGTCGTCGGCGCCAGCGCATCAGGACGGCCGCGACGACGAGGACCACGAACACCACCAAGGCGAGGACGAGGACCTCCGAGGTGCCGATCCCGAGCATGAGGTCTCCTTGGCGGGTCAGTGGTCGTGCGTCGCCATCATGCCCCACCGGCCAGCTCGGCGAGCCGGGCCACTCCCGGTCCGGAGTGGGCCCGCAAGCGGGCGGTCGCGTCGTCGAGCTCGGCCGAGGCGGGGTGCCCGGGCGGCACCCGGGCCGGGTTGAGCGCGACCCCGTCGCTCCAGGCCTTGATGTCGGGCTCGGCACCGAAGGAGGCCGCGTTCCTCATCCCGCGCACGTTCATCAGCGCCCAGTCGGTCAGCGTGTTGCCGAACGACGACGGTGGGCAGAGCCGGTTCTTCTCCGCGTCGTCGGTGCGGGTCGCCTCGACGTAGCCGGCCAGCGCGGCACCGAAGCAGGGGAACCCGGCGCGGATCGGCTGCAGCGTGATCGACTCCGGTCGCCAGATCGGGACCAGCGGCGGGTTCTTGAGGCCGTCCGCCGCACAGTCCACGACCACCGCGTCGCCGGCGACCTCCACCGAGCCGTCCGCGAGGTCGACGCGGCCGCGACGGACGCTGCGGATGTGGCCGAGACGGACGACGTCCCCGATGGTGCGCAGCTGCTCGAGCTCCCAGGCGCCCAGGGTGGGCGCCTTGGCCATCGCGGGCACCACCGAGCGGTCGATGCGCAGCATGATGCCGGCGTCCTCGAGGCGCAGGAACAACTCGGGCAGGGATGCCGCCGTCGAGGCCGCCTCCATCATCGTGGCGACCATGCCGAGGTACGTCGCCGGGTCGGGCTGGATCAGCGCCCGGTTGAGCATCCACGGGTCGCGCGGGCGGACCCAGCAGATCGCGTCCGGGTCGACCCCTCGGGCGAGCAGCCAGATGCACGCGTCGGTGGCGGTCTTGCCCGAGCCGACGACGACGTACCGGCTCGGCGCCTCCTCCAGACGCGGGAGGTCGTTGACCGGGACCACCCGGGCGCCGTCGGCGACCTCGAAGCGCGGCGGGCTGGTGGCCGGGATGTCCGGCTCGAGGTAGCGCGCGTCCACCACCCGGCACGTGGCCGGCACCGTGAGGCGCTCGCCCGAGATCCGCGAGACGACGGTCCGCCCTCCGACGTACTCGCAGCCGGGGAGGAACTCGACCCGTCCCGGCCCGACCATCCGGTCGGTGAGCACGTCGGAGTAGTAGGAGCAGATCTTTGCCTGGTCGGCCCGCTCGTGCAGCCCAGCCTCGGGTCCCCTCACCTGGCGTCGCCCGCCACCGAGCACCGTCGACGCCACGCCGTAGAACGTGGACGCCTGGTGCAGCCGGACGAACGGGTAGGCGTCGAGCCAGTGTCCGCCGACCCCGTGCCGCCGGTCGACGAGCGCGACGCGTACGTCGGAGTGGTCGATGAGCGCGTCGGTGAAGGCCATCCCGCTCGCACCCGCCCCGACCACGAGGTAGTCGGCCTCGACAGTGCGCGTCACGTGGCCTACCAAAGCACGCCGGCCCTGCCACGTCCACGGACGCTGCCGGTCGACCGTCCGTCGGGATCCGGGATTCCCGCAAGGAGGGCGCAAGGTGTGTGCTCCAATCTTGGACCATGGACGGGAGGGCTGGGATCGGTCTGCGCTGGGTGCGCGCCGCGTTCCTCGCTGCCGTCGCTGTCGGATCGGGTGTCGTCGCGCACGTCGAGGCCGGCGGCCTGATGCCCGGCCGTGCCGCGCTGGTCGTGCTCTGCCTGGCCTGCCTGCTCGCCGTCGGGTCCATGCTGGGGAGGCCGGCCTCCACACTGCGCGTGGTGACTCTGGTGGTCGCGGGCCAGACCTTCGTGCACGGTGCCCTGACGGCCATGTCCGGCCACCGGGGAGACCCACCGCTGACCAGGTCGGTGCTCCACGCCACCCCGATGGCGACCGGACAGGTGCACGTCGGCGACGGACGACGGAGCGGTTCCCTCTACGACCAGCTGTACGGCGCCGGGCCGACGGTCCGGCAGGCCGACCTGACCGTGCCGGCGCCCGTGCAGCATCTCCTGGCCGACCTCACCGGCCCGCACGCAGTCATGGCGGTGGCCCACCTCGTCGCCGCCGTCCTCCTGGGTCTCTGGCTGGCGGTGGGCGAGCGGGCGCTGTGGGCGATCCTCACCCTGGGAGCGATCGGCCTCCGCCGCCTGCTCGTCGGCGTCCTCGTCGCCGGCTGGGCCGTCCACGCCCAGCTGGTGTGGGTCGCGGCGGCGCTGGCCCGCCTGCCTTCAGCGGTGGACCTGTTCATGCTCCGCGAGTGGCGACGGGGCCTGGTGCTGGCCCGCGCCGTGTCGCGGCGTGGGCCGCCGCAGGTCCTCCCGGTCTGACGTCACCCGAGCGGTCAGGCCGGACGCCGCCTCTGTCAGCGACGCCTCCGGGCGATGCGCCGGCCCGGGAGGGACCTCCCGGGCGAGCGCGCTCCCCGCGGGTCGCGTCGACGCCTGCCCTCAGGAGACACCCATGTCCATCGACCTACCCGACTCACCCCACCTCGTTTCGCGGACCGGCACGCCGGCACCTTCTCGCACGGCACGGACGAGCGCCGGCTCACGCGGCCTGTTCCGCGCCTTCTGGCGCTGGCACTTCTATGCCAGCTTCCTCGTCGTCCCGGTGCTCGTGCTGCTGGCCGTGACCGGCCTGATCTACCTGTTCCGCTTCCAGCTCGAGCCGCTCCTGCACGCCGACCTGATGACGGTCTCGGTGCCGGAGAACGTGGTCGCACAGCCCTATGCGGCCCAGGAGCGTGCGGTGGAGACCGCGTTCCCGCGGGCCACCGTGGTCTCCATGACCGAACCCAAGGCGCCGGATCGCAGCACCGTGTTCTCGGTGACCACGGGTGCCGGCGCGACGCGTGACGTCTACGTGAACCCCTACGGCGCGAAGGTGCTGGGCTCGCTGAACCCCGACACCACGCTGTCCGGCGTGGCGGTCCGCCTGCACGGCGACCTGATGGCCGGCCCGAAGGGCGACTACGTCATCGAGCTCGGCGCGTGCTGGGCCATCGTGATGGCGCTCACCGGCTACTACCTGTTCTTCAAGGGCCGGGCCGCGCGAGCGCGTCGTCGGCTCGCCGGTGCGGCCCACGCGGCGATGCGGAGCCGTCACGCCCTGGTCGGCGCCCTGGTGGGCGCTGGTCTGCTGTTCCTGCTGGTCTCCGGTCTGCCCTGGACCGGGTTCTGGGGGGCGAAGGCCCAGCAGCTCGCCACCTCACACCAGACGTCCCTGTGGGGCGAGGATCCGGGCGCTCTCTCCGATCCCTCGTCCAGCCTGGACGAGTCGCTGCCGCACAGCCACGCGCACGAGGTGCCGTGGGCCCTGGGCGACAGCGACGTGCCGCAGTCGACCAAGCCCTCGGCGGGCTCGGCACCGGACAGGTCGGTGGCCAACCTCGACACCGCGATCACGGTCGCCGAGGGCCGCGGGCTCCGTCACCCGATGACGGTCGCGCTCCCGGACGGCGACACCGGGGTGTACTCGGCGATCGGGTACGCGTTCGACGACCCCACCGACGAGGCGACGGTCCATGTCGACCGGTATGGAGGCGCCGTCGTGTCGACATACGGGTACGACGACTACCCGGTGCTCGCGAAGGTCGTGTCCCAGGGGGTTGGCCTCCACGAGGGCCGCTCCCTGGGCCTGCTCAACTTCTGGGCCTCTGCCGCGTTCTGCGTGGCCGTGGTGTTCATGTGCGTCACAGGGCCGTTGATGTGGTGGCGCCGTCGCCCGAGCTCGCGACCGGGCCAGGCCGGCTCGGTGGGCGCTCCCCGCGGTCGTCTCCCGCTCCGGACGACCCCGGCGCTCGCCGTGGCCCTGGTCCTGCTCGCCGTGTTCCTGCCCCTGTTCGGGATCAGCCTCGTCGTCGTGCTCGTGCTCGACCAGCTGGTCCTGCGACGCGTGCCCCGGCTCTCGAGCTGGTTCAACGTCGCCTGACCCGTTCCGGGTCGACGACGACGACGAGGGTGGGTGGCAGAGCGGCTCTCGACGCCGGTCGTCAGACGTCGGGTGCCGCTCTGCTCAGGAGCGGATGCAGGTCGTCGTGGCGTCGATCAGAGCCTTCCAGCGCGGGTCTCCCCGCGGTCCGATGTCGCGCATCAGGCTGGTGACGTAGCCGAACGCGACCTCGTGCTCGGGATCGGCGATGCCGAGCCTGCCACCGGCTCCGGTGTGCCCGAACGAGGCCGGCCCGAAGCCGGGCATGCTGGGTGAGGCCAGCTGGTAGCCCAGGCCGAAGCGTATGTCCGGCCCGGCCGTGCCGCTCTCGACGAGGGTCTCGACGTCGTCGGTGCGCGGCCGACACACCAGGGCCAGGGTGCGCCGGTCGACGAGCTGGACTCCGTCGACCGGCCCGATCAGGGCTGCGTACATCGTCGCCAGTGCCCGTGCGTTCGTGATGGCGCCCACGGCGGGTCGCTCGGCGGAGTAGTGCGCCCGGACCTCCGCGGGGTCGGCGAAGTCCGGATCCATTGGCGGGTTCTCTGCGAGGAACGCCTGTCGCAGAGCCGCGTAGGAGCCGGGCTCGGCCGGTTCTTCCTCGGCGGGCTCCATCGGGCTGGCCCTCTCCCACCGGCCTGCAACGACTCGCGGGGTGAGCGCCTCAGGGAGGCCCACCCACATGTCCACCCCGAGCGGCCGGGCGATCAGCTCCTGGACGTGGTAGCCGATCGATGCGCCGGTGGCTCGACGTACGACCTCGTCGAGGAGGGTCCCGAAGGTCACCGGGTGGTAGGCCATGGCCGTCCCTGGCGCCCACAGCGGAGTCATGCCTGCCAACGCCCGGGTGACGAGCTCGCCTCGGTGCAGGTCGAGGCCCCGCAGCCCGGTGCCCAGCGGCGGGTACGGCAGACCGGCGGTGTGCGAAGCCAGCATCCCGAGGGTGACACCCTCCTTGTGGCCCGCGGCGAAGTCCGGCCAGTAGGTTGCGACTCGTTCGTCCGGATCGAGGACCCCGCGCTCCACCAGGATCGCGAGCACCGTCGAGGTGATGCCCTTGCTGCACGACGCCACCATCATGAGTCCGTCCGCCGGCATCGGGCGGCCGTTGGCGACGTCGGTCCCCGACCACAGGTCCACGACCTTCCGGCCGCGGTGGAACACGGCGACCGCGGCCGCCCCGTCGCCCGGGTCGGCGAAGTTCCGGAGGAAGGCATCGGCAACAGGGCCGAACCCTTCGGCGACCTCTGGCTGCGCGGCGCTGGTCATGAACGTGGACGATATCCGGGTCGACATCGTGCTCTCGTCCCCGAGTCTGCCGCGGAACGTCGTCACCGGTCGGATGGGAGCCCGGGTCTGGTGCGGCTGCCGGAGTGACGGTGTGGACGAGCCGACTCGTCAGATCTGTGCGCCATCAGGGACTCGAACCCCGAACCCGCTGATTAAGAGTCAGCTGCTCTGCCAATTGAGCTAATGGCGCGCGAAGCGAGAGGAACTCTAACAGCGCCCCCGGCTCACGATGAAATCGACGGTCGGGGGGCGATACAGGGGATGATGGACAGGTTCCATGGTTTCTGCACCCATCCGACGCCGGTCGTCCGGCGAACAACCCGTGAGACGGCTCGCGAGAGCCGAGCACAAGGAGGACAGCATGGCGGAGCCAGGCCTGAGGCTCGTGTCCGCGCACGGGGGTGCGGACATCGAGGCGCTGGTCGGACGCGTCGCCCTCGGCGACTCAGGCGCTTTCGAGAGCCTGTACGACGAGCTGTCCTCCGCCGTGTTCGGCCTCGCTCGCCGGGTGGTCCGGGACCCTGCCCGGGCCGAGGACGTGACGCAGGAGGTGTTCCTCGAGGTGTGGCGCAAGGCGTCGCGCTTCGACAGCACCCTGGGGCGGGCCAAGACCTGGGTGATGACGATCGCGCACCGGCGGGCCGTCGACGCCGTACGACGCAGCGAGTCGCAGAAGCGGCAGGACCACAGGGCAGCACCGGACGAGGTCGACCACGACGAGCCCGCCGAGCAGGTGATCGCCGCCGAGGAGCACGGCGCGGTGCGGACCTGCATGGAGACGCTGACCGACCTGCAGCTGGAGTCGGTCCGTCTCGCTTACTTCAACGGATACACCTACAACGAGGTGGCGACGCTTCTCGACAAGCCGCTGCCGACGATCAAGACGAGGATGAGAGACGGCCTGATCCGTCTCCGTGACTGCCTGGAGGGGGCGCGATGAGCATCGACCTGCACACGCTTGCGGGCGCCTACGCCTTGGACGCCCTCAGCGTCGATGAGGCGGAGGAGTTCGCCAAGCACCTCGAGCTCTGCGCGGCGTGCCGCGACGAGGTCCGCGAGCTCCGCGAGGCCGCCGCCCGGATGGGCGAGATCGAGGCGGCCACACCGCCCCCGGCCCTGCGGGCACGCGTGCTCGCCGCCGCCGACCAGCTCCCCCAGCTGCCCCCCAAGGTCAGCTCGCTGCAGGCGGCCCGCACGCGGCGCCGGTGGGCGCAGGGCCTCGTGGCCGCCGCGGCCGTGGTGCTCGTCGTGGGCGGTGGCGTCGTGGCTGTCGACAGGATGAACGACGACGACGGTACGTCGCAGGTGGCGGCCGACGCCGTGTCCAAGGTGTTCTCGGCGCCCGACGCCCACCAGGAGACCGTGTCGACGTCCAACGGGGGCCGGCTCACCATCGCCACCTCGCGCCAGTTCGGGCAGATGGCCGTCAAGACCTCGGGGCTGCCCACGCCCGACGGCAGCCGGGTCTACCAGCTCTGGACGATCCACAACGGCGCGGCGACGCCGGCCGGGGTGGTCAAGGACCTCGCTGCGGGACGGGTGCTGGCGATGCCGGCGACGGGTACGACGGTCGCGATCACGGTCGAGCCGCAGGGGGGCTCGGAGACCCCGACGACCAAGCCGATCGTGGAGCTGGACCCCGAGGAGGTCTGAGCCGGCTCAGCCCCGGGACTCCCGGGAACCGAGCGACTCGAGCACGGCGTGGGCGGCGTTGTGCCCGGCGACGCCGCTGACGAAGCCGCCCCGCCGCGCCCCGGCGCCGCAGAGGAGCACGTTGTCGACGTCGGTCGCGACGCCCCATCGCTGGGCGGCTGTGTCGAGCCGGGCGCGGTTGGTGGCCCAGGGCCAGCTGAGCTCGCCGTGGTGCGGGTGGCCGCCGGGCATCGCGAGCAGGGTGTCGACGTCCTGCGGGACCGTCGCGACCAGGCACGGTCTGCCCTGCCGGTCCGAGGAGATCAGCGACTCCACCGGCTCCTCGAGCGAGGCGTTGACGGCGTCGAGCAGCCGTCCGACGGCGCGGTCGCGGGTGCCGTGCGGGTCCTCGTCGAAGAGCCGGGCCGGGGTGTGCACGGTCTCGAGCGTCAGCGAGTGCACCCCCTGCACGGCGAGCGATCCGAGCACCGAGGGGTCGGTCAGCGTGTGCGACGAGACCCGGCCCGGCGGCGTCGAGGGCAGCGTGCCCGACTCGGCCAGCGCGTGGGCCCTCTGCAGGTCCTCGTAGCCGTGGCCGACGTGGAACGCGCCCGCGAACGCGGTCTTCGGCACCACGCCGCCGCGCACCCGCGGGAGCCGGTCGACCAGCAGGTGCACGCGCAGCTGGGACCCCTCGGGACGCGGCCCGGGGTCCTCGCCGAGCAGGACCTGCAGCACCCACGGCGCCACCCCGGACAGCACCCAGCCGCAGGCGGCGGACTGCACGGACTCGCCGTCGTGCCAGGTCACCCGGGCCTCGAGTCCGTCGGACTCGATGCGGCTCACGCCGGCCCCGGTCACGACGGTCGCCCCCGCGATGCGCGCCGCGACGGCCAGCGCGTCGGTCACCGCGCCCATCCCGCCGACCGGGACCCGCCAGCCGCCGGCTGCCTCGCCGAGCGCGTGGTAGAGGAAGGCCCTGTTCTGCTCCAGGCCGGGGGAGTGCAGGTCGGTCGACGTGCCGGACAGGGCCGGCCCCGCGACCACCCCGCGGACCAGGTCGTCGGCGAAGCGGTCCTCGACGACCCGTCCGAGCGGCTCCTCGACCAGGCTCGTCCAGGTCGCGCCGTCGGCGCCGGCGCGGACGCCGCGCACCGGGCGCAGCGGCTCGAGCAGCGTCGGTGCGACGGTCGCGGCCAGCGCGCGCACCTCGTCGTGGAACGCGCGCCAGGCGGCGTACTCCTCGTCGGAGCCGGTCAGCGCGCGGAACGACTCCGCGGTCGACTCGCCTTCGACCTGCTCGACGAGCAGGCCGGTGTGGCGGTGCTCGCGATACGCCGGCGTGTACGACGCCACCGAGCGCGTCCGCAGCTGGAGGTCGATGCGGAGGTCGGTCAGGACCTGCTGGGGGAGCGGCCCCACCAGGGACGACCACCGCGACACCTTGGCGGGCAGCCCGGAGAAGATGTGCTCGGTGGTGGCCGCGCCGCCGGTGCGCGGGAGCCGCTCGAGGACGAGGACCGAGAGCTCTGCCCGGGCGAGGTACGCGGCCGCCACGAGCGCGTTGTGCCCGCCGCCGACCACGACGACGTCGTACCTGTCCTGGAGGGTGGTCACGGAGGAACGCTACCGGCCGAAAGCGATACTCGGCGGGAGGAATGTTGAACTCTCAACTACTGTTGACCGAGCGATAGCATCTCCCGAGGAGGACCCGATGCCTGCTGTGACCGTCGACGACCTGACCGCCCTGCCCCGACTGCACGCCCCCGGACTCGGGGACGTCGTGCGTCCGGTCGTGAGCGTGACCACCGCCCCGCGCGGCTTCGAGGGGGAGGGGTTCCCGGTGCACCGCGCGTTCGCCGGCGTCGACCTGTCCGCCCTCGACCCGTTCGTGCACATGGACCAGATGGGCGAGGTCGAGTACGCCCCGGGCGAGCCGAAGGGCACCCCGTGGCACCCGCACCGCGGCTTCGAGACCGTGACCTACATGATCGACGGCGTCATGGACCACCAGGACAGCCACGGCGGCGGCGGCTCGATCACCAACGGCGACACCCAGTGGATGACCGCCGGCTCCGGGCTCCTGCACATCGAGACGCCGCCCGAGTGGCTGGTGGCGTCCGGAGGGCTGTTCCACGGCGTGCAGCTGTGGGTGAACCTCCCGCGCGACCAGAAGTGGGCGACGCCGCGCTACCAGGACCTCCGGTCCAGCCAGCTCGGCCTGGTGACCACCGCCGACGCCGGCGCGCTGGTGCGGATCATCGCCGGCGACGTCGGCGGGCAGCAGGGTCCGGGCTCGACGCACACGCCGATGGCGATGGTGCACGGCTCCCTCGAGCCCGGCGCGCGCCTCGAGCTGCCCTGGCAGGTCGAGTTCAACGCGCTCGTCTACGTGCTGTCCGGGACCGGCTCGGTCGGGGTCGAGCAGCGCCCGCTCGGCGCCGGCCAGCTCGCGGTCCTCGGCCGGGGCGACTTCGTCTCGGTGAGCGCCGCGGCCCGGCAGGACGCGCACAGCCCGACCATGGAGGTGCTCGTGCTCGGCGGCCGCCCGATCCGCGAGCCGGTCGCCTGGGGCGGCCCGTTCGTGATGAACACCAAGGCCGAGGTCATGCAGGCCTTCGAGGACTTCCAGAAGGGGCGGATGGGGCAGGTCCCCGCGGTCCACGGTCTCTCCAACGACCCCGCGGACACCGTCGAGCGCTGAGGCCCGCGCGCTCAGTCGAGCGCCCAGGCGTCCTCCCGGACGAGGGGTACGACGGTCCCGTCGGCGGTGATGCCGTCGACGTCGACGCCGGGGCCGCCGATGACCACGTCGGTGTGCGCCGAGGACGAGTTCAGCCCGAGCTCCGCGAGGCGCTCGGCGCCCAGGGAGAGACCGTCACGCACGGAGAACGGGAAGCCGTTGCCCCACGCGACGTGACACCCGGTGTTCTCGTCGTACAACGTGTCGTGGAAGGTGACGCCGGCCGCCCGCACCCGCGAGGAGCCCTCGACCAGGGACACCTCGCCGAGGCTGCGGGCGCCGGGGTCGCGGTCGAGCTCGGCGAGCACGGCCTCCTCGCCGGTGGCCGCCGAGACGTGCGTGATCCGGCCGCCCTCGAAGGTGACCTCGAGGTCCTCCACGACGACGCCCGCGGTCGGCATCACCAGGGGACGGGTCGTGCGGATCACGCCGTCGGCGCGCCGGCGGTCGGGGCTGGTGAAGACCTCCTCGGTGGGGAGGTTGGGCATGTACTCCACACCGCCCGCGGTGGTCAGCCCACCGCCCGTCCACACGCAGTCGGGAATCAGGCCGGCCGTGAGGTCGGTGCCGTTGCCGTGGTAGCGCACCGCGTCGAGCCGCAGGTCGGTCAGCCGCTGGGCGCGGGCACCGAGCTCGTCGCGGTGCCGCCGCCACTCGGCCACCACGTCGGGCGCGTCGAGCCGCATCGCGACCGTGACGGCCTCCCACAGGCGCTCGACGTCCGGCTCCCCGAACACCTGGGTCGCCCAGCCCGGGTTGGGCGCCGCCACGACCGACCACTGCACCCGCATCAGCATGGCCCGGAAGCGCGCGGCCAGCTCGGTGCTCAGCAGGCCGGTGCGCGCGGGATCCACGTCGTCGTACACGTGCGGGTCGGCGTTGCCCGTCAGCCGCACGAGCGCGACGCCCTGCTCCGCCCACTCGTCGAGGCGGGCCAGCTCCCACCCCGCCGCGGCGGTGAGGCCGCTCTCGGTCCCGTGCAGCAGGGCGGACCTGCGCACGTAGGGGTCGGAGTAGAGCACGTGCACCCGCTCCGCCCCGACGACGTACGCCCGGTCCGCCACCGCCCGCGCGATCGCCTGGTGCGCCACGTCGGCCATGACCACGACCTCCTGGCCGGGCTGGACGTTTGCGCCCACCTCCACGACGAGGGCGGCGTAGGCGTCGAGGCGTTCCTGCTCGGAGGTCATGCCCCCGAACCTAGCGCCCGGGCGCGGTGACCGGTCGCTCGTGGTCCGCCGCTGTCAGCCCTTGACCGCGCCCCCGAACGAGAAGGCGCCACCCAGGCGCCGGGACAGGACGAGGTAGAGCAGCACGGCCGGCAGGGAGTAGAGCATCGAGTAGGCCGCGAGCTGGCCGTAGACGACCTGGCCGTACTGGCCGAAGAACGTGTAGATGCTCACCGACGCGGGCAGCCGGTCGGTCGACGACAGCAGCACGAAGGGCACGAAGAAGTTGCCCCACAGCCCGATGAACGTGTAGATCGTGACGACCGACAGGCCCGGCCACATCAGCGGCAGCACGATGCTGCGCAGCGCCCTGCATGGTCGACGCGCCGTCGGTCCAGGCGGCCTGCTCCAGCTCGATCGGCACGCCGTCCATGAAGTTCTTGGTCAGCCAGATCGAGATCGGCAGCGCCGTGGTGGCCATGAACAGGATCGTCCCGGTGAGGGTGTCGATCAGGTTCACCTGCACGAACAGCCCGTAGACCGGCACCATGATCGCGGTGATCGGCAGGCCCGTCGCGAACAGGATCGTCAGCAGGAACGGCCGCTTCGCGCGGAACCGGTAGCGGGAGAGCGGGTACGCCGCCAGCACGGACGCGACCACCGTGACGAGCGTGCCGCCGCCGCAGAGGATCGCGCCGTTGAGCATCGGGCGGTAGGTGGTGTCGTAGGTCAGGATCGCGTCGAAGTTGCCCAGCGTGAACGGGTGCGGCCAGGAGACCGCTACGCCGGCGCGTGCGTCGAACGCCGCGAGCAGCAGCCACAGCAGCGGTACGACGAACCCGGCGGCGAGCACCAGCAGGGCGGCGTCGACGAGCAGCCGGTCGAGCGTGCGGCGCCGGACCACGCCGGCCATGATCGAGCTCATCGGGGACCGTCCTCCAGTCGCAGCACGCGCAGGTACACCAGCGAGAACACGCCGCCGATCGCGAGCAGCACCAGCGCGAGCGCCGTGCCGTAGCCGAGCTGGGAGAGCTGGAACGCCTGCTGGTAGGCGAACAGGGGCAGGGTCTGGCTCTGGTTGCTGGGCCCGCCGCGGGTCATCGTCCAGATCAGGCCGAAGACCGACAGCGTCTGCAGGGTGATCAGCATCAGGTTGGTGGCGATCGAGCGCCGCATCATCGGCAGCGTCACCGACCACAGCAGCCGCAACGTGCCGGCGCCGTCCATGACCGCGGCCTCCTCGATCTCCTTGGGCACCTCCGACAGCGCCGCGGAGTAGACGAGCATCGAGAACGCGGTGCCGCGCCAGATGTTCGCGAGCGACACCGCCAGGATCGGGACGCTGAACAGCCAGTTCTGGCCGGGCAGCGAGAACCAGCCGAGCATCCGGTTCAGCGACCCGTCGTCGCCGAGGAACGCCGACCAGAGGTAGCCAGCGACGACCTCGGGCATCACCCAGGCGCCGATGACGATGGCGCTGACGACCGCGCGCACCCACGCGGTGCCCGAGCGCATCAGCAGCGCCAGCACCATGCCGAGGACGTTCTGCCCGATGACCGCCGACAAGAAGGTGAAGATCAGCGTGTAGAGCAGCGACATCCGGAACTCGTGGCTGGCGAAGGCCTCGCGGAAGTTGTCCAGCCCGACGAAGCTCGCGCCGGACGCGCCGGTCAGCGCCATGTCGGTGAACGCGGAGTAGAGGCAGTAGAGGATCGGGCCGGCCAGGAAGACGCCGAGCAGGACGACCGCCGGGCCCAGCGGCAGGCCCTGCAGCAGCCCCCGGCGCAGGCGCGCGCCGGTGCCGGGGGCTGTCGCGGTGCTCACGGTCACTGGGCGGCGGCGCTCGTGACGTCGTCGCCGGCGATGCCCTTGACCTGCTCGTCGTACTGCTTCGCGGCCTCCTCGGGCGTCGCGCTGCCGGTCATGACCGACTCGGTGGCCGACCTGGATCTCCTTGGAGATGCGGGGGTAGACCGAGTACGCGGGGCGGTACTGCGTGATCGGCACCAGCGAGGCGAAGAACTCGTTGCTCGGGTTGGCCTTCGCGTACGACGGGTCGGCGGCGACGTCCTTGCGGACGGGGATCTGGACGTTGTCGATCGCCCACTCCAGCTCGCTCTCCTTGCTGCCGAGCATCTCGATGAGCTCCCAGGCCGCCGAGGCGTTGTCGGAGTTCTTCGGGATCGCCCAGGTCCAGCCGCCGGACATGCTGACCTTGCCGGGCGCCCTGCCGTCCTGGGTGGGCATGGCGGCGGTGCCCATCGTGTCGGCCCACTCGGGCCACGGGGCGGCGCCGGTGTCCAGCCAGTTGTGCGAGACCCACGAGCCGTCCAGGGCGATCGCGAGCTTGCCCTCGGGCAGCTCCTTCTGCGGGACGGTGTTGCTCCATGTCGGCTCCAGCGCGTCCTTGGCCGAGGCGGGCCGAGCTTCTCGTCGCAGACCGTCTTGACGAACGTCAGCGCGTCGGTGAAGCCCTGGCTGCCGACGACCCACTTCTTCGACTCGGCGTCGTAGAGCGTGTCGCCGGTGCCGTAGAGCAGCATCTCGAAGCCCTGCATGGTCGCGGCCTCGCCGACGCCGTTGCCGGCGTAGACGTTCAGCGGGGTGACGTCGGGCACCTTCTCCTTGATGGTGCGGGCCGCGCTCAGCACGTCGTCCCAGGTCTTCGGCTGCCAGTCGGCGGGCAGCCCGGCCTTGCTCGAAGAGCTTCTTGTTGAACCAGAGCGCGCGGGTGTCGGTGCCGTCCGGGACGCCGTAGGTCTTGCCGTCCAGGGCCTGCGCGGCCGTCTTCGCGGTGTCGCTGAACTGGCTCCAGTCCGCCCACTTGTCGAGGTGGTCGTCGAGCGGGCGGAGGTAGCCGGCCTCGATGTCGGAGTTGATCAGGAAGGTGTCCTCGTAGACCAGGTCCGGGGAGGTCTTCGCCGAGCGCATCTGCAGCTGGAGCTTGGTGTAGTAGTCGTCCTCGGAGGCGCTGATCGGCTCGAGCTCGACCGTGATGCCCGGGTTGCTCCTTCTCGAACTGCTTCTTGATCCCGGACAGGAAGTTCTTCTGGACCTGCGAGTCGCCGAACTGCTGGTAGGTGACGGTGAGCGTGTCGCTGCCGCCGTTGCCGCTGCCGCCCCCGCCGCACGCGGCGAGAGTGGTGGACAGGACGGCCGCGGTGGCGAGGGCGACGGTGGTGCGGATCGGGCGGGGCGTGCGGGGGCGGGTCATCGGGTCCTCCGAGGGGCGGCGGCGATGGGCGGGGTGGGTCGGGGCGTCCCTCTAGGAGCGGGAGACGCGCAGCGTCAGGATCTGGAACGGGCGGAGCGCGAGGGCGACGCCGCCGTCGACGACCTCGAGGGCGCCGTCGTCGAGCGGCCGCTCGAGCAGGTCGGTCGTGGCGACGGACGCGACGGGGAAGCCGAGGTCCAGGTGCCCGGTCGCGCGGGCGCCGAGCGCCTCGTAGACGCGGACCACCACGTCGCCGCGGGGGCGGCGCCGGCGTCGTCGGCGAGCTTGACCGCCGAGACGACGATGCCGTCGTGGTCGACCGAGACCAGCGGCGCCACGGTCGCGTCGCCCGGCAGGGTGCGCGGCGGCAGGTTGAGCCGGTGCCCCTCGCGCGTCGCGTCGAGCAGGTCCGAGCCGACGACGAGGGCGTAGCGGAGCCGGTGCCGCCCCTGGTCGGTCTCCGGGTCGGGGAAGCGCGGCGCCCGCAGCAGGGACAGCCGCACGGTGGTCGTGGTGCCGCCGTCCTCGCGCACGGCCCGGGTCACGTCGTGGCCGTAGGTCGAGTCGTTGACGAGGGCGACGCCGTAGCCCGGCTCCTCGACGTGCAGGAAGCGGTGCGCGCAGATCTCGAAGCGGGCCAACTCCCAGCTGGTGTTCGTGTCGGTCGCGCGCTGCAGGTAGCCGAACTGGGTCTCCGAGGACGAGCGGGCCGCGCGCACGTCGAGCGGGAACGCGGCCTTGAGGAAGGTCTCGGTCTCGTGCCAGTCGACCTCGACGTCTCGACGTCGACCCGCCGGGCGCCGGGCGCGAGCGTGACGTCCTGGGTGAGCGTGGACGGCCCGAACCGGCGGACCAGCCGGACCGCCGCGGTGCCGTCGGTGCCGTCGGTGCCGTCGGGCGCATCGGATCCCGGCGACACGGCTCGAGCGACTCGACGTCGACGAGGTCGGTCACGTGGCGGCTGTAGTGTGGTCGACGTCCCAGGCGTCCCACTCGCTGGGGAGGTCGGGGTGGATCTGCAGCAGGTTGCCCGGCCGTCGCCGGGTGCGATCGCCTCGCGGCCCGCGGCCAGGTCGAGCACCGAGGTCAGCAGCCCGCGCGCGTCGAGGGTCGCCCGGACGAGCGCCGTTGTCCAGCACGAACCCGCCGTCGGCGGCGGTCACCGTGGCCGGCGTCCGCGGCGGAGAGGGCGGTGGCGCCACCGGCGGGCACCCCGTCGCGCTCGTGCGGCGCGGCGTTGAAGACGACCCGGCCGCCGGAGCCGGCGTCGCCGGCCAGCGCCCGCTGCGCCGCTGCGATGATCTCCTCCAGCTCGCCGAGCGACGCTGGTAGGTCTCGCGCGCTCTCGCGGTGCACCCAGGCGATCGAGGAGCCGGGCAGGATGTCGTGGAACTGGTGCAGCAGCACCGTCTTCCAGATCCGGTCCAGCTCCTCGTACGGGGTACGGCTGCCCGGCGCGGACCGCCGCGGTGGTCGCCCACAGCTCGGCCTCGCGCAGCAGGTGCTCGCTGCGCCGGTTGCCCTGCTTGTTCTTGGCCTGGCTGGTGTAGGTGCCGCGGTGCAGCTCCAGGTACAGCTCGCCGACCCACACCGGGGCGTCCGCGTAGTCGGCGCAGGGCCTTCTCGAAGAACGCCGACGGCGCCTCGATCTCCACCCGGGCCGAGCCCTCGAGGTCGGCCAGCCGCGCGGCGCGGCCGAGCATCTCCCGGGTCGGCCCGCCGCCGCCGTCGCCGTGGCCGAACGGGACCAGCGAGCGGTTGGCGAGGCCCTTGTCGGTGAAGTTGCGGACCAGGTGGGCCAGCTCGCCGCCGGTGAGCTCGGAGTTGTAGGTGTCGACCGGCGGGAAGTGCGTGAACACGCGGGTGCCGTCGATGCCCTCCCACCAGAACGTGTGGTGCGGGAACCGGTTGGTCTGGCTCCAGGAGATCTTCTGGGTCAGGAACCACCGCGACCCCGAGAGGGCACGAGCTGCGGGAACGCCGCGGTGTAGCCGAAGGAGTCGGGCAGCCAGACCTCCTCGGTCTCGATGCCGAGCTCGTCGAGGAAGAACCGCTTGCCGTGCACGAGCTGGCGGGCCAGCGCCTCGCCGCCGGGCATGTTGGTGTCGGACTCGACCCACATCCCGCCGACCGGCACGAGCTGGCCGGTGCCGACCTTCTCCAGCATCCGCTCCCACACGGTCGGGGCGGTGCTCCTTCATCCAGGCCCACTGCTGGGCCGAGGACATGGCGAACACCAGCTCGGGGTGGTCGTCCATCAGCGCGGTCACGTTGGAGACGGTGCGGGCGACCTTGCGCACGGTCTCGCGCAGCGGCCACAGCCAGGCCGAGTCGATGTGCGCGTGCCCGACGGCGCTGACGAGGTGCGCGCTCGCGTGGGCGGGGGCGGCCAGCGCGGGGGCCAGCACCGCGCGTGCGGCGGCCGCCGAGCCGGCGACGTCCTGCAGGTCGAGGGCGTCGAGGGCCTTCTCCAGCGTGCGCAGGATCTTCCAGCGCCGGGGGTCGTCGGTGGAGAGCTCGTGCATCAGCTCGGTCGAGCACCTCGATGTCGCGGACGAGCTCCCAGACCTCGCGCTCGAACACCGCCAGCTCGATGCGGCGGACCCGGTAGAGCGGCTCGTTGCCGGCGGTCGCGCACGTCGCCGAGCGGGCTGCCCACGCCCGCGCCGCCGAGATGTCGGGGTTGGCCGCGGCCTCGACGTAGAGGTCGACCGCCTCGCCGCCGGCGGCCTCGTCGCGACGCGGACCCAGGTGTTCATGCGGGTTCAGTCCCTTGATCGCGGTGCCGTCCGGCCGCATCGCGAGGCCCTCGGCGGAGAAGCCGGGCCGGTCCTCGGCGAAGCCCAGGTCGACGACGGCCTCCACCGCCCGGCCCGCCCACTGCGCGGGGACGGTGCCGGTGACGTGGAACCAGCTGGTGCCCCAGGCCGGGCCCCACGCCTCGCCGGCCTTGGTCTCGCCGTACTGCGCGCCGCGATGCCCTCCTCGACGGGCACCGGCTCGCCGGGCGCGTGCCAGAACTCGACCAGCAGCGGAGCGCGCTCGCCGTGCACCGCCGGGCGCAGGCGCTCGCCCAGGATCCGGTCGATGCGGCGCTCGACCGTGGACCCGGTCGTCGTGCATGGCTGCCCTCGGTTCGGTGCTCGATGACGTGCCGCTGCGGTGCCGTGGGAGCGCCGCTGGGGCGGACCCGGACCGCGTGAGCCGAGTGGTGTGCGTCACCCGGACCTTAGGCCGTCGACCTTAATGCGTCAATACATCAAACTCTTTCCTGCACTATGCTCCGGGCAGCCTGACGAGGGAGGTGACCCATGGGGGCCGAGCAGCCAGCGGGCGCTCCACCGCCCGGCGTCACCCTGTTCGCCTGGGTCAAGTCGTCGCTGCGGGACGCCATCGCTCGCGGGGAGTACTCCCCCGACCAGCCCTTCGTCACCCAGCGCGAGATCGTCGAACGCTTCGGCGTCTCGACCACGACGGCGATCCGCGCGCTCAACGACCTCGTCGCCGAGGGCCTGGTCGTGCGGCACCGCGGACGCGGCACGTTCGTGGCCGCACCCGCGGACGATGCGCCGGCGTCGGCGCGGTCGGCACCAGGGGACCGTCGCCTTCGTCAGCCCCAACGAGACCGACGCCCACGAGGTCGCCGTCCGCGCCGGGATCGCCGCGGAGTGCACGGCCCTGGGCCACCGCCTCGCCGTGACGATCACGCCCGGCGTCGGCGCCGAGCCGGCGGTCCTGCGCCGCGTCGTGGACGAGGGCGCCCGCGGGGTCGTGCTCTTCCCGCGCGACCACTCGCGGGTGGCGGACGGCCATCGAGGAGCTACGCCGCCGTGGCGTCGCGGTCGTGCTGGTCGACCGCTACTTCCCCTCGATGCCGACCGACGCGGTCATCTTCGACGACTTCGTGATCGGCTACGAGGTCACCACCGCGATGCTCGACCGCGGCCACCGCGGGCTCGCCGTGCTCTGGGGCGAGGACGACGTCACCAGCGTGCGCGACCGGCTCTCGGGCCACTACCGGGCGCTGCGCGACCGGGGCCTGCCCGAGCTGCCCGAGCGCTCCGCGCTGCGCGACTACGCGGCCCTGCCGGCGGCCCGCCGCCACGAGCGGCTGCGCGCGCTGATCGAGTCGCCCCTCGGACTGACGGCCGTCATCGGGGGCAACGCCTCGACGATGACGCTGGCCGCCTCGGACCTGCTGGCCATCCCGAACGGCTTCCCCGGCTCCGTCGAGCTCGCCAACATGGACGAGCTCGGACCGTACGACGTCTCGCCGCTGGCCGTGGTCTCGGCGACCCTGCCGGCGCGGGAGATGGGGTCGACGGCGGCTCGGCTGGTCCACGAGCGGATGGCCGGCTCGACGGCGCCGCTGCGCCACGTGGTGCTCGCGGGGAGCGTGCACGCCGCCGACCGGGGCCGCACGACGCTGTCGGTGCGGGGCGGCCACGACGTGGCCGCCGCGACGGGGCCGGTCGCCTGACCGGGCCCTCCTTGGGGTGAACGACGGGACTTGAACCCGCGACATCCGCGACCACAACGCGGCGCTCTACCAGCTGAGCTACGCCCACCATGCCTGCCCGCCGCGGTGCCAGGCCGCAGCGGCCTGACGCTCGCGACGGCTCCTCTCGAACAGGTCGGGAGAAGCCGAGGCAGCGAACAGTGTACCCGTTCTCAGGGGGTGCTCGGACCGGCCCCCGTGCCGTTGCCGCCCGCCCCGGTCAGCGCGCCGCCGTGCTCGGAGGCCAGCGCCTTGGCGGTGTCGGAGTCCGGGCCGGGGGTCGGCACGAACACGGCCGCGCGGTAGTAGCGCAGCTCCTCGATGCTCTCCTGGATGTCGGCGAGCGCGCGGTGGTTGCCGGACTTGGCGGGCGCGTTGAAGTAGGCCCGCGGGTACCACCGGCGGGCGAGCTCCTTGATGGAGGAGACGTCGACGATCCGGTAGTGCAGGAACGACTCCAGGCCGGCCATGTCCCGGGCCAGGAAGGAGCGGTCCGTGGCGACCGTGTTGCCCGCCAGCGGCGGCCGGCTCCCGTCGGGGCAGTGCGCCTTGACGTAGGCGAGCACCTGCTCCTCCGCGTCGGCGAGCGACATACCGTCGGAGAGCTCGTCGAGCAGGCCCGAGGTCGTGTGCATCTGCCGCACGAAGTCGTCCATCTGGTCGAGCGCCTCCTGCGGCGGCTTGACGATGACGTCGACGCCGTCGCCGAGCACGTTGAGCTCGAAGTCGGTCACCAGCGCCGCGACCTCGATGAGGGCGTCTGCCCCGAGGTCGAGACCGGTCATCTCGCAGTCGATCCACACCAGGCGTTCGTTCACGTCCCGAACCCTACTCAGGGGCCCCCGCTCCGCGTTGGGTGTTCCTTCAGTCACTGTCCAGGCGGCGCTCAGAGAACGGCCCTAGGCTGGATCCATGCGCCGGTTCTGGGTGGCCTCGGCCCTCGTGGCGCGGCTCGTCGTCGGCGTGGTCTGGGTGGTCGCCGGAGCGCTGAAGCTCCCCGACCCCGCGTCCAGCGTCCTGGCGGTCCGCGCCTACCGCCTGCTGCCCGAGTCGGTCGTCCCGGTCGTCGGCCACGCCCTGCCCCTGGTCGAGATCCTCGTCGGCGTGTGCCTGCTGCTCGGGCTGCTCACCCGTGCGATGGCCGTCGTGTCGGCTCTGCTCCTCGTCGCGTTCGTGGTCGGCATCTCCTCGGCCTGGGCGCGCGGCCTCTCGATCGACTGCGGCTGCTTCGGCGGGGGCGGGCAGATCGAGAACGCGCAGTCGAAGTACCCCTGGGAGATCGCCCGCGACGTCGGCCTGCTCGCGCTCAGCCTGCTGCTCGCGTGGCGCCCGCGCAGCCCGTTCCGGCTCGACTCCCTCCTGCTTCCCGCCCCCGTCCCCGAGCACGAAGGCAGCACCCGATGACGAAGAAGAAGTCCACCTCCACGCGTCGCCAGGAGTCGCAGGCGGCCGCAGCGCGCGCTGCCGCGATCCGCAAGGAGCAGGAGCGCCGGGAGGCGCGCCGCCGCGGCCTCGTCGTCGGCGGGGTGATCGCCGCGGTGCTCGCTGCTCGTCGTCGGCATCGGCTACGTCGTGCAGTCCTCCCGCGACACGACGGGGTCCTCGACGGCCGCCCCGACCGGCGCGGTCGACACCTACGCGCTGCCCGTCGGCGACGCCTCGGCCCCGGCCACGGTGACGATCTACGAGGACTTCATGTGCCCGTTCTGCGGCCAGCTCGAGGCCACGAGCAGGACCTGGCTCGCGCAGTACGCCGCGGACGGCAAGGTCGCGGTCCGCTACGTGCCGATCTCGATCCTCGACGGCGCCTCGAGCGGCACCGAGTACTCCACCCGCGCGGCCAGCGCGCTCGCGGTGGTGCTCGACACCTCCGGGCCCGAGGTCGCCAAGAAGTTCCACGACCTGCTCTACGAGAACCAGCCTGCCGAGAACAGCGAGGGCCTCTCGGACGCCACGCTCGTCGACCTCGCCGTCCGGGCCGGCGCCGAGAAGTCGGCGGTCAGCTCCGGGATCGACGACCGCTCCTACGCCGGGTGGGTCAAGAACTCGACCGACGAGGCCAGCAAGCAGGACGGCTACCAGGGAACGCCGTACGTCCAGCTCGACGGCAAGCCGTTCCAGGGCGGCCAGAGCGTCGAGGAGGTCTCGGCCGCCCTCAAGAAGGCCGTCGACGACGCCCAGGGCTGAGCCCCGCGCACGGGAAAGGCCCCGCAAACTCATACTTCGCGGGGCCACGCTCTTTGTACCCGTGCGTGCCGTCCCTCCCGGCAGCGACACCCCGGACCACGCGGCCTGTCGCCGGTTGGGACACTGGCCGCCATGGACCAGCCCGTCTCGCCGTACGCCGGCTTCGTCGCCGGCCTGCCCAAGGCCGAGATCCACGTCCACCACGTGGGCTCCGCCTCGCCCCGCATCGTCTCCGAGCTCGCCGCCCGGCACCCGGGGACGGTGCCCGCCGACCTCGACGCGCTGCGCGAGTTCTACACGTTCCGCGACTTCGCGCACTTCGTGGAGGTCTACCTCTCGGTCGTCGACCTGCTGCGCGAGCCGGAGGACATCCGGACGCTGACCTACGAGGTCGCCGCGGAGATGGCCGCGCAGACGATCCGCTACGCCGAGCTCACCCTGACGCCGTGGACCTCGGTGCAGCGCGGCATCCCGATCGAGGCGTACGTCGAGGCGGTGGAGGACGCACGGGTGGCCGCCGAGCGCGACCACGGCGTACGGCTGCGCTGGATCTACGACATCCCCGGCGAGTCGGGCCTGCCGTCGGGGAGGACACCCTCGGCTACGCCCTCGACCACGCGCCCGCGACGCTGCTCGGCTTCGGCCTCGGGGGCCCGGAGATCGGCGTCGACCGCCCGCAGTTCAAGGACGTGTTCGCCCGGGCCCGCGCCGCCGGGCTGCACAGCGTCCCGCACGCCGGCGAGACCACCGGGCCGCAGACCGTGTGGGACGCGCTGCTCGACCTCGGCGCCGAGCGCATCGGCCACGGCACCTCGGCGGTGCAGGACCCCGCGCTGGTGGCGCACCTCGTCGAGCACCAGGTCCCGATCGAGGTCTGCCCGACCTCCAACATCGCCACGCGTGCGGTCGAGCGGCTCGAGGACCACCCGATCAGGCCCCTGCACGCCGCCGGGGCGCTCGTCACCGTCAACAGCGACGATCCGCCGATGTTCGGGACCACCCTCAACCGGGAGTACGAGATCGCGGCCGACCTGCTCCGGCTCGACGAGCGTGGCATCGCGGACCTGGCCAAGAACGCGGTCCGCGCGTCGTTCCTGGACGCCGCCGACAAGCAGGCGCTGTCCGACGAGATCGACGCCTACACCGACGCCCACGCCGACGCCCACACCGACGCACCGCTCGCCGGCCCCTGAGCAGCGGTCCGACGGCGCGGGCGCGCCGGCACCCGCACCGCCGGACGACCCGTCACGACAGGTCGAAGACCAGCCGAGCGGGGACCTTGCCCGCGAGCACCTCCTCGAAGCACTCGTTGACGTCCTCGAGCCGGCGGGGCGCAGCGACGACCCGGGTGCGGCCCTGTGCGTGCAGGGCGAAGCACTCGGCCAGGTCGTTGCGGGTGCCGACGAGCGACCCGGTGACGCTGATGCCCTTGAGGACGGTCTCGAAGACCGGCAGCTCCAGGCGGTTGTCGGCCGGGAGGCCGACCAGGACCAGGCGCCCGTTGGGGTTCAGCGCCGCATGGGCGGCCCGCATGGCCGCCGGCGACGGCACGGTCACCACCGCGACGTCGACGCCGCCGAGCGCAGCCAGCTCCGCCGCCTGGTCGCCGCGCGCGTCGACGACGTGGTCGGCCCCGAGGTCCTTGGCCAGGGCGAGCTTCTCGTCCTCCACGTCGACGGCCACGGTCGTCGTACCGAAGATCCTCGCGTACTGCAGCGCCAGGTGCCCCAGGCCGCCGATCCCCACGACCATCGCGGTCTCGGACGGCTGCGGGTGCGCGACCTTGAGCGCCTTGTACGTCGTCACGCCGGCGCAGGTGATCGGGGCGGCGTCGAACGAGCTCACGCCGTCCGGCACCCGCACCACGTGGCTGGCGTACCCGACGGCGTACTCCGCGTAGCTGCCGTCGATCGTGTAGCCGGTGTACTGCGGCGACTGGCAGTAGGTCTCCCAGCCGCCCACGCAGTAGCGGCAGTGACCGCACGCGTGCCCGAGCCACGGCAGCGCGACCCGGTCGCCGACGCCGACCGGCAGGTCGCCCTCGCCCACCGACACGATCCGGCCGACCCCCTCGTGGCCGGGGACCAGCGGCATCTTCGCCTTCACCGGCCAGTCGCCGCGCGCGGCGTGGATGTCGGTGTGGCAGAGCCCGCTGGCCTCGATCCTGACCAGCACCTGGCCGGGACCCGGGGTGGGGACGGGGACGTCCCGGATCTCGAGGCGAGCGGCGATCTCGGGAACGACGGCGGCTTTCATGACACGACTCCTTCGGTGGACCTGAACGACCACCACGGAGTCTTCGCCGACCGCCGCTCGGCGGGCAGGTGCCGACGTCCCGCACCGCTCGGACGAAGGTCCCGACCGCGTCCGGCGCGCCCGCTCTGGTGCCCCCGGCAGGACTCGAACCTGCGACCATCGGATTAGAAGTCCGGCGCTCTATCCAGCTGAGCTACGAGGGCGGGGATCGGGACTCCGGTCCGACCGGCACCGGACCTCATCGCGAGAAGGCGTCCGCGTTCCACGATCACGAGCCAGTATGCCGGAGCCGACGACGTGACGGCGCCGCGCTCCGCCGAGGTCCCGGGCCGGCGTCTCCACAACATCTTCACGCCCTGAGCACCGGTGGAGGTTCAGGCCGGCCCGCGCGTGGACGAAGGTCAAGAGGACCAGGACCGTGCGAGCGGCCGGCTGGGGACCGCCCGGGCCGTCGCGCGCACAGCGGAGAAGCGATGGACGACCCCGATCAGCAGCGCACGCCCGCGCCGGAGACCCTCCGGCGCCGGGCCGCTGCGTCGCTGCCGCGGGGCGGCTCGCTCACCGACGCCGGCTGGGCCACCCGCCACCGGGCCATCCTCGTGGTGGCCTGGCTGCACGTCGGCGTGCTCATCGGCGCGGCCGCGGCCCGCGGGCTGCCCCCGGGCACCGTCCTGCCCGCGACCGCCGTCGTGGCGGCTCTGGCGAGCGCCGCCGGGCTGGCCCGCAGCACCAGGACGCTGGGGTCGGTGCTCGCCACGCTCTCGCTCGTGACCTCGTCCGCGGTGCTGGTGGCGCTCTTCGGCGGGCGCACCGAGCTGCACTTCGACTACTTCGTCGTGGTCGCGGTGGTCGCGCTCTACCAGGCCTGGTGGCCCTACCTGGTCGCGGTCGGCTTCGTGCTGCTCGAGCACGGCGTGGTCGGCAGCCTCGCCCCGGCGCTGGTGTTCGACATGCACATGCGCTCGGGGACGGTCTGGGCGACCTCGGCGGTGCACGGGCTGTTCATCCTCGCCGAGAGCATCGCGTGCGTGATGTTCTGGAAGGCGGGCGAGGACGCGGTGGCCAGCGAGCGCCGGGCCCTGGCCGACGCGGAGGCGGCCCACCGCGACCTCGAGCACGCGCAGGAGCTCGCCGAGATCGGCTCGTGGACCTTCGACGTGGCCACCGAGCGACTCACCTGGTCGCGGCAGCTGTTCGCGATCTACGGCGTCGACCCGGAGACCTTCGTCCCCACCATGACCGACGTCGTCGGGATGATCCACGCCGAGGACCGGGAGCGGGTCGCCGGCGACTTCGCCCGCGCCGTGGAGACGGCCGCGCCCGTCGACCTCGAGTACAGGGTCCTCCGTCCCGACGGGCAGGTCCGCACCGTGCACGCCCTCAGCGAGCAGCCGGCGACGCCGGAGGGGGCCTCGCGCCGCCGGATCGGCACGGTCCAGGACGTCACCGAGCGGGTGGCGCTGCAGGCCGAGATCGCCCACCTGGCCTACCACGACCCGCTCACCGGTCTCGCCAACCGCCGGCTCTTCCTCGCCGAGGTCGAGCGAGCGCTCACCAGGACGCGTCCCGAGGGTGCGACGTGCGCGGTGCTCTACCTCGACCTCGACGGGTTCAAGGGGGTCAACGACTCCCACGGCCACGCGGTGGGCGACCAGCTCCTGCGGGCCACCGCCGAGCGCCTCTCCCGCGCCGTACGCTCCACGGACGTGGTGGGCCGCCTGGGCGGCGACGAGTTCGCGATCCTCCTCGACCACGTCACCGCGGCCTCCACGCACCGCATCGCCGAGCAGGTGAGCAGCCACCTGCGGCAGCCGCTGCTGGTCGCGGGCATCGAGCTCCGTGTCGCCGCGAGCGTCGGCGTCGCGCTCGCCGGCGACTGCTCCACCCCCGACGACCTCGTCGGCCGGGCGGACGCCGCGATGTACGCCCGCAAGGTCCGGTTAGGGCGCTCCGCGGGCGACCGATCGCGGGGCCTGCTCGCCCGCGGTGCCTAGACCGCACGTCGCGCGGGTGTCGGAGCGGTCCCGGGCGGGTACAGGGCACTGCCCGTCCCCCGTCGAGAGGAACCCGTCCGTGTCGAACTGGCGTAGCCGTGCCGCGTGTCTCGAGGAGGACCCCGAGCTCTTCTTCCCGGTCGGGGTCACCGGCCCAGCGATCGTCCAGGTCGAGGCCGCCAAGCAGGTGTGCCGGCGCTGCGACGTGCGCGAGCAGTGCCTGGCGTGGGCGCTCGAGGCCGGCCAGGACCACGGCGTGTGGGGCGGCCTCGGCGAGGACGAGCGACGCGCCCTGCGCCGCCGGCACGCCCGCGTCGGCTGAGGGCCGTCCTCAGGGACGCAGGCCGGCCATCCACGCCTCGAGGGCGTCAGGGTCGCGCGGCAGGGACGCCGACAGGTTGCGGGAGCCGTCGGCGGTGACCACGAGGTCGTCCTCGATCCGGATCCCGGTGCCGCGCAGCTCCTCCGGGACGAGCAGGTCGTCCTCCTGGAAGTAGAGGCCCGGCTCGACGGTGAGCACCATGCCCTCGGCCAGGTCGCCCTGCTTGTAGGCCTCCGGCGCGGCCGCCGCGCAGTCGTGCACGTCGAGGCCGAGCATGTGGCTCGTCGAGTGCAGCGTCCAGCGCGTGTAGACCTTGCTGTCCGGGGAGAGCGCCTCCTCCGCGGACACCGGCAGCAGCCCGAGGTCGTCCAGCCCGTGCACGAGCACGGTCATCGCCGCGTGGTGCGGCGCCTCGAACTCCACCCCCGGCCGGATGGCGTCGATGCCGGCCTGCTGGGCCTCGAGCACGAGCGTGTAGAGGTCGCGCTGGACCGGCGTGAAGGTGCCGTCGACGGGGAGCGTGCGGGTGACGTCGGCGGTGTAGAGGCCGTTGCCCTCGACGCCCATGTCGAGCAGCAGCAGCTGACCGGGCGTGACCGGGCCCGAGTTCTCGGTCCAGTGCAGCGTGGTCGCGTGGGACCCGCCGGCGACGATCGAGTCGTAGCCGAGGTCGTTGCCCATCGCCCGGGCGCGCCGGAAGAACGTGCCCTCGATCCAGCGCTCGCCGTGGGCCAGCACGTTGTCCCACTCGCGGACGCTGTCGGCGAAGCCCAGCGTGGTGATGTCGCACGCCTCGGCGAGCTGCTCGAGCTCCCACGCGTCCTTGACCAGCCGCATCTCCGAGAGCACCCGGGACAGGTCGTGGTCGCGGCCGCCGTCGGCGGGCACCAGGTCGTCGACGCGCTCGTCGACCCCGCGGTGCACGCGCGTCTTGGCGGAGCCGCCGAGCCGGTCGTCGAGCTCCTCGAGGTGACGCACCTCCATCCCGAGGGAGTCGGAGATCTCGCGCAGCGACGGGCGTCGGCCGGCCCACAGCTCGCCGTACCTCCTGTCGCGGAAGAACTCGTCGGTCTGACGCGAGGAGCGCGGGCGGGCGTAGAGGACGGACTCGCCGCCCTCGAGGACCAGGACGGCGTCGCTGGTCTGGTTGCCGGCGAGGTAGACGTGCGCGGTGTCGGCGCGGAAGCGGTAGTCGGTGTCGTTGGAGCGCACCTTGAAGTTCCCGGCCGGCACCACGAGCCGCTCGCCCGGGAACAGGTCGCCCAGCGCCGCGCGCCGTCGCGCCGACCAGTCGGCGACCGGGTGCCGGGGCACGTCGAGCTCGCGGTCGCCCCAGCCCTGGCGCATGAAGGCGGCGTACGCCTCCGGCACGGACTGGTCGTGCGACTGCGTGTGCGACTCGCTGGCGGATGCGTCGCCCGGGGTGTCCGCAGGCGTCGCGGGGGAGGTGTGCTCACTCACGAGGGTCAAGCCTACGTCCGGAGCCGCCGAAAGCGCCGTCCTCGGGTCGCCGACGGGTCGCCGGGGCCTTTCGCCCGGTTAGGCTTGCGCGCGTGATCGGCGAGGGCGTCCGCGGCGGCGTGCCGGACGACCTGCTGCGCGGGCGCCGGCGCCGCGGCGGCCTGCTCTTCTCGGTCGTGGTGTCCCTGGCGCTGGTGGCCGGCGCCGTCGTGATGTCGATCGTGCTGCTCGCCTCCGACGCGCCCCGCGCGCTGGCCGTGGGCGCCGTCCTCGCGGCGCTGCCGGTCGGGCCGGTGATCGCCTGCTTCCTGTGGCTCGACCGCTACGAGCCCGAGCCGATGGGGGTGCTCGCCACCGCGTTCGCGTGGGGCGCCCTGGTCGCGACGGCCGGAGCGCTGATCCTGCAGTCCCTGGACCAGTTCGTGCTCGGCACCCCCGAGGGGTGGTCGGGCGCGATCGTCGCGCCGGTCACCGAGGAGGCCGCCAAGGGCCTGTTCATCCTGCTCCTCGTGTGGTTCCGCCGCCGGGTCGTCGACGGCGTCCTCGACGGCATCGTGTACGCCGGACTGGTCGGCGTCGGCTTCGCCTTCACCGAGAACATCCTCTACCTCGGCGGCGCCTACATGGGTGGCGACGGCCTCGGCCCGGGCGGTCTCGGCTCGGCCACGGGGCTGTTCATCGTGCGCGGCGTCTTCAGCCCGTTCGCCCACCCGCTCTTCACCTCCTTCATCGGCATCGGGGTCGGCGTCGCGGTGACCGCCCGGAACCCCCGCTGGCGGGTCCTCGGCCCGCTCCTGGGGTACGTCGCCGCGGTGGCAGCGCACGGCGCCTGGAACGCGTCGGCCTACTTCGCGGGCGGCCGGGCGTTCCTGCTCACCTACCTCTTCGCGATGGTGCCGGCGTTCCTGCTGCTGGTCGGCCTGGCCGTGTGGGCGCGCCGACGGGAGGGCCTGATGCTCACCCGCAGCCTGCTCGACTGCGCCCGCCGCGGTCTCGTCGTGGCGGCCGACGTGCCGTGGCTGGTGCGCCTGCCGGCCCGCCGCGCGTCCCGCCAGCACGCCCGGCGCGCGGGCGGTCCCGCGGCCGAGCGGGTGATGCGGGAGTACCAGCAGCAGGCCGTCGAGCTGGCCTTCCTGCACGACCGCTACCTGCGCGGCACCGCCCCGCAGGACGCCGCCGAGAGGGGGACCCTGCTGGTCCGCCGTCTGGCCGCCTTGCGCCCCTACGTACTCTTCCCGCATCAGGCGGGCGTCGGGACCGCGCAGCCGTGGCCGCCCCCGTCGCAGGGCGACCCGGTCAACCGGTCGCTGGTCGACGGAGAGGGACGCCGGTGACGGACGTGGGGACCACCGAGATGGTCACGGCCCTGGTCCGGCTGCGCCAGGCGCTGACCGACGTGTCGCTGGCCCTCGACGTGCCGCGCGCCGAGGAGCACCGCGCGATGCGCCGGGAGATGGTCGAGCAGCTCGAGGACTACGTCCTGCCGCGGCTGATCCAGATCGACGCGCCGCTGCTGACCGTCGTCGGCGGCTCGACCGGCGCCGGCAAGTCGACGCTGGTCAACTCGCTGGTCGGCACCCGCGTCACCGAGCCCGGGGTGCTGCGACCGACGACCCGGTCCCCGGTGCTGGTGCACAACCCGGCCGACGCCGACTGGTTCGAGAAGGACCGCATCCTGCCGGGCCTGGCCCGCACCACGGGCGCGACCGGCGACCCCGGCGCCATCCAGCTCGTCGCCGCCGACAGCGTGCCGCCCGGCCTCGCGATCCTCGACGCCCCCGACGTCGACTCGGTCGAGGAGCGCAACCGCACGCTGGCCGCCGAGCTCCTCGCCGCCGCCGACCTCTGGCTGTTCGTCACCTCCGCCGCCCGCTACGCCGACCAGGTCCCGTGGGAGTACCTCAAGGCGGCCGCCGAGCGCAGCACCGCCGTCGCGATCGTGCTGGACCGGACGGCACCCGAGGCGGTCGCCGAGGTCAGCAGCCACCTCGCCCGGATGCTCACCGCCCGCGGGCTGCGCGACTCGCCCCTCTTCGCGGTCGTCGAGGGCGAGGTGTCCGAGGACGGCCTGCTCCAGGCCGCGGCGGTCGCGGAGATCCGCGGCTGGCTCGACAGCCTCGCCGCTGACGCCGACGCCCGGGCCGCGGTCGTGAAGCAGACCCTCGACGGCGCGGTGCGCTCGCTCGCCCGTCGTACCCTCGACGTCGCGGACGCCGGTGGCGACCAGGTCGCGATGGCGCGCCGGCTGCGCGACGACGTCGACCGGGCGTACGCCGAGGCGCGGGCCCGGGTCGATGCCGCGTCCGCCGACGGCACCCTGCTGCGGGGCGAGGTCCTCGCGCGCTGGCAGGAGTTCGTCGGCACGGGCGAGCTGCTCCGCTCCCTCGAGACCACCGTCGGCAGGCTGCGCGACCGGGTCGTCGGCTGGGTTCGCGGCAAGCCCCAGCAGGCCGAGCGGGTCACGGTCGCCGTCGAGTCCGGCCTCGAGACGCTGATCCTGGAGAACGCCGAGACCGCCGCCGAGCGCGCCGAGGCCTCCTGGCGCTCCGTCACCGCCGGCCAGCACCTCGTCGAGGACTCCGGGCTCGGGCTGGGCCGGGCGTCGCGGGACTTCCGCCAGCGCGCCGAGCGCGCGGTCCGGGACTGGCAGCACGGCGTGCTCGACATGGTCCGCACCGAGGGCGCCGACAAGCGCACCACCGCCCGCTTCCTCGCGTTCGGCGTCAACGGCCTCTCGGTCGCGCTCATGGTGGTGGTCTTCGCCTCGACCGCGGCGATCCCGACGGGCGCCGAGGTCGGCGTCGGTGCCGGGGGAGCGCTGCTGGGCCAGAAGCTGCTCGAGGCGGTCTTCGGCGACCAGGCCGTCCGGCGGCTGGCGGCCGAGGCCCGCGCCGACCTCGACCGCCGCGTCGGCGAGCTGCTCGACGAGGAGCGGGCGAGGTACGACGGCGTGCTCGACGCTGCCGGCGTGGTCGAGGAGCACGTCGAGCGGCTGCGCGAGGTGTCCCGGCGTGTCGACGACCTCCGCTTCGCCGACCTGTCGCACCCGGTCGACCGGGCCACGTCGTGACCGCTCTGGTGGAGGGCGCCAAGCGCCTCGTCGGCCGCAAGGGCGATGTCGCCGACCGCATCGACGGCCTCGAGGAGGCGGCCCGCAACGCTCGCGGGCGACTGCCGGACCCCCTGGTCGACGAGGCGGCCGCCGTGGCCGAGCGGGCCGGTGCCCGGCTCCGGCTCTCGCCCGACCACACCGTCGTCGCGCTCGCCGGGGCCACCGGCTCCGGGAAGTCGTCCACCTTCAACGCCGTGACCGGCCTGGAGCTCGCCGCCATCGGCGTGCGACGCCCGACGACGTCGTGGACGATGGCCTGCGCGTGGGGCGGGGAGGGCGCCGGCGAGCTCCTCGACTGGCTCGGCGTCCCCAAGCGCCACCAGGTCTCCCGCACCAGCATGCTCGACGGCCCCGACGACGACCGCGGACTCGGCGGGCTCGTGCTGCTCGACCTGCCCGACCACGACTCGACAGAGGTCGCGCACCACGTCGAGGTCGACCGCGTCGTCGCGCTGGCCGACCTGATGGTGTGGGTCCTCGACCCGCAGAAGTACGCCGACGCGGCGATCCACGAGCGCTACCTCCGGCCGATGGCGTCGCACCGCGCCAGCATGCTGGTCGTCCTGAACCACATCGACACCGTGCCCGCGGCCCGGCGTACGGCGATGGTCGACGACCTGCGCCGGCTGCTCGCGCTCGACGGGCTCGACGACGTGCCCGTGCTGGCCACCTCCGCCCGCACCGGCGAGGGCATCCCGGAGCTCGAGCGGGCGATCGCCGCCCGGGTGAGCGACAAGAAGGCCGCCCGGACCCGGCTGATGGCCGACGTCACGTCGGTCGCCCGGCGCCTCGACGAGGCCAACGGCGACGCCAAGCCGGGCGACCTGCCCCGGGCCCGCACCCGCGAGCTCGTCGACGCCTTCGCCGACGCCGCCGGGGTCCCGACCGTCGTCGGCGCGGTGGAGACCTCGACCCGCCGGCGCGCCTCCCAGGCGACCGGCTGGCCGGTGACCTCGTGGCTGAGCCGCTTCAAGCCCGACCCGCTGCGCCGTCTGCACCTCGACCTCGGCGCCGCCGGCCGCGAGCTCACCGGCACCGCCCGCGCCTCGGTTCCCGAGGCGACGGCCGTCCAGCGGGCCCGCGTCGACACGGCCGTGCGCGCGGCCGCCGACGACGTCGGGGCGCAGCTCACGCCGCCGTGGGCGGACGCCGTCCGCCGGGCGTCGGTCTCGCGGCTCGACGACCTCGGCGACGCGCTCGACCACGCGGTCGCGTCCACCGACCTGGGGGTGTCGCGCACCCCGGTGTGGTGGTCGCTCGTGCGGTTCCTCCAGTGGCTGCTGCTGCTCGCGGGCGTCGTCGGGGCGGTCTGGCTGCTCGTGCTGGCCGTGCTCGGCTACCTCCAGGTCCCCGAGCCGTCGACCCCGCGCTCGGGCGGCCTGCCCCTGCCCACGCTCCTGCTCCTCGGCGGGCTCGCCGCGGGGATCCTGCTCGGCCTGGTCTGCAAGGCCGTGGTGCGGCTGTCCGCCCGGGCGAAGGCCCGATCGGCCGACCGCCGGCTCCGGGCCGCGATCGGGGAGGTCACCGAGCGCCTCGTGGTCGAGCCCCTCCAGGCCGAGGTGGAGGCCTACCGCGCCACCCGGGCCGGGCTCGCCGCGGCGCTCGACTGACCCTGCCTCACTGAGCCCCCAGGCCGGGTTCCGTCCCCAGGGGCGCCGGCGGGCGGGTCGTCCACCGGTCGGCACGACGCGTCCGCGGGCCGGCGTACGTCGAGGGCAGGCTGGCGTGCGACAGGTGCCCCGACCGGGCACACGACGACGCGAGACGAGGAGCCGACGCGATGAACGAAGCGCTCGTGACCTTCCAGGGCTGGGTGGGCACCGAGGTGGTGCACCGGGTGACGCCCCAGGGCAACGTGGCGAACTTCCGGGTGGGGTCGACCCCCCGGGTCCGCAGGAAGACCGGGGAGTGGGTCGACGCCCCCACCTCGTGGTTCTCGGTGACGTGCTGGCGCGCGCTCGCCGACAACGTGCGCGACTGCGTGCGCAAGGGCGAGCCCGTGGTGGTGCACGGCCGGCTGCGCGCCGACGTGTGGGAGCGCGAGGACGGCCAGACGTCGGTGACCTACGTCGTGGAGGCCAGCCACGTCGGCCACGACCTCGCGCGCGGGACCGCCGCGTTCCTGCGGTCCGGGCCGCCCGAGCGCGCCGACGGCGACGACCCGGTCGACCCGGCGCTCAAGGAGCTCCTCCACGAGGACCCGTCCGGGATGCCGCAGCTCGACAGCAGCGGCCGCGAACAGCCGGTCGAGGCCGGGCGGGTGGCCTGACGCCGACCGGGGGTCGGCCCGCCCGCCGCCCGCGGCGGCGCGGGCCGATTTCGGCAGGTCGCCCGGCGGCCGTAGGCTGGCCGGACCATGGCTGAGTATGTTTTCACGCTGCGCAACGTCCGCAAGGCGCACGGCGACAAGGTAGTCCTCGACAACGTCACCCTCTCGTTCCTGCACGGCGCCAAGATCGGCGTCGTCGGACCCAACGGCACCGGCAAGTCCTCCCTGCTGAAGATCATGGCGGGGCTCGACCACGCCTCCAACGGCGACGCGATCATCGACCCCGACGCCACCGTCGGGATGCTCCAGCAGGAGCCGCCGCTGTCCGAGGGCAAGACGGTGCTCGAGAACGTCGAGGAGGCCGTCGGCGGGATCAAGGGCAAGCTCGACCGCTACAACGCGATCTCCGAGGAGCTCGCCGACCCGGACGCCGACTACGACACGCTGCTCGCCGAGATGGGCGACCTGCAGACCGACCTCGACCACGCCAACGCCTGGGACCTCGACAGCCGGCTCGACCAGGCGATGGACGCGCTGCGCTGCCCGCCGCCCGAGGTGCTCGTCGACAACCTGTCCGGCGGCGAGCGCCGCCGCGTCGCGCTGTGCAAGCTGCTGCTCCAGCAGCCCGACCTGCTGCTCCTCGACGAGCCCACCAACCACCTCGACGCCGAGTCGGTGCAGTGGCTCGAGGGCCACCTCGCCGGCTACCCCGGCGCCGTGCTGGCCGTCACCCACGACCGCTACTTCCTCGACAACGTGGCGAGCTGGATCCTCGAGCTCGACCGCGGCAAGGCGCACCCCTACGAGGGCAACTACTCGACCTACCTCGAGACCAAGCAGCAGCGGCTCAAGGTCGAGGGCGCCAAGGACGCCAAGCGGGCCAAGATGCTCGAGCGCGAGCTCGAGTGGGTCCGGTCGAACCCCAAGGCCCGCCAGGCCAAGAGCAAGTCCCGCCTGGCGCGCTACGAGGAGATGGCGGCCGAGGCCGAGCGCAACCGCAAGGTCGATCTCTCCGAGATCAACATCCCCGCCGGCCCGCGGCTCGGCGACGTGGTGCTCGAGGCGGAGGACCTCACCAAGGGCTTCGCCGACCGGGTGCTCATGCACGACCTCGACTTCAAGCTCCCGCGCGCCGGCATCGTCGGCGTGATCGGCCCCAACGGCGTCGGCAAGACCACGCTGTTCCGGATGATCGTGGGGGAGGAGAAGCCCGACAGCGGCGACCTCAAGGTCGGCCAGACCGTCAAGATCTCCTACGTCGACCAGAGCCGCGGCGGCATCGACGCGAACAAGAACGTCTGGGAGGTCGTCTCCGACGGCCTCGACTTCATCAAGGTCGCCAACTTCGAGATGCCGAGCCGCGCCTACATCGCGTCGTTCGGCTTCAAGGGCCCCGACCAGCAGAAGAAGGCGGGCGTGCTCTCCGGCGGCGAGCGCAACCGGCTCAACCTCGCGCTGACGCTCAAGATGGGCGGCAACATGCTGCTGCTCGACGAGCCGACCAACGACCTCGACGTGGAGACGCTCCAGTCGCTGGAGGACGCGCTGCTGGAGTTCCCCGGCTGCGCGGTCATCACCTCCCACGACCGGTGGTTCCTCGACCGCACGGCGACCCACATCCTGGCCTGGGAGGGCACCGACGAGGACGAGGGCCAGTGGTTCTGGTTCGAGGGCAACTTCGCGTCCTACGAGGCCAACAAGGTCGAGCGGCTCGGCGTGGAGGCGGCGCGGCCGCACCGCGTCACCCACCGCAAGCTCACCCGCGACTGAGCCCCGCGCAGCCCACGCAGGTCCGGGCCACCGGTCGCGCCTCCAGGCGTGCCGGCGGCACCGGCCGCCCGCACGACTCGCAGGTCCCGTAGGTGCCGGCCGCGAGACGGGCCTGCGCGGCGGCGACCTCGTCGAGGTGGCGCCGCGCCTGCTCCACCAGCGAGCCGACCTGCGAGCGCTCGAACGCGATGGTCGCTCCCTCAGGATCGTGCTCGTCGTCGGCGTTCGAGTCGCGCGACGCGTCGACGATCCCGGCGTAGTCGTCGTCGAGCGCCCGCAGCCGCGCGACCGTCGTCCGTCGCTCCTGCTCGAGCGCGGCTGCCGGGTCGAACCCGTCGCCGGCGTGCACCGGGGTCACGAGAGGACCGGCGTCAGCGGATGTCCCGCGCCGGACTGCCCTCGATGAGGCGGTCGGCGACCGCGTCGAAGACCCGGCCGACCGCGTCGAAGTCGGCCTCGTCGGCGAGGTCGACCAGGAAGCGGCGTACGCCCTCGACGTGGGTGGGCGCCGCGCTCTCGAGCGTCTCGCGGCCCTGCGCGGTCAGCGCGGCCTCGACGCCGCGGCCGTCGGAGAGGCAGGCGTCGCGGGCGACGAGCCCGGCCGCCTCCATGCGGGTGACGGTGTGCGTGACGCGGGAGCGGGAGTGGCTCACCGAGTCGGCGAGCATCGCCATCCGCATCCGGCCACCCGCGGCCTCGGAGAGGCGGACCAGGATCTCGTACTCCGGCAGCGAGATGCGGTGCTGCTCGCGCAGGTCCCGGTCGAGCCGCTCCATGAGCAGCGTGGTGCCCACCAGGAAGGCGCGCCACGAGCGCTGCTGCGCCTCGTCGAGCCAGGCCACGTCCTGTGTCTCCGCCGTCATGGGAACAAGTCTAGCGATGCCGTAGTTGAAGATTGAACTAGCGCCTGCTAGCCTCGACGACAGTTGAGGCAACAACCATTTGCCGGCCTGCACCGGCCGAAAGGGAACACCATGAGCATCGACGTCCTGACCCAGACCCAGATCCCCGCGGGCACCTGGACCATCGACCCCAGCCACTCCGAGGTCGGCTTCACGCCCGGCACCTGATGAGCAAGGTCCGCGGCCTGTTCGAGAAGTTCGAGGGCCAGATCGTGACCGGCGACACCGTCTCGGCGTCCGCCACGCATCGACCTCAACTCGATCAACACCCGCGACGAGAACCGTGACGCGCACCTGCGCTCCGGCGACTTCTTCGACGTCGAGAACAACGGCCCGATGACCTTCGCCTCGACCGAGGTCAAGGCCGGCGGCAAGGGCCTGCTGGTCACCGGCGACCTCAGCATCAAGGGCGTCACCAAGCCCGTCACGCTCGACGTCGAGGTCCTCGGCACCGAGACGGACCCGTGGGGCGGCACCCGCGTCGGCTTCGAGGGCGGCACCACCATCTCCCGCAAGGACTGGGGCATCGACTTCAACATCCCCATGGACGGCGGCCGGCTCCTGGTCGGCGACAAGATCGAGATCCAGATCGTCGTCGAGGCGGTCCTCCAGCAGGGCGAGTGACCCCCGTCCGTCGAGCGACGGACACCTGAGCGCACCCACGCAGCACGGCCCCCGGTCCACCTCGGACCGGGGGCCGTCGCCCGTCGTACTGACTGTGGGGGGCGGAGGTCAGCTGAGGCGCTCCAGGACGAGGGCCATGCCCTGGCCGCCGCCCACGCACATGGTGATCAGGCCGGTCTGCTTGTCGTGCCACTGCAGCGAGTTGATCATCGTGTTCTGCAGCCGGGCGCCGGTCATCCCGAACGGGTGGCCCACCGCGATGGCGCCGCCGTTGACGTTGAGGCGGTCCAGGTCGATGCCGAGGTCCTGGTACGACGGCACGACCTGTGCCGCGAACGCCTCGTTGATCTCGACCAGGTCGATGTCGTCGATGCTCATGCCCGCCCGGGCCAGCGCCTGCTTGGTCGCCTCGACCGGGCCGAGCCCCATGATCTCGGGGGACAGGCCGGTGACGCCGGTCGAGACGATCCGGGCGAGCGGGGTGAGGCCGAGCTCGTCGGCCTTGGTGTCCGACATCACGACGACCGCCGCGGCCCCGTCGTTGAGCGCGCAGCAGTTGCCGGCCGTGACCACGCCGTCGGGCCGGAAGACCGGCTTGAGGTCGGCCGACCCCCTCGAGCGTGACGCCGGCCCGGGGCCCGTCGTCGGTGCTCACCACGGTGCCCTCGGGGGTCGTCACCGGGGTGATCTCGCGCGCCCAGAAGCCCTCCGCGATCGCCTTCTCGGCGAGGTTCTGGCTGCGCACCCCGAACTCGTCGAGCTCCTTGCGCGACAGCCCGCGCAGCCGGGCGACGTTCTCGGCGGTCTGGCCCATCGCGATGTAGGCGTCCGGCACCGAGCCGTCCTCGCGGGGGTCGTGCCAGTCGACGCCGCCCTGGGCGGTCTCGTCGGTGCGCGCCTTCGGCGTCGGCGAAGACCGGGTTCGTCGTGTCGGGCCGGCTGTCGGAGTTGCCCTTGGCGAACCGGGAGACCGTCTCGACGCCGGCCGAGACGAACACGTCGCCCTCGCCGGCCTTGATCGCGTGGAAGGCCATCCGGGTGGTCTGCACCGAGGAGGAGCAGTAGCGCGTGATCGTGGCGCCGGGGAGGTGGTCGTAGCCGAGCAGCACCGCGACGATCCGGCCCATGTTGAAGCCGCTCTCGCCGCCGGGCAGCCCGCAGCCGAGGTAGAGGTCGTCGATGTCGCGCGGGTCCAGCTCGGGGATCTTGTCCAGCGCGGCCCGCACGATCGTCGCGGTCAGGTCGTCGGGCCGCAGCTCGGTCAGCGAGCCCTTGAACGCGCGGCCGATGGGGGAGCGGGCCGCGGAAACGATCACTGCCTCGGGCATGGGCGGAACTCCGATCTCAACTCGTCAGGTGGCCTCGGGGGCGAGACGTCCCGCCAGCCTAGGCCGCGGACCTGACAGGATGCCCGTGTGGCTCGACACATCTACCTGTGCCCGCTGCGCTGGGCCGACATGGACTCGCTCGGGCACGTGAACAACGTGACCTACGTCGACTACCTGCAGGAGTCCCGCGTGGACATGCTGCGCGTGCACGCCCCGGCGAGCGGCGGCGAGCAGCTCGCGGAGGGCACGGTCGTGGTGCGCCACGAGGTCGAGTTCGTCGGCGCCGCTGGTGTTCCGGCCGGAGCCGGTGCGGATCGAGTCCTGGGTGACCCGGATCCGGGCGGCCTCGTTCACGATGGCCTACGAGATCCTCGACGAGCTCCCCGACGGCGGACGACGGGTCTACGCCCGGGCGCGCACCGTGCTGACGCCGTACGTCTTCACCGACGAGCGACCGCGCCGGATCCGCGACGAGGAGCGGGTCGGTGCTCGAGCGGTTCCTCGAGCCCGACGAGCCGGCGGGGAGCGCCCGATGAGCGGCCACACCTACGACTGCCACGTGCGGTTCTCCGACGTCGACGTCTACGGGCACGTCAACAACGTGAAGTACTTCGAGTACTACCAGGAGGCCCGGATCGCGTTCATCGCGTCGCTGTCCGGCGACCACCTCGGCACCGACCCGACGATGCGCCAGGTCGTCGCGCGCATCGACGTCGACTACAAGCGGCCGATCCTGTTCCGCCCCGAGCCGTACGCCGTCGAGACGTCCGTGCTCCGGATCGGCACGTCGTCGTACGCCCTCGCCAGCCGGATCGTCGACGCGGACGGCACCGTCTACTCGACCGCGGAGGCCACGCTGGTCGCGTTCGACGCGAGCACCCAGCGGTCCCGGCCGCTCACCGCGGGCCGAGCGCGAGCGCCTCGAGTCGGTGCTGGCGCGGCAGGCGGGCTGAGGGTCACTCCTCGAAGGTGTTGACCATGAACTGCGCGGCGTGGGTGACGTAGTCCCAGAACTGCGCGTCGAGCTCGGGCGGCAGCTCCGCCTCGTCGAGGCCCGGCGCGGAAGTGCAGCAGCCAGTGCTCCTTGGCCAGCGGCGTCACCTTGAACGGCGCGTGCCGCATCCGCAGCCGGGGGTGGCCGCGCGGCTCGGAGTACGTCGTCGGGCCGCCCCAGTACTGCACGAGGAACAGCGTGAACCGCTCCTGGGCGGGACCGAGGTCCTCCTCGGGGTAGAGCGGCCGCAGCACCTCGTCGTCGGCGACCCCCTCGTAGAAGCGGGCGACGATCCTCGCGATCGTCGGGTAGCCGCCGATCGCGTCGTAGAAGGTCGCGTCCGTCCGGCAGGGTGCTCACTTGTCCATTGTCGCGGACCGGGCAAGGCTCTGCAGCACCACCCCGGCACCGCGGCGTCCGGGGCAGCCCCGACACGAGAAGGAGACACGCATGGCCACCACCCGCACCTCCAAGACCCACTGGGAGGGCTCGCTGATGGAGGGCGCCGGCCAGGTGACCCTCGAGTCCTCCGGCATCGGGACGTACGACGTCTCGTGGCCCTCGCGCGCCGAGGACGCCAACGGCAAGACCAGCCCCGAGGAGCTGATCGCCGCGGCGCACTCCGCGTGCTACTCGATGGCGCTCTCGCACGCGCTGGCCGGGGCGGGCACGCCGCCGCAGGCGCTCGACACCAGGCCGACGTGACCTTCCAGCCCGGCGAGGGCATCACCGGCATCCACCTCACCGTCGTCGGCTCGGTCGAGGGCATCGACGCGGACGCCTTCGCCGCGGCCGCCGAGGACGCCAAGAAGAACTGCCCGGTCTCGCAGGCGCTCACCGGCACCACGATCACCCTGGACGCCTCGCTGGCCTGAGCGGCCTCCGGCCCGCCGTGCGGCTGGGGTCAGACCGGCTGGCCCCAGCCCATCGCGGTCGGGTGCGCGAACTCGATGCCCTCGTGGTCGAAGCGGAACTTGATCCGCTGGCGCATCTCGCGGGCGACCGCCCACTGCTCGAGCGGCGCGGTCTTGAGGGTCACCCGGACGGTGATCCAGTCCGGGGTCAGGTCCTGCACGCCCCACACCTCGGGCTCCTCGATGATCAGGTGCTTGAAGTCCTCGTCGTCCCACAGGTCGTGGGCGACGTCGCGCAGCACCTCCTGCACCCGGTGCAGGTCCTGGTCGAGGGCGACCGGGATGTCGAGCACGGTGCGGGCCCAGTTCTGGCTCTGGTTGCCCACCCGCAGGATCTCGCCGTTGCGGACGTACCAGACGGTGCCCTCGACGTCGCGGAGCCGGGTCACCCGCAGGCCGACCGCCTCGACGGTGCCGCCGGCCTCGCCGAGGTCGACGACGTCCCCGACGCCGTACTGGTCCTCGAAGATCATGAAGATGCCGGACAGGAAGTCCTTGACCAGGCTCTGCGCGCCGAAGCCGAGCGCGACGCCGACCACGCCGGCGCTGGCCAGCAGCGGGCCGACGGGGTAGCCGAGCTCGGCGATCGCGGTGATGCCGAAGACGGTGAAGATCACGATCGAGGTGATGCTCTTGAGCAGCGAGCCCATCGTCTCGGCGCGCTGCACCCGGCGCCCGCTCACCAGCGCGGGCGGGCGGCCCGCCTGCCTTCTCGTGCCGCAGCCGCAGCATCGGGCTCGGCAGGCCCTCGGCGGCGCGGTGCACGAGCCGGTCGATCACGCGGTGCAGGAACCACCGCATCGCGAGGGCGAGCAGGACCAGGACGAGGAGGGCCAGCGGCTTGGCGATCAGCCAGTTCGCCGCCTCGGCGAGCCAGGCGTTGCCGGTCGTCCTGCTCGACCCAGCGGCACCAGTCGTCCTCGGTGGCGCAGGTCGGGGTCGTCTCCAAGAGGGTCATGGCCGCGACGGCTACGAGACGCGCTCGGCACGACCAAGCCGAGGTTCGCTACCCTGTCCGCGTGAGCAACCCACCCCGCACCACAGGCGTACGACGGGCCGCTCGGGCCCTGGCGCTCATCCCCGCGTCCTGGTGACCGTGCGCCAGCGGCGCCGCGTTCGCAGAGGCCCCCGAGCAGTGGGAGGACGACCCCGGCGTGTCCCTGTCCACGTGCTGCTGGTGCTCGTCGCTGATCCCGGTCGGGCCTCTTCGCTGCTGATCACGCTGCTGGTCTACCTGCCCTCGATGTCCGAGGGCGAGTCGCTACCAGCCCGGCCTGGCCTGGCGCGGCGAGCCCGAGTGGTTCGGCGGCCCGCGCGGCGGCGTCGAGGCCCCCGACCGGCCGGCCAGCCGTCGGCACCGGGACCGGCGAGGCCGGCGCGGACGCCCCGGACGAGGGGGCGCCAGTGGCCGCTGGTGACGCGTTCACCGCCGCTCAGCGGCATGAGATCGACAAGGCGATCCGGGACGCCGAGACGCTGTGCCGCTATCGAGTTCTCGGTCTTCGTCGGCCGCGTCCGAGGGCGAGCCCCGTCCCTTCGCCGCAGCGCCTGCACGCCGCGCTGGTGGCGCCCGGAGCGCTCCGTGCTGGTGCTCGTCGACCCCGCCGCCGCGCCGCTCGAGGTGGTGACCGGCCGCGAGGCGCGCCGGGTCCTGGACGACTCCGAGGTCGAGCTCGCCGCGCTGGCGATGCAGAGCGCGTTCGCCGCCGGCGACCTCGTCGGCGGGATCACCCGCGGCGTGCAGCAGCTCGCCGAGCACGCCCGCCGGCCGCTGGTGCGGCACGCCGAGTAGCCACGCCGGCCGCCCGCGAGGCGACCCGGGTGGCCGGCGTCGCCTCAGGCGTCCGCGGCCTGGGCGGCGCAGCGCCCGCACGATGTCGTCGCGGGCCTCGACGACGTAGCGCTTCGCGGCCGGGTTGGCCGGCGAGGTCGCCAGCCACGCGTCCACCCGGTCCAGGGTCTCCTGGCTGGTCAGCGCCCGGGGGAACATGTACTCCAGCATCGTCGAGGCGATCTGGGTGCCCCGGTCCTCCCAGATGGTGTCGGCCACCGTCGAGGTACCTCTCGAGGTACTCCGCGAGCACCTCCTCCTGCCCGGAGGTGTCGAAGACGTAGGCGATGCTGCGCTGGGTCTCGTTGGGGACGTCGTCGCGCAGGGCGCCGTCGTGCCACGCCTGCGCCTTGGTCGTCTGCGCGAGGGGATCACCGCCAGGGCGGCGGCGGCACGCTCCTTGCCGGAGATGGTGTTGTCCGCGGCGAGCTCCGCGGCCACCCGCGCGCGCGTCGGCGCGGCCGCGCGGCGAGCGCGGTGAGCAGCGCCCACCGGAGGTCGGCGCCGACCGTCGAGCCCGTCGAGCCGCACCGACCCGTCGAGGAGGCCGGCGAGCAGGTCGAGCCCCTCGGCGCTGCGGCCGGCGCCGCCGTACGACGACGGCGGGACCCGCTTGCCGGTGGTGCCGGCGAAGCGACTTCACGAAGGTCAGCTGGTTGTCGCTGCCGGGGGCCGCGCTGCTCGAGCAGGCGCGCGCACGCCCCGTCTCCCAGGTGGCGCGCAGCGCGTCCCGCTTGTCCGGGTGGGCGAACTGGTCGATCGCGATCTGCACGTAGATCGGCAGCTGCTTGACGGCCGTCTCGTCGGACTCGGCGTCGAGCCCGCTGCAGCACCATGTCGCACGAAGTCGCCCGCGGACAGCTCGGCGTCGCGGGTCATGTCCCACAGCGCGCCCCAGCACAGCGCCCGGGCGAGCGAGTCGTCGAGGGTGGAGGGACTCGCGCACGGTCGCGAGGGACCGCTCGTCGAAGCGGATCTTGGCGTAGGACAGGTCGCCGTCGTTGAGCAGCAGCAGGTCGGGCTGGTCGACGCCGACCAGCTTGGGCACCTCGGTGCGCTCGCCGACGACGTCGGTCTCCACCGTCGTACGCCGGACCAGGCGGCCGTCGCTCGTCGCGGTCGTAGAGGCCGACGCCGATGCGGTGCCGGCGCAGCGTCGGGTGGTCGGGGTCGCGCGCTCTGCGCGACCGCGAAGGAGGTGAAGCGGCCGCTCGTCGTCGACGCTCGAACTCGGCGCGCCAGGGTGTTGACGCCGCAGGTCTGCAGCCACTCCTCGGCCCAGGAGCCGAGGTCGCGCCCGGAGGTCTCCTCGAGCGCGCGCGAGCAGGTCCGGCGAACTCGGAGTTGCCGAAGGCGTGCCGGCGGAAGTAGGCGCGCAGGCCGGCGAGGAACTCGCTCTCGCCGACCCAGGCGACCAGCTGCTTGAGCGACGAGGCGCCCTTGGCGTAGGTGATCCCGTCGAAGCTGACCTCGACGGCCTCCAGGTCGTGAGTTGTCGGCGGCGATCGGGTGCGTGGAGGGCAGCTGGTCCTGGCGGTAGGCCCAGTTCTTGCGGGTGTTGGTGAAGCCGGTCCACGCCTCGTCGTACTTCGTGGCCTCGACCGAGCGCGTGGTGGAGGCCCACTCGGCGAACGACTCGTTGAGCCAGAGGTCGTCCCACCACCGCATCGTGACGAGGTCGCCGAACCACATGTGCGCCATCTCGTGCAGCACGGTGTTGGCGCGCTGCTCGTAGAACCAGCGGGCCTGGCGGCTGCGGGGGAGGTACTCGTCGCGCAGCGTCACGCAGCCGGCGTTCTCCATCGCGCCGTTGTTGAACTCGGGCACGTAGAGCTGGTCGTACTTGTGGAACGGGTAGGGGAAGTCGAAGGCCTCCTCGAAGAACGCGAAGCCCTGCTTGGTGATCTCGACCAGCTCGTCGATGTCGAGGTGCGGGACCATCGACTGGCGGCAGTAGTGCCCCAGCGGGATCTCGCCGTGCTTGCCGACGTAGGTGTCGAGGACCTCGTGGTACTCGCCCGCGACGACCGCGGTGACGTAGGTCGACATCCGCTCGGTGGTCGGGAAGCGCCACACGGACATGCCCGTCGAGCCCTCGGCGGCCGGCTCCGGCTCCGGGGTCGGCGCGTTGGACACGACCTCCCAGTGCGAGGGGGCGGTCACCGTGAAGTCGAAGACGGCCTTGAGGTCGGGCTGCTCGAAGGTGGTGAAGACCCGGCGGGCGTCGGGCACCTCCATCTGGGAGTAGAGGTAGACCCGGTCGTCGGCGGGGTCGACGAAGCGGTGCAGGCCCTCGCCGGTGTGGCTGTAGGTGCAGTCCGCGACGACCCGCAGCTCGTTGTCCTCCGCGAGGTCGTCGAGCCGGATCCGGTGGTCGGCGTACACCTCGGCCGGGTCGAGGGCGCGGCCGTTGAGCGTGACCTCCCGGATCGTCGCGCCGACGAGGTCGGCGAAGGTCGAGGCACCGGCACGGCGGCTGCGGAACCGGATCACGGTCGTGGAGCCGAAGGCGGTGGCGTCGGGCCGGGTCGAGGTCGAGGTCGACGGCGTAGGACTCGACGTCGAGGAGCTCGGCGCGGGTGCGCGCCTCGTCCCGGGTCAGGTTGGTTCCAGGCATGCGTGCATTCTCCCATTCGACGGGGAATAACCGAATCGAGCCGCCCGGTTCCCCCGAGGGCGCCTCCGACGGGTGCCCCAGCAGCCCGCCACACCTCGTCCCCGCCCCAGGAGCAGCCATGACCGACGCCGCCACCACCTCGCCGCGACCAGCACCCCCGTCGACTTCTGGTTCGACCCGCTGTGCCCGTGGGCGTGGATGACGTCGCGGTGGCTGCTCGAGGTGGAGAAGGTGCGCCCGATCGCGCCGTCCTTCCACGTGATGAGCCTGGCCTACCTCAACGAGGACAAGGACCTGCCCGAGGACTACCGCGAGATGATGAAGACCGCCTGGGGCCCGGTGCGGGTGGCCATCGCCGCGGCGCAGTGCCGAGGGGGACCAGGTGCTGCTGCCGCTCTACACCGCGCTCGGCAACCGCATCCACCTCGAGGGCCGCGACATCGACCGCACCCTCATCGAGGAGGCGCTCGCCGAGGTCGGTCTGCCGGCCTCGCTGGCCGACGCCGCCGACTCCACGGACTACGACGAGGACCTGAAGAAGTCCCACCACGCGGGGATGGACCAGGTCGGCATGGAGGTCGGCACGCCGGTCATCAGCGACCGAGGGCGTCGCCTTCTTCGGCCCGTCGTCACCCCCGCCCCCAAGGGCGAGGACGGCCGGCAGGCTCTGGGACGGCGTGCTGCTCGTCGCCGGCACCCCCGGCTTCTACGAGATCAAGCGCACCCGCGACAAGGGCCCCGACTTCTCCTGAACGTCGGTCCCTGACACGCGGCCACGCGGCTGCCTAGAGTGCTGAGCGTGATCGTCGAGCCTGCCGGCCTGCCGGCCGAGCGCGGTCGGCGCTGCCGTGCGAGCGACGTGGGAGCGTCGACGTCGACCTCGGCGAGCACCTCGCGGTCGGCGCGGGCGCCTGGCACTGGCTGGTCGGGTGCGACGACGGGCCGACCTGGTTCGCCACCGTCGACAAGGTCCGCACCGCCGACGCGCGACGCGCCGGCTCGCGGCCTACGAGGCGGCCGCGGAGCTCGGTCACCGGCTCCCCTTCGTGGCGGCGCCGGTCCGCACCCGCGACGCCCGGATCGCCGTCGACATCGCCCCCGGTCTGCTGCTCAGCCTCGCGCCGTACGTCGACGGGAGCGGCGGGCCGCGGTCCGTTCCGGACGACGAGGAGCGCGCGCCCCGTCGCGCGGCCTGCTCGGCGACCTGCACCGGCAGCCGCGGCCGCGCACCTGCCCGTGTGGCGGCCCCGCATCGGGTGGCACTCCGACGCCGGCCACGACGATCTGCTGCGCTGCTCGAGCCAGGACACCTGGTCCGGCGGCCCCTGGTCGGTGCCCGCGGGCCGGGCGGTCGCCGACGCCCGGATGGTGCTGCGGACCTCGCTGCGCCGCTACGCGCTGCTCGGCGCCGCCGTCGTCGGGGCTGTCGACCGGTGGGTGGTCACGCACGGCGACCGCGCACCGCGCCAACGTGCTCGAGACCGCCGACGGGCGGCGGCTGGTCGACTGGTCCGGCGTCGCGCTGGCGCCGCGCGAGCGCGACCTGCGCGAGGTGCTCGGGGACGCCGAGGGCGAGGAGCCGTGGTTCGCCTACGTCGAGGCCGGCGGGCCCCCGCAGCCGCTCTCGCCCGACACCGTCGAGCTCTTCGCGCTGGAGTGGCACCTGAGCGAGATCGCCGAGAACGCCGTGCGGTTCTGCCGCCCGCACGAGGACACCGCCGACGACCGGCGGCGGCTTCGGCGCGCTCGAGGAGGAGCTGATCGCGGCTGATCACCGGCTGGTCGTGACCGCGCGAGGCCCAGCCGCCACTCCAGTGACCCGGTCCCGTCCCTCGAGGTCGCCGCGCCCGGTCGCCCAGCAGCGTCGCCCACGGGTCCTCGCCGTCGGCCCGCGCGACGCTCGCGAAGAGCCGCTCCAGCACCCGGCGTACGACGTCCCGGTCGGGGTCCCACGCGAGGCCCAGCGGGCCGGCGACGTCGTGGACGTGGAGGAGGGTCTCGACGGTGCCCATCGCCGCGAACCCGGCCGGGTCCGAGGTGCCGTAGGGGTGGCCGCCGCGTCTGGCCGGGTCGACCTGCCGGGCGACCGCGACGAGCATCCCGCCGCAGGCGTCGAGCACCTGCACGAGGCCCTCGTTGCCCCGCTCGGGCTCGGCGTGGATCGTGCACTCCGGCTCGGTCTCGGAGGTCTGCGAGTAGGCGAACGGCACGTAGGTGTCGAGCGAGGGCCGTCGCGGGCGACCTGGCCGGCGTAGGCGAACAGGTCGTCGGCGGTGTGCTCGATCGTCCCCCAGCAGGTCCACTCGAGGCCCGCGGCGAGCACCGACCAGTCCCGGTCCAGGACGGTCTCCAGTGCGCAGCAGGCCGCCTCGACCACGGCCTCCAGGTCGTCCACGAGTTCGTCCACCGCGCGAGCCCTCGCAGGGCGCGTCTCGACCGGGCAACCGACTTTCCGTGCGGCGGGGCGGGTCACTAGGCTCGCGGTCATGACCCGAGTCCTGTCCGCCGTCGCCTGGCCGTACGCCAACGGCCCGCGCCACATCGGCCACGTCGCCGGTTTCGGTGTGCCCTCCGACGTCTTCAGCCGCTACATGCGGATGGCCGGGCACGACGTCCTGATGGTCTCCGGCACCGACGAGCACGGCACCCCGATCCTGGTCGCCGCCGACGAGGCCGGGGTCAGCCCGCAGGAGCTGGCCGACCGCAACAACCGGGTGATCGTGGAGGACCTCGCCTCGCTCGGGCTGACCTACGACCTCTACACGCGCACCACGACGCGCAACCACCACGCCGTCGTGCAGGAGATGTTCCTCGGCGTCCACGCGAACGGCTACTTCGTCGAGCAGACGACGTACGGCGCGATCTCGCCGTCCACGGGGCGCACGCTGCCCGACCGCTACATCGAGGGCACCTGCCCGATCTGCGGCTACGACTCGGCGCGCGGCGACCAGTGCGACAACTGCGGCAACCAGCTCGACCCGCACGACCTGATCGACCCGCGCAGCAAGATCAACGGGGAGGCGCCGGAGTTCGTCGAGACCCAGCACTTCTTCCTCGACCTGCCCGCGCTGGCCGAGGCGCTGGGGGAGTGGCTCGACGAGCGCGAGGCGTCGGGGACCTGGCGGCCCAACGTGATCCGCTTCAGCCAGAACATCCTCAAGGAGATCCGGCCGCGCTCGATGACCCGCGACATCGACTGGGGCATCGCGATCCCGCTCGACGGCTGGCGGGAGAACCCCACCAAGAAGCTCTACGTCTGGTTCGACGCCGTGATCGGCTACCTGTCGGCCTCGATCGAGTGGGCCCGCCGCACCGGCGACGCCGACGCCTGGCGGCTGTGGTGGAACGACCCGGAGAGCCTGTCCTACTACTTCATGGGCAAGGACAACATCACCTTCCACTCCCAGATCTGGCCCGCCGAGCTGCTCGCCTACTCCGGGAGGGGCAGCAAGGGCGGCTCGCCGCGCGAGCTGGGCGTGCTCGACCTGCCCACCGAGGTGGTGAGCTCGGAGTTCCTGACCATGGAGGGCCGGAAGTTCTCCTCCTCGAAGCGGGTCGTCATCTACGTGCGCGACCTGCTCTCGCGCTACCAGGCCGACGCGTTCCGCTACTTCGTCGCCGCCGCCGGGCCCGAGAACCAGGACTCCGACTTCACCTGGTCGGAGTTCGTCCGGCGCACCAACGACGAGCTCGTCGCCGGCTGGGGCAACCTGGTCAACCGGACCGCCACCCTGATCGCCAAGAACTTCGGCGAGATCCCGCCCGCCGGCCCGCTGACCGACCGAGGACGAGGCCCTGCTGGCCCGCACCGAGGCGGCGTTCGGCACCGTCGGCGACCTGATCGCCCGGCACCGTCAGAAGCAGGCCATCGGCGAGGCGATGCGCGCGGTCGCCGACGTCAACAGGTACGTCTCCGACACCGAGCCGTGGAAGCTCAAGGGCGACGAGCAGCGCGAGCGCCTCGGCACGGTGCTGCACGTCGTCGCGCAGGCGTGTCCGACCTCAACCTGGTGCTCTCGCCGTTCCTGCCGTTCGCGGCCAACAAGGTCGACGAGGCGTTCGGCGGGTCCGGCGACGTGGCCCCGATGCCCCGGATCGAGGAGGCCGAGGACCTCGACGGCGGGGCGCCCTACCCGATCATCACCGGCGACTACACGACGGCGCCCGCCTGGCGCCGGCGTCCGGTCGTCGTCGGCACGCCCGTCGCCAAGCCGACGCCGGTCTTCACCAAGCTCGACCCCTCGGTCGTCGACGAGGAGCTCGCGCGGCTGCAGGGCGAGGCATGACCCTGCACCCGCAGGCCGTCGCCGCGCTGGAGCTCTGGGCGCAGGGGCCGCACGTCACCGACCCCGGCTTCGGGCCCGCCGACATCGAGGCCAAGCGCCGCGACGCGCTGGACCTGGCGGCGGCAGAGCCCAAGGAGCCGGTCGCCCGGGTCGAGGACGTCGACGCCGACGGCGTGCCGGCGCGGCTCTACGTCCCGGAGGGCGCTCGCGCCGGCCAGCCGGGGACCCTGGTCTTCCTGCACGGCGGCGGCTTCGTGTTCGGCGAGGTCGACTCCCACGACGGCCAGTCCCGCCGGATCGCCAACCGCACCGGCTGGGCCGTCCTCGCCGTCGACTACCGCCGCCCGCCCGAGCACCCCTTCCCCGCGGCGCCCGACGACGTCGACGCGGCCCTCGGCTGGCTGCTGCGCGAGGGCGCCGGGGCCGGCCTGCCCGTCGAGCGGGTGGCCGCGATCGGCGACAGCGCCGGCGGCAACCTCGCGCTGGTCGCCGCGCTGCGCAACCCGGGCCTGCTCGCGGCGCTGGTCCTGGTCTACCCGTTCCTCGACCCGGGGACGGGCTCCCCGTCCTACGCCGCCACCGACGGCGGGCTCACGCGCGGCGAGGCGCAGTGGTACTGGCAGCAGTACGCCGCCGCGCCGGCCGACCTCGAGCACCCCGACCTCGCGCCGCTGCGTGCCACCGACGAGGCCCTCGCCGGGCTCGACCTGCCCGTGCTCGTGCAGGTCGCCGAGCACGACACCCTGCACGACGAGGACGTCGAGCTGGCCCGCCGGCTCGACGCCGCCGGGGTCGACGTGTCCCTGACGACGTACGCCGGGCTGGTGCACGGCTTCTGGCGTCAGCCGCAGCTGTTCGACGCCGCCGAGGACTGCCTCGCCGAGACCGCGGAGTTCCTCGCGCGCGTGGTGTGAGCGGGTCTGAGAGGATGCCCGCATGCGCGTCCACCTCGGCTCCGACCACGCCGGCCTCGAGCTCAAGGAGCACCTGCTCAACTGGCTCGCCGACCACGGCTACGAGGCCGTCGACCACGGGCCGTTCGTCTACGACGCCCTCGACGACTACCCGGTGTTCTGCCTGCGCGCGGCCGAGGCCGTCGCCGACGAGGACGGGCAGCCTCGGCGTGGTCATCGGCGGCTCCGGCAACGGCGAGCAGATCGCGGCGAACAAGGTCAAGGGCGTGCGCGCGCGCTGGTGTGGAGCGAGGAGACGGCCGTGCTGGCCCGCGAGCACAACGACGCCAACGTCGTCTCGGTCGGCGGCCGCATGCACAGCCTCGAGGACATGACCCGCTTCGTCGAGGTCTTCCTGGCCACCGCCTTCACCGGCGAGGAGCGGCACACGCGCCGCATCGAGATGCTCGCCGACTACGAGAAGACCGGCAACCTGCCGCCCCTGCCCGACTCGGCCCTGGGACACCAGCCCGGCCAGCCGACATGCCTGAGGGCCACACCCTGCTTCCGCCTCGCCCGCACGCTCGACGACCACTTCGCCGACCGGGTCGTCGCGGTGAGCAGCCCGCAGGGCCGCTTCGCGGAGTCCGCCGCGCTGCTCGACGGCACCCGGCTGGTGCGGGCCGAGTCCTACGGCAAGCACCTGTTCGTCGACTTCGACCACGAGCGGCTGCGTGCACGTGCACCTCGGCCTCTACGGCAAGTTCGCCGGTCCTCGACCGCGTCGCGCCGCCGCCGGTCGGGCAGGTCCGGCTGCGGCTCGAGGCGGCCGGGTCCGACGGTCGCGGGCCGTCGTACGGCGACCTGCGCGGTGCCACCGCGTGCGAGCTGATGACCGCCGAGGAGCAGCAGGCGCTGCTCGAGCGGCTCGGGCCGGACCCGCTGCGACCCGACGCCGACTGGACGCGCGCCTGGGAGCGGGTCCGCCGCAGCCGCGGCGCCGATCGGCGGGCTGCTGATGGACCAGTCGGTGCTGGCCGGGGTGGGCAACGTCTACCGCGCCGAGGTGCTGTTCCGGCACCGGGTCGACCCGCTGCGCCGCGGGGCCAGCGCTGCGCGCGGCCGACGTTCGAGCGGATGTGGAACGACCTGGTCGTGCTGATGGCCGACGGGGTCCGCAGCGGACGCATCGACACCGTCCACGTCGCGGTCACACCCGGACCTCGTCGGCAGCGTGCCGACCGCGTCGACGGGCACGGCAGCCCGGTCTACGTCTACCGGCGCCAGGGCCTGCCGTGCTTCGTGTGCGGCAGCAAGGTCCGCACCCAGGTGCTCGCGGGACGCAACCTGTTCTGGTGCCCGCGCTGCCAGCCGCGGTTCCGCTCGCGCGCCGGCGCGCGCTGAGGGCCGCGACCGTTCTCCTCCGGGTTGACCGAACCGGCCGCACGGCCCCTCCCGGACCACTACTGTTCGGGGCGATGGTCGCCGCCTCGCCCTCGAGCCGCCCTGCCCGCAGCGCCGGGCGGGGGCTTCGGCGACGCTGGAACCGCGCCGTCCGGCGGCTGCGGGAGTCGCGAGCTCGCCCCCGCGCTCCTGCTGGTCCTGGCCTGCATCCTGATCGGCATCGCGCAGGTGACGATCTCCTTCGTGCCGCTGACCACGCTGGTCCTGCCGATGGTGATCGCCAACCTGGTGCTGGCCCCGCGGGTGCTGCCCTTCGTGGTGGCGTTCGCCCTCGCCGTCCTGCTCGCGGTGGTGCTCGCGACCCCCGAGCTGGTCGACCGGCCTGCGCGTCGGCGGCGTCGTGGTGATCTTCGCCATCGGGGCGATCATCTTGATCTCCTCGTTCCGGCGCACCACCCTCGGCCTCGCCGGCGCCCGTGGCGAGTCGATGCTGGTCGACCTGCGCGACCGGATCACCCGCCAGGCGGTCCTCCCGCCGCTCCCCGGGGGCTGGTACGCCGAGGCGGTGATGCGCTCCGCGGGTGGCTCGACGTTCGCCGGCGACTTCCTGGTGGCCTCCACCTCGACCGCGGGGACCGAGCTCCAGGTGGCCGTGGTCGACGTCTCGGGCAAGGGCGAGCAGGCGGGGTCGCGCTCGCTGCAGCTCTCCGGCGCGTTCGGCGGGCTGCTCGGCGCGCTGCCGCCCGCGATGTTCCTGCCGGCCGCCAACGACTACCTGCTGCGCCAGGACTGGAGCGAGGGCTTCGCGACGGCGGTGCACCTCTCGCTCGACCTGCGTCGGGGCACCTTCGAGATCCGCTCCGCCGGGCACCCGCCGGCCGTGCAGCTGCTCTCGGGCGCCGGACGCTGGGTCGTGCACGAGGCCGAGGGCCCGGTGCTCGGGCTGCTGCCCGAGGCGGAGTTCACCGTGGTCCGGGGCACCCTCCAGCGCGGCGACGCGCTGCTGCTGTTCACCGACGGCCTCGTCGAGACGCCGCAGCGCGACATCTCGCTCGGCATCGACAAGCTGCTCGGCCAGGGCGAGCAGCTGCTGCGGGCCGGCTTCGAGGGCGGCGCCGAGCGCCTGATCGACAAGCTCGAGTCGATGAACGACGACCGCGCGCTGCTGCTGCTGCACCGCCGCTGAGCGACGTACGCCCGTCTCACGAGGGGCTGTGGAGCGGATGACGGGAATCGAACCCGCGTAGCTAGTTTGGAAGACTAGGGCTCTACCATTGAGCTACATCCGCGCGGCGTGGGGGAGGGCCCGCACGAGCGGGACCATGCTGTCACAGGGGGCCACCGCAGCGCGAAGGAGCCCCACCCGTCGGTCCCGGGCGTCCCAGCGGTCGCCACGATTACGGCTCGTCCACGCTTCTCCCGTAGACTCCCGAAGGCTCCGGACCGGAGCCGGACACCGGGGCGTAGCGTAGTGGCTAGCGCGCCTGCTTTGGGAGCAGGAGACCGCAGGTTCGAGTCCTGTCGCCCCGACCAGCCACCCTGGTCCCGGGCCATGCCCCGCGGACCGACCACACGACTGAGGAGAACCACCTGTGAAGAGCGCCGTCGAGACTTTGAGCCCGACCCGGGCCAAGCTCACCGTCGAGGTGCCCTTCGAGGAGCTCAAGCCGAGCCTCGACGCGGCGTACAAGAAGATCGCCCAGCAGATCAACGTGCCCGGCTTCCGCCGCGGCAAGGTGCCGCCGATGGTCATCGACCGTCAGGTCGGCCGCGGCGCGGTCCTCGACGAGGCGATCAACGAGGCACTGCCCAAGCTGTACGTCGAGGCGCTGCAGGCCAACGAGCTCGAGCCGCTCGCCCAGCCCGAGATCGACATCACCAAGCTCGAGGACAACGAGTCGCTCGAGTTCACCGCCGAGGTCGACATCCGGCCCGAGATCGACCTGCCGGCCTACACCGGTCTCGAGGTGAGCGTCGAGGACGCCGTCGTGACCGACGAGGAGGTCGACGAGCAGGTGCAGACGCTGCGCGAGCGCTTCGGCAGCCTCTCCGAGGTCGAGCGCGCCGCCGCCGACGGCGACTTCGTGGTCATGGACCTCGTGGCCCGCCAGGACGGCGAGGTCGTCGAGGGCGCCGAGGTGAGCGGGATGAGCTACCAGGTCGGCAAGGGCGGGATGCTCGAGGGCCTCGACGAGGCGCTCACCGGCCTGTCCGCCGGCGAGACCGCGACCTTCACCTCCCAGCTCGTCGGGGGCGACCTGGTCGGCCAGGACGTCGAGGTCGAGGTCAGCGTCAGCGCCGTCAAGGAGCAGGAGCTCCCCGAGCTCGACGACGACTTCGCGCAGACCGCCTCCGAGTTCGACACCGTGGCCGAGCTGACCGACGACGTACGCACCCGCCTCGCCGGCGGCAAGCGCCTCGAGCAGGCCGCCGCCGCCCGCGACGCGGTGCTCGAGAAGCTGCTCGACCTCGTCGACGTACCCCTGCCCGACGGGATCGTCGCCGAGGAGCTGTCGGCCCGCAAGGACCAGATCACCCAGCAGCTCGCCTACGCCGGCATGACGATGGAGGCCTACCTCGACTCCGAGGAGCAGACCGTCGACGAGTTCGAGGCGGACCTCGAGAAGCGCGTGCGCGACGCCGTGGCGTCCCAGTTCGTGCTCGACCAGGTCGCCAAGAAGGAGGAGATCGGCGTCAACGAGGGCGAGCTCCAGGAGCACCTCATGCGCCGGGCCCAGCAGTCCGGCCAGAACCCGCAGGAGTTCATCCAGCACATGCTCGAGCACAACCACATCCCGGAGATGGTCTCCGAGGTGGTGCGGGGCAAGGCGCTGGCCACGATCGTGGAGTCCGCCAAGGTGACCGACGCGTCCGGCAACCACGTCGAGCTCAAGCTGCTGCAGCCCGACGGCAGCATCGGCGAGCCGGCCCCCGAGGTCGGCGACACCGAGGCGGTCGAGGACTCCGCGGAGACCGAGACCGAGGCCGGCGACGAGGCCGCCGAGAGGTCCGACGCCTGACCTGAACGACCGTCGCCGAGCCGGCGCGTCCCACCCGGGACGCGCCGGCTCGTCGCTTATCCCGCCGGGGACCCCCGCAGGAAGTCCTCCCGGGTCACAGTTCGACAACAGACTTCGCGGACGGTAACCAATCCTTCAGGAAATCGCTGCGTAAACCTGCAACTGCACAAATCTGCAACCTGACCCGGTCTGTTCGGTCTTGTGCCCCTCGCGAGGTACGTGTGGAATCCACCCGACTGCAACCGCAGTCGCGCATCAAGCAAGAGCCCGGGTCACTCCCTGCGCGCCTCACGGCGTGGACCCCGTCTCCTCGCGAGCATCGCGGTCCCGCCCGTGCGGGAACTGCCCGTGTCCTTCCTTGACCAGCGCCTTCATGCGACACGATCGCTGTTGACGGAGGAAACCGTGCAGAAGAAGTCAGCCGGGCTGTTGAGCCTGGTCGTGGCGGCAGGGCTGGGGACGACCCTCGCAGTCCCCGCTGTGTCCGCCACCGCAGCCCCATCCACCTCGGGAGCCGTCCCACGAGCCGTCAGCGCCGACGGCGCGAACGGCACGCCGGCCACCGACGAGCTGCCGAACGCGTTCGAGGACAAGCGCCGCGCGCTGCGGTCCGAGGCCGTCACCGAGCTGCTCAACGGCACCGGGAAGGTCGAGAAGCGCGGTGCCAGCACCGTGATGAAGGTGGGGACGACACGCACCGCTGCGGCCGCCAACCGCCGCGGCGTGCAGACCCAGGCGGCCAGCCGCCGGGCCCAGTACGTCGAGCTGAGCCGCGAGAAGACGGACAAGATCTTCGTGATCCTGACCGACTTCGGCAACCAGCGCGACCCGAACTACCCCGACCAGGACACCGACCCGGACACCCCGGGGCCGACCGTGTTCGATGGGCCGCTCAACAACTCGATCCCGGCACCGGACCGCTCGGTCGACAACTCGACGGTGTGGCAGCCCAACTACGACCGCAAGCACTACCAGGACCTCTACTTCGGCAAGGGTGACGCGGCCGGCTCCGGTGGCGCCACCGAGTCCGTCAAGCAGTACTTCGAGCGTCAGTCCTCGGGCCGCTACAGCGTCGACGGCTACGTCAGCGACTGGGTGAAGGTGCCCTTCAACGAGGCCCGCTACGGCCGCAGCGACGGCTACCCGTGCGCCAGCAACGTGTGCTCGAACACCTGGGCCCTCGTGCAGGACGGCGTGAACACCTGGGTGGCCGACCAGAAGGCCGCCGGCAAGACCGACGCCCAGATCAAGACGATGCTGGCCCAGTACGACAAGTGGGACCGCTACGACGCCGACGGCGACGGCAACTTCAACGAGCCCGACGGCTTCCTCGACCACTTCCAGATCGTGCACGCCGGCGGCGACCAGGCCGACGGCGACCCGTACCAGGGCGAGGACGCCATCTGGTCGCACCGCTGGTACGCGCAGAACCAGGCGGGCGGCCCCAACGGCTTCCCGGGCACCCCGATCGGCGACACCGGCTTCTGGGTCGGCGACTACACCATCCAGCCCGAGAACGGCGGGATGAGCGTCTTCGCCCACGAGTACACCCACGACCTCGGCCTGCCGGACCTCTACGACACCAGCGGCGGCGGCAACAACAGCGTCGAGTTCTGGTCGCTGATGGCCCAGAGCCGCGTCAGCGCCCCGAACGACCAGGGCATCGGGACCCGGGCCGCCGACCTCGGCGCCTGGGAGAAGCTGCAGCTCGGCTGGCTGGACTACGAGACCGTGCTGGCCTCGCAGAACCGCCGCATCGACCTCGGCCCCCACGAGTACAACAGCACCAAGGCGCAGGCCGCCGTCGTCGTCCTCCCCAAGAAGGAGGTCACGACCGACCTGACCGAGCCGTTCGCCGGGACGCAGTCCTGGTGGAGCGGCGCGGGTGACGACCTCAACAACTCGATGACCCGCGAGGTCACGCTGGGCGCCGGCACCTCGACGCTGAGCATGCAGGCCAAGTGGAACATCGAGGACTGCGGCCCCGACGCGTGCGACTACGCCTACGTCGAGGTGGACGACGGCAGCGGCTTCGTCGCCGTGCCGGGCAGCATCACCACCGCTGCCGAGGGCAACGGCATCGACGGCGTCCAGACCGACTGGACCCCGGCGACGTTCGACCTCTCCGCGTACGCCGGCAAGACCGTCCAGCTGCGCCTGCGCTACGCCACCGACGGCGCCGCCCAGGGCACCGACCCGGACGCGGTCTCGGGCCTGTTCGCCGACGAGATCAGCGTCGTCTCGGACGGCACCGAGCTGTTCACGTCCGGTGCCGAGGCCTCCCCGGAGGGCTGGACGCTCGACGGCTTCGCGGCCGTGGGCTCGTCGGTGACCAACCAGTTCGACAACTACTACATCGCGTCCAACCGCTCCTACACGTCGTTCGACAAGTACCTCAAGTCGGGCCCGTACAACTTCGGCTTCGCCAGCAAGCCGGACTTCGTGGAGCACTTCCCCTACCAGGACGGTCTGCTGATCAGCTACTGGGACACCTCGCAGTCGGACAACAACACGTCCGTCCACCCGGGTTCCGGCCTGATCCTGCCGATCGACGCGCACCCGCGGGCCCTGGTCCGCATCGACGGTGCGCTCTGGCGGACCCGGGTCGCCGGGTACGACGCGACGTTCGGGCTCCAGAAGGCCGACTCGTTCACGCTGCACGTCGCCGACCGCCCCAGCTACATCCGGGGCCAGGCAGCGGTGCCGCTGTTCCGGGACGACCGGTCCTACTACGACGCGAGCCTGCCCACGGCGAGCGTGCAGGTGCCGAACAACGGTGTGAACATCCGGGTGACCAGGCAGAGCGGCCCCGAGATGAGCATCGCGGTGTCCCAGCGCTAGTGGGACGCCTCTGACCCAGAGCGCCCGCACGGGCGCCTGAGCAGACGGACGGAGCCGAGGGTCAGGGGACCACGAGCATCGTCCAGCCGTGGCCGGGAGGTTCGCCTCCCGGCCACGGTCGCGTCCGGGCGCAGCCGGGTGGCCGACGGCGTGCGCCCTGGGCGAACACCGGGGGATTCCCGTGGCGCGGGGACCGCTTGCGGATAGGGTCGTGGACGTGCCTACCAACCCTGAGAACACGGACACCCAGATGAACGGCGGCGGATCGGCCTACGGCCTCGACGACCACATCTACCAGCGCCTGCTCCGAGAGCGCATCATCTTCCTCGGGTCCGAGGTGCGCGACCAGAACGCCAACGCGATCTGCGCGCAGATGCTCCTGCTGTCGGCGGAGGACCCCGAGGCGGACATCTTCCTGCACATCAACAGCCCCGGCGGCTCGGTGGACTCGGGGATGGCGATCTACGACACCATGAACTACATCCCCAACGACGTCGCCACGGTCGGCATGGGCCTGGCCGCCTCGATGGGGCAGTTCCTGCTCTGCGCCGGTGCCAAGGGCAAGCGCTACGCGCTGCCGCACGCGCGGATCATGATGCACCAGCCCTCGGGCGGCATGGGCGGCTCCGCCTCGGACATCAAGATCCAGGCGCAGCAGTCGCTGCACATCAAGAAGGTGCTCTTCGAGCTGATCTCCGAGCACACCGGCCAGAGCATCGAGCAGGTCGAGGCCGACGCCGACCGCGACCGGTGGTTCACCGCGGAGCAGGCCAAAGAGTACGGCTTCATCGACAACGTGATCTCGAGCGCCCGCCAGGTCGCCGACGAGGGCCGCCCGGCCCGCACCAAGTGACCGACAGCAGACACGACAGCGGAGGGCTGACATGACCAGCACGCACATCCCCGGCCTGACGGCCGGCGCCGGCGTCCCGTTCGGCGCTGCCTCCGGGCGCGCGAGCGAGCACGCCTCCCCGGGCATGAACTACTACATCCCGCAGTGGGAGGAGCGGACGTCGTACGGCTTCCGCCGCATCGACCCCTACGGCAAGCTCTTCGAGGACCGCATCGTCTTCCTCGGCACCCCGATCAGCGACGACATCGCCAACGCGGTGATGGCCCAGCTGCTGTGCCTGGAGTCGATGGACCCCGACCGCGACATCCAGATCTACATCAACAGCCCGGGCGGCTCGTTCACCGCGCTGACGGCGATCTACGACACGATGCGGTTCATCAAGCCCGACATCCAGACGGTGTGCCTGGGCCAGGCGGCCTCCGCGGCGGCGATCCTGCTCGCGGCCGGCGCGCCCGGCAAGCGGCTCGCGCTGCCCAACAGCCGGATCCTGATCCACCAGCCCTACACCGAGGGCACCTACGGCCAGGCCTCCGACATCGAGATCCAGGCCAACGAGATCCTGCGGATGCGCGAGCTGCTCGAGAAGATGATCGCCGAGCACTCCGGAAAGGACGTCGACCAGGTCAGCCGCGACATCGACCGGGACAAGATCCTGACCGCCGAGGCGGCGGTCGAGTACGGCCTGATCGACTCGATCCTGGAGTCGCGCAAGGCCTCGCTCACCCCGGCCTGACGGGTTCCCCGCCGGCCGACCGGCACCCCGGTCGACCAGTCGTCGTGTCCTGTCCCATTCGGGGGCGCGACGGGGTACCTTCGAGTCTGGGAAGTCGAAGTCCAGTTGCAAGCAGCCGGTGGGTGGGCCCGAGGGGGCCCACCCCACGCACGGCGCCCCCGAGGCGCTGCCGGCCCGAGTCGTGAGGAGGCGTGCCTGTGGCACGCATCGGTGACGGTGGCGACCTGTTGAAGTGCTCGTTCTGCGGGAAGAGCCAGAAGCAGGTCAAGAAGCTCATCGCAGGGCCAGGTGTCTACATCTGCGACGAGTGCATCGACCTGTGCAACGAGATCATCGAGGAGGAGCTGAGCGAGGGCTCCGAGGTCGGTCTCGAGGAGCTGCCCAAGCCGCGCGACATCTTCGAGTTCCTCAACGCCTACGTGATCGGCCAGGAGACCGCCAAGAAGTCCCTGGCGGTTGCCGTCTACAACCACTACAAGCGGGTCCAGGCCGGCATCACGACCGGCGGCCAGCGGCACAAGGCCGACGAGGCCGTCGAGCTCGCCAAGTCCAACATCCTGGTGATCGGCCCGACCGGCTGCGGCAAGACCTACCTCGCCCAGACGCTGGCCCGGATGCTCAACGTCCCCTTCGCGATCGCCGACGCGACCGCGCTGACCGAGGCGGGCTACGTCGGCGAGGACGTCGAGAACATCCTGCTCAAGCTCATCCAGGCGGCCGACTACGACGTCAAGAAGGCCGAGACCGGGATCATCTACATCGACGAGATCGACAAGGTGGCCCGCAAGGCCGAGAACCCCTCGATCACCCGCGACGTCTCCGGCGAGGGCGTCCAGCAGGCGCTGCTGAAGATCCTCGAGGGCACCACGGCCTCGGTGCCGCCGCAGGGCGGGCGCAAGCACCCGCACCAGGAGTTCATCCAGATCGACACCACGAACATCCTGTTCATCGTCGGCGGCGCCTTCTCCGGTCTCGAGCACATCGTCGAGCAGCGGATCGGCAAGAAGACCCTCGGCTTCGGCGCGAGCCTCCCCACCAAGGAGGAGCGCGACATGGAGAAGATCTTCTCCGAGGTGATGCCCGAGGACCTCCTGAAGTTCGGCCTGATCCCCGAGTTCATCGGTCGGCTCCCGGTCATCGCGACCGTCGACAAGCTCAACCGCGAGGCGCTCGTCGAGATCCTGACCGAGCCCCGCAACGCCCTGGTCAAGCAGTACCAGAAGCTCTTCGAGCTCGACGGCGTCGAGCTCGAGTTCACCGACGACGCCATCGACGCGGTCGCCGACCTCGCCATGATGCGCGGCACCGGCGCCCGCGGGCTGCGGGCCATCATCGAGGAGGTCCTCCTCCACGTGATGTACGACGTACCCTCCCGCGAGGACGTCGCCAAGGTGGTCGTCACCGGCGAGGTCGTCAGCGACAACGTCAACCCGACCCTGGTCCCGCGCGAGCCCGAGGCGAAGAAGAAGAAGTCCGCCTGACCGACGGTCGCTCGGGTCGGGCTAGGCTCGAGCGATGACCGGTGCGATCGCCCCCCTGACCCTGCCCGACTCCGACTGGGAGGGGTGGCTGGCCGCCCGCTGCGACGGGCAGCTGGACGAGGCACGCCGGCTGCGGGACCTGCTGCGCGAGGGGTCCGGCGGCGGCGAGGACACCCTCGCCCGGTGGAACGACCTCAACCTCGCGCTGCACAACGCCTTCGCCGCGGCGTCGCTGATCTCCAACGTGCATCCCGAGGAGGCGGTCCGCTCGCGCGGCGAGCAGAGCCGAGCAGGACGCCCACAAGCTGCTCACCGAGATCGGCCTGGACCGCGCGCTCTACGAGGCGCTGTCCGCCGTCGACCCCGCCGCGCTCGACGACGCCGCCCGCCGCGTGCACACGCTGGCGCTGCGCGACTTCCACCGGGCCGGCGTCGACCAGGACGAGGGCGTCCGCGACCCGGCTCCGGGAGCTCGCCGAGAAGGAGACGACCGTCGCCCAGGAGTTCTCCAAGAACATCCGCGACGGCGTCCGCTCGGTGCGGGTCGAGCCCGCGCACCCTCGACGGGCTGCCGCAGGACTTCGTCGAGGCGCACCGCCCCGGCGACGACGGCCTCGTCGAGATCACCACCGAGTACCCCGACTACGTGCCGTTCATGACCTTCTGCCGCGACCGGGACGCCCGCGCCGCGCTCGCCGCGGAGTTCCTCAACCGCGCCTGGCCGGAGAACGACGCGCTGCTCCGCGAGCTGCTCGGGCTGCGCCGTGAGCACGCTCGGCTGCTCGGCTACGACGGCTGGCCCTCCTACGACGCCGAGGTCAAGATGATCGGCAAGGGGTCGGCGATCCCGGAGTTCGTCGACCGGATCACCGAGGCCTCGACGGCCGCCGGCCGGCCGCGACATGGAGGCGCTGCTCTGCGCGGGTGCGGCAGGACCGCCCGGACGCGTCGACGATCGACTCGGTGCGACAAGGCGTACTACGCCGAGGTGCTGCGGCGCGAGGAGTTCGACGTCGACGCGCAGCAGGTCCGGCCCTACTTCGACTTCGCGAAGGTGCGCGCCGGGCTGCTGTCGGTGACCGGCCGTCTCTTCGACATCGAGTACGTCGAGGTGGCCGACGCCGCGACGTGGCACGCCGACGTGACGACGTACGACGTGGTGCGCGGCGGCGAGCGGCTCGGGCCGCATCCACCTCGACCTGCACCCGCGCAAGGGGAAGTACGACCACGCCGCGCAGTTCGACCTCGCCCCGGGCATCGCCGGGCGGCAGCTCGCCGAGGGGGTCCTGGTCTGCAACTTCTCGCGGCACCTGATGGAGCACGACCACGTCGTGACCCTGTTCCACGAGTTCGGCCACCTCGTCCACCACGTGCTCGCCGGCGGGCACGCCTGGACGCGCTTCTCCGGGGTGGCCACCGAGTGGGACTTCGTCGAGGCGCCCTCGCAGATGCTCGAGGAGTGGGCCTGGGACGCCGACGTGCTCAGGTCGTTCGCGACCGACGCCGAGGGCACGCCGATCCCGCGCGACCTGGTCGACAGGATGCGGGCGGCCAACGAGTTCGGCAAGGGCACCTACGCCCGCACCCAGATGTTCTACGCGGCGCTGTCCTACACGCTGCACCAGGACGTGCCGGACGACATCACCGCGACCCTGCGCGAGCTGCAGGCGCGCTACGACGTGTTCGCCTACGTGCCCGAGACGCACTTCCACGCGTCGTTCGGGCACCTCGAGGGCTACGGGTCGGGCTACTACACCTACATGTGGAGCCTGGTCATCGCCAAGGACCTGTTCTCGGCCTTCGACGAGGACGACCTGTTCGACACCGACGGTGGCCCACCGCTACCGCGACCGGATCCTCGCTGCCGGCGGCAGCAGGGACGCCGCCGACCTGGTCGCGGACTTCCTGGGCCGGCCCTACGACTTCGCCGCCTTCGAGCGCTGGCTCGACCGCACCTGAGCGACGTCTTGCCGGGTGGGCCGGCCCGGCGCATGCTGGGGTGATGCACGCATCCGCCGCTGCCCGGGCCGCCCTGCTCTCCGGTGTGGCCGCCGCCCTGCTCGTCGGGCTGGGCGGGTCGATCGGGCCCGCCGCGGCCAGCACGTCGTCGGCGCCGCACCGCGGGCCGGTCACCGTGCACACGCTGCAGCACGGCATGTGCCACATGGCGGGCGACTCCGCCGACAGCCTCTACTGACCGGCTCGGCCGGCCCCGCTGACGGGGCAGCGCCGGGCCTACTCCGCCGGGGCCACCTCGGCGCGCACGGTGATCTCCGGCGACGCGTCGGGGGTGAAGGTCAGCTCGCCGCTGACCTTGCCCGCGGCCCGCAGGTCGGCCGACGCGGCCGAGGCCAGCGCGACCGCGTCGGCGGGACCGGTGACGTCGGCGCGGACGAGCTCGGTGCGCATCGAGACCTTGGCGGTCGACTTCGCGCCGCGGATCCCGCCGAGGGTGCGCGCGACCGCGTCGAGCATCGCCGGGTCGGCGGCGGCGGCCGAACCGAGGTCGGTGGCTGCGGGCCAGGCCTGCTTGTGCACCGAGCCGTCCTGCCACCAGGACCAGACCTCCTCGGTGACGTAGGGCAGGAAGGGCGCGAGCAGCCGCAGCTGGACGTGCAGCGCGATCGCGAGAGCGGCCTTCGCCGACGTCGCCGGGTCCTCGCCGCGGGCGCCGTACGCCCGCTCCTTGACCAGCTCGAGGTAGTCGTCGCAGAAGGACCAGAAGAACCGCTCGGTGACCTCGAGGGCGGTGGTGTAGTCGTAGGCCTCGAACGCGTCGGTGGCCTTGGCGACGACCTCGGCGAGGCCGGCGAGCATCGCGCAGTCGACGGGCTCGCTGACCGCCGACGGCGCGACCAGGGTCGCCCCGACGCCCCCGAGGACGAACTTCGAGGCGTTCAGGACCTTCATCGCCAGCCGCCGGCCGACCTTCATCTGGGTCTCGTCGAAGGGCGAGTCCAGGCCGGGCCGGGCGACGGCGGCCCGCCAGCGCACCGCGTCGGCGCCGAACCTGTCGAGGATCTCGGTCGGCACGACGGCGTTGCCCTTGGACTTCGACATCTTCTTGCGGTCCGGGTCGACGATGAAGCCCGAGATGAGGGCGTGCGACCACGGCGCGACGTGGTTCTCGAAGTGCGAGCGGACCACGCGGGAGAACAGCCAGGTCCTGATGATGTCGTGCGCGTGCGTGCACAGGTCCATCGGGAAGACCCGGCCGAACAGGTCGTCGTCGGTCTCCCAGCCGCCCGCGATGTGCGGGGTCAGCGACGACGTGGCCCAGGTGTCCATGATGTCGGGGTCGCCGACAAAGCCGCCCGGGACGCCGCGCTGCTCCGCGGTGTAGCCGCCGGGCAGGTCCGTGGACGGGTCGACGGGCAGGTCGGACTCGCTCGGCAGCAGCGGGTGGGCGTAGTCGGGCTCGCCCTCCTCGTCGAGGGGGTACCAGACCGGGAACGGGATGCCGAAGAACCGCTGCCGCGAGATCAGCCAGTCGCCGTTGAGGCCGCCGACCCAGTTGTCGTAGCGGTGCCGCATGTGCGTCGGGACCCACTCGATCTCCGACCCGCGCTCGAGCAGGTCGCCGCGCAGCTCGGCGTCGCGCCCGCCGTTGCGGATGTACCACTGCCGGGTGGAGACGATCTCGAGGGGCTTGTCGCCCTTCTCGTAGAAGTTCGTCATCCGCTGGGTCGGCGTCGGCTCGCCGTCGAGGTCGCCGGCCGCCCGCAGCGCCGCGACGACCGCCTCACGGGCGCTGAAGGTCGTCTTGCCGGCGAGCTCGGCGTAGGCCGTCGCGGCCGGCTCGTGGGCGAGCCACTCCGGCGTCTCGCGGTGCAGGCGCCCGTCGCGCCCGATGACCGTGCGGACCGGGAGCTGGAGCTCGCGCCACCAGGTGACGTCGGTCAGGTCGCCGAAGGTGCAGCACATCGCGATGCCCGCGCCCTTGTCCGGCTCGGCCAGGGGGTGCGCCAGCACCGGGACCTCGACGCCGAAGACCGGCGAGGTGACCGTCGTACCGAACAGGGGGCGGTAGCGCTCGTCGTCGGGGTGGGCGACCAGCGCGACCACGGACGGGATCAGCTCGGGACGGGTGGTCTCGATGTGGACCGGGCCGGCCGGGCCGTGGAAGGCGACGCGGTGGTAGTGGCCGGGGTACTCGCGGGCCTCGAGCTCGGCCTGCGCGACGGCGGTCTGGAAGGTGACGTCCCACAGGGTGGGGGAGTCCTGGAGGTAGGCCTCGCCGCGCGCGAAGTTGCGCAGGAAGGCACGCTGCGACACCGTCTGCGACCGCGGTCCGACGGTGGTGTAGGTCTGCTTCCAGTCGACGGAGAGGCCGAGCGTGCGCCACAGCGACTCGAACAGCTGCTCGTCCTGCTCGACGAGCCGCTCGCACAGCTCGATGAAGTTGGGCCGGCTGACGGGGACCTGGCGCTTGGGGTCGGGCTTCTCCGGTGGCGTGAAGTCCTCGACGTAGGGCAGCGACGGGTCGCAGCGCACGCCGAAGTAGTTCTGCACCCGGCGCTCGGTCGGCAGGCCGTTGTCGTCCCAGCCCATCGGGTAGAACACCTCCTTGCCGCGCATCCGCTGGAAGCGGGCGACCAGGTCGGTGTGGGTGTAGGAGAAGACGTGTCCGACGTGCAGCGACCCCGAGACCGTGGGCGGCGGGGTGTCGATCGAGTAGATCTCCTCGCGCGACCTCGTGCGGTCGAAGGCGTAGGTGTCGTCGGCCTTCCAGCGGGCCGACCAGGTGGCCTCGAGCCCCTCGAGCGCGGGCTTGTCCGGTACGACGACGGCGCGGCCGGGGGCCGGCGTCGTCTCGGACAGGTCGCGGGTGGAGGTTTCGGAGCTCATAGCGGGAATGGTACGGGCGGCGCTCCGGCCGCCGGAAACGAGTTCCCCGGAGGTCCCTAGACTCGTCGGGTCATGACCACGCCCCCTGAGCCGCCGCCGGCCACCCCACCTTCCCCTCCCTCCACCCCGTCCTCGCCCGGGCCCGTCACGGTGCACTCGTACGCCGAGGCCGAGCAGGCCCTGCTCGCGCGCTGGCCCGAGACCCGCCTCGAGCCGTCCCTGGACCGGATCGCCGCGCTCACCGAGCTGCTCGGCGACCCGCAGGCGACGTACCCCGTCGTGCACCTGACCGGCACCAACGGCAAGACCAGCACGGCGCGGATGGTCGACGCGCTGGTGCGCGCCGCGGGGCTGCGCACCGGCCGCTTCACCAGCCCGCACGTCGAGTCGATGACCGAGCGGATCTCCCTCGACGGCGACCCGGTCAGCGAGGAGCAGTTCCTGGGCGCCTACCTCGACGTCGCGGCCCTCGCGACGCTGGTCGACGAGGACAGCCCGCACCCGCTGTCGTTCTTCGAGATGGTCGTCGGGATGGCGTTCGCGGCCTTCGCCGACGCCCCCGTCGACGTCGCGGTCGTCGAGGTCGGCATGGGCGGCTCGTGGGACGCGACGAACGTCGCCGACGCCACGGTGGCCGTGCTGCTGCCGATCGCGGTGGACCACGCGTCCTACCTCGGCTCGCGCCCGGTCGACATCGCGCGCGAGAAGGCCGGGATCATCAAGCCCGGCTCGGTGGTGGTCTCCGCCGCCCAGCAGCCCGACGTCGCCGAGGTGATCGCCGAGCGGGCCCGCGAGGTCGGCGCGACGGTGCTGTGGGAGGGCGAGGACTTCGGCGTCGAGCACCGCGTCCCGGCCGTCGGCGGCCAGATGCTGCAGCTGCGCGGTGTGCGCGCGGCGTACGACGAGGTCTTCCTCCCGCTCTACGGCGCCCACCAGGCGCAGAACGCAGCGGTGGCGCTCGCCGCGGTGGAGGCCGTCCTCGGTGAGGACCCGCTCGGCAGCGAGCTCGTCCACGAGGCGTTCGAGCAGGTGACCTCGCCGGGGCGCCTCGAGGTGGTCCGGCGCAGCCCGACGATCGTGCTCGACGCCGCCCACAACCCGCACGGCGCCGCGGCGCTCGCGGACGCGCTCGAGGACTCCTTCTCCTTCAGCCCGCTCATCGGCGTGGTCGGGGTGATGGCCGACAAGGACTACGAGGGTCTGCTGGCGGCGCTCGAGCCGATGATGGCCGCGATCGTCTGCACCCAGGCACGCACCCCGCGGGCGATGCCGGCCGAGGACCTCGCCGAGGTCGCGCGCGGCATCTTCGGCATCGACCGGGTGTACGTCGCCGCGGGGCTCGACGACGCCCTGGAGCAGGCGGCGACCCTGGCCGAGGAGGGCGGCGTCTTCGGCGAGGCGATCGGATCGGGCGGGGTCCTGGTGACCGGCTCGGTCGTGACCGTCGGGGAGGCTCGGCACCTGCTGACCGCGCGGCGGCGCGGGTGACCCGCTCGGTCATGCGGTCGATGTGCGCCGGCATGCTCGTGCTGCAGGCGGTCGTGCTGTTCCTCACCGGCGTGGTCTCCATCGGCCTGACCGACCTCGGCGCGGCCGCCTCCCTGTCGCTCGGCGGCGGCCTCGCGCTGCTGTGCGTGGTGGCCGCCGGCCTGCTCGGACGCCCGGGCGGCTACGCCCTCGGGTGGGCCGTCCAGGTGGTGTCGATCGGGCTCGGCTTCCTGGTGCCGGTGATGTTCTTCCTCGGCGTGGTGTTCGCCGCGCTCTGGGCCACGGCGTACTTCCTGGGCCGGGTGATCGAGCGCGAGCGCGCCGAGCGGCAGGTGCTCGAGGAGCAGTGGCGCGCCGAGCACGGCGAGAGCGGCTGAGCCGCGGTGCTCACGGGCCGGGCCAGGTCGCCGGGTGCGGTGCGCCTCCCTAGGCTGGGCCCATGTCGACCCAGCGCACGCTCGTCCTGTTCAAGCCCGACGCCGTCCGGCGCGGCCTGGTCGGGAACATCCTGTCCCGCTTCGAGTCGAAGGGGCTCGGCGTCGTCGCGCTGGAGCTGCGCGCCATCGACGCCGCGCAGGCCGACCGGCACTACGCCGAGCACGTCGAGAAGGACTGGTACCCGCCGCTGCGCGCGTTCGTGACGTCCGGCCCGCTCGTGGCCGCCGTGCTCGAGGGCGACGAGGCGGTCGAGGTGGTCCGCGCGACCAACGGCGCGACCGACGGCCGCAAGGCCGCCCCGGGCACGATCCGCGGCGACCTGTCGCTCTCGAACCGCGAGAACCTCGTGCACGGCTCGGACTCCCCGGAGTCGGCGACCCGCGAGATCGCGATCTGGTTCCCGGCCCTGGTGGACTGACCGCTCGACCGCGGACGGGGGCGCCCTCAGGCCAGCACGGCGGCCGCCCGGCCGAGCAGCTGCACGCCCCACAGGGCCAGCAGCAGCGCGCAGCCCAGGTTGAGCAGCCGCCCCGCGCCCGGTCGCACGAGCCGGCGTCCCGCGGCGGTGACCGCCGCGAGGCCGACGCCCCAGACGAGCACCCCGGCGACGTACACCGCCGCCACCGCTCCGAGCTCCCCCGGCGTCGCGGAGCGGCCGAGCTGCTCGTGCAGCATCGTCTGCACGGCCGCCCAGAAGACCATCGTCAACGGGCTGCTGACCGCGAGCGCGGCACCGAAGGCGAGGCCGCGGTGCCGGGCGCGCAGGCCGGCCGGGGCGGCGAGGTGCCGCGGCCGGCGGGCCGCCGACGGCGCGAGGATCCGCCACGCCGTCCACAGCAGGGTGCTGCCGCCGAGCACCAGGCAGGCCGGCGCCACCAGCGACGTCGGTAGTCCGACGGCGAGGACCAGGCCGGCGGCGCCGACCCAGATCGCGTCGCCGAGCAGCGCCCCGACCTGCACGGTCAGCGCGGGGCCGAAGCCGTCCCGGAGCCCGCGGCGGGCGGTCTCGACGTTGAGCGCGCCGGGCGCGGCCGAGAGGCCCAGCCCGAGCAGGAACAGCAGGGCCAGGGTGGGCGCGGTCATGACCGGTCCCGCCCGTGCGCCTCGCTCGGCCTCACGACGGTCCTCCCACCTGGTCGCGTGCCCCCCAGACCGAGGAGCGGCCGCGTCGGCCGGTGATACCGGGACGCCTGCCACGATGACGTCATGGACGAGGTCCCACACACCCCGCCGAGCACCGGCTCCCCGCTCTCGCCGACCGGGCGCAGCACGCCGCGCCGCGAGAGGGAGCGGGCCCAGTCCGACCGCGCCACGCTGTACGACGTCCTGGCGGCGTCGCTGGTCTGCCACCTCGGCGTGGTCGTGGACGGCGTGCCGCTGGCGCTGCCGACGGTGTTCGGCGTAGACCCGGACGGTCCCGACGAGGACGGCACGCTCTACGTCCACGGGTCGGTCGCCTCGCGCAGCCTGGTGCAGGCGCCGGGGGCGGAGGTCAGCGTGACGATCACCGTGCTCGACGGGATCGTGCTGGCCCGCTCGGGCTTCGACCACTCGATGAACTACCGGTCCGCCGTGGTGGTGGGCACGCCCCGGCTGGTCGACGACCCCGACGAGCTCGGCCACGCCCTGGACCTGGTCGTCGACCACGTGGCGCCGGGTCGGTCCGCCACGCTGCGCCGGCCCACCCGCAAGGAGCTGGCCGCCACCACGGTCCTCGCGCTGCCGCTGCACGAGGCCTCGGTCAAGCGCCGGGCCGGCGACCCCCTGGACGAGGTCGAGGACGTCGAGGCCGGCGGGGTGTGGGCCGGCGTCATCCCGCTCCGGCTCGCCGCCGGGGCGCCCCTGGGTCGGCCGACCTGGACGACGTACCCCTCCCCGAGCACGTCGCCCGTCGGGCCGCCGACCTCGCCTGACCCCGCCCCCGCCGCCCGGCCCCGGCCCTGGCCCGGCGATCGATACCAGGGTCCCCTGGTGTTCTGGCGCTTCCCCTGGCGTGCATGCCTGGGGAGGTGCTGATCCCGGGGACCCTGGTAATCGACGACCACCCCGTCACGGGTGTGACGCGCGTGTCCTGCGAGGCTGGAGGGGCTGACGCTCCTACCCTGGACGCGGGTCGGTCGCCGCCGTACCCGGACCCGTCGACGAGCAGGGGCACCAGGCATGGCGAACAGCTTCATCGGCCGCGACATGGCCGTGGACCTCGGGACCGCCAACACGCTGGTCTACGTCCGCGGGAAGGGCGTGCTGCTCGACGAGCCGTCCGTCGTCGCGCTGAACGCCACGACCGGGGAGATCCTCGCCGTCGGCCACGAGGCCAAGCGCATGATCGGGCGCACGCCCGACAACATCACGGCGATCCGCCCGCTCAAGGACGGCGTGATCGCCGACTTCGAGTCCACCGAGCAGATGCTGCGCTTCTTCATCCAGCAGGTGCACCGCCGCCGCTACTTCGCCAAGCCGCGCCTGGTCATCTGCGTGCCGAGCGCGATCACCGCCGTCGAGCAGCGGGCGGTCAAGGAGGCGGGCTACCAGGCCGGCGCCCGCCGGGTCTACATCGTCGAGGAGCCGATGGCCGCCGCGATCGGCGCCGGGCTGCCCGTCCACGAGGCCACCGGCAACATGGTCGTCGACGTCGGCGGCGGCACGACCGAGGTCGCGGTGATCTCCCTCGGCGGCATCGTGACGAGCCTGTCGATCCGCACCGCCGGGCGACGACCTGGACCAGTCGATCATCGCCTGGATGAAGAAGGAGTACTCCCTGATGCTCGGGGAGCGCACCGCCGAGGAGATCAAGATGACCCTCGGCTCGGCGTTCCCGATGACCTCCGAGCCCGAGGCCGAGGTGCGCGGGCGCGACATGGTCTCCGGGCTGCCCAAGACCGTCGTGGTCTCCACCGCCGAGGTCCGGATGGCCCTCGAGGAGCCGCTGCACGCGATCGTCGACGCGGTCCGGGCCACGCTCGACCAGACCCCGCCCGAGCTCGCCGGCGACATCATGGACCGCGGCTTGGTGCTGACCGGCGGCGGCGCGCTGCTGCGCGGGCTCGACGAGCGGCTGCGCCACGAGACCGGGATGCCCGTGCACGTCGCCGAGGAGCCGCTGCACTCGGTCGCGATGGGGGCCGGCAAGTGCGTCGAGGAGTTCGAGGCCCTCCAGCAGGTCCTCGTCTCGGAGCCCCGGAGGTAGGCCGCGCCGATGCGTCCGACCACACCGCGCCCGCGTCCCACCGGCGACGAGGGGCGCGCCTCGAGGGGCCGCGGCCCGCGCCGCAGCGTGCTCGTGCTGCTCCTGCTGGCCTGCCTGACCGTGATCACCCTCGACGCCCGCGGCGGGGACGCCTCGCCCCTCGACCCGGTGCGCTCCGCGGTCGGCACGGTCGTCGGTCCCGTCGAGAGCGCCACGGCGTCCGCCGTCCGCCCCTTCGTCGCGGTCGGCGGCTTCTTCCGGACCACCGGCAGCCTGCGCCACGACGTTGCCCGGCTCGAGGCCGAGAACTCCCGGCTCGCAGGCCAGCTCGCCGGCGCGGCGCGTCGACCGCAACCGGGTCGCCGAGGTCGACGGTCTGCTCGCGACCTCCCGCGGCACCGGCTACGCCCTGGTCCCGGCCCGGGTCGTCGCGATGGGCCCGGCGCAGTCGTTCTCCCGCACCGTCACCATCGACGCCGGCACCCGCGCGGGCGTCCACCCCGACATGACCGTCCTCAACAACGACGGTCTCGTCGGCCGGGTCGTCCGCGCCGACCGGTCCACCGCGACGGTCGCTCCTGCTCGTCGACCAGGAGTCGGTCGTCGGCGGCCGGCTCGGCTCGAGCATGGAGATCGGCTTCCTGCGCGGTCGCGGCCGCGCTCGGTGGCGACGCCCGCCTCGACCTCGACCTCGTCGACCCCTCGGCCAGCGCCACGAAGGGCGACGCGCTCGTCACCTGGGGCAGCAAGGGCGGTGCGCCGTACGTCGCCGGGGTGCCGATCGGCCGGGTCGACCGGCGTCTACGCGAGCCCGCGCCAGCAGTCGACCCGTGCCGTCATCGAGCCGTACGTCGACTTCACCTCGCTCGACCTGGTCGGCGTGGTCGTCGACCGGGACGCGACCAGTGACCGCCCGTGATCCGCGCCGGGGCCGTGGAAGGAGCCGGCCGATGACCGCCGTCCGGGGGCTCGGCCTCTCCGTCGTGCTGCTGCTCGCCGTCGTCCTGCAGGTCGCGGTGTTCTCCGCGTTCTCGGTCGAGGGCGTGGTGCCGAACCTCGCCCTGGTCGTCGTCGTCGCCGCCGCCCTGGTCCGCGGGCCGGAGTTCGCGGCCGCCGCTCGGTTTCGTGCGCCGGGCTCGCGATCGACCTGGCCCCGCCCGCCGACCACGTCGCCGGGCGCTGGGCGCTGGCGCTGGTGGTCGTCGGCTACCTCGCCGGCCGGGTCCGCCAGGACGCCCGCACCTCGCGCGCTCGGCGCGCTGGTCACCGTGGCGGCCTGCTCGTTCGTCGGCACGTCGGTCTTCGCGCTCACCGGGATGCTCGCTGCACGACCCGGCGATCCCGGTCGCCGAGGCGCTGCGGGTGATCCCGGTGTCCGTGGCCTACGACGTCGCTGGTGACGCCGTTCGTGCTCCCGGTCCTGCTGCGGCTGTTCCGCCGGATGCAGCCGCACGAGGTCGCGTACTGATGGTCGCCCGCGGACGCGGCCGGGTCCGCGCCTCGAGCGCGACCCGCGGACGGCTGCGGCTCGTGGTGGTGCAGGCGCTGGTGCTGTCGCTGTTCGTCACGCTCTTCGCGCGGCTGTGGTACCTCCAGGTGCTCGGCGGGGACGCCTACCAGGCCAAGGCCGCCGAGCAGTCGCTGCGCGAGCTCGTCGTGCAGCCCGCCCGGGGCCTGATCGTCGACGACCATGGGCCGGCCCCTGGTCGCGAACCGCACCTCCTGGGTGGTCAGCGTCGACCGGACGCTGCTGGACAAGCTGGGCGAGCGGCAGCAGGAGACCCTCCTGCGCCGGCTCTCGCGCGCCGTGCACGTCGCCGCTGGGCAAGATCCGGGCGCGCACCCTGCTGTGCGGCGACCCGGGGTCGGTGGCCGGCACCTGCTGGAACGGCTCGCCCTACCAGCCGGTCCCCGTCGCCGAGGACGTCCGCCAGCAGGTCGCGGTCTCGGTCATGGAGCAGGGCGAGGACTTCCCGTCGGTGATCGTCGACCGCCAGGCGTGCGCGCCTACCCCGCGCCGTACGGCGTCAACGCGGCGCACCTGCTGGGCTACCTCTCGCCGATCACCTCCGACGAGCTCGACGAGGCGAAGGCCGACGGGGACACCTCGTGCACGGCGCCTCGGTGGTCGGCCGGGCCGGCCTGGAGAAGGAGTACGACCGCTACCTGCGCGGGCGGCCGGGCTACAAGCGCGTCGCCGTCGACTCGATGGGACGCGTGCTCGGCGACTCCGGCGAGGTGCAGGGCCGCGAGCGGCGACACCCTGGTCACCTCGATCGACGCCAAGGTGCAGTCGGTCGTCGAGCACCAGCTCTCGACGACGATCGCGACGGCCCGGCGCACCTTCGACAAGGTCACGCACCGGAACTACGTCGCCGACTCCGGCGCGGTGGTGGTGCTCGACGCCAAGAACGGGCGCGTCGTGGCGATGGCCGGCTCGCCGACGTACGACCCGCAGACCTGGGTCGGCGGCATCACCGCCAAGCAGCTGCGGCGGCTCTACTCCGCCAAGGCCGACAACCCGCTGCTGTTCCGGGCCACCCAGGGCCAGTTCGCGCCCGGCTCGACGTGGAAGCCGATCATGACGACCGGCGCCCTGGGGGCCGGGTTCAGCCCGAGCACGAGGCTGGACTGCTCGTCGAACTTCCAGGTCGGCAACCGGCTGTTCAAGAACTACGAGTCCGCGTCGTTCGGGATGATCGGCTTCGACACGGCGCTGCAGATCTCCTGCGACACCTTCTTCTACCGCGTCGGCTACCGGCTCTGGCAGGAGCACGGCACCGACGTCGCCGACGTGAAGGCCAAGGACCCGCTCGTCGCGACCGCCAAGAAGTTCGGCTTCGGCCGGCCGACCGGCGTCGACCTCCCGGGCGAGGCCAGCGGCCGGATCGCCGACCGCGCCTGGAAGCTCGCCTACTGGAAGGCCAACAAGGGCTACTACTGCAAGGTCGGCAAGCAGCCCGGCTACGACTTCCTGCACGTGTTCGCCCGCGAGTTCTGCGCCGAGGGCTACGCCTACCGCGCCGGCGACGCCGTGAACTACGTGATCGGGCAGGGCGACACGCTCGTGACCCCGCTGCAGTCGGCCCGCGCGTACGCCGCGCTGGCCAACGGCGGCACGCTCTTCGAGCCGCGGGTCGCCAAGGCGGTCGTCGGCCCGGACGGCACGCTGGTGCGGAAGATCCCGCCGAAGCGGATCGGCCGGGTCAAGGTCTCCGAGTCGTCGCTGAGGTACGTCGACCAGGCGCTGCTCGGCACCGCGAAGACCGGCACCACCGCCTGGAAGTTCATCGACTTCCCCCTCGACAAGATCCACATCCGCTCGAAGACCGGCTCCGCGGAGGTGCACGGCAAGCAGAGCACGTCGTGGGTGGCGTCCTACGACAGGAACTACGTGGTGCTGATGATGGTCACCCAGGCCGGCACCGGCTCGGGCACGTCCGGCCCAGCGGTCCGCAAGATCTGGGAGGCGCTCTACGGCGTGAAGGGCAGCGAGGTCGACAGGTCCAGGGCCGCCCTGCCCGACGCGCGGCCGCCCTCGCGGCTGCCGGTGTTCGCCCGCGACGGCGAGATCCTCCCGCCCCTGGCCCGCAAGGAGTCCTCCCGATGACCGTCGTCGCCGCGCGGCCCCGCGCGTCCCGCCCGCAGCGGTCGGTCCCCGCCGGGACCACGACCCGGGTCAGCGCGGCCCGGCTGGACTGGGTGCTGATGCTCGCCACCGGCGCCCTGCTCACCCTCGGCGCGCTCCTCGTCTGGTCGGCGACCTCGGCCCCCGACGACGTCGCCGGCGGCGACCCCAACGCCTACGTGAAGCGACACCTGGTCAACATCGCCATCGGCATCGTGCTCGGGGTGATGGTCGCCGCGACCGACCACAGGTGGGTGCGGATCCTGGCGCCGCTGGTCTACGCCGCGTCGATGGTCGGCCTGGTCCTCGTGCTGCTCATGGGCTCGACGGTCAACGGGTCGCGGTCGTGGATCCAGGCGGGCGGGCTGTCGGTCCAGCCGGCCGAGTTCGCCAAGCTGGCCGTGGTGATCGGGATGGCCCTGCTGGTCGCCGAGCGGACGGAGGGGTCGCTGCGCGCGACGTCGGCCTCCGAGGTCGGCAGCCTCGACGTGCTCGGCATGCTCGCCATCGCCGGGCTGCCGGCCGGCCTGATCCTGCTGCAGCCCGACCTCGGCACGATGCTCGTGCTGTCCGCGACGGTCTTCGGCGTGATCGCGGTCTCCGGCGCCGGGCGGCGGTGGCTGCTCGGCCTGGCGGTGGGCGCGGTCGCCGCGGCGACGCTGGCCGTGCAGCTGCACGTGCTCAAGGCCTACCAGCTCGACCGGTTCCTCGCGTTCACCAACCCGGAGCTCGACCCGCGCGGCGCCGGCTACAACACGACGCAGGCGCGGATCGCCATCGGCAACGGCGGAGTGTTCGGCCAGGGCCTGTTCGGCGGGTCGCAGACGCGGTCGGGCTTCGTGCCCGAGCAGCACACCGACTTCGTGTTCACCGTCGCCGGCGAGGAGCTCGGCCTGGTCGGGTCGGCCGTGCTGATCGCGCTGCTCGGCGTGGTGCTCTGGCGCGCGCTGCGGATCGCCCGGCACGCCGACGACCTGTTCGGCCGGGTCGCCGCGGCCGGCATCGCCTGCTGGTTCGGCTTCCAGGCGTTCCAGAACATCGGCATGTGCCTCGGGATCATGCCGGTGACCGGCGTACCCCTCCCGCTCGTGTCGTACGGCGGCAGCTCGATGTTCGCCACGCTGATGGCCCTCGGGCTGCTCCAGAACATCCACCTGCGCAGCGGCCAGGGGATCGGGGTCGCCCGCTCGCGCACCCGCCGGTCGAGGTTCTGACCGGTCAGGCCGCCCGGCCCACGCCGCGGTAGGTCCAGCCGGCCAGCCGCCAGGCGTCGGCGTCCAGGGCGTTGCGGGCGTCGAGCACCCGGGCCGTCCCGACGTGCTCGCGCAGCGCGACCGGGTCGAGCTGCACGAACTCGTCCCACTCGGTGAGCAGCAGCACGAGCTCGGCGCCCTCGACGGCGTCGACGACCGAGTCGGAGTAGTGCAGGGTCGGGAACACGGCCGCGGCGTTGCGGGCGGCCTGCGGGTCGTAGACCGACACCGAGGCCCCGCGCAGCTGCAGCTGGGCGGCCACGTTGAGGGCGGGGGAGTCGCGTACGTCGTCGGTGCCGGGCTTGAAGGCCGCACCCAGCACGGCGATCCGGCGGCCGACGGCGCTGCCGCCGCACAGCTCGGTGGCGAGGTCGACGGTGCGGCTGCGCTGCTGCATGTTGACCGAGTCGACGACCCGCAGGAACGAGAACGCGTCGCCGACGCCGAGCTCGCCGGCACGGGCCATCAGGGCCCGGATGTCCTTGGGCAGGCACCCGCCGCCGAAGCCGAGACCGGCGTCGAGGAAGCGCCGCCCGATGCGCGGGTCGAGGCCGAGGGCGTCGGCGAGCGTGACGACGTCACCGCCGGCGGCGTCGCACAGCTGGGCCATCACGTTGGCGAAGGTGATCTTGGTGGCCAGGAACGCGTTGGCGGCGACCTTGACCAGCTCCGAGGTCGCCAGGTCCGTCACGACCACGGCCGCGCCGTCACGGATCACGGCGTCGTACACCTGGCGCAGGGTCTTCTCGGCCTCGGCGGAGGCGACGCCGAGCACCAGCCGGTCCGGGCGCAGGGTGTCCTCGACGGCGTGCCCCTCGCGCAGGAACTCGGGGTTCCAGGCGATCTCCACGTCGAGGCCCTCGGGAGCGAGGCGTGCGGCGGTCTCGGCGAGCGCGGCGGCCGTCCCGACCGGGACCGTGGACTTGCCGACCACGAGCGTGTCGCGCCGCAGCCGCGGGACCAGCGCCTCGACCGCGGCGAAGACCTGACCGGTGTCGGCGGCCATCCCGTCGCGGCGCTGCGGCGTGCCGACGCACACGAAGTGCACGGCCGCCTCGGCGGCGAGCTCGTCGAGGTCGTCGGTGAAGCGCAGCCGGCCGCTCCCGGTGTGCGTGCGGACCAGCTCCCCGAGGCCGGGCTCGAAGAACGGCAGCTCGCCCGACTGCAGGGTGGCGACCTTGGCGGACGACACGTCGTGGGCGACCACGTCGAACCCGAGCTCGGCCAGGCAGGCCGCATGGGTCGCCCCGAGGTACCCCGTGCCGATGACTCCGATGACCACTGACATGTCGGGCCTTCCTGGGTGTGCGCCTGCCGTGAAGGCCACCCTCACCCAGCCGGGGAGCAGTCCGGAACTGTCCAGTGGTGCTAGTACCCCCCGCCACCGGAGGTCCGCGGTGTGACCGGCGCCCGCCGTCCGACGTACCCTGGAGGGTCCCCACCCCCGTCCCGGAAGGTCCCGAACGTGCCGTCAGGCCTGCCCACCGGAACCGCCGCCCGCACCGACGAGAACGGCTCGGTCTTCTCGCGGCTCGAGCCCCTGCTCCCGTCCGTGCAGAAGCCCATCCAGTACGTCGGGGGCGAGCTGAACTCCACGCAGAAGGCGTGGGACGACGTCGAGGTGCGCTGGGCGCTGATGTACCCCGACGCCTACGAGGTCGGGCTGCCCAACCAGGGCGTGCAGATCCTCTACGAGGTGCTCAACGAGCGCGACTGGATCCTGGCCGAGCGCACCTACTCGGTGTGGCCGGACCTCGAGGCGGTGATGCGCGCCGGCGACGCGGCCGGACCGATCCCGCAGTTCACCGTCGACCACCACCGGCCGGTGCGCGACTTCGACGTCTTCGGCGTCTCGTTCTCCACCGAGCTCGGCTACACGAACTTTCTGACCGCCCTCGACCTCGCCGGCATCCCGCTGCACACCGCCGACCGCGGCGAGGACGACCCGGTCGTGCTCGCGGGCGGTCACGCCGCGTTCAACCCCGAGCCGGTGGCCGACTTCGTCGACGCCGCGGTGCTCGGCGACGGCGAGGAGATCGTGCTCGCCATCTCCGACGTGGTGCGCGAGTGGAAGCAGGAGGGCCGGCCCGGGCTGGCCGGGCGGACGCCGCGCGACGAGCTGCTCTTCCGGCTCGCCGTGTCGGGCGCGGTCTACGTCCCGAGGTTCTACGACGTCGACTACCTGCCCGACGGGCGGATCCGGCGGGTCGCCCCGAACAGGTCCGGTGTGCCGTGGCGGGTGCACAAGCACACGCTGATGGACCTCGACGCGTGGCCCTACCCCAAGAAGCCGCTGGTGCCGCTGGCCGAGACCGTGCACGAGCGGTTCTCGGTGGAGATCTTCCGCGGCTGCACGCGCGGCTGCCGCTTCTGCCAGGCCGGGATGATCACCCGCCCGGTGCGGGAGCGCTCGATCACGACGATCGGCGCGATGGTCGAGAACGGCGTGCGGTCGACGGGCTTCGAGGAGGTCGGGCTGCTCTCGCTCTCGAGCGCCGACCACACCGAGATCGGCGAGGTCGCCAAGGGCCTCGCGGACCGCTACGAGGGCACCAACGTGTCGCTCTCGCTGCCGTCCACGCGCGTCGACGCCTTCAACATCACGCTGGCCAACGAGTTCTCGCGCAACGGCCGCCGCTCGGGCCTGACCTTCGCGCCCGAGGGCGGGTCGGAGCGGATGCGCAAGGTCATCAACAAGATGGTCACGGAGGAGGACCTGATCCGGACCGTCGCGACGGCGTACTCCCACGGCTGGCGCCAGGTGAAGCTCTACTTCATGTGCGGGCTGCCGACCGAGACCGACGAGGACGTGCTGGCCATCGGCGACCTGGCGAAGAAGGTGATCGCCAAGGGGCGCGAGGTGTCGGGACGCAACGACATCCGTTGCACGGTGTCGATCGGCGGGTTCGTTCCCAAGCCGCACACACCGTTCCAGTGGGCCGCGCAGCTCGACCACGAGACCACCGACGACCGGCTCAAGCAGCTGCGCGACGAGGTCCGCGCCGACAGGCGCTACGGCCGCGCCATCGGCTTCCGCTACCACGACGGGCGTCCCGGCATCATCGAGGGACTGCTCTCGCGCGGCGACCGCCGCGTGGGCCGGGTCATCGAGGAGGCCTGGCGCGACGGCGGGCGCTTCGACGGCTGGAGCGAGCACTTCTCCTACGACCGCTGGGTGGCCGCGTGCGAGCGCGGCCTGGACGGCACGCCCGTCGACCTCGACTGGTACACCGTCCGCGAGCGCGAGCACGCCGAGGTGCTGCCCTGGGACCACCTCGACTCCGGCCTCGACAAGGACTGGCTCTGGGAGGACTGGCAGGACGCCATCGACCCCGCCCTCGACGTCGAGGTGGAGGACTGCCGCTGGACGCCCTGCTACGACTGCGGGGTCTGCCCGTCGAACGACACCGAGATCCAGATCGGGCCCACCGGCAGGACGCTGCTGCCGCTCGACGTGGTCTGAGCGCGGGCCCGGGGGGCCGTTCCCGCGCTGGGCAGAACCGTTGACCGTCGTACGACGGCTGTGGTCTTCTGATCGCTCCGGTGCGTCCGCTCCGTCTCGGGGTGAGCGCCTTGTCGCGGTGACGGCGAGAGGCACGTGCATGAGGCGACGGCTCGAGGGGACCGATCCCGCGGTGTTCTGGGGGTCGGCGCTGCTGATCACGGTCTTCGTGGCGTGGGGCCTGCTCGCGCCGGCCAACCTCGGCTCGGTGATGACCGTCCGTGCTGGGCTGGGTGATCTCCAACTTCGGCTGGGTGTTCGTGCTCATCGCGTTCGGCGCGCTGGTGCTCTGCATCGTGCTCGTCGTGCACCCGTGGGGCCGGATCCGGCTCGGGCCCGACGACTCCCGCCCGGAGTTCAGGACGTTCTCGTGGGTCTCGATGATGTTCGCCGCCGGCCTCGGCGCCGGTCTGCTCTTCTACGGCACGGCTGAGCCGATCTCGCACTGGGCGGCGCCGCCGCACGGGCTGGCCGAGCCCCGCACCGAGGAGGCCGCGCGGATCGCGCTGCAGTACACCTACTTCCACTGGGGCTTCAACGGCTGGGCCTTCTACGCGCTGATGGGCGGCGCGATGGCGTACTTCTCCTTCCGCAAGGGCCAGCCCATCCTGGTCAGCGCCACCTTCACGCCGGTCCTCGGCGAGAACGCGAGCGAGCGCCCGCTGGGCCGGGTCATCGACGCGCTGGCGATCGTCGCGACGCTCTTCGGCACGGCGACCGCTCTGGGGCTCAACGGGCTGCAGCTCAACAGCGGCCTGCAGTACCTCACCGGCCTGCAGAAGTCGAACGAGGTCGCGGTGGTGATCATCGTCGTGGTGACCACGCTGTTCCTGATCTCCGCGACGTCCGGGGTGGAGAAGGGCATCCAGTGGCTGGCCAACCTCGGCTCGTTCGCCACCATCGTGCTGTTCCTGTTCTTCCTCGTGCTCGGCGGTGCGACCGTCCTGGTGGTCTCCCAGGGCGTCGAGACCATCGGCAACTATGTCCTCCAGGTGCTGCCGATGTCGCTGCGCACCGGCGTGGGCGACGAGGAGTGGATGGCCGCGTGGACGTTGTTCTACTGGGCCTGGTGGATCTCCTGGGCACCCTTCGTCGGCATGTTCGTGGCGCGCATCTCGCGCGGCCGGACGATCCGTGAGTTCGTGCTCGGCGTGGTCGCGGCGCCGACCGGCTTCGGGTTCTGCTGGTTCGCGATCGTCGGCGGCACGGGGATCAACCTGCAGAGCACCGGCAAGGCCGACCTCGTGGGCTCCCTCGCGACGCCGGAGCTCTCGCTGTTCACCGCTCTCGACGCGCTGCCGCTGCCGGTCGTCACCTCGGCGGTCTGCATCTTCCTGATCGCGCTGTTCTTCGTCAGCGGCGCCGACGCCGCGGCCGTGGTGATGGCGACGATGGCCACCAAGGGGTCGCTCGAGCCGCCGCGCTTCGTGGTGATCACCCTCGGCGTGCTGATGGGCGGGATCGCCTGCGCGATGCTGCTCGTGGGCGGGCTCGGCGCGCTGCAGCAGGCGGCCGTGCTCGGGTCGGTGCCGTTCACCTTCGTCGTGGTCGGCGTCGCGTGGTGCTGGGTCAAGGCGCTGCGCGAGGACACGCCGCCCCCGGTGGCGCCACCGCCGCGCCCGGTCGCGCAGGCCGAGCCCGCCGTCGTACGCCGGCTGGAGGCGCCCGACACGGCGGAGGCGCCGCGCGCGGACGGCGGGCCCCGATGAGCGCGCCGCGACGGCCGCTGCCGAGGTGGCGGCGGCTCGCGGGGCTGCTCGTCCTCGGTCTTGCGCTCACCGGCCTCGCCGCGTGCGGGGGCACCGACGGCTCGAACGACGCGAAGGTCGGCCAGCAGCCGCAGGGCGCCGCGCTGCGGATCACCCTGGGCACGCAGGAGTTCCCGGAGGCCAGGATCCTCGGCGAGCTGTGGCGCCAGGCGCTGGCGGTCAACGGCTATGCCGTCGACCTCCGCAAGGGCGTCGGCCCGGCGGCCGACCTGGACAAGCGGCTGCGCGACGGCGACATCGACGGGCACGTCGCCTACACCGGGACGGTGCTGTCCGTGGTCGCCGGCGAGGAGGTCGGCGGGCTCGACCCGGAGCAGACCTACCGCCGGGCCAAGGCGTTCTACGACGGCCGGGGCCTGGCGATGAGCGCGATGACGCCGTTCGAGAACAAGGACGCCATCGCGACGACGGCAGACCTCGCCCAGCGCGAGGGCCTGCGCACGATCGCCGACCTCCGCCGCGTCGACGGGCTGCGGCTCGGGGCGCGCCCCGAGTTCGAGGACCTCCAGCTCGGTCTGCGCGGGGTCGAGCAGACCTACGGCCTGAGCGGCATCGACGTTCGAGGCCGCTCGCGCTCGGCGAGCAGTACGCCGCCCTCGACGACGGCGACGTGGACGCGGTCGACGCGTTCACCACCGACCCGCAGCTGCGCACCGGGAGGTACCAGCTGCTCGAGGACCCGGAGCTGCTGTTCGGCTCGCAGAACGTCGTGATGACGGTGCGGCAGGACAAGCTCGAGAGCGTCGGCGGCAGGAAGTTCCTCGCCGTGGTCAGCGCGGTCAACCGACGGCTCACCCAGGAGGCGATGGTCGACATGAACGCCGAGGTCACCGACGGCGAGAGCGACGAGGTCGTCGCCCGGCGCTTCCTGCGCAGCGCCGGCCTGATGGAGCCGATGCGTCTCGAGGACGGCTGATCCCGCCATCCCACCCGCCGCCGTACGTCCCGCCCACCCGCCCCATAACCGGAGGTGACATGCCCGCCCACGACGCCCCGCACAACCCCTTCGAGGGGGTCACGGACTACTTCAGCGAGCTCTACCGGATGCGGCGCGCGGGGGTGCACGGCAGCGACCAGGGGCACGAGGAACGCCAGCGCACGCACGCGAGCGCCTGGGTGCCGACCACCGACATCTTCGTGCGCGGCGACGACCTCGTGATCGCCGTCGAGCTCGCTGGCGTGAGCCCCGACGACGTGCACCTGAGCCTGTCGCACAGCCTGCTCACCATCTCCGGCCGGCGCGAGCCCGACGACGTGGACGGCGAGAGCAGCTACTACGTGCGCGAGCGCTTCTCCGGCGAGTTCCGGCGCACGGTCACGCTGCCCGACGGCGTCGAGCCGAGCCAGGTCACGGCGGTCTTCGACGACGGGCTCGTCGAGATCACGGTCGCGGGCGGGGTGGCGCGCGAGGCCAACCGGATCGAGCTCACCAGCCGGGACAAGGGCGCGACGACCCGCTCGCTCGGCGGGTCCTAGGCCGAGCGGCCGACCGCGTCCTCGATGTACGACGGCCGGGCGACGGTCATGCCGGCGAGCCACTGCGGCAGCACCAGCACGCTGAGCGCGATGAGCGGGACCCTCCAGCCGTCGGTGAGGTCGTAGAGGAAGCCCATGCCGAACGGGCCGATCGCGGCGACGAGGTACCCCACCGACTGGGTGAACCCCGACAGCGCGGCGGTGCCCTCGCTCGTGCGCGCCCGCAGCCCGATCAGCGTGAGCACGACGGGGAACACCGAGGCCGCCACGCCGACGAGGACCGCCCACAGCCACGCACCCGCCACCGGGGCGACCATCAGTCCGACGTACCCGATGGGGTAGCAGGCGACGAGGACGGTGATCAGCCAGGTCTGGTGGCCCATCCGGGCCGCCCACGCCGGCAGCCAGAACGACAGCGGGATGCTCATCGCCGTCACGACGCCGAGCAGCAGCCCCGCCGTGCCGGGGGAGAAGCCGGCGTCGCGGTAGACCTGCGCGAACCAGCCGAAGACCGCATAGGCCTGCAACGACTGGAGCCCGAAGAACAGCGCCATGCCCCAGCCCAGCCGGGTCCGGGCGACCGCGGCGAGGGTGATGCCGCGGGCCTGCGACTCCGGTGCCGCGTCGTGGCGGAGCAGCCCGAACCACGGCAGCGCCGCCACCGCCGCGGTCAGCGCCCACGCGAACAGGCCCCAGCGCCAGGACCCGAAGCCGGTGCCGATCGGCACGGTCAGCACCGAGGCGAGGGTCAGGCCGACCGCGAGCGAGGTGGTGTAGATCGACGTCATCAGGCCGACCCGGTCCGGGAAGTGCAGCTTGACCAGGGACGGCAGCAGCACGTTCGCGGTCGCCATCCCGGCGAGGGCGACCAGCGACAGCAGCAGGAACAGCGGCACGCTCTCGGTGCGCGAGCGCAGCACCAGGCCGACCACGACGGCGAGCAGCGACACCAGCGTGACGCGGTGCAGGCCGATCACCCGCGCCAGCCAGGGGGCGAGGGCCCCGAAGGCCGCGAACGCCAGCACCGGCAGCGTGGTCAGCACGCCCGCCGTCGTCGGCGACATGCCGAGGCCGGAGGTGATCTCGTCGAGCACCGGCCCCACGCTGACCGCCGCCGGCCGGAGGTTGAACGCCAGCACCACGATGCCGACGACCACGAGCACCCGCTCGGCGCGGGTGTCGCGGTGCGGTGGGGCGGGTGTGGCGGGCGCGGTCACCGCGACATCCTCGCTCATGGGGACGGTCCGGCCCGCCGGTAGGGTGCGGCCCGTGCGCGAACAACCCGAGCAGCAGGCCCCGCCCGTGCAACGGCTGCGCGTGCGCTACGCCAAGCGCGGCCGGCTCCGGTTCACCAGCCACCGCGACTTCTCCCGCGCCTTCGAGCGCGCGGTGGTGCGGGCCCGGGTGCCGATGGCCTACTCCTCCGGGTTCCACCCGCACCCCCGGATCTCCTACGCCGGCGCGGCCCCGACGGGCGCCGCGAGCGAGGCCGAGTACCTCGAGATCGGGCTCGCGCAGGTCGTCGACGCCTCCGACGTACGCACGGCCCTGGACGCGGCGCTGCCCCCCGGCCTGGACGTGGTGAGCGTCGTCGAGTCGCCGGGCGGGTCGCTGTCGGACCTGCTCGAGGCGAGCCGGTGGCGTACGACGGTCGGGGACCTCGACCCGGCCTCCGGGGCGGCGGCGGTGGCCTCCTTCCTGGCCGCCGACGAGGTGCTCGTGGAGCGCATGACCAAGAAGGGGATGCGCACCTTCGACTGCCGTGCGGCGGTCGTGTCGCTGGCGACCGCGGCGGACGGCGTGGCGGAGTGTGCGATACTCGAGATGGTTTTACGGCACGGAACCCCGTCCGTGAGACCCGACGACGTCCTCGCCGGACTCCGCGACATCGCTGGGCTCGAGGTGAGCACCGCTCCTTTCCACGAGCGTCTCGCCCAGGGCCCGCTCGATGAGCGGACCGGCACGGTGGGCGATCCGTTGGCACTCAACCGCGACACGGTGTGACCGCCGGTGACAGGGACGGTCTGATTCGCCGCTGACCGCGGACGGCGTCGACGGTCATCCTCCGACGCTGACGCGGAGGTCGTCGCCGAAGCCCGGCACCGCTCACGCGTGCAGGGCTCCACCCGCAGGCTTGCGCCCGATCCCGGCCCCGTCCGGACGGGCGACCGACACGCTCCCGCGTGCAGCGCTCGTGACAGGCGTCCCGGGAGTCGAGGAGAGCAGATGCTCGACGACAACGACAGCACCACCCCCAGCACCCCGGCCGACGGCCCCGAGAACAGCTCCGACGGCCCCGAGAACAGCAGCCCCGACTCGGGCGGCAGCGCGGGCACCAGCGACGCCGCTCCGGCGAAGCCGGCCAAGAAGGCCGCCGCCAAGCGGACCACCAAGGCCACCGCCTCCGCGGGCCCGGCGAGCACGGCGAAGAAGACTGCCGCCAAGCGCACCCGCACCACCAAGAAGGTCGCCGCCGAGCAGGCGGCGCCCGAGGCGGGCTCGGCGCCCGACACGCCCGACGCGTCGGCCGAGTCCGGCACCGCCGAGGCTCCCGCCGACGCGCCCGCCGCGCCGGCCCGGAAGACCGCCAAGCGCGCCCCCCGCAAGACCGCCGCCAAGCGCACCACGAAGAAGGCCGCCGCGGCGCCCGCCGACGACCCGCTCGACCTGCCCGTCGACGGGGCCGCCGAGTCCCCGGCCTCGTCGGCGACCCTGCCGGTGACGGAGCCGACCGCCGACCCCGCGGCCGAGCCGACGACTGGGCTGACGACTGGACTGACCGAGGACGACGAGGACGAGGCGACCGCGGCCGCCCTCGCCGCCGCGGCCGCCGCCGACGGGTCGTCGTCCGACGAGGCCGTCGCAGCACCCGCGCTGGTCTTCCAGCCGCCGCCGCGCCGGCGCACCCGCACCGTCAAGGCGACCCGGGTCCCCGGTCCGACCGAGACCGCCGGTGCCGACAGCTCCGACGCTGCCGACGCTGCGGGGGGCTCCGGAGCCGACACCCCCGACGCGACCGGCGTCGCGGCCGGTGACACTGCCGACACCTCCGACACCGCCGACGCCGCCGACGCCGCCGAGGCCCGGTCCCGCCAGCGGGCGCGCAACCGCACCCGGGACCGCTCCCAGGACGCGACGGCGGCCGACGCCGACACCCGGCCCGCGCGCGGCCGGGGCGGCGACAGCGGCACGGGCCCCGACACCAGCCCCGACACCGGCACCGGCCCCGACACAGAGGACAGCGACGCCGCGGATGCCGGGGGCTCCAGCGACTCCGGCGAGTCTGCCGAGGACCGCGACGGCGACGAGGAGCAGGGCGGCGGACGCCGCCGGCGCCGCCGCGGCGGTCGCCGCCGCCGCAAGAGCACCGGCGAGGCGGACGGGTCCGCGGACTCGGACGGCTCGGGGGACGACTCAGGGACTGACGACGGCGACGACGACACCGGCAGCGACGCCGGCACGAGCGCCGACACGGGCGCCGACACCGGCAAGGACGCCTCGCCCTCCGGCGGGCAGGGCGGCCGTGGCGGCTCCCGCGGCGGCCGCGGTCGCGGCCAGGCCGCGCGCAACGCCGACGCCGGACCCGAGGCGGCCGACGACAACGGCCAGTCCGACGGCGAGGGCGGCGGCACCCGCCGACGCCGTCGGCGCCGCCGCTCCGGCGAGGACGGCGACGGGGGCTCCGACGACCCGGAGAACACCGTCACCCGGGTCCGCCGGCCGCGCACGGCCGAGGACGAGATCACCAGCGTCAGCGGCTCGACCCGCCTCGAGGCCAAGAAGCAGCGCCGCCGCGAGGGTCGCGAGGCCGGCCGCCGCCGCGCCCCGATCGTGAGCGAGGCCGAGTTCCTGGCCCGTCGCGAGGCCGTCGACCGGGTCATGGTGATCCGGCAGCACGAGGACCTCACCCAGATCGCGGTGCTCGAGGACAAGGTGCTCGTTGAGCACTACGTCGCCCGCGACTCGCAGACCTCGCTCATCGGCAACGTCTACCTCGGCCGCGTGCAGAACGTCCTGCCCTCGATGGAGGCGGCCTTCATCGACATCGGCAAGGGCCGCAACGCCGTGCTGTACGCCGGCGAGGTCAACTGGGACGCGCTCGGCGCCGGCAACGGCCCGCGCAAGATCGAGCAGGTGCTCAAGTCCGGCCAGCCGATCCTGGTGCAGGTCAGCAAGGACCCGATCGGGCACAAGGGCGCCCGGCTCACCAGCCAGGTCAGCCTGCCCGGCCGGTTCCTGGTCTACGTCCCCGACGGCACGACCAGCGGCATCTCCCGCAAGCTGCCCGACACCGAGCGCAGCCGGCTCAAGACGCTGCTCAAGGAGATCGTCCCCGAGTCCGCCGGCGTGATCGTGCGCACCGCCGCCGAGGGCGCCTCCGAGGAGGAGCTCACCCACGACGTACGCCGCCTCACCGAGAAGTGGGCCGACATCGAGGAGAAGGTCGAGAAGGCGCCCAAGTCCGGCACCGCCCCGCAGCTGCTCTACCGCGAGCCCGACCTGACCCTCAAGGTCGTGCGCGACCTGTTCACCGAGGACTTCGCCTCGCTCGTGGTCTCCGGCGACGACGCCTGGGGGATGGTCGAGGACTACGTCGCGAACGTCGCGCCCGACCTCGCCGACCGCCTCGAGAAGTACGACGGTCCGGGCGACGTGTTCGCCGAGCACCGCATCGACGAGCAGATCGCCAAGGCCCTCGACCGCAAGGTGTGGCTGCCCTCGGGCGGCTCGCTGGTCATCGACCGCACCGAGGCGATGACGGTCGTCGACGTCAACACCGGCAAGTTCACCGGCTCGGGGGGCAACCTCGAGGAGACCGTCACCAAGAACAACCTCGAGGCGGCCGAGGAGATCGTCCGCCAGCTCCGGCTGCGCGACATCGGCGGCATCATCGTCGTCGACTTCATCGACATGGTCCTCGAGAGCAACCGGGACCTCGTCCTGCGGCGGCTCGTGGAGTGCCTGGGTCGCGACCGCACCCGCCACCAGGTCGCCGAGGTGACCTCGCTCGGACTCGTCCAGATGACGCGCAAGCGGATCGGCACCGGCCTGCTCGAGGCGTTCAGCGAGAGCTGCGAGGCCTGCCAGGGCCGCGGGCTGCTGATCAGCCACGAGCCCGTGGAGCCGCGCCGCAAGCAGCAGGACGAGGAGCCCCGTCGCGGCTCGAGCCGGCGTGGCCGCGGTCGTGGCGACGACGGCGACGGCAGCGGCGGCGGCAACGGGTCCGGGTCGGGGAGCGCCTCGAGCAGCCCGACCCCGGCCGTGGTCCGCCCCTCGCCGAAGGACTTCGCGGCGATGGCCCGCCACGAGGTGCGTGCCGACGGCGACACCGGCGACCACATCAGCGACGACATCAGCGACGACATCAGCGCCGGCACCGGCGCCGACGGTGGCGCGAGCGCCGACACGGACACCGGGTCGGCTCCCGTCGCCGAGCCGGCCGCTCCGTCCGACGCCGGGACGAGCGCGGACGCGCCGGCCCCCGACGCGCCGGCCGAGCTCGGCACCGACACCGAGACCGGCCCCGGCACCGACACCGGGTCGGACGCTCCGGACACCACCGGCGCCGCGGACAGCCCGGCCGAGCCGAGCGACCCGGCCGAGCCGACCGGGCCGGGGCACCCGCCGAGGAGCCCCCGGCCGCCCCGGTCCCGACCGGCCCGGTCGTGGTGAGCTCGTCGCGGCGCCGGGTCGCCCGGCGTCCCGCCGGCCCGCCGAGCGGTGCGGCGGCGGCCACGACCGCAGCCACTGCCCCAGCGACCGGCACGGGCACCGACACGGGCACCGACCGGGCACCGACACGGGCACCGACACGGGGACCACCGGGACGCCCGCGGGCCCGGCCCCGGTCGACGAGCACCAGGACGCCGTACCCCCGGCCGACCACGACGGCGAGGGAGCCGTCGCACCGCACGTCCCGGTGAAGAAGAAGGGGACCCGCAAGCGGTGACCCGTCGTTTTGACCCACCGGGTCGCCGTCCGTAGACTTGACCCTCGGTGCCGAGTGCACCGTCGCGCGTCCTGGACGCACCGCGCTCCGTCCCCTCCCCGCTGATCGGTGAGGAGCGGGCCGAGCCCGGCGGGCCGCGCACCCGAACTTGTTGTCCGACGAAGAGAGTGAGACCGCGGTGTACGCGATCGTGCGCAGTGGCGGCCAGCAGCAGAAGGTTGCTGTCGGTGACGTCATCGAGATCGACAAGGTGGCCCACGGGGTCGGGGACTCGGTGACCCTGCCCGTTCTCATGCTCGTCGACGGCGAGAAGGTGACCGCCGGCGCGGAGGCGCTCGGCCAGGCCAGCGTGACCGCCGAGGTCATCGGCGCCACCAAGGGCCCGAAGATCACCATCCTCAAGTACAAGAACAAGACCGGCTACCGCAAGCGCCAGGGGCACCGTCAGAAGTACACCCAGGTCAAGGTCACCGACATCTCGCAGTAGCGCCGCCCCACCCCTGACAGATCGGGGCAGCCGGCCGGCTGCGCGGTCTCGACTCGCATCGAAGGACTGAACTCATGGCACACAAGAAGGGTGCAGCCTCGACCAAGAACGGTCGGGACTCCAACTCCCAGCGCCTCGGCGTCAAGCGCTACGGCGGCCAGCTGGTCAACGCGGGCGAGATCATCGTCCGTCAGCGCGGCACCCACTTCCACCCCGGCAGCGGCGTCGGCCGCGGCGGCGACGACACGCTGTTCGCGCTGGTCGGCGGCAACGTCGAGTTCGGCACGAAGCGGGGCCGCCGCGTGATCAACGTGGTGCCCACCGCCGAGTGACCTCCGCCCGGGGCTAGCCGCCCACCGCAGCTCCACGTCGGGGCGCCCTGCTGAGACGGCAGGGCGCCCCGACGTCGTTCCACGGCACAGGGCGGGTGATCCCCTCGAGCGACCGCCCGCCCACCGACCCACCCGAGAGGAGGCCCCCGATGGCTGTCCCGACGTTCGTCGACCAGGTCACGCTGCACGTCTCCGCCGGCCGCGGAGGCAACGGGGTGGCCTCGGTGCACCGCGAGAAGTTCAAGCCGCTCGGCGGTCCCGACGGTGGCAACGGCGGCCCCGGAGGGAGCGTCGTGCTCCGGGTGGACCCCGACGTCACGACACTGATCGACTACCACCACAGCCCGCACCGCAAGGCCACCAACGGCTCCAGCGGCGCGGGCAGCCACAAGAACGGCGCCCACGGCGAGGACCTCGTGCTCCCGGTCCCCGACGGCACGGTCGTGCGCGACCAGTCCGGGGTGATGATGTTCGACCTGGTCGGCCCCGGCACCGAGCTCGTGCTCGCCCAGGGCGGCCGCGGCGGCCTCGGCAACGCCGCCCTCGCCTCCTCCAAGCGCAAGGCGCCCGGCTTCGCGCTGCTCGGCGAGCCGGGCGACGACCTCGTGGTCGTCCTCGAGCTCAAGGTCGTCGCCGACGTCGGGCTGGTCGGCTTCCCGAGCGCCGGCAAGTCCAGCCTGATCGCCGCGATCTCCCGGGCCCGCCCCAAGATCGCGGACTACCCCTTCACGACACTGGTCCCCAACCTCGGCGTCGTCACCGCCGGCGACACGACGTTCACCGTCGCCGACGTGCCCGGTCTCATCGAGGGCGCCAGCGAGGGCCGCGGCCTCGGCCACGACTTCCTGCGGCACGTCGAGCGCTGCGCGGCCCTCGTGCACGTCGTCGACACGGCCACCCTCGAGCCCGGGCGCGACCCGCTCGGCGACCTCGACGTGATCGAGAACGAGCTCGCGTCGTACGGCGGGCTGGAGGACCGGCCCCGGCTGGTGGCGCTCAACAAGGTCGACGTGCCCGACGGCCGCGACCTGTCCGACATCGTGCTCGAGGACTTCGCGGCGCGCGGGCTCACCGTCTACCCGATCTCGGCGGCCAGCCACGAGGGGCTGCGCGAGCTGACCTTCGCGATGGCCGAGATCGTGGCCCGCAGCCGTCGCGAGCGGCCTGCCGTCGAGGCCACCCGCATCGTGATCCGGCCGCCCGAGACGACCGGGGGCACGGAGTTCACCATCACCCAGACCGGCGACCCCGAGACCGGTGCCGGCGCCCGGGCGTGGCGGGTGCGGGGCACCAAGCCGGAGCGCTGGGTCCGGCAGACCGACTTCAGCAACGACGAGGCGGTCGGGTTCCTCGCCGACCGGCTCAACCGGCTCGGCGTCGAGGAGCAGCTGCTGGCGCTCGGCGCGAAGGAGGGCGAGGCGGTCCTGATCGGGTCGGTCGAGGACTCCGTGGTCTTCGACTTCCGGCCGATGGTGCAGACCGGCGCCGAGCTGCTCGGCCGCCGCGGGGAGGACGCCCGGCTCCAGGAGGACCGGCCCGCCGCCCAGCGCCGTCGCGACATCGAGGAGGCGATGGCCGCCCGCGGCGAGGGCGAGACGCGCGCCGACGTGGCGCGTCGTCGGCGCACCGGCCCCGAGGGCGAGGCAGAGGACGAGAGCGGTGCGGCCACCGTCCCGTCCGGCGGCGCCGCGCCCGACCTCGGCTGGGACGAGAGCGACCCGGGCGAGCCCGCCCCGACCGAGGAGCCCTGAGCCCACGGTGAGCGGCACCGCGAGCGCACGACCCCAGGTCGCGGCGGCGAGCCGCGTGGTCGTCAAGGTCGGCTCGTCGTCGTTGACCACCGCCGCCGGCGGCATCGACCCGGCCCGGATCCGCCTCCTCGTCGACGCGCTCGCGACCGTGCGCGCCCGCGGCGCCGAGGTCGTCCTGGTCTCCTCCGGCGCGATCGCGGCCGGGCTCGCGCCGCTGTCGCTGGCGCGGCGCCCGCGCGACCTGGCGACGCAGCAGGCCGCCGCGTCGGTCGGCCAGGGCCTGCTGGTGCACCGCTACAACGAGGAGTTCTCGCGGCACGGCATCACAGCGGGCCAGGTGCTGCTCACCGCCGACGACGTCACCCGTCGCAGTCACTACCGCAACGCCTACAACACCTTCGCCAAGCTCCTCGAGCTCGGCGTGCTCCCGGTCGTCAACGAGAACGACACCGTCGCCACGTCCGAGATCCGCTTCGGCGACAACGACCGCCTCGCGGCGCTGGTCGCGCACCTCGTGCACGCCGACCTGCTGCTGCTGCTCAGCGACGTCGACGGCCTCTACGACGCCAACCCGGCCCAGGACGGCGCCACCCGGGTGGACGAGGTGTTCTCGATGGACGACCTCGCCGACGTACGCATCGGTCGCACGGGTGCCGCCGGCATCGGCACGGGCGGCATGCAGACGAAGGTCGAGGCCGCGCGGATCGCCACCGGGGCAGGCATCCCGGTCGTCCTGACCTCGGCCGACCGCGCCGCCGCGGCGCTGGCCGGCGACGGTGTCGGCACGGTCTTCCACCCCACCGGCCGACGGCGTCCGACGCGGCTGCTGTGGCTGGCGCACGCGACCGAGGGCAAGGGCCGGATCTTCCTCGACGCCGGCGCGGTCCGGGCCGTGACCGAGCGCCGTGCCTCCCTGCTGCCGGCCGGGGTCACCGCGGTGACCGGGACCTTCGTCGGCGGCGACCCGGTCGACCTCGTGGACCCGGACGGGGTGCCGGTGGCCCGCGGCCTGGTCAACTACGACGCGGCCGAGCTGCCCGGACTGCTGGGACGGTCCACCCGCGACCTCGCCCGCGAGCTCGGGGCGTCCTACGAGCGGGAGGTCGTGCACCGCGACGACCTCGTGCTGCTGCCCCGCGACTGAGCCGGGGGAGACCTTCGTCGCACCGGCCGCCAGAGGTCCAGACGTTTTCTCGAATCCGGCGGCGGTGCAGGGCAAACCGCGCAACACTGGTCACCCCACCGGCCGACGGGCGGAATCGCACGTCGGAGGGGGGCGGTGTGGTGGTGTCTGTGTGCAAGGAGTCTTCGGGTGAGCGACCTCGGTCGGCTGTGGCACGTGACGGTGACCGTGGCCGGTGAAGCGGTGGAGCCGCTGATCGTGCGGAGCGCGCTCAACAGGCTCAGCGACCAGCGCCCCTTCCTGCACTCCTTGAAGTACGCCGCCGGGCGCGCGGAGATCATGTACTGGGAGGAGGCCGACAGCGTGCTGGACGCCTCGTCGCTCGCCCTGCGGGTCTGGAACGAGCACCGCGACTCCGCCGGGCTGCCCCGCTGGGAGGTCGTCGGCCTCGAGGTCCTCGAGCGGCCGGTCTTCCTCTCCCGCGGCATGGACTTCAACCTGCTCTTCGACCTTCACGATGTGACACCCCTGCCGTTCTGAGGTCCTGCCCGCCTACGCTGGGCCGATGAGCGAGAGCACCGTCGAGGCCGTCGCGCTACGGGCCCGGGTGGCCGCCCACGAGCTGGCGCAGGCGACCCGGGCGACCAAGGACGCCGCGCTGCACGCGATGGCCGACGCCCTCCTGGCCGCCACCGACGAGGTGCTCGCCGCCAACGCCGAGGACGTCGCCGCCGCGCGCGGGTCCGGCACCGCCGAGGCGATGGTCGACCGGCTGCGGCTCGACAGCGACCGCGTCGCCGCGATGGCCGACGGCCTGCGCGACGTCGCCGGGCTGCCCGATCCCGTCGGCGAGGTGCTGCGCGGCTCGACGCTGGCCAACGGCCTCGAGCTGCGCCAGGTGCGGGTGCCCTTCGGGGTGGTCGGCATCATCTACGAGGCCCGGCCCAACGTCACCGCCGACGCCGCGGGCATCTGCCTCAAGAGCGGCAACGCCGTGCTGCTGCGCGGCTCCTCAAGCGCCCGCCGCACCAACGAGGCGGTGGTGGCCCTGCTGCGCGACGCCGCGGCCGCGAGCGGCCTCCCGGCGGACGTGGTGGCCCTGGTGCCGGGGGAGGGCCACGAGCCGGCCAAGGCGCTGATGCGCGCCCGCGGGCTGGTCGACGTGCTGATCCCGCGCGGCGGGGCCGGCCTGATCCGCTCGGTGGTCGAGGAGTCGACGGTCCCGGTCATCGAGACCGGTGTCGGCAACTGCCACGTGTACGTCGACCGGGACGCCGACCTCGACAAGGCGCTCGCCATCGTCGTCAACGCGAAGACGCACCGCCCGTCGGTGTGCAACGCCGCCGAGTCCCTGCTCGTGCACGCCGACGTCGCCGAGGCGTTCCTGCCGCGGGTGCTGGCAGCCCTGCACGACGCCGGCGTCACGGTGCACGGCGACGAGGCGTTCGCCGCCCACGAGGGGGTGCTGCCGGCGACCGACGACGACTGGGGGCGCGAGTACCTCTCCCTCGACCTGTCCGCGGCCGTCGTACCCGACCTCGCGGCGGCCGTCCGGCACATCCGCACCTGGTCCTCGGGCCACACCGAGGCGATCGTCACCGACTCGCTCGACGCGGCGCGCCGCTTCACCGCCGCGGTCGACGCCGCCGCCGTGGTCGTCAACGCCTCCACCCGCTTCACCGACGGCGGCGAGTTCGGCTTCGGCGCCGAGATCGGCATCTCCACCCAGAAGCTGCACGCCCGCGGCCCGATGGGGCTGCCGGAGATGACCTCGACGAAGTACGTCGTCACCGGCGACGGCCAGGTGCGCTGAGCCCGCCCCTCGGCGAGGGCTGAGAGACTCCGGCGCATGCCACCGACGCCGCGACGCATCGACGTCGCCGAGCGCCGGCACCGTCTGGCCCGCCGGCACCTGCTGCTGCCCGCCGACCGCACCGACGACGTGCCCGCGGTGGCCGACGCACTGGTCGCGCTGCACTCCACCGACCCCGCGACCGTGCACCTCTCCGCGACCGCCCGGATGCGGCACCCGGCCGTGACCGCCGTCGAGCAGGCGTTGTACGACGACCGGTCCGTGGTCCGCCACCACGCCATGCGCCGCACGCTCTGGGTGGCCACGCCCGGCGTCGTCCGGTTGATGCACGCCGCGGCGACCCGGCGCCTCGTGGGGCCCGAGCACCGCCGCACCGCGAAGCTCCTCGCCGCCAGCGGCATCGACGACCCCGACGCGTGGCTCGCCGACGCCCGCGAGCAGGTGCTCGCCGCCCTGCACGAGCACGGTCCGATGACCGCGCGCAGCCTCGGGACGAGGGTGCCGGCGCTGCGCCACCCGCTGGTGATGGCGCCGGGCAGGAGGTGGTCGGCGACCGTCTCGGCGCACACCCGCGTGCTGCTGCAGCTCGGCTTCGAGGGCCGCATCCTGCGCACCCGCCCGGCGGGCACCTGGATCAACGGTGCCTACGCCTACGCCGCCGCCGACGCGTGGCTCGCCGGGGGGCTCGACGGGGAGCCGGTCCGCACCGAGCGCGAGGCCGCCGAGGGCCTCGCGCTGCGCTGGCTGCGGGCCTTCGGGCCCGGCACCGAGGCCGACCTGCGCTGGTGGGCCGGCTGGACGGTCGCCACCACCCGGACCGCCCTGGCCGACTGCGGGGCCGTCGAGGTGCGCCTCGAGGCGGGCACCGGGTACGTCGCACCGGGCGACGAGGACCCGGTCGCGCCGGTCGGCCCCTGGGTGGCCGTGCTCCCCGGGCTGGACCCGACCACGATGGGCTGGAAGGAGCGCTCCTTCCACCTGCCCGACGCGTGCGCGGACGTGTTCGACCGGATGGGCAACGCCGGGCCGACGCTGTGGGTCGACGGCCGGGTCGTCGGGGCGTGGGTGCAGAGCCCCGACGGCGAGCTGCGCACCCGCCTGCTGGTCGACGTACCCGGACCCGACCGGGCGGCCCTGGACGCGCGGCTGCACGAGGTCGCCGCGGTGATCGGGGACACCCGGTTCACCGTCCGGTTCCCCAGCCGGGCCTCGGCGGCGTTGCTGCGCTGAGCGGCCCGCCCAGCGCCTAGGCTGGGGGGATGGCCGCCGCCACCACCGACCACGACGCGCTCGACGTCTGGGCCGACCCCGCCGCCGAGCGCATCGGCACGTCGGCGACCGTGATCACCTTCGTGCGCACCGTCGCCGCCGTCGTCCTGGCCGGGGTCGCCGCCCACGAGCGCAGCCAGACCCTGCTGGTGGTCGCCCTCGTCGTCTACTGGGCCGGCGACAGCCTGGACGGGTTCGTGGCCCGTGTGCGGGGCTGCGAGACGCGCATCGGGGCGGTGCTCGACATCCTCTCCGACCGCTTCTGCGCGGCGGCGTTCTACATCGGCCTGGTGTGGCTGCGCCCGGAGTTCGCGGTGCCGGTGTTCATCTACCTCGCCGAGTTCATGGTGATCGACTGCTTCCTGTCCCTGGCCTTCCTGGCCTGGCCGGTGCGCAGCCCCAACTACTTCTACGTGATCGACCGGCCGATCTGGCTCTGGAACTGGTCGAAGCCCGGCAAGGCCGTGAACTCCTCGCTCTTCGCGGTGCTGCTCCTGGTCACCGGTCAGGCCTGGCTCGGGGCCGTGATCGCGACCGCCCTGCTGGCCATGAAGGTGGCCTCGCTGGTGCGGCTGGGACGCATCGGGCTGCCCGTCCCGGCACGGTAGGATCGCCGCCATGTCTCTCGTTCCCCAGCTCGTCACGGCTGCCGAGGCCGAAGCCTCGGGCATCAACCCCTGGTTCGTCGGCGTGGGGGTCTTCATCCTCCTGCTCGTGCTGCTGGGCGGGCTCATCGCGTTCGGTGCCGGCCGCGACCACTCCTGAGAGCCCGGCCCCGCGCCACCGGCGCATCGGGGTGATGGGTGGCACCTTCGACCCGGTCCACCACGGCCACCTCGTCGCCGCGAGCGAGGTGCAGGCGTGGTTCGACCTCGACGAGGTGGTGTTCGTCCCCACCGGGCAGCCCTGGCAGAAGCAGGACCGCGAGGTCTCGCCGGCCGAGGACCGCTACCTGATGACGGTCATCGCGACCGCGTCGAACCCGCGCTTCTGGGTCTCCCGGGTCGACATCGACCGGGAGGGTCCGACGTACACCGTCGACACCCTGCGCGACCTGCACGCGGAGCTGCCCGACGCGGACCTCTACTTCATCACCGGCGCCGACGCGCTGGCCGACATCTTCACCTGGCGCGACGCCGACGGGCTCTTCGAGCTCGCGCACTTCGTCGGCTGCACCCGCCCCGGCTTCGCGGTCGACCGGGAGATGCTCAAGGGCATCCCCGACGAGCGCGTCACGATCGTGGAGATCCCGGCGCTGGCGATCTCCTCCAGCGACTGCCGGCAGCGACGTGTACGCGGCGAGCCGGTGTGGTACCTCGTCCCCGACGGGGTCGTCCAGTACATCCACAAGTACGCCCTCTACGCCCCCGACCTGCACCCGTCCACACCGAGATCGAAGCTGGGACCCACATGACGGCAACCGACCGAGCGGTCGAGCTGGTCCGGACCGCCGCCCAGGCGGCCTCCGACAAGCTCGCCGAGAACATCATGGCGTTCGACGTCTCCGAGCAGCTCGTCATCACCGACGCGTTCGTGCTCTGCTCCGCGCCCAACGACCGTCAGGTCAAGGCGATCGTGGACGAGGTCGAGGACCGGCTCCGCGAGATCGGCGCGAAGCCGCTGCGCCGCGAGGGCGAGCGCGACGGGCGCTGGGTGCTGATCGACTACGCCGACATCGTCGTGCACGTCCAGCACGAGGAGGAGCGCGCCTTCTACGCCCTCGAGCGGCTCTGGCGCGACTGCCCGCTGATCTCGCTGCCCGACACCGTCACCTCCGGCCGGGGTCGGTGAGCCCAGCCCCGCGCGGGCGCACGCTCGTGCTGGTCCGGCACGGCCGCACGGCCTGGAACGCCGACGGGCGCGCCCAGGGCCAGGGCGACGTCGAGCTCGACGACCTCGGCCATGCGCAGGCGCGCGCGGTGGCGCCGTACCTCGCCTCGCTGCGGCCCGCCGTGCTGCGCACCTCCGACCTCGCGCGCGCCCGGCAGACCGCTGAGTACGTCGCCCGGGCGAGCGGCCTGGAGGCCGAGCCCGACAAGCGGCTGCGCGAGTACGACGTCGGCGCCCGACAGGGGATGACGCTGCGGGAGTTCGCCCGCGAGTTCCCGGCCGAGCACGCCAGCTGGGTCGCCGGCGACGACGCGGTGCCGCTCCCGGGGGCCGAGACGACGGGCGAGGTCGTGGCCCGGATGGTGCCGGCCCTGCAGGACTGCCTCGGAGATCTGGCCGACGGCGAGACCGGCGTGGTCGTGACCCACGGCGCCTGCCTCAAGGTCACCCTGGTCGCGCTGCTGGGCTGGCCGGGCGAGGTCGCGACCGGTCTGCGGGGCGTGGACAACTGCGGGTGGGTGGTGCTCTCCGAGACGACCGCTGGGGGCCCGCTGCGGCTCGAGGTATACAACGGCCGGACCGGCGCCGGCGGCGACGGCGCCGTCGACCTCTGACCCGCGGGGGTGCGCCCCCGGATTCGCGTCCGATCCCGGGGTTGGCTAAGATTCCCGAGTTGCCCGGACATCGGGCGGCGGGGCTGTGGCGCAGCTGGTAGCGCACCTCCATGGCATGGAGGGGGTCAGGGGTTCGAGTCCCCTCAGCTCCACCCTTCGAGGGCAGGCAGGTCGACACCGACCGCCTGCCCTTCGTGCTCCCCGGACCCGTCACGGGCTGTCCGGCCGTCACCGGACGCGACGCCGGCCCCGCCGCCTCGCCCCGGGGAGGGCGGGCGACGGGGCCGGCGTCGGGACCCGAAGGGCTACTTGGTCCAGGTGTAGACGTGGTCGATCAGCACGGCCGTCTTGTCGGCGGCCCAGTTGGTCGTGGAGTCCGGGTTGCCCCGCGCCCCGCCGATCTGCAGGTTCATGATCATCCGCCAGGACTTGCCGGACTCGAAGATGCTGTTGAACCAGCTCGGGTCGCCCTGCTTCCAGGTGCCGGTGAGCTTGCCGTCGACGAACATCGCGATCTGGCCGGCGGTCTTCTCGATCGTGTAGGTGTGCCAGCCCAGCGGGTCGCCAGGGATGTTCCCCTGCTTCTGGTTGGTCTGGTGGCCCGAGCCGTACGCGTTGTGCACGGTGTGGTGGTAGTGGTACGAGCCGAACTTCTGCTTGTCGGCGCCGTAGGTCTCGAGCAGGTCGATCTCGCCGCCGGAGTTGTTGGTGGGCCGGAACCACATCGGCGCCGCCCACATGCCCATCTCGAGCGGGACCTTGGCGCGGATCTCCACCCGGAAGTAGTTCGGCAGCGCCTGCTTGGAGGCCGAGTTGACGTAGCCGGAGGTGTAGCTCCGGCCGCCCATCGACTGCTTCTTGCCCTGGATGCGCAGGGAGCCGTTGTCGATGGTGACGTTGCTCGAGGTGAGGTAGCTCTTCTCGTTGCTGTTCGTCGACTGGTTGCGGACGCTCCAGTTCGCGGTGCTCATCGACGAGAACTCGTCGGCCATCTTGAGCTTCCAGCCGGAAGCGGTGGTCGTGCCTGTCGTGGTCGTCGCCGCCGCGGCTGCGGCGGCGGTGGACGGCGCGCCTGCAGCCGTCGTGGTGCCGGCCGCGTCGGCGTTGCCGATCGTGACCAGGACCGGCGCCGCCAGGGCCGAGAGGGCCGCACCGGCGATGAGGCCACGGTGACGGTTGAGGCGGTGGCGCGGTCGCCTGTGGGCGGGCGAGGGCAGGGTCGAGCTCTGAGTCTGCATGGGGATGGGTCCTTGGTCTTCTGGGGGGATTTCTTCCGGATCCGTGAGTCCGCCACGGCGGGCGGGACTGCCGAAGCAGGGGCGGGTGACATCGGAGGTCACGGGACCGCCGCGAGAGCACCACGAGGTGACTCGGGGGTCCGGCTGCCGCACGTCAGATCAGTGGGGAACGCGGCACCGCCGAGGACGTCGAGACGACGTCCTGGGTCGTCAGGGGAGGAGCATCACCCGACCCACGGGGGAGGCGAGGTTCGCGACGACGCGCTGTCCCTGCAAGGCTCTCTCCAGCTCTGTCGTGCGGCGCCCCCTGCACCGCGGGCTGTCCTGGACGCCGGTGGGCCTGACGGCGCACCGGACTCGGGGGACCCTATGCGGGACCTCGGCGAGCCTCCAATCGGGAGGTGATTCGCTCCCAGGTTCGGGCCCAGAACCGGGTAAAATCCACCCATCCCTCCCCCTGGTGGTCTAGACCGTTGGTCACCGTAGGGTAAATTTCTGGGTCTAAACCGGACTCTTTACCGTCTGCCCCTCGTGACGTGGGTTACAAGCCACGTCCTCCGAGGGCGGAACGCGACGTCCTGCGGCGTTGCGTCATCGGATCGACACACCCACGGCGATCCGCCACACGACCGAAACAGTCCCGACACCTCGCCACGTCGAAGCCTCGCTACGTTCGCCGGACCGGCCACGCCGACGCCCTGCGTCGGCCGCACGACCCCCGACGCGAGGACACCCCATGAGTGGAAACAACGTCCGCCTGCAGGCGATCAAGGACGTCGAGGCCTACGTGCCGCCGACCGGCAGCTTCGCGGTCACCGAGGCGCCCGGGGAGGTCTTCGGCGAGAACGTCTTCAGCACGACCGTCATGCAGAAGCGGCTCCCGAAGTCGGTCTTCCGCTCGGTGCTCGCCACCATCGAGCACGCCGCCCCGCTCGACCCGCTGGTGGCCGACGCCGTCGCCTCCGCGATGCGCGACTGGGCGATGGAGAAGGGCGCGACCCACTACGCCCACGTGTTCTACCCGCTGACCGGCCTCACGGCCGAGAAGCACGACAGCTTCCTCGAGCCCGTCGGCGACGGGTCGGCCATCGCCGAGTTCGCCGGCAAGACGCTGACCCAGGGGGAGCCCGACGCGTCGAGCTTCCCGAGCGGCGGGCTGCGCAACACGTTCGAGGCCCGCGGCTACACCGGCTGGGACGTCACCAGTCCGGCGTACGTCTTGTCGAACCCGAACGGCAACACCCTGTGCATCCCGACCGTCTTCGTGTCGATGACGGGCGAGGCGCTGGACCACAAGACCCCGCTGCTGCGCTCGCAGCAGGCGATGGCCGACCACGCCGAGCGGATCCTGCGGCTCTTCGGGCACGACCCGTCGCGGGTCGTGTCCTACTGCGGCGCCGAGCAGGAGTACTTCCTGGTGGACCGGCACTTCTTCCTGGCTCGCCCCGACCTGCTCAACGCCGGCCGCACGCTGTTCGGCACCAAGCCGCCGAAGGGCCAGGAGTTCGACGACCACTACTTCGGGGCGATCCCCGAGCGGGTGCTGGGCTTCATGATGGACACCGAGCGCGAGCTGTTCCGGCTCGGCATCCCCGCCAAGACCCGGCACAACGAGGTGGCCCCCGGCCAGTTCGAGATCGCGCCGATGTTCGAGCGGGCCAACGTCGCCGCCGACCACCAGCAGCTGCTGATGACGACGTTCAAGACGATCGCCAAGAAGCACGGCATGGAGTGCCTCTTCCACGAGAAGCCGTTCGAGGGCGTCAACGGCTCGGGCAAGCACGTGAACTTCTCCCTGGGCAACGCGACCGAGGGCAACCTGCTGCTGCCGGGCGACACGCCCCACGACAACGCGCAGTTCCTGGTGTTCTGCTCGGCCGTGATCCGCGCCGTGCACAGGTACGGCGGCCTGCTGCGCGCCTCGGTGGCGTCCTCGTCGAACGACCACCGCCTCGGCGCCAACGAGGCGCCCCCGGCCATCATCTCGATCTTCCTCGGCGACCAGCTGACCGACGTGTTCGACCAGATCGCCAAGGGCGGGGCCACCTCCTCGAAGGAGAAGGGCACGCTGATGGTCGGCGTGGACACGCTGCCCCCGCTGCCCAGCGACCCCGGCGACCGCAACCGCACGAGCCCGTTCGCCTTCACCGGCAACCGGTTCGAGTTCCGCGCCCCCGGCTCGCTGCAGACCGTGGCCGGCCCGATGGTCGTGCTCAACACGATCATGGCCGAGGCCCTGGACCACATCGCGACCCGGCTCGAGGCCGCGGTCGCCGAGGGCACCGAGCTCCACTCCGCGGTCCAGGAGGTCCTCGCGGACATGATCACCAGCCACGGTGCGGTGGTCTTCAACGGCGACGGCTACTCCGAGGACTGGCAGGTCGAGGCCGAGGCCCGCGGCCTCCCGAACCTGCGGACCACCCTGGACGCGCTGCCCGAGCTCGTGTCGGAGGAGGCCATGCAGCTCTTCGAGACCTACAAGGTCTTCAACCACCGCGAGATGCACAGCCGCTACGAGGTCGGGCTCGAGCACTACGCGCTCAGCGTCGGGGTGGAGGCACGCCTGACCCTGGAGATCGGCACCACCACGGTGCTGCCCGCCGCGGTGCGCCACCAGACCGAGGTGGCGCTGAACCTGGGCGCGCTCCGCGGTGCGGGCGTCGAGCCGGACACCTCGCCCCTGGACGCGGTGTCCGTGCCGCTGGCCGACCTCCGCGCTGCCCTGGCGACGCTGGATGCAGCGCTCGGCGCCGAGGTGCACGGCGCGCAGGCCGAGGCCGAGCACGCGCGAGCCGAGCTGCTCCCCGCGATGGCGGCGGTGCGCTCGGCCGCCGACGCCCTCGAGCGCGTGGTGGCCGACGACCTGTGGCCCCTCCCGACGTACCAGGAGATGCTCTACATCCTCTGACCCGTGTACGCCGGACGGCGGCGGGGTAGGTCCCTGGGATGAGCGACGACACCTCGATCACCGTCCAGCGGGACATCCCGGCCTCCGCGAAGGAGATCTTCGACGTCCTGAGCAACCCGCACCGGCACACCGACCTCGACGGCTCCGGCTTCATGCGCGGCCTCGAGCACGGCGACCGGCTCGAGCGGGTCGGCCAGAAGTTCACGGTGAACATGACCGGCGACCACATGGGCGGGGACTACAAGACCGACAACTTCGTCAGCGCGTTCGACGCCGACAAGATGATCGGCTGGAAGACCGCCCCCGCGGGCACCGAGCCGCCCGGCTGGGAGTGGCTGTGGGAGCTCAAGCCCGAGGGGTCCGGCTCCACGCGCGTGACGCTGACCTACGACTGGGGCAAGGTGACCGACCCGGACCTGCTGGCCAAGGTGCCGTTCCCGCTGGTCCCCGCGAGCGCGCTCGAGGACTCGCTCGGCCGGTTGGCCGAGGCGACCACCGGCAGCTGACCCGGACCCGGACCCGCCGCGGCGCGTCGCTAGAAGGTCGACTGCGACGCGCTGTGGCCCGGGAGCCGGGTCAGCAGCTCGCGGCCCTGCGCGGCGTGCTTGTGCTCGACGAGCACCTCGTAGCGGGTCGCGACGATCCGGCTCACCGAGCTGAAGTCGCGCTGGCCGCGGGTCGCGGCGTACCCGACGAGGGCCCAGATGACGCCGAACAGGGCGCCGAACAGCACCGTCGAGATGATGATGCCGAGCGCGCTGCCGGTGCCGAAGAACGAGAAGATCAGGCCGACGAACAGTCCCATCCAGACGCCGGAGAGCAGCCCGCCGAGGGCGACCCGGCTGGTCGTGAGCCGGCCGGTGACCCGCTCGACCTGCTTGAGCTCGGTGCCGACGATCATGCAGTTCTCGACCGGGAACTCGTTGTCGGACAGGAAGTCGACGGCCTTCTGGGCCTGCTCGTACTTGTCGTAGACACCCAGCGACTGCGGCCACTCCAGGGTCAGGCCGGAGCGCAGGGCACGGATGTTCTGCTGGCTGCTCATGGCCCCATCCTCCCACCGGATGCCAAGGCTTTGCTGAGCAGGAGTTGGGTTCCGGCCGTGTGTCGTGGGCCGGACTCCCACCGGTGAGCCCGCCGCTCAGGTGATCGTCATCCCGCCGTCGACGGCGAGCGTCTGGCCGGTGACGTAGCCGCCGGCGGCACTGGCCAGGAACACCAGGGCCGCGGCCAGCTCCTCGCCGTCGCCCTTGCGCCCGGCCGGGATCCGCGGCGCCATCGCGTCGAGGTAGCCCTCCGGGTAGCTCTCGGTCATCTCCGAGGCGAAGAAGCCGGGCGCCAGCGCATTGACCCGGATGCCCTTGCGGCCGGTCCACTGCTGGGCCAGGTCGCGGGTCAGGCCGATCAGGCCGGCCTTGCTCGCGGAGTACGCCGCCTGCGGGAGCCCGCCGGTGGTGATGCCCAGGACGCTGCTGATGTTGACGATGCTGCTGCCCGGCTGCATCACCCGCCCACACGCCTGCGCCATCCAGTAGCAGCCGTTGAGGTTCACGTCGATGACCGAGCGGAACTGCTCGGGGGTCTCGCGGGTGGCCGGCACGGCGGTGCCGACACCGGCGTTGTTGACGAGCACGTCGACGCCACCGAGCTCCTGCACCGCCGTGTCCACGAGGGCCTGGCAGTCCTCGGGGGAGGAGACGTCGGTGCGCACGGTCACCGCGCGACGCCCGATCGCCTCGACCAGGGCGCGGGTCTCCTCGAGCCGCTCGACGCGCCGCGCGCCGAGCACCACGTCGGCGCCGGCCTCGGCCAATGCCCGGGCGAAGGCGACGCCGAGCCCGGACGAGGCGCCGGTCACGATCGCGACCTTGCCGTCGAGGCGGAACAGGTCCAGGACGCTCATGCTGTCTCCCTACCGTCAGTCGGCCGTCAGCTCGCCGCCTGGCGGGCCCGCCAGGCGCTCGCGACCATGTCGTCGACGCTGTGCCGCATCCGCCAGTCGAGGTCGCGTGCGGCGAGCTCCCCGGACGCGACGATCCGTGCCGGGTCGCCGGGACGGCGGGGATGAACCTCGGGTGTGAACGCGATGCCGGTGACCCGGGCCATGGCGTCCATGATCTGCCGCACCGAGAGGCCGTCACCCGATCCCAGGTTGTACACCGGCTCGAGCGACGTACCCTCCGTGAGCGCCTGGGCGGCCGCGACGTGGGAGACCGCGAGGTCGGCGACGTGGACGTAGTCGCGCACGCAGGTGCCGTCGGGAGTGGGGTAGTCCTCGCCGTTGATGCGCGGGGTGCGGCCCTCGACGAGCGCCTCGATCACCAGCGGGAACAGGTTGTGCGGGCTGGTGTCGTAGACCTCGTCCACGCCGGAGCCGACGACGTTGAAGTAGCGCAGGGACGTGTGCCGCAGGCCGGTCGCGCGGGCCTGGTCGGCCAGCAGCCACTCGCCGATCAGCTTCGACTCGCCGTACGGCGACTCGGGGCGCGTCGCGGTCTGCTCGGTGACCGTCTCGGTGTCGGGCGTGCCGAAGGTGGCGGCGCTGGAGGAGAACACCACCTTGTCGACGCCGGCCTCCTGCATCGCGGCGAGCACGCTCTGGGTGCCGGTGACGTTCTGCTCGTAGGTGTGCAGCGGTCGGTCGACCGAGACGCCGGCGTACTTGAAGCCGGCGACGTGGACCACGCCCTGCACCTCGTGCTCGCGCAGCACCGAGACCAGCAGCGGGGTGTCCAGGATGCTGCCCTCGACGAACGGCACGTCCTGGGGAACGAAGCCGCGGTGCCCGCTGGAGAGGTCGTCGACGACCACCGTCGACAGGCCGCGCTCACCGAGCGCCCGCACCACGTGCGCGCCGATATAGCCCGCCCCTCCGGTCACCAACCAGCTCATCGCACACCCTCTCCCTCGCCACGGCCTGTCGTCGCCGACGACCCTAGCCGCTGGCCGGGCCGGGACCTGCACCGCCGCCGCGCCCCCCGGCGGGGCGACATCGCGGCCCACATCGTGCATATGTCGCCGGGATACGGGGGAAGAGCCCTCCTGGACGTCTCGGTCCGGATATCAGGAGGCTCGATGGTTCTCGCGGCGGACTCGACCCAGCTCAGACTCGACGCCAACTGGGTCGACTACTCACTGATCGCCCTCTACTTCGTGTTCGTGCTGGGGATCGGCTTCCTGGCCAAGCGCTCGGTCTCGAGCAGCATCGACTTCTTCCTGTCCGGCCGCTCGCTGCCCGCCTGGGTCACCGGCCTGGCCTTCATCTCGGCGAACCTCGGCGCCGTCGAGATCATGGGCATGTCCGCCAACGGGGCGCAGTTCGGCATCCCGACGGTGCACTACTTCTGGATCGGCGCCGTCCCCGCCATGCTCTTCCTCGGCGTGGTCATGATGCCCTTCTACTACGGCTCGAAGGTGCGCTCGGTCCCCGAGTTCATGCGCAAGCGGTTCGGCACCGGCGCGCACCTCGTCAACGCGCTGAGCTTCGCCATCGCACAGCTGCTCATCGCCGGCATCAACCTGTTCCTGCTGGCCAAGATCGTGAACATCCTGCTCGGCTGGAACCTCTACCTCTCGCTGTTCATCGCCGCCGCGATCGTGCTGTCCTACATCTCGTTCGGCGGCCTGTCGGCAGCCATCTACAACGAGGTCCTGCAGTTCTTCGTCATCGTCGCCGCGCTGCTCCCGCTCACCCTGGTCGGGCTGCACAAGGTCGGCGGGTACGGCGGGCTCAAGGACAAGATCACCGCCGCCGGGGACGGCGAGGCGCAGCTGACGTCGTGGCCAGGCACCAACCTGACGGGCATCGACAGCCCGCTGCTGTCGGTCCTGGGACTCGTGTTCGGTCTGGGCTTCGTGCTGTCGTTCGGCTACTGGACGACGAACTTCGTCGAGGTGCAGCGGGCGATGGCCTCGAGCTCGATCTCCGCGGCCCAGCGCGCGCCGATCATCGGCGCCTTCCCGAAGATGTTCATCCCGTTCATCGTGATCTTCCCAGGCATGATCGCCGCGGTCGTGGCCTCCGAGGTGGCCCGGGCCAAGTCGTCGGGCAGCACGACGTTCGACTACAACAACTCGCTGCTCTACCTGTTCCGGGACCTGCTGCCCAACGGCATGCTCGGCGTCGCGATCGCGGGGCTGCTGGCCTCGTTCATGGCCGGCATGGCGGCGAACATCTCCGCGTTCAACACCGTGTTCTCCTACGACCTCTGGCAGACGTACGTCGTCAAGGACCGCGACGACGACTACTACCTGCGGGTCGGCCGCCTGGCGACGGTGGCCGCGACCCTGGTGGCCATCCTCACCGCGCTGATCGCCCGCAACTACCAGAACATCATGAACTACCTGCAGACCCTGTTCGGCTTCTTCAACGCCCCGCTGTTCGCCACGTTCATCCTCGGCATGTTCTGGAAGCGGATGAGTGCGGCGGCGGGCTGGACCGGGCTGGTGAGCGGCACGCTCGCCGCGGTCGTCGTCGGCGTGGCCAGCCAGGACGCCCTCGGCCCGATGTCGCAGGGCTGGATCGGCCTCAGCGGCCAGGGTGCGAGCTTCGTCGCGGCGCTCGCCGCCTTCGGGGTCGACATCCTGGTCTCGGTGGTGGTGACGCTGTTCACCCCCGCGCGCGTCGAGTCCGAGCTGCGCGGCCTGGTCTACTCGCTGACCCCGAAGAAGGACTTCCACGACGCCGACGAGGGCGCGCTGTCCTGGTACCAGAAGCCGACCCAGCTCGCCGGCGTCGGCGTCGTCATCGTCATCGTCCTCAACATCGTCTTCTGGTAAGGACCCGTCATGGCCGACTCTCCCCGCACTGCCCGCACCGCCGGCGACGACACAGCCGGCTCCGACGGCTCGGCCCACAAGGCCGGCGCGTTCGACATACGCACCTTCATCGCCCTGCTGATCGGGATCTACGGCGTGGTGCTGGTGATCGCCGGGATCGTCAACAGCAGCGACGCCGACCTCGCCAAGTCCGACGGTCTCAACGTCAACCTCTGGGCCGGGATCGGCATGGTCGTCGTCTCCGCGGTGTTCCTGGCCTGGGCCCGGCTGCGCCCCCTGGTCGTCCCCGACGAGGTCGAGAAGGACGACTCGCGACCCGCAGGGCACTGAGGCAGGCACGAGGCGGACACCGGTCGGAGGCCGTGTCACAGCAGATGACAGGGAGTCATAGTTCAGTCACATCGACAGACGATCTGCACGGTCCCCGAGGGGGAAGGCAAAGGTTTACGGCTGCTAGGGCAGAAAACGTTGCGAATTGCGTGATCGCGGGCACAATCGTTGTCGAGGCCGGGGGGCCCGAAACGAAAGCCGGACATACGTAGTCCGGGGGGACATGTGAACCACGAAGGAAACTCTGCTCTGCCGCCGGTGAGCGCACTCCTGCGCCGTCCCGCGGTGCTGGTGCGTCACGAGGTCATGTCGAGCCTGCGCTCGGCCGGCTTCGACGACGTGCTGCCCGCCCACCTCGGGGTGTTCCAGCACCCGGGGCCCGACGGGCAGCGACCGGGCATGCTGGCCCAGCGCACGCATGCCTCGAAGCAGGCGATGAACCACCTGCTGCACCAGCTCGAGTCGGGGGGCTACCTGGTGCGCGAGTCACACCCGGACGACCGTCGTACCCGCGTCGTGCGGCTGACCGAGCGCGGCTGGGCCGCGGTCGGCGTGATCAGGCGGACGATGCTCCGTCTCGAGCAGCAGTGGGAGCAGGCGCTGGGGGAGCGCTCCTACGAGGACCTGGCCCGGGGGCTGGCCAAGCTCGAAGCGCTGCTCGACGAGCGCATCGGGACGTCCTGACCGTGCGGGGCGGGCTCACCTGCCAGCCCGCCGCCGCCGGTGGGTGCGCTACCCTCGGCTCCATGCGCCAGCACCTCCTCCTTCGCAGGCCGCGTTGACCGGTGCCCCGCCGGGGCCTGGACGACGCGGCTACCCCTCGTCACCGAGGGGTTTTTTTGTGCCCCAGGACAGCACCGCGGGACGACCCAGGAAGACGACAGACGACGACCAGGAAGCGGACCGATGAGCGAGCAGGACGACCGCGACGACTACGACGTGGACGGCCCTCCAGGACAAGTGGCGCAAGGTCTGGGACGAGCTGGACCCGTTCCGCGCCGCCGACGACGCGCGCGGGAGCGTCGCTACGCGCTCACGATGTTCCCCTACCCCAGCGGTGACCTGCACATGGGTCACGCCGAGGTGACCGCGCTGCACGACGTGATCGCGCGCTACTGGTGGCTGCGCGGCTACGAGGTGCTCAACCCGATCGGGTGGGACTCCTTCGGCCTGCCCGCGGAGAACGCCGCGATCCGCAACGACGCGCACCCGGCGACTACACCTACGCCAACATCGCGACCCAGGCCGAGTCGTTCCGGCAGCTACGGCGTGAGCTTCGACTGGTCGCGCCGGCTCAACACCTCCGACCCGGAGTACTACCGCTGGACGCAGTGGCTGTTCCTGAGGTTCCGCGAGCAGGGGCTGGCCTACCGCAAGTTCGAGCCCGGTCAACTGGTGCCCCAACGACCAGACCGTGCTGGCCAACGAGCAGGTCGTCGACGGGCATGTGCGAGCGCTGCGGTGCCGAGGTCACCAAGCGCGAGCTGACGCAGTGGTACTTCAAGATCACCGCCTACGCCCAGCGGCTGCTGGACGACCTGGACGCCGCTGGAGGCCACCTGGCCGGACAAGGTCTGGCCACGCCAGCGCAACTGGATCGGCCGCTCCGAGGGCGCCCACGTCGACTTCGCGGTCGAGCGACCGCTACGAGCCGCTGACCGGTCTACACGACCCGGCCCGACACGCTGTTCGGCGCGACGTTCATGGTGGTCGCGGCCGACGCGGAGCTGGCCGCCGGAGCTGCGTCCCGACGAGCAGCGCGAGGCCCTGGAGGCCTACCTGGTCGAGGTCCGCAAGGAGTCCGACATCGACCGGCTGGCCACCGACCGGCCCAAGACCGGCGTGTTCCTGGGCGTGCACGCGATCAACCCGCGTGACCGGCGCGCGGATCCCGGTGTACGCCGCCGACTACGTGCTGGCCGACTACGGCACCGGCGCGATCATGGCGGTGCCCGGCCAGGACCAGCGGGACTGGGACTTCGCCGCGGCCTTCGACCTGCCGATCGTCCGCACCGTCGCAGCCGCCCGAGGGCTTCGAGGAGGCCGGCGAGGCGTTCACCGGCGACGGCGCCGGCGATCAACTCCGCCAACGACGAGATCTCCCTGGACGGCCTGGACGTCGACGAGGCCGAAGTCCACGCATCATCGCCTGGCTGGAGGCCGAGGGCGCCGGGCCGGGGCACGGTCAACTTCCGGCTGCGCGACTGGCTGCTGTGCCGGCAGCGCTACTGGGGCGCCCCGATCCCGATCGTGCACTGCCCGGTCGTGCGGCGAGGTCGCGGTGCCCGAGGACCAGCTGCCGGTGGAGCTGCCCGAGCTGGGCGGTGCCGACCTGAAGCCCAAGGGTGTCTCACCGCTGGCGCGCGGCCGAGGAGTGGGTCAACGTCGACTGCCCGCAGTGCGGCGGCCCGGCGAAGCGCGACACCGACACGATGGACACCTTCGTCGACTCGTCGTGGTACTTCTTGCGCTACTGCTCGCCGCACGACGACACCCAGGCCGTTCGACCCGCGAGCCGGTGCGCGACCTGGGGCCCGCCGACCAGTACGTCGGCGGCGTCGAGCACGCCGTCCTGCACCTGCTCTACAGCCCGGTTCTTCACCAAGGCGCTGCACGACATGGGCCTGGTCGACTTCGTCGAGCCGTTCTCGGCGAGCTGATAACCAGGGCAAGGTCATCAACGAGGGCCGCAGGATGAGCAAGTCGCTGGGCAACGGCGTCAACCTGGGCGAGCAGCTCGCCGAGTTCGGCGTGGACGCGGTCCGGCTGACGATGGTGTTCGCCGGCCCGCCCGAGGACGACATCGACTGGGCCGACATGTCGCCCGGCGGGTCGGTGAAGTTCCTGCAGCGGGCCTGGCGGCTGAGCGGCGACGTCACCTCGCCCGCCGGCACGGCCGCCGAGGGCGGCGACCTCGCCCTGCGCCGGGTCACGCACCGCACGCTCCACGACGCCGAGCAGCTGGTCGAGTCCCAGCGCTTCAACGTGCTGGTCGCTCGGGTGATGGAGCTGGTCAACGCCACCCGCAAGGCCGATCGACACCGGGCTGCGGCCCCGACGACCCTGCGGTCCGCGAGGCCACCGAGGTCGTCGCGGTGCTGCTGAGCCTGGTCGCGCCGTACACCGCCGAGGAGATGTGGGAGCGCCTGGGCCACGAGCCCACGGTCGCGCGCCGACCTGGCCCATGGTCGACCCCGCCCTGCTGGTCCAGGAGTCCGTGACCGCGATCGTCCAGGTCCAGGGCAAGCTGCGCGCCAAGCTGCAGGTCAGCCCCGACATCTCCGAGGTCGACCTGGAGGCCGTCGCGATGGCCGACCCGCACGTCCAGCGCGCCCTGGACGGCCGACCGTGCGCAAGTGATCGTGCGCGCGCCGAAGGTGGTCAACATCGTCGTCGCGCTGACGGCCCCACCCGTCGCACGAACACCAGGGTCCCCTGGTGTTCGATCGCCTCCCCAGGCATGCAAGCCGGGGGAGGCGACAGCTCCCCGGGGAAGCACGTGGGGCGTACGCCGGAGGGGTACGCCGGAGGGTACGCCGGCCGGGCCGGCGTCGCGCGTCGCTAGAGCCCGGCCAGCGCGGCGTCCACGGTCTGGTGTCCCGAGCTGAGGTCGAACACCGACCGCACCGTGCCGGGGGTGCGCAGCACCGCGGCGAGCACCGCGGCGACGTCGGCGCGGGACACCTCGCCGCGGGCGAGCGTGCCCACCTGGACCCGGCCACCGGCGGGGTCGTCGGTCAGCCGCCCGGGACGCACGACGGTCCAGTCGAGGTCACGCGCCATCAGGTCGTCGTCGGCGGCCTTCTTGGCGCGCAGGTACACCTGGAACACCTCGTCGCTGTCCGGGTCGGCCTTGTCGGTCCCCATCGAGGAGACCATCACGTAGCGCCGTACGCCCGCCTGCTCCGCGGCGTCGGCCAGCAGCACCGCGGCGCCCCTGTCCACGGTCTCCTTGCGGGCGGCGCCGCTGTCGGGTCCGCCGCCGGCGGCGAAGACCACCGCGTCGGCGCCGTCGAGGACGCCCGCGAGGGTGGCCACCTCGGTGTGCTCGAGGTCGAGGACGACCGCCTCGGCGCCACGCTTCTCGACGTCGGGGACGTGGTCGGGGTTGCGCACCAGGCCGACCGGCTGGTCCCCGGCGGAGGCGAGCACCTCCTCGAGCAGCTGGGCGATCTGGCCGTGCCCTCCGGCGATGACGACGCGCATGGGACTCCTCGAGGTCGTGGACGACGTACTCCCGGGCAACCTCCGCGACCCCCCGTGGATTCCCCTACGGACCGGTAGCCTTCGCGCCATGTCCCGCACCGTGGCGCTCGTCACCGACTCCACGTCGATGCTGCCGCGCGAGGTCGCCGCCGCGCGCGGCATCACGGTCGTCCCGCTCCAGGTGGTCGTCGGCGCCCGGTCGTACGAGGAGGGGGTCGACGCCGAGGCGACGCCTGCCCTGATCGCCGCCGCGCTGCGCGAGTGGACCCCGGTCAGCACGTCGCGGCCGACCCCGGCGGTGTTCCTCGAGGCCTACGAGAAGGCGCGCGCCGAGGGCGCCGAGGCGGTGCTCTCGGTGCACCTGTCCGGCGACCTGAGCGGCACCTTCGAGTCCGCCCAGCTCGCCGCGCGCGAGGCGTCGCTCCCGGTGCGCGCGGTGGACACCCGTCAGCTCGGTATGGCGACCGGGTTCGCCGTCCTCACCGCGGCCGACGTCCTCGACCGCGGGGGCTCCGCCGAGGAGGCGGCCGGTGCCGCCCTCGCTCGCTCCGACGCCACGACGTCGCTGTTCTACGTCGACACGCTGGAGTACCTCCGGCGTGGTGGCCGCATCGGCGCCGCCACCGCCCTGGTCGGCTCCGCCCTCGCCGTCAAGCCGCTGCTCGAGATCGCGGACGGCCGTATCGGCACTCGCGAGAAGGTCCGCACGGCCTCCCGGGCGCTGAGCCGACTGGAGGAGCTGGCCGTCGCGGCGGCCGGGGACCGCATGGTCGACGTGGCGGTCGCGCACCTGGCCAGCCCCGACCGCGCCGGTGCCCTGGCCGACCACCTCCGGCAGCGGCTCGCCGGGCAACTCCACGACGACGTGGTGGTGGGCGAGGTGGGTGCCGTCATCGGGGCCCACGTCGGCCCGGGGATGGTCGCCGTCGTCGTCGCACCACGCTGACCTGCCACCCGCCCCGAGCCCGAGACCGTCCCCGGTCGGGCTCCCGCCCGGTTGTCCACAGGCCGGCGCGACGAGCCTGCGAGGGGTCGCCCGGACTTCCTAGGTTCTCCGCATGCGCTCACGCAGGCCCTCCCACACCCAGGTCGCCGAGGTGGCACGGCGACGGCTGGAGCTGCTGAGCGCTGAGCTCGCCGAGATCCGTCCGGACCACCCCGACCGACCGGGTCCGTGGCCGCCGGACGGGTCCGGCGAGCTCGACGGTCCCTACCTCCCACCGGCCGAGCACGACCGGCCAGGCGGGTCCGTCGTCCACCCGCCCGCCGACGCGGCCACGGAGCCAGGCCGTCACGCCCGTCGGGGCGTCGGGGTCGCCGGCTCGGTGGCCGGGTGGGCCCACGACCGGCTGCCGCCGAGCCTGCAGGGACGGGTGGGGCTGGCCCCGGTCCACCTCACCGTCGTCGCCCTGGTGGTCGCCCTCGCGGTCGCCGCCACCGCCTGGTGGGTGCTGCGCGCCCGCGGCGACGACCTCGCGGTCGTGGCCCCCGGCCCCGGACCCGCGCTGGTCACCCCCGCCGCGCCGTCCGGCGGCGGTCCGTCGTCCGTGCCGGGAGTCGCGGACGGCGAGGCCTCCGGCGGGACCGTCCCGGGAGCCTCCGGGGGTGTCGCCGGCTCGGCGGCGGGCACCGCAGCGGCCCCCGGAGGGCCGGGTGCGGCGGGCAGCCCCGCCGGTGGCACGAGCGCGGCGGGCGGCGCCGTCGCGACCGGCTCCATCGTCGTCGACGTGACCGGCAAGGTCCGCAGGCCGGGCATCGCCACCCTGCCCGCGGGCTCGCGGGTGGTGGACGCGCTGGAGGCCGCCGGCGGAGCCCGGCGCGGGGCGAGGCTGGGGTCCCTCAACCTGGCGCGGGTGCTCACCGACGGCGAGCAGGTCGTGGTCGGGGTCCCGGCCGTCCCCGGCGTGGCGGGGCCTGCTGCCTCGGCCGCTGCGGGCACGGCGGGCGGGTCGGGTGCCGCCACGTCCACGCCGATGGTCGACATCAACACGGCCGACCAGGCGACGCTCGAGGAGCTGCCGGGAGTGGGGCCGGTGACCGCCCGGGCGATCCTGGCGTTCCGCACCGAGAACGGCGCCTTCACCTCGGTCGACGAGCTCCTGGAGGTGTCCGGGATCGGCGACGCGACGCTGGCGGAGATGGCGCCCTTCGTGACGCTGTGACGTCCCCCGCTCGTGATCCCGGACGCGCCCCCGGACGCGCCCCCGGACGCGACGCTCGACGGGATGCGGGCGCCCGGGACGGTGTGCCTGCCCACCGCCCCGACCTGCGGGTGCTGGTGCTCGCCGGTGCGGGGTGGGGAGGCGGGCTCGCCGCGGTCGGCCTGCCGGGACGCCTCTGCCTCGGCGCGGCCGCGGTGGCCACCGTGCTGATCTGGCTCCGGCGCCGGGGCGGGCGACCCGTCACGACGCTGGCGGGGTGCCTGCTCGCGTCGGTCGCCGTGGCCGGCGTGGTGGCGCTGCACGCGGAGGCCAACCGGTCGGGTCCGGTGGGCCGGCTGGCCGACCTGGGCGCGGTGGTCACCGCCACGGGCACGGTGACCACCGACCCGGTGACGCGGGAGGGCCGGTTCGGCGGGTACACCCTGACGCGGCTCAGGGTCGAGGAGGTCGTCGGGCGCGGTGCCCGGCACAGCACCCGTGCGCCGGTCCTGGTGATCGGTGACGAGCACTGGCGGGCGGTGCGGCTCGGCTCGACGGTGCGGGTCGTCGGGCGGCTCGGGCCCCCCTCCGGGCCCGACCTCGCCGGCGTGCTCTCGTCCCGGCGGGCGCCGACGACCCTCGCCGACCCACCGGGTGCGTTCGGCGCTGCCGACCGGGTCCGGTCCGGCATCCGTGCGTCGGTGGCCCGGGCGCCGACCGACGCCCGGGCCCTGGTCCCGGCCCTGGTCGTCGGGGACGACACCACGATGTCGGAGCGGATCACGACCGCCTTCCGGACGTGCGGGCTGACCCACCTCGCCGCCGTCTCCGGCACCAACCTGACGCTGGTCGTCGGCTTCCTCGTGGTGGTCGCCCGGTGGGTGGGGCTGCGCGCGCGGTGGCTGACGGTGGTCGGGGTGCTGGGCGTGGCCGGGTTCGTGCTCCTCGCCCGTCCGGAGCCCAGCGTGCTTAGGGCGGCGGTGATGGGGTCCGTGGCGCTCCTGGGCCTGGGTGCGCGCAGCCGCGACCGGGGCGTGCGTGCCCTGGGGGTGGCCGTGCTGCTGCTCCTGCTCTTCGACCCCTGGCTGGTCCGGTCCGTCGGCTTCGCCCTGTCCTCGCTCGCCACGGCCGGCATCCTGCTGCTCGCGCCGGCGTTCCGGGACGCGCTGGCGACCTGGATGCCGCGGTGGGTCGCCGAGGCGCTGGCGGTGCCGACGGCAGCGCAGCTGGCGTGCACGCCGCTGGTCGCGGCCATCTCCGGTCAGGTCAGCCTGGTCGCGGTGGTCGCCAACCTGGTCGTCGCGCCCGTGGTCGGCCCGGCCACGGTGCTGGGCCTCGTGGGCGGCCTGCTGATGCTGGTCGTCGCGCCACTGGGACTGGCCTGCGGCTGGCTCGCCGGCCTGTGCGCCTCCTGGATCATCCTGGTCGCCACCCGGATGGCCGCGCTGCCGACCGCGGCCCTCGACTGGTCGACGGGACCCGCCTCGCTCGTGGTGCTGGCCGCCGTGTGCCTGGCGGCGGGTCTCGGCGCCGCGCGGCTGCTGCGACGGGCCCGGTGGTCGGTCGGGCTCAGCGTCCTGCTCGTCGTCGTGATGGTCCGGCCGCTCCCGAGCCCCGGGTGGCCGCCGCGGGGGTGGGTGCTGGTGGCGTGCGACGTCGGCCAGGGCGACGCACTGGTGCTCAACGCCGGCCGGCGCGCAGCGGTCGTGGTGGACACCGGGCCCGACCCGCCGGCGGTCGACAGGTGCCTGGACCGGCTCGGTGTGCGCGCCCTCCCCGTCGTGGTGCTCACGCACTTCCACGCCGACCACGTCGACGGCCTGCCCGCCGTGCTCGCGGGCCGCCAGGTCGGGGAGCTCGACGTGACCGGGACCGAGGACCCGCCGGCCGGCGCCCGGGACGTGCGGCGGGAGGCGGCACGGGCGGGCGTGCCAGTGCGGGTGCCCGCCTACGGCGAGGTGCGCCGGGTCGGCGCGCTGACCTGGCAGGTGGTCGGTCCCGTGGGCGGGTCGCGCCGCGGCAGCGCGGGGGAGGAGGGGTCGGTCGCGAACAACGCCAGCCTGGTCCTGCTCGTCGAGGTGGCCGGGGTGCGCATCCTGCTCTCCGGCGACATGGAGCCCGAGGCGCAGCGTCGCGCTGCACGCGGCGCTGCCGGCGCTGCGGGTCGACGTGCTCAAGGTGCCGCACCACGGCAGCCGCTACCAGGACCCGGAGCTTGTCGGGGGCATCGGAGCCCGGTTGGCGGTGGTCTCGGTGGGGCGCGAGAACGACTACGGCCACCCGGCTGACTCGACGCTGGCCCTGCTGCGACGCGCCGGCGCGACCGTCGAGCGCACCGACCGCGACGGCGACGTGGCGGTCACCGTGCGCGACGGCCGCCTCGGCGTGGCGACGCGTCGGTGAGCGGCCCGTCGGCAGGGCCGCACCGGGGTGTCGGGGGAGTGTGGAAGGCTGACGCCACCATGGCGACACCACAGGCGAAGGACGTGCTCGGCCACGTCACCCTGGTCACCGGACCGGAGGAGCTGCTCAACCGGCGCACCGTCGAGGCCGTCGTCGGCGCGGTCCGCGCGTTCGACCCCGAGTCGGAGGTCTCCGAGACGCAGGCGCTGTCGGTCACGATGGCGGCGCTCGGCGAGCTCGCGGCGCCGTCCCTGTTCTCGTCGATCCGGTGCGTCGTCGTGCTCGGCCTCGAGGACCTGCCCGAGGACGCGTACGACGGCCTGGTGGCCTACGCGGAGGCGCCCGCCGAGGAGGTCGCGCTCGTGCTCGTGCACTCCGGCGGGCAGAAGGGCAGCGGCCTGCTCAACCGGCTCCGCAAGGTCGGCGCCGTCTCGGAGCGCAAGTCGGCGTCGTTGAGGCCGTCGGAGTTCCCCCGCTTCGTGGCCGCCGAGGTGCGCAGCCACGGCGGCCGGATCGCCGAGGACGCCGCCGAGCTGCTCGTGCAGGCGGTGGGCCAGGACCTCCGCGCCCTCGCCGGTGCCGCCCACCAGCTCGCCAGCGACTTCCCGGGCGAGCCGCTCACCGAGGCCGTCGTGCGGCGCTACTTCGGCGGCCGCGCCGAGGTCAAGTCGTTCGCGATCGCCGACGCCGCGATCTACGGCCGCACGTCGGTGGCGCTGGAGGAGCTGAGGTGGGCCCTCGACAACGGCACCGCGCCGATCCTGGTCACCAGCGCGTTCGCCAGCGGGCTGCGCGGCCTCGCGAAGTACGCCGCCGCGCCGCGCGGCCTGCGAGAGGGCGACCTCGCCCGGGAGGCGGGAGTGCCGCCGTGGAAGCTGCGGGTGCTGCGCGAGCAGTCCCGCGGCTGGGACGACCTGGGGCTGGCCACCGCGATCGTCGCCGTCGCGCAGGCCGACGCGGACGTGAAGGGGGCCGCCAGCGACGCGGCGTACTCCCTCGAGCGGATGGTGCTCACCGTCACCCGCGCCCGGCGCGGCTGAGCCGGCGCGCCCGAGTCACCACCGGGCCACCACTGGGCCACCCTGGGCCACACTGGGCCACCCACCGGACACGCAGCGAGGCGCCCACCCGGTCGGGTGGACGCCTCGTCAGGCAGGTCGGGTCAGAGCGACGCGGCGCGCTTGTTGATCGCGGACTTCTTGTTCGCGGCCTGGTTCTTGTGGATCACGCCGGCCGAGGCCGCCTTGTCGAGCTTGCGGCCCGCGGCGGCGGCGAGGGTCTTGGCCTCGTCGGCGTTGCCGGCGTCGGCGGCCTCGCGGAACTTGCGCACGGCCGACTTCAGCGCGGACTTGACCGACTTGTTGCGCTCGTGCGCGAGGTCGCTCTGTCGGTTGCGCTTGATCTGGGACTTGATGTTCGCCACGGGGCAGGCCTCGATCGGTGTTCTCGTCGGTGTGGGCTGGTTCGGGATGGTGCTGCTGGCTCGGTCGCGTGGGCTGGCCCGTGCTGCACGATGCTGACTGGTGCTGACTGGTGCTGCAGAGAGGGGGACGCGAGGCGTCCTGACACGCAAGCACCAAGGCTACCAGCGACGCGGAGGACCGCCCAAATCGCTCAGGTCCAGCCGCGGCGGCGGGCCAGCCAGGCCCAGGTCGCCTCGGCGTACCAGTCCTGGTGGGCGCGGAGGTACGGGGACGAGTTCGGCACCGGCGCGTCGCGACGCTCGAGGAAGTAGCCGGCCAGCAGCGCCAGCAGGCTGTCCACGTCGTCGGGCGCCGCGGTCCGGGTCAGCGCGCGCTCGGCGAGCACGGCGTCGGCGTCCAGCCCGTCGCCGGCCGGACCGATCAGCAGGCACACCGTGTCGACCCACGCGGCGCCGACGGTCGCGAAGTCCCAGTCGCACAGCAGTGCGCGCCCGGTCGGGGCGAGCAGGAGGTTGTCGTCGCGGACGTCGGCGTGCACGAGCGTGCTGCCCGCGGTCGCCTCCGCGAACCGGCCGGCCAGCGCGACCGCCTCGTCGAGGTGCGGCCACCCGGGCGCCGTACGCCGGACGTGGGCCCAGCCGTCGAGGCAGCCGGCGAACTCGCGGGCGAACGACGGCACCCGCATCGGCGGCGGCGTCAGCGTCTGGGCGAGGTGCTCGAGGGTGTCGAGGCAGGCGTCGAGCTCGTCGCGCCGCCAGGGCCGCGCCGGGTTGGTGTGCTCGACGTGCTCGAAGGCCAGCACCACCCACAGGTCGTCCTCGTGGGACCACAGCAGCCGGGGGACCGGGATCGGCGAGGGCAGCTGGCGCAGCACCGTGGCCTCGGCGGCGTACGCGTCGGCGAACGAGCGCTGCGCCTTCTTGCTGGCCGCCTTGAGGAACACCCGCTCGCCGCGCTCGCCGATCAGCACCGACGCGCAGCCGGGTGTCCAGCCCGAGCCGGCCGACACCGACTCGACGACCGGGCTGCCGAGGCGGTCCTCGACCATCCGCCGCAGGGCGGGTGGCAGCAGCAGCCAGTCGAGCCGGCGGCTGGTCGCGCCGTGCGGCAGGGGCGGCAGCGTGCCGGGGTCGCGGGGTCCGGTCAGGGGTCCCGCTGCTCGGCCGTTCACAGCCGCCATTGTGTACGGCGTCCGGGCCGGCGTCGCCGGGGCGCGCCGCGTGGGAGGATGGACGCCGTCTCTCCGCGGCACCGACCGCCCCACGGGAGGCAGCCAGCCTGATCCCCCGACGAGAAAGTGGCCCGTGTCCCAGCAGTTCGCGCCCGCCCCGGGAACGACCGATCCCGCGATCATCCGCAACTTCTGCATCATCGCGCACATCGACCACGGCAAGTCCACGCTCGCCGACCGGATGCTCCAGCTCACGGGCGTCGTGGACGAGCGCAGCGCGCGGGCGCAGTACCTCGACCGGATGGACATCGAGCGCGAGCGCGGGATCACCATCAAGAGCCAGGCCGTGCGGATGCCGTGGACGGTGCAGCAGGGCAGCACGTCGGCGGCCGTGCCGGGCACCTACGTGCTCAACATGATCGACACCCCCGGGCACGTCGACTTCACCTACGAGGTGTCGCGCTCGCTCGAGGCGTGCGAGGCGGCGGTGCTGCTCGTCGACGCGGCCCAGGGCATCGAGGCCCAGACGCTGGCGAACCTCTACCTCGCGCTCGGCGCCGACCTGCACGTCATACCCGTGCTGAACAAGATCGACCTGCCGTCCGCGCAGCCCGAGAAGTACGCCGCCGAGCTCGCCCACATCATCGGGTGCGACGAGTCCGACGTGCTGCAGGTCTCGGCCAAGACCGGCCTCGGGGTGCAGGCGCTCCTCGACGAGATCGTCGCGCAGACCCCGGCGCCGGTCGGGAACGCCGACGCCCCGCCGCGCGCGCTGATCTTCGACTCGGTCTACGACACCTACCGCGGCGTGGTGACCTACGTCCGCGTCGTCGACGGCCGGCTCTCGCACCGCGACAAGATCAAGATGATGAGCACCGGCGTCACCCACGAGATGCTCGAGGTCGGGGTCATCTCGCCGGAGCCGATCAAGGCCCGCGACCTCGGAGTCGGCGAGGTGGGCTACCTCATCACCGGCGTGAAGGACGTCCGCCAGTCGCGGGTCGGCGACACGGTGACCTCCCAGCACCACGGCGCGACCGAGGCGCTCGGCGGCTACAAGCACCCCAACCCGATGGTCTACTCCGGCCTCTACCCGATCGACGGCGACGACTACCCGACGCTGCGCGACGCCCTCGAGCGGCTGCAGCTCAACGACGCGGCGCTCGCCTACGAGCCCGAGACCTCCGGCGCGCTCGGCTTCGGCTTCCGGTGCGGCTTCCTCGGCCTGCTGCACATGGAGATCGTGCGCGAGCGACTCGAGCGGGAGTTCGGACTCGACCTGATCTCGACGGCCCCGAACGTCGTCTACACGGTGCTGCTGGAGGACGGCCGCGAGATCGTGGTCACCAACCCCAGCGAGTACCCCTCGGGTGCCAAGATCGCCGAGGTCCGCGAGCCGGTCGTGAAGGCCACGATCCTGTCCCCGAGCGACTACATCGGCGTGATCATGGAGCTCTGCCAGGCCAAGCGCGGACAGCTCGAGGGGATGGACTACCTCTCGGCCGACCGCGTCGAGATGCGCTACACGCTGCCCCTGGCCGAGATCGTCTTCGACTTCTTCGACCAGCTGAAGTCCCGCACCAAGGGCTACGCCTCGCTCGACTACGAGCCCACCGGCGAGCAGGCCTCCGACCTCGTCAAGGTCGACATCCTGCTCCAGGGCGAGACGGTCGACGCGTTCAGCGCGATCGTGCACCGCGACCACGCCTACTCCTACGGCGTCGGGCTGGCCGGCAAGCTGCGCGAGCTGATCCCGCGCCAGCAGTTCGAGGTGCCGATCCAGGCCGCCATCGGGGCCCGGGTGATCGCCCGCGAGACGATCCGCGCGATCCGCAAGGACGTGCTGGCCAAGTGCTACGGCGGCGACATCACCCGCAAGCGCAAGCTGCTGGAGAAGCAGAAGGAGGGCAAGAAGCGGATGAAGATGGTGGGCCGCGTCGAGGTCCCCCAGGAGGCCTTCATCGCCGCGCTGTCCTCCGACGGCGCACCGGGCGAGAAGGGCCGGAAGTAGCCGGATCCGCCGGTCTGCGCCGGTGTCTGCGGGTGCTACATTCCTCCTGCCCGACGGGACCGTCCCGTCGCTCCCTGCACCACCTCAGGGGAAGCCGGTCGAAGTCCGGCGCTGACCCGCAACCGTAGGCCGCCCACCAGCATGTCGAGGGGCGGCGAGCCGGAGCACCTGACGCAGGGTGAGAAGCATCCACGCTGTCGCGGAACGCAGCTGGGACCTCCGGGTCCTGCCTGCCTGCAGCGGGAAGGACCACACACATGCGTACTCTTGCGCGCCGGCTGGGTGCCGTCGCCGTCCGTCCCCTCCTGGTCTCCGGCCTGGCGGTCTCCCTGGTCGCCGGCTCGGCGCTGGTGGCCCCGGTCGAGGCCGCCCCGAGCCCGAGCAGCCGCTCGGCGTCCGGGTGGCTCGCCGACCAGCTCACCGGCGGGCTCGTGCACAACGACCAGTTCGGCGGTTTCGACGACTACGGCCTGACCGTGGACGTCTTCGTCGCCCTCAACGCGCTGGGCACCGAGACGGCCGCCCAGACCTCGATCCTCGACGCGCTCGCGCCCGTCACGGAGGCGTACGTCGGAGACGGCTCCGTCGAGAGCTACGCCGGCGCGCTCGGCAAGCTGGCCACCGCCGTGGAGCTCGGCGGGCGCGACCCGCGGGCCTTCGGCGCCGTGACGCCGAACCTCGTCGACCGTCTCCAGGCACGCATCCACGCGGCCGCCGACGCCCAGCAGGGCCGGGGCGTCGACGCCAGCGCGTTCGGGGACTTCTCCAACACGATCGGCCAGGCCTGGATCGTGCGAGCACTCGTCGGGGCGAGCAGCGGCCTCGCCGACGAGTCCGTCGCCTTCCTGCTCCAGCAGCAGTGCGCCGACGGCTACTTCCGGGTCACCCTCGAGCCGACGACCGACGCGTCGTCGTTCACCTGCGACGACGCCGCCGCCGGCGACGGTGACGCGAGCATCGACGCGACCGCCCTGGCCACCGACGCCCTCGTGGTCGCCCGCGACGCCGGGGTGACCGGCCTCGACGACGACATCGACAGCGCCGCCGACTGGCTGGTCTCGACCCAGCGCAAGGACGGCTCGTTCGTCGACCAGGGCACGGCGAACGCCAACAGCACCGGCCTCGCAGCCGCCACGCTGACCTCGCTGGGCAGGACCGTCCCGGCCGCGAACGCCGCCGGCTGGCTGCTCGACCGGCAGGTCCGCTCCTCCGCGCGCGGCCCGCTTCGTCGCGAGATCGGGGCGATCGCGTTCGACTCCGCGGCCCTCGCGGCGGGCCGCACCGACGGCATCACCCCTGAGCTGCGCGACCAGTGGCGCCGGGCGAGCGCCCAGGCGGCCGTCGGCCTCGACGGCCTGCTGCCCCCGGCGACACTCGTCGCGCGAGCACCCGACGGCTTCCGGCACGGTGGCGCCCAGGTCACCCTGCGGGCCAGCGGCCTGGAGGCCGGCGAGCGGTTCACGATCCGCGTCGGCTCGGTGCGCGAGCGCAGCGGCCTCGCCGGTCCCGCCGGCAACGGCACCGTGCAGGTCCGCCTGCCCAAGGCCTCGCACAGGTATGTCGTCCGGGTGACCGGCTCGCGTCCCTCGCGCACCGGCACGGACACCTTGCGGGTCCTCGGCGCGAAGGTGCTCACGGAGCGGCTGCGCAGCCACAAGGTCCGCAAGGGCGGTGTGCAGCGCGTGCGGGTGCGCGGGCTCGCGGTCCACGAGCCGGTCCGCCTGGTCTACCGCGGCCGGCTGATCTGGGAGGGCACCGCCTCGGCCACCGGCCGGGTCGCGCACTCCTTCCACGTCGGCCAGAAGGCCGGCCGGAAGAAGCTCGTCGTGCGGGGCGCGTTCGCCGACCGGCGGGGCGTGACCCACTTCCGGGTGCGTCGATGAGCGCCCGCCGTCTCCTCGCCGTCCTCGCCGCCACGCTCACCGGCGTGGCGGCGGGGCTGGTCCCCGGCCTGACGGTCGGCCCCGCCCAGGCGGCGAGCGGCTACTGCGCCAAGGGCACCGGCGTCACGGTGGTCGTGGACAACGGCTCGCTCGGCGGCGGCACGAAGATCGGCTGCGACACGAAGGGCGCCAACACGGTCGCATCGACCGTCGTACCCCGCGCCGGCTTCCCGCTGACCTACGTCACCCGCTCGCCCGGCTTCGTGTGCCGGGTCAGCGGCCTGCCCACCGCGGCGCAGGAGGCGTGCGGCGTGACGCCGCCGACGAACGCCTACTGGGGGCTGTTCTGGTCCGACGGCAAGACCGGGAGGTGGACCTACGCCAGCGTCGGCGTCGGCTCCCTCAAGGTGCCCGCCGGCGGCTTCGTCGGCTGGCGCTTCCAGAGCACCGGCAGCCGCACCAACCCGGGCACCGCCCCGGTCTCGCCGAAGCCGGCCGCGACGCCGAAGCCGGCGCCCAAGCCGAGCCCCAAGCCCAGTCCGAAGCCCAGTCCGAAGCCGAGCCCCGAGCCGGGCTCCGGGCCGACCGCGGGACCGACGCAGGGGGGCGGCGGGTCCGCCCCGTCGGCCGGCGCAGGGACGCCGAGCGCCTCGGCGAAGGCGTCCGCGAAGGCCAAGGCGACCGCGAGGGCGAAGGCCACCGCCACGGCGAAGGCCAGGAAGGCCGAGCGGGCGAAGGCGAGCGCGAGCGCCAGCGCGTCCGCGTCGACCACCGCAGGCAGCACCGGCACCGACAGCAGCGACGGCGGCGCGGGAACGGGGGACGCGGGAGACACCGACCTGGTGTCCAGCGACACCACCTCGGGCTCGGGTCCACTGCTGCCGATCGTGGCCGCAGCGCTCCTGGTCGTCCTGCTCGGCACCGTCGGCCGACTGGTCTGGGTCCGCCGGAAGGGGTGAGCGCGCATCCCCCGCCCCGCGCTGCCGCGTGACGTGCACCCTGCCGCCTGGTGGACCTGGGCGGTGGGGCTGTCGGCGGCCGCGTCGCGCACCACGAACCCGTGGCTGCTGGTGCTGCTCGTGCTCGTCGCGTCGGTGACGGTGCTGGCGCGGCGCACGGACGCGCCGTGGGCGCTGTCGTTCCGGCTGTACCTCTGGCTGGGCCTGCTGGTCGTGTGCCTGCGGGTGCTGTTCCGGGTGCTGTTCGGCGGCGGGTTCGGCTCCACGGTGCTGTTCTCCCTGCCGACGGTGTCGCTGCCGAGCTGGGCGGCCGGCATCTCGATCCTCGGCCCGGTCACGCAGGAGTCCCTCCTGGCCGGGTTGTACGACGGCATGCGGCTCGCCACGATCCTGATCTGCGTGGGGGCGGCCAACGCCCTGGCCAACCCGCGCCGCCTGCTCGCGGCCCTCCCCGCGGCGCTCTACGAGGTGGGCACCGCCCTGGTGGTGGCGCTCGCGGTGTTCCCGCAGCTCGCGGAGAGCCTGTCCCGGGTGCGCCGGGCGCGACGGCTGCGCGGCGACCCGCCCAAGGGGGTGCGCGGGCTGCGCAGCATCGTGGTCCCGGTGCTCGAGGACGCCCTGGAGCGGTCGCTGAAGCTGGCCGCGGGCATGGACGTGCGGGGCTACGGCCGGTCGGGCACCGCGTCGCCGGCGCAGCGCCGCCAGACCGGGACGCTGCTGGTCGGCGGGCTGGTCGGGCTGTGCGTGGGCACCTACGCGTTCCTCGACGCGTCCGCCCCGCGGGTGCTCGCGCTCCCGATGCTCGCGCTCGGCGTCGCGCTCGCGGGAGCCGGCTTCGTCCTCGCCGGGCGGCGCGTGCAGCGCACGACGTACCGTCCCGACCCCTGGCGGCTGCCGGAGGTGCTGACCGCCGGCTCCGGGATCGCCGTCGCCGTGCTGACGAGCGTGGTCGCGAGCACCGACCCCGCGGTGCTGCTGCCCGATGTCGCGGTGGCGCCGCCGCTCTCGGTGCTGGCGCTGGTCGCCGTCGTGGTGGGCCTGCTGCCGGCGGTCGTGACGCCGCCGCCGGTGCTCTCGGCCGGCGCGGTGGAGGTGGCGGCGTGATCGAGTGGCGCGACGTCGCGCTGACCTACGACGGCGCGGACGCCCCGACGCTGCGGGTGCCGCACCTGCGGGTGGACGAGGCCGAGCTGGTGCTCGTCGCCGGGCGCACCGGGTCCGGGAAGTCGACCCTGCTCGGCACGGTGAACGGGCTGGTCCCGCACTTCACCGGGGGGCACCTGTCCGGCGACGTGCTGGTGGCGGGGGAGAGCATCCGCGGTCGCGCCCCGCGCGAGCTCGCGCACCTGGTCGGCTACGTCGGGCAGGACCCGCTGGCCGGGTTCGTCACCGAGGTCGTCGAGGCCGAGCTGGCCTACGGCATGGAGCAGCTCGGCCTGGACCGGCAGACGATGCGGCGCCGGGTCGAGGAGACCCTGGACGTCCTCGGGATCGCCGACCTGCGCCAGCGCGCGCTGACCACGCTCTCGGGCGGCCAGCAGCAGCGGGTGGCCGTCGGGGCGGTGCTCACGATGCACCCCCGGCTGCTGGTGCTCGACGAGCCGACCTCCGCGCTGGACCCGACCGCCGCCGAGGACGTCCTCGGCGTGCTGGCGCGCCTGGTCGACGACCTCGGCCTCACCGTGCTGCTGGCCGAGCACCGGATGGAGCGGGTGGTGCCGTTCGCGGACCGCCTGGTGGTGGTCGAGGACGGCACCGTGCGGGGCGGGGTCCCGGCGGAGCTGCTGGTCGACTCGCCGGTGGCGCCCGCGGTCGTGGAGCTCGGCCGGCTCGCCGGCTGGCGGCCGCTGCCGCTCTCGGTGCGCGAGGCGCGGCGCCGGGCCCCGGAGCTGGCGCGGTCCCTGGGGGAGCCCGCGCCCGTGCCGGCCCCGGCACCGGGCGAGCCGGGGCTGGTCGCCGAGGGCGTCTCGGTCCGCTACGGCCGCACGGTCGCGGTCCGCGACGTAGACCTGGCGCTGGCCCCCGGCCGGGTGCTCGCGCTGATGGGTCGCAACGGGTCGGGGAAGACGTCGCTCCTGTGGGCGCTGCAGGGCAGTGGCCGCCGCGACGCGGGCCGGGTGCAGGTGCGCGGCGCCGACCCGGCCGGCGTACCCGCCGCACGGGCGCGGGCCCTGGTCGGCCTGGTGCCGCAGACGGCCGCCGACCTGCTCTACCTCGAGACCGTCGACGACGAGTGCGCGGCGGCCGACCGCGAGGCGGGCGGCGAGACCGGTCATCACGGGGGCCACGCGTCGTGCCGGGACCTGCTGGACGCGATGGCGCCCGGGATCGACGGGGCGACGCACCCGCGCGACCTGTCCGAGGGGCAGCGGCTGGCGCTGGTGCTCGCCGTGGTGCTGGTGGCGCGGCCGGCGTTCGTGCTGCTCGACGAGCCGACGCGAGGGCTGGACTACGCCGGCAAGACCGCCCTGGCCGGCATCCTGGCCGGGCTGTGCGCGGACGGGTGCGGGGTGCTGGTGGCCACCCACGACGTCGAGTTCGTGGCCCGGGTCGCCGACGAGGTCGTGGTGATGGCGGCCGGTGAGATCGTCTCGGCCGGGCCGACGCGACAGGTGCTCGCCGAGTCGCCGGCCTTCGCGCCCCAGGTCTCGAAGGTGCTCGGGCCCGACTGGCTCACCGTCGACCAGGTCGAGGCGGCGCTGAGGTGAGGCGCGAGACGAGGACCGCCATCGCCACCGGTCCGCGCTCGACGGCCGTCCTCGCGCTGGCCAGCGTCGCCGGGCTGATGATGTTCACCTGGCCGCTGCTGCTCCGGCCCGACCCGTCGGCCTCGGAGGTCAGCCCGCCGTTCCTGTTCCTCGCGCTGCTCCCTGTCCTCGTGCTGGTCGTCGTCGTGGAGCTGACCGAGGGCGGGATGGACTCCAAGGCGCTGGCGATGCTCGGCGTGCTGACGGCCGTCAACGCCGCGATGCGCGGCCTCGGCGCCGGCCTCGCCGGGGTGGAGCTGGTGTTCTTCCTGCTGGTGCTCGCGGGCCGGGTCTTCGGGCCGGGCTTCGGGTTCGTGCTCGGCTGCACGTCGCTGTTCGCCTCGGCGCTGCTGACCTCGGGCGTCGGGCCGTGGCTGCCCTACCAGATGCTGTGCGCGTCCTGGATCGGCCTCGGCGCCGGGCTGCTGCCGCGCCGGGTCACCGGGCGTGCCGAGATCGCGATGCTGGTCGTCTACGGGATCGTCTGCGCCTACGCCTTCGGCCTGCTGATGAACCTCTCCTCGTGGCCGTTCGTGCTCGGCATCGCGGTGCCCGGCCACGAGGGTGCGCTGTCGTTCGTCCCCGGTGCCCCCCTCGCGGAGAACCTGCACCGCTTCCTCGTCTACACGCTGCTCACCTCGACCGGCGGCTGGGACACCGGTCGGGCGATCACGAACTCGGTCGCGATCGTGGTGCTCGGCCCGGCCGTGCTGGCGACCCTGCGCCGGGCGTCCCGTCGGGCCTCCTACGGCGTCGCGGCAGGATGGACCGGTGAGCGCGACGCCGGAGATCCCGCCGACCTTCACGGCATACGGCGCGGGGGACGCTGAGTTCGCGGCGTTCCTCGACCGGCTGCCGCGTCTGGTCGCCGGCCTCGTCGGGGAGTGGGAGCTGGCGCCCGACGGTGCGGCGCGGCACGGCCGGTGCGCGCTGGTGCTCCCGGTGCGGACCGCGTCCGGCCGCCCGGCCGTGCTCAAGGTCGGGCTGCCGCACGAGGAGGCCCGGCACGAGGCGCTGGCCCTGCAGGCCTGGCACGGCCGGGGCGCCGTGCGGCTGCTGCGCGCCGACCCGCACCGCTGGGCGCTCCTGCTCGAGCGCCTGCACGCCGAGGAGGACCTGACCGGCCTGTGGGACCTCGAGGCGTGCGAGGTGGTCGCCGGCCTCTACCCGCGGCTGCACGTGCCGCCGCTCCCGCAGCTCGCGCGGCTGTCGTCGTACGTCGCCCGCTGGACCGACCGGCTGGCGCTGCTGCCCAGCGACGCGCCGGTGCCGCGACGGCTGGTCGAGCAGGCGGTGTCGCTGGGGCGGTCGTTCGTGGGCGACCCCGGGACCGACGCCCGGACCATCCACGGCGACCTGCACTACGAGAACGTGCTGGCGGGCGATCGCGAGCCCTGGCTGGTGATCGACCCCAAGCCGGTGGCCGGCGACCCGCACTACGAGGTCGCGCCGATGCTGTGGAACCGGTGGGACGAGGTGGTCGCCTCCGGGAACGTCCGCGACGCTGTGCGGCGCAGGTTCCACACCCTGGTCGACGCCGCCGGGCTCGACGAGGGTCGTGCCCGGGACTGGGTCGTGGTCCGCGAGCTGCACAACGCCCTGTGGCTCCTCGAGGACGCCGAGCGGGCCGGCACACCCCTGGACCGGGCGGACCGCGACGCCCTCACCGTGGCCGTGACGATCGCCAAGGCCGTCCAGGGCTGACGCTCGCGCCCGGGCTGCGGTGGTCCCGCTCACTTGCCATGATGGAAAGTATCCCCCTATGCTTTCCACCATGGAAAGTATGTCGGACCCGCGCCGCGCCCTCGCCGCCGCCGAGCGCGCCGCTGCTGCCCCGTACGTCGACTACCCCGTGTTGCGGGGCTGGTACCCGCTCGCCGTCGGGCTGTGGAGCGCTGCGCTCGTCGCCAGCCTCACCCTGCTCGACTCCCACGAGGTGGTCCGGCAGCCGCTCGTCGTCGCGCTGCTGCTCGCCGAGGGCCTGTTCGTGGCGTGGTACCGCCGACGTCGCGGCGCGAGCCCGTCGTTGCGCGGCGTCCCTCCGGAGATCGCGCGTGAGATGGCGCTCTTCGTGGTCGGCGTGGTGCTCGTGCTCGTCTGTGTGGCGGTGGTCGGCCTCGTCGCGGGCGCCCTCGCCGGCGTCGTGACCACCTTCGTGCTCGTGACCGCGGGCGTCGCGGCCTACGAGCGCCGCTACGCGGCCGCCGCCGAGGTGGTCAGCCGGCGCCTGGGCCCACCGGCGTGAGCGGCACGAGCCACCTCGACGGGCTCGACCCCGTCATCCACCCGCCCAAGCGGCTCACGGTGATGGCCATGCTGGTGAGCACCCGGTCGGCCGACTTCGCCTTCCTGCGCGACCACCTCGGCGTCAGCGACTCCGACCTGTCCAAGCAGATGGCCGCCCTCGACCGGGCCGGCTACGTGTCGGTCACCAAGAGCAGGGGCCGGGGCGGCTCGACGACGTACCGTCCCACCCGCGAGGGCGTCGCCGCCTACCGCCGCCACCTGGCCGCCCTCCAGGCCATCGTCGGCCCTGCCGGTGGCTGAGGTCACGGGGCGGGTCGGGGCCCTCCGACCTACCGATTGGTAGCCGCGTGATCTACGTTGTCCACGAGCACCAGCGGTGCCGGTCAGGCACCCTGCGGAGGACCGGCGGGAACCAGGAGAGCGATGTCCGCGAGCAGCACGGCCACCTACGACAAGTCCGTGATCGAGAACAGGGCGCCGAACGTCGGCCGCCAGTTCTTCGACCGGGTGCACGCGACGCCGGACCGGGAGGCCTACCGCTACCCGGTCGGTGAGCGCTGGGAGTCACTGACCTGGCGGGAGACCGGCGACCACGTCACGAAGCTCGCGGCCGGCCTGGTGGCGCTGGGGATCGAGCCCGAGCAGCGGGTGGGCATCGCCGCCGGCACCCGCTACGAGTGGATCCTCGCCGACCTGGCCATCATGTCGGCGGGTGCGGCGACCACGACCGTCTACCCCTCCACGATGGCCGACGACGTCGGCTACATCCTGGCCGACTCCGAGTGCCGGGTGGTCTTCGCCGAGGACGACGTGCAGATCGCCAAGCTCGCCGAGCGCAAGGCCGAGCTGCCGCACCTGGCCAAGGTCGTCACCTTCGAGGGGACCACCGACGGCGACTGGGTGATCGGGATGGCCGACGTCGAGAAGCTCGGCGAGGCGCTGCTCGCCGAGGACCCCCAGCTGGTCGAGAAGCGCATCGACGCGACCTCGCCGGACTCCCTGGCGACGCTGATCTACACCTCCGGGACCACCGGCCGGCCCAAGGGCGTCCGGCTGCGGCACTCGTCGTGGACCTACGAGGGCGCCGCCATGCAGGCGCTCGGCATCCTGGACGAGACCGACCTGCAGTTCCTGTGGCTGCCGATGGCGCACTCGTTCGGCAAGGTGCTGCTCTCGACCCAGCTCGCGTGCGGCTTCGCGACGGCCGTCGACGGGCGCGTCGACAAGATCATCGAGAACCTCGCCATCGTGCGGCCGACCTTCATGGGCGCGGCCCCCCGCATCTTCGAGAAGGCGCACGGCCGCATCGTCACCATGCAGGCCGCCGAGGGTGGCCTGAAGGAGAAGATCTTCCAGCAGGCGTTCAAGGTCGGCCTCCAGGTCGACCGGCTCAAGCGTGACGGCAAGCCCGTGCCGTTCCTGCTGGCCCGCCAGCACGCGCTGTTCGACCGGCTCGTCTTCACCAAGATCCGCGAGCGCTTCGGTGGCCGGGTGCGGTTCTTCGTCTCCGGCGCCGCCGCCCTCAACAGCGAGATCGCCGAGTGGTTCGGCGCGGCCGGCATCACCATCCTGGAGGGCTACGGCATGACCGAGTCCTCGGCCGGCACCGTCGTCAACCACCCCGACGACTACCGCTTCGGCAGCGTCGGTCTGGTGTTCCCCGGCACCGAGCTGCGGATCGCCGAGGACGGCGAGCTGCTCGTCAGGGGCCCCGGTGTCATGGAGGGCTACCACAACCAGCCCGAGCAGACCGCCGAGGCGCTCAGCGACGACGGCTGGCTGCACACCGGCGACATCGGGGAGGTCGACGCGGAGGGCTTCGTGCGGATCACCGACCGCAAGAAGGACCTCTTCAAGACCTCCGGCGGGAAGTACATCGCGCCGTCGTCGATCGAGTCGCAGTTCAAGGCGATCTGCCCCTACGCCAGCCAGTTCATCGTGCACGGCGCGGAGCGCAACTTCGTGGTCGCGCTGATCACGCTCGACCCCGACGCGATGACCGGGTGGGCCGCCGAGAACGGCATGGCCGACGCGTCGTACGCCGAGGTGGTCTCCTCTCCCGCGGTCACCGAGATGGTGAAGGGGTACGTCGACACGCTGAACGCCCGGCTCAACCGCTGGGAGACGATCAAGAAGTGGATCGTGCTCGACCACGACCTGACCGTCGAGTCCGGTGAGCTCACCCCGTCGCTGAAGGTCAAGCGCAAGGTCGTGGAGAGCAACTACGAGGCGCAGATCGCGAGCCTCTACTCCTGACCGGGACTGCTCGCCGCCGCTGAGGAGCGGTGGGGGAGGATGGCCCGATGCCGTCCGTCCTGCCCGAGGGGGAGCCCGCGCCCCCCGACGGCAGCCTGCCCGCCTCCGCGCTGGCGCAGCTCGGGAGCAGGCCGTTCGGGTTCTACGTGCACGTGCCGTTCTGCACGGTGCGGTGCGGCTACTGCGACTTCAACACCTACACCGCCTCCGAGCTCGGGTCGGTGCCGGGCGCGTCGCGGGCGTCGTACGCCGACGCGGCGATCGCCGAGGTACGGCTGGCCCGCCGGGTGCTCGGTGACGCCGACCTGCCCGTCGCGACGGTGTTCTTCGGGGGCGGCACCCCGACGCTGCTGCCGCCGGCGGACCTGGCCCGGGTGGTCGCCGCGATCCGCGACGAGTTCGGGCTCGCCGAGGGGGCGGAGGTCACCACGGAGTCCAACCCCGACAGCGTCGACGCCGCCGACCTGGCCGCCCTGCGTGCGGGCGGCATCACCCGGGTGTCGTTCGGCATGCAGTCCGCGGTGGCGTCGGTGCTGCACGTCCTGGATCGCACCCACGACCCAGCCCGGGTCCCGCAGGTCGTGCGCTGGGCGCGTGAGGCCGGCTTCGACCAGGTCAGCCTCGACCTGATCTACGGCACGCCCGGGGAGTCGCTGGCGGACTGGTCCGCCTCGCTCGACGCGGCGCTCGCCTGCGAGCCCGACCACGTCTCGGCGTACGCCCTGATCGTGGAGGAGGGTACGGCGCTCGCGCGCGCGGTCCGGCAGGGTCGGGTGGCGGCGCCCGACGACGACGACCTGGCCGACAAGTACCTCGCCGCCGACGAGCGGCTGACCGCCGCCGGGCTCGGGTGGTACGAGGTGTCGAACTGGGCCCGCGACGCCGAGGCGGCCTGCCGCCACAACCTGCTCTACTGGACCGGCGCCGACTGGTGGGGCGTCGGCCCGGGGGCGCACGGCCACGTGGGCGGCGTGCGGTGGTGGAACGTCAAGCACCCGACGGCGTATGCCACCCGGATCGCCGAGGGCGTCAGCCCGGCGCACGCTCGCGAGGTCCTCGACCACGAGACCCGCCGGGTGGAGCGGGTGCTGCTGGAGTCCCGGCTGCGTCAGGGCCTGCCGCTCGACGTGCTCGACGACGCCGGCCGGGCCGCCGTCGGGACCCAGGTCGCGCGCGGGCTCGCCACGCTGGACCGGGGCCGCCTCGTGCTGACCGCGCGCGGGCGGCTGCTCGCCGACGCCGTCGTGCGGGACCTGCTCACTTGATGAAGCGGATGATCCCCGGGTAGCGGTAGTCCTCGAAGCTCGCGACCTTGACCGTGGCGACGACCATCAGCACCAGCCAGGCGATGCCGACCACGGGCAGCAGCACGAGCCCGATGAGCAGCAGGATCGAGAACGCCGCGACGCAGAAGTAGATGAAGTAGCTGATCTGCATGTTCAGCGCCTCCTTGCCGGTGCGGTCGAGGAAGGCGCTGCGGTCCTTGAACACCAGCCAGACCACGAGCGGGGCGATCAGGCCGAGCACGAGCGGCCCGAGGTGTGCGCCGATCGCCCACAGCTTCTCCTCGTCGGGCCGCATCGGCGGCGCACCCGGGCGGTAGCCGGACGGCGGCGGGGCCTGCCCGTAGCCGGGCGACGGCTGCTGGTAGCCCGGCGGGGGCTGCTGGTAGCCCGGCGGGGGCTGCTGGTAGCCCGGAGGCGGCGGGGGGCCGGGCGGGGGGACGCTCCCGGGCTGCTGGTCGTCGGCTGGCTGCGGTGTCTCGGGCCCCGTGCTCATGGTCCGATCCAAGCAGAGCAGGTCGCCGGGGGCGAGGGACGAACGGCCTGTCCGGGTCGCCGCACGCCGTGCGGCGCCGCGTCGCTCAGGGAGCCGTCACGAAGTCGATCAGCTCCTCGACCCGGCCCAGCAGGGTCGGCTCGAGGTCGGCGTAGGACCGCACGCCGCCGAGGATGTGCCTCCAGGCCCGCGCGATGTCTGCCTGGTCGCGGTGCGGCCAGCCGAGCTGCTGGCACACGCCGACCTTCCACTCGATCCCGCGCGGGACGCTCGGCCAGGCCGTGAAGCCGAGCCGCTGCGGCTTGACCGCGGCCCAGATGTCGATGAACGGGTGCCCGACGACCAGGACGTGCCGGCCCACGGGGCTGCGGGCGACCGACGCCGCGATCCGGCTCTCCTTCGAGCCGGCGACGAGGTGGTCCACGAGGACGCCGACGCGGCGCTCGGGGCCGGGCCGGAAGTCGCGCAGGTGCTCGGCGAGGTCGTCGACGCCCTCGAGGTACTCCACGACGACGCCCTCGACACGCAGGTCGTCGCCCCAGACCTTCTCGACGAGCTCGGCGTCGTGGCGGCCCTCGACGAAGATCCGGCTGGCCCGGGCGACCCGGGCCGCGGTGCCGGGCACGGCGACCGAGCCGGAGGCGGTGCGGGTCGGGGCGGCCGGTCCGCGGCGGGCCGGCGCGACCAGGATCACCGGCACCCCCTCGAGCAGGAATCCCGCGCCGAGCGGGAAGGTGCGGCGCTTCCCCCGGCGGTCCTCGAGGGTGACGGTGTGCAGGTCGCGCTCGACCGCGACGACCTCGCCGCACCAGTCGGTGCCGACCTCCTCGAGCACCAGCCCCTTGTCCGCGTCGATCTCGACGGCCCGTCCGCGCCGGGGCGCGCGCCAGTCGGTGCTCAAGACGTCGGAGCCGTAGCGGTCTGCGGGCCGCGAGGGAGGGGAGGGAGGGAGGGAGGCACCCGAGCACGGTAGGGCCGGGGCACCGCGACGCGGACCAGGCTCGCCGTACGCCGGGAACGCTCTTGTGTCGCGAACGGTCGCGATATATCGTTGATGCATCGCGAACAGTCGCGGTGACGAACGAAGGAGAACCATCATGGGACACGACAGCCCGTGGGACCAGCCGTGGGGCGGACCGCCCCGCGGATCGCGACGACCGGGCGGCCGAGGGCCGTCCTGGGGAGGAGGACCGCCGCCCTGGGTGCAGGGCCTGATCAACCTGGCGCAGTCCGGGGGACCGGAGTCGGGCCGCGGCCCGCACGGCCACCGGGGGCCGAGGGTGCGCCGCGGCGACGTCCGCAGCGCCATCCTGGACGTCCTCGCCGTGGAGCCGATGAACGGCTACCAGATCATCCAGCAGATCGCCGAGCGCAGCGGCGGCGTGTGGAAGCCGAGCCCCGGCTCGGTCTACCCGACCGTCCAGCAGCTCGAGGACGAGGGTCTCGTCGAGGGCCAGGAGGGCGAGGGGCGCAGGCTGCTCCAGCTCACCGAGGCCGGCCGGACCTACGTCGAGGAGCACCCCGAGGAGCTGGCGGCGACCTGGCGCCCTTTCGACCAGCCGGAGGAGGACGAGGGCCCGGGGGACCTGAAGCCGGTCATCGGCCAGGTGATGGGCGCGGTGTGGCAGGTCGTGGTCTCGGGGACCAAGCAGCAGCAGGCGGAGGCGGCGGAGATCCTCGCCGACACCCGTCGCAAGCTCTACGGCCTGCTGGCCGACGGGGACCCGGAGTCATGAGCACGCCGGGTCCGGAGCTGCGGATCGGCGACGCCGAGCGCGAGGCCGCGGTCACCGCGCTCGGCGAGCACTTCGCGTCGGGGCGGCTGACCAAGGAGGAGTACGACGAGCGCGCCGAGCGTGCCTTCGCGGCGCGCACCCGCTCCGACCTGTGGCCGCTGTTCGCCGACCTGCCCCGCCCCGAGGGTGCGACCGGCGCCACGCGGCCCGACCCGGCCGCCAGCGGGGGCCGCCCGCGCGGTGGCCCCTCCGGCGGACGGCCCGCCGTCCCCGCGCGGGCGTGGCTCGGGCCGCTGCTCCTCGTGCTCATCGGCCTGACGGTGCTGACCCATCTGCCGGTGTTCCTGCTGTTCTTCGGCGCGCTGTTCCTCTGGCGCGCCTTCGGCGGCGGGCACGGCGCCGGCGGGTGCGGTGGCGGTCGCGGCTACGGCCGGCACGGCTGGGTCAGATGAGCGGGAGCGACCGCGAGGACCGCGGCAGCTGCTCGTAGCCGCGCCGCACCGCGAGGGCCAGCTGCTCGGCGGGGTAGGGCCAGGACGCCGCGCCGAGCGCGTCGGCGACCGGGACCCCGCGCGAGGCCAGGTCGCGCACGGTCTCGGCGACCACGCCGATGGCGCTGCGCTGCTCCTCCACGAACTCCTTGCCGACCGGCACGCCGTGCCCCGGCACCACGACCGACCCCGGGGTGAGCAGGCCGATCATCAGGTCGAGGCTCGCCGGCCACTCCAGCGGGAAGCAGTCGTCGCCGAAGCCCGGCACGGACCCGCGCTGCGCGGACTCCTCGACGAGGTCGCCGGCGAAGACCAGGTCGGCGTCGTCGACCCGCACGAGCGCGTCGCCGCCGGTGTGCCCGCGACCGGGGTGCACGAGCTCCACGAGACGGTCGCCGAGGTCGACGACCCGCGCCGAGGAGAACGTCTCGGTGGGACGACGACCCGGGTCGCCGCGATGTCGGCGTAGCGGGGGTCCTCCTCCCCGTCGGCCCGGGCGGCCTCCTGCGCGCGAGGCGGCCCGCGCGACCAGGGCCGCCGCGGCGTCCTCGTGCGCGTAGATCGGCGGACCGTCGTACGCCTCGGTGAGGACGACGTTGCCGAAGGTGTGGTCGAAGTGCTGGTGGGTGTTGACGACCGCGACGACCTCGCCGACGCCCAGGCGCCGCACCTGCTCGACCACCCGGCGGGCCTCGGACTCGGACGCGTGGGTGTCCACCACCATCAGGCCGCGCTCGCCGCCGACGAGACCGACGTTGACGTCGAAGAACTCGAAGCGGGCGACCCAGCAGCGGTCGGCGATCTCGGCGAACCCGGCGTCGTGGGGGAGCGTGCGACGGATCCCGGCGGTGGTCGGGCTGGTGGGCTCGGGCATGCGGGTCAGGCTACGGCGGGACGGTAGTCTTGGCACTCCGTGCGCGTGAGTGCCAGGACCGTGCGGGCCGCTGTGACAGGACGACGAGGAGGCAGGCGATGGTCGAGGACCGCAAGCTCGCCGTGCTCCGGGCGATCGTGCGAGGACTACGTCGCCACCCAGGAGCCGGTCGGCTCCAAGGCGCTCGTCGACAGGCACCAGCTCGGGGTCTCCCCGGCGACGGTGCGCAACGACATGGCCGCGCTCGAGGAGGAGGGGTTCATCACCCAGCCGCACACCAGCGCGGGCCGGATCCCCACCGACAAGGGCTACCGGCTCTTCGTGGACCGGCTCAGCCAGGTCAAGCCGCTCAGCGTCGCGGAGAAGCGCGCGATCACCACGCTGCTCGAGGGCGCGATCGACCTCGACGACGTCGTGCAGCGCAGCGTGCGCCTGCTGGCGCAGCTGACCCGCCAGGTCGCGATCGTGCAGTACCCCACCCTCTCGCGCTCGACGGTGCGCCACGTGGAGGTGGTGCCGCTCTCGACGGCCCGGGTCCTCGTGGTGCTGATCCTCTCGACCGGTCGCGTCGAGCAGCGGGTCGTCGAGCTGCCGGGCACGCTGGACGACGAGCAGATCGGCGACGTACGCACGCGCCTGAACCGCACCATCGTCGGCGAGCGGCTGGTGGACGCCTCGGCGCGACTGGTCACGCTGCCCGACGACTTCGAGCCGGAGCGCCGCGGGCCGGTGGCCGTCCTCGTGGCGGCGCTGGTCGAGGCGATGTCCGACCACCGCTCCGACGAGCGGGTCGCGGTCGGCGGCACGGCCAACCTGGCCCGCTTCGGCGACGGCTTCGACCTCGCGATCCGGCCGATGCTCGAGGCGCTCGAGGAGCACGTGGTGCTGCTCAAGCTGCTCGGCGAGGCCAGCTCGTCCTCGACCGTGACGGTGCGGATCGGGCACGAGGGCCCCTACCAGGAGCTCGCGGCCACCTCGGTCGTGGCGACCGGCTACGGCCCGGGCGACGAGGCCCTCGCGACGCTCGGCATCGTGGGGCCGACCCGGATGGACTACCCAGGGACCATGGCGGCGGTGCGCGCGGTCGCGCGCTACGTCTCCCGGATCCTCGACGAAGGATGACCAGCAACTGATGCCCAGCTCTGACCTGTACGAGACGCTCGGTGTGGCGCGCGACGCCGACGGCGACACGATCAAGAAGGCCTACCGCCGTCTCGCCCGCCAGCTGCACCCCGACGTCAACCCCGATCCGGAGACCCAGGAGCGGTTCAAGGACGTCTCGCACGCCTACGAGGTGCTCTCCGACCCGGAGAAGCGCCGGATGTACGACCTCGGCGGCGACCCGTTCAACGGAGGCTTCGGCGGTGCCGGTGCGGCGGGTGCCGGCTTCTCGTTCACCGACATCATGGACGCGTTCTTCGGGGGCGGCGGCGCGGGCGGCGCGACCGGCGGCGGCCGTGGGCCGCGCCCGCGGATGCGCCGCGGCCAGGACGCCCTGATCCGGGTCGACGTCGACCTCGCGGACGCGGCGTTCGGCACCACCCACGAGCTCAAGGTCGACACCGCCGTGCTCTGCACGGTCTGCAACGGCGACGGGGCCGCCCCGGGGTCGCACCCGGTGCCCTGCGAGACCTGTGGCGGGCGCGGCGAGACCGTGCACCTGCAGCGGTCCTTCCTCGGCGAGATCCGCACGATGCGGCCCTGCGCGGCGTGCCGCGGCTACGGCTCGATCATCCCCGAGCCCTGCCGCGAGTGCTCCGGTGACGGCCGGGTCCGCTCGCGCCGCACGCTGACCGTGAAGATCCCCGCGGGCGTCGACACCGGCACCCGCGTGCAGCTGTCCGGCCAGGGCGAGGTCGGCCCCGGCGGTGGTCCCGCCGGCGACCTCTACGTCGAGATGCACGTGAACCCGCACCCGGTCTTCACCCGCGAGGGCGCCGACCTGGTCTGCAACGTGACGATCCCGATGACGGCCGCCGCGCTCGGCACCACCATCGACCTGCCGACGCTGGAGGCCGACCTCGCGCCGGAGGACGGGTCCGGCGACATCGAGCGCACGCTGCCGCTGGAGATCAAGGCCGGCACCCAGTCCGGCACCCAGACCGTCATCGGCGGGCGCGGCGTCCCCTCGCTGCGTGGCACCGGTCGCGGCGACCTGGTCGTGCGGATCGTCGTCGACACCCCGACCCGGCTCGACGACCGCCAGGAGGAGCTGCTGCGCGAGCTGGCGGCCCTGCGCCACGAGGAGTCGCCCGACGGCCAGGTGCACCTGCCGCACAAGTCGGTCTTCGACCGCCTCCGCGACGCGTTCGGCACCCGGTGAGCCTCCCGGTCTTCGTCCACCCGTCCCTCGACGGCCTGTCCGCCGGGTCACCCCGTCGAGCTGGCCGGCGAGGAGGCGCGGCACGCCGTCGTCGTACGCCGGATCCGCGAGGGCGAGCAGGTGGTGCTGACCGACGGGGCCGGCACGACCGCGACCTGCACGGTCACCGCGACCGCCAAGGACCTGCTCTCGGCGACCGTCGACGCCGTCGCGTCCGTGCCGCCCGAGCTGCCCCGTGTGGTCGTGGTCCAGGCGATCCCCAAGGGCGACCGCGGCGAGCTGGCCGTGGAGATGCTCACCGAGGTCGGCGTCGACGTGGTCGTGCCGTGGGCCGCCTCGCGCTGCGTGTCGGTGTGGCGCGGCGACAAGCAGGCGAAGGCGCTCGCCCGGTGGCGCTCGACGGCCCGCGAGGCCGCGAAGCAGTCCCGCCGCGCGTGGTTCCCCGAGGTCGCCGAGATGGTCGGCACCGACGAGGTCGTCGGCCTGCTGCGCGACGCCTCCGTCCCGGTCGTGCTGCACGAGGCGGCGTCGGGCCCGCTCGCCGACCTGCCCGTCCCGGGTCGCGGCGAGATCGTGATCGTGGTCGGTCCCGAGGGCGGCATCAGCGACGAGGAGCTGGCCGCGTTCGCCGCCGTCGGCGCCGAGCCCGTGCGGATGGGCACCTCCGTGCTGCGCACCTCGACCGCCGGGGTGGCCGCGACGGCCGCCCTGCTCGCCCGGACCCGCTGGCGCTAGCGGCCGGCTCGGGTGTCGGCCGAGGCGCCGGGTCCGGGCCGGGGCCGGGGCCGGCGCACGCGTCTTCGCACGTTTACCAGGGGACCCTGGTAAACGTGCGGCCCGCGGGGTGGGTGTGGTTCATGGTGCCCCCGCGGGGGTGATCGGGTCGGCGTGACCGGCCGCGGGCGGCGGGTCGACGTACTTCCCCAGGCTTTCTGCCGCTTCCCCTGGCGTGCATGCCTGGGGAAGTGCTCGTTTACCAGGGGACCCTGGTAATCGTGGGGCGCACAGGACCAGGGGGCGCGCGGGACCAGGGAGCGCGCGACCGGGGGCACGCGCGGGGGTCAGACGGGGACGGCGAGGAGGGCCTCGACGCGGGCGACCTCGTCGTCCAGCTCGACGCGCTGGGCGCGGGTGAGCCGGACGAGCAGGTCGGGCTCGACGCGGCCGTCGCGCACGGTCCAGAGGCCGGCCATGAAGCCGTCCACGAAGACGGTGCTCGCGATGCCGCCGTTGGGGCCGGCCCAGCGGGCGCGGACGTCGGGCGGGACGACGTGGTCGCGGTCGGCGTGGGAGAGCCAGACGTTGTCGTAGGTGCCCAGCAGCCGCACGGGTGCGGGGTGGTCGCCGTCGGCGTACGGCGCGTCCGGGACGTCGTAGCGGCGCCGGCCGTCGTCGCACTCGACCACGACGAGCTCGTCGGCCATCGAGGCCAGGACCGGGCCGAGGCGGGTGACCCGCGACCACGTCGTCATGTCGGCAGCGGTGGCCGGGCCGAACGCGCGGAGGTACCTCCTCACCAGGGCCCTCACGTCGGGCTCGGCCTGCTCGCGGCCGAGGTGGTTCTCGACGGTCTGGTAGACCACGCCGCCGGACCTGCGCCACAGGCCGCGCGGCGGCACCTGCAGGATCGGCGCGCGCTCGCGGGCCACGTGTGCCAGAGCGCCCGCGGGCACGTCGGGGAACGTCTCGGCGAGCCGCTCGCCGAGGACCTTCACCGGCAGCGGCCCCTCGGCGAGCAGCGCCCGGACCCGCGCGACGAGCTCGTCGACGGGCACGTCGCGGGCCGGCCGGCTCATCTGGTTGCTGCGGCTCTGCTGGTCGAGCGCCGGCTGCACGAAGCGGCGCAGCACCAGCGCGTCGTCGGCGGTGAGCACGTGGATCGTGCCGCGCATCGTCAAGAAGCGGACCGCGTCGCGACGCTCGATCGCGCGGGACAGCTCGTGCGGGTCGAAGCCCTCGAGGCGGGCGGCGAGGGAGAGGTACGGCGGCAGGTTGTCCTGCGCCTGCAGGCCGAGGAGGTGATCGACCATCGCCAGGGCCGGCATGGTGGACCGCTCGAGGAGGTGCTGGCGTCGCAGCAGGGTGCGGTTCCGGTCGCGCAGTGTCAGCACGTGAGCAACCTAGACGGCGACCGTGCGGACCAGCACGCCGATCTTGTCGATGCGGTGCTCGGGGTTGTGCAGGGCGTCGGACCAGTAGTTGCCCGCGGCGTGGTCCTCGGGGGTCGCGCAGGTCGACAGCGTGAGGTACGCCTTCGTCGGTCGCGCCCCTGGTCGCCCGGGTACGGCGGCCCGCTGCTCGGCCAGCGAGCGCGCCGAGCGGAAGGACGTCTCGCGGGTGCTGCGGATCTCGTAGACGTAGCGCACGCCGCCGGCCTCCACGAGCACCCGGTCGCCGCGACGCATCCGCGGCAGCTCGGCGAACGGTGCTGTCGACGACGTCCGGTGGCCGGTCACCTGGTAGTTCCCGACGCCCCCGGGACCGACCCCGCCCCGTGGACCGTGCGGGCTCGCGGCCTCACCGCGGTCCTGGATGCGGGTGCCGGCGGCGTCGTCGGTGTGGCCGGCGTACGGCGTGACGAGGAGGTCGCGCACGCCCAGCGCGGGGATGGTCATCCGGGCCGGCCGCGGGCGGCCGTCGCTCACCGCGGGTCCCGGGGGTCCCGCGGAGCCCGTCGGCTCGGCGGCCGGCTCGTCGGTGGGGGTGGCCGACGCAGAGGGCATCGACGGCTCCGACGTGCCTGATGGCTCGGGCCGGGAGGGGGTCGGGGTGGACGAGGGGGTGGACGAGGCACCCGGCCCCTCGGCCGAGCGGGACCCCGCGCCGTCCTCGCTGCACGCCGCGAGGACCGTCGCCGTCACGACGACGGCCGCGGTGGTGGACAGCCACCGGAGCGCCATGCGTCCACGGTACGCAGCCCCACCACGCGCCGGCCGTCGTCCGCCGGCCGGACCTCAGCGCGTGGCCGCGGCCAGCGCCTCGCGCATCCCGTCGGTGTCCAGCCGCGGGCCGTAGCCGGGGGTGCCCGGCTCGATGCGCCAGCTGTCCGCGAGCGTCCCGGCGTCGACCACGTCGAAGCCGAGCTCGTCGATGAGGTCGGTGACGACCTTCTTCGCGTCCTCGTGGTCGCTCGCGACGGCGAGGGCGCGGCGGTCCGACGAGCCGGACGGCAGCGCGTGCTCGACGAGGTGCGCGGAGGTGATGTGGTTGAACGCCTTGACGACCTGCGAGTCCGGCAGGTGTGCCTGCAGCAGCCCCGCCGAGGTCGCCGACCCGTCGTCGATGGACGCGATCTGCCCGTCGCGCTGCGGGTAGTAGTTGTTGGTGTCGATGACGACCTTGCCCGCCAGCGGCTCGACGGGCACCTGCTCGTATGCCTTGAGCGGGATCGTCACCACGACCAGGTCGCCGCGCCGGGCGGCCCCCTCCGCGGTGTCCGCCTCCGCGTGCGCGCCGAGGTCCGCGACGAGGCTTGCGAGCGTCTCCGGCCCGCGCGAGTTGCTGAGTACGACGTCGTACCCGTGGTCGACGGCGAGCCGTGCGACGGCCTGCCCGATGTTGCCTGCTCCGATGAGCCCGATGGTGGTCACGGGCGGCTCAACGGGCCGTGACACCGGCCTATTCCACGGTGATCTGCTTGGTGTCCTGCCACGGCGGGGCGCCCTCGCCGCCGGAGGGGTCCTCGTCGTGGACCACCAGGGTGTAGGTCCCCGGCGCGGGGGCGCGGATCGGGAAGTCGAAGGGCGAGAGCGTGCAGCACTCCTCGGCGGTCGTGAAGCCCCGGTCCACGACGGTGTCGCCCTGCTTGAGCTCCCACTGCACGTTGGCCTCGAAGGTCGCGGCGACGCCCTGGACGGTGATCGGGTCCGACACCGTGTCGCCGTCGACGGGGAGGGTCACCTGGACCTGGGCCAGGACGTCGTCGGCCGAGCCGGCCTCGACCGGTGTGCCGACGGGTACGCCGAGGAGGGTCGTCGCGGGCCGGCCGTCGACATGGAGCACGACGCGACCGGACGGCGACGTCCGCGCCGTCCACGCCAGCGCCTGCACGGCGCGCCGGGCCTGCACGGTCGTGACGCCGTCGGGACGAGCCTCGAGGTCGGGGCCGGAGAGGTCGACCACGACCGGGCGCCGCGGGCCGTCACCCTGTGCGACCACGGACCGCACCGTGGTGCCCGCCGGCCAGAAGGACCGGTAGTCCGGGTCGGACGGCTGCTCGACCGCGGCCTGCAACCGGGAGCGGTCCAGCGCTGCCGTGTCCTCGACGTCGTCGAACGAGTGCGGCTCGTCGAACAGGCGCGGCCCACGCCCTGTGTCCCCGACGAAGTACGTGTCGGCGACGACCTTGTCGGGTGCCGGCTGCGACGGGGTCTCCTGGCCGGCCGGTCCGGGATCGCGGCTCGGCCCGGGGGCGGTGCCCTGCACGACGGCGACCACGGCGATCGTGGCGGCCACCGCGGCGGCGGCCCCACCGGCGGCCCACAACCAGCCGCGCCGGTGCGAGCGCTGCGGCGCCGGGGCGGTGCGGGCCCGGATCGCCTGCAGCGCGGGTCGCGGCTCGACGTCGGAGACGGCGTCGTCGAGGAGCCGGCGGACGCGGTCGTCGGAAGGCTGGTCGTTCATGAGACGTCCTCCAGGAGGGGGCGCAGGGCGGCGGCACCGCGCGAGGCGTGGCTCTTGACGGTCCCGCGGCTGATGCCGAGGGACTCGGCGATCTCGGCCTCGGACAGGTCGAGGAAGTAGCGCAGCGCGAGCACCTCGCGCTGCCGGCCGGGCAGGGCGCCGAGGGCGTCGAGCACCCGGCCCCGGCGCTCGGTCGCCAGCGCGGCCTCGTCGGCGCCGGGGTGGTCGCGGTCGACGGGCGGCACGTTGCGTGCGGCGACCCCGCGGTGCCGCAGCACCGACCGGGAGCGGTTGACGACGGTCTGGCGGAGGTAGGCCAGCGCCTTCTCGGGCTCGCGCAGCGTCCGCCAGCGGCCGTGCATGGCCACGAACGAGTCCTGCACGACCTCCTCGGCCGTCTCGACGTCGCGCACGAGCAGGACGGCGAGCCGCACGAGCGAGCGGTAGTGCGCCGAGTACATCTCCTCGACGGCGACGTCGGCGTCCCACGTCCCCTGGCGCGCGGTCGTGCCCATCACGCTCCCTCGTCGGGGCCGGGTGGCCGGTGCGGTCCCCACGCTAGTTCCACGCGGAGGGCGCCTCCGGGGTTTACACGCCGGGTCGGCGACTTCTGTCTAGAGTGGCCGTATGCCGCAGGAGGACTGCCTTTTCTGCAAGATCGTGTCCGGCGAGATCGCCGCCGACGTGGTGCACGAGACCGGCACGACCGTGGCCTTCCGCGACATCGAGCCGCAGGCGCCCACGCACGTGCTGGTGATCCCGCGCAGCCACCACACCGACGCCGCCGCGCTCGCCGCCGCCGAGCCGACCGTGGTGGTCGACCTGGTCGACGCCGCCGCGGCCGTGGCGCGGCAGGAGGGTCTCGGGGACGGCTACCGGATGGTCCTCAACACCGGCCCCGCGGCGCACCAGACGGTCTTCCACGCCCACCTGCACGTGCTCGGCGGCCGCTCGATGGGCTGGCCACCGGGATGAGGCGGACGACCCGCCGCGGCGCACGGACGGTGGCCGTGCTGCTCGTCCTCGCCCTGGCCGGAGCGGCGTGCAGCAGCAGCACCGGCTCCACCTCGTCGCCCACCTCCTCACCGAGCCCGTCGGCCTCCGCGTCCCCGGCCGCGAGCGACCACTCCGGCCACGCGGCGGCACCCGTCAAGCGGTCGCCCCTGCGCGCCGGCGAGCGCCGGGTCCGGGTGGCCATGCCCACGGCGTACACCCCCTCCGCGCCGTACGGGACGGGCACCGACGACTACCGCTGCTTCGTGCTCGACCCGCACCTGCGGCGCGACGCCTTCATCACCGGGCTGAACATCGTCCCGGGCACGCCGTCGGTCGTGCACCACGTGATCCTCTTCCGGGCGCCCGCGGACTCGATGGACGCCGTGCGCGCCAAGGACGCCGCCGACCCGGGCGAGGGCTGGACCTGCTTCGGCGGCACCGGCCTCGAGCGCGGCGGCGACCTGCTCGACGACGCCCCGTGGCTGGGCGCGTGGGCGCCCGGCGGCCGCGAGCAGGTGATGGCTCGCGACGTCGGCGTGCCGATGGGCAAGGGGTCGAAGGTGATCATGCAGGTGCACTACAACCTGCTCGCCGGCCCGAGGCCCGACGTCAGCGCCGCCGAGCTCCGGCTCGCCCCCGCCACGAAGGACCTGGCTCCGCTGGGGACGATGCTGCTGCCGGCGCCCGTCGAGCTGCCCTGCCGCCCGGCCCACGCGGACGGCCCGCTCTGCGGCCGCACCGCGTCCGTGCAGGACGTGACGCGGCGCTTCGGGCAGGTCGGCCAGACCGCGAACTACCTGCACCTGCTCTGCGGGGTCGTGAAGCCCGGCGCGGTGCAGACCTGCGACCGGCCGATCACCGCCCCGGCCACGATCCGCGCGGTCGCCGGCCACATGCACCTGCTCGGCCGGTCGATCCGCATCGACGTCAACCCCGGGACGCCGCGCGCCCGGCGGGTCCTCGACATCCCGGTGTGGGACTTCGACAACCAGGGCGCCCGGGCCGTGAAGCCGGTGGCCCTCGAGGCCGGCGACACCGTGCGGGTCACCTGCCGCCACGACCAGCGGCTGCGCGACCTGCTGCCGTCGTTCGACGGCCAGCCCGACCGGTACGTCGTGTGGGGCGAGGGCACCACCGACGAGATGTGCCTCGGGATCCTGCTGGTCACGCGGCCCTGACCGGCCAGCGGACGGCAGCGCCTCAGGTCAGCTCGAACCAGAGGTTGAGCACCACCGGCGTGGTGATCGCCAGCAGCATCAGCCACGCGAACACCTTGTGCGAGGTCTTCGCCGGGTCGAGCGAGGCGGCCAGCGCGATCAGCGCGCCCTCGTCGCTCCACCGGTCGAAGCCGAGCCGGCGGGCGTCGGGCGGGAACGGGTTCTCGGCGAGGAAGTCCTCGGGCCGGATCAGCTCCACGCCGGACTCGTCCGGGGAGCCGGAGTCGGGCGCGTGGTCCTGCATGCGCAGACTGTAGCCGCCACGGCCCCGCCGGGCAGCCCCCGGAAAACGCGGTGGCGCCGGACGCGGACGCCTCACGTAAACTCGGAGGACTGCTCGATCCAGACATCTCCGACGAGACCGGGAGGTCGGCCCCAGCGCCGCCCATGCCAGAGACCCACACACCTGTCGCCGACAGCAACGAGACCCCCGCGCACACGGTCGTGGTGCCCAACAGCGTCTCCATGGTGGCGCTCCTCGGTCCCCGGGACGAGAACCTCGCCCTGATCGAGCGGGCCTTCGAGGCCGACATCCACGTCCGCGGCAACCAGGTCACCCTGCGAGGGGCGTCGGCCGAGGTGGCGCTCGCGGAGCGGCTGCTCGACGAGCTCGTCACCATCATCCGCACCGGCCAGGGCGTCACCACCGAGACCGTCGAGCGCGCGATCGGCATCCTGCGCACGGAGACCACCGAGCGTCCCGCCGACGTGCTCTCGCTCAACATCCTGTCCAACCGCGGGCGCACCATCCGCCCCAAGACGCTGAACCAGAAGCGCTACGTCGAGGCGATCGACAAGCACACCATCGTCTTCGGCATCGGCCCGGCCGGCACCGGCAAGACCTACCTCGCGATGGCGAAGGCCGTGCAGGCGCTGCAGTCCAAGAGCGTCAACCGCATCATCTTGACCCGGCCGGCCGTCGAGGCGGGGGAGCGGCTCGGGTTCCTGCCCGGCACCCTGAGCGAGAAGATCGACCCCTACCTCCGGCCGCTGTACGACGCCCTGCACGACATGCTCGACCCGGAGACGATCCCCAAGCTGCTCGCGGCCGGCACGATCGAGGTCGCGCCCCTGGCCTACATGCGCGGCCGCACCCTCAACGACGCGTTCATCATCCTCGACGAGGCGCAGAACACCTCGCCGGAGCAGATGAAGATGTTCCTGACCCGGCTGGGCTTCGGGTCCCAGATGGTGGTGACCGGCGACGTCACGCAGGTCGACCTGCCCTCCGGCACGCGCAGCGGCCTGCGGATCGTGCAGGACATCCTCACCGGCATCGAGGACGTCGCCTTCAACCGGCTGACCTCGCACGACGTCGTACGCCACCGCCTGGTCGGTCACATCGTCGCCGCCTACGAGGAGTACGACGCGCGGGGCGGCGCCGACCACGGCGACCCCCGGGGACCTCGGAGCACGCGAGCGTGAAGGTGACGGTGGACCGCTGATGAGCATCGAGGTCCTCAACGAGTCCGGCGACGTCGTCGACGAGACCGGGCTGACCCGGCTCGCGCGCTTCGTGATGGACCGGATGCGGGTGCACCCGCTCGCCGAGCTGTGCCTCAAGGTCGTCGACGAGGCGACCATCGCCGAGCTCAACGAGCACTGGATGGAGAAGACCGGGCCGACCGACGTGCTCGCCTTCCCGATGGACGAGCTGCGACCGGGCCTGGTCAACGAGGAGCCCGAGGAGGGCGTGCTCGGCGACCTCGTGCTGTGCCCGGCCGTGGCCGCGCGCCAGGCCGAGGAGGCCGGCCACCCGGCAGCGCAGGAGGTCGAGCTGCTCACGGTGCACGGGATCTTGCACCTGCTCGGCTACGACCACGCCGAGCCCGAGGAGCACGCCGAGATGTTCGGCCTCCAGGCGCGGCTGCTCGAGGAGTGGCGGGCCGGGGGAGTCGCCCCGGCCGCGACCGGCGGGGGCCAGGAGGCCGAGGGCGCCCGATGAGCCTCGTCGACATCTGGCTGCTCGTCGTGGCGGCCCTCTTCGCGCTCGTCGCGGGGCTGTTCAGCAGCGCCGACGCGGCGCTGTCGTCGTTCTCCAAGGCCCGCGCCCACGAGATCGAGGCCGAGGGCAAGCCCGGCGCCGCGCGCCTGCTGGTGATCGTGGCCGACCCGCCGCGCTACCTCAACACCGCGCTGTTCCTGCGGATGCTCACCGAGACCGCGTCGATCATCCTGGTCACGGTGGTGATGCTCGACCTGCTGGTGCCCTCGGGCGGCTCCGAGTCGGGACCCGAGTCCGGCGCCGACCGCTGGCTGGCCATGCTCGCGGCGCTCGCCGTCATGCTCGTGGTGTCGTTCGTCGTGATCGGGGTGGCGCCCCGCACCCTGGGCCGCCAGCACTCCGAGCGGATCGCGCTGCTGTCGTCCGGGCCGCTGATCGCCTTCACCACCGTGCTCGGACCGGTGCCGCGGCTGCTGATCCTGATCGGCAACGCGATCACGCCGGGACGCGGCTTCAGCGAGGGCCCGTTCGCGTCCGAGGCCGAGCTGCGCGAGCTCGTCGACCTCGCCGAGGCCAGCAGCGTCATCGAGTCCGGCGAGCGGCAGATGATCCACTCCGTCTTCGAGCTCGGCGACACGATCGCCCGCGAGGTGATGGTGCCGCGCACCGACGTGGTGTTCATCGAGGCCACCAAGACCCTGCGGCAGGCCATGTCCCTGGCGCTGCGCAGCGGCTACTCGCGGATCCCGGTCATCGGGGAGAACCTCGACGACATCATCGGGTTCGCCTACCTCAAGGACGTCACCAAGCGCGTCTTCGACCGGCACGAGGCCGAGTCGACGGAGCGCGTCGAGTCGGTGATGCGTCCGGTCCTCTACGTCCCCGACTCCAAGCCGGTCGACGCGCTGCTGCGCGAGATGCAGGCCGAGCGCAAGCACGTGGCCGTCGTCGTCGACGAGTACGGCGGCACCGCGGGCCTGGTCACCATCGAGGACGTGCTGGAGGAGATCGTCGGCGAGATCACCGACGAGTACGACGTGGCACGCGTCGACGTGGAGCTGCTCTCCCACGGCGGCGTGCGGGTGAGCTCGCGCTACCCCGTCGACGACCTGGACAAGGTGTGCGGCGTGACCGTCGAGGACGACGACGTCGACAGCGTGGGCGGACTGATGGCCAAGCACCTCGGGCGGGTGCCGATCGCCGGGCTCGGTGGTCGAGGTGCACGGGCTGCGCTTCGAGGCCGAGGCGCCCGCGGGCCGGCGCAACCGGATCGCCACCGTGGTCATCACCAAGCCCGAGCCCGTCGTCGCCGGCGAGGGCGACGCGTCCTACCCTGAGCAGCATGCCGGCTGACGCCTCGCCCCCCGGAGCTCCTGCCACACCCGCCGCCCTGACCGACCCGGACGACCTCAAGCTGGTCACGCTCGCGCGGTCCACGCGGGCCCGCACGCGTGCGGCCCAGGGCGCCTGCGTGCGCGACCTCGACGGCCGCACCTATGCCGCCGCGACGGTCGACCTGCCCAGCCTCCGGCTCACCGCGGTCCAGGTGGCCGTCGCGATGGCGTGTCACCAGCGGCGCGGCGGGGCTCGAGGCCGTGCTCGTGCTCGGCGACGCCGCCGTCGTCGAGGAGGTCGACCTCTCCGTCGTGCGCGACCTCGCCGGGTCCGGCGTACCCGTCCACCTGGCGGCGCCCGACGGCACCGTTGTCGCCTCGGTGCTCTCCTGACATCCTGAGTCACGGTTTTCCGCGGCCCGCCGAAAAACGTCTGGACTCACCAAGTAATATCGACGGGTCGTCACAGGTCCGAAACTTCCCGACGTTAGGTTGTGCTGCGTGAGCGGTGTGGTGGGGTGGGACGCCCACGTCGAGGCGGTCGGCCGCCTCCGTGCGTCCTACGACGCGATCCCGGCGGGGAGCCCGGTGCGGCTGGCCAAGCGCACCTCCAACCTCTTCCGCGCCCGCGGCCGGCAGCGACGCCCCGGGCCTCGACGTCTCCGGACTCGCGGGGGTGGTCGCGGTCGACGTCGCCTCCGACGGCACGGCCACGGCCGACGTGCAGGGCATGTGCACCTACGAGACCCTCGTCGACGTCACCCTGGCCCACGGCTACATCCCGCTCGTCGTACCGCAGCTGCGCAGCATCACCCTCGGCGGGGCCGTCACCGGCCTCGGCATCGAGTCGACGTCGTTCCGCAACGGTCTGCCGCACGAGTCGGTGCTCGAGATGGACGTGCTCACCGGCGACGGGCAGGTCCGCACCACCCGCCCGGGCGAGGACCTCTTCGACGTCTTCCCCAACTCCTACGGGTCCCTCGGCTACGCGACCCGGCTGCGGATCCGGCTCGAGAAGGTGCCGGCGTACGTCGCCCTGCGGCACCTGCGCTTCGACGACCTCGACGACCTCGCGAAGACGATCGAGGTGGTCGTCGAGCAGGGCGAGCACGACGGGGTCCGCGTGGACGGCCTCGACGGCGTCGTGTTCGAGCCGGGCGAGGCCTACCTCACCCTGGCGACCTGGACCGACGGCGCCGGGTCGAGCGCGCCCGCGAGCGACTACACGGGCATGGAGCCCTACTTCCGGTCCCTGCAGCGGCGCGAGAGCGACCTGCTGACGACCTACGACTACCTGTGGCGCTGGGACACCGACTGGTTCTGGTGCTCGGGCGCGTTCGGCCTGCAGAACCCCCGGATCCGCCGGCTCTGGCCGCGGCGCTGGCGGCGCAGCGACGTCTACCACCGGCTCGTCGGGCTGGACACCCGCTTCGGACTGGTCGCCCGCCTCGACCGGATGCGCGGCAACCCGCCGCGCGAGCGGGTGATCCAGGACATCGAGGTGCCGGTCGAGCGCACCGCCGAGTTCGTCCGGTGGTTCGACGAGAACGTCGGCATGCGCCCGGTGTGGCTGTGCCCGCTGCGGGCCGGCCGCGCCTGGCCGTCGTACCCGCTCGCGCCCGGTGCGACCTACGTCAACGTCGGCTTCTGGGGCACCGTCCCGATCGCGCCGGGGGCCGCCGACGGTGACGTCAACCGCGCCGTCGAGGCCGAGGTCACCGCGCTCGGCGGCCACAAGTCGCTCTACTCCGACGCCTACTACGACCGGGAGACCTTCGACCGGCTGTACGGCGTCGCCCACCAACGTCGGGTCCAGGAACGGACCGACCCGACAGCACAGGCTCACGGGCCTCTACGAGAAGGCGGTGAATCGTCGATGACGAGCACTCTTGACCGTCCGGACACCCAGATCACGATCGGCGAGGCGATCACCCGGCTGATGCCGGACGGGGTGCCCTTCCGGTTCACGGCGTACGACGGCAGCACGGCCGGCCCCGAGGACTCGCCCGTGCGGCTGCACCTGGAGCAACGAGCGCGGGCTGTCCTACCTGCTGACCGCCCCCGGCGACCTCGGCATGGCCCGGGCCTACGTCTCCGGCGACCTGACGCTGGAGGGCGTGCACCCCGGCGACCCCTACGCCGGCGATGCTGCTGCTGCAGCGCGAGTCCGGCATCCGGGTGCCCTCGCCAGCCGAGGCCTTCCAGATCGTGCGCGGGCTCGGGCTGGAGCCGGCTGATCCCGCCGCCGCCCCCGCCGCAGGAGGCACTGCCGAAGTGGCGCCGGCTGCTCGAGGGGTTCCGGCACTCCCGGACCCGCGACGCCGAGGCGATCCACCACCACTACGACGTGTCGAACCGGTTCTACGAGATGGTCCTCGGGCCGTCGATGACCTACACCTGCGCGTGCTTCCCCACCGAGGACGCCACCCTCGAGGAGGCGCAGGTCGCGAAGTACGACCTGGTGTGCCGCAAGCTCGGCCTGCAGCCGGGGATGCGGCTGCTCGACGTCGGCAGCGGCTGGGGCGGCATGGTCCGGCACGCCGCGCGCGCACTACGGCGTCGAGGTCGTCGGGGTGACCCTGTCGCGCGAGCAGGCCGCCTGGGCGCAGGACGCCATCAAGCGCGACGGGCTCGACGACCTCGCCGAGGTCCGCTTCGGCGACTACCGCGACGTGCGCGACACCGGCTTCGACGCGGTCAGCTCGATCGGCCTCACCGAGCACATCGGCGTGCGCAACTACCCGTCGTACTTCTCCTTCCTGCGCGACAAGCTCGTCCCGGGCGGCCGGCTGCTCAACCACTGCATCACCCGGGCCGACAACTCCGTCACCGACACCGGGCACTTCATCGACCGCTACGTCTTCCCCGACGGCGAGCTGACCGGCTCGGGCCGGATCATCACCGAGATGCAGGACATCGGCCTCGAGGTGCGTCACGAGGAGAACCTCCGCGAGCACTACGCGCTGACCCTGCAAGGGCTGGTGCGAGAACCTGGCCGCGAACTGGGACGAGTGCGTCGCCGAGGTCGGCGTCGGCACGGCCAAGGTGTGGGGCATCTACATGGCCGGCTCGCGGCTCTCCTTCGAGCGCAACGAGATCCAGCTGCACCAGGTGCTCTGGCCGTCAAGCCCGACCCCGACGGCAACGCCCGCTTCCCGTTGCGTCCCACCTGGCTCGGCTGACCCCGCGGTCGGTCGCCCGGTCGCCCGGGGTGCAGTGGCGCTGCCCGATTACCAGGGTCCCCTGGTAATCGGGCACTTCCCGGCATGCACGCCCGGGGAAGCGACAGCAAGCCCGGGGAAGTACGTCGCACCCGCCGGCGGCTCCCCACGAGCCCCAGGGGCCGCACGATCACCTGGGTACCCTGGTAATCGTGGGGCGCCCGGGACCCAGCCGCCACGCCCGCCCGGCCCGATGCGGTCGGGGTGACACAATCCGCGGGTGAGTGAGTTCCGCAGCGGCTTCGCCTCCTTCGTCGGCAGGCCCAACGCCGGCAAGTCGACGCTGACCAACGCGATGGTCGGCACCAAGGTGGCGATCACCTCCTCGCGGCCGCAGACCACCCGCACCGTGGTGCGCGGCATCGTGCACCGCCCGGACGCCCAGCTCGTGCTCGTCGACACCCCCGGGCTGCACCGGCCGCGCACGCTGCTCGGGGAGCGGCTCAACGACCTGGTCACCTCGACCTGGGCCGAGGTCGACGTCGTCGCGGTGTGCTTCCCGGCCGACGAGAAGGTCGGCCCGGGGGACCGGTTCCTGGTCAACGAGCTCGCCAAGGTCCGGCGTACGACGAAGGTGGCCGTCGCCACCAAGACCGACCTCGTCGGACCCGAGCGGCTCGGGGAGCACCTGCTCGCCATCGCCGCGCCTCGGCGAGGAGACCGGCGACGACCTGGCAGGAGATCGTGCCGGTCTCGGCGCACGTCCGGCGACCAGGTCGGCCTGCTCGCCGACCTGCTGGTCGCCCAGCTGCCCGGAGGGGCCGCCGCTCTACCCCGAGGGCGACCTGACCGACGCGCCCGAGGAGGTCATCGTCGCCGAGCTGATCCGGGAGGCGGCGCTGGAGGGCGTGCGCGACGAGCTGCCGCACTCGATCGCCGTGGTCGTCGAGGAGATGGGCCTGCGCGAGGGGCGTCCCGAGGACCGGCCGCTGCTCGACATCCACGCCAACGTGTTCGTCGAGCGGTCCTCCCAGAAGGGCATCGTGATCGGCCACCGGGCAGCCGGCTCAAGGCAGGTCGGGTCGGACGCGCGCGCAAGCAGATCGAGGCGATGCTGGGACGCCGGTCTACCTCGACCTGCACGTGAAGATCGCCAAGGACTGGCAGCGCGACCCCAAGCAGCTGCGCCGACTGGGCTTCTAGCGCCGCCCGAAGCGGTCAGCCGTCGCGACCCCGATCGGCGGGCAGCATGGGCCCGTCCGCCCCGGCCACGCCGCTCGCCGTGTCCCGCCTGCACCGATGCGGCCGGGCTACTGCCACGACACACCATCGACAAGCGACCGTCGCCGGACCGGTGCCGGGTCGAGACGACCGGCATCGAGGGGGACCGGCAGGTCGACTCCGTCGCACGGCGGGCCGGTCGACCGGGCCGTCCACGCCTTCGCCGACGAGGACGCCGCGCGGTGGGCCGCCGACCTCGGGCGCGACCTGCCGCCGGGGTTCTTCGGCGACAACCTGCGCACCCGGGGCCTCGACGTCTGCGGGCCCGGATCGGGGAGCGCTGGCGGATCGGCCGGTGCTGCTGGAGGTGCGGATGCCGCGCACACCGTGCCAGAACCTCTCGATGCGGGTCGGCGAGGACGGGTTCCACCTGCGCTTCAACGCGAGCGGCTCGGTCGGGGCGATGCTCGCGGTCCTCGAGCCGGGCACGCTCGAGGCCGGGGACCCGGTCGAGGTCGTGGAGCGGCCCGACCACGACGTCACGGTCGCCGACCTCGCGACGGGCACGGACGCCGTACGCCTGCAGGCGATGCTCGACTCGGGAGCGTCCTTGTCGACGAAGGTGCGCGCCAAGGCCCGGCGGGTGGTGAACCGGGCCGGCTCAGTCGGGCACCCAGCAGTAGCCGTAGCGCTGACCGCGCTGCCACTGGTCCCGCGTCGGCCACTCCCAGCCGTACCGGAACCTCAGCGAGTCCTGCGACCGGGCCCGCGCACGGTCCTTGCAGGTGCTGTCGCCAGCCGAGCGCACCGCCGCCACGCCGGGGTAGCGGCGCCCGCCGGAGAGCGGGATCGTCGCGAACGCCCGCCACGAGTGCGACCGCCCGCAGACCACCCGCTCGAACCCGGCCGTGCCCGGTGCCGCGCTGCCGCACAGGCCGTAGGTGTCCAGGGCGTCCGGGCGGTCGAGGACCCCGCGCAGCGAGCCCCGGCGCGGCAGCGCGAGCAGCGTCTCGCTCGTCGGCGAACGCCATGACGTCGCAGCGGAACCAGTCCGCACCCGCGTCGGACTGCGCCAGCGTCGGGCTGAACCACACCACGTTGAAGCGGCTCAGGTCGCGAGTCTGCGCCGAGCCGCCGACGAAGGCGGCCAGCCGGCGGGGGCAGGTCGTCGCGAGCTTGCGCTGCACGGCCGCCGAGTCGACGGCCACCGGTGCCCGTCGACCACGGTGCGCAGCCGGCCGACGAAGATGGTCTGGGCGGTGTGCCGGCTCCGGCAGCGCACCGGGTCGGCTTCGTTGGTCGGCCGGGTCAGCTGCGGCACGGCGAGGCGGTAGCACGCGCCGCCTCCGGCGCCGGGGGTACGACGGGGCGGGTGTCGGGCTCGCGCTGCCTGACGCCGGCCACCGGGGAGCGTGCCCGACGCGGACCCGGGTGAGGCGGCCGGCTCCTCCGACGTACCCGCGCAGCCGGGAGAGCGCGCCGGCCAGCGCGCCGACGCGAGCATGCGCCTCACTCGGTCGTCCTCGCCCAGCAGATCGACCGGCGGTTGCCGGCCTTCCACTCGGCCCGGTGGAAGTACGTGTAGCCGTAGTCGTAGTCGACGGGATAGTCCAGCCAGGCGCCCGACCGAGCCGCAGCAGAAGTCGCGGGTGCGGGCGCGACGGCCTCCTCACCCAGGAAGGCGTCGCTGGCCCGCCCAGCACGATCGTGGTCACCGCCCGCCAGGTGTGCTGCCGGCGCAGGGGATCTTGACCGAGCCGGCCACCCTCGGGCCGTCGCGCAGACCTGCCAGCGGTCGTCGGGCCGGCCGCGCAGCAGCCCTCGCGGCCGTCTCGGGAAGGGTCAGGAACTCCTCGGACTGCTCGCCGCCGCCGACCACGTCGCAGCGCCACCACCGGGCACCCTGCGACCACGCCCGACCGCTCGCCCGGAACCACGCCCAGGTCATCGTCGAGCGCATCACCAGGCTCTCGTCGCCGCCGAGGAACCGCTCGAAGCCGGACTGGCAGCGCCGGTCGACACGTAGGCCCCGAGCCGGCGGTCGTCGGCGCGCCTCCCCGGCGACCTCGGCGGGGAAGCGGCCGACCGGAACGTCTCCGCGGTGTGGCTGCGCGAGCAGTCGACGGGCGGGTCGCGTTGCTCGGTCGTCCCAGGTCGGTCGGGCCGAGGACCCGGCAGGCGCCCTGCGCGGGCGGGTCCAGGTCGACCGTCGCGCCGTCGGCGGCACCACCCCCGCCGCACCCGCCGAGCACCAGCAGCAGCAGGGCGGTGCAGACGGCGCGGAGCACGGACGGGGACCTCACGGTGCGGTGGGACAGGCAGGGGACGGGGCTGGGCACAGGGTTGGGCACGGGGCTGGGCACAGGGCTGGGCACAGGCGGGCAGGGTCGCGATGCTACGCCGCGGCCCGCCGGCTCAGCCCTCGCGGGCCGCCAGCAGCCGGGCCACCTCCGCGACCAGGTCGACGGGCAGCGGCCGGTCGACGCGGAACCTCAGCGTGCTCGCACCCGAGCGGTACGGCGCCACGCGCTCCTCGAACGACGCGTCGCCGTCGGGGGCGGGGTAGAGGCTGACGTGCTGCTTCCACCCGGCGAAGTGGACCAGCGGTCGGCCGTCGTGGACGAGGGTCGGCATGTGGTAGCTGATCGTCTCCTGGGACCCCGGGACCGCCTCGTGCAGCGCGGCCCGGACCTGCTCCAGGGCCTCGCGCACCGGATCGGGGAAGGTGGCGACGTACTCCCCGACGGACCCGAACCGCTGCTCGACCACTACTGGCCCCCTGCCACGATGAGCGGGTGACGACTCGGCGCCGCAGCCACCCCTGGGCCATTGTGCTCCTCGTGCTGGCGTGGGGGTCCACGTTCGCGGCGGTGAAGGTCGGGCTCGACAGCGCGCCGCCGGTGCTGTTCGGCGGCCTCCGGTCGGTCCTCGGCGGTGCCGTGATGACGGTGGCCGCGTGGCTGCGCAGCGGTCGCCCCCGGCTGCGCGAGCACGCGGCGCCGTACGCCGTCCTCACGCTGCTCAACGTGGTCGTCTTCTTCACCCTCCAGACGCTGGCGATCCTCGAGCTGCCCTCCGGTCTGGCAGCCGTGCTGATCTACCTCCAGCCGGTGCTGGTCGGCGTGCTCGCCGCGCCGCTGCTGGGGGAGCGGCTGACCGGGCTCAAGGTCGCCGGCCTGGTGCTCGGCTTCGGCGGGATCGTGGTCGTCAGCGCCGGCGCGGTCGGCGGCCACGTGTCCGCCCCCGGCATCGTCTACGCCGTCGCCGGCGCGCTGGTGTGGGCGCTGGGCACCATCGCCTTCAAGAGGTACGCCGGCCAGGTCGACGTGTGGTGGGCGGTCGCGGTGCCGTTCCTGGCCGGGGGCGCCGTGCTCACCGCCGCCGGCGCGGCCGTCGAGGGCACGTCGATCGCGTGGTCGGGGGAGTTCGTCGCTGCGTCCGTCTATGCCGCCCTCGTGGGGACGGCCCTGTCCTGGTCGCTGTGGTTCGGGCTGGTCGGCTCGGGCGACGCGAGCCGCGCCGCGGCGTACATCTTCTTCGTCCCGCTCGTCTCGCTGGTCATCGGCGCCCTGGTCCTGCACGAGACCCTGGGACCCTCCCTGCTGGCCGGCGCCGCGCTGGTCGTGCTCGGCGTGTTCCTGGTCAACCGCCGCGCCGCGTGAGGCGCCGCCCGCCGGGCCGCCCGCCGGGTCGCCCGCCGGACCGGACCGGGGCGTCCGGCTTTCGGGAGTCGGGTTCGCGGGGCCGCGGCGGGACGCTATGGTGGGAGGGTCATGACGCGTCGCAGCCTCCTCCTTCGCTGCCGCAGCGAGGTTCGCTCCCTCTGGGAGAGCCGGACCCCCTCGCTGCGGAGTTCGTGTTGCCTCCGGACCCCCACCGACACGACGGCGAGAGAGACCCATGACCAGCAGGACCACCGCGAACAAGCAGGCGCCCAGCCCGATGCCGTTCCACCGCTACCGCGCCTTCCCCCCGATCGACCTGCCCGACCGCACCTGGCCGCCGCGACCGTCACCACAGCGCCGCGCTGGCTGTCCACCGACCTCCGCGACGGCAACCAGGCCCTGATCGACCCGATGTCGCCGGCCCGCAAGATGACGATGTTCGACCTCCTGGTCCGGATGGGCTACAAGGAGATCGAGGTCGGCTTCCCCTCGGCGAGCGAGACCGACTTCGGCTTCGTCCGCCAGCTCGTCGAGGGCGACCGGATCCCCGACGACGTGACGATCTCGGTGCTGACCCAGGCCCGCGAGGACCTCATCGAGCGCAGCGTCCAGTCGCTGGTCGGCGTACCCCGGGCCAACATCCACCTCTACAACGCGATCGCGCCGCTGTTCCGCCGGGTGGTGTTCCACGCCGGCAAGGACGAGGTCAACGCGATCGCGACCCGCGGCACCGAGATCGTGATGAAGTACGCCGAGTCCTACCTGCGAGAAGACCGAGATCGGCTACGAGTACTCCCCGGAGATCTTCACCGGCGCCGAGATGCCGTTCGCGGTCGAGGTCTGCGAGGCGGTCTCCGACGTGTGGCAGCCCGAGGACGACCGCGAGATCATCCTGAACCTGCCCGGCCACCGTGGAGATGTCCACGCCGAACGTCTACGCCGACCAGATCGAGTGGTTCTCCCGCCAGCTGACCCGGCGCGAGCACACCACCATCTCGCTGCACCCCCACAACGACCGGGGTACGGCGGTCGCGGCGACCGAGCTCGCGATGATGGCCGGCGCCGACCGCGTCGAGGGCTGCCTGTTCGGCCACGGCGAGCGCACCGGCAACGTCGACCTGGTGACGCTCGGGCATGAACCTGTTCAGCCAGGGCGATCGACCCGAAGATCGACTTCTCCGACATCGACGAGATCCGCCGCACGGTGGAGTACTGCACCCAGCTGCCGGTCCACCCGCGCCACCCCTACGCGGGCGACCTGGTCTACACGGCGTTCAGCGGCTCCCACCAGGACGCGATCAAGAAGGGCCTCGAGGCGCTCGAGACGGCCGCCGCCGAGGCCGGGTCGCGCCGTCGCGCGAGCTGCCGTGGGAGGCGCCGTACCTCCCGATCGACCCGCACGACGTCGGCCGCACCTACGAGGCCGTGATCCGGGTGAACAGCCAGTCCGGCAAGGGCGGCGTCGCCTACATCCTCAAGTCCGAGCACAAGCTCGACCTGCCGCGGCGGCTGCAGATCGAGTTCAGCCGGGCGGTGCAGCGGCACACCGACGACGAGGGCGGCGAGATGTCGCCGGACGCGATCTGGACGTCGTTCCGCGCGGAGTACCTCGACCGCGAGACGCCGCTGAAGCTCAACTCGGTGCACACCTCCGTCGGCCGCGGGCGAGAAGGACGCGCTCGACGGTCAACGTCTACGTCGACGGCGAGATGCGCACGCTGACCGGCACCGGCAACGGTCCCGATCGCGGCGTTCGTCAACGCGCTCGGCGAGCTGGCCGACGACGAGGTCGCCAAGGGCAGCGCGCTGTTCGAGAACCGCGACGACATCCGGGTGCTCGACTACCACGAGCACGCGCTCTCCTCCGGTGGCGACGCGATCGCCGCGGCGTACGTCGAGTGCGCCGTCGGCGACCAGATCCTCTGGGGCGTCGGGCTGGACGCGAACATCGTGACCGCCTCGCTGAAGGCCGTCATCTCCGCCGTCAACCGCGCCTGACCCCCGCGCCGGGGCTCGTTGCGCCTCGCCCGTCCCACGATTACCAGGGGACCCTGGTGATCCGGCGCTTCCCCAGGCATGCACCCCTGGGGAGGCGCAGGTTCTCCTGGGGAAGCGGCCGTCCACCGCGCGCGCCGGGAGGCGGGTGCTCACCAGCCCCTCGGGCCCCACGATCACCCGGGTACCCAGGTAATCGTGAGGCGCCACCGCCCCCCACCGGCACACCGCACAGGGTCGTAGGCTGCCAGCATGATCGACGCCCTCGACTTCCTCGCGGTGGACGACCTCCTCGACACCGACGAGCGCGACATCCGCGACACCGTCCGCAGCTTCGCCCGCAGCGAGCTCGCCCCGCACGTGGCCGAGTGGTACGAGCAGGGCACCCTGCCCGACGACCTCGGCCCGACGCTGGGCAAGCTCGGGCTGCTCGGGATGCACCTCGAGGGCTACGGCTGCGCGGGCATGTCCGCGACGGCGTACGGCATCGCCTGCCGCGAGCTCGAGGCGGTCGACTCCGGGCTGCGCAGCTTCGTGTCCGTGCAGGGGTCGCTCGCGATGTTCGCGATCCACCGCTGGGGCACCGCCGAGCAGAAGGACGAGTGGCTGCCGCGCATGGCGGCGGGCGAGGCGCTCGGCTGCTTCGGGCTGACCGAGCCCGACGCCGGCAGCGACCCCGGCTCGATGCGCACCCGGGCCCGGCGTCGAGGGCGACGAGTGGGTGCTCGACGGCAGCAAGATGTGGATCACCAACGGCACGCTGGCCGAGGTCGCCGTCGTGTGGGCGCAGACCGACGAGGGCATCCGCGGCTTCGTGGTGCCGACGTCGACGCCCGGGCTTCACCGCCACCAAGATCGGCCGCAAGCTGTCGCTGCGCGCATCGGTCACCGCCGAGCTGTCCTTCGACGGCGTCCGGCTGCCCGCCGACGCGGTGTTCCCGGAGGTCCGCGGGCTCAAGGGTCCGCTCAGCTGCCTCAACGAGGCGCGCTTCGGCATCCTGTGGGGCGCGGTCGGCGCCGCGCGGGCCTGCTACCAGGAGGCCCTGGACTACTCCCTCGAGCGCAGCGCAGTTCGGCAAGCCGCTGGCGTCGTTCCAGCTCACCCAGAAGAAGCTCGCCGACATGGTCGTGGCGGTCAACAACGCCTCGCTGGCGGCGCTGCAGCATCGGCCGCCTCAAGGACGCCGGGACGGCTCGACCCCGCCGCAGGTCTCCTTCGGCAAGCTCGCCAACGTCCGCGCGGCGCTCGACGTCGCCCGGTCCGCCCGCACCATGCTCGGCGGCGCCGGGATCACCCTCGACCACGCGCGTGATGCGGCACATGAACAACCTCGAGACGGTGCTGACCTACGAGGGCACCGAGGAGATGCACACGCTGAGCGTGGGCGCCGCGGTCACCGGGATCCCCGCCTTCCGCTGAGCGGCCCGGCCGGGTCGGGCCTGAGGTCCGCGCCCGCGTCGGGCGGTTCCGCCCCCTGGGCGGGTACGCCGGACCGGCCGCGGTGCGGGACGTAGCTGCGCCGGGCCGTCTGCAGCGTCGCGACGTAGCCGTCGCGCTGGTACTCGTGCGGGTCGACCTGCCACGGCACGGCGAGCCGGCCCCGGACCTCGGAGAGCGCCGTCACGTCGTGCTCGCGCGCCCACTCCTCGAGCTCGCGCAGCAGCACGGAGGCGTGCCCGCGGCCGTGCCGCAGCAGCACGGAGGCGACCATCACCACGTCGGCCCCGGCGAGAACGTAGCCGGCCACGTCGCGGCCGCTGTGCACCCCGCCGGTGCCCGCGAGCGAGGTGTCGAGGCGCTCGCGCAGGATCGCGATCCAGGTCTGCGGCAGCCGCGCGTCGCTCGGGCTCGACAGGTCCAGGACCGGCCGGACGGTCATCGTCTCCTCGTCGATGCGCGCCTGCACGAAGCGGTTGAACAGCACCAGCCCGTCCGTGCCGCTCTCGACCAGCCGCAGCGCGAGCTCGCCGAAGGAGGAGAAGTACGGCGGCAGCTTGACGCTCACCGGGATCGTGACGGTCGCGCGCAGGTGCTGCGCGAGCTCGAGGCAGGCCCGCTCCACGTCGCGCCCGGGGGCCTGGAGGTGGTCCGGCACCAGGGCGTAGTTGAGCTCCACGGCGGCCGCGCCGGCCCGCTCGAGCTCGCGGGCGAACTCCACCCACTCGCCGTCGCGGGTGCCGTTGAGGCTGGCCACCACAGGGACGTCGACCGAGCGCACCGACTCCTCGACCAGGCGGAGGTAGCGCTCGGGCGCCCCCGGTCCGGCCGGGTTGGCGAACCAGTGCGGGTGGTCGCCGGCGTCGCCGCTGATCTGCTCCTCGAACAGGGAGTTCAGCACGACCGCTCCGACACCCGCCTCGACGAGCTCGACCACGCCGTCGGCGGTCTGGGACAGGGGCGAGGCGGAGGCGACCAGGGGCGTGCGCAGCCCGAGTCCGAGGTAGGTGGTGCTGAGGTCGGCGCCCATGACCCGATCCAAGCCCGGATCGGTCCCGGGCGTCAGGGTCCTACGGCCCCTCCGTCGACCCCGTCGCGACAGGCAGGACCAGCCGCTCGACGAGCTCGGCCGAGCCGTCGCGCAGGGGTCGGGTCTCGCCCGTGGGGACGAACCCGTAGCCGAGGTAGACGTGGCGGGCCAGTGCGTTGGACGTCTCCACGTCCAGGTGCAGCCGCTGGCCCCGCCGGTCGGCCCACCCGCGCAGGGCGTCCAGCACCTCGCGGGCCACTCCGCGACCCCGCGCGGCCGGCTCGACCCACATCGCGACGACGTGCAGCCAGCCGGGCAGGTCGGTGAACCCGCCGCCCATCCCGAGCACGTGCTCCTCGCCGTCGTACGCCAGGACGCAGACGGAGGTGGGCTCCTCGAGCCGGTCGCGCCAGTCGGCCTCGGTGAAGGCGACCTCGCGCGCGTGGGTCGAGCCGAACGCGCCCGGGCTGTCCACGAGGGCGCGCAGCCGCGTGTCGCGCCACTGCCGCCAGTGTCGACGCCCAGGACGCGGACGGCTCATCGGGTGTACTGCACCCGGACGGCGTTGACGGCCTCCTCGACGACCTCGTCGATCGGGGGCGTGACGTCGACCGCCTCGCCGGCCTCGTCGTCGGCGAGCGGCTCGAGGGTCGCGAACTGGGACTCGAGAAGGGACGCCGGCATGAAGTGGCTGGAGCGGTGCCGCATCCGCTCCTCGAGCACGGCGAACGGCGCCTCGAGGTGCACGAAGAACACCGGCGAGGCGTCCCGGAGCACGTCGCGGTAGGCCCGCGAGCGCGGAGCAGGTCACCACCGTCGAGACGCCCAGGTGGTCCTTGACCGCGACCATCTCGGCGATCGCCTGCAGCCAGGGCCAGCGGTCCTCGTCGGTGAGCGGGATGCCGCCGGCCATCTTCTCGACGTTGGCGCGGGGTGCAGCTCGTCGCCCTCGATCTAGCCGCACCCGAGCTCCTCGGCGAGCCGCGGCCCGACCGCGTCTTGCCGGTGGCGGAGACCCCCATCACCACCATGTGCATGCGCGCGCTCGATGCGGGCCATGGGTCCTACCCAACCACGTCGCAGACCACCCGCGCGGGGCAGGCGGCGACCCGGCCGGGGCCTCGCTGCGCTGCCGGACGACCGGAGAGGGGAGGGCCCATGGCGACACTGGTGTCCGAGCAGCGTCGGGCAGCTCTTCGTCGACGGGCATCGCCTGGAGTACACCGAGTACGGCGCCGGCGACCGCTGGGTGGTGCTGCTCCACGGCCAGCTGATGCCGCGGCGGATGCACGAGCCGCTGGCGCGCGCGATCGCCGTCGAGGGCTTCCACGTGGTCACCCTGGACCTGCTCGGGCACGGTCGCTCCGACCGGCCCTCGGACCCGCGGACCTACTCGATGGCGGCGTTCGCCGAGCAGGTCGTCGCGCTGCTGGACCACCTCGGGGCCGACCAGGCCGTGATCGGGGGTACGTCGCTCGGCTCGAACGTCTCGCTGGAGGTGGCCGACGTGGCCCCCGAGCGGGTGCGCGGGCTGCTGCTGGAGATGCCGGTGCTCGACAACGCCCTGGAGGCCGGGCTGATCGCGTTCGGCCCGATGATGTTCGCCGCCCGGTTCCTGCCGCTGGGCGTCGACGTCGTCCGACGCCTCACCCACGTCGTGCCGCGCGGCGTCGTACCCTTCTGGGCGGGCATCGCCCTGGACACCCTCAACCAGCGCCCCGGGCCGATGGCGGCGACCATCCACGGCATCTTCTTCGGCCGGATCGCGCCGTCCAGCAAGCGCCGCCGGCAGCTGCTCGCCCCGGCGCTCGTCGTCGGGCACCCGCGCGACCCGATCCACCCGGCGGCCGACGCCGCGATGCTGGCCGAGGAGATGCCGAACGCCCGCTTCGAGGCGGCGCACAGCATCCTGGAGTGGCGGTCGCGTCCCGAGCGGCTCGACGCGCTCGCGGTGGCGTTCGTGGCGGAGTGCTGGTCCGCGCCGGAGGCGCGTCGGCGCGCCCGCTGAGCGCCGCTGGCGTCGTCGGGGAGACTGGTCCCGTGGGTCTCTACCGCGACGAGGCGATCGTGCTCCGCACCCAGAAGCTGGGCGAGGCGGACCGCATCGTCACGCTGCTGTGCCGCAGCTCGGGACGGGTCCGCGCCGTCGCCAAGGGGGTACGCCGGACGTCCTCCCGCTTCGGGTCGCGGCTCGAGCCGTTCACCCACGTCGACCTGCAGATCGCCGAGGGGCGCTCCCTCGACGTGGTGACCCAGGCCGAGACGCTGAGCCCGTTCCGGAGCCGGATCGGCGACGACTACGAGCGCTACACCGCCGGGACGGTCATGCTCGAGACCGCCGAGCGGCTCGTCGTGGAGGACAAGGAGCCGGCGCTGCAGCAGTTCCTGCTCCTCGTCGGGGCGCTGCGGGCGATGTGCGACCAGGGCCGGTCGGCGTCGCTGGTGCTCGACTCGTTCCTGCTCCGCTCGCTCTCGGTGGCCGGCTACGCCCCCTCGTTCGAGGCGTGCGCGCGCTGCGGGCTTGAGGGCGCGCACCGCTCGTTCAGCCCCGCGGCGGGCGGGATGCTCTGCGGGACCTGCCGGGTGCCCGGCTCGGCGAGCCCCACCCCGGAGACCGTCGTGCTGCTCGGGGCGCTGCTCTCGGGCGACTGGCCGGTCGTGGAGGCCAGCGACCAGCGGCAGCGGCGTGAGGCGACCGGTCTGGTCGCGGCCTACCTGCAGTGGCACCTCGAGCGCGGCCTGAAGTCGCTGGCCCACGTCGAGCGCTGACCCGGCGGCCCGGCACGACCGGCGGTCGGGCTCGGCCGACCGGGGTCAGCTGTCGACGAGCAGCCGGTCGAGCGACGCGTTGAAGTCGGTGAGCAGGCGGGCGAACTCGCGCAGGTCGTCGTCGGGCCACTCCGAGAGGGCCTGCCGCAGGCGCGAGCGGCGGTGCGTGCGGGTCTGGTCGAGCACCTGGCTGCCGTGCTCGGTCAGGTCGAGGATCGAGGCGCGGCGGTCCGAGGGGTCGGTCGCGCGGTGCACGAACGTGAGCTCCTCGAGCGCCTGCACCTGCCGGGTGATGGTGGAGGGATCCAGACCGAAGGCGGTGGCCAGCGCGCCGAGGCGCTGCGGGCCGTCGTCGGCGAGCTTGCACATGATGCCGTAGGCGGACCGCTCCAGGCTGATGTCGCCGTCGGTGGTGGAGAGGTGGATGCCCTGGACGCGTCGGAGCAGCACCGTCACCTGTTGCTCGATCTGTTGGTTGGCCGCTTCCATGGTGTGTCCTTCTCTCGTGTTGGATGCAGTCTAGGCAAATGCCACCTCGCGGCCGGTGGGCTCCGTCCCGGACGCGACAGCGCGGAGGGAGTCACGGGTGCGCAGCAGAGGCAGGGCACGGGCCGTCCGGCCGCCGGCGCCGCACCCCTCCGGAGCCCGCCCGCCGGACCTGCCGCGCGAGCTCGTCCCGCGGCACGTCGCGATCGTGATGGACGGCAACGGCCGGTGGGCCCAGCAGCGCGGGCTGCCGCGCACGGTCGGGCACGAGCGCGGCGAGCACTCGCTGTTCGACGTGGTCGAGGGTGCCATCGAGATCGGCGTGAAGGCGGTCTCGGCTTACGCCTTCTCGACCGAGAACTGGAGCCGCTCGCCCGAGGAGGTGCGCTTCCTGATGGGCTTCAACCGCGACGTGATCCGGCGGCGGCGCGACGAGATGCACGAGCTCGGGGTGCGGGTGCGGTGGGCCGGCCGCGCGCCGCGGCTGTGGCGCTCGGTCGTCAGGGAGCTCCAGGTCGCCGAGGAGCTCACCCGCGACAACGACGTGCTGACGCTGACGATGTGCGTGAACTACGGCGGCCGCGCCGAGCTCGCCGACGCCGCCCGCTCGATCGCCCGCGAGGTCGCCGCCGGGCGGCTGAAACCGGAGAAGGTCGACGAGCGCACCTTCGCCCGGCACCTCTACGTCCCCGAGCTCGCCGAGGCCGACCTGGTCTGGCGGACCTCCGGTGAGCAGCGGCTGTCGAACTTCCTGCTCTGGCAGGCGGCGTACTCCGAGCTGGTCTTCACCGACGTGCTCTGGCCCGACGTCGACCGGCTCGCCCTGTGGCGGGCGATCGAGATCTACGCCGTCCGCGCGACCGGAGGTACGGCGGCGCCGACCCGACCGGCTGAGCGCTCAGCGGGCCCCGGTCTAGCCGGTGTAGCCCGGCACCGAGGTCCGGGCCCACCGGCGGGTCCGGCCGTCGACGGTGTCGAGGGCGACAGAGACGACCTGGCGAGGGGGTGCCGCCACGACGTGGATCCGGCCGGTCCACCCCCGACCGGTGAGCCGCACCGCGGGCAGGTCCGTGCCGTCGCGGCGCTCGACGCGCACCGAGGTGACCGTCTCGTCGCGGTCGTAGACGGCCCACAGCCCGAGCGTGAGCGTGCGACCGACGGTCTGGTCGGCCGGGACCACGAGGCTCGTCAGGTCGTGCGGCCGCCCGTCGGGGCGCAGCGACGTCGTGGTGAAGGCATCGGGCTGCCCGGACGACAGGCACACCCGGCGGCCGCACTGGGCCGCCCACAGCGACCGGTGCCGGACCAGACCCGCGACGTCGTAGTAGGACCGGTCGTCGACCAGGACCGGGGAGGAGCCCTGGACGATCGAGGAGGGGTACGGCGTCGCGCTGCTGTGCGGCCCGAGCCGGAGCAGGTCCTCGCCCGGGACCAGGATCCCGCCGCCCGCGCCCGTGCAGAGGACGGCCTCGACGGCCCGGAACGGACCGTTGCCGGCGCGGGTGAACCGGGTCCTGCTCGCCAGGGAGCCGTCGGCGTTGCCGAGGCGCAGCGTCGCCGTGCGGCCGGAGATGGTCAGGGCGTGGCGGGGCGCCCGCACCTCCCGCGCGAACGCGGCGGCCCCGTTGGCCAGCGTGGGCTGGAAGGCGTCGTCGACAGGATGCACCAGGTCGAGGGTCTCGCGGTGCGCGCACGAGAAGCCGCGGTCCACCGGCCCGTTGGAGGCCGGCCCGGGCAGGTCGATGCCGCGCAGCCCCTGGACGAGGGCGAGGACCCCCGCGGCCAGGGCCAGGACCACGACGGCCGCGGCGACGGGTACGGCGACCCGCGACCCGCGCCTCGGGGCGGGGCGTGCGGCGACCCGGCGCAGCGTCTCGGCGTGCAGGCGGGCCACGTCGACCTCGACGGCGCCGGCCTCCTCGCGCAGCGCCCGGGCCAGCCGGTCCTCGACCCTCATCGGTCCACCTCCTGGCCCAGGTGCTGCCCGACGACGGCCAGCCCCCGGGAGATCTGCGACTTCACGGTGCCCGTGCGGACCCCCATCACCTCGGCGATCGTGCCGAGGGGCAGGTCCATCCAGAACCTCAGCACCAGGGCCTCGCGCTGGCGCGGCGGCAGCGTGGCGAGCGCCTGCACCACCGCGCTGCGGTCGTCGAGGCGGGCGGTGGGGTCGTGGTGCTCGTCGGCGTGGAACAGGTGCGCGTCGCGACGTACCACCCGGAGGTGGCGGTGCCGCGAGCGCACCTGGTTGACGACGATCCGGTTGAGGTAGCCCACGGTCCGCCCCTCGTCGTCCCCGAGCCGGCCGGACCCGGCGGCGACGTACAGCTTGAAGAACGACTCCTGCACGACGTCCTCGGGGTCGTCGGCACCGAGCAGGACCGCGAGGCGCACCAGCCGGGCCGCGTGCTCGTGGAACACCGCGCTGACGCGGTCGGCTGCTGGGTCGCTCACGCGGTGCTGCCTTCCTGCGTCGGCGTCGGCGGTGGGGAGGTGCACACCCGTCATACGCCCGAGGGGGCCGAAGGGTTGAGTGCCCGGTCAGCAGTCGGGTCAGCAGTCGGGTCAGCAGTCGGTCAACAGTCGGGGCAGGTGCCGAAGATCTCCAGGGTGTGGCTGACGTCGGTGAAGCCGTGCTCGCTCGGCCATCGCGTCCGCCCAGCGCTCCACGGTCGGGCCCTCGACCTCGACGGTGCGGCCGCAGGAGCGGCAGACCAGGTGGTGGTGGTGGTCGCCGCAGCAGCGACGGTAGACCGCCTCGCCGTCCTCGGTGCGGAGCATGTCGACCTCGCCCGCCGTCGGCGAGCGCCTGCAGGGTCCGGTAGACCGTCGAGAGGCCGACGTTCTCGCCACCGCGGCGCAGCAGGTCGTGGATGTCCTGCGCGCTGCGGAAGTCGTCGAAGCACTGCAGCGCGCCGGCGACCGCGCGGCGCTGCCGGGTCGGCCGCGTGCCGGCGGGGCAGCGTGGGCTCAGTGCTCGTCATAGTGGCCCTCCGTGGGCGGCGTGCCGGTGGCCGTCGTGGACGTAGTCGACGTGGTCGTCGTGCGGCACGGCCGCGTGCCCGCAGGCGGCGCCGTGCTCGTGCGCCGTGGTCCTCGGGTACGGCGGTGTGGTCGGTCGGCGACCCGGGTAGCCGTCCGCGCGTGCGGCGACTTGAACGGCGTCCGCGAGCCGCTGCCGGCGGCGCAGCCAGCACGCCGACCGGGTAGGCGGCCGCGAAGCCGCCAGCGCCAGCAGCACGATCGTCGCGCCGGGGGCGCGTCGACGTACGCGGAGACCGCGACGCCGCCGAGGGAGGCGAGCGTGCCCAGTCCCATCGACGAGCAGCAGGGTGGTCGCGGAAGCCGCGGGTCGACCTGCTGCGCGGTGGCCACCGGCACCACCATCAGCGCGCTGACCAGCAGCAGCCCGACGGTGCGCATCGCGACCGTGACGGTGACCGCGGCCATCACCGCGACGAGCAGGTTGTAGAAGCGCACGTTGAGCCCGGCGACCTGGGCGAACTCCTGGTCCTGGGCGACCGCGAACAGCTGCGGGGACAGGCCGACCGCGACCACGACGACCACCGCGGCGAGCGCGACGGTCACCCAGACGTCGGCCGGCGGAGATCGTGGTGATCGAGCCGAAGAGGTAGGTGTTCAGGTGGCGGCGCTCTGGCCGGCCAGGCCGGTGATCAGCACGCCGCCGGCGATGCCGCCGTAGAACAGCAGCGCGAGCGCGACGTCGCCGCTGGTGCGGCCGCTGGCCCGGATCATCTCGATGACGACCGCGCCGACGATCGCGACGACCACCGCGGTGAGCATGGGGGAGGTGCCGGTGAGCAGGCCGAGCGCCACGCCGGTGACCGCGATGTGCCCGATGCCGTCGCCCATCAGGGCGAGCCGGCGCTGCACCAGGTAGGTGCCGACGGCCGGCGCGGCCAGCCCGGTGAACAGCGCGCCGAGCAGGGCGCGGACGATGAACGTGTAGGTCGAGCAGGTTCATCGCCGGTCCTCCCGGTGGGCCGCGTCCAGCGGCGAGGCCACGGCCGGCGCGTGGTCGACGCGGCCGGCTGGCCCGGGTCAGGTCGTGGTGGTGGTGGCCGGCCCGTCGGCGTCGGTGAACACCTCGATCGGCGGGCCGTCGTACGCCACCCGGCCGTCGCGCATCACCACCGCCCGGTCGACGAGGGCACCGAGCGGGCCGAGCTCGTGGGCGACCAGGACGATGGTCGCGCCGCGCTCGACGAGGCTGCCCAGCGCCGTCGGCGAACGCCTGCTGGCTGGCGACGTCGACGCCGGCGGTCGGCTCGTCGAGGACGAGGAGGTCGGGCTACGCCGGCCAGGGCGCGGGCGATCAGTACGCGCTGCTGCTGGCCGCCCGACAGGGTGGACGACGCCGTCGCGGGCCCGGCCGGCGAGGCCGACCGCCGCGATCGCGGCCTCGACCGCCTCGCGGTCGGCGCGGCGCTGCGGGCAGGAACGGGCGCCGCCGGGAGAGCCGCCCGGACGCGACCACCTCGCGGACGCGTGGCCGGGACGCCCGACGCGGCGCTGACGCGCTGCGGCACGAACCCGACCCGCTGCCAGTCGCGGAACCCGGACCGGGGGGTGCCGAACAGGCGCACCTCGCCGCGGCAGGTGGGGACCAGGCCCATGCATCGAGCGCACCAGCGTGGACTTGCCGGAGCCGTTGGCGCCGAGCACCGCGACCACCTCGCCCGCCCGCGACGGCGAGGTCGATGCCGCGCAGCATCGGCCGGCCGCCGAGCTCGACGGCGCCGTCGACCGACCTCGACCACCGGGGTGCGCGGGTCGTTCACGAGCAGCGTTCGCCTTCCGCAGGGCGGCGAGGTTCGCGCGCATCAGCGAGAGGTAGTCCTGGTCGGCCGTCTCGTCGCTGAGCCCCTCGATCGGGTCGAGCACCTCCGCTCGCAGGCCGAGGTCGTCGGCGAGGCTGTCGGCGAGCTCGCGGGCTGCCGAGCTCCTCGGAGAACACCGTCGTGATGTGCGTCGGTGCGGATCAGGTCCTGCAGCTCGCGGAGGTGCGCGGGCGAGGGCTCGGCGTCGGGGGAGAGGCCGTTGATGCCGCGGACCTCCAGGCCGTAGCGCCGCCGAGGTAGCCGAACGCGTCGTGGCTGACCACGATGGTGTCGACCCGGCAGCTGCGCGAGACCGGCGCGCAGGTCGCGGTCGAGGTGGCGCAGGTCGGCGCGCAGGGACGCGAGGTTGCGGCGGTAGTCGTCCGCGTGGGCCGGGTCGGCGTCCGCCACGGCTGCTCGACGGCGCCGGCCACCGTGGCCAGGCGGGTCGGGTCGAGCCAGAAGTGCGGGTCGTCGCCCTCGAGCCCGGCCGCGTCCGCGGCGTCGACGACGGGCCGGCGGGTTCTGGCGACCGCGTCGTCGACGGCGGGCTGGAAGCCGCGGACGTAGACCACGACGTCGGCCTCGAGACCTCGGCCGTCTGCTGGACGGTCAGCTCCAGGTCGTGCGGCTCCTGGCCCGGGTCGGTCAGGTCGATCACCTCGGCGTGGCCGCCCGCGACCCGCCCGGCGACGTACGCAGGGGGTAGAACGACGCCACGACGCGGGGCCCGGCCCCGCCGCGTCGCCGAGCGCCGCCGCATCGCCGCGAGCAGCGCGGTGCGAGCCGGCGAGCGCGACGCTGCGCGCACGAGTGGCGGACGGATGATCATGAGAATCATTCTCAATTAGATGACAATCATTGTCAAATCGCTGCGGCGTCGCTCCGTCCGGCGCCCGACCCGGGACCCCGGGGTCGTAGGGTCGGGGGGTGATCGTGGTGAACAGGTTCCGGGTGGGCGACGGCGAGGAGGGGGCGTTCCGCGAGGACGTGCAGGTGGCCCTCGCGGCGCTCGCGGAGCGGCCCGGGTTCGACCAGGGGCGGGTGGGGCGCAACGTCGACGACCCGTCGCTGTGGGTGCTCACCACGACCTGGGCCGACGTCGGCAGCTACCGCCGGGCGCTCTCGGCGTACGACGTCAAGGTCAGCGCCGTACCCCTGCTGTCGCGGGCGCTCGACGAGCCGTCGGCCTACGAGACCGTGGAGCCGGGCGGGCAGATCCTCAACACGGCTTGGCCGCGCGAGCTGCGATTGACCGCCGCCGGTAGAGCTGAGTCCTTCCGCCGTCAGCCAGCCGGCGTGACCCGACGAGAAAGCGCCGACCTCATGGCCAGCAAGCCCCTCTCGACCCTCGACAGCGTCGTCTCCCTCTGCAAGCGGCGGGGCTTCGTCTTCCCGTGCGGGGAGATCTACGGCGGCACCCGGTCGGCGTGGGACTACGGCCCGCTCGGCGTGGAGCTCAAGGAGAACATCAAGCGCCAGTGGTGGCGCTCGATGGTGACCGGCCGCGACGACGTGGTCGGCCTCGACTCGTCGGTGATCCTGCCCAAGCGGACCTGGGAGGCCTCGGGCCACGTCTCGACGTTCACCGACCCGCTGACCGAGTGCCAGTCCTGCCACAAGCGGTTCCGCGCCGACCACATGCAGGAGGCGTACGCCGAGAAGAAGGGCATCGCCGACCCCGACTCGGTCGACATCAACGAGCTGGCCTGTCCCAACTGCGGCACCCGCGGCGCGTGGACCGAGCCGCGCCAGTTCAACATGATGCTCAAGACCTACCTCGGCGTCATCGAGGACGAGTCCGGCCTGCACTACCTGCGACCCGAGACCGCGCAGGGCATCTTCCTCAACTTCGTCAACGTCATGAACTCCGCGCGCAAGAAGCCGCCGTTCGGCATCGCCCAGCAGGGCAAGAGCTTCCGCAACGAGATCACCCCCGGCAACTTCATCTTCCGGACCCGCGAGTTCGAGCAGATGGAGATGGAGTTCTTCGTCAAGCCGGGCGAGGACGAGGAGTGGCACCAGTACTGGATCGACGAGCGCACCCGCTGGTACGTCGACCTGGGCATCGACCCGGACAACCTCCGGCACTTCGAGCACCCGAAGGAGAAGCTGTCGCACTACGCGAAGCGGACCGTCGACATCGAGTACCGCTTCCGCTTCGCCGGCAGCGAGTGGGGCGAGCTCGAGGGCATCGCCAACCGCACCGACTTCGACCTGACCCAGCACAGCGAGTTCTCGGGGCAGGACCTGTCCTACTTCGACCAGGCCTCCGGTGAGCGCTACACCCCCTACGTCATCGAGCCCGCGGGTGGCCCCAACCGCTCGATGATGGCGTTCCTGGCCGACGCCTACACCGAGGACGAGGCCCCGAACACCAAGGGCGGCGTGGACAAGCGCACGGTGCTGCGGCTCGACCCGCGGCTCGCGCCGGTCAAGGTCGCGGTGCTGCCGCTCTCCCGCAACGCCGACCTGTCCCCGAAGGCCCGCGGCCTCGCCACCGAGCTGCGCAACGTCGGCTGGAACGTCGACTTCGACGACGCCGGCGCGATCGGGCGCCGCTACCGCCGCCAGGACGAGATCGGCACGCCGTACTGCGTGACCGTCGACTTCGACACCCTGGAGGACGACGCGGTGACGATCCGCGAGCGCGACACGATGCAGCAGGAGCGGATCGGCCTGTCGAAGGTGCGCGACTACTTCGGCACCCGGCTGCTCGGCTGCTGAGGTCGACCGGCGCGGGGTCCGGCGTACGTCCTCGGGGAGATCGTCGGTACTGCACAATGTTCGGGTGCCCGCACCCCGACGCCGCCCGTCCCTGACCCTCGCCTCCGTGACGGTGGCGGGAGCCCTGGCCCTCGCGGGGTGCAGCTCAGGATCCGACGGCGCGGAGACGGACAGCGGGTCGCCGAGCACGTCCACCTCGACGACCCCGTCCCCCTCGTCGACGGTCGACGTCCCGGGCGGCGTCGAGCTCACCGACCAGGGCAGCGACCTCTCCTTCGGCGACCCGGCGACGGTGATCTTCGAGTCCACCGAGAACGAGGGCACCGTCCTGCGGCTGACCGTGCGCAGCGTGCGGCAGGGCCGCCTCGACGACTTCAAGGGCTTCATCCTCGACGACGCCTACAAGAAGAACGCCCGCTACTTCTACGCGAAGGTCCGGGTGCAGAACGTCGGCGAGGGCGACGTCGGCGGCGTGCCCGTCCCGCTGTGGGGCGTCAACGCCGCCAACACGCTGCTGCCCGCGGTGAACTTCACGACCACCTTCAGGACCTGCCCGTCGATGTCGCTGCCGGCGAAGTTCGGTCCCGGCAAGGCGCTGGACACCTGCCTGGTCTTCCTCTCGCCCGACAAGGGCGAGCTCGACGCGGTCAGCTACCGGCCCAGCCAGGAGTTCGACCCGATCGTGTGGAAGGGCACCGTCGAGCCGCCGAAGCCGACGAAGACCCCGAAGAAGGCGCAGAAGAAGGCGAAGAAGAAGGGCTGAGCGTCGGCTCCGGGGGAGGTGGTCGCTAGATTGGCCGCGACCAGCACCCACCGGAATGAGGATGCATGCCAGTCGAACGACGCGTCGAGGTCCCGGCCCACAAGCGTGAGCCGGACTACGCCGGCTACCAGGCCAAGCCCGAGAAGCAGTCCCACCGCGGCTTCGTCGGGGGCCACTGGGAGGAAATGGGCCAGAAGCAGCTCGACTGGCTCACCGGGCACGGCCTCGAGCCGCAGCACCGCTTCCTCGACGTCGGCTGCGGGTCGCTGCGCGCCGGCCGCCGGCTGCTGGACTACCTCGACCCTGGCAACTACTACGGCATCGACATCAACCCGACGCTGATCGACGCCGGCTACGAGCACGAGCTCGACGACCGCCAGCGCGCGCGGCTGCCGATCGAGCACCTGCGCGCCACCGACCGCTTCGACGCCGACTTCGGCGTCAGCTTCGACATGGCGATCGCCCAGTCGGTCTTCACCCACCTCTCGCTGAACAACATGCGTCTGTGCCTGCACCGCGTCGCCAAGGTGCTCCGGCCCGGCGCGAAGTTCTACGTGACGTTCTTCCAGCGTCCGCCGCACCGCGACGTCGACTACTTCTCCCCGAACTTCCCGAAGTTCACCGAGCGCAACCCGTACTCCTACTACAAGCAGGACATGCGCTGGGTGGCCCAGCGCGCGCCCTGGCGCTTCGACTACATCGGCGAGTGGGGCCACCCCATGAAGCAGCAGATGGTCGTCTACACCCGCACCGAGGACGCCTGAGGATTTGGGGCGGCCCGCGGCGGCCGTCCACAATGGTCCGATGACCACGACCCCCGCCACGACGCGCGCGACCGGGCTGCCCGGACCGCTCGTGCTCGGGCCGCTGGTCGTGGAGACGCCGGTCGTGCTCGCCCCGATGGCCGGGATCACCAACGCGGCATACCGGCGGCTGTGCGCGGAGCAGGGTGCCGGGCTGTACGTCGCGGAGATGACGACCTCGCGCGGGATCGTCGAGCGCGACGAGACCACGCTGCGGATGCTGGTCTTCGACGAGGCCGAGGACGTGCGCTCGGTGCAGCTCTACGGCACCGACCCCGTCTACGTCGGCAAGGCCGCGGAGATCCTCTGCGCCGAGCACGGTGTGCGCCACATCGACCTGAACTTCGGCTGCCCGGTCCCCAAGGTGACCCGCAAGGGCGGCGGCGGCGCGCTGCCGTGGAAGCGGCGGCTGCTCGGCGACATCCTGGAGGCCGCGGTCCGGGCCACCGCGCCGTACGGCGTCCCGGTGACCATGAAGACGCGCAAGGGCATCGACGCCGAGCACCTGACCTTCCTCGATGCCGGCCGGATCGCCCAGGAGACGGGCTGCGCCGCCATCGCCCTGCACGCCCGCACGGTCGACCAGGCCTACTCCGGCACGGCCGACTGGTCCGCGATCGGCGAGCTCGTCGCGCACGTCGAGATCCCCGTGCTCGGCAACGGGGACGTCTGGGAGGCCGGCGACGCGGTCCGGATGGTCCATCAGACCGGGGCCGCCGGCGTCGTGGTCGGGCGCGGCTGCCTGGGCCGGCCGTGGCTGTTCCGCGACCTCGCGGCGGCGTTCGCGGGCGAGGAGGTGGCCACCCTGCCGCGCCTGGGCGAGGTCCGGGCGATGATGCGGCGGCACGCCGAGCTGCTCTGCCGGCACATGGGCGAGGAGCGCGGCTGCAAGGAGTTCCGCAAGCACGTGGCGTGGTACCTCAAGGGCTTCACCGCCGGCGGCGAGCTGCGCAACAGCCTGGCGCTGGTCACCTCCCTGGCGGCCCTCGACGCGCTGCTGGCGCGGCTCGACCCGGCCGAGCCGTTCCCGGTCCGCGAGCTCGGGACGCCGCGCGGGCGGCAGGGCAGCCCGCGGCGGGTGGTGCTCCCGCAGGGCTGGCTCGACGACACCGACGGCACCGGGTGCGCCGTGGCCGAGGACCTGCACTCCGGCGGCTGAGCCCGCGCGAGCGCATGAGCAGGGCGGCCTGGGGCACGGTGGGGCGCATGGCTGACCCGGCTCGACCCTCCGTGATCGTCTTCGACGTCAACGAGACGCTGTCCGACCTCTCGCCGCTCGGCGCCCGCTTCGTCGAGGTCGGCGCCTCGGCGTCCGCGGCTCCCCTGTGGTTCGCGTCGGTGCTGCGCGACGGGTTCGCGCTCTCGATGGTGGGGGAGAACCCCCGCTTCGCCGACGTCTCGCGTGCCCTGCTGCGCGACCACCTCGGCCAGGCCCGGCTCAACCGGCCGGTCGGCGACGCCGTCGAGCACGTCATGGACGGCTTCGCCCGTCTCGAGCTGCACCCCGACGTCGCGCCCGCGCTCCGCCGGCTCGGCGAGGACGGCTTCCGCCTGGTCACGCTGAGCAACGGCTCCGCGTCCGTCGCGGAGCGGCTCCTCGGCGAGGCCGACCTGCGCCACCACGTCGAGCACGTGCTGTCGGTCGAGGACGCCGGCGCCTGGAAGCCGGACCCGCGCGCCCTACGCGTATGCCGCCCGGGTCTGCGGCGTCGCCCCCGAGGAGATGCTGATGGTCGCGGTGCACCCCTGGGACGTGCACGGGGCGGCCCGGGCCGGGCTGCGGCTCGGCATGGGTGAACCGGTCCGGGGGCGAGCTCCCGGCGACGTTCGCGCCGCCGACGTACGAGGTGGCGGGGATCGAGGACCTGGCCGCCGTGTGGGAATGAAGATCGCTGTACCACTTGCCCACTGGTCTACCCGGCACAACGGCTGAAAAGCGGGCAAAGAATGTCTGCGGTCTGGTCCGGATGTGACTCCACGTGTGGCCCTGTGTTTGACTCGAGCCTTCGTGTCCAGTTTGTCCCCGAGCGCCCGAGGGAGATCTTCGTGACCTCCGCACGCCACCGGCAGGTGGTCGAGCACCCGACCCGCCGACGGCTCACGAGGCTCGTCGTGCCCGCGTCGGCAGCCGTCCTGGTGACCGCGGGGGTCGTCGCCGCAGCCGTCGGAGCGGGCGGCGACGCCTCGTCCGCGACCGGCCCGAGCAGGGTCGCCGAGAAGCCGCTGACCGCCGACCTCGGTGCCGCAGTCTCCCGCGCCGACGGGGCGCCGGGCGACACCAGCACCACCTCGCCGTACCTCGCCGAGCGCACGCGAGCCGTCTCCCGCTCCGCGCGCCGCGTCACGCTGCAGGAGAAGCCGGAGGTCAAGGACCGCGAGTTCATGACCGCCGACCTCAACCTCTGGCCGGCCCCGCGCGAGAAGGGCAAGCCGCTCGCGGTGCTGTCCGAGGGCGGCACGGTCGCGCTGACCGGCGTGACCAGTCGCGGCTTCGCGCAGATCCTGCGCGGCGGCCAGCTCCGCTGGGTCAACGACACCTACCTCTCCGACGAGAAGCCCGTCGACCCGGCCACGTCCGAGTCCGGCGGCGGCTCGTCGGGCACCGCCGTCGCGAGCACCGGCGGCCTGTCCTCCGCGCCGTGCGCCGACGGCTCCGGCACCGAGTCCGGGCTCACCTCCTCGGCGGTGCGGCTCTTCCGTGCGGCCTGCGCGGCGTTCCCAGCGCTGTCGTCGTACGGCGGCTACGACGGCCACGGCGAGCACAGCTCCGGCAAGGCCATCGACTTCATGGTCACCGACCCGTCGCTGGGCCAGGCGCTGGCCGACTGGGCCCGCGCGCACGCGCCGGCGCTCGACCTCTACGACATCCTCTGGCAGCAGCACATCTGGACCCCGGTGCGGGCCTCGGAGGGCTGGCGCTCCATGCCGGACCGCGGCTCGGCCACGGCGAACCACTTCGACCACGTGCACATCGCGGTCAACTGACACGCTGACATTTGTCACGATCACCTCGTGACGGGGGTGTGGGGTACGCCGGTCCGGCGCAGGCCAGAGTCGGGGGCATGACGAACCCCCAGCCCTCCCCGGTGCGCGAGACGACCTCTCCGGCGACCCCGGGAGCGACCCCCCGGTCCACCGGGTCCGGTGGCCCGCCGGCCATCGGCCTGCGCGGCCTGACCAAGGACTTCGGGTCCGTGCACGCCGTGCGCGGCATCGACCTGACCGTCCACCCCGGCGAGATCGTCGCCTTCCTCGGGCCCAACGGCGCCGGGAAGACCTCGACCATCGACATGATCCTCGGGCTCTCCCGGCCCACCTCGGGATCGGCGGAGGTGCTCGGCCTCGAGCCGCGCGAGGCGATCGCCCGCGGGCTGGTCGCGGCGGTGATGCAGACCGGCGGCCTGCTCAAGGACCTCACCGTCAAGGAGACCGTCGCCTACATCGGCAGCCTGTTCGCCTCCACCGAGCCGGTCGACGACGTGCTGGCGCGGGCCGGGATCACCGGCATCGCCGGGCGGCGGGTCGACAAGTGCTCCGGAGGCGAGCAGCAGCGGCTGCGCTTCGCGCTGGCCCTGCTCTCCGACCCGGCGCTGCTCCTGCTCGACGAGCCGACGACGGGCATGGACGTCGAGGGCCGGCGCGCGTTCTGGTCCGCGATCCGCGCGGACGCGGAGAAGGGCCGCACCGTGCTGTTCGCGACGCACTACCTCGAGGAGGCCGACCAGTACGCCGACCGGATCGTGCTGATGCGCCGCGGCCGGATCGTCGCGGACGGCACGGGGGCCGAGATCAAGGCTCTCGCGTCCGGGCGCACCGTTCGGGCCACGCTGGCCGGCGCCGACACCTCCGCGCTCGCCGGCATCGACGGCGTCGACTCGGTGGAGGTGCGCGGGGACAGCGTGCTGGTGCACGCCCGCGACACCGACGCGGTCGCCCGCTACCTGCTCACCCGGACACCCGCCCGCGACCTCGAGATCGCCGCGCGCGGCATCGAGGAGGCGTTCCTCTCCCTCACCGCGGACGACCAGGACGACCCGCGGACCACCCGCCCGAGGACGGCCCGCCCGCCGGCGTACCCACCCGACCCACCCACCAGGAGCCGTGATGACCAGCCTCGACACCCTCGACCCCGGCACCCGCCGGGTCCCTCCGCTGGGCGGGTTCAACACCACCCTGCTCTCGATCGAGCTGCGCAGGATGCTGCGCAACCGGCGCACGATCGTCTTCACCCTGATCTTCCCGGCCGCGCTGTTCTTCGCGTTCGGCTCCACTCCCGGGTGGGACGACTCGGTCGGTCACGGCAACGTGGCGGCCTACATCATGGTCTCGATGGCGCTCTACGGCGCGGCCCTGACCGCCGCGGCCGGCGGCACGGCGGTCGCGCTCGAGCGCTCGCTCGGCTGGTCGCGCCAGCTGCGGCTCACGCCGCTGAGCCCGACGGCGTACATCGTGGTCAAGGCGCTCGTCGCGCTGACCCTCGGCGCGATCGCGATCGCGGTGGTCAACCTCGCCGGGATCGTGCAGCAGAAGCCGTCGGCGTCCGTGCCGATCTGGCTGGCCTGCGCGGTGCTCACGCTGTTCTGCACGCTGGTGTTCGCCGCGCTCGGCGTGTTCGTGGGCTACCTCGTGCCCGGTGAGAACGCCATGCAGGTGCTCGGGCCGGGCCTCGCGATCTTCGCCTTCCTCGGCAACGTGTTCATCCCGATCGACGAGGGCAGCACGATGTGGCACATCGCGTCGCTGACCCCGATGTTCGGGGTCGCCGACATCAGCCGCTCGCCGCTGACCGGTGACCTGCACTGGTACGCCGTGCTCAACGCGGTGGTGTGGTTCGCACTGTTCGTCGTCGGCGCCGCCTGGCGGATGAGCCGCGACACCGCCCGCGTCTGAGCGTGCGACGGCTACCGTGAGCGCCATGAGCACGGGACCCGCCACCGCGTGGAGCGGCTGGTCGACCCGCGACGGCCGGTCGACCCGCATGGGCGCGATGTTCGCGGTCATCTGGCTGGTGTTCCTGTTCGACCCTCTCAAGGAGTCGTGGCAGGCCGTCCGCGGCGACGGCAGCGTGGTGGCCGGCTGGGTGGGAGTGGTCGCGACGCTCGCCTTCGCGGTGTCCTACGTCGGGCTGTTCGGCGTCATCCGGACCCGGCGGCAGCGCGACGGGTTCGTCCCGGCCGGCGTCGCGTGGGGGGCGGTGGGCCTGCTCGCCGCGCTGATGGCGGCGATGGTGGCCGCCGTCGGCGAGGCGGGCATGGCGGGCGTCGTGTACGTCGTGGTGATGGCCGTGATGTGCCTGCCGAGCCGTCCGGCGTTCGTGCTCACGGCCACCGTCGCCGCGTCCGTCGAGGTCGCCGGGCACGTCGTACCCGGCTGGTCGGACCCGGCCGGCCTCGCCTTCGCGGTCTGCGCCGCGGCGTTCGCCATGTGGGGCGTCTCGCAGCTGATGCTGCGCAACCGTGAGCTGCTCCGCGCCCGGGAGGAGAACGCCCGCCTCGCGGTCAGCGACGAGCGCAACCGCTTCGCCCGCGACCTGCACGACATCCTCGGGCACTCGCTGACCGTGATCACCGTGAAGGCGGAGCTGGCCAACCGGCTGCTCGACGTCGACACCGACCGGGCCCGCGCCGAGCTCGCCGACCTCGAGCGGCTCAGCCGGGACGCCCTCAGCGACGTGCGCCGGGCGGTCGAGGGCTACCGCGACCTGACCCTGCCCGGCGAGCTGGCCCGGGCCCGCGAGGCGCTGCGCGCCGCCGGCATCGAGGCGGACCTGCCCAACAGCACCGACGAGGTGCCCGGCGACCTGCGCGAGCTCTTCGCGTGGACGGTCCGCGAGGGCGTCACGAACGTGATCCGGCACAGCCGTGCGGACCACTGCCGGGTCCGGCTCGCCGACGGCGGCGTCGAGGTGTCCGACGACGGCGCGGGTCCCGTCGAGGGCGCCGAGCGCGGGCACGGTCTCGACGGGCTGCGCGAGCGCGCGGCCGCCGCGGGAGCCGTGCTGGTCACCCGCACCCTGCAGCCGCGTGGCTTCTCGCTGTCGGTGGCGATGCGGCAGCCCGCCGACGGTCGGGCCCCGGCGTCGGCCCGGTCGCCCCGGCGTCGCCCCGGCGTCGGCGTCCGCGCGGACGGACGCATGACGATCCGGCTGCTGCTCGCCGACGACCAGGCCCTGGTGCGCGGCGCGCTGGCCGCCCTGCTCGACCTCGAGGCCGACCTGGAGGTGGTCGCCGAGGTCGGCAGCGGCGACCTCGTCGTCGCGGCCGCCGACGAGCACGCCCCCGACGTGGCGCTGCTCGACGTGGAGATGCCCGGGCTCGACGGGATCGAGGCCACCCGCGCCCTCAAGGCCGCCCGCCCCGGGACCCGGGTCCTGATCGTGACGACGTTCGGCCGTCCCGGCTTCCTGCGGCGGGCCCTCCAGGCGGGCGCGGACGGGTTCGTGGTGAAGGACACCCCCGCGCGGCAGCTCGCGGACGCCGTACGACGGGTGCACGCGGGCCTGCGGGTGGTCGACCCCGCCCTCGCCGCCGACAGCCTGGTCGCCGGCGACTCCCCGCTGACCGCCCGGGAGACCGACGTGCTGCGCGCCGCCCGCGGGGGCGCCTCGGTGGCGGTCGTCGCCTCGGGCCTGTTCCTGTCCGAGGGCACCGTGCGCAACCACCTCTCCGCCGCGATCGGCAAGACCGGCGCCGCCAACCGCGCCGAGGCGGTCCGGATCGCGGACGAGCACGGCTGGCTCTTGATACAGGGCCCCTGGTAATCAGCATTCCCCGGGTGCATGCCCGGGGAGGCACCTGTTCAGACCCTGGTAATCGTGCGACGGGCGGCGGCGGGCCCGGTGCTCCCGGCGCCGGGGCGCTGCGCGGCGGGGCGGGTCAGGCGGTGGCGAGGGAGAGGGCGAAGTCGCCGGGCTCGTCGGTCCACCAGTGCGCGAGGTCCAGGCCGGCGGCGGCCAGCTCGTCGGCGACGCGCTGCTCGCGGAACTTGGCGGAGATCTCGGTGCGCAGCTCCTCGCCCTCGGCGAAGTCGACGCTCAGGTCGAGGGCGGGTACGTCGACCCGCTGGTCGACCAGGGAGCGCAGCCGCATCTCGATCCACTCCTGCTCGGCGTCCCACACGGCCACGTGGGCGAACCGGTCGACGTCGAAGTCGGCGCCGAGCTCGCGGTTGACCACGCGCAGGACGTTGAGGTTGAAGTCGGCGGTCACGCCGGCCGCGTCGTCGTAGGCCGGGACCAGGCGTGCCGGGTCCTTGACCAGGTCGGTGCCGAGCAGCAGCGCGTCGCCGGGGTGCAGGGTCGCGCCGACGGCCGCGAGGAACGCCGCGCGCTGGGCCGGCTCGAAGTTGCCGATCGTGCCGCCGAGGAACGCGACCAGGCGCGGGCCGTCGGTCGGCAGCCGGTCGAGGTGCCGCTCGAAGTCGGCGACCACGCCGTGCACGCGCAGGTCGGGGTGCTCGGCGGCCAGCCCGGGCAGCGCGCCCTCGATCGCGTCGACGCTAGACGTCGACCGGCACGTAGGTCTGCAGCGACCCGACGTCGCGCAGGGCGCGCAGCAGCAGGTGGGTCTTCTCCGAGGAGCCCGACCCGAGCTCGACCAGCGTGCGGGCCTTCGTCAGGTCGGCGACCTCGTCGGCGCGGGCGGTCGAGGATGCTGCGCTCGGCACGGGTCGGGTAGTACTCCGGCAGCCGGGTGATCTCCTCGAACAGCTCGCTGCCGCGGCCGTCGTAGAAGTACTTCGGCGGCAGCGTCTTCGGGAGTCGCGCCGAGCCCGGCGCGCACGTCCTCGCGCAGCGAGGCCGCGAGGTCGGCAGGGGTGAGATAACGGTCGATCGTGGACATGCGGGCTCCGTTCGTGGCGATGCGATGCGTGCGGTGCGGAGGCGTGCGGCCCCGGGTCAGAGCGGCCTCGTGGATCCGGCGCGTGGCCTGCACGACGGTGGCGTCGGGGAGCTCGCGCCAGCGGTTCGCGTCGTCGGGAGACCGTCGGGCTCGGAGGCGAGCAGGCAGCCGTCGTCGTCGCGCAGCACCCACATCGGCTCGCCGTCCACGACCGCCGGCGAGGCTCGCGCCGTCTGTGGCGAGCATCGTCAGCCGCCCCCCGCCGTGGTCGCGCACCCGCCGGGCGGCCTCGGCCAGCCCGTCGGCGAGGCCGGCGCCGCCCTGCCAGGCAGCCAGCGCCAGGCCGAACAGCAGCGCGGAGTCGACGCCGGACGCGGGTGTCGGGTACGTCGGCGGCGCGGCCGAGCAGCGCCTTGCGTGCCGTCGGCCAGTCGTGCAGGCGACCGTTGTGGCTGAACAGCCAGCGGTCGTGGGTGAACGGCGCGGCCGCGGACTCGTCCGGCGCCGTGCCGGGGGTCGCCGAGCGCACCGCGGCCAGCACGCGTGGACGACGCGACGGTCGGCGCCAGGGACGCGAAGGACGCGTCGGTCCAGATCGGCTGGGCTCGGCGGTAGCGGACCGGCGTCGGTGCGCCCTGCGACGTACCAGCCGGCGCCGAAGCCGTCGACGTTGACCGTGCCGTGGCGCTGCCGCCGCGGCGCCCAGGCCTGCTCGAGCAGGCGTGCGGCGGGTCGAGAGCAGCGCGTCCAGGGTGCGCGGGGCACCGGTCCAGGCCAGGTGGCGGCACATCAGGCGTCCCGGGCGGTGCGGAAGCCGGAGAAGATCTGGCGGCGGATCGGGTGGTCCCAGTTGCGGAAGGTGGTCCGGCAGGCCAGCGGGTCGGTCGCCCAGCACCCGCCGCGCAGGACCTTGTAGCCGCTGGTCGAAGAAGACCTCGGAGTACTCCTTGTAGGGGAACGAGCGGAAGCCCGGGTAGCCGGTGAAGTCGGTCGAGGTCCACTCCCAGACGTCGCCGACCATCTGCAGGGCACCGCTCGGCGCCGCGCCGTCGGGGAACGAGCCGGCGGCGCTGGGCTGGTAGCGGACCTGGCCGAGGTTGGCGAGCCGGTCGGTCGGCGCGTCGTCGCCCCACGGGAAGCGCGTGCTTGGTGCGGGTCGCGGCGTCCCAGGAGGCGGCCTTCTCCCACTCCGCCTCGGTCGGCAGCCGGCGGCCGGCCCAGCGGGCGTAGGCGTCGGCCTCGAACCAGCAGACGTGCTGCACCGGCTCCGCGTCGGGCAGCGGCTCGACGCGGGCGAACCGGCGGCGCAGCCAGGACCGGCCGTCGCGGACCCAGAACGGCGGGGGTGCGCTTGCCGGACTCGCAGCGCCAGCGCCAGCCGGCCGCGGTCCACAGCCGCTCGTCGTCGTAGCCGCCTGCCTCGACGAAGGCGCGGTAGGCGGCGTTGGAGACCGGCACCGTGTCGATGGCGTACGCCGGCAGGTCGACCTCGTGGGCGGGCCGCTCGTTGTCGAGGGCCCAGGCGTCGTCGGACGTCCCCATCGTGAAGGGGCCGGCCGGCACGACCACCTCGGCGGAGGGGACCAGGCCGCCGGGCGCGGGCAGCGCGTCGGTCGCGGGGAACACCGGGTCGCCGCGGCGCAGCTGGTGGGTGGCCAGCATCGTCTCGTCGTGCTGGTGCTCGTGCTGGAGCACCATGCCGAACACGAAGCCGTCGGCGAGCAGGGCGGACCGCGCCCGGGTCGCAGCGCTGCGAGCGTCCGGTCCAGGGCGTCCAGCACCTTGCGGCGGACCAGGCCGATGTAGTCGCCGGCCTCGTCGCGGCGTGGAGCAGCGGCAGCGTCGGCCGGGTGGCCCGGGGGTGCTCGAAGGCGTCGTAGATGTCGTCGATCTCGGGCCGCATCGCCTCGATGCCGGCGGCCTCGCGCAGCAGCCACAGCTCCTCGTAGTTGCCGACGTGGGCGAGGTCCCAGACCAGCGGCGACATCAGCCGCGAGTGCTGGGCGAGCAGCTCGGCCTCGTCGAGCACGTCGGTGGTCAGCCCGAGGCTGCGGTCGCGGACCCGCTCGAGCTCGTCGGCGACGTACTGCTCGCAGTCCGGCGTCGGTCGAGGCCCTCGGGGGCGGTGCCGGGCAGGACGCGCCCGGTCGCCCGGTCGGCGGGGTCGCTCGGTCTGCGTGGACGGGGTCATCGGACCTCCAGGGGGTCGTCGGCCGGGCTGCGGCCGGGGGAGACGTAGCGGTCGCGGAAGGCGCGCGACCCGGGTCGACGAGGGCGGGGTCCTCCCCGGCGCGCAGCATCGCGGCCAGCGCCGCGTCGAAGCAGGCGGCGGCGGCGTCCTGCAGGCCGGGCGCGGCGAGCCCGTCGCGGGCGGCGGCGGCCCAGTCGTCGAGCCCGGCGCAGGCCGCGTCCGCGGCGGCCGACGCGACCGGGTCGTCGAGCAGCGCGCCGAGCACCGCCATCGGCACCGGCCACCACGGCCACGGCTGCGCGTCGAGGTAGCGGACCTCGAACCAGCCGCGCGGCCGCACCGGCGGGAACAGCGTGGTCAGGTGCACGTCGAGGTCGTCGTGGCGTCGGCGGGTCGTCGGCTCTCCAGCCAGTCGCGGAACGTCGGGCCCGGCTCGACGCGTCCAGTCGTCGCCGTCGCGGCGGCGCAGCATCAGCGTGGGCGTCGAGGGCGTAGTCGGCCCAGGCGGTGGCCGGGTCGTCGCCGCGCGGCGGCGAGGTCCGACCGGCGGTCGAGGCGCTGCCACACGCGCTGCCGGCCGGACTTCCAGCCGGTGTCGCCGCCCGGCGTGCACCGGGCGAGTTGGCGAAGGCCGCGACCAGGGTCGGGGCCGACCGTGTGGAGCAGCCGCCAGCGCCGGCGGCCGTCGGCGGCGGTCGTGGCCGATGTCGAGGTTGACCTGGAGGGCGGCCGTGCTGGTCATCATCACCCGGCCGGTCTCCGAGGCCGATGGCGCGCGAAGTAGGCCTCCATCGCGTCGTAGCGGGGGTGCGACGAGCTGGCGGTGCGGCGTCGCGGTGCGGGTCGATCGCGGTGGGCAGGAGCGACCAGCCCGGCCGGCTCGAGGAGCGGCGGACGTGCTCGGCGTCGCGGTCCAGGGCCAGCCAGCAGGCGGTCGAGCCGCGGAACGCGGCGGAGCTGAGCTCGAGCTGGCCGCCCGGGCTCGAAGGTGACCGAGCTGCCGCTGCGGCAGGGGTCCTCCGGCGTCGAGGAGGTCACGCAGCAGGGGCAGGGGCACCACGGCCGTGGGGTCGTCGGCGAAGGCGACCAGCCACTCCAGCTCGGTGCCCACCAGGCCCGGGTGGCCGGTCTTGAAGCACACCCGCTCGACGTACCCCCGGACGGCGGCGCAGTCGCGCAGCCTCTCGGTGGTGTCGCGTCCGATCACAGTCACGTCGCCGACCCTAGCCAGGCCCACCGACACAACCCACGGCTCAGGCCCTCCGGACGGCAGACGTCACCGTTTGTTCACGATCTCGGACATCCGCCGTCGCCGTCGCCGGGCCGGGCGCCGACGCGGGCCGCCGCCCCGCCGCGCTGTCCGCGCCCACCAGTAGGGTCGCTCCCGATGGGGTCGACCGAGGAGTACGACGAGCCGGCGCGCGCCCGCTGGGTGCACGAGCCGCCGAAGCGCCCCGGCCGCACGCCCTTCGAGCGCGACCGTGCGCGGCGTCGTGCACTCGGCCGCGCTGCGGCGGCTGGCCGCCAAGACCCAGGTGGTGGGCCCGCAGACCGACGACTTCGTGCGCAACCGGCTCACCCACACCCTCGAGGTGGCCCAGGTGGCGCGCGACCTGGGCCGCACGCTGGGCTGCGACCCCGACATCGTCGAGACGGCCGCGCTCGCCCACGACCTCGGCCATCCGCCGTTCGGGCAGCCACAGGGCACTGTCATCCGCCAGGGCACTGTCACCGGCCATGCCGGGGCGCATGAGTCTTCACACTGAAGGCGTGACAGCTAAAGGCGAGACAGCCGTAGGCGAGACGGCCCGGCCCCGCACTCCGTGGAGCGCGCCGACGGTCGATGGCCCGGTGACGGCGGTCATCGAGCTGCCCGGCTCGAAGTCGCTGACCAACCGGGCGCTGGTGCTGGCCGCGCTGTCAACCACCCCGACCCGGATCAGCGCCCCGCTGCGAGCCCGCGACACGTTGCTGATGGCGGCGGCGCTGCGCAGCCTGGGCGTGGACCTGCAGGACGACGGCACGGACTGGATGGTCCGGCCGGCCGCCTTGCACGGCGGCTCGGTGGACTGCGGCCTGGCCGGCACCGTGATGCGGTTCGTGCCCCCGCTGGCCGCACTGGCGGTCGGCGACAGCCACTTCGACGGCGACCCGGCCGCCCGGACCCGTCCGATGAGCACCTTGATCGACGGCCTTCGCCAGGCCGGCGCGGTGATCAGCGACCGGGGCCGCGGGGTGTTGCCGTTCACCGTGCACGGCGCCGGCTCGCTGCCCGGCGGCCGGGTGCAGATCGACGCCGCCGCGTCCTCGCAGTTCGTCTCGGCGCTGCTGCTGGCCGGCCCCCGGTTCGACAAGGGCCTGGAGCTGGTGCACGACGGGCCCGGCCTGCCGTCGCTGCCGCACATCGAGATGACCGTGGCGGCGCTGCGCGAGGCGGGCGCGAGCATCGACACCGGCGACCCCGAACCGCTGGCTGGTCGCCCCCGGCGCGCTGGACCTCACCGACCTCGTCATCGAGCCGGACCTGTCCAACGCCGCGCCGTTCCTGGCGGCGGCGCTGGTGACCGGCGGCTCGGTGACGGTGCCACGGTGGCCGGCCGAGACCAGCCAGCCAGGCGCGCTGCTGGCCGAGCTGCTCACCTCGATGGGGGCCGCGGTGGCGCTGACGATGCCGGGCTGACAGTCACCGGCGCCGGCGTGATCGGCCGCTGACAGCAGACCTGCACGAGGCCAGCGAGCTGACACCGGTGCTGGCGGCGCTGTGCGCGCTGGCCGACGGCGAGTCGGTGATCACGGAGTGGCCACATCCGCGGCCATGAGACCGACCGGCTGGCCGCGCTGGCCACCGAGCTGACCGGGCTCGGCGGAGACGTCACCGAGACCGCCGACGGCCTGGTGCTGCGCCCGGCGCGGCTGCACGGCGGCGGTGGCACAGCTACGCCGACCACCGGATGGCGCAGGCCGGCGCGGTGCTGGGCCTGGCGGTCACCGGCGTCGAGGTCGAGGACATCGGCTGCACCAGCAAGACCCTGGCAGACTTTCCGGGCATGTGGCAGCAGCTGCTCTCCCCCGCCTCGCCCGTGTCAGCCTCCCCCGTGTCAGCCTCGCCCGTGTCAGCCTCTGCCCTGCCCGCCTCGCCCACCCCCGCCGCGGAATAGCGGCAACCCCGATGGCGCAGCGCGACACCAGACGGCTGGACGAGGACGACGTCCGCAACCGGCCCACCCGGTACGGCAGCCGGGCCCGCACCAAGCAACGGCCGGCGCACTCCGACGCCTCGACCGGAATGGTGGTCACCGTCGACCGCGGCCGGTTCACCGTGCTGCTCGACGGCGGCCCGGCCGGCAAGACCGTGCTGCTGACCGCGATGCGAGGCCCGCGAGCTGGGCCGCACCGCGATCGTGGTGGGCGACCGGGTCGGGGTGGTCGGCGACCTGACCGGAGGGCCGGACACGCTGTCCCGGATCGTCCGGGTCGAGCCGCGCGAGACCGTGCTGCGGCGCACCGCCGATGACAACGACCCGTACGAGCGGGTGATCGTGGCCAACGCCGACCAGCTGCTGATCGTCACGGCGCTGGCCGACCCGCCGCCGTCTACGGCCTGATCGACCGGTGCGTGGTCGCCGCGCTGACCGCCGGCCTGGAGCCGATCCTGCTGCTGACCAAGGCGGATCTGGCCTCGCCGGATCAGGTGCTGGCGAACTACGCCGAGCTCGACATCCCGGCCATCGTGACCTCGCGCGGGGCCGACCTGGCGCCGATCCGGGCCGTCCTGGACTCACACGTCACCGTCTTCGTCGGGCATTCCGGGGTCGGGCAAGTCGACGCTGGTGAACGCCCTGGTGCCGGGCGCGGCCCGCAGCACCGGCGTGGTCAGCGAGGCGGGCAAAGGCCGGCACACGTCCACCTCGGTGTTCGCGCTGGAGCTGCCCGGCCCGCGCACGGCTGGGTGATCGACACCCCGGGGGTGCGCTCGTTCGGGCTGGCGCACGTCAGCGCCGACGACGTGCTGCTGGGCGTTCCCGGACCTGGAGGACGGCGCGGCCCAGTGCCCGGGAAGCTGCGAGCACCTGTCGGCCGTCGACGGCTGCAAGCTCGACGCCTGGGTGGCCTCCGGAAACTCCACGCCGGCCCGGCTGGACGCCTACCGCCGGCTGCTGGTCAGCCGCAAGGACCTCGGCGGCGCGGTCCCGCTCCCCTGAGGGACTGAAGGGGCTGCATCGCGTCCGCCCGAACAGGAATCGCTTCGGCCCGAGCAGAAATCGCGCTCCACCCGAACATGATCAGAGACGCGCCGGGCGGCGGACCTCCGTAGCGTCACGTCCATGTCCGCTGCGCCATCTGCCGGAACTGCCGTTCATCGGCGCCAGCGTCGGCGGGCTGCTCGCGGCCCGCGTGCTCAGCGACCCCTACGCCCGGGTGGTGATCGTCGACCGGGACGTGCTGCCCGGCGGCCCGACGGCTCGGCGCGGAGTGCCCCAGGGGCGGCAGCTGCACGTGCTGCTCTCGCGCGGCAAGGAGGCTCTGGACGAGTTGTTTCCCGGGCTGTCGCGCCGAGCTCAACGAGCGGGGCGCTCCGCTGGTCGACCTGCACGGTGACGTGCACTGGTACAACGACGGTCAACGCATGCTGCGCGCCCCGTCCCCGCTGATCGCGGTGGGAATGAGCCGGCCGCTGCTGGAGGACGCGCTGCGCGCCCGCGTCGCCGCGCTGCCGGGGGTGGAATTGCGCGGCCCGATCGAGGTGCTGGGCCTGACCGCCACCGCCGACGGCAGCCGGGTCACCGGAGTGCGGCTGCTGCCGCCGGGAGCTGACGGGGCCGACCGCGTCGAGGAGACACTCCTCGCCGACCTGGTGGTCGACGCCAGCGGTCGCGGCTCGCGTACCCCGATCTGGCTGGAGGAGCTGGGCTACTCGCGCCCCGCCGAGGAGCAGGTGCGGGTCGACGTCACCTACGTCACCCGCGTCTACCGCCGGGAGCCGCACCACCTGGAGGGGTTGTCCGGCGCGCTGACCAACGCCGTGCCGGGACTGCCCCGGGCCGGCATCGTCGCCGCCCAGGAGGACGGCTGCTACGCCGTGGCGCTGTCCGGCATGCTCGGCGAGGAGCCGCCCACCGACGACGAGGGCATGGCCGCGTTCGCCGACTCGCTGGCCGCCCCGCAGATCGGTGAGGTCGTGCGGACCGCCGTCGCGCAGAGCCCGCCGGTCAAGATGCGCTTTCCGACGAGCACCCGGCGCCGCTACGAGCGGCTGCGCCGGTTCCCCGCCGGCTACCTGGTGATCGGCTGACGCCCTGTGCAGCTTCAACCCGATCTACGGCCAGGGCATGACCGTCGCCGCGCTGCGAGGCGCTGCTGCTGCGCCGGCTGCTGGCCTCCGGCGGCTCCGGCGGCTCTGATCACTTCGCCCGGCGCTTCTTCGCCGGCGCCGCCCGGGTGATCGACGGGCCGTGGTCGATCGCGGTCGGCACCGACCTGCGCTTTCCGGAGGTGACCGGCCGGCGTCACCGAAGGTCCGGTTCGTCAACGCCTACGTGCACCGTTTGCACCTGGCGGCGGTGGCCGATCCGGTGCTGGGGGCGGCATTCCTGCGGGTGCTCAACCTGGTGGATCCGCCGACCCGGCTGCTCGCACCGGGCATCGTGCTGCGGGTGCTGCGAGGCCCGACCGGCCGCCGGGCCCATCCGCGTCCCCGGACGACACACCCGCGGTGCGAACCGGCTAGCGCCTACTCGACCTCTGCTGGCGCACCGCACCGTTCGGCCGCTGCCGCTGAGTTCGGCTCGGCCGGGCTTCAGCCGCCGGCCTGCAGGTACTTGCCCAGCACCGTCACGGCCTGCTCGATCACGCTGATGTCGCCGGCGAAGGACAGCCGGGCGAACCGGTGGCCGTCGACGGCGTCGAAGTCCAGGCCCGGCGCCAGCGCCACCCCGGTGTCGGCCAGCACCCGGCGGACCCAGGCCAACGAGTCCTCGGTGTGGTCGGAGACGTCGGCGTAGACGTAGAACGCCCCGTCGGCCGGCGCCAGCCGGTCCAGGCCGATCGCCGGCAGCGCCTGCAGCAGCAGCGCCCGGTTCTCGGCGTAGCGGGCCACGTTGGCCTCCAGCTCGGCGTGGGCGTCGAAGGCCGCCAGCGCCGCCAGCTGCGACAGCGTCGGCGGGCAGATCGTGAAGTTGGCGATCAGCCGGTCCACCGCCTCCAGCAGCTCGTCGGGCACCAGCAGCCAGCCCACCCGCCAGCCGGTCATCGAGAAGTACTTGGAGAACGAGTTCACCACGATCGCGGACCGGTCGAACTGCCAGGCGCTGGCGCCCGGGCCGGCGTAGCTGATGCCGTGATAGATCTCGTCCGAGATCAGCCGGACGCCCGAGGCCCGGCACCAGGCCGCGATCTCGGCGAGCCGGTCCGGCGTCACCATCGCGCCGGTCGGGTTGGCCGGCGAGCCCAGGATCAGCCCGTCGGGCACCGGGTCCAGCGCCTGCAGCATCGCCAGCGTCGGGATGAAGCCCTGGCTCGGGGCCGCACTCGAACTCCTGCACCACACACCCAGGCTGGCCAGGATGTTGCGGTAGGCGGGGTAGCCGGGGCGGGGCATCGCGACCACGTCACCGGCCTCGAAGGCGGCCAGGAACGCCGCCAGGAAGCCGCCGGAGGAGCCGGTGGTGACCACCACGTTGGCCGGCGGCACGTCGATGCCGTACCAGGACCGGGTGTGCTCGGCGATCGCCGCCCGCAGCGGCGGCACCCCGAGCGCGTCGGTGTAGCCGATCCGGTGCTCGGCCAGCGCCTGCTGAGCCGCCTGGCGCACCGTCGCCGGGGCCGGGGTGCCCGGCTGGCCGATCGCCAGGTTGTACACCGGCAGCCCCAGCTCGCGCCGGGCCTCGGCCACCTGGAAGACCTGCATCACGTAGAACGGCGACACCGCCGAACGCACAGAAGGGCCAGCGGGACCTGATCCGACCGTCACACCCATCCCCCGCATCGCCAGTACCCGCCGTCCTGCCGGACCAGCAGGCCCTCTCGACCAGGTAGCGGCGCAGCGCGGCCACGTCCGGGTTCCAGACCCCCACGATCGCAGTTGACCTCCGACCTCGGGATAGCGCTCTCCGGGCTCGAAAGCGGTCGCCATGTAGGCCGAGCAGCAGGCTGCGCTTGGCGGCCGCTCCGCGGGACCACCGGCAACCGGCCACGCACCAGGTAGGCGCGCAGCACCCGCCGCAGCTTCGGATCGGCGATCTCATCGAAGGCCGCTGGATCGGCCAGTGCCCGCGCCCGGTCCACCTCCGGCTTGGCCCTGCTCACCCGGCGACGATAGCCTGCTCGCTGTGACCAGCACGCCGGCATATCCGCCTGCTGACTCCGGGACCGGCTGGGCAGCCGATCTCGAACTGGCCCTGCGGCTGGCCGAGCTGGCCGACGCGCGTCACCACCGAGCGATTTCGCAGCGCCGACCTGGTGGTGCGCAGCAAGCCCGACCTGACCCGGTCAGCGACGCCGACCAAGCCGTCGAGCAGCTGATCCGCCAGCGCCTGGCCACCGACCGGCCGGCCGACGCCTTCTGCGGCGAGGAGTCCGGCACGGCCGGCAGCGGGCCCCGCCGGTGGGTGCTCGACCCGATCGACGGCACCAAGAACTTCGTCCGCGGCGTGCCGGTCTGGGCGACGCTGATCGCCCTGCTGGTGGACGACGAACCGGTGCTCGGGGTGGTCAGCGCGCCCGGCGCTCGGCGCAGCGCTGGTGGGCCGCCCGCGGGCAGGGCGCGTTCGGCAGCTCCTTCGGCCAGCCGCCCCGGCGACTGCGGGTCTCGCAGGTCAGCCGGCTCGCCGACGCCAGCCTGTCCTACGCCTCGCTGTCCGGCTGGGCCGAGCTGGGCCGTCAGCAGGCCTTGCTGGACCTGACCGGCAAGGTCTGGCGCTCGCGGGCCTACGGCGACTTCTGGTCCTACATGCTGGTGGCCGAGGGCGCGGTGGACCTGGCCGCCGAACCCGAGCTGTCGCTGTGGGACATGGCCGCGCTCGCGCCGATCGTCACCGAGGCCGGTGGCCGGTTCACCGGCCTGAACGGGGTGGACGGCGTGCAGCAGGGCAACGCCGCGGCGTCCAACGGCCTGCTGCACGAGGCGCTGCTGGCCGCGCTGCCCGGAGCGCTCGTGCCAGCCTGGCTCAGCGCTGGACAGCTCGGGCACCACCTCAGCGCCGGGCAGGGCGGCCAGCAGGCCGCCGTCCAGCCGCAGCTTGGAACGCCGTAGCCCGCTGCCGATCACCACCGGCCCGGCCGCGGCCACCTCGGCCGACACCAGCACCGGCCAGTCGGCGGGCAGCCCGATCGGCGTGATGCCGCCGTACTCCATGCCGGTCAGCTCGACGGCCTCGGTCCATCGGGGCGAAGGAGGCCTTGCGCACGTCCAGCAGCCGCCGCACGGCGCCGTTGACGTCGGCCCGGTCGGTGGCCAGCACCACGCAGGCCGCGAACTTGACCTCACCGCCGCGCTTGCCGGTCACCACCACGCAGTTCGCCGACGCGGCCGGCGGCACCCCGTAGCGCTCGCAGAACGCGGCCGTGTCAGCCAGCTCGGGGTCGATCTCGGCCACCGACACCAGCTGGCTGCTCGGCCAGCCGGCCAGGAACGCGCTGACCGGCGGCGCGAGCAGCTGCCCGCCGTCAGCCGTGCTCAGCCATGTCAACCGGTGCGGCTGAGTGCCCGCCCCAACGGCTGGCCCAGCGTCGGTCGCGGTGTCCGGCTGAGCTCCGGCGAGTCGTCAGTCACCATAACCCTCGGGCGGCGCGGCCATCAGCGTGAAGCTGGCGCCCTGGTTGTCGGCCACGGTGGCCACCCGGCCGTACGGGGAGTCCGCGGGCGGGCGGATCACGCTGCCGCCGAGCTTGATGACCTGATCGACTGCCGCGTCGGTGTCATCGACCGCAAGGTAGAGCCACCACTGCGGGGCCAGCTCCAGGTCCCGACGGGATACTGGCCCACTCCGCCGATGTCACGGCCCTCGCTCACGAAGTTGGCATAGCGAAAGCCGCCGGATGACATGTCGTGGAACTCCCAGTCGAACACCGCGCGGTAGAACGCCAGATTCGGTTCCAGGCTCGGCTCAGCTGCTCGGTCCAGATCACCGCGCCAGGCTCGTTCACCACTCCGATACCGGGATGGCCGCCGGCCTGCCACAGCCCGAACCTGGCGCCGCTGGGATCGGCGCAGATCGCCATCCGGCCCAGCTCCATCACATCCATCGGTTCCGTCTGCACCTGTCCGCCGTTGGCGCTCACCCGCTCGGCCGAGGCGTCGACGTCGGAGGTGGCGAAGTGGATGAGCCAGGCGATCGGCGTCTCAGGCGTCATCAGGGGGCTGATGCCGGCGACCAGCCGATCGTTCTTGGCGGCATTGAGGTACCCGCCGTATTCCGGCGAGCCCCCTTGCATGCTCCAGCCGAACAAGCCTTCATAGAACAGCCGGGCGGCGTCGAGATCGGGAACGGACACGTCGACCCAGCAGGGCGTGCCATCGAGCCACGGGCCATCATGAGCGGGCATGGCGGGCCTTTCGTGAAGCAGCGGCGAGCCGGACTATCTCACCCTGCCATTGAAACTTTGCCGGAACCAGCAACCCGGGCAAAATCGACCACCGGCCAGCCCCAGCGACGCCGCCGAGGCTAGCCGGCGCGGACCTCGACGCCGCGCCAGAAGGCCACCCGGTCCTTGATCTGGGCCGCGGCCTCCATGGGGTCGGAGTAGTACCAGGCAGCGTCGGAGTTCACCTTTCCGTCCACCTCCAGGGAGTAGTAGGACGCGGTGCCCTTCCAGGGGCAGAGCGTCTCGTACTGCGAGGGCCGCAGCACCTCCTGCCGGACGGAATCCAGCGGAAAGTAATGGTTATTCTCGACAACGACGGTGTCATCGCTCTCGGCGATGACCTCCCCGTTCCAGATCGCCTGCATGCTCATGGTTACCACGATGCCACGGCCTCGCCCGGATGGCACTGAGACGTGATCCACTGCCGAGTCACTTCATCCATTGCCAACCGGGCGCTGAGTAGCGTCGCCGCCATGATTCTCCTGGCCGACACCGACGCCGGTGCTCGCACCCGAATTCGTCCCCGTCTCAGCACCAGGTCCTTGGCAGCCGGGCTCGGCGCCCTGGCGCTGCAGCCTGCCGCTGCTCGCGGGCTTCGCCGGTCCGGCGAGCGCCGGCGCCTCCACCGCCGCCCGAGCCTCTGCCGCGCCCCATCCGGTGACCGCCAAGCATGGAAAGCCCGGTGCCGGCCGCCCGGCCCCTGGGCGACTGGTCGACACCGGCAGCACCTCGCACTTTCGCGGCCTGTCCGCGGTGAGCGCCAGGGTGGCCTGGGTCGGCGGCTACGACGGCGCGATCCTCATGACGGCTGATGGCGGCCGGCACTGGCGCGACGTCTCACCGGCCGGCGCCGAGACGCTCCAGTTCCGTGACATCCAGGCCTTCGACACCCGGCACGCGGTCGCGATGGCAGCGGGCGTCGGCGCCGACTCGGCGCTCTATTCCACCAGTGACGGCGGCCGGCATTGGCAGGTCGCCTACCAGAACACCCATCCGGAGGCGTTCTTCGACTGCATGTCGTTCTCCGACCGCAAGCACGGCCTGGTGTTGAGCGACCCGGTCGGCGGCAAGTTCCGGATCCTGGCGACCAGCGACGGCGGCCGCAGCTGGCAGGTGCTCTCCCATGCCGCGATGCCGGCTGCGCTGCCCGGCGAGGCGGCCTTCGCCGCCGGCGGTCAGTGCATCACCACGTTGGGCCGCGATGCCTGGTTCGGCACCGGCGGCCAGAGTCAGGCCCGGGTGTTTCACTCCCGCGACGGCGGGCGCAGCGTGGACGGTGACGGACACCGGGATGGGCAGCGGCCCGACCGCCGGCGTCTTCGCGCTGGCCTTCCGCGACCGGTGGCACGGTCTGGCCGCCGGCGGGGACTTCAACACCCCGACCAGCGCGACCAAGGCACTGGCCCGCACCAGCACCGGTGGGAACAGCTGGCAGTTGGTGTCCGACGCCCCGCGCGGCTACCGCTCCGGCCTCGCCTGGCTGCCGCACCGCCACCACCCCACCGCGATCGCCGTCGGCATCTCCGGCAGTGACATCAGCTACGACGGCGGCCGCAGCTGGCGGCAGTTCGACAGCGGCAGCTTCGACACCATCAGCTGCGCGCGCGACGGCGCCTGCTGGGCCTCCGGCGAGGCCGGCCGGGTCGCGGTGTTGTCCTACCCGCGGCGGTAGTCACTCGCCGAGCACCCACATCCCGCGGGGCAGCGTGGCCAAGGTCGAGTTGCCCGGCGGGCTTGGCAGGGTCGGGTTGCCGGAGATCCCCTGCGGCACCTAGGTTCGAGGGCAGGCTTTGAGTCCCTTCCGACCGTGCCGCAGATCCGAGAGCGAGGTCCCGCGTGAGCCAGGACAGCCCGCCCAGAACACCACCTTCGCCAGCAACGGCGGCCAGGCCCACGGTTATCTGGCGCTGCCGGCCAGGCCGGCAGTGGGCCCGGAGTGATCGTGATCCAGGAGTGGTGGGGCCTGACCGACCACATCGTGACGTCGTGCGACCGGCTGGCCGCCGAGGGCTTCGTCGCGCTGGCGCCGGACCTGTTCGGCGGCAAGACCACCCATGACTCTGACGAGGCCGGCGCGGCTGATGTCAGCAGCTGCCGGTGGACCAAGGCCGCCCAGGACCTGGCCGGCGCGGTGGACTTCCTGCTCGGCCACGAGGCGGTCACCTCCAGCAAGGTCGGCGCGTCGGGTTCTGCATGGGCGGCGGCTTCGTGCTGATGCTGGCCGCCCAGCAGGGCGACAGGATCGGCGCCGCCGTACCGTTCTACGGACGCTCGGCGAGGCGGTGCCGACCCAGTACTCCGGCCTGCGAGCGGCGGTGCAGGGGCACTACGGCGAGCAGGACCAGATGTACCCGGTGGCCCAGGCGCGCGAGCTGGAGAGCCAGATCCGCGAGGAGTCCGGCGCCGACGTCGAGTTCTTCTACTACCCCGCCGGGCACGCCTTCCACAACGAGGGCGACCTGCTGGGCACCTATGACCCCGACAGCGCCAAGCTGGCGTGGCAGCGCACCGTGCGGTTCCTCAAGGAGCGGCTGAGCTGATGGCCCAGCCCGATCAAGCCGAACAGGCTCGACTGGCCGAACGCCGGGACGAGTTGCGCCAGCGGTACCTGATCCCGCTCGACCGCCGGCCCGCCAGCAACGCCCGCGGCATCCACCATGCGGCGCTGATCTGCAGCGACCCGGAGGCCACCATCCGGTTCTATCAGGACCTGCTGGGCTTTCCGCTGATCGAGCTGGTCGAGAACCGGGACTACCCCGGCTCGTCGCACTTCTTCTTCGACCTCGGCAACTCCACGCTGCTGGGCTTCTTCGACTTTCCCGGCCTCGGCCTCGAGCCCGGCAAGGAGGCCATCGGAGGAGTGCAGCACATCGCGATCTCGGTGGAGCCCGGCCGCCACGCCGAGCTCCGGGCCCGGCTCGACGCCGAGGGGATCGCCTACGGCGGCCCGGACCAGGGCATCGAGGAGTCGCTGTACTTCCGTGACCCGGACGGCATTGGAATCGAGTTGCTCAGCGACGAGTTGATGTACTTCGGCGGTCAGTGGCTGGACGGCAGGTGAGCCGGATGCGGCTGGGATTCGGTCTGCCGGTGTCCGGCAGCTGGGCTCGCACCCCGAACCT
>CAWAHH010000019.1:0-381577 GCA_963781745.1 uncultured Actinomycetota bacterium | reverse complement strand
GTTTATGTCCTACTTACTGGTTCAGTTCAGGTATTGCTTCTTGAAGTCCGGCAAGCAGATGGCCGAGGTCGCCGAGGAGGTCTGCCGGTTCGCCGGCCTCGGCGACAGCAGCCGCGAGGCCCGACGGCTGCTGGCCCGCACCCGTGCGGTCGCCGACCGGTGCGCGGTCGACCCGCGTGCCGACCTCGGCCTGGGGGAGGTGCACTTCCCCGAGTTCGAGTCGTCGGCCGGCTCGCGGCACCGCCCCGGCGCCGCTCGGCCGACGGCGCTGCTCCGCGCCCGCTGCGAGGCCGGGATCGGCCGGCGCTACGGCACGGCCCCAAGCAACGGGTCTGGAAGCGGCTCGACGACGAGCTCGACGTGATCGGCCGCCTGGGCTACGCCTCCTACTTCTTCACCGTCGCCGACGTCACCGACCTGATCGCCGAGCGCGGGGTGCGGTGCGCCGCCCGCGGGTCGGGTGCCGGCAGCCTGGTCAACTACCTCCTCGGCGTCTCCGGGGTCGACCCGCTGCGGCACAACCTGCTGATGGAGCGCTTCCTCTCCCCGCTGCGCCAGGCCCTGCCCGACATCGACATCGACGTCGAGTCCGCCCGCCGGCTCGAGGTCTACGAGGCGGTCCTCGACCGCTACGGCGGCGAGCGCTGCGTGTGCGTCTCGATGATGGACACCTACCGCGTCCGGCACGCCGTCCGCGACGTCGGCGCGGCGCTCGGCATGCCGCTCGGCGAGATCGACGCGATCGCCAAGGCGTTCCCGCACATCCGCGCCCGCGATGCCCGGGTGGCGCTGCGCGAGCTGCCCGAGCTGCGCAACTCCGGGCTGCTGCAGAGAGGCAGCGCCTCCTCGACCTCCTCTTCCGGCTCGTCGAGCGGCTCGACGGGCTGCCCCGGCACATCGCGGTGCACCCGTGCGGCGTGCTGCTCTCCGACGCGACGCTGCTCGACCGCACCCCGGTCGAGGCGTCCTACGCCGGCTTCCCGATGAGCCAGTTCGACAAGGACGACGTCGAGGACCTCGGCCTGCTCAAGCTCGACGTGCTCGGCATCCGGATGCAGTCCTCGATGGCGCACGCCGTCGCCGAGATCGAGCGGGTCGACGGCGTCGCGCATCGACCTCGACGACGAGGCCCAGGTGCCCTTCGACGACGCGGACGACCTTCGCGATGATCTCCAGGCAAGACCCTCGGCTGCTTCCAGATCGAGTCACCCGGGCCAGCGCGAGCTGGTCGGCAAGTCCGGCATCGACACCTTCGAGGACATCATCACCGACATCTCGCTGTTCCGGCCGGGGCCGGTCAAGAGCGACATGATCACGCCCTACCTCGAGGCCAAGCAGGGCTGGGGGATGCCGCGCTACCTCCACGACGACCTGCGCCCGATCCTCGGCGCGACCCACGGCGTGGTGGTGTTCCACGAGCAGGTCATCGAGATGATCGCGCTGTTCGCCGGCTGCACCCTGCCGAGGCCGACGAGGCCCGTCGCGCGCTCGGCGACGTCGAGGGGATGGCGCAGACCAAGCTCTGGTTCTTCCCCCGGGCGATGGCGCGCGGCTACTCCCGCCCGGTCGTCGAGGAGATCTGGAAGGTCCTCGCGGCGTTCGCGTCGTTCGGCTTCTGCAAGGCGCACGCCGCGGCGTTCGCCCTGCCGACCTACCAGTCCGCCTGGCTCAAGGCGCACTACCCGGCGCACTTCCTGTCCGGGGTGCTCACCCACGACCCGGGCATGTACCCCAAGCGGCTGATCCTCGACGACGCCCGCCAGCTCGGCATCGCGGTGCTCGGCCTCGACGTCAACGCCTCCGAGAAGGCGTACGTCGTGGAGCGGGTCGGCCGGCCGAGCCCGTCGAGACGCCCGCTCCTGAGCCACCGGGTGCCGCCGCGACGGGCGGCTACGGCATCCGGCTGGCGCTGTCGGAGGTGAAGGGGATCTCCGAGGCCGAGGTCGACCGGGTGGTCGCGGCCCGGCCCTACCAGTCGCTGACCGACTTCTGGCACCGCGCCCGGGTCTCCCGCCCGGTGCTGGAGCGGCTGGTGCTCGCCGGCGGGCTTCGACGCGGTCTACGGCATCGGGTCGCCGATCGGGCGTCCGGCCCCGCGGCCGGGTGACCCGTCGCGACCTGCTGCTCCAGGTCGCCGACCTCGACCGGCACACCCGGGCCGTGGACCGGGCCGCTAGCGGCCGGGGTCGCGGGCTCGCCAGCCGGGGGGTGCCGCCCGGCGGCCGGGCGGCGGCGGCGCGCGCGGCCGAGGACGCCGCCGGCCGCAACAGCTCCGACGAGCGGGTCCGCGACCGGCGAGCGCGAGCAGCACCCCCGCCTCGACCACGGAGCAGGCCGGCCAGCAGCCCGGCGGTCCAGCCAGCCGTGCCCCGTGGGACGGCAGTCCGAGCTGCACCCGGCCAGGCCACAGGCCGGGGTGTGGGAGCAGGCCGCCCGCCAGTCCCGGGCCACCCGGCCGGCGCCGCCCGGTCACCTCGGTCCAGCTCGCGCTCGACCTCGGCGACGCCCCGTCGATCGCCACTCGGGCGAGGTCAGCGGCCTGCCGGAGATGAACGCCGCCGAGCGGGTCCGCGCCGAGCTGGAGATCCTCGGGCTCGACGTCGAGCCGGCACGTCGTGGACTTCTACGACCCGTTCCTCGACGCGCTCGGGGTGACCCGCTCCGCCGACCTGCTGCGACCGGCGCAGCACGTCCGAGCTGCTGGTCGCCGGGGTCAAGGTCGCCACCCAGACCCCGCCGATCCGGTCCGGTCGGCGGGTCGTCTTCCTGACCCTCGACGACGCCACCGGGCCGGTCGACGCGACCTTCTTCGAGGACGCGCAGGGGCCCTACGCCGCCACGGTGTTCCACTCCTGGCTGCTGGTGGTCCGCGGCGAGCTGCGCCGCACCGGCCGGCGCGGCGTCTCGCTGCGGGCCACCGGCTGCTGGGAGCTGCCGCGCTCCACGACGCCTGGCAGGCGGCCGGCGGTGGCCGCGACGGTCTCTCCGCGGTGCACGCGCTGATGGCGGAGGTCCCCGCCGGCTTCGGCGCCACGCTCGGCGCGGCAGGGGAGGAGGCCGTGCAGGGTGCGGCCGCGAGCCGGTCGGCGCGACCCGTGCCCGCCCGACCCGGAGCCGCTCTCGACGGAGGCGTCCGCGAGGGCGGCGGCCCCGGTGCCGGCAGCAGCGACCCGGGCAGCGGCGGGGGCAGCGCGGCCGGCGGGATGGGCCGGCGCCGGGTGCTGGTGCACTCCAGCGGCTTCGCCATCTCGCCCTACGCCGACATCAAGCCGCCGGGCGAGGACACCAGACCGCCGCGCGCTCGGCCCCCCGCAAGCTCTGGCACTCCTCCCCGGGCAGCTCCGGTGGCTGACCCGCGGACCGGCACCCCGCCCTCTCGCCGGTGGGCTCTAGGGTGGGCGGCATGTCAGCCGAGCAGCGCACCGGCAGCCTCCAGCGGCGCACCGCGGCCCGCACGGCCGTGGTGTGGGACGCCCTGCGTGAGGTGCTCGACGACGCGGCTCCGCCGCCGGCCGGCCGGCGTCCGTCGTCGACATCGGCGGCGGCACCGGCGGCTTCGCGGTCCGCGTCGCCGAGCTCGGGCACGAGTCGTCGTGGTCGACCCCAGCCCGGACGCCCTCGCGATCCTGGCCCGGCGTGCCGAGGAGAGCGGGGTCGCCGACCACGTCGTCGCGCGGCAGGGAGACCTCGGCACCCTGGCCGACCTGTTCTCCGCCGGACGACGGGGCCGACGTGGTGCTCTGCCACGGCGTGCTGGAGATCGTCGACGACCCGGGCGGCGCCCTGGCCACCATCGCCGCGGTGCTGCGCCCCGGCGGCACGCTCAGCCTCCTGGTCGGCCAGCGGCACGCCGCCGTCGTCACCCGGGCGATGGCCGGTCACTTCGGCGCCGCGCGGGCCCTGCTCGACCCGGCCGACCCGCACGAGACCGGACCGCGCCGGTTCACCGCCGACGAGGTCGGCGCGCTGCTCGACGGCACCGGCTTCGACACCCGCACCGTGCACGCCGTGCGGGTCTTCGTCGACCTGGTCCCGAGCTCGCTGGTCGACCTCGAGCCCGGGGCGGCGGCTGCGCTGCTCGAGCTCGAGCAGGCCGTCGCGACCCGTCCCGAGTACCTCACCCTGGCCACCCAGCTCCACGTGCTCGCCACCCGTCGCTAGCCCCCGCCCCTCCCCGAGCACGCCTCGGCTCCCGTCCCGGGCCCGTCCACCGGGGGCGGGCCGTGGCTAGCGACCGCCGGCGCGCCCGCGAGCTCGACCAGGCGTCCTGGGCCTGTCCGGTCCTGCACGTCGACATGGACGCCTTCTTCGCGTCGGTGGCGCTGCGCGACCGGCCCGAGCTCCACGACGTCCCGGTGGTCGTCGGAGGCGGCTACCGCGGGGTCGTGCTCTCGGCGAACTACCCCGCCCGCGTGCACGGGATCCGCTCGGCCATGCCGATGACCCGCGCCCGCCGGCTGTGCCCGGGCGTGGTGTCGGTGTCGCCCGACTACGCCGAGCTCGAGGTGGTCTCCCGCTCCGTGATGGAGACCTTCCGCCAGGTCACGCCGGTGGTCGAGGTGCTCTCCCTCGACGAGGCGTTCCTCGACGTGTCGGGTTCCGTACGCCGGCTGGGCTCGCCGTACGCCATCGCCGAGGTGCTCCGGGCCCGCATCCACGACGAGCAGGGCATCACCTGCTCGGTGGGGCTCGCGGCGACCGTCGCCGTGGCCAAGCTGGCGAGCCGACGGGCGAAGCCGGACGGCGTGGTGGTGGTGCCGCCGGCGACGGTGACGTCGTTCCTGCACCCGCTCGACGTGGGCGAGCTGTGGGGGGTGGGGGAGAAGACCGCCGAGGTGCTGCACCGGCTCGGGCTGATGATCGTGGGCGACGTGGCGCACACGCCGCTCGCCACGCTCGAGCGGGCGCTCGGGCCGAGCATGGCCCGACAGCTGCACCGGCTCGCCTGGGGCGACGACCGCCGCGTCGTCACCGCGCGGCGGGGCGAGGGCGAGCCCGACCGGAGCATGGGGGCCGACGAGACCTTCGGCCGCGACACCGACGACCCCGAGGTGGTGCTGCGCGAGGTGCTCCGGCTCTCGGCCAAGGTCGCCTCCCGGATGCGCACCGCCCGGGTGGCCGGCCGCACGGTCACGCTCAAGGTCCGCTTCGCCGACTTCACCACCCTGACCCGGTCCCGGACGCGGGGGGAGGCCACCGACGTCACCCAGGAGGTCTACCGCACCGCGACCGACCTCTTCCTCGGCCTGGGCCTGCAGCGCGCCCGGATCCGGCTGGTCGGGGTCCGGGTCGAGGGGCTGGTCCCGAGGCACACCGTGCAGCGTCAGCTGGTGCTCGGCGAGCGCGAGCGCGGCTGGTCGGAGGCGGACGTGGCGGTGGACCGGGCCACGCGCAGGTACGGTCCCGCGGCGGTCCGACCCGCTACCCTGCTCGGTAGCGAGCGCGCCTAGCCCGCGACAGCTTCTCGGGGGGGAGGATCGGCCGGCCATGGGGCAGGACCCGCACACCGGTGGGCGGTCCGGCGACCAGCACGGGTCCTCGCCGGTGGAGGCCCTGGACGCCGAGATGTTCCGCGGCATCGCCGCCGCGTCGCCGCACGCGATCGTCGCCGCCGACGCCGCGGGCGTGGTCGTCTGGGCCAACCCGGCCTCCGAGCAGGTCTTCGGCTGGAGCCCGGCCGAGCTGGTCGGGCAGCCGATCACCGTGCTGACCACCGACGAGCACGTCGCGCAAGCCCACGACGCCCGCCGCCGCGCGCTCGAGGGGCGGGCGCCCTCGATGCTGGTGCTGACCGGTCGGCGCAAGGACGGCAGCACCTTCGACATGACCGTCGCCCCGGCGGTCCTGCGCGACGCGTCCGGCGAGGTCACCGGCATCAGCGCGATCGCCTCCGACGTCAGTGAGACCGTCCGGCTCGAGCGCGACCTGACCACCGAGCTCGCCCGGTCCCGGGCCCGCTTCGACCAGGTCGGCACCCCGCAGGCGCGGCTCGACCTCAACACCCGCATCGTGGCCATCAACGACGCCGGCTGCGAGCTGCTCGGCTGGCCGCGCGAGAAGCTCATCGGGCGGCTGGCCGCCGACCTGCTGCCCCAGGTGGACCCCGTGGAGGAGCAGAAGTACCGCGACCTCCGCGAGGGCGCGATCCCCTCCACCAGCGCCCAGGTGACCGCCGTGCGCGGCGACGGTGGCGAGGTGTCGATGCTCCTCGACGTGAGCCTGGTCCGCGACGAGGACGGCAAGCCTCGCGAGCTCGCGCTGTTCGCCCGCGACCTCACCGAGCTGCACAACGCCAACCGCCTGCTCGAGTCCCGCGACGCGTTCTTCCGGGCGCTCAACCGCAGGGCCAGCGACGTCGTGATCGTGACCGACGCGCACGCGCGGATCCGCTACCTCTCGCCGTCGGTCACGGCGGTGCTCGGCTACCGCCGGGCCGATGCGGTCGGTCGCAGCGTGCGCGACTTCATGCCCGAGGAGGAGGTCGAGATCTCCCGGCAGCGCCGCGAGCAGCTCCTGTCGGGGGAGGCGGGCTCGAGCATGCGGCGACTGGTCCGGGTCCGGGCCGCGGACGGCTCGCTGCGCTGGTGCGACGCGCTGACCACGAACTGCCTCGACGACCCCGACATCGCCGGCATGGTCACCAACGTCCGCGACGTCACGGCCGAGATCGAGGCGCAGGACGCGCTGCGGGCCTCCGAGGCGCGGTTCCGGGCGATCGCGCAGACCGCCCAGGAGGGGATCGTCGCCTTCAACCCCGACGGGTCGGTGCTGTTCGCCAACGACAAGCTCGCCGAGCTGACCGGCATACCCCTCGACGTGCTCTACGCCCGCGGCCTGCGCGACGTGCTCGACGACGACGAGACCTCGCGCCTGCAGGCCCGGCTGCTCGACCGCGACCTGCGCGGGCCCGAGCACTACGAGGTCGCCTTCACCCACGCCGACGGCGGGCGACGGACGCTGTTCGTGGCGTCCAGCCCGCTCGAGCACGACGACGGCACGCCGATGGGCTCGCTGGGCATGGTCTCCGACGTCACCGACGCCCGGGCCGCCGAGGCCGAGCTGAGGCACCGCGCCCTGCACGACTCGCTCACCGGGCTGCCCAACCGGGCCCTGCTCGTCGACCGGCTCCGGATGGCCGGCGCCCGGCTGACCCGGCACGCGAGCCCCGGCCTCGCGGTGCTCTTCCTCGACCTCGACCACTTCAAGCTCGTCAACGACAGCCGCGGCCACGAGGTGGGGGACCGGCTCCTCGCCGACGTGGCGGCCCGGCTGCGGCTCGCGGTTCGGGAGTCCGACACGGTCGCGCGGCTCGGTGGCGACGAGTTCGCGGTGGTCTGCGAGGACGCCGACGGGGCGGTCGCCGACGGGGTGGCGCAGCGCGTGCAGGACGCCCTCGCCCAGCCCTTCGACCTCGACGGCGACGACGTCTACGTCTCGGCCAGCATCGGCATCGCGCTCTCCCCGCCGTACGCCACCTCCGACCTGCTCCGCTTCGCCGACTCCGCGATGTACGACGCGAAGAGCGGAGGTCGCAGCCGGGTCTCGCGCTTCGACGGCACCGCCTCCCTCGGGTCGCGGCGCCGCCTCGCCATCACCAACGGCCTGCGCGAGGCGCTCGCGGCGGACGCGCTGACGATGGGCTACCAGGCGATCGTCGAGCTGCGCTCGCGCCGGCTGCTCGGCCTCGAGGCGCTGCTGCGCTGGGAGCACCCGACCTTCGGGGCGCTGCCGCCCGACGAGGTCGTGCACGCCGCCGAGTCCGCCGGCCTCGCGGTCGACCTCGACCGTGCCGTGATCCACCGGGCCGGCCACGACCTCGTCCGGCTCCGGGGGACCGGGGTGGTGCCCGACGACACCTTCGTCTCGGTCAACATCTCCCCGCGCAGCATCCAGCACCAGGGCCTCGACACCATCGTCTCGGAGATGCTCGAGGCCACCGGGCTGCCGGCCACGTGCCTGTGCCTGGAGATCACCGAGCACGCGATCATGGACAACGCCGAGCACACCGTCGCCCTGCTCCAGCGCCTCACCGACCTCGGCGTGCGGCTGTCGATCGACGACTTCGGCACCGGCTACAACTCGCTCGTGCACCTCCAGCGGCTGCCCCTCGACGTGCTGAAGATCGACAGGTCCTTCGTCAGCGATGTCATGACCCGCACGGACTCGCTGGCGATCGCGCGCTCGATCGTGGGCCTGGCCTCGGCCATCGGGCTCGAGACCGTCGCCGAGGGCATCGAGGACGAGCAGCAGGCCACCCTGCTGCTGCACCTCGGCGCCCGCGCCGGCCAGGGCTACCTCTGGGGCCCCGCCGTCCGGGTCGACGACGTCGCCGCCGCCCTGCGCCGGTGGCGCGACGAGTGAGCCCACCCGCCGGCGCAGGGAGGGCGCGGAGAGCGCGGAGAGGGCGCGGAGAGGTCCGGACATGACAGCGGCCCCGGGTCCGTAGGACCGGGGCCGCCGAGGGCCGGGCATCGGGGGGCTGATGGGCCGGCTTCGCGGTGGGCAGGGGGGCTTGCCGTCCCGCGTGGGGGGTTCAGGCTCCGCCGCGGGGGCCGTCCTTCCCAGGCGGACGGTCTCTGCTGCGGGGCTTGCACAGAGATGATCGGCGGCGGTGCTGACCACTCTTGATAGTCCGAACGGACTATTTGTCGGTGGGCGTTTCGGCTCTTTCAGGAGGCGGTGGCTGCCACGCTCGGGTCAATGGCACCGAACGCGGCGTCAGGGGAGGCGGACTGTGACAACCTGAGAGGTACGACGTAGTTCCCACCGGGGGACGGTGACCACGACAGCACATCGGAGTTGTTGGCATGAGTGCGCTGGGAGACGACAAGGGCGGGCTGGCCCTGGCCGAGGTCGAGGCCCCGCCGAACAGCATGGTCGAGCTGACCCTCGACGAGCTGCGGCTCTACAGGCGCCGCCTGACCGACGAGGAGGAGAAGATCTCCTACTGGCGCCGGCTGGTCCACGCCCGCATCGACGTGCTGGAGGCCGAGGCGCACCACGAGCGCCCGCTCCGCCTCGACGAGCTGGTCCGGGTGCTCGGTGACACCGGCACCGGACGCACCCGCAACGCGCTGGTGCGCGTGCGGACCTCGGAGGACCTCCCCGAGCTGCCCGCCCTCACCGAGATGTGGGTGACCGAGCTCGACCCGCACGACACCGCCGAGGTCGCCGAGGCGACGCGTCGGCTCCGCGCCGCCGAGCGCCAGCTCACCGACTACCGCCGCGCTCTGCACGAGCGGCTCGACGAGGCCACCTCCGAGCTGATCGCGCGCTACCGCGAGAACCCCGCCAGCGCCCTGGTGGCCTTCCACCGCCCGCACAACAGCACCGGCGGCCGGTCGGGAGGACTGTCATGAGCCCGAGCGAGGACCTCGAGCAGATCTGGCGCGAGTTCCGGGCCACCAAGGACCCGGGGCTGCGCAACCGGCTCGTCCTGCAGTACGCCCCGCTGGTGAAGTACGTCGCCGGCCGGCTGCGCACCCGGATGCCCGAGTCGGTCGACCAGGACGACCTGGTCTCCGACGGCGTGCTCGGCCTGATGGACGCGATCGAGCGCTTCGAGCCCGCCCGCGGGCTGTCCTTCCAGACCTTCGCGGTGCCCCGCATCCGCGGCGCGATCATCGACGGCATGCGCTCGATGGACTTCGTGCCGCGCTCGGTGCGCGACAAGCTCCGCACCGTGCACCGGGCCCAGGTGGCGCTCGAGGAGCGGCTGGGTCGGGTGCCCGAGGACGCCGAGGTCGCCCGCGAGGTCGGCATCCCGGTCCAGCAGCTGCGCGACCTGAGCCGCCAGGCCTCGGCCAACCACGCCAACCTCGACGACTTCGACCTCGCCGACGAGCTGTCCTCGGCGGCCGACCAGGTCGTCGAGCAGGGCGACGCCAACGCTGTCGCTGATGCGGGTCGTCGACCAGCTCGGCGAGCGCGACCAGGTGATCATCGCGCTCTACTACTTCGAGGGCCTCACGCTCGCCGAGATCGGCCAGGTGCTCGGCGTGACCGAGTCCCGGGTCAGCCAGGTGCACCGGCGGGCGACCTCGACGCTGCGCGAGAAGCTCGTCGCGCTCGAGTCGGCCTGACCCCGCCGTCTCGCCGGGGGCCATCTTCGGGGCCATTTTCTCGGCCGATTTCTCGGGCTCGGGTACCGGTTGCCTGAAGTGCTGCCTAGACTGAGTTCAGCGACTGTTGGCGGGAGGACTACCGTGCCGCTCTCGGAAGAAGAGCTGCGTCTGCTCGAGCAGATGGAGCGCGCGCTGGTCGCCGAGGACCCCAAGCTGGCGTCGACGATGCGAGGGACCACCCTGCGGGCCACCGCGCGCCGTCGGGCGCTGCTGGGCGCCGTCGTCTTCGTGGTCGGCGTCGTCGTGCTGATGACCGGCGCGGTCATCCAGCAGACCATCGTCGGCATCGTCGGCTTCGTGGTCATGCTCGGCTCCGCCTACGTCGCCCTCGCCTCCTGGCGCGGCCAGTCCCGCGCCGCCGACCAGCCCGCCGGACAGGCCGGCCCGCACCCCTCCTTCAGCGTCATCGAGGGCGGCCGCTCCAAGAAGCGCAGCCCCCGTGCCCGCCCGCGCACCGCCGCAGCCAGGGCTCGATGATGGAGCGCTTCGAGGAGCGCTGGCGCCGCCGCCGCGACCAGAGCGGCTTCTGACCCACGTCGGGGCGACCGGCCCGGCGGTCCACGACCGCCGACCTGGCCGACTCGCGTCCCGGCAGGTCGACCGTCGGTCTGACTCGCCTGGGTCCGGACGGTTCTCAGCCGTCCGTCTGGCTCGCCGGTCCCCTCGTGCGGGGGACCAGGCACCCGGCCCGCTCAGACCGCCCGGTCGACCCCTGGCTCGGCCGGCACCGCACGACCGCGCAGCCCGGGCCGCTGCCCGCCGCGCACGGCGAGCGACGCCGGCAGCCAGGTGGCCCGGCGCCGTCGACGGCGCCCGGCGCCCGCCTCGAGGGCGGCGACGCACAGCGTCGACGTCGTCGCGCACCTGCGTGGTGAGGTCGTCCCCGGGCCGGTTCGTTGCGGGCGTAGCGGACCCGCTCGACCAGCAGCACGATCCGGTCCAGCGCCGCGGTCGCCTCGGGGCGGCGTCGCGCGCCCCGCTGCTCGGCCCGACGCCGAGCGCGTCGTCGGCTCGGCCCGGGTCGCCCGAACGAGCGCACCAGGTCGCGGGCGGCGGTCCGCACGTGACCCGGTCGTCCCAGGCGATCCCGAGGTCCACGGCCGTGTCGCGCACCTCCTGCCACGCCGCCTCGACCAGCGCGGCGGGTGCCCGTCGGCGCCCGCCCAGCGCCGCCGCCGCACCAGCGGAGCGCAGCGCTGCGGGGCGCCAGCGCCAGCCCAGCACGAGCACCAGCAGCGCGAGCCAGCGATGCCGAGTCACCGGCCGGGCCGCCGACGAACGAGCCGTCGCCGCTGTCCGCGCCGGCCGCCGCGCGTCGGCGGCGCGGTCGATGCGGTTGAGGGTCGGCGCCGCGGCCGGCGCGGACGCGGTCGCTGCTCGGTCGGCGTCGGTCTGCGGCACCCGCTGGGTGGTGTAGGCCGGCACGGAGGTGGCGCGGCCCGCGGGGTCGGCTCGAAGCGCACCCAGCCGATGCCGCCGAAGTACATCTCCGGCCAGGCGTGCAGGTCGTGGGAGCTGTAGACGTAGGTGTCCTTGTCGATCTTCTCGGGACGCAGGAAGCCGACCGCCACCCGCGAGGGGATGCCGAGCGCTGCGGCCCATCAGCGCCATCGCGGCGGCGAACTGCTCGCAGTAGCCGACCCGGCCGCCCTTGCCGGTGCCCAGGAATGCCACCAGGTCGTCGGTGCCGTTGCCCGCGGAGCGCTCCAGGGAGTAGCGGAAGCCGCCGTCGACCCGGAACCACTGCTGCAGCGCGACGGCCTGCTCGAACTTCGTGCGCTGCCCGTCGGTGACGGTGCGGGCCAGCCTGCGCACCGACGCGGGCAGGTCGCGGGGCAGCGCGGTGTTCGGCGTGAAGACCGACGCCGGCGCCGGGCGTCGCGTCGGCCAGCTCGGCGGCGGTCGGCGCCAGGTCGATCGCGCGTGACGCTGGTAGGTCAGGCCCGGCGGTGGTCTGGTTGTCCGCGGCGCTGATGAAGTCCAGCGTCGACGCGGTCGTAGCGCCAGTCGCCCGGCGCCTCGACCGAGCTCGACCGGGTAGGGCGTCGGCAGCCAGCGGGACCGGAAGTTCGTGCTGGCCGTGATCGTCGCGCGGACTCCTTGAGCGGGTGGCCACGCTGGTGCCGAGGCCGGGCGGGCGCGGCACCGCACCGTCGGCGCGCTGCTTGACGGGGATGTCGCGGCTCGAGGGCCGCCAGGCGCTGCCGTCGAAGGTGTTCGAGCACCGTGATCCGCAGGTAGGACGGGTCGCGGGTCGGTCGGTCGTGACCCGGACCAGCTCGACGTCGGCGCCGCGGGACAGGTCGCGCTTGCAGGTCGACCATCGGGTTGGAGATCGAGACCGCGTCGCCGTCGCCGTCGCCGCCGCCGTTGCCGCCGCTGAACAGCGCGTCGCTGAACGGTCGGCACGAGCAGCGGCACGACCACGGCGAGGCCGGTCGCGGTCAGCCCGATCTTGCGGGCCGAGGACCCAGATCGCCTGGCCGCTGACGCTGGTGCGTCTGGGTGTCGAAGATCCGGCCGCCCGGCGCGAGCTGGTGGCCCCAGTGCGGCGAGCCGGTGCGCCTCCTCGGCGGCGATCAGGAACAGGAAGCACAGCGCGGCCGAGCCGCGAACTTCAGCCAGGACACGCCGCCGTCGAGGATGCTGATCGGCGCGGTGTAGAGCCGCCAGCAGCGGCAGCCCGGCCAGCGGCGCGCGGCGCAGGCCGACGGCGAGGAAGTCGACGAGCACGGCGGTGCAGCATGCCGGCCAGGATCAGCAGCGGGTAGAACTCGGGCACGCGACTGCGGCACCGGCGCGGCGTACGCCTGCGCCGCCGTCGACCGCAGTCGCCGAACGCCGCCGACCAGCGCCCGGAGCCGAGTCCGGGGTCGGGGATCCAGCCGCCCAGCGCGGCGTCGGCCGCGAGCGGTGGTGCAGCCAGAGCAGCACCACGACCAGCTGGGCCGCGAGCGACCAGCAGCGCGGGCAGCCGGGCCGAGCGCAGCAGCATGCCGGTCGACCGCGACGAGCAGGCAGCCGCCGAGGAGCGGCACCATGAAGCCGGCCGGGTGCTCGGCGAACTTCGTCCAGGACAGCAGCGTCACCCAGGTGGTCAGCCCGGCCAGCAGGGAGGCCAGCCAGGTGCGTGGGCACGCAGGTCGCGCGCAGGTCCTGACGCGTTCCCTCGGTCGAGCGGCCGGTCGGGCGGTCGCCCCGAGGGCATCGCCGGCCGGCGGGTGCAGGCGCGCCGTGGCGCTGCCGCGCCCGGCCGTCGACGCCCGGTGGTGCCGAGCTCCTGCCACACGCGTCGGCAGCGGGTCCTGCGGGCCGGCGGCGACCGCGCGCCAGCCGTGCGCGCCCAGCCAGGGTGGTGCGGCCGGTGGCCAGTCCGGCGGGGCTCGCGCCGCGCGCCCACGCGGGCACGTCGAGCGCGAGCGCCATCGCGCCGGAGGCGGAGTGCCGCATCCGGGTCAGCACCGGGTCGGTCGTGCTCGGCGACCGTCGCCGAGGACCGCGATGAGCAGGCCGGAGTGGCCGGCCTCCTGGAGCCACTTCAGGTCGATGTGCGGGTGGGTGGTCTCGGTCAGCACCGCGAGCGACTCCGAGCAGCGGAGCGGTCTCGGCGGACATCGCGCCGTGCTCGTGCCACTGGCCGCCGCGCTCGTCGCCCGCCGCCGTCACCAGCCGGACGCTGAAGCCGCGCTGGACGAGGTGCACCGCGATCGAGGCCGCGACCGAGACGGCCTGCTCGAGCGAGGACGCCGGCGCCGGTGCCGCGGTGGGCGATACTTCCGGTTGTCGAGGAAGAGCGTCGCCCGCGACTGCCAGGGCTGCTCCTCGCGGCGCACCATCAGCTCGCCGGCGTGGGCGCTGCTGCGCCAGTGCACCCGGCGCAGGTCGTCGCCGCGGCGGTACTCGCGCACGGTGACGTCCTCGGCGCTGCCGCTGGCGAACGCGCGGGGCCGGTTGTCGCCCGGAGCCGGTCCAGGCGCCCGACAGCGGCACCGCGGGAGCGCGACGACCCGCGGGGTGACCACCAGCGAGGAGCGTGCTCTGGAAGGTGCGGTCCAGCTCCACCATGCCGAACGGGTCGCTCGAGCCGCACCTTCATCGGCCCGACGTCGAACTTGCCCGCGCACGTCGGAGCGCACGAGGTAGCCGACGCTGCGCTTCCACTTCGGGCCCATCCGGTCGACCACGAAGCGGGGCCGGGTGCCGAGGACGTAGGGGATCTGGTCCTCGAGCAGCAGCAGCCCGGTCGGCATCCGGCCGTCGTTGGTGAGGTCGAGCTGCACGCGGGCCTGCTGGCCGGCGACGACCTGGGCCGGGGTGAGCGAGCGGACCAGGCCGAGCCGGTAGCGGCTGCGGCCCGAGGAACCACGCGGTGGCCAGCGGCAGCAGGATCAGCAGCGCGCCGACCCGGACCAGCTCGTCGTGGCCGAGGAACAGCGCGCACACGAACGCGGTGACCCCCGCGGCGAGGAACGCCCGTCCGCGGGTGGTCAGTGCCGAGAGTGCCTCGCGCATGTCGCGTGCCCTCCGGGTCAGTCCTCGGCGCTCGCGGCGGCCGCTGAGCGGGCATCGGCACGCCGGCGACGATCTGCCGCAGCGCCGCCTCCGGCGTGCGTCCGCTCATCGACGCCTCGACGGTGGGCAGCAGCCGGTGGGAGAGCACCTGCACCGGCCAGCGTCCTGCACGTCGTCGGGGATGACGTAGTCGCGACCGCCGATCGCGGCGGCGGCCTTGGCCGCGCGCACGAGGTGCAGCGTGGCGCGCGGGGAGGCGCCGAGCATCAGCTCGGGGGAGTAGCGGGTGGCGGTGGAGATCGCGACGGCGTAGCGCTGGACGGCCTCGGAGACGTAGACCTGCGCCGACGATGTCGATCGAGCTTGCGGATCTCGGCGGCGTCGGTGACCGGCTCGAGGTCGTCGAGCGGGTTGGTGCGGGTGTGCGAGTCGAGCATCGCGATCTCGGCCGCCTCGACGGGGTAGCCCATCGACACCCGCGCCATGAAGCGGTCGCGCTGGGCCTCGGGAAGGGCGTAGGTGCCCTCCATCTCGATGGGGTTCTGGGTCGCGATCACCATGAACGGCGTGTCCAGGAAGTACGTCGTCCCGTCGACGGTGACCTGCCGCTCCTCCATGCACTCCAGCAGCGCCGACTGGGTCTTGGGGGAGGCGCGGTTGATCTCGTCGCCGACCACGATGTTGGCGAAGACGCCGCCGGGCCGGAACTCGAACTCGCGGGTGTCCTGGTTGAACACCGAGACGCCGGTGACGTCGGAGGGCAGCAGGTCGGGGGTGAACTGGATCCGCCGCACCGTGCAGTCGATGGAGCGGGCCAGCGCCTTGCTCAGCATCGTCTTGCCGACGCCGGGCACGTCCTCGATGAGGAGGTGACCCTCGGCGAGCAGCACGACCAGGGCCAGCCGCGCGACCTCGGGCTTGCCCTCGATGACCTTCTCGATGCTGGCGCGGATCCGGCCGGTGACCCGGGCGAGGGTGTCGAGGTCGGCGCCACCGGCCGTCCTGCTCGCCGCCGGGCCGGCCTCGCGTGTGTCGTGCGCTGAGGTCACGCTGTCCTCTTTCTCCTGCGCGGCCCCGGGGCGGTGGTCCGCCTGGCCGTCCCCACGTCGTTCCTGTAGTCAACCCCATCGCTCAAGCGCTGTCACCGGTCGGCAGGCGGCGAGCCGACGCCAATCGCCCGGAGGCACCATCCGAGACCGGACTCGGTGGCGACGGGCTCCAGCTCCCGGGCCACCAGGGTGCCGCGCCGCCGCGAGCCCCGGTCGCACGGGCGTCGGGCGGCACGCGGAGGGCGGGCCGAACGCACCGGACACGGCGAAATGGTTGACGGTGGAGTGAAGTGGAGTAGAGTGGAGCGCAGTGGAGGAGAGGAAGCTCTGTCGCATCGAGCTGGGGAGGCGGCCGGTGTTCTTCGGCACCTACACACCCCGGCTCGATGACAAGGGGCGGCTGTTCCTCCCGGCGAAGTTCCGGGACGAGCTGGCGGAGGGACTCGTGGTCACACGAGGGCAGGAGCGCTGCCTCTACGTGTGGTCCATGGCGGAGTTCGGCAAGCTCACCGAGCGGCTGCGCGAGGCGCCGGTCACCAACAAGGCGGCCCGGGACTACGTGCGGATGTTCTTCGCCGGCGCCTCGGACGAGACGCCGGACAAGCAGGGCCGCGATCACCCTCCCGCCGATGCTGCGGGACTACGCGTCGCTGACGAAGGACTGCATCGTGATCGGCGCGATGAACCGGATCGAGATCTGGGACGCCGCCGCGTGGCAGACCTACTGCGACCAGCAGGAGCAGGCGTTCGCGGACCTCTCGGAGGAGGTCTTCCCGGGTGTCTACCGACAGCACGCAGGCCGGCTTCGCAGGACGAGGTCTCACGTCCGCTCCTCCGACCGTCTGGCACACCTTCCCCGGTGCCAGAAGGACTTCCCTCGGGCGGAGCGGACGGGGACCTGGTCCGGCGAACGTCGGCGCGGCCGCACCGTCCACGTCACCGACCCGCCCGGGGGGCCTCGCCATGTCCGTCATCGCCGTTCCGGCATCCGCCGGGCCGCACGCCACGCGCCGGTCCGGCCGCCGCGGCGGGTCCGCCACGAGGTCCGCGACGGCGTGGCCGTCATCGCGTTCTCGGCGGCCGCCTCCACCGCGTCGCCCTCGCCCTCCTCCTGCTCGTCCGGCTGGCGGGCTAGCCGAGCCGATGACGACGCCCTCGCCACGTCCCGGTGCTGCTCGACCGGGTCGTCGCTCTGGTGGCGCCTGCGCTCGAGCGGACCGAGACACGGCCGGGCAGCGGAGCACCCTGCTGGTCGACGCCACCCTCGGCCTCGGCGGGCACACCGAGGCGGTGCTCGAGCGCTGCCCGAGGCCCGCACGTGATCGGCATCGACCGCGACGTGCACGCGCTGGAGCGCAGCCGGAGCGGCTCGCGCCGTTCGGCGAGCGGGTCACCTTCGTGCACGCGGTGTACGACGAGATCGCCGAGGTGCTCGACGACCTCGGCCACCCCTCGGTCGACGGCGTGCTCTTCGACCTCGGCGTCTCCTCGATGCAGCTCGACATGCGCGAGCGCGGGTTCGCCTACGCCGAGGACGCGCCGCTCGACATGCGGATGAACGACACCGACGGCCCGACCGCCGCCGACGTCCTCAACGACTACCCCGTCGAGGAGCTGACCCGGATCCTCTCGGAGTACGGCGAGGAGAAGTTCGCCCGCCGCATCGCCGAGGCGGTGGTCCGCGAGCGCGCCAAGGAGCCGTTCACCGACTCCGGGCGGCTCGTCGAGCTGCTCTACGACGCGATCCCGGCGCCGGCCCGCCGCACCGGCGGACACCCCGCCAAGCGCACGTTCCAGGCCCTGCGCATCGAGGTCAACGACGAGCTGTCGGTGCTGCGGCGCGCGCTGCCGGCGGCCATCGCGGCGATCGGGGTCGGCGGCCGGGTGGTGGTCATGAGCTACCACTCGCTCGAGGACCGGATCACCAAGCAGGCGTTCGTCGAGGTGACCCGCAGCGACGTGCCTCCGGACCTGCCGTTCGTGCCCGAGGGCCGCGAGCCGGCCCTGCGGCTGGTCACCCGCGGGGCGGAGAAGGCCTCGGCGGACGAGATCGACGCGAACCCGCGGGCCGCCTCGGTGCGGCTGCGGGCCGTGGAGCGGGTCCGGGCGGAGCCGTGGCATGACCACCACGACGACCACCACCGCCAGCACCACCGCCGGCAGCCAGCAGCCGCACCACCACGGGAGGAGCTCCGAGATGAGCGCGTTGATGAACCAGGCCCGCAGCCGGGTGCCACGGATCGCCGAGGCGGCCGTCGAGCGTGCCCGGCTGACCGTGGTGCCGCGGGCGGCCCGCGCCGCGCGGCCCGGGTGCCCGTTCGTGGCCCTGGTGTCGCTGCTGCTCGTCGGCGGCGTCGCCGGGCTGCTCGTGCTTCAACACCTCGATGCAGCAGGCGTCCTTCACCGCGACCGCGCTGGAGCAGCAGGCGTCCGTGCTCGCGGCGCCGCCAGCAGTCGCTGAGCATGGAGCTCGAGACGCTGCGCGACCCGCAGCGGGTGGCCCTGCAGGCCAAGCGGCATGGGCATGGTGCCGCCGGCCAGCCCGGCGTTCCTCCGGCTCTCCGACGGCAAGGTGCTCGGCACCCCGTCGCCGGCGATGTCCGAGGACGCGATGCGGGTCACGCCGCTGCCCACCGCGCAAGCCGCACGAACCTGCGTCCGACGCCCGATCATCGTCGAGGTCCTCCCCAAGAAGGCCGACAAGAAGGCCGACAAGAAGGCCTCCCGCGCCTCCGCCGGCACCGGCGCGGCGACCACCGACGGCGGCCGGGCCGCGGGTACAAAGGTGACCCAGGACCCGTCCAGCCGCAGGGGAGCCAGCGTTGACCCAGCCGAACCGGCCCCGGCCCGCCGGGCGACGTCCGGCGGCCCGACCGCGCGGGGCAGGCGACGGCGCCGGCCCCGCGTGCGGTCGCTGCGCGGCGCCTCGCTGGTGCGGCTGCGGATCGGCTTCCTGCTCATCGCGATGGTGGTCTCGGTCTTCGCCGCGCGGCTGTTCCAGCTCCAGGGCGTCGACGCGCAGGCGTACGTCGCCAAGGCGCGCGCCGAGGGCGTGGTCACCGTCGACGCTGCCCGCCGACCCGCGGCGCTGATCACCGACCGCAACGGCGTCCCGCTCGCGGAGTCGGTCGACGGGCTGATGATCGTCGCCGACCCGACGCTGACCGCTCACGCACGCCAGCGCGATCGCCACGATCATCGCCCGCCGCCTCGACGTCGACTACTTCGACGTGCTCGACCGGCTGCGCAAGCCCGACACCCACTTCCAGTACGTCGCCCGCCGGGTGCCCTCGACGAAGGCGCCGCGCCGTCGTCGCCGAGATCGACCGTCGCGGCTTCAAGGGCATCGACACCCGCCGCGACCCGGTGCGCGACCTACCCCGGCCAAGGACGTCGCGGCCAACCTGGTCGGCTTCATGAACGCCGAGGGCGACGCCGCCGAGGGCGCCGAGCTGATGTTCGACCGGCTGCTGTCCGGCATGGACGGCTCGGCGACCTACGAGGTCGGCGGTGGCGGCAACCGCATCCCGCTCGGCGACAACAGCGTGGTGCCGCCCCGCAGCGGCCACGACCTCGCAGCTGACCATCGACCGCGACGTGCAGTGGTACACCCAGCGCGTGCTGCGCGCCGCGGTCCAGAGCTCCGGTGGCGCGTCCGGCGTCGGCCGTCGTGATGGACACCCACACCGGCGAGCTGCTCGCGCTGGCCGACTTCCCGTCCTACGACGCCAACCAGCCGACGCTGTCGCCCGAGGCGGACCTCGGCTCGCGCGCGCTGCGCGACGTCTACGAGCCCGGCTCGGTGGAGAAGGTGCTCACCGCGTCGTCGCTGATCGACGCCGGCAAGGTCACCCCGAACACCCGGATCACCGTGCCCGCCGCAGCTGCCGCGTGGCGACCGCGTCATCCACGACTACTTCGACGCACGGCAAGCTCCGCCTGACGCTGACCGGCGTGATCGCCAAGTCCTCCAACATCGGCACCGTGCTCGCCGCCGAGCGAGTTCAAGCACCAGGCAGCTCTACGACTACCTGCGCGGCTTCGGGCTCGGCCAGCGCACCGGCATCGGCGTGCGACGGCGAGTCGGCCGGGCGTGCTGCCACGACTGGCACGACTGGTCGCAGATCAACCAGGACACGATCGCCTTCGGCCAGGGCCTCGCGGTCAACGCGGTGCAGATGGCCGCGGCGGTCAACACGATCGCCAACGGCGGCGTCTACGTCGCAGCCCAGCCTGGTCAAGGGCGAGGCGACCACCTCCGGCGGCGAGGCGGTCGGCTCCGGCACCGCCACCGAGCACCGGGTGATCAGCGCGCGGGCCGCCCGGCCAGACCGCGCGAGATGATGGAGGCGGTGACCGACCCCGAGACCGGGCACCGCCGCCGGTCGCCGGCATCCCCGGCTACCGCGTCGCCGGCAAGACCGGCACCGCCCAGCGGGTCGGCAGGAAGTGCGGCTGCTACGACGGCACGCTTCACCGTCTCGTTCGCCGGGTTCGCCCCGGCCGACGACCCGCGCTTCCTGGTCTACGTCGTCGTGCAGGACCCCAAGAACGGCGGCGGCGGCGGCTCGGTCGGCGGGCCCGGCGTTCCAGCAAGATCATGAGCTACGTCCTGCAGAAGTACGCCGTGCCGCCGACCGGCAGCGTGGCACCCACGCCCCGCATCGAGTGGTGAGCGCGGACCGGTAGCCTCTCCGGGCGTGCCCGACCCAGATCCCGCTGCGCCCCTCCACCCCCGGGAGACCCCGCTCGCGGAGGTCGTCGGCTGGCTCGGCGACGCCGCCTCGAGAGCGAGGCGCCGCCGGCCCCCGGCCCGGTCGTCACCGGCGTGACGATCAGCTCGCTGCGGGTCCGTCCCGGTGACCTGTACGTCGCCCCGGCCGGGGCCCGCGCGCACGGCGCGACCTTCGCCGGCGCAGGCCGTCGCCGACGGCGCGGTCGCCGTGCTCACCGACCGCGAGGGGGCGGCGCTCTGCTCGGAGGCTCGACGTCCCGGTGCTGGTCGTGGAGCGGCCCCGCGCGCGGTGGTCGGCGGCCTCGCCGCCCGCGTCTACGGGCAGCCCCGCCGAGCCGATGCGGCTGGTGGCGGTCACCGGCACCCAGGGCAAGACCACCACCACCCGGCTGGCCGAGGCCGCGCTGACCGCCGCGGGCGTGCCGGCGGCCGTCGTCGGCACGGTCGGCACCCGGGTCAACGGCACCGACGTGAAGACCTCGCTGACCACCCCCGAGGCGCCCGACCTGCACGCGCTCTTCGCGGTGATGGTCGAGCGCGGCGTCGAGGCCTGCGCGATGGAGGTCTCCAGCCACGCGCTGGTGATGGGCCGCGTCGACGGCGTCGTCTTCGACGTCGCCTGCTTCACCAACCTGGGCCGCGACCACCTCGACTTCCACGCCGACGTCGAGGACTACTTCGCCGCGAAGGCGTCGCTGTTCACCCCCGAGCGCGCCCGCCTCGGCCTGGTCAACGTCGACGACGAGCACGGCCGCCGGCTGGTCGCGCGAGGCGACCGTCCCGGTGCGGACCTTCTCCGCCGCGCGGCGCCGAGGCCGACTGGCGGGCCGTGCGACGTACGCCTCGAGCCGGCGGGCTCGACCTTCACGGTGCACCCGCCCGACGGGCGAGCCGTTCCCGGCGCGGGTGCCGCTGACCGGCGACTTCAACGTCGCCAACGCGCTCTGCGCGATCGCCGCCCTCGGCGAGGCTCGGCTTCGACGCCGCCGGCGCTGGCCGCGGCGATGGGCGCGTCGGGCGGCGTGCCCGGCCGGCTCGAGCGGGTCGACGCCGGCCAGGACTTCCTGGCCGTCGTGGACTACGCCCACAAGCCCGACGCCGTCGACGGCCGCGCTGACGCGCCTGCGCCCGCTCACCGCCGGGCGGCTGGTCGTCGTGATCGGCGCCGGCGGCGACCGCGACCCCGGCAAGCGGCCGCTGATGGGCGAGATCGCGGCCCGGCTCGCCGACGTGCTGGTGGTCACCGACGACAACCCGCGCAGCGAGGACCCCGCGGCGATCCGCGCCGAGGTGCTCGCCGGCGCCGCCGCCGGTCCCCGAGGCCGACCGCGCCGAGGTGCACGAGGTGGGCGACCGTCGGGCCGCGATCCGGCTCGCGGTCGCGCACGCGCCGGCCCGGCGACACCGTCGTGGTGGCGGGCAAGGGCCACGAGACCGGCCAGGAGGTCGCACGGCACCGTGCACCCCTTCGACGACCGCGTCGTGCTGCGCGAGGAGCTGGCCGCGCCGATGATCGCGATGACCCTGCCCGAGATCGCCGACGTCGTCGGCGGCGCCGTCGTCCACGACGCGCGGCGTGCCGGTCGACCGGGCCGGCCTTCGTCGACAGCCGGGTCGCCGAGCGCGGCGGGCTGTTCGTCGCGGTCGTCGGCGAGCGCGTCGACGGCCACGACTACGCCGACGCCGGCGGTCGACGGCGGGCGCCGCGGCCGTGCTGTCCTCGCGCGACACCGGGCGACCCGGCGTCGTCGTCGACGACCCCGTCGCCGCGCTGGGCCTGCTCGCCCGGCACGTCGCTCGACCGGCCTGCCCGACGTCCGCGTGGTCGGCGCTCACCGGCTCCCAGGGCAAGACCAGCACCAAGGACCTGCTCGCCCAGGTGCTCGCCGACGGCCGGGCACGACCGTCGCGACCTTCGGCTCCTTCAACAACGAGCTCGGGCTGCCGCTGACCGTGCTGCGCGCCGACCCGACCACCCGGTTCCTGGTGCTGGAGATGGGGGCGCGCCACGTCGGCGACCTGCGCGCCTCCTGCGAGATCGCGCCGCCGCACGTGTCCCTGGTGCTCAACGTCGGCAAGGCGCACATCGGCGAGTTCGGCTCGCAGGAGGCGATCGCGCAGGCCAAGGGCGAGATCGTCGAGGCGCTCGCCCGCCGACGGGCGTCGCCGTGCTCAACGCCGACGACCCGCTGGTGCCGGCGATGGCCGCCCGCACCCGGGCCCGGGTGCACCACGCTTCGGCGTCCGCGCCGGGCGCCGACGTGCGCTTCGACGGACCTCAGCGTCGACGCGCTCGGCCGCCCGTCGTTCGACCTCGTCGCACGGGTCCGACCGCGCCGAGCGTCACCCTGCGGCTGGTCGGCGAGCACCACGCCGGCAACGCCGCCGCGGCGGCCGCGGTGGCGCTGCGCCCTCGACGTACCCCTCGCCGACGTGGCCGCCGCCCTCTCCACCGCGGCCGCCGACCTCGCGCGGGCGGATGGAGGTCAGCGAGCGCGCCGACGGCGTCACCGTCGTCAACGACGCCTACAACGCCAACCCCGACTCGATGCGCGCGGCGCTCAAGGCGCTGGCCGCGATCGGGCGCGGCCGCCCGGGCAGCCGGCACCGTCGCCGTGCTCGGCGAGATGCGCGAGCTGGGCGCGTCCAGCCGCGACGAGCACGACGCGGTCGGCAGACTGGCCGTGCGCCTCGACATCGACCAGCTGCTCGTCGTCGGGGAGGCGGCGCGGCCGCTGCACCTCGGGGCCTGCCTCGAGGGCTCGTGGGGCGAGGAGTCGGTGTTCGTCGCGGACAACGACGCGGCGATCGCGTGGCTGCGCGAGCACCTCGTCCCCGGCGACGTGGTGCTGTTCAAGGCCTCCAACGCGGCCCAGCTCGGCCGGGTCGCGGAGGCGGTGCTGGCGGACCTGCCGCCGGCACGCGAGGAGGAGAGCGTTCGATGAGGGCAATCCTGCTCGCGGGCGGCCTGTCCCTGATCTTCACGCTGCTCGGCACCCGGGTCGCGATCCGGGTGCTCGTCACCAAGGGCTACGGGCAGCTGATCCGCGACGACGGGCCGACCACGCACCACACCAAGCGCGGCACGCCCACGATGGGCGGCCTGGTCATCATCATCTCGGTGGTGCTGGCCTACTTCGCTCGCCAAGCTGATCACCCAGGACGTGCCCTCCTGGTCGGGCGCTGCTGCTGCTGTTCCTGCTTCGTCGGCCTCGGCACCGTCGGCTTCCTCGACGACTACATCAAGATCGCCAAGCAGCGCAGCCTCGGCCTGCGCAGCAAGGCCAAGATGGCCGGCCAGACGCTCGTCGCGGTCGTGTTCGGGGCGCTGGCGCTGACCCGCCCCGACGACCGGGGCCAGACCCCCGCCTCGCACGGCATCTCCTTCATCCGCGACCTGCCGACTGGTACGCTGCCCGCGGTGCGTCGTCGTGCTGCTGATCCTGGTGATGATCTCCGGGGCCAGCAACGCGGTGAACCTCACCGACGGCCTCGACGGGCTCGCCACCGGCGCCTCGACGATGGTCTTCGGCGCCTACACGCTGGTCAACATCTGGCAGAACAACCAGTGGTGCGCGCTGACCCCGGGCAACAAGTGCTACGAGGTGCGCGACCCGCTCGACCTCGCCGCGATCGCCGCCGCGCTCACCGGCGCCTGCTTCGGCTTCCTGTGGTGGAACGCCTCGCCGGCGAAGATCTTCATGGGCGACACCGGCTCGCTGTCGCTGGGCGGCGCGCTGGCCGGCCTCGCGATCCTGACCCGCACCGAGTTCCTGCTCGCGATCCTCGGCGGCCTGTTCGTCATCATCACGATGTCGGTGATCCTCCAGGTCGGCTACTTCAAGCTCACCAGGGCAAGCGGATCTTCCGGATGGCGCCGCTGCAGCACCACTTCGAGCTGAAGGGCTGGGCCGAGATCACGATCGTGATCCGGTTCTGGATCATCACCGGCATCTGCGTGGCCGCCGGCCTCGGCATCTTCTACGCCGAGTGGGTGGCCGGGGTATGAGCCGTCCCGACGTCGGCTCGCTGGGCCGGCACAGCGCCTGGGACGGCGTCCGCGCGGTCGTCGTGGGCATCGGCGTGTCCGGGCTTCGCCGCGGCCGACAACCTCGCTGCACCTCGGCGCCCGGGTGACCGTGCTCGCCGAGTCCGCGAACGACGAGGGCCAGCGGAGAAGGCCGACGCTCCTGGAGATCCTCGGCGCGGACGTCCGGATCGGGCCCGGGACGACCTCGGCCCTGCCCGAGGGCCCCGTCGACCTCGTGGTCACCTCGCCCGGCGTGCCCCCGACCGCGCCCCTGCTGGTGGCGGCCGCCCGGCGCGGCATACCCGTGTGGGGCGAGGTCGAGCTCGCCTGGCGGCTGCGCGACCCCGAGCACCCCGGCGCCTGGCTGTGCGTGACCGGCACCAACGGCAAGACCACCACCGTGCAGATGCTCGACGCCATCCTGCGCGCGCACGGCTCGCGCAGCATCGCCTGCGGCAACGTCGGCCTGCCGATCGTCGAGGCGGTGATGGACCCGGCGCCGTACGACGTCTACGCCGTCGAGCTCTCGAGCTTCCAGCTGCACTACACCTCCAGCATGAGCGCGCACTCCGCGGCGGTGCTCAACGTCGCCGAGGACCACCTCGACTGGTACGCCGGCCCGCACGCGATGGCCGCCTACGCCGCCGACAAGGGCCGCATCTACGAGCGGGTGCAGCGCGCCTGCGTCTACAACGTCGCCGACCCGGTCACCGAGCGGCTGGTCCGCGACGCCGACGTGCAGGAGGGCGCGCGGGCGATCGGCTTCACCCTCGGCACCCCGGGCGTCGGCATGGTCGGCCTGGTCGAGGACGTGCTGGCCGACCGCGCCTTCGTCGACCGAGCGCGAGCACAGCGCCGCCGAGCTGTGCACGGTCGCCGACCTCGCCTCGCCGGCGCCCCACTTCGTCGCCAACGCGCTGGCCGCCGCGGCGCTGGCCCGCTCGTACGGCGTCTCCACCGCCGCCGTCCGCGACGGGCTGCGCTCCTTCGTGCCCGACGGGCACCGCATCGCCGACCTCGGCACGGTCGGGGAGGTGCGCTGCGTCGACGACTCCAAGGCGACCAACCCGCACGCGGCCGAGTCCTCGCTGCAGGCCTACGACCCGGTCGTCTGGGTCGCCGGCGGGCTCGCCAAGGGCGCGACGTTCGACGCCCTGGTCGCCCGTGTCCACGACCGGCTGCGCGGCGTCGTGCTGCTCGGTCGCGACCGCGCCGTGATCGCCGAGGCGCTGGCGCGACACGCACCCGATGTCCGCGGTGATCGAAGTCGAGGGCGGGGACACTTCTGTCATGGACCGCGTCGTCGGCGCCGCGGCCGGGATCTGGCCCAGCCGGGCGACACCGTGCTGCTCGCTCCGGGATGCGCGTCCATGGACATGTTCGCGAACTACGGCGCTCGCGGGGATGCCTTCGCCGAGTCGGTCCGCCGCCTCCGCGACCGGTGAGCCGCCCGGCTCGGCGGCAGGGGTCCCCGCACGGGCAGGAGGGCACTGCGTGACCACCACGGCAGGGGAGCAGCGCCGGCCGACGGCCGGCTGCGATCGCCCGCACGCCGGCACTCGCGCTCGGGCACGCGCTCGACCGCCCGCTGACGTCGTACTACCTGCTGCTCGGTGCCTCGACCCTGCTGCTCGCGATCGGGCTGATGGAGGTGCTCAGCGCCTCGAGCGTCGACGGCTTCGTGCACGCACGGCAACAGCTACTACTGGTTCCTGCGCCAGCTGACCTGGGTCGCGCTCGGCGCTGCCGGTCGCGTTCGTGGCCACCCGGCTGCCGCACCGGGTGCTGCGCTTCTTCGCCTGGCCGGCGCTGCTGGTCGCGCCGTCGCTGCTCGCGCTCACCCAGACGTCGACTCGGCGTCGAGGTCAACGGCAACCGCAACTGGCTCGCGCTCGGGCCCGGTCGTCGATCCAGCCCGCCGAGGTGGCCAAGCTCGCCATCATCCTGTGGTGCTCGGACGTCTACGCCCGCAAGGAGCGGCTGCTCGACGACTGGCGGCACACGCTGGTCCCGGTCGCCCCGGTGATGGTGATGGTCGTCGGCGCTGGTGCTGCTCGGCGGCGACCTCGGCACCGCGCTGGTCCTGATGGCGATCATGCTCGGGATGCTCTGGGTCGTCGGCGCGCCCGGCCCGGCTCTTCGTCGGGTCGATGGTGACCGTCGGCGTCGCTCGCGCTCTACCTCGCCAGCACCAGCACCAGGAGCGCCTGCGAGCGGCTGACCAACTTCGCCGACCCGTTCAAGGACTACCAGGGCGCCGGCTGGCAGCCCGCGCACGGCCTCTTCGCGATGTCGAGCGGCGGGCCTGTTCGGCAAGGGCATCGGCGCCAGCCAGCAGAAGTGGGGCAGCCTGCCCGAGGCGCACACCGACTTCATCTTCGCCGTGCTCGGCGAGGAGCTCGGCCTGGTCGGCACGCTGCTCGTGCTGGCGCTGTTCCTGACCATCGCGTACGCCGGCATCCGGGTCGCGCGTGCGCACCAAGGACCCGTTCGTGCGCTACATGTCGGCCGGCATCACGATCTGGCTGACCGCGCAGATGATGATCAACGTCGGCATGGTGCTGGCGCTGCTGCCGGTGATCGGCCTGCCGCTGCCGCTGGTGTCCTACGGCGGCTCGGCGCTGCTGCCGTCGCTGGTGGCGCTCGGCCTGCTGGTCTCCTTCGCCCGCTCCGAGCCGGGGGCCGAGGCGGCGCTGCGCGACCGCCGGCGGCGTCGCTCGGCGGCCGGGGTCACCGCGCGTGGCGGCCAGGCAGGCAACCTGTCCGGCTCGGCGAGGCGCATGCGATGAGGGTCCTGCTGGCCGGGGGCGGCACGGCGGGGCACACCTCCCCGCTGCTGGCCACCGCCGATGCGCTGCGCCGTCTCGACGACGGCACCGAGGTGACGGCCCTCGGCACGCCGCGCGGCCTCGAGGGCCGGGTCGTCCCCGAGGCGGGCTACCCGCTCGAGATGGTCCCGCCGGTGCCGCTGCCGCGCCGCCCGAGCGCCGACCTGGCCAAGGTCCCGCCGCGGCTGCGCGGCGCGGTCCGGGCGCGCTCGTGCGAGGTCGATCGACCGGGTCCGCCGCCGACGTGGTGGTCGGGTTCGGCGGCTACGTCTCGGTGCCCGCCTACCTCGCCGCCCGCCGCCGGCGCGTCCCGATCGTCGTCCACGAGGGCAACGCGCTGCCCGGCATCGCCAACAAGCTCGGCGCCCGGCTGACCGACCACGTCGCGACGCAGCTTCCCCGACACGCCGCTGCGGCACGCGTCGTACGTCGGCCTGCCGATCCGGCGGATGATCTCCACCCTCGACCGGGCGCGCGCTGCGCGAGGAGGCCCGCGCGCACCTTCGGGCTCGACCCGGACCGGCCGACGCTGCTGGTCACCGGCGGCTCGCAGGGCGCCCGCCGGATCAACCAGGCCGTCTCCGGCGCCGAGCGGGCGTTCGCCGAGGCCGGGCGTGCAGGTGCTGCACGTCGTCGGGCCGCAGGGCGAGGCGTCGGTGACGGCGCGACGGTCGGCCAGGCGCCGTACGTCGTCCTGCCGTACGTCGACCGGATGGACCTCGCCTACGCCGCCGCCGACCTCGTGCGTCTGCCGCGCCGGCGCGAACACCGTCACCGAGGTCGCCGCTGTCGGCCTGCCCGCGGTGTTCGTGCCGCTGCCGATCGGCAACGGCGAGCAGGAGCTCAACGCGCGCCCGGTCGTCGACGCCGGGGGAGGGCTGCTCGTCCAGGACGGCGCGCTGACGCCCGAGTGGGTGGCCGCCACGGTGCCCGGCGCTGGCCACCGACCCGGCCGCGCCTCGCGGCGATGTCGGCGGCCGCCTCGGGGCTGATCCCGCGCGACGCCGACGAGCGGCTCGCGCGGATGGTGCTGGCCGCCGGCGGAGGCGGTCGCCCGATGAGGGTTCCCGTCCCCGACGTGCTGCTGCCCGCCGACCGGCTCGGCCGGGTGCACTTCGTCGGCATCGGCGGCGCCGGCCTGTCCGGCATCGCCCGGATCATGCTCGCCCGCGGCATCACCGTCAGCGGCAGCGACGCCAAGGAGTCGCGCACCATCGAGGCGCTGCGGGCCCTCGGTGCGCGCTGCTACGTCGGGCACGCCGCCGACCAGGTCGCGGGACGCCGACACGCTGGTGGTCTCGACCGCCGTGCGCGAGGACAACCCCGAGGTCGTCGAGGCGCGCCGCCGCGGCCTGCGGATGCTGCCCCGCTCGGCCGCCCTGGAGGCGGTCATGCAGGGCCGCCGGGTGGTCGCGGTCGCCGGCACCCACGGCAAGACCACGACGACGTCGCTGCTGACCGTCGCGCTCCAGCACTGCGCGCGCGGACCCGTCCTTCGCGATCGGCGGCGAGCTCAACGAGTCCGGCTCCAACGCCCACGACGGCAGCGGCGAGATCTTCGTCGCGGAGGCCGACGAGAGCGACGGCGCGTTCCTCGTCTACTCGCCGCTACGGCGCCCTGGTCACCAACGTCGAGGCCGACCACCTCGACAACTACGGCACCGAGGAGGCCTACCACGAGGCCTTCACCGCGTTCCTGGACCGGATCGACCCGGCCGGCTTCCTGGTCGCCTGCGTCGACGACGCCGGCGCCGCCGACCTCGCCGAGCAGGCCCGCGACCGGGGCCTGCGCGGTCGTCGGGGTCGGCGAGTCCGAGCGCGCCGACCTGCGGGCCGAGGCGCTGACCTTCGCCGGCGCCACCTCGCGCTTCACCGTCGTCGACCGCGGCCGGCGGCTGGGCGAGGTGACCCTGCAGATCCCCGGCCGGCACTACGTCCTGGACGCGCTGGCCGCGCTCGGCGCCGGGCTCGCGCCTCGGCTTCGCCTTCGCCGACCTGCGCCGTGGGCTCGAGGCCTTCACCGGCACCCGCCGCCGGATGGAGCTCAAGGGCGAGGCCGGCGGCGTCCGGGTCTACGACAGCTACGCCCACCACCCCAACGAGATCGCCGGCGACCTGCAGGCGGCGCGCTCGCTGGCCGGGGAGGGCCGGGTCGTGGTCGGCCTTCCAGCCGCACCTCGTCTCCCGCACGCAGATCTTCGGCACCGCGATGGGCGCAGGCGCTCGGCGCCGCCGACGAGGTCGTGGTGATGGACGTGTACGTCGCCCGCGAGGACCCCGAGCCCGGCGTCAACGGCGGGCTGGTCGCCGTCGCACGTGCCGCTGCCGCCCGAGCAGGTGCACTTCGAGCCGTCCTGGTCGCGCGACGCCCGCGGCGCTGGTCGAGCGGGCCCGGCCCGGCGACCTGGTGCTGACCCTGGGCGCCGGCGACGTGACGCTGGTCGGCCCGGAGGTGCTCGAGCTGCTCGGAGCGAGCGGAGCGAGGCGATGAGCCTGTTCACCCGCGGACCCGACGTGGAGACGACCGACGTCCCGACGGCCCATCGACAGGAGTGACGCCGACGGCACCGAGCGCACCGTGCGGATCGCCCGCCGCCGCTTCGTGCGTCGCCAGTGGGCCCGCCGCTGGCTGGCCTGGCGCCGCGTCGTGGTCGCGGTCGTGCTCCTCGCCGCGGTCGTCGGCGGCGTGTGGCTGGTGTTCTTCTCCTCGGTGCTCGCGGTCGCGGGCGTGCAGGTCGAGGGCACCGGCGTGCTCGACCCGCGCGTGGTCCGCCAGGCGGCGGCCGTGCCGACCGGGACGCCGCTGGCCACCGTCGACCTCGACGCGATCGCCGCCCGGGTCGAGGACCTGCCGTCCGGTCGCCAGCGTCGACGTGTCCCGCTCCTGGCCGGACCGGGTCCGCATCGACGGTCGATCGAGCGCGAGGCGGTGGCCGTGGTCGAGCGTGCCGACGGCCTGCACGGCCTCGACGCGACAGGCGTGATGTTCCGGCAGCTACCCCTCCCGCCCGCGCAGCCTGCCGGTGATCCGGATCGGGCGAGCGCACCCGCGCCGACGCGCTCGCCGAGGCCGCGCGAGGTCGCCGGCTCGCTGCCGGCAGCCATCGCCCGGAAGGTCGACTACGTCGAGGTGCGCACCGTCGACACGATCTCGCTCGCGGCTGCGCGACGGCGACACCGTGCGCTGGGGGAGCGCCGACCAGTCGGCCCTCAAGGCCCGGGTGCTCGCCGTCCTGCTGGAGCAGAAGGCGACGACGTACGACGTCAGCGTGCCCGGCAAGCCCGTCCTGCGCAGGTAGCACCGCGCCGCGGCACGCCCCCCGACGAGCGCTCGAGCCGCGCACGACCGCTCGGGCAAGAAAGTCGCAGAAATGCGCGGCGCGCCGCGTGTCGTCGCCGGTCGCCCCGACCCGTCACCTAACTTCTTCTACAAGCACGAGGTTGACATAACTATAACCCTCTACTTCAGGGTTAGGGTTCTGGTGGTGCCAGGCTCGTGCACTTCCCCACCGACATACACCCCCGTCTGTCCTGCGGCGGCCCACCACCGGGTCCGCACGCAGCGCAGCCAGAGCAGCGAGAGGCACCTGCCGTGGCAGCACCGCAGAACTACCTGGCCGTCATCAAGGTCGTGGGTATCGGTGGAGGTGGAGTCAACGCCGTCAACCGGATGATCGAGGTCGGCCTCAAGGGCGTCGAGTTCATCGCCATCAACACCGACGCCCAGGCCCTCCTCATGAGCGACGCCGACGTCAAGCTCGACATCGGCCGCGAGCTCACCCGGGGCCTCGGCGCCGGCGCCAACCCCGACGTCGGAGGCAAGGCCGCCGAGGACCACGCCGAGGAGATCGAGGAGGTCATCAAGGGCGCCGACATGGTCTTCGTGACCGCCGGCGAGGGCGGCGGCACCGGCACCGGCGGCGCGCCCGTCGTGGCGCGCATCGCCCGCTCGCTGGGCGCGCTGACGATCGGCGTCGTCACCCGTCCGTTCTCCTTCGAGGGTCGCCGCCGCGCCAACCAGGCCGAGGAGGGCATCGCGCAGCTGCGCGAGGAGGTCGACACCCTCATCGTCATCCCGAACGACCGCCTGCTGTCCATCAGCGACCGCAACGTGTCGATGCTCGACGCCTTCAAGCAGGCCGACCAGGTGCTGCTGCAGGGCGTCTCGGGCATCACCGACCTGATCACCACCCCTGGCCTGATCAACCTCGACTTCGCCGACGTCAAGTCGGTGATGGCCAACGCCGGCTCCGCGCTGATGGGCATCGGCTCGGCCCGCGGCGAGGACCGCGCGGTCGCCGCCGCCGAGATGGCGGTCTCCAGCCCGCTGCTCGAGGCCTCGATCGACGGGGCGCACGGCGTCCTGCTCTCGATCGCGGGCGGGTCCGACCTGGGCCTGTTCGAGATCAACGAGGCGGCTGCGCTGGTGTCCCAGGCAGCGCACGCCGAGGCCAACATCATCTTCGGCGCGGTCATCGACGACGCGCTCGGCGACGAGGTCCGGGTGACCGTGATCGCGGCCGGCTTCGACGGCGGCATGCCCAAGCGCCGCGACAACGGCACGGTGCTGCGCCGCGAGCCGCACCACGCCCCGGCCGACAACATCGGTCGCGCGGGGGGTCAGGTGCCGGCCCAGCAGAGCAGCACCACGCCGGACTCGGCGCTGACCCCGTCGGCCCCGGGCCGCCCGGCGCCGGGCAACGGCATCGGGCAGTCGTCCGGCTCGGGCTACACCTTCACCCAGAGCCCGGCCCGGCCCACCGCCGGGTCGTCGGCGGCCGCGCCGAGCCGGCAGCACGAGCCGGCCGGGGTGGGCGCGCGTCCCGCGGGCGTGCCGAGCGCCGGACCGGCCGGTGGGCCGGCCCAGGGCGGGGCGCCGCGCGAGGCGCGCGACAATGGGCAGGAGCGGCAGCCGGTCCGGCCGTCGCACCCCCAGTTCGACGACGACGAGCTGGACGTGCCCGACTTCTTGAAGTAGAGGAGCCAGCGTCGACAGTGTTCGCCTACCGCGCCAGCCAGGGGACCGTCGACGTCGCGTTCACGGACCGCCACGGAGGGACCAGTGGCGGTCCGTTCGCGTCCCTGGACCTGGCCGGCGTCCTCGGCGACGACGGGGGCGACGGCCCGGTCCGGGAGAACCTCGACCGGGTCGTCGCCGCGTTCACCGGTGAGCCGCGAGCGCCGCTCGTGGCGATGCGCCAGGTCCACGGTGCCGACGTCCACGCCGTCGAGGCCCGCACCCCGACCCCCGAGGGCGACGGGCTGGTCACCGCCGAGCGCGGTCTGACCCTGCTGGTCCGGGTCGCCGACTGCGTGCCGGTGCTGCTCGCCGACCCCGAGCGCCGGGGTGGTCGGCGCGGTGCACGCCGGCCGGCCGGGTCTGGCCGCCGGCGTCGTCCGGCGTGGCGCTGGCCGCGATGCGCGACCTCGGCGCCGGCCGGGTCCGGGCCTGGGTCGGGCCGCACGTGTGCGGGCGCTGCTACGAGGTGCCCGACGAGCTGCGCGCGAGCCGTCGCCGCGGTGGTCCCCGAGGCGTACGCCGAGACCTCGTGGGGCACCCCGGCCCTCGACCTGGGCGCCGGCGTGCGCGCCCAGCTGGTCGCGGGCGGGGTGGCGCCGGACGACCTCGTCGAGGTGGCCCGCTGCACCCTCGAGGACGACGACCTCTTCTCCTACCGCCGCCAGGGCACGGACTCCGGTCGGCTCGGCCGGCCTGGTCCGGGTGCGGCCGTGAGCCCCGGGGGCGGCGTGCGTCGCGACGAGCTCGCGGCGACGCTGGCCACCGTGCGCGAGCGGATCGCCTCCGCCTGCGCCACCTCCGGCCGGTCGCCCGAGGAGGTCACGCTCACCGTCGTCACCAAGTTCTTCCCCGCCTCCGACGTACGCCTGCTCGCCGGGCTCGGCGTCACGCACGTCGGCGAGAACCGCCACCAGGAGGCGCAGGCCAAGGCCGCCGCGTGCGCGGACCTCGAGCTCACCTGGCACTTCATCGGCGGCCTGCAGAGCAACAAGGCGGCGGCCGTCGCCGCCTACGCCGACGTGGTCGAGTCGGTCGACCGCGCCAAGCTGCTGCGCGGGCTCTCCCGCGGCGCGCACGAGCGCGACCGCAGCCTCGACGTCCTCGTCCAGGTCGACCTCGACCCCGACCCGCGGCCCGGATCGCGCCGGCGTGGCCCCCGACCGAGGTCGGAGCGCGCTCGCCGAGCAGGTGGCGCGCCGCCGACGGCCTGCGGCTGCGCGGGCGTGATGGCGGTCGCGCCGCTGGGCGGCGACCCCGTCCCGGCGTTCGCGAAGCTCGCCCGGCTCGGCCGCCCTGGTGCGCCGGGTCGACCCCGCGGCGACCTGGGTCTCGGCCGGGATGAGCGGCGACCTGGAGGCCGCCGTCGAATCCGGCGCGACACACGTGCGGATCGGCAGCGCGGTGCTCGGTAGCGAGGCCCACCAGCGGGTAGTGTCCGGCACGTCGCACGCGGCCCAATCCGAGGGGTCGCGCGATGCACCGGAAGGGCAAGAGTCATGGGCAGCGCGATGCGCAAGATGGGTGTCTACCTTGGCCTGCTCGAGGACACCGAACGCTACGACGACGAGTACTACGACGAGTACGACGACCAGCAGCCAGGCCGCGCAGCGTCCGCGTGCCGAGGAGCCGGCCCGCACCGCGTCGGTGGCCAGCATCGCCGAGCGCCGCCGTCCGCAGCCGCCGGTCGCCCGCAGGCCGTGGTGGCCGAGCTGTCCCGGATCACCACGCTGCACCCGCGCACCTACAACGAGGCGCGCACCATCGGCGAGAACTTCCGCGAGGGCGTCCCGGTCATCATGAACCTCTCCGAGATGGACGACGCCGACGCCAAGCGGCTCGTCGACTTCGCGGCCGGTCTGGTCTTCGCCGTCCGCGGCACCATCGAGCGGGTCACCAACAAGGTGTTCCTGCTCTCGCCGCCCAACGTGTCCGTCGCCGCCGAGGACAAGCAGCGCATCGCCGACGACAGCGCCGGGTTCTTCAACCAGAGCTGACCCGGCGCGGATCCGGGGCCCGCCCCGGGCGGGTCGCCTCAGGTTCCTCTCATCCGTCCTGGCTAGACTCCGCCTGTGGGACCCGTCGCCTTCATCCTGTACACGCTGCTGGGCATCTTCCTGGTGCTGATGCTGATCCGCCTGGTCGTGGACTGGGTGCAGGTCTTCGCCCGCTCGTGGACCCCCAAGGGCCCGGTCCTCTTCGTGCTCGAGATCGTCTACTCGATCACCGACCCGCCGATCCTCTTCGTGCGGCGGTTCATCCCGCCGCTGCGCATCGGCGCCGTCGCCATCGACACCAGCTTCCTGATCGTGCTGGTCGTCGTCTACCTGCTGCGGACGCTGCTGCTGCGCGTCCCGGTCTGAGACCGGGTACCCTCCCTCACGGAGGCCACCCCGGCCCGACGCCGACCCGACCCGGGCGGCGGCGCCGAATCCGGGGTAGCGGTGGCCCCCGACGTGCGGTGCAGCCGAGAGGTGCGCGCCGACCTCCGACACACTACGAGAGTTAAAAGGGTGAGGTCATGCCGCTGACGCCTGAGGACGTGAGCAACAAGCGCTTTACTCCCGTCCGGCTCCGTGAGGGCTACGACATGGGCGAGGTCGACCAGTTCCTCGACGAGGTCGAGTCCGAGCTGGCCCGGCTGACGCGGGAGAACGACGACCTGCGCAGCAAGCTCGCCGCCGCCCAGCAGGGCGGCAGGTCCGTCCCGGCGGCCGGCGCAGGCGAGCTCCCGAGTCCGTCACGGCCCCGGAGCCGAGCCGGAAGGCCGCCCGAGCCCACCCCGGCCCCGCCGCGGCCCCGGTCGAGACCGATCAAGGTCACCACCGTCGCCGACGCCTCCAGCGCCGCCGCCCGGCTGCTCGAGATCGCCACCCGCAACGCCGACGAGCTCGTCGGCGAGGCCAAGGACCAGGCCGACAAGATCGTCGGCGAGGCCCGCACCAAGGCCGAGCGGCTCGAGGCCGAGAGCAAGGTCAAGGCCGACCGGCTCGAGTCCGACGCGCGCACCCGCTCGCAGATGCTCGACTCCGAGACCGCCGAGCGTCGCCAGCAGCTCTTCGGCGACCTCGAGAAGGAGAAGGACAAGCTCAACGCCGAGGTCGAGAACCTGCGCTCCTTCGAGCGCGAGTACCGCTGCCGGCTCAAGAGCTACTTCAGCAGCAGCTCGCCGCCCTCGACGGCAACGGCGAGGCCGGCGACGGCTCCGAGCTCGCGAGCAGCGAGCACGCTCCCAAGCGGCTGCAAGCTCGCTGCTCGGGGACGAGAGCGAGGAGCAGCAGCACCACCAGAACGGCTGAGCCCCGCTCACCGTCCAGGCAGCCGAGAGGCCGGCACCCCTGCGAGGGGGCGCCGGCCTCTCTGCTGTCCGGTACGCCGGCGCGGGCCGCCGGGCGCCGGTCAGACCCGGGCGACGGTGAACGCGAGACCGAGGTCCTCGTCGCGCACGACCGACCCGACCGACCCGGTCTCGCCGGGCGGGGCCTCCTCGAGGGTGGCGTCCTCGACCATCTCGACGGCCAGCACCTCGGCGGCGACCAGCGCCCGTGTCTCGCGCAGCGCCTCGGCCGTCTCGCCGTCCGGCCGCCAGGTCAGCGCGATCCGGTCGCTGACGTCGAACCCGCTGCCCTTGCGGGCCTCCTGCACCAGCCGCACCACCTCGCGGGCCAGCCCGGCGCGGAGCAGCTCGGGGGTCAGCTCGAGGTCGAGGGCCACGGTCTCGCCCTGCTCGTTGACCACCGACCAGCCCTCGCGGGGGCGCTCGGAGACGATGACCTCCTCGGCGAGCACCTCGACCCGCTCGCCGTCGACGTCGACGCGTGGCCGTGCCGCGTCGCGCCGCCAGCGACCGCGGCCAGCGCGGCCGCGTCGCGCCGCCGCGATCGCCGCCGCGACGCGCGGCGTCTGCTTGCGCGAACCGCTTGCCCAGCGCGCGGAAGTTGCCCTTGGCGGAGAAGTCGACCAGGTCGGCGCCGGCCGGCCAGGACAGCGGCTCGACGCGTGCCGACGTTGAGCTCCTCGGCGACCTCGGCGCGCAGCTCGTCGCTGAGCCGGCCGCGTGCGCGGAGGTCGCGACCAGCGCCCGGCGCAGCGGCTGCCGGGTGCGGACCTTCGCGTCGGCGCGGGCGGCCCGGCCGAGCTCGACGAGCCGGCGCGCCAGCGACATCTGCCGTGGACAGCTCGTCGTCGACCGAGGCTGCCGTCGACCTGCGGCCAGGCGGCGAGGTGCACCGACTCCGGCAGCCTCGTCCGAGGTGGCCCGGAACAGGTCCTGCCACACCCGCTCGGTGATGAACGGGGTCAGCGGCGCCATCAGCAGCGTGACGACGTACAGCGCACTCGTGCAATGTCGCCAGCGCCGCCGCGTCGCCGGCCCAGAAGCGGCGCCGGGACCGGCGGACGTACCAGTTCGACAGGTCGTCGACGTAGGCCGCCAGCAGGCTGCCCGCCCGCTGGGTGTCGAACTCCTCGAGCGCCGCGGTCACCGAGACGGCCAGCCGGTGCGCCTCGGAGAGCGCCCACCGGTCGAGCACGGGGCGCTCCGCGATCTCGGGGGCGGGGTCGCCGGGCGACCAGCCGGACGTGCGGGCGTAGAGCACCTGGAACGCGACGGTGTTCCAGTAGGTCAGCAGCACCTTGCGGACCGTCTCCTGGATCGTGGCGTGCCCGACCCGGCGCGCCGACCACGGCGACCCGGACGCGGCCATGAACCAGCGCACGGCGTCCGCGCCGTGCTGCGTCCATCAGCGGCATCGGCTCGAGGATGTTGCCGAGGTGCTTGGACATCTTGCGGCCGTCCTCGGCGAGGATGTGCCCGAGCACGAGCACGTTGCGGTACGACGACTGGTCGAAGACCAGCGTGCCGATCGCCATCAGCGTGTAGAACCAGCCGCGGGTCTGGTCGATCGCCTCGCAGATGAAGTCAGCGGGGTAGGCCCGCTCGAACGCCGCCTCGGAGCCCGCCACGTGCGGGTACCCCCACTGGGCGAAGGGCATCGAGCCGCTGTCGAACCACGCGTCGATGACCTCCGGCACCCGGGTCGCCTCGCCGTCGCACTGAGGGCACGCGAACGTGACCGCGTCGACGTACGGCCGGTGCGGGTCGAGCGAGGACTGGTCGGTGCCGGTGAGGTCGGAGAGCTCGGCGAGCGAGCCGACGCAGGTCTGGTGGCCCTCGGCGCAGCGCCAGATCGGCAGGGGCGTGCCCCAGTAGCGGCTGCGCGACAGCGCCCAGTCGATGTTGTTCTTCAGCCAGTCGCCGAAGCGGCCCCACTTGATCGTCCCGGGGAACCAGGCCGTGCCCTCGTTCTCGCGCAGCAGCGCGTCCTTGACGGCGGTGGTGCGGACGTACCACGACGGCTGGGCGTAGTACATGAGCGCGGTGTGGCAGCGCCAGCAGTGCGGGTAGGAGTGCTCGTAGGGGACGTGCCGGAACAGCAGCCCGCGGCGGTCGAGGTCGGCGACGAGGTCGGCGTCGGCGTGCTTGAAGAACTGCCCGCCGACCAGGGGCACCTCGGGGGCGAAGCGGCCGTCGGGCTGCACGGGTACGACGACGGGCAGCCGGTAGCGGCGGCAGGTCAGCAGGTCGTCCTCGCCGAACGCGGGGGACTGGTGCACCAGGCCGGTGCCGTCCTCGGTGGTGACGTAGTCGGCCAGCAGCACGCTGTGCGGGACGCCGTCGCCCTCGCCCGGCTCGGGGAACGCGACCAGGTCGAACGGGCGCCGGTAGGTCCAGCCCTCCATCTCCGCGGCGGGCACCGTCGCGTCGACGGTCCAGCCCTCGCCGAGCACGCCCGCGAGCAGCGGCTCGGCGACGACGAGCCGCTCGGTGCCGTCGGTCGCGACCACGTAGTCCACGCCGGGCTTGACCGCGACGGCGGTGTTGGACACCAGCGTCCACGGCGTCGTCGTCCACACCAGCAGCGTCGCGGCGTCCGGCCCGCCCTCGGCGTAGGGCCCGGACGTCAGCGGGAACCGCACGTAGACGCTCGGGTCGGTGACCGTCTCGTAGCCCTGCGCGAGCTCGTGGTCGGACAGCCCGGTCCCGCAGCGGGGGCAGTACGGCGAGACGCGGTAGTCCTCGACGAGCAGGCCCTTGGCGTGGATCTGCTGCAGCGCCCACCACACCGACTCGACGTAGGACGGCTCCATCGTGCGGTAGGGGTCGGTGGTGTCGACCCAGTAGCCCATCCGCTCGGTCATCTGCTCGAAGGCGTCGACGTGGCGCAGCACCGACTCCCGGCAGCGGGCGTTGAACTCCGCGACGCCGTACGCCTCGATGTCCCCCTTGCCGGAGAACCCGAGCTCCTTCTCGACCGCGAGCTCGACGGGCAGGCCGTGGCAGTCCCAGCCGGCCTTCCGGTCGACGAGGTAGCCCTGCATGGTCTTGAACCGTGGGAACACGTCCTTGAAGACCCGCGCCTCGACGTGGTGCGTCCCGGGCATTCCGTTGGCGGTCGGCGGGCCCTCGAAGAACGTCCAGCGCGGGGCGTCCGGGTCGCGCTCGAGGGACTTCTCGAAGGTGCGGCTCTCGCGCCAGAGGTCGAGCACGGCGTGCTCGAGGGCGGGGAGGTCCACCTGCGGCGGGACGGGGTGGTACTGGCTCACGGCTGGTTCCTTCTGCTCCGGCGTGCACGGTCTGCTCGGCCGGAGGGACGAGCGCCCCGACGACGTACGCCGTGCGGGCTCCCGCGGTACCACCCTCCTTGGCGGGCCGTGCTGCTGGCCCGCCCCCTCTTGCCCTGCCACCGCTGCCGGGTCTACGCGTCCCCCGGCCCGGGGGCCGTGGCGACGTCTCTTCCGGCGGCTCGGGGGTGATCTTCGCTCCGGACAACACCCCCGGGCTCACACCGTCCCCGGGTCGCTGTCGGCTGTTCTCGGAGCTACTCGTCCCGTCCACGCCGTGCGGTGGGTCCAGTCTGCCAGACCGGGGGTCGCGAGCACCTCCCGGATTCGCGGCGCGGGCCCGCGGAGGGGCGGGTCGCGACGGTGTCGTCGGAGTGACGGGAAGGGCCGGGAAAGTTACCGAATCGTGGGCGCGGTCTGTTGTCTCGGGTGCGGGTGCGGCATATCCTCACCGCACGCGTGTGGCCCCGGCCACACGTTCGTCCGTAGAGCACTGCTTTCGAGGGGGCCGCGCGCTCATGGCACGCACGACAGCACGCACGGCCGCGACGCCCGTGCCCGCGCAGCGCAAGAGCGCCTCCAAGGCCCCTGCGAAGGCTGCGTCGAAGGCTCCTGCGAAGGCTGCGTCGGCGACGGCGAAGAAGGCCCCGGCGAAGGCGGCCACCAAGGCCGCGACGACGAAGGCCGCGACGACGAAGGCCCCGGCGACGAAGGCCGCGGCCAAGAAGGCCCCGGCCAAGCCGGCCGCCACGAAGGCCGTCGCGAAGAGCCGTCGCGAAGAAGACACCGGCGACGAAGGCACCGGCGAAGAAGCCCGCAGCGACGAAGGCCGCGGCCAAGAAGACCGCGGCGACCACCACGCCGACCCGCACCGTCGCGGCGACCCGCGCCACCCGCCCGGCGGCCGCGAAGGGCGCCGGCACCTCGCGCAAGCTCGCCGTCAAGGCCGGTGAGAAGCCGTGGACCAAGGCCGAGGTCGACGAGGTCCGCAGCGACCTGCACGCCGACCGCGACCGGCTCCGCTCCGAGCTCAACCTCGCCGAGCACGAGCTGCACGACCTGATGCGCGACGCCGGCGACGGCGCCGGCAACGACCAGGCCGACGTGGGCTCGACGACCTTCGAGCGCGACCACGAGATGACGTTGGCCAACAACGCCCGCGAGATGCTCGCGCAGACCGAGAGGGCGCTGGCCCGCATCGAGGACGCCACCTACGGCGTGTGCGAGAGCTGCGGGGAGGCCATCGGCAAGATGCGGTTGATGGCTTTCCCCCGTGCGACACTGTGCCTGTCATGCAAGCAGCGCGAGGAGCGTCGCTGAACCCCAGCGGCGACACGACCCCACCGGACCCGAGAGCGACCCCTGCCGCGCGGCGGTCGCGCCACCTGGCCCTCTTCGCCGCGGTCGCCGTCCTCGGCTTGACCCTCGACGTGGTCACCAAGGTGCTCGCCGTCGAGAGGCTCACCGACCGGCCTCCCGTCCACGTGGTCGGCGACGTGCTCACCCTCTACCTCGCCCGCAACCCCGGCGCGGCCTTCAGCTCCGGTACGTCGTACACGCTGTTCTTCACCGTCGTCGCGGCGACCGCCGCCGTGGTCGTGCTGTTCTACGCCCGGCGGCTCGGCAGCACGGGGTGGGCGCTCGCGCTCGGGTTCCTGCTGGCCGGCGTGCTCGGCAACCTCACCGACCGCGTCTTCCGGTCGCCGGGGTTCCTGCGCGGGCACGTCGTGGACTTCATCGCGCTGCCGCACTGGCCGATCTTCAACGTCGCCGACATGTGCATCAACGTCGCGGCCGGCCTGATCATCCTGCAGGCGCTGCGCGGCATCACCCTCGGGGGCACGCGCGCGCCCAAGGGCGGCTCCCGCACCCGCCGCGGCTCCGACGACGCGACGCCCTCCTCGTGAGCATGCCTGCCGGAGACCTCGGCGGCGGCCCACGAGGGAGCGCGGGAGGGAGCGTCGAGCACCGCACCGTCACCGTCCCGGACGGCCTGGCGGGCGAGCGCGTCGACGCCGCGATCGCGCGGATGTTCGGCCTCTCCCGCACCCGGGCCGCCGAGCTGATCCGCACCGGCCACGTCAGCGTCGACGGCGAGCCGCCGGCGAAGTCCGACCGGGTCGAGCCGGGCTCGATGCTCGACGTGTCCATCCCGGCGGTCAGCGACCCGGTCGCGGTCGTCCCCGAGATGGTCGAGGGCATCAAGATCGTCCACGACGACGAGGCGATCGTGGTGATCGACAAGCCCGTCGGGGTGGCCGTGCACCCGAGCCCCGGCTGGACGGGTCCCACCGTCGTCGGGCACCTCGCCGCGGCCGGCTTCCGGATCGCCACGAGCGGCGCCGCCGAGCGGCAGGGCATCGTGCAGCGGCTCGACGTCGGCACCTCCGGGGTGATGGTGATCGCGAAGTCCGAGCGCGCCTACTCCGTGCTCAAGCAGGCCTTCCGCGACCGCTCGGTCGACAAGACCTACCACGCGCTCGTGCAGGGCCACCCCGACCCGCTGCAGGGCACCGTCGACGCCCCGATCGGCCGGCACCCGCGCCACGACTACAAGTTCGCGGTGATGGCCGACGGCAAGCCGAGCATCACCCACTACGAGCTCCTCGAGGCGCACCGCTTCGCCAGCCTGCTCGAGGTGCACCTCGAGACCGGCCGGACCCACCAGATCCGGGTGCACATGGCCGCGCTGCGGCACCCCTGCGTCGGCGACCTGACCTACGGCGCCGACCCGCGGCTGGCCGAGCGGCTCCAGCTGCTGCGGCAGTGGCTGCACGCCGTACGCCTCGGCTTCGAGCACCCCGAGAGCGGCGAGCAGGTCGAGTACTCCTCGGACTACCCCGACGACCTCCAGCGTGCCCTGGACCTCGTTCGCGATGCCGTCTGAGCCGCTGACCCCGGCCGGCGGGTACGACGACCTGGTGCTCCGCCCCGCGACGGAGAGCGACGCCGACGCGGTGGCCGACCTGTTCCTCGCCGCGCGCGAGGCGGCCTACCCCGCCATGCCGCGACCGGTGCACGACGCCGCGTCCGTGCGCTCCTGGGTGAGGGGCTGCTGGCCCCGCACCCACCCGGCGAAGGCGGCGGAGGCCTGGGTCGCCGAGGCTCCCGGGGCCGCCGGCGCCGCTGCGGGACCTCTCGGCTACCTCGTCCTCGACGACGACTGGCTGGACGCGGTCTACGTCCGGCCCGACCTCACCGGTCAGGGGCTCGGCACGCTGCTGCTCGACCTGGCGAAGTCGCTGCGGCCCGACGGCTTCGGGCTGTGGGTCTTCGAGAGCAACGTCCGCGCCCGGTCGTTCTACGAGCGGCACGGCCTGGTCACGCTGCGCACGACCGACGGGTCGGCCAACGAGGAGCGCAGCCCCGACCGCGAGATGGCCTGGCTCGGCGCCGACCCGGTCGCCGCGCTGCGCCGCCGCGTCGACGACGCCGACGACCGGCTCGCCGACCTGCTCGAGCAGCGCGCCACCCTGACCGCGCTCATCCAGCGCCACAAGGCCGTGCCCGGCCACGCCGGCCGCGACCCGGAGCGCGAGGCCCGGATCGTGGCGCGCATGGCCGAGCGGGCGCCACGCCTCGGCCCGGACCGGCTCGGCCGGCTCATGCGGGCCGTCATCGGCGAGCTGCTCGACGCCGCCGAGGAGGCTGCGTCCCCGACCACCGCCCCGCCCGGGGCACCCGACCGGACCGCACCGCCCAGCGAAGGAGACCGATGAGCACCCCACCCCTGCCCGACGACGTCCGCGACCTGCTGGCCAAGCCCAACCCGGCGGTCATCACCACCGTCCGCCCGGACGGCCAGCCGGTGTCGGTGGCGACCTGGTACCTCCTCGACGGCGACCGGATCCTGGTCAACATGGACGAGGGGCGTCGCCGCCTGGAGTACCTCCGCCACGACCCGCGGGTCACCCTGACCGCGCTCGACGAGGCCGACTGGTACACCCACGTCAGCGTCCAGGGACGGGTGGTCGAGACCGCCGAGGACACCGGTCTGACCGGCATCGACCGGCTCGCCGAGCACTACACCGGCGCGCCCTACCGCAACCGGGAGCGGGCCCGGGTGAACGCCTGGATCGAGGTCGAGACGTGGCACGGCTGGGGTGCCGCGGCCCGCTCCGTGAGCACCTCCCGCGGGCGCCGTACCCGCATGCCGGGACTGTCGGTGGGTCCTGCCAGGATCTGCTCCGGGGTCGCGTAGTCTGACTGCTCTTCCCCGCAAGGCCCGGCCGCGGCTCGTCCCCCGGTCGGCACGAGCATGCGCGGATCCAGTCCGGGAAGGGGCGGTCACCGGGTGTCCACCACCACGACTCAGCCGACGCCGAACGGCTCGAGGGACGGCTTCGTCCACCTCCACGTCCACACCGAGTACTCCATGCTCGACGGGGCCGCCCGGCTCGGCGACATGTTCGCGCGCACCGCCGAGCTCGGCATGGACGCGATCGCGATGACCGACCACGGCAACGTCTTCGGCGCCTTCGACTTCTACTCCAAGGCCACCGCCGCCGGGGTCAAGCCGATCATCGGCATGGAGGCCTACCTCACCCCCAACACCTCGCGCTTCGACCGCAAGCGGGTGCGCTGGAACAACGGCGGCGACGACGACGTCTCCGGCAGCGGCGCCTACACCCACATGACCCTGCTGGCCGAGACCACCGAGGGCATGCACAACCTCTTCCGGCTGTCCTCGCGCTCGTCGATCGAGGGCTTCTTCTACAAGCCCCGCGCCGACCGCGAGCTGCTCGCCGAGCACGCCCGCGGCCTGATCGGCACGACCGGCTGCCCCTCGGGCGAGATCCAGACCTGGCTGCGGATCGGCGACTACGACAAGGCCCGCGCGGCCGCCGGCGACTTCCAGGACATCTTCGGTCGCGACAGCTTCTTCCTCGAGCTGATGGACCACGGCCTCTCGATCGAGACCCGGGTCCGCGAGGGCCTGCTGCGGCTCTCGAAGGACCTCGGCATCCCGCCGGTCGCGACCAACGACTCCCACTACACCACTCGCCGAGGACGCGGCCGCCCACGAGCACCTGCTCTGCGTCTCCTCGGGCAGCACGATGGCCGACCCCGAAGCGCTTCAAGTTCAGCGGCGACAGCTACTACATCAAGTCGCCCGGCCGAGATGCGCCGAGCTCTGGGCCGACGACAACGGGCTGCCCGAGGCCTGCGACAACACCCTGCTGATCGCCGAGCGGTGCGACGTCGAGTTCGACGAGTCGGCCAACTACATGCCCCGCTTCCCGGTCCCCGAGGGCGAGACCGAGGACTCCTGGTTCATCAAGGAGGTCGAGCGCGGGCTGCACCTACCGCTACCCCGACGGCGTCACCCGCCGAGGTGCGCAAGCAGGCCGACTTCGAGATCGGCGTCATCACCCAGATGGGGTTCCCCGGCTACTTCCTCGTGGTCGCCGACTTCATCAACTGGGCCAAGAACAACGGCATCCGCGTCGGTCCCGGCCGCGGCTCGGGCGCCGGCTCGATGGCGGCGTACGCGATGCGCATCACCGACCTCGACCCGCTCCAGCACGGCCTGATCTTCGAGCGGTTCCTCAACCCCGACCGCGTCTCGATGCCCGACTTCGACATCGACTTCGACGAGCGCCGGCGCGGCGAGGTGATCCGCTACGTCACCGACAAGTACGGCGACGACCGGGTCTCGATGATCGTCACCTACGGCACGATCAAGGCCAAGCAGGCCGTCAAGGACTCCTCGCGGATCCTCGGCTACCCGTTCGCGATGGGCGACCGGATCACCAAGGCGATGCCGGCCGCGGTGATGGGCAAGGACGTCCCGCTCAAGCAGATCTTCGACCCGCAGCACGGCCGCTACGGCGAGGGCGGCGAGTTCCGCTCGCTCTACGACGCCGACGCCGACGTCAAGAAGGTCGTCGACACCGCCATCGGCATCGAGGGCCTCAAGCGCCAGTGGGGCGTGCACGCCGCCGGCGTCATCATGTCCAGCGCGCCGCTGCAGGACGTCATCCCGGTCATGAAGCGCGAGCAGGACGGCGCGATCATCACGCAGTTCGACTACCCGACCTGCGAGCGCCTCGGCCTGATCAAGATGGACTTCCTGGGGCTGCGCAACCTCACCATCCTCGACGACGCGCTGATCAACATCACCAACAACCGCGGCGAGAAGGTCGTCCTGGAGGAGCTCGCCCTCGACGACCCCGCCACCTTCGCGCTGCTCGTCGCGCGGCGACACGCTCGGCGTCTTCCAGCTCGACGGCGGCCCGATGCGCGCGCTGCTGCGCAGCATGCGCCCGGACACCTTCGAGGACATCTCCGCGGTCGGCGCGCTCTACCGCCCCGGCCCGATGGGCGCCGACTCCCACAACAAGTACGCCCGCCGCAAGAACGGCCGCGAGGAGGTCACGCCGATCCACCCCGAGCTGGCCGAGCCGCTCGCGGACATCCTGGGCGAGACCTACGGCCTGATCGTCTACCAGGAGCAGGTCATGGCGATCGCCCAGAAGCTCGCGGGCTACTCGCTGGGACAGGCCGACCTGCTGCGCCGGGCGATGGGCAAGAAGAAGAAGGCCGAGCTCGACAAGCAGTTCGAGGCCTTCTCCGCGGGCATGCAGGAGCGCGGCTACTCCCTGGCCGCGGTCACGACGCTGTGGGACATCCTGCTGCCGTTCTCCGACTACGCCTTCAACAAGGCGCACTCCGCGGCCTACGGCCTGGTGTCCTACTGGACCGCCTACCTCAAGGCCAACTACCCCGCCGAGTACATGGCCGCCGTCCTCACGTCCGTCAAGGACGACAAGGACAAGATGGCGATCTACCTCAACGAGTGCCGCCGGATGAAGATCCAGGTGCTGCCGCCCGACGTCAACGAGTCCGAGGCCACCTTCACCCCGGTCGGCGCCGACATCCGCTTCGGCCTCTCGGCCGATCCGCAACGTCGGCATCAACGTCGTCGACGCGATCGTGGCGGCCCGCCGCGAGCAGGGCCGCTTCACCGACTTCGCCGACTTCATGGACAAGGTGCCGACGCTGGTCTGCAACAAGCGGGTCGTGGAGTCGCTGATCAAGGCCGGCGCGTTCGACTCGCTGGGCCACCGCCGCCGGGCGCTGGTGACGATCCACGAGACCGCCGTCGACCAGTACGCCGACATCAAGCGCAACGAGGCGATCGGCCAGGACTCGCTGTTCGGCGGCCTCGACGACGACGCCGGGCCGGGCTTCGGGGTCGCGATCGCGGTCCCCGACATCGACGAGTGGGACAAGCAGACCCTGCTCGGCCACGAGCGCGAGATGCTCGGCCTCTACGTCTCCGACCACCCGCTGCTGGGCCTCGAGCACATCCTCTCGGCCGGCACCGACTGCACCATCGGCCAGCTGCTGCTCGACGAGGAGCGGCCCGACGGCTCGACGGTCACCGTCTCCGGGCCTGGTCACCTCCGTGCAGCGCAAGATCACCAAGCGCGGCGACGCCTGGGCGATGGTCACCCTCGAGGACCTCGAGGGCGCCATCGACGTGCTGCTGTTCCCGAGCGCCTACCAGCTCGCCAGCACGCTGCTCAACGAGGACGCGATCGTCACCGTCAAGGGCCGGCTGTCGCGCTCGAAGGACCAGCCCGAGCTGCACGGCCAGGAGGTCAGCGTCCCCGACCTCCGGACGACGGCGGCGCGTCCGGGCCGGTCGTGATCTCGATGCCCTCGACCCGGTGCACGCCGCCCGTCGTCGAGCAGCTCAAGGACGTGCTGGGCACCCACCCGGGCGTCACCGAAGTACGGTTGCGCCTGATGACCAAGACCTCCACCACCGTGATGCGGCTCGACGACCGCCTGCGGGTGGCCGCCGAGCCCGGCGCTGTTCGCCGACCTCAAGGCGCTGCTCGGCCCGCACTGCCTGGCCGGCTGATGCCGACGGCCGCACCGGGACCGGCGGTCGCCCGGCCGGCGACGCTGCGTCGTCGTCGCTCGGCGGGCTGCGTCGCGTGCTCGGGCGCTGCGTCTGCGGCGTGCTGTGGTCGGCTGCTGGTCACGCCGGCGGAGTTCACCAAGCAGCGCCGGCGGCGGGTGCGATGGACGAGGTCGAGCTCGGCAAGCGGTTCGCCGCCGACGGGCTGGTACGTCGTGCTCGGCGGCGTCGCGGGGCTGGTCGCCGGCGCGGGCGCTCACCTGGTGGCGCTCGCCGCGACCCGCTGCTGACCAGCGGGCTGCTCGCCGTGGGCGTCGGTCGCCGCGGCCGCCGTGATGTCCCTGGCCGGGCACCTGCTCGGCCCGGCGACCCCGCAGGCCGCGCTGGCGAAGGTCGCCGTGGGCGGCGCCGTCCCCGAGCGGCTCTCGGTGCACGGCCGCGTGGTGTACCTCGTCTGGCCGATCGCGGTGCTCCTGGGCGCTCTGGTGATCCTCTGGGGGCGCGCGCCCGAGCCGCGCGACGAGGCCGGAGGCGACGACGGGTCCGGGAGCGAGACCGGGACCGCGTCGAGACGGGCGCCGACTCCGGGGACCGGTGACGTTCGGTGCCGGGTCGCGCGAGTGCCTGCCGCGACCCGCCGGACCGACTACGCTGAGCCCTCGTCATTCGACCCAGCGCCCGCCTGAGCGCGGGCGCTCGAGCAGGGGGAGCACCATGTCCACGAACGTCCCGGGCCCGCACGAGCCCGAGTACCTCGGCTCCGGAGACGCGGCCGGCGCCGCGGCCGGAGGACCCGGGGAGCCGCCCGCCCGTCGTGGCGGTCGCCGCACCGGCATCGTGGCCGGCGCAGCCGTCGCGGTGGTCGCCGCGGTCGGGGTCGGCGCCTACGGCCTCGTGCAGCTGATGGCCGGCGGCAGCTCGCCGGCCTCCGCGGTCCCCGCCGACGCGATCGGCTACGTCAGCCTCGACCTCGACCCGTCCGCCGCCCAGAAGATCGAGGCCATCAAGATCCTGCGGAAGTTCCCGGCGCTGCGCAAGGAGATGAAGATCAGCAGCCGCGACGACCTCCGCAAGGCTGTCTTCGACCAGCTCGTCGAGTCGGCCGACTGCTCCGAGCTCGACTACGACAAGGACGTCGAGCCCTGGATCGGCAACCGCGTCGCGCTCGCCGCCGTACCCGACAGCGAGGACGTCGCAGCGCCCCTCGTGGTCCTGCAGGTCAGCGACGAGGCTGCGGCCAAGAAGAGCTTCCGGACGATCGAGGCCTGCGCCGACGACTCCGGTGACTCCAGCGACCCGGTCGGCCTGTCGTTCGTCGGCGACTACATGCTGATCGCGGAGAAGCAGGCCGACGCCGACCGGATGGCCAAGGACGCCGAGGCCGCCACGCTCGAGGACGACAAGGACTTCCAGACCTGCGATGGACCGCGCGGGCGACCCCGGCATCGTCACGATGTACGCCTCCAGCGACGCCGGCGACGCGATCGTGAAGGCACAGGAGAAGGCGTCGAGCGCCCTCCAGGACGGCGATGCCGGCGGCATGTCCGGCCTCCCCGGCCAGCTCGGGGACCAGGCCAAGGAGCTGCGGACCCTGATGAAGGACTTCGAGGGCGCCGCCGGCGTCATCCGCTTCGACGACGGCGCGGTCGAGGCCGAGTTCACCACCAAGGGCCTCCCGCAGGGTGTCGGCACGACCTCCTCGACCAGCGCCGGCGCCGACGCGTCGACCCTTCCGGGCACCACCGCCGCCGTGTTCGCGGTCGCGTTCAAGGACGGCTGGTTCGACGACTACCGCACCACGCTCGAGCAGCTGACCGGTGGCTCCGAGGAGCTCGACCAGGCCTTCGCCGACGCCGAGCAGCAGACCGGGCTGACCCTCCCCGAGGACATCGAGACGCTGCTCGGCGACGGCCTGAGCCTGTCCGTCGACGCCGGTGCCGACCTCGACAAGCTCGTCGAGTCGCCCGACCCGGAGTCCGTGCCCGCGGGCCTGCGGATCTACGGCGACGCCGACGAGATCACGGCCGTCATCGACAAGCTCAAGGCCGCGGCCGGTCCGCAGGCCGACATCGTCAAGGTCGGCAGCGGCGACGGCCTGGTGGCCGTCGGCCTCGACCAGGAGTACGTCGACAGGCTGCTGGAGAAGGGCGACCTTGGCTCCAGCACCGCCTTCGACAGCGTCGTCCCCGAGGCCGACCGCGCCACCGGCCTGTTCTACGTCAACTTCGACGCCGGCGACGGCTGGGCCGAGAAGGTCGCCGACCTGGTCTCGCACGACGACCCGGAGGTGCGGGCGAACGTCGCTCCGCTCGACGCCCTCGGCGTCAGCGGCTGGCTCGACGACGACGAGGTGCAGCACGGCCTGCTCCGCCTCACGACCGACTGAGCACGGGCTGTCCGCGACGGCACCCGACAACCACCCGGACGGGTTCTTGTCGGGTGCCGACGCGCGGCGATACGCTGACGGTAGGTATTGCGTATCGTGAAATGAGTTGCTCTATGCGCAACAAGCGCCATGAGGCCTTCCTGGCCGACATGCTCACCTCGGCCCGCTTCGAGGTGCTCCCCACCGGCTCGATCGAGGACAAGATCCTCGAGCACCTGCCCACCGACCGGACGGTCACGGTCACCGCGTCGCCGGCCAAGGGCATCGAGGCCACCCTGGCGCTGACCGAGCGGCTCGCCCAGCACGGGTACGCCGCCGTGCCGCACCTCGCGGCCCGGATGGTCAGCGGTCCCTCCGAGCTCGCCGAGATCAGCGACCGGATGACCGCGGCCGGGGTGCGCACCGTCTTCGTGCCGGGCGGCGACCAGGACCCGCCGGCCGGCGAGTTCACCTGCGCCCTGGACCTGCTCGAGGCCCTGACCGCGCTGGGCAGCCCGTTCGCCGAGGTCGGCATCACCGGCTACCCCGAGTCGCACCCCACGATCAGCGACGACCTCACGGTCCAGTCGATGTGGGACAAGCGCCGGCACGCGACGCACATCGTCAGCAACCTCAACTTCGACCCGGACAGCGTCCGCGGCTGGGTGGACCGGATGCGGGCCCGCGGGATCACCATGCCGGTGCTGCTGGGCGTCCCCGGCCCGATCGACCGGGCCAAGCTGCTCACGATGGCCACCAAGATCGGCGTCGGCGACTCGACCCGCTTCCTGGCCAAGCACAAGGGCACCTTCGCCCGGCTGGCGGCGCCCGGCGGGTTCACGGGCGAGCGCTTCCTCGAGCGCTGCGCGCCCGTGCTGGCCCGCCCGGAGGCGATGGTGACCGGCCTGCACGTCTACACGTTCAACCAGGTCGCCGAGACCGAGGCCTGGCGGCGCCAGTACCTCGAGCGCCTGATGGCGGTGCGCTGAGCCGGGTCCCGCGCGGCGCGGCTCACGGGGTCTCGTGGACCGTCAGCCGCAGGCCGCAGGTGGGCTGCTCGACGTAGACCGCGCCAGGTCCGCCCGGGTCCAGTGTCAGACTCGGCTCTGACCGGTCGACCGTGCCCTCGTCGAGCTTCTGCCCCGTCTCCACCGACCGCAGCGTCACCGTGCAGTCCCCGTCGGGTGCCGTCCAGAGGACGTCCAGCCGCCGGCCGCGCGTCGAGAACCCGTCGGAGTCCCCGTCGTGGCCGGGCAGGACGTAGGGCAGCGGGTGCCGGCCGGCGCCGCGCCGAGCGAACGGCTCGCAGCCGACCGGGTCGGAGGTCCACGCGAACGCACCGGACTCCCGCCACTGGAACGTCTTGTCGCCGAAGACCGGCGGGAGCTCCTGCTCGGTGCCCGTGCGGCGGTCGGTGAGCGTGACCCGGCAGGAGCCGTCCCCCTCGTCCCCGGACACGTGGTTGGTCACCACCAGTCGCCAGGGCGCCGTCGCCGTGATGGTCCCCGAGGCGGCCGCACCGAGGGTGGTCGAGGAGTCGTCGCCCGACGTGCCGTCGCCCATCGACGTGACGAGCAGGGCGACGGCCACGACCACAGCCAGGACCAGGCCAGCAGCCAGCGCCGTGACGACACGGCGCCGGCGGGCCGGGCCGTCCCGCGAGGGCGATGCCGTGTCCGGCAACCCCGGAGCCGCACCCGTGGGCGCCTCCGCCGGGATGGCCGGCGGGACCCCATCGGCGGCCGGAGCGGGGGAGCCCGATCCGGATCGCGCGCTGCGGGCCAGCACGATCGACCCCTCTGCGCCGTACAGCCAGCGCTGTGGTGTCTGCGCGCTGGCGCTCGCGCGCACGCGGTCGTAGGCGTAGGCATAGGCGTCGTCGACGGTGATCAGTCCGTCGCCGTCCGTGTCGGCTCCGCCTGTGCTGATGCCGTCGAGCAGTGCGCGGGTGAACACCGACCCCGATCCCGGAGCGCCGGGGTCGACGGGCTCGCCCTCGAAGGAGTACTCCGTGGCACGGGAGGCGGTCAGCACCACCCGCCCGCGGCCCTGGCCCAGCAGGCGGCCGCCGAGGTCGAGGTCGTCGTCGCCCTTGGCGCCGCTCGCGAAGGCGCCGCTGAAGCAGCAGTCCAGCAGCACGACCTGGCGCCGGGCCCGGCAGTCGTCGAGCTGCTCGAGCACCCACTGGGAGGACACCCCGCTCGAGGCGAGCCGGTCCTTGCGGGTGTCGCGGGCGGCGAAGTAGAGCCGCCGGCGCAGGTCCACGAGCCCGTGGCAGGACAGGTAGAGCAGGAGGACGTCGTCCGGGTGCCGTCCGGCGACGAGCTCCTCGACGGCGAGCCGGATCGCCCCAGCCTCTGCGTCGAGCAGCGCGTCGACGTCGAAGCCGCCCACCGTGGGGTCGGCGAGCAGGTCGCGCAGGGCGGCCGCGTCGCCCGCCGGCGACCGGAGCCGACCCAGCGCCGGGTCGTCGTACTCCCCGGTGGCGACCACGAGGCCGACGCGACGGCCGATGCGACCGCCGTCCTGCGCCGCCGTCGCACCGCCCATGGCGGACCTCCCTGTCGCTCGGCACCTGTATACGGCACCGCGGGGCGCTCGGGCCATTGACGGGCACGGGGTCGTGTGGTCGAGTCGGACGCGCGAACCGGTGGCGAGCGCCGGTCGGGCAGGGGTGGGCATGAGCGAGGTCAGGATCGAGCTGTTCGAGCCGGACGGCGACGAGGAGCTTCTCGACGAGCTCACCCGCGGGCTGCGCCAGGAGCTGCTCGAGCTCGACGTGGACGCGGTCGAGCCGGTCTCCGCGGGGCCCGCACCCGAGGGCAGCAAGGGCCTGGACCTGGCCGCGATCGGCGCGCTGCTGGTCACCGTCAAGGGCTCGGTCACGGTCGTGTCGTCGGTCGTCGAGACGGTCCGTGCCTGGCTGCGGCGCGGCTCGTCGCCGCAGCGGTCGCTCAAGATCACCGTCGAGGGGCGCACCCTCGAGCTGAGCGCCGCCACCACCGAGCAGCAGCAGCAACTCGTCGAGGAGTTCCTGCGCTCGGTGGCCCCGGCGGGCTCGCCGGACCCGTCCGCCTGAGGTCGGCTCAGCCGGAGACGACAGCGCCGACGAGGTCGGCCAGCGCCGCCTCGAGGCGCGCGTGCCCGGTCTCCACCACGACCAGCGGCAGGCCGACCCGCTCGGCGGCCTGCCGGGCCAGCGCGTGCAGGTCGTCGTCGGGCTGCTGGGCGAGCCACACCATCCGCGTGTAGTGGCGGAAGTAGTCGTCGCGCAGCTCGGGGTAGCGGTCCAGCCCGAGCTCGACGACCACCGACCGCTGGAAGCTGCGGACCAGGAAGTCGGTCAGCACGTAGGTGCCGGGCTCGGCCTCGAACATCGCGGCGAGCCGGTCGGCGCCGCCGTACACGTCGTAGCAGTGGAGGCCCGGCAGCCGGCCGAGGCCGCGCCGCTCGCAGACCTCGTCGAGTGCGCCGTAGGTCCCGCAGTCGGCGTAGCCGATCGCGACCCCGGCGTAGCGCGGCGCGAGGTCGTCGACGAGCCGCTCGACCTCGCCGGCGATCCGGGCGGGCGCGTTGTGCAGCAGCGGCGGGAGGGGTACGACGTCCACCGGCCAGTCCCGGCGGGCGACGATCTCGGCGCACGGCTGGGCTATCGCCCCGCACGCGACCAGGGCGACGCGGGCGGCCCTGGTGCCGGCCTCAGCGCGGGAAGGCGAGGAGGTCGACGAACTTGTCGTTGAAGTCGGGTCGGTCGGAGAGCTCGACATAGGTCACCTCCTCCAGCAGCGCGAGGGCGCCGGCGCGCTCGCGGATGCTGAGCAGGACCATCTTGGCTCCCTCGCCCGCGACGTTGCCCGCCGAGACGATCCGCAGCACCGGGATCTTCGGGACCAGCCCGATCCGGACCGCGGCGGCGGGGGAGAGGTAGCTGCCGAACGAGCCGGCCAGCAGCACCTGCTGGACGTCGGCCTGCTCGACCCCCAGCTGCTCGAGCAGCAGCGACCACCCGGTGGCGATGGCGCCCTTGGCGAACTGGAGCTCGCGGACGTCGCGCTGGGAGAGGTAGACGCAGTCCTCGGGCGGCGAGGTCGGCTCGGGCCGGTGCAGCACGAAGACCCGCTCCTGGCCGATCGCGGTCAGCCGGTCGGCGATCTTCGGCAGCAGGTCGGCGGCGACCTCGTCGGTCACGAACCGGCCGGACTCGTCGAGCAGGCCGACGCGGACCAGCTCGGAGACGGCGTCGACCAGGCCGGAGCCGCACAGGCCCTGCGGCTCGACGTCGCCGATGACCTGGAGGTGCACGTCGTCCTCGTCGACGCGGATCACCTCGACGGCACCGTCGGCGGCGCGCATGCCGCAGCGGATCGCGCCGCCCTCGAACGCCGGCCCGGCCGGGGCCGCCGTCGAGACGATGGTGTCGCCGTCGCTGAGCACGATCTCGCAGTTGGTGCCGACGTCGATGAACAGCCGGGTGCGCTTGTCGCGGTCCATGCCGGTGGCGAGCATGCCGGAGACGATGTCCCCGCCGACGTAGGCGCCCAGCGCCGGGAACAGCACCGCCCGGGCACGCGGGTGCAGGGACAGACCGAGGTCGGAGGCGAGCAGGTTCGGCAGCGTCGTCGCGGTCATCACGAACGGCGCCACGCCCAGCGGCTCCGGGTCGATGCCGAGCACCAGCGAGGTCATCGTCGCGTTGCCGGCCAGGGCCACCTCGTAGACGTGCTGCGGGTCGACCTCCGCCTCGGCGAGCACCTCCGCGGTGAGCTCGGCCAGCGTCTCCTGCGCGAGGACGCTGCAGCCGGGGAAGCGCCTCGGGGTCCATCATCGTGGCGCTGATGCGGGTGATCACGTCGCCGCCGAAGGGCTGCTGCTCGGTTGAGCATCGAGGCGACCGCCGCGGGCGTGCCGGTGCCGACGTCGATCAGCGTCGCCACGACCGTCGTGGTGCCGAGGTCGAAGGCGATCGCGAAGCGACGGCCGGTCGTGTCGCCGGGCTCGACGTCGACGAGCGCCTCGTCCACGACCACCGCGGTGACCTTGAAGTCGGCCTGCCGCAGCACCGTCGGCAGCCGCCGGATGGCGTGCAGGTCGGCGGTCAGCTCGAGGTCGTCGATGGCGTCGTAGAGCCGCTGCAGGTCGGTGCGCTGGTCCTGCAGGGTCGGCTCCTCGAGCTCGACGTACCGCTTCTGCACGGCGGGTCGCAAGATCACCTGGCGACCGACGCCGAGGGTGGCCGCCTTGGGCCGGGTGGTCAGCGGAGGCACCTCGACGGCGAGGTCGGTGGTGGCCTGCGCGAGGCACGCCAGCCGCCAGCCCGCGGCAAGCTGGTCAGGCGTGAACGAGCGTACGTCGAGCCGGTGCACCGGCACCGAGCCCGCCGAGGACGGCAGCACCTGGATCTTGCACTTCTTGCAGGTGCCGTGCCCGCCGCAGGTGGAGTCGATGGCGATGCCGTTCCAGCTCGCCGCGTCGAAGACGCTCACGCCCGGCGGGACCCGCACCTGCGCGGCCCGAGGGGGAGAACGACAGCTGCACGCGGCCGGAGCCGTCGTGCGGCGTCGAGCCGGGTCCGTCCGGGCGGTCGATCAGGCCCTCCCGGCGGAGCTCGTCCATCTCGACCTCGGGTGGCTGCAGTGGGGCGTCGTCCTTCATCCGGCGGCGGCGGCCTGCCTCTTGCGGTGTGCCGCGATCCAGGAGCCACCCCAGTCGTCGTGCCCGAGCAGCAGGTCCGCCGCCTTGACGGCGGTGACGATCTGCGGGGTGCGGGTGTCCATGATGGCGCTGGTCAGGCCGGCGGTCATCGCCATCGGCAGGAACGCCGCACCGAGGGTGTGCCGGTCGGGCATGCCGAACGACACGTTGGACGCGCCGCACGTCATGTTGAGGCCGTGCACGTCGCGGATGCGGCGCATCGTCTCCAGGGTCGTGTTGACGACCTGGGTGTCGGCGCCGATCGGCATCGCCAGCGGGTCGATGACGATGTCCGGCCTTGGCGATGCCGTACTCCTTGGTCGCGACGTCGACGATGTGCTGCACCAGCTCGAGGCGGCGGTCCGCCTCCATCGGGATCTCCTCGGCGTCGTTGGGCAGCGCGATGATCGCGGCGTCGTACTTCTTGACGAGCGGGAGGATCAGCGCCATCCGGTCGTCCTCGGCGGTGATCGAGTTGACCAGCGCCCGTCCCTGGTAGACCGCGAGGCCGGCCTCGAGCGCCTCGACGACCGAGGAGTCGATGCAGATCGGCTTGTCGGTGAGCGCTCTGCACGAGGGTGATCGCCTTGGCGAGCAGCTCGGGCTCGTCGGTCATCGGCACGCCCATGTTGACGTCGAGGACGTCGGCGCCGCCCTCGACCTGCGCGATGACGTCGCGCTCGATCGCGGACAGGTCACCGGCGCGCAGCTGCTCCTGGAAGATCCGCCGGCCGGTCGGGTTGATCCGCTCGCCGATCAGGCAGAAGCGGCGGCCGTGGCCGATCACCACCTCGGCGCTCGGTGCCGAGCGCAGCGTGGTCTCGAGCAGGCTGCGCTCATGCGGTCACCAGGGCGCGCTTCTTCTGCAGCAGGTCCTTGGCGCGCTTGACCGTCGCCGAGGCGTCCGGCGCGTAGCCGTCGGCGCCGACCGCGTCGGCGTACTCCTGGGTGACGGGTGCGCCGCCGACCATGACGATCACCTGGTCGCGCAGGCCGGCCTTCTGCAGCGCGTTGAGGTTGGCCTTGAACATCGGCATCGTCGTGGTGAGGAACGCCGAGAAGCCGACGATGTCGGGCTGGTGCTCGATGATCTTCTCCACGAACTTCTCCGGCGCCACCTGCACGCCGAGGTCGATGACCTCGAAGCCGGCGCCCTCGAGCATGATGTTGACGAGGTTCTTGCCGATGTCGTGCACGTCGCCCTTGACCGTGCCCATCAGGAACTTGCCGATGGTCTGCACGCCGGTCTCGGCGAGCAGCGGCCGCAGCACCTCCATGGCGCCGGCCATCGCGCGGCCGGCGATCAGCATCTCGGGCACGAAGAAGTCGCCGCGCTCGAAGCGGGCGCCGACCTCCTCCAGGGACGGGATCAGGGCGTCGAACAGCAGGCTCTGCGGCTCCATCTCGAGCGTCGAGCGCCTGGTGGGTCAGGTCGAGGACCTCGGGTGCGTTGCCGAGCAGCGTCTCGTCGTAGAGCTGCTGCAGGATCTCCTCAGGGTGGTCAATGGGGTGGTCATGCCGCGCCCTCCTGTCCGGTGGTGCTGCTGATCGGTCGGGCCGTCTGCTGCGGTCCGGCGACGCAGCAGCGTCGACAGCGCGTCGGCCTGCTCGATGAGGAGCCGACCGATGTGGTCGACCCGGTCCTGGAGCCGGGCGGTGGGCCCGGAGACGCCGAGCGCGGCGAAGACGCCGTCGCGCCCCTCGACGGGTGCGGCGATCGCCGGTCAGCCCGGTCTCGAGCTCGTCGACGGTGGCGGCGTAGCGCTGCCGGCGGCACGGCGGCGAGCTCGGCCGCGAGCGCCTCGCGGGTCGCGACGGTGCGGTCGGTGCGCCGCTCGAGCCGGCCGCCGGGCAGGGGCAGCACGTCGAAGGCGTAGAGCACCTTGCCCAGCGCCGAGCAGTGCGGGGGGACGTCGACCTGGTTCCAGTCGCGCGCCGAGAGCAGGAACGTCGACTCGACCTGCGCGATGTGCACGACGTCGTCGCCGCGGCGCGACGCCGAGGTGCACGGTCTCGCCGGTCTGCTCGCCGACCGCCTCGAGCACCGGCCGGGCCAGCCGGGCGATCTGCGGCCACGGGTCGTGCAGCGCGGCGTGCAGCGCGAACAGCGGCCCGGCGACGTACCCGCCGGCGGGGTCGCGCTCGACGAGCTCGGTGCGCTCGAGGGCCGCCAGCAGCCGGGAGGTCGTGGAGCGCGCGAGGCCGGTCTCGTCGCTGAGCTCGGTGAAGCTCAGCGGCTCGTCGGCGCGCACGACGAGGTCGACCAGCGCCGCAGCGCGGTCGACCGCCTGGGTGCCCGCCGGTGCGGCGCTGCTCATCGCGACCTCGGGTGTCGCGACAGATGTTTCATCATGTGGAACCGACTTCCACATGATGAGGCTAGGATGCCGATCAGCGCGGGTCAAGCAGAACCGCTGATGTCCTGCGACATTCTGTCCCGAGTGCCTGAGGTCGGAGATGTTCCGCAACAAGATGCCGAGGTACGAGATCCTCTCCGAGGACGCGATGGCCAAGCTCGATGCCGGCTGGCGTCGCCTGGTGACCGAGATCGGCGTCGAGTTCGACAGCGAGCGGGCGCTCACGCTGTTCCGCGAGGCGGGCCAGAAGGTCGAGGAGCAGACGGTCTTCCTCGACCCCGAGTGGGTCCTCGAGCAGGTCGCCCAGGCGCCGCGCGAGTTCGACGTACAGGCCCGCAACCCCGAGCACAGCATCCACATCGGCGGCGACGCGATGGCCTTCGGCGCGGTCTACGGCCCGCCGTTCGTGCGCGAGGGCGACGTCCGCCGCGACGCGACGATGGACGACTTCGAGCGGTTCGCCAAGCTCGCGCAGTCCTTCTCCGGTGCTCGACTCCGCCGGCGGCGTGATCTGCGAGCCCAACGACACGCCGCTCGACTCGCGGCACCTCGACATGACCTTCGCGCTGCAGACGCTGACCGACAAGGTCTACATGGGCAACGTGGTCTCGGGCGTCAACGCCCGCGACACCATCGCGATGGGCGAGATCCTCTTCGGCGGCCGCGAGGCGATCGAGAGACGCCGGTCTCGATCTCGCTGATCAACTGCAACTCCCCGCTGCACTGGGACGACCGGATGCTCGACTCGCTGTTCGAGTACACCCTGGCCGGCCAGCCGTGCGTGGTCACGCCGTTCATCCTGATGGGCGCGATGTCGCCGGTGACCATCCCCGCGGCGCTGGTCCAGCAGATCGCCGAGGCGCTGTCCGGCATCGCGCTGACCCAGCTGATCCGCCCCGGCGCGCCGGTGATCTTCGGGTCGTTCCTGTCCAACATCGACATGCAGTCCGGCTCGCCGACCTTCGGCACGCCCGAGTCCGGCATCGGCCTGCTCTGCACCGGGCAGATCGCCCGGCACTTCGGGCTGCCGTTCCGCTCCGGCGGCGGGCTCACGTCGTCGCAGGTCGCCGACGCGCAGGCGGGCTACGAGGCGCTTGATGACGATGCTGCCGACGTTCCTGGCCGGCGCCAACTGGGTCATGCACTCGGCGGGCTGGCTCGAGGGCGGGCTGGTCGCCGGGCTTCGAGAAGTTCATCGTCGACGTCGAGATCCTGCAGATGCTGCAGGCCGAGTTCACCCCGCTCGAGATCGACGAGGACTCGCTGGCCTTCGGCGCCCACCAGGAGGTCGGCCACGGCGGCCACTTCCTCGGCGCGATGCACACGATGGAGCGGTTCCGCACCTGCTTCTACCGGCCGCTGCTGTCCTCCTCGGAGAACTACGAGCGCTGGATGCGCAACGGCGGCATCGACACCAACGCCCGCGCCGTCGAAGATCTACCAGGCCAAGCTCGACGAGTACGTCGCCCCGCCGCTCGACGACGCGATCCGCGCTCGAGCTCGAGGAGTACGTCGTACGCCGTCGGGCCGAGCTCGGCGACTGAGCATGACCGCACGCGGAGTTCGTGCTGACGATCGCCTGCCCGGACCGCCCCGGCATCGTGCACGCCGTCAGCGGACTGCTCGTCGAGCACGGCGGCAACATCTTGGAGAGCCAGCAGTTCGACGACCAGGCCGAGGACCGCTTCTTCATGCGGGTGCACTTCGCCATCGACGGCCCGGCCACCCTGGAGACGCTGCGGGTCGCGTTCGAGCCGGTGGCCCGGCGGTTCGACATGACCTGGGACCTGTGGGACGCCTCGGCGCGCTACCGCACGCTGATCCTGGTCTCGAAGTTCACCCACTGCCTCAACGACCTGCTCTTCCGCTGGCACAACGACGCCCTGCAGATCGACGTGGTCGGGGTGGTGTCCAACCACCCCGACGCGGAGAAGCTCGTCGCGTCCTACGGCGTGGACTTCCACCACGTCCCGGTCACCCCGGACACCAAGGACGCGGCCGAGGCGCAGCTGCTCGGCCTCGTCGACTCGCTCGGCGTGGACCTGGTGGTGCTGGCGCGCTACATGCAGGTGCTCTCCGACGACGCCTGCCGGGCGCTGGCGGGCCGGACCATCAACATCCACCACTCGTTCCTGCCCAGCTTCAAGGGCGCGAGGCCCTACCACCAGGCCCACGACCGCGGGGTCAAGCTGGTCGGTGCGACCGCGCACTACGTGACCGGCGACCTCGACGAGGGGCCGATCATCGAGCAGGACGTGATGCGGGTCGACCACCGCTACCAGGCGGCCGAGCTCGTCGCCGCCGGGCGCGACGTGGAGTCCCAGGTGCTCTCGCGCGCGGTCCGCTGGCACGCCCAGTCGCGGGTGCTGCTCAACGGCCACCGCACCGTCGTCTTCCGATAGTCGGTGACGGACGGGCCCTGGATCGGCGGCCGCAGGGGCCCGTGCGTCACTGACGGGCGGGGACGCGTTGCGCCACCAGAGACACGTCCTGTCATACGCAACAGCGGTGCGCTACGGTCGGTCCATGCGGAGCGCGCGGAGCGGCCTGGACAACGGCACCGAGACCCAGGCGAGCGTCCAGTCGGTCGACCGGGCGCTGACCATCCTCGGCATCCTCGCGCGCCTCGGTGAGGCCGGGGTGACCGAGATCGCGCTCGAGCTCGGGGTGCACAAGAGCACCGCCTTCCGACTGGTGGCCACCCTCGAGGGGCACGGCATGGTCGAGCAGAACGAGGACCGCGGCAAGTACCGCCTCGGCGTCGGGGTGCTCCGGCTGGCCGGCGCCACCACCGCCCGCCTCGACGTCGTGCAGGAGGCCCGGCCGATCTGCCGCAAGCTCGCCGCCGACTCGGGGGAGACCGTCAACATCGCCGTGCTCTCGGACCGCTCGGCGCTCTACCTCGACCAGGTGGCCGGCCAGTCGGCCCTCCAGTCGCACAACTGGGTCGGCCAGCACATCCCGCTGCACGCCACCTCCAACGGCAAGGTGCTGCTGTCCGGCCTGTCCCTCGACGAGGTCGACAGCAGGCTCCCGCGGCTGCCGTCGTACACCGCGGGCACGGTGACCACCAAGGCCAAGCTGCGCCGCGAGCTCGCCGTGGTCCGCGAGCAGGGGTATGCCGTCGCGGTGGACGAGCTCGAGGTGGGCCTGACCGCGATCGCGGCGCCCGATCCGCAACGCGCACGGGGACGTGATCGCCTCGCTGTCGGTCTCCGGGCCGACCTTCCGGATGGCCGAGCCACGGGTCAAGGAGCTGGTACTCATGACCCAGGACGCCGCCGACGAGATCTCGAGAAGACTTGGTTACGGAGCCGCCTAGGTTCTTGACGGCGTGTGGCTGACCCGCAATATTGTTGCGAGTAGCACATCGGGTTGCGACATACGCAACTCGGCCGAGTAGATCAGGTGACCAGGTGTCTCAGCTCTACATCGGGGGCCGATGGGTGGCCGCTCGCGAGGGCGAGCGCCGCGAGATCCGCTGTCCGGCCGACGGCACGCTCGTCGCCGAGATCGACGAGGCAGGGCCCGAGGACACCCGGGCGGCCATCGGTGCCGCCCGCGCAGCCTTCGACGAGGGCACCTGGCCGGCGACCTCCGCGCTCGAGCGCGGGGCGCTGCTGCACCGGGTGGCCGACCTGCTGGTCCGCGACCGCGCCGCGGTCGCCCGCGCGGAGTCGCTCGACACCGGCAAGCGCCTCGTCGAGTCCGAGTTCGACGTCGACGACGTCGTCGGCGTCTTCCACCACTACGGCAACGTCGCCGCCGAGGAGGCCGGTCGCGTCGTCGACACCGGCCGCCCCGACGTGGTCAGCCGCATCGTGCACGAGCCCGTCGGCGTCTGCGGCCTGATCACCCCGTGGAACTACCCGCTGCTGCAGACCGCCTGGAAGGTCGCGCCGGCGCTGGCCGCCGGCAACACCTTCGTGCTCAAGCCGAGTGAGCTCACCCCGCACACCGCGATCCTGCTCATGGGGCTGCTCGAGGAGGCCGGGCTGCCGGCCGGTGTCGCGAACCTCGTCCTCGGCGCCGGCCCGCGCGCCGGCGCCCTGCTCAGCGAGGACCCCCGGGTCGACCTGGTCTCGTTCACCGGAGGCCTCGCGACCGGCAAGCGGATCATGGCCTCGGCCTCCGAGACGGTGAAGAAGGTCGCCCTCGAGCTCGGCGGCAAGAACCCCAACGTGGTCTTCGCCGACGCCGACCTCGAGACCGCCGTCGACTTCGCGCTCACCGCCGTCTTCCTGCACTCGGGGCAGGTCTGCTCGGCGGGCGCGCGGCTCGTGGTCGAGGAGTCGCTGCACGACGCGCTGGTCGACGAGGTGGTCCGGCGGGCCGGCCTGATCCGGCTCGGCGGCCCCTTCGACGAGAAGGCCGAGACCGGCCCGCTCATCTCCGCGGCGCACCGCGACAAGGTCGAGGAGTACGTCGCCCGCGGGATCGCCGAGGGCGCGGTGCTGCGCTGCGGCGGCCGGCGCCCCGACGACCCGGCCCTGGCCGACGGGTTCTACTACCTGCCCACGCTGCTGGACGCCTGCGACAGCTCGATGTCGGTGGTGCACGACGAGTCGTTCGGCCCGGTGCTGACCGTCGAGACGTTCACCGACGAGGACGACGCGGTCCGGATCGCCAACGACAGCATCTACGGCCTCGCCGGCGCGGTGTGGACCCGCGACGGCGGCCGGGCCGAGCGGGTGGCCGCCCGGCTGCGGATGGGCACGGTCTGGATCAACGACTACCACCCCTACGTCCCGCAGGCCGAGTGGGGCGGCTACAAGCAGTCCGGCATCGGGCGCGAGCTCGGCCGGGCCGGCCTCGAGGAGTACCGCGAGACCAAGCACATCTGGCACAACGTGCGGCCCGAGCCGCAGCGCTGGTTCGACGGGGCCTAGAGAGCGGATGGGCATGACGCAAGACGTACGACTTCGTGATCGTGGGTGGCGGCTCGGCCGGCAGCGCCCTCGCCAACCGGCTCAGCGCCGACCCGGGCACCACCGTGCTCGTGCTCGAGGCGGGTCGCAACGACTCGATCGCTCGACCCGTTCATCCACATGCCCGCGGCGCTGCCGTACCCGATCGGCAACAGGCTCTACGACTGGAAGTACGAGTCCGAGCCCGAGCCGTTCATGGGCGGCCGCAAGGTCTACCACGCGCGCGGCAAGGTCCTCGGCGGCTCCAGCAGCATCAACGGGATGATCTTCCAGCGCGGCAACCCGCTCGACTTCGAGCGCTGGGCGGCCGACAAGGGCATGGAGTCGTGGGACTACGCGCACTGCCTGCCGTACTTCAAGCGGATGGAGACCTGCCTGGCCGGCGCCGACGAGTGGCGCGGCGGCAGCGGGCCGCTCGTCCTCGAGCGCGGCCCCGCGACCAGCCCGCTGTTCGGGGCGTTCTTCGAGGCCGTCCAGCAGGCCGGGCTACCCGCTGACCGACGACGTCAACGGCTACCGCCAGGAGGGCTTCGCGCCCTTCGACCGCAACGTGCACCGCGGCCGCCGGCTCAGCGCGGCCCGCGCCTACCTGCACCCGGTGCGGGACCGGCCGAACCTCGACGTCGAGACGCTCGCGATGGTCACCGGGCTGGTGGTGGAGGGCGGCCGGGTCACCGGCGTCGACTACCGCCGGCCGGGTCGCGGCGTCGCGGCGGGTCGCGCGCCGCCGAGGTCATCCTGTGCGGCGGCGCGATCAACACCCCCCAGCTGCTGCTGCTCTCCGGCATCGGCCCGCGCGCCGACCTCGAGAAGCTCGGCATCGACGTGGTCGCCGACCTGCCCGGCGTGGGCAGCAACCTCCAGGACCACCTCGAGGTCTACATCCAGTACGCCTCCAAGCAGCCGGTCTCGATCGGTCCCTGGCTCAAGCACCGCCACAAGCCGCGCATCGGCGCCGAGTGGCTGTTCCTGCGCGCGCGGCGTGGGTGCCTCGAACCACTTCGAGGCCGGCGGCTTCATCCGCAGCAACGACCGCGTCGACTACCCCAACCTGATGTTCCACTTCCTCCCCATCGCGATCCGGTACGACGGCTCGCGACCCGCCTCCGAGCACGGCTACCAGGTGCACATCGGGCCGATGTACTCCGACGTGCGCGGCAGCGTGACCCTGACCTCGCGCGACCCGATGGTGCACCCGGCGCTGCGCTTCAACTACCTGTCCACCGAGAACGACCGCCGCGAGTGGATCGAGATGGTGCGCGCCGCCCGCGAGATCCTCAACCAGCCCGCGTTCGCGGCGTTCAACGCCGGCGAGCTCTCGCCGGGAGCCTCGGTCGAGACCGACCAGGAGATCCTCGACTGGGTCGCCAAGGACGCCGAGACCGCGCTGCACCCCTCGTGCACGGCCAAGATGGGCGTGGACGACATGGGCGTGCTGGACCCGGAGACCATGCGGGTGCACGGCGTCGGCGGGCTGCGCGTGGTGGACGCCTCCGCGATGCCCTACGTCACCAACGGCAACATCTACGCCCCGGTGATGATGCTGGCCGAGAAGTCCGCCGACCTGATCCTCGGGAACACGCCCCTGCCGCCCTCGGACGCGCCGTTCTACCGCTTCCGTGACGGCAGCCCGCTCTACCCGCCTCACCAGTCCACGCAGCAGCACACCCGATAGCCCAGACCGGACGACCAGACCCGACGACCAGACCCCAGTCGCCCTCGAGCCCAGGAGACGCGCGATGACCCAGACCCAGGACCCTTCGACCTCGACCCGCACGGACGGCGAGCCGGCGCTCGCGGTCGACGACCTCTGGAAGATCTTCGGCGAGCGCGCCGACAAGGTCATCGGCACCCCGGACGCCGACCTGTCCCGCAAGGAGCTGCAGGCACGCACCGGCTGCGTCGCGGCGGTCAAGAAGGTCTCCTTCGAGGTGCAGCCGGGGGAGGTGTTCGTGGTCATGGGCCTGTCCGGATCGGGCAAGTCGACGCTGGTCCGGCTGCTCACCCGGCTCATCGAGCCCACCCACGGGTCGGTGCGGATGGGCGGGCACGACATCACCACGGCCAACGACCACGAGCTGCGCGAGCTGCGCCGCAAGGAGGTCGCGATGGTGTTCCAGCACTTCGGCCTGCTGCCGCACCGCAAGGTCATCGACAACATCGCGTTCGGCCTCGAGGTGCGCGGCGAGCAGCAAGTCCGCCCGTCGCAACCGCGCGCAGGAGATGGTCGACCTCGTCGGCCTGTCAGGCTACGAGAACAGCTACCCCGACCAGCTCTCCGGCGGCATGCAGCAGCGCGTCGGCCTGGCCCGGGCGCTGGCCGCGGACCCGCAGATCCTGATGTTCGACGAGCCGTTCTCCGCACTCGACCCGCTGATCCGGCGCGACATGCAGAACGAGGTGATCCGGCTGCACGAGGAGGTCGGGAAGACGATGGTCTTCATCACCCACGACCTGGCCGAGGCCCTCAAGCTCGGTGACCGGATCCTCATCATGCGCGACGGCGAGATCGTCCAGATCGGCCGGCCCGACGAGGTCGTCGGCGCCCCGGCGGACGCCTACGTCAAGGACTTCGTCAGCGAGGTGCCCAAGTCGCACGTCCTCACCCTGCGCTGGGTGATGCGCAAGCCCCAGCCGGGCGAGTCCGAGTCCGGCCCGGCGATGCAGTCCAACCGCATCGTGCGCGAGGCGGCCCGCGAGGTGCTCGCCGCGCACGGCCCGGTCCGCGTCTTCGACGGCGACGAGTTCGTGGGCATGGTCGACGACGAGGACATCCTCCGCGTCGTGGTGGCGGAGGAGGCGACCGCATGACCGCGCTCCAGTCGCGGCCCACGGTCGAGAACAAGGAGGAGCAGCCGTACGTCGACCCGGCGAAGAACCGGCACACCGGCATCTGGCTCGGCGGCATCGCCGCGGTGTGGCTGGTCTCCTGGGTGGCCCTGCGGGGCAACAGCACGCTCTCCCTGGGCTTCCAGGACCAGACGTCCTTCCACGGCTGGCTCAACGACCTGCGCGACAGCATCCAGAACGCCGCGATCGACAACTGGTTCTTCCACGGCGTCATCGGCACCGTCTCGGACTTCCTCAACTGGGTCGTCGAGCAGCTCCAGCAGCTGATCAGCGTCGCGGCGTTCCCCCGACCGGTCCCGCAGATCGGCTGGCTCGGCGTGCTCGCCCTGTTCGCCTGGATCGCCTACGCCGTCGCCGGCGCCCGCGCCATGCTGCTCGTCGTGGCCGTCACGCTGTCCTTCGGCTTCCTGGGCTACTGGGACGACAGCATGGACACGCTGATCATCACCGTCGTCGCCGTCCTGATCTGCTGCCTGATCGGGCTGCCGCTCGGCATCGCGATGGCGCGGCGCTCGTCGGTCTCGGCCGTCGTCACGCCCGTGCTGGACCTCATGCAGACCATGCCGGCCTTCGCCTACCTCGCCCCGCTGGCGCTGTTCTTCGGCATCGGCCCGGCCGCCGCGGTGATGTGCACGCTGATCTACTCGCTGCCGCCGCTGGTCCGGATCACCGAGCACGGCATCCGCTCGGTGCCGCAGAGCACCCTCGAGGCGGCCGGCTCCCTCGGCGTGACCAAGCGCCAGATGCTGCGCCAGGTGCAGCTGCCGATGGCCCGGCGCACGATCGTGGTCGGCATCAACCAGTGCACGATGGCGGCGCTGTCGATGGCCACCATCGCCGCCTTCGTCAACAGCCCCGGCCTCGGCAAGCCCGTCGTGGCCGCGCTGCAGAGCCTCGACGTCGGCGGCGCCGCAGTCGCCGGTCTCGCGATCGTGCTCGCCGCGATCATGCTCGACCGCACCACCACCGCCGCCAGCGAACGCTCGATGCGCCAGAGCCACAGCGGCATCGCCTCGGTCGGGCGCCCCGGCGTGGTGCTGATGACGGTCGTCCTCGAGAAGCTCCCGCGCTGGGCCGTCGAGGACACCCGCGGCCGGACCCCGCAGCCCTCCGCGACCTTCCGTCGCGCGGTGCTCGGCCTGCTGCTCGTCCCGGTGATCGTCGCGGTCATGCTCTCGCGCCAGTACCTCGGCCTGGCCACCTTCCCCGAGGGCGCCAACGTCGGCCCCAGGCTGTCCGACGCGATCAGCTCGTTCACCGACTCGTTCGTCAACGCCGTCGACACCGTGACCAACGGCTTCAAGGACCTGATCAGCTACGCCTTCCTCAACCCCCTGCAGTCGCTTCTTGGCGAGACGCCGTGGTACGTCATGGCGCTGGTGCTGGTCGTCTTCGCCTACGTCGTGGGCGGGTGGCGCCCGGCGGCGGTCACCGTCGCCTGCGAGGCCGTCATCCTCGGCACCGGCCTGTGGCACGACAGCATGGTCACCCTGACCATGACGCTGGTCGCGACCGTCCTGGTGATGATCGTGGCGATGGCCCTCGGGGTGTGGATGGGTCGCAGCCGGCGCGCGGACACGGTCATCCGGCCGGTGCTCGACACCTTCCAGACGATCCCGCCCTTCGTGTACCTCGTGCCCGCCCTGGCGCTGTTCTCCACGAGCCGCTTCACCGCGATCGTGGCGGCGATGGCGTACGCCGTACCCATCGCGACCAAGCTGGTGGCCGACGGGATCCGCGGGGTGTCCCCGACCACCGTCGAGGCGGCCCGCTCGGCCGGCATCACCTCGCGCCAGATGATCCTCAAGGTCCAGCTGCCGATGGCGCGCGAGGCGCTGGTGCTGGCGACCAACCAGGGCCTGCTCTACGTGCTGTCGATGGTCGTCATCGGCGGCATGGTCGGCGCCGGCAGCCTGGGCTACATCGTGGTGTCCGGCTTCTCGCAGACCCAGCTGTTCGGCAAGGGCCTGGCCGCCGGCATCGCCATCACCGCACTCGGCGTGATGCTCGACCGGATCGCGCGCTACGCCGCGGCCCGCTACGGGCGCGCGTGAACCACCCATCGCGTCAACGACTTCTCGGCTCAGGGGAGCCGAGTGAGATGAAGGGACAACGAATGGCACGAGGTACACGCCGGCTCCGGCTGGCCTGCGTCGCGGCGGTCGCGGGGCTCGCCCTCGCGGCCTGCGGCGGCGGCAACATCGAGGACACCACGACGGCCGGGTCCGGCGGCAAGGACTGCGGCGACCTGAACATCGCGGTGAACCCCTGGACGGGCTACGTCTCCAACGCCCACGTCATCGGCTACATCGCGCAGACGAAGCTCGGCTGCAAGGTGGCGTACCAGGACGTGAAGGAGGAGGTCGGCTGGCAGGGCATGGCCAGCGGCAGCATCGACACGATCGTCGAGAACTGGGGCCACCCCGACCTGATCAAGAAGTACATCGACGACCAGAAGACCGTGCAGGACGCCGGCCTGACCGGCAACGACGGGATCATCGGCTGGTACGTCCCGCCGTGGATGGCCGAGAAGTACCCCGACATCACCAACTGGCAGAACCTGAACAAGTACGCCTCGATGTTCAAGACGTCGGAGTCGGGGGGCAAGGGCCAGCTGCTCGACGGCGACCCGTCCTACGTCACCAACGACGAGGCCCTGGTGAAGAACCTCAAGCTCGACTACCAGGTCGTCGTCGGGGGCAGCGAGGCCGCGCTCATCCAGAGCTTCCGCTCCGCGGAGAAGAACAAGACCCCGCTGCTGGCCTACTTCTACGAGCCGCAGTGGTTCTTCTCGGAGATGAAGCTCGTCAAGGTCGACCTGCCGGCCTACAAGGACGGCTGCGACGCCGACGCGGCGAAGGTCGCCTGCGACTACCCGCCGTACAAGCTGAACAAGCTGATCTCCACCAAGTTCGCCGACTCGGGCTCGCCCGCCGTCGACCTGATCAAGAACTTCTCCTGGACCAACGACGACCAGAACCTGGTCTCCACCGACATCGCGGAGAACAAGATGGACCCGGACGAGGCCGCGAAGAAGTGGGTCGAGGCGAACCCGGACAAGGTCGACGCCTGGCTGAAGTAGCCGCAAGCGACCCCGGGGCACCGCTCCGCCGGCTCCCCCGTCGCGCCTGGTTGACAGGTGCGGCGGGGGAGTCGCATGCTGGAGGCCTGTTCCGAATAGCGCACACAGTTGCGTATGACGCAACCTATTGGGCCAGCGCAGACACCCCCGCTCCACGAGCTCCCGCGAAGAAGGGAGGCCGTCCATGGCCTCGGTCCCCAGCACGGCACGCTGCGTCGTCATCGGCGCCGGCATCGTCGGCAACAGCCTCGTGCACCACCTCGCCCGCCTCGGCTGGCGCGACATCGTGCAGATCGACAAGGGCGCGCTGCCGAACCCGGGCGGCTCGACCGGGCACGCCTCCAACTTCATCTTCCCGGTGGACCACTCCCGGGAGATCACGGACCTGACCCTCGACAGCGTGAAGCAGTACCAGGAGATGGGCGTCTTCACCCAGTCCGGCGGCTTCGAGGTCGCCCGCACCGAGGAGCGCATGGAGGAGCTGCGCCGCCGGATGAGCTCGGCGAAGGCATGGGGCATCGAGTCCCACCTGGTCACGCCCGCCGAGGTCGCCGAGAAGGTGCCGTTCCTGGACCCCGACCAGATCATCGGCGCGTTCTGGACGCCCTCGGTCGGCGTCGTCGACTCGCTGCGCGCCGGCACGATCATGCGCGAGAAGGCGCTGGCGACCGGCGCGCTCACCGTCGTACCCAACGTCGAGGTGACCGGGCTGGACACCGAGGACGGCGCCGACGGGTCCCGGCGGATCACCCGGGTGCGCACCACCGGCGGCGACATCGAGGCCGAGACGGTCGTCATCGCCTGCGGCGTGTGGAGCCCCAAGATCGGCGACATGGCCGGCATCAGCATCCCGCTGACCCCCGCCGTGCACCAGATGATCAGCGTCGGCCCCTGCCCGCAGCTCTCCGGCCAGGAGGGCGAGATCAGCTTCCCGATCGTGCGCGACATGGACACCTTCTGCTACGAGCGCCAGCACGGCGCCGACATGGAGGTCGGCTCCTACGCGCACCGCGCGATCCTGCACGAGCCCGAGGACATCCCCTCGATCGAGCAGGCCAAGCTGTCGCCGACCGAGATGCCCTTCACCTCCGAGGACTTCGACCCGCAGCTCGAGCAGGCCTACGAGCTGATGCCCGAGCTGCTCGGCGCCGAGGGCGCGGAGATCCGCTACGCCATCAACGGCCTGCTGTCGCTGACCTGCGACGGCAACCCGATCCTGGGCGAGAGCACCGGTCACGGGGCTCTGGACCGCCGCCGCCGTCTGGATCAAGGAGGGCCCCGGCGTCGGTCGCGCGGTCGCCGAGTGGATGACCGACGGCCACTCCGAGATCGACGTGCACCACAGCGACATCGCGCGCTTCTACCCCCACCAGATGCGCCGCGAGCACACCCGGCTGCGCACCACCGAGTCGTTCATCAAGACCTACGGCATCGTGCACCCCGCCGAGCAGTACGAGTCCGACCGCGACCAGCGGCTCTCCCCGATGCACGACTCCGAGGCCAAGCTCGGCGCCCGGTTCTTCGAGGCCGTCGGCTGGGAGCGCCCGCAGTGGTACGAGTCGAACGCCGACCTGCTCGAGGCGTACGGCGACGCGGTGATGCCGCGCGAGAACGAGTGGGACTCGCGCTGGTGGAGCCCGATCGTCAACGCCGAGCACCTGCGGATGCGCGAGGCGGCCGGCGTCATCGACCTGACCGCGTTCGCGATCTTCGACATCACCGGCCCCGGCGCCCTCGACGCCGTGCAGCGCACCTGCGTCGCGCAGTGCGACGTCGCGCGTCGGCAAGGTCATCTACACCCCGGTGCTCGACGCCAAGGGCGGCTTCACGTCCGACCTCACCGTGATGCGGCTGGGCGAGGACCACTTCCGCGTGGTCACCGGCGGCGCGCACGGCATGGCCGACCGCAAGTGGTTCGCCGACCAGCTGCCCGGGTCGACGGACGGCTCGACCACGCTCACCGACCACACCGACGAGCTCTCCACGGTCGGCCTGTGGGGCCCGCGGGCCCGCGACATCCTCGTCCTCGCTGACCGACGACGACGTCTCCGACGAGGGCTTCGGCTTCCTGACCTGCCGCGAGATCACGGTCGGGCGGCACGACCGTGCTCGCCTCGCGGATCTCCTACGTCGGCGAGCTCGGCTGGGAGCTCTACGTCCCGATGGCCCAGGCCGCCGCGCTGTGGGAGACGCTGCTGGAGGCCGGCGCCCCGCACGGCGCCCGCCCGGTCGGCATCGGCGTCTACGGCACCACCGGCCGCATCGAGAAGGGCTACCGCGCGTTCGGCTTCGAGCTCGACGCCGAGCGCTCGATCGTCGAGGCCGGCATGATGCGGCCCAAGGTGAAGACCGCCGACTTCGTCGGCGCGCGAGGCGTACCTCGCCCAGCGCGAGGCCGAGCCGCAGACGGTGCTGTGCACGATGACCGTCGACGACCACACCTCGGCGTCCGGCGTGAAGCGCTACATGCTCGGCGGCGAGCCGATCCTCACCCGTGACGGCGGCGTCCTGACCGACGGCCACGGCCACCACCCCTACGTCACCACCGCCGGCTCGGCGCCCTCGCTGGGCAAGCACGTGCTGATGGCCTACCTGCCCCCGACGGAGGCGAGGGTCGGCAACGAGCTCGCGGTGTCCTACATGGAGGAGCTCTACCCCGTGACCGTGACCCCGTCGACAGCACGCCGCTGCTCGACCCGACCAACGAGCGGATCCGCTGACATGACCGACGTCCTGGTCTGCATCAAGCGCGTGCCCGACCTCGGCGGCGAGATCAGTCTCACCGCCGACGGGATGGCCGTCGACGACACGTCCCTCGGGCACACCGTCAGCCCGCACGAGGAGTGCGCCGTCGAGCTCGCGATCGCGGTCGCGAAGGACACCGGACGGCACGGCCACCGTGCTGACGCTGGGCTCCTCCGACGCCGTCGAGCAGCTGCGCAACGCGCTGGCGCTCGGCTGCACCGCAGCGGTCCTCGTCGAGGCCGACGCCGGCGCCTACGGGCCGGCCGACGTCGCCGCCGCGATCGCCGACGTGGTCCGCGCGCACGAGGCCGCGGGCACGCCGTACGACCTGGTCGCTGCTCGGCAACGACGCCTCCGACACCGGCGACTTCCAGGTCGGCATCCGGCTGTCCTACCTGCTCGACCGGCCCGGTCGTCGGCGGGGTCTCGACGCTGCCGGTCGAGGGCGGCTCGGTCGTGCGCGACCGGCGGCAGCCCCGACGGCGGCACCGAGGTCTTCGAGGTGCCGCTGCCCGCGGTGCTGACCGTGATGGAGGGCGGCATCGAGCCGCGCTACCCCTCGATCCCCGGCCGGATGAAGGCCAAGAAGGTCGCAGGTCGAGGAGGTCGCCCCGACCCGGCACCGGCCGGGCCCGGCCGGGTGCGGCTCAAGCTGCCGCCCGCGCAGCCGAGCCAGGTCGAGGTCCTCGGCGAGGGCCCCGAGGCGGCGGCCGCCGTCGTCGACCTGCTCGAGAAGCTCGGGAGTGCTGCGATGACGGTCGCTGGTCCTGGTCGAGACCGACGCCAGCGGCGGCCACCGAGGTCTCGCGCGAGACGCTGACGTTCGCCCGCCGGCCTCGGCGTCGACGTGCACGCGCTCGTCGTCGGCGACGGCCCGGCCGGCCTGGTCGACCAGCTCGGGGCGTACGGCGTCGCGCTCGGTGCACCACGCCGACGGCGAGGCGTTCACGTCCTACGCCGCGGCCGCCTGGGCCGCCGCCGTGGTCGCCGCCGCCCGGTGCCGGCGCCCGCGTCGTGATGGCCGCCGGGCACCCCCCGCGGCAACGAGGTGCTCGCGCACGTCGCCTGCCGGCTCGGCGTCGCGATGGCCGCCAACGTGGTCGACCGTCGACTCGGCCGACGCCGCTCGTCGTCTCGCGCCAGGTGCTCGGCGGCGCCGCGCTGGAGGAGATGCGCCTCGACGACGCGGTCGCGGTCTTCAGCGTCGCCGGCCACGCCTGCGACCCGGCCGAGGCCGACGCCGACCACCACGCCCGCCGTCGTGCCCGCTCGACGTCGTCGTCGTCCGAGGCCGACCTGCGGGCCCGGGTGGTGCGCACCGAGCCGGGGGAGCCCGACGAGTCCGGCAGCCTGAAGCTCGGCCCGCGTCGTCGTCGGCGCCGGCCGCGGGCGCGGGCAGCGCCGACGGCTTCGGCGACCTCCTCGAGCTCGCCGAGCTGCTCGACGGCTCGCTCGGCGTCTCCCGCGTGGTCACCAGCCTGGGCTGGCGGCCCCACCACGAGCAGGTCGGCCAGACCGGCAGCCGGGTCTCGCCGGACCTCTACGTCGCCTGCGGCATCAGCGGCGCGATCCAGCACTGGGCCGGCATGTCGAGCTCGAAGACGATCCTCGCCATCAACACCGACGCCGAGGCGCCGATGGTCACCAAGGCGCACTACGCGGTGATCGGCGACCTGCACGAGATCGTGCCGGCCATCAACGAGGAGCTGCGCCGCCGGCGCGGAGCCTGAGCGGAGCCGCGACCGGCGACCGGCACTCTGGCGTGCCCGCGCGGGCGGCGACGCGGGGGAGCGGGCACACTGGTCCCGTGAGTTCCTCCGAGACGTGGCCGCCCGCACCCGAGCAGCCGGAGCCAGAGACCGCACCGGTCGACGAGCGTCCGTCCCGACGTCGCCGGGTCGACGTGCTGCCGGTCTTCGCCTCCGTGCTGGCGGTGGCGGTGACGGGGCTCTACCTCGTGCTCGTGTCCCAGGAGGACGGTCAGGCGGCCTGGTGGGCCGTGGCCGTCCTCGTCGGCGCGGCGGCGGGCGCGGCGTACGCAGCCCCGCTGCGCGCCCGCTGGCGCCGCACCGTGCTCGTCGTGTGCGCGGTCCCGCTGTTCCTGCTGGGCTTCGTGGCGATCCTGTCGATCGGGATGCCGATCCTGCTCGCGAGCGCCCTGTGCGCGGCGGCCGCCCTGCGGGCGCGTCCCGAGAAGGACTGGCGCGACCAGGTCTGAGCCGCGCGCCCACCTGCCCGGCCATCCTCACGGTCCCCACGGTCGGCCCGTCCCTCGCGCTCAGTGCGAGACGAACAGGCAGAACGGATGGCCGGCCGGGTCGAGCCACACCCGCACGTCGTCCTGGGGCTGGTAGTCGGCCAGCGTCGCGCCGCACGCGCTCGCGTGCGCGCCCGCCTCGTCGAGGTCGTCGACCGCGACGTCGAGGTGCACCTGCATCTGCTGGTCCCCCGGCCCGGACGGCCACACGGCGGGGACGTGGTGCTCCTCCCGCTGGAAGGACAGGGTCGGGCCCGGCGCAGCTCCCGTGGTGACGACCCAGTCGTCGCCGTCCTCGCGGCGGGTCAGGCCGAGGAGCCGCTCGTAGAACGACGCGAGCGCGCGTGGGTCCGGGGAGCCGAGGACGACGCCGGACAGTGCCAGTCGGGGTGTGCTCATGCGGGCAGCCTGCCAGCCACCGCCGACAGTCCGGATCGTCTCGCCTGGCGGGACCAGGATGTGGAGGAAGGCAGGATGTCCGGACATTCTGACAGCAAGAACTTGCACGTGCTAGTCACGGCTGCCACCCTCGGTCGGAACGCCTCCCGGCAGACCACTGCCGGGGCAGAGACCTCGGGAGTCCTCATGGCCCATGACGTCGCATCCGCTCGAGCCGGACGGCCGGCCCTGCCGGCCGACACACCCGGCCCGCACCGCCGCCGCCTCGGCCTGGTGGCCGTCATCGCGACCTTCGGCGGGTTGCTCTTCGGCTACGACACGGGTGTGATCAACGGCGCCCTCGAGCCGATGAAGGACGACCTCGGCCTGACCTCGTTCACCGAGGGGCTGGTGGTCAGCATCCTGATCTTCGGCGCGGCGATCGGCGCCCTGGTCGGCGGGCGGCTCTCCGACCGCTACGGCCGGCGCCACAACATCTTGATGCTCGCCGGCATCTTCGCCGCCGGGACCATCGGGTGCGTGCTCTCGCCGACGTGGGAGGTGCTCGCCGTCTTCCGCTTCGTGCTCGGCCTCGCCGTCGGTGGGGCGTCGGCCACCGTGCCCGTGTACCTCGCCGAGGTGTCGCCCTCGGAGAAGCGCGGCTGCGCTGGTGACCCGCAACGAGGTGATGATCGTCTCCGGCCAGTTCGCCGCCTTCATCGTCAACGCGATCATCTTCCAGGTCTGGGGCCAGCACGACTCCGTGTGGCGCTTCATGCTCGTGGTCGCCGTCCTCCCTGCCGTCGCGCTGTTCGTGGGGATGCTGCGGATGCCGGAGAGCCCGCGCTGGCTCAGCTCGCAGGACCGCGACGACGAGGCCCTCGAGGTGCTCCGCCAGGTCCGGTCACCCGAGCGGGCCGATGCCGAGATGGCCGAGGTGCACCACCTCGCGGACGAGGAGAAGGAGTCGCAGACCGGCGGCTGGGCCGACCTCGCCGTGCCGTGGGTCCGCCGGCTCGTCGTCGTCGGCATCGGGCTCGGCGTCTTCCAGCAGTTCACCGGCATCAACTCGATCATGTACTACGGCAGCCAGCTCCTCGAGGACGCCGGCTTCTCCCAGGAGGCCGCGGTGATCGCCAACATCGCCAACGGGCTGTTCAGCGTCCTCGGCATCACGGTCGGCATCTTGCTGATGAACCGCGTGAACCGGCGCACGATGCTGCTCGCAGGCTTCACCCTCACGACGTTCTTCCACGTCCTGGTCGGCCTGTCCGCGCTGCTGCTGCCGGACAACGACGTGAAGCCCTACGTCATCCTGCTGTTCGTGGTGCTCTTCGTGTTCTCCATGCAGGGCACCATCGGGCCGCTGGTATGGCTGCTGCTGGCCGAGATCTTTCCGCTCAAGATCCGCAGCTTCGCGATGGGACTGTGCGTGTTCTTCCTCTGGATCGCCAACGCCAGCGTGGCGTTCGGCTTCCCGCCCCTGGTCGCGGCGGTCGGCATCGCGCCGACGTTCTTCCTCTTCGCCTTCCTCGGCCTGCTCGCGCTGGTCTTCATCGCGACGATAGTCCCGGAGACCCGCGGCCTGTCCCTCGAGGAGTTCGAGGACGAGTTCCGCGACCAGCACGCCTGAGCAACGGCCCCCTCGGGGGCGACCGTCCCGACCCCTTTCGCACCTCTCTCGTCCCACCGACAGGAAGGACCAGCCATGTCCGTGATGGTGGCAGTTCCCGACAGCCCCGAGGGCCTCGCGGCCCTCGCCGCGGGGGTCGCCGAGGCCGAGCTCCTCGGCACCGACCTCCTCGTGGTCAACCTCGCCCTGCGGCCCGTCGACCTCGCGACGGTCCCCGCCGCCGTCCGGGTCGAGGTGATCGAGCGCTCCGGCAAGGCCGACCGCGATCCCGCCGAGGCGGTGCTCGACGAGATCGCCGCGCACGAGCCGTCCCGGCTCGTCATCGGCCTCAAGCGGCGTACGCCGGTCGGCAAGGTGCTGCTCGGCAGCGTCAGCCAGCGGCTGCTTCTCGAGTCGCCGGTGCCCGTCGTCGCGGTGAAGCTCGACGACGCCCCGAGGGGCTGAGGTCCGTCAGGTCCAGAGGCCGGTGCCGTTGCCCGGCGCCGGGACGTTCGACATCCCGTACCGCTTCCTCGACCGAGACCTCAGGTCGCACACTAGCCCGGTGGACGCGGATCCGGGGCGTTGTGTGGCGGGCGGGGCGTGGGAGCCGTTCGAGCGCGGGGTGGTCACGCTGCCCAGCGGTCGACGGCTGCGAGGTCGCGGGCTCCGGCAAGGTGACCCCGGCGACCGGCTGCCACAGTTCGGGCTCTACCTCCTCGGCGAGCCGCCGGCCGCGACGGACTGGCCGGCCCGGTGGCTGCGCTGGCCCGACTTCCGGTTGCCGTCCGACCGCTCCGAGGCACGGGCAGCGTTCCGCGAGGTGTGGGAGCGTGCGGTCACCGAGCGCGTGGAGCTGGCGTGCCACGGCGGGGTCGGCCGCACCGGGACGGCCCTCGCGTGCGTCGCCGTGATCGACGGGGTGCCGGCCGCGAGCGCGGTCGCGTGGGTGCGGGCGCACTACGACCCGCGCGCGGTCGAGACGCCCTGGCAGCGCAGGTACGTCGCGCGCTTCACGGCCTGAGCCCCCGACTCCTCGCGCCGTACGACGTCGGGGCCTCGCGCCGTGCGGGGGAGGTGCGGCGGGCGACACGTCGACGGGCCCGGAGCTGGTGGCTCCGGGCCCGTGGTGGTGGGTGCTGCGCTGGTGCTGGTGGCTCAGCGCGGCGAGCTGTCTCTCGTGCCGGCTGCGGTCAGGCGAGGGCGGGCTTCACGCCGCCGAGCCGGACCTCGGCCTCGACCGGCACCCGGCGCAGGTGCGCCACACCGAGGAGGCTCAGCAGGAGCAGGACGCCCGCGCCGACGAAGGAGGCGATCGCGCCGTAGAGGGCGATGGCGCCCATCTGGCCGAAGGCGTACGCGTTCAGGAGCAGCCCGCGCAGGGTCTCGCCCTTGAAGACGGTGGCGACGAGGCCGGCGAGGTCGGCGTCCTTGGGGTTCGCCATGGCCTTGGCCGACAGCTGCGAGTAGGTCTGGCCGCCCGACATCTCCTTGAGGTGCACGGCGATGAAGTGGTCGGCGTAGGCCTTGGCCTGGGCGCCGGTGGTCAGCTGCTGGCCGGCGTACTTGCTGAGGTAGGGCTTGACGGCCGGGTCGCTGAGCGACTCGCTGCCCTTGGCGGGGAAGTAGATCTGCTGCGCGGTGAGCTGGCTGGTGACCTGGTCCTGCACGAAGCTGTGGGCCCAGAAGAGCAGGCCTCCCGCCACGGCCAGGACGATGGCCAGGGAGAGCCCGGTGAGGGTCAGGAGTGCATCGAACGTACGGCGTCGCATGGCGTGTCCTTCGGGTGGAGGACCTCTCGTGAAGGTCCTGTGCGGTCCTTGTGGTTTACGTGTCAAGCATCGGTCCGCGAGGGTGGCGCGGCTCAGAGACGAAGGTCCCTGCTGCTGCGGGACAAAGACAGGACCGTTTCGGGACCTGTGCGGGACCTTCGGTCCAGCCCGTCCAGCCGTCGACGTGCCTGTCGGTGCGGGTCGCTACCGTCGGCGGATGCTCGTCCTGGTCCGTCATGCCGAGCCGGTCGCGTCGCCGGACCGCCCCGCCTTCGACTGGCCGCTGAGCGACGCGGGTCGCCGTGCGGCAGCGGCCCTGATGCATCGACTGGGCTCGGCCCTCGGTGCGGTGCCGGCCTCGTCGCCGGTCGCCCTGGTCTCCAGCGACGAGCGGCGGGCGTGGGAGACGCTCGGCGGCCACGACGGCGTGCGGACCGATCCGCGCTTCGGCGAGGTGCGCCGGGTGGAGGAGCGGTGGAGCGACGACTTCGGTCGCCTCCGCAGGGCGTACGTCCAGGGCCGGAGGCACCCGGGCTGGGAGGACCCGGCCGAGGTCGCAGCTCGCTTCGAGGCCGGCGTCGCGGACCTCACCGGCGGCGCCACCGTGGTCGGCACCCACGGCATGGTGCTGACGCTGTGGCTGGTGTCGCGGGGCGCTGTCGACCCGGGCGAGGCTGGGGACTTCTGGGCGGACCTGCGATTCCCCGACTGCCTGGTGCTCGGTGCGGACGGGCGGTCCGTGCGTCGCATCGAGCCGTCCGACGAGGCACACCCGGGCGGGTGACGCCTCTGTCCTCAGGCTCGTGAGTGGAATGGCTCAGGGCTCGGTTGCCGACTGAAATCGAACGCATGAGCGAAGCAAGGCGTTCCGGTGGCGAGGAGGGCGCGGTGACCGATCCCGGATGGGCGGCGCGTGTGCAGTCCTGGGTCGTGAGCCTGGCCGCGGTGGAGACCCTCGCGCCGACGCCGACGCCGACGCCGATGCCGACGCCGACGCCGGCGGGCTCGGGCGCCGACGACGGGGCCGACGGGTGGGTCGACGACGCCGCCTTGATCGACCAGCTCCGAGCACTCGAAGCCCTCAAGTCGGCTGCTGCCGCAGCGCAGGCGCGGATCACCGCGCGGTTCCTCGCCTCCCAGCGCGAGCACCAGCGGGCCGCGGGGGTGCCCGCGCGTGACCTCGGCCGGGGCGTCGCCGCCCAGGTGGCGCTGGCCCGGCGGGACGGGCCGTGGCGAGGCGGTCGACATGTCGGCCTCGCGACCGCACTCGTCCACGAGCTGCCGCACACCCTCGCGGCCCTGACCCGCGGCGAGATCAGCGAGTGGCGGGCCGTGCTCGTCGCGAGGGAGACAGCCTGCCTGTCCCGCGCAGACCGTGCTTGCGTGGACGCCGAGCGGCCGGCCCCGGACACGATGACGCACGTCACGGGTCTGCTGCCGGTGCGCCAGGGCGTCGCCGTCTACGTCGCGCTGGCCCGTGCCGCCGACAGCCTGCGCCGCCGGGGACCCCCGGGGTCGTGGTCAGCTGATGGCCGACGTGCTCGTCGAGCGGCTGACCGGCCAGTCCGACGCCGACGCGGTGCCCCTCGAGGTGCACGTCGTGATCAGCCAGGAGGCCCTGGTGGGCGGTGGTCCCGCCGCGGCCGAGGTGGACGGCTACGGCCCGGTCCCGCCCGCGCTGGTCCGTCGGTGGGTCTCCGGCAAGCCAGCCGACGACGGGGTCGGGTCCCCGGCACCAGAGTGGTGTCCCCGGCACCAGAGTGGTTGAGACGGCTGTTCGTGGCGCCCGGCACGGGGTCGCTGGTGGCCATGGAGTCCCGCCGGCGCCGCTTCGACGGAGCGCTGCGGCGGTTCGTGGGCCTGCGCGACCAGCGGTGCCGCACACCCTGGTGCGACGCCCCGCTGCGCCACGTCGACCACGTCGTGCCGGCCCACGCCGGTGGCTCGACCTCGGCGGCCAACGCCCAGGGACTGTGCGTGACCTGCAACCAGGCCAAGGAGCTGTCGGGCTGGCGGGCGCGGCCCGGTCCCGACGGCACGGTGGAGACCCGCACGCCGACGGGTCACCGCTACGTCAGTCACCGGCTGCCGGTGCGATGACGGGTCACCGCTACGTCAGTCACCGGCTGCCGGTGCGACCACCTCCGATGGATCCACCACCACCGCCGACGGCACCACCGCCGACGACACCAGCACCGCCGGACCCGTGGGCCGTCCCCGAGACGACGAGGCTGCCACGGCTGCACCCACCCGGGGTGCGGCAGGCGCCATCGCGGCTCGAGGTGTACTTCCGCGACGTGGTCCTCCCGGCATGAGGGGCCCGGGCTCAGGCCTCCTCGACCCGGTCGCGCAGGGCGGACTCGGGGTTGCGGTGCGGGCGCGTCCAGTCGACCAGCGGGCGCACGTAGCGGTCGGACCAGGTGCGGGTGCTGCGACCGGCCCGGACCCAGCCGGAGCGCTCGAGCAGGCGGCGCAGGTCGTCCAGGGCCGCTGCCATGCCCGGGGTCCACGACGGGTCCACGTCCCGGTCCTCGCCGGTGGTGGTGGCCCGGTGCTCGAACGGTCCGCTCACCGCGCGGAACGACGGGCCGGAGGCGTCGGCGCCGGCGACCTGGGCGACGAAGCGCACCCAGGTGGTGCCGTCGGGTCGCGTCGAGAGCGGCGTGCCGCGCCACCACGGGAGCGGTCCGGCCTCCTCCAGGGTGAGCTCGAGCTGCTCGGTGTCGTGGGCGACCGGGAACCAGCGGTCGCGGTGCTCGTCGTACCAGATGGCGTGGTCGACACCGTAGTGACCGGCCTGCCGGCGCGGTGCCCGAGAGCGGCGCGTGCGGGTCATGGTGGACCTCCTCCCCGACCCAGGATCGGCTCGGAGGGCGATGGAGGCGAGGGTTCAACGGCCCGCGAGCCTAGGTACGTCGGATGTCCGCCACCGTCGCCCGGGTCAAACGGACCAGGTCGGCGGGGTCGAGGCCGAGGTCCAGACCGCGACGACCCCCGGACACGTAGACCACGGGCAGGCCCAGGGCCGACGCGTCGAGCACGGTCGGGTGCGCGCGGCGCTGGCCCAGCGGGGAGATGCCCCCCACGACGTAGCCGGTCGCCCGCTCCGCGTCGGACGGGTCGGCCATCGTGGCCCGCTTCCCGCCCACGGCGGCCGCGACCGCCTTGAGGTCCATCTGGCCGGAGACCGGGACGATGCCCACCACGAGACGGCCGTCCACCGACGCGAGCAGGGTCTTGAAGACCTGCGCCGGGTCCAGGCCGAGCACCTGTGCCGCCTCGAGCCCGTACGACGTCGCCGACGCGTTGTGGTCGTAGGCGTGCTCGGTGAAGCGGACGCCGGCGCGGGTCAGTGCCACCGTGGCGGGCGTCCCGCCGGCCCCCTTGCGCGGCACTAGTTCGGGGACCAGTTCGTGCGGGCCACCTCGGTCGCAGGCAGGGACGGGACGGCCCGCATGGCACGCATCTCCTCGCGCAGTGCGAGCCGCAGCATCACCAGCCGCTCGAAGGCGGTGCTGGCCTCGAGCATCGACTGGCGCTCCTGGAGGGTGAGCAGGCAGGTGGCCGCCAGGCTGTAGGAGAGGTACTCCGGGTCCTGCGGGAGGTCGCCGTCGAGCACGTCGCCGCCGCGCAGGGTGGAGAGCCGGCGGCGGTACTCCTCGAAGGTGCGCCGGGTGCGGGCCGCCTCCTCGGCCGCGCCGGGCTGCGCCTCCTGCCGCTCCGGCAGCGTCTCGACGTCGCCGACCAGGAAGTCGCCGGAGGTGTCGAGGCCGTCGAGCCGCAGCCGCTGCCGTCCGACGACCTCGATGTCGAACCGGCCGTCGGGGTAGGGCTCGACGGAGGTCATCTGCACCACGCAGCCGACGCGGTGCACGGACTGCACGCCGTGCTGGCCGACCTCGTAGCCCTCCCGGATGGCGACGATCCCGAACAGCCGCAGCGACCGGTCGGGGATGGCGAGGAGGTGGTGCACGAGCGCGCGGTAGCGGTCCTCGAAGACGTGCAGCGGCACGGTGACCCCGGGGAACATCACGGTGTTCAGCGGGAAGATCGGCAGCTGCTCGGTCACGGTCCCAACCTAGTGGTCGGTACGCCGGTCTCCCGGGTCGAACCACCGCCCGGCCGGTGCCGGCCGCGCACCTAGACTGGCCCGCATGATCCGTCGCATCGACCTCCGGGGCCACGAGTCCCTCGACTACCGCGCCCTCGTGCCGCGCAGCGACGTCGACGTCGAGTCCGCGATGCACGTGGTCCGGCCGATCTGCGACGACGTCCGGGACCGGGGCGTGGAGGCCGTGGTCGAGCTGACCGAGCGCTTCGACGGCGTGCGTCTGGACGCGATCGCGGTGCCCGCCGCGGCGATGCGCACGGCCCTGGCCGAGCTGGACGCGGACGTGCGGGCCGGCCTGGAGGAGTCCGTGCGCCGCCTGCGCGCCGCGAGCGAGGCCGACCTCGAGGGCGACACGGTCATCGAGGTCGCGCCGGGCGCGGTGGTCCGGCACCGGTCCGTCCCGGTCGACCGGGTCGGGCTCTACGTCCCCGGGGGCACGGCTCCGCTCGTGTCGACGGTCGTGATGAACGTGGTCCCCGCGCAGGTGGCCGGGGTCGGCTCCATCGCGCTGTCCGCGCCGCCCACCCGTGCGACCGGCCTGCCGGACGCCTCGATCCTGGCGGCCTGCGCGCTGCTCGACGTCGAGGAGGTCTACGCCGTCGGCGGCGCCCAGGCGGTGGCGATGTTCGCCTACGGTGCCGGCCCCTGCCGCCGGGTCGACATGGTGATCGGCCCCGGCAACCTCTACGTCACCGCGGCCAAGCGCCTGCTGCGCGGCGTGGTCGGCATCGACTCCGAGGCCGGCCCCAGCGAGATCGCGATCCTGGCCGACGACAGCGCCGAGGCGGGCTTCGTCGCGGCCGACCTCCTGACCGAGGCCGAGCACGGCGGCACCTCGGCCGCGCTTCTGGTGACCGACTCCGAGACGCTGGCCGACGACGTGGAGGCCGAGCTCGCCAAGCAGGTCGCCGCGACCCGGCACGGCGAGCGCATCGCCGCCTCGCTCGGGGGCGTGCAGTCCGCGATCGTGCTCGTCGACGACGTCGACCAGGGCCTCGAGGTCGTCAACGCCTACGCCTCGGAGCACCTGGAGATCCAGACCCGCGACGCGAGCGCGGTCGCCGCACGGGTCCGCAACGCCGGTGCGGTGTTCGTGGGGCCGTGGTCCCCGGTCGCCGTCGGCGACTACTGCGCGGGCTCCAACCACGTGCTGCCGACGGCCGGCTGCGCCTGCCACTCCTCGGGCCTGGGCGTGCACTCCTTCCTGCGGCGCGTGCACGTGGTCGACTTCACCCGCGAGGCGCTCGCCGAGGTCGCCGGGCACGTCGTCGCGCTCGCCGAGGCCGAGGACCTGCCCGGCCACGGCGCCGGCGTCAGCGCGCGGTTCGGCCGGTGAGCGTGTTCCCGCCGCTGCGCGAGGAGCTGCGGGGGATCGAGCCGTACGGCGCACCGCAGCTCGGCCTCGACGTCGCGCCCGTGCAGCTCAACGTCAACGAGAACCCCTACCCGCCCAGCGAGCGCGTCGTCGCCGACGTGGCCGAGGCGGTGGCCGAGGCGACCCGGAGCCTCAACCGCTACCCGGACCGCGAGTTCACCGCACTCCGCGAGGACCTCGCGGCCTACCTCGGTCACGGGGTCAGGCCCGCGCAGGTGTGGGCCGCGAACGGGTCCAACGAGGTGATGCTGCAGATCCTGCAGGCCTTCGGCGGCCCCGGCCGCACGGCGGTGTCCTTCGCGCCGACGTACTCGATGTACCCCGAGTACGCCCGCGACGCGATGACCCGCTGGGTCGTCGGCCACCGCGAGGAGGACTTCAGCCTCGACGTCGACCACGCCGTCGCCGTGGTCGACGAGCACCGCCCGAGCGTCGTGCTGCTGCCCTCGCCGAACAACCCCACCGGCACGGCGCTCCCGCCAGCCACCGTCACCGCGGTGTGCGCGGCGGCCGCCGCGGCACGGTGGCGTCGTCGTCATCGACGAGGCGTACGGCGAGTTCCGGCGGGCCGGCACGCCGAGCGCGCTCGAGGTGCTGGCGCAGACGCCGAACCTCGTCGTCTCGCGCACCATGAGCAAGGCGTTCGCGCTCGCCGGGGCCCGGCTCGGCTACCTCGCCGCCTCCGAGGAGATCTGCGACGCGATCCGCGTCGTGCGGCTGCCGTACCACCTCTCCGCGGTCACCCAGGCCGTCGCCCGGGTCGCGCTGCGGCACGCCGAGGAGCTGCTCGCCCGCGTCGAGGACCTGCGCGTCGAGCGGGACGCGCTGGTCGGCTGGCTGCGCGGCCGCGGGCTCAGCGTGGCCGACAGCGACGCCAACTACGTGCTCTTCGGCGTGCTGCCCGACCGGCACGCCGTCTGGCAGGCTCTGCTGGACCGGGGCGTGCTGATCCGCGAGACCGGGCCCGACGGGTGGCTGCGGGTCTCGGTCGGCACCCCCGAGGAGATGGCCGCGTTCCGGGCCGCCCTCACCCACGCACTCACGGAGGTAGAGGCATGAACACCCCACCACGGATGAGCACGCGCACGGCCCGGATCGAGCGGGCCACCAAGGAGTCGAAGGTGCTCGTCGAGCTCGACCTCGACGGCACCGGCCGCGCCGACGTCTCCACCGGCGTGGGGTTCTACGACCACATGCTGGCCAGCCTGGCCCGGCACTCGCTGGTCGACCTCACCGTGCAGACCGAGGGCGACACCCACATCGACGCCCACCACACCGTCGAGGACACCGCGATCGCCCTGGGCGACGCGCTGCGCGAGGCGCTGGGGGACAAGGTCGGCATCCGGCGCTTCGGCGACAGCCTGGTGCCGCTCGACGAGGCCCTGGTGCAGTGCGCGGTCGACGTCTCCGGGCGGCCGTACTGCGTGCACACCGGCGAGCCCGACGCGCAGGCGTACGTCACGATCGGCGGGGACAGCAGCGGGGTCGGCTACCTCGGCTCGCTGACCCGGCACGTGTTCGAGACGCTGGCCTTCCACGCCCGGATCGCGCTGCACGTGCGGGTGCTGTCCGGACGCGACCCCCACCACCTCGTCGAGGCGCAGTTCAAGGCGTTCGCGCGCGCGCTGCGCGACGCCGTCGCCCTCGACCCGCGCGAGACGGGCGTCCCGAGCACCAAGGGCAGCCTGTGACGGCAGGCCCGCGCAGCGTCGTCGTCCTCGACTACGGCTCGGGCAACACCCACTCGGCCGTGCGCGCCCTCGAGCGGGCCGGTGCGGAGGTCACGCTGACCGCGGACCGGGCGGCCGCGATGGACTGCGACGGCCTGGTGGTGCCGGGGGTCGGGGCGTTCCGCGCCTGCGCCGACGCGCTGCGCGCCGCCAAGGGGCACGAGGTGATCGGCCGCCGGCTCGCCGGCGGGCGCGCGGTGCTGGGCATCTGCGTGGGCATGCAGGTGCTCTTCGCCCACGGCGTCGAGCACGGCGTCGACACCGAGGGCCTCGACGAGTGGCCCGGCGTCGTCGAGCGCCTGCAGGCGCCCGTGGTCCCGCACATGGGCTGGAACACCGTGGAGGTCCCCGACGGCACTCGCCTGTTCGAGGGCGTCGAGGACGAGCGGTTCTACTTCGTGCACTCCTACGGCGTCCGCGACTGGGTCCTGCGCACCAACGACCGCACCCGGCCGCCGCTGGTCACCTGGGCCACCCACGGCGGCGACCGCTTCGTGGCGGCCGTGGAGAACGGGCCGCTGTGCGCCACCCAGTTCCACCCGGAGAAGTCCGGCGACGCCGGCGCCAGGCTGCTGCGCAACTGGGTGTCCTCGCTGCGCACCGGCGGCGCGTGAGCAAGGAGCGGGCCCGGCGGCGGGCCGCCCGCGAGCACGAGACCGCCCTCAAGGCCGCCGCCCGGGCCGCCGAGGCCGAGCGCCGCGAGCGACGCCGGGCCCGGTCGCAGGCAGTCCGGCGCGCCACCACCGGCAGGCTGCCCCGGCTCACCCCGACCGGTCGCCCGACCGGCACGCTGGCCCGTCGCCGCCGGGTGCGGACCTCGCTGCTGCTGGCCGTCGTGGTCGCCGCGAACGTCGTCGTCTGGGTGGTGCGACCGGACTGGCAGGCCCGGCTGGCGGCGCTCGTGGTGAGCGTGCTGGTCGCGCCGGTGCTGGCCGCCGTGCTGGTCCCGCGCCACCGCTGAGGCACCCTCGAGGCGGTGCAGCCCCACGCCCGCGGTCCAGTCCGTTAGGGGGGTTCGCGCGACAACCGGGTCGGGGCAGGGCACACTGGTCGCGATCCTCACCGCCGTGGTGGGGCGACCCGGGCCGCGCCGAGGCCCGTCACGAGCTCCGGGTCGACACGACGCAGACCAGTGTCAACGACGGGCGCGGGAGACCCAGCAGCACGCCGTACGGACATGGTCCGCACGGCTCGGGGTGAAGCCTCACGTCGTACGACGGAGGCCGGGCACGCTTCGGAGCCCGAACCCGACAGGTCATCTTTCGTAGGCGACACCGAGGACTCATCGTGTCGCAACACCTCCCTGCCCTGCTGCGCCATGTCCGGCGCAACCTCCTGATGCTCGGCCTGGTGCCGGCACTCTTCGCGGGCATGGTGCTGGTGCCCCAGACGACCGTGGCCGGCGCCGTCCGCGTCCCGGCCGCGCCCGCCCGGGTCACCACCGCCGACGTGCACCTCAGCGCCCTCTCCAAGCCGCGGGTCAAGCGCGTGCTGCGGGTCGCCGCCTCGAAGAAGGGCACGCCCTACCGCTACGGCGCCGTCGGCCCGCGCGCGTTCGACTGCTCGGGCTTCACCCGCTGGGTCTTCAAGCGGGTCGGCAAGCACCTGCCGCGCACCTCGCGGGCGCAGTACGGCGCCACCCGGCACCTCAAGCGCTCCCACCGGCACCGCGGCGACCTGGTGTTCTTCCACTCCGGCGGCAGCGTCTACCACGTCGCGATCTACGCCGGGAAGAACCGGATCTGGCACGCCCCCTCGACCGGGCAGCGGGTCAAGCGGGAGCGTCTGTGGACCAACAAGGTGTGGTACGGCCGGGTCCGCTGACCCCCCCGGCCCCCCGGCCGGCCACGCCCGTCCACCCGGCCGTCCGGTCCGCGCTCAGCGGACCGGATGGCCGGCGTCCGCCAGGGACCTCTTGACCTCGCCGATCCGCAGGGTGCCGAAGTGGAACACCGTGGCGGCGAGCACGGCGTCGGCGCCCGCCTCGACTGCCGGCGCGAAGTGCTCGAGGCGCCCCGCCCCGCCGGAGGCGATCACCGGCACCGACACCGCGGCCCGGACCAGCCGGAGCAGCTCGAGGTCGAACCCGTCCTGGGTGCCGTCGGCGTCCATCGCGTTGAGCAGGATCTCGCCCGCGCCGAGCTCGGCCGCCCGGGCCGCCCACGCCACCGCGTCGACGCCGGTGCCCGTGCGACCGCCGTGGGTGGTCACCTCGAAGCCGCTGTCGGTGCCGGCGTCGGCCCGCCGGGCGTCGACGGACAGCACGAGCACCTGGTTGCCGAAGCGGTCCGCGATCTCCGCGACCAGCTCGGGCCGCCGGATCGCCGCGGTGTTGACCGCGACCTTGTCGGCGCCCGCGCGCAGCAGCCGGTCGACGTGGTCGACGCTGCCCACGCCGCCGCCGACGGTCAGCGGGATGAACACCTGCTCGGCGGTGGCCGAGACCATCTCCAGGGTGGTGTCGCGCCCCTCGTGCGAGGCGGAGATGTCGAGGAACGTCAGCTCGTCGGCGCCCTCTGCGTCATAGGCCTTGGCCAGCTCGACGGGGTCGCCGGCGTCGCGCAGCGACTGGAAGTTCACGCCCTTCACGACCCGGCCCGCGTCCACGTCGAGGCAGGGGATCACCCGGACCGCGAGGCTCACCCGTCGGCCCCGGACCGGGTCAGCGCGAGAGCGTCCTCGAGGCTGAAGCGGCCCTCGTAGAGCGCCGTTCCGACGATCGCCCCCTCGACGCCCTCGGGCACGAGGGCGCTCAGCGCGGCGAGGTCGGAGAGCTCGGTGATGCCGCCGGAGGCCACCACCGGCCGGTCGGTCGCGGCGCACACCGAGCGCAGGAGGTCCAGGTTGGGCCCCTGGAGCATGCCGTCCTTGTCGACGTCGGTGACGACGTAGCGTGCGCAGCCCTCGGCGTCGAGGCGGGCCAGCACCTCGAACAGGTCGCCGCCCTCCTCCGTCCAGCCCCGCGCGGCGAGGGTCCGCCCGCGCACGTCGAGCCCGACGGCCACCCGGTCGCCGTACGTCGCGATGGCGCGCGCGCACCACTCGGGCTGCTCGAGGGCGGCCGTGCCGATGTTGACCCGCCGGCAGCCGGTGGCCATCGCGGCCCCGAGCGACGCGTCGTCGCGGATTCCGCCGCTCATCTCCACGCGGATGTCGAGCGCGCCGACGATCGAGGCGAGCAGGTCGCGGTTGTGGCCCCGGCCGAAGGCGGCGTCGAGGTCGACGAGGTGGATCCACTCGGCGCCGCGCCGCTGCCAGTTCAGGGCGGCCTCGACGGGGTCGCCGAAGCGCTTCTCCGAGCCGGCCACGCCCTGCACGAGCTGCACCGCGTGACCGCCCGCGACGTCGACGGCGGGCAGGAGCTCGAGGCGCGTGGCGGGGGGCTCGCTCATGCGGCAAGCCTAGGGGTCACTGGAGGGCCGAGGTCAGCCGCATCACGCTGTCGAGATACCGCCCGCCGAGCGAGCGCCGCGACCACTCCTCGAGGGTCAGCTCGCGCGAGAGCGAGCGGTAGACGTCCTCCACGCGGCGCACGTCGGCCACGACCGTGCCGCCGAACGCCATCACCGAGACCTCGAAGTTGAGGCCGAACGAGCGCATGTCCATGTTGCTCGACCCGATCACCGTGACGTCGTCGTCGACCGAGAAGTGCTTGCTGTGCAGGACGTACGGCGCCGGGTAGAGCCAGATCCGCACGCCCGCCTCGAGGAGGGCCTGGTAGTACGACATCTGCGCGTGACCCACCATGAACTGGTCGGCCTGCTCGGAGACGAAGAGCTCGACCTCGACGCCGCGCTGGGCGGCCGTGGTGACGGCGTAGAGCAGCGACTCGTCGGGCACGAAGTACGGGCTGGTCAGCGACAGCCGTCGCTGCGCGCCGTACACCAGCGTGGTGAACAGGCGCAGGTTGTTCTCGTGCGGGAAGCCGGGGCCGCTCGGCACCACCTGGCAGGCGATGTCGCCCGCGGGCGCCTCGTCGGCGGGGGCGAGGAACTCGGACTCGTCGAGGACGTCGTGCATCTCGACGAACCAGTCGGTGGCGAAGACGACGTTGAGCGAGGAGACGACCGGACCGGTCACCCGCATGGTCAGCTCGCGCCACTGGCGGCCGGCCTTCTGGTGCGCAGGCTTGTCGTAGCTCGGCTCGATGAGGTTCTGCGAGCCGGTCACCGCGACCCGGCCGTCGACGACCAGGATCTTGCGGTGGTTGCGCAGGTCGGGGCGACGCCAGCGGCCCTTGAGCGGCTGGATCGGCAGCATCGGGTGCCAGTCGAAGCCGGCCGCGTCGAACCTCCGCAGCATCTCCTTTAGCCGTCGATCCCGCGGCAGGCGATGTGGTCGAAGAGGACCCGGACGGTGACGCCACGCTGCTCCGCGGCGACCAGGGCCTCGAAGAACGGGCCGGTCGCGTGGTCCCAGCTCATGATGTAGAACTGCACGTTCACGAAGCGCCGGGCCTGCTGCACCTCGCGGGTCATCACCGCGATGGACTCCTCGTAGTCCGAGCACAGCTCCACCGTGTTGCCCCACGTGCAGGGCAGCGTGCCGAGGGTCTGGTTCATCACGACCGCCGACGCCAGCCAGGCGGGCTCGACAGTGGGGGAGCGCGTGGTGCGCGCGGTGGCGAACCGCTCGGACACGAACTCGTTGACCTCGCGGTGGATGCGGCGGCGTCCCCTGTCGACCGAGGTGCTGCCCAGCAGCAGAAAGGCCACGATGCCGACGAAGGGCAGGAAAAGCACCAGCAGCAGCCAGGCGCTCGCCGAGCTGGGCCGCCTGTTCTGCGGGATCACCCCGACCGCCGCCACCTTCACGGAGAAGTCCAGGACCACCAGGGCGATGGTGACCCACAGCGGCGTCGTGGAGGCAGCCTCGGGCATGGCACCACCGTGGCAGAACCCGGCTGGTCGCGGCGGGAGAACCGCCCGGCGGCTCAGATGCCGAGCGAGGTCCCCCGAAGCCGGGCCACGGCCTGCTCGTCGCCGATCAGCTCGGCGTCGGCCTGCTCGGCGCGGCCGAAGACGAAGAGCACCACCTCGGCCGGCAGGCCGCGCACCACCACCGGATCGGGCGCGTCCTTGAGCACGGCGCGGTGACCGGTGCCCGAGTCCTCCAGCGTCACCCCGACCGGCGCGCCGCGCATCAGCCCCTTGCCGGCGGTGCGCACCATCGACCAGAGCGTGCGCTGCTCCTCGTCGGACAGCGCCCGCGCGGTCCAGCCGGGCTGCGCGCGTCGGATGTCCTCGAGGTGGACGAAGTACTCCAGCGTGTTGACCAGGTCGTCGACCTTCGGCACGGCGTACGGCGACCACACCGGCGGACCGTGCCGGAGCCGCTCGACGAGCGTGGACAGGTCGCGGCGCCCGACCCGTCTCGACGTGCGGTCGAGCACCCCGGACAGCGCCGGGACCACGATCCCGACCGACGCCGGGCTGCCCTCGCGCACCAGCAGGTGCACCACGAGGTCCTTGACCGTCCACCCCTCGCAGAGCGTGGGCGCGTCCGCGCCGGCCTCGAGCGCCGCGTCGCACAGCTGCGCGCGCTCGGACCGCGCCATCCTCGTCATACCCCCGATCGTAGGGTGGGGCCCGTGACGCGCCGACGGACGACCCCGGGACCCGCGAGCCCCGGAGCGGGGCACCCTGCGCGACGGGTTCGCGGTGCTCGGCGTCGCGATCCGGCGGGAGCCCTGGATCTTCACCCTCTCCACCCTGGGCAGCGTGCTGTTCGGGGCGCTGACGGTCGCGGACGCCTGGGTGCTCGGCTGGTCGACCGACCACGTCGTGCTGCCCGCGTTCGCCGACGGCGACGTGCGCCCCGGCGGCCTGGTGACGATCCTCGCGCTGTTCGTCGCGGTGGCGCTGCTGCGTGCCGTCGGCATCGTGGCGCGGCGCCTCGGCGCCGGCGTCATGCAGTACCGCATGCAGGCGCACTACCGCCGCGCCGTCACCCGGCAGTACCTCCGCCTGCCGATGGCCTGGCACCAGCAGCACCCCACCGGCCAGCTGCTGTCCAACGCGAACTCCGACGTCGAGGCCGCCTGGGCGCCGATCGCGCCGCTGCCGATGGCGGTCGGCACGGTCGCGATGATGGTGATCGCGGTCGCCAGATGGTCGTCACCGACGTGGTCCTGGCGGTCGTCGGCCTGCTGGTCTTCCCGGTCGTGATCGCCGCCAACGTCGCTCTACCAGCGGCTCCAGTCGCCGCTGATGACCCGGGCCCAGGCGCTGCGCGCCGAGCTCAGCGAGGTCGCCCACGAGTCCTTCGACGGCGCGCTCGTCGTCAAGTCGCTCGGCCGCGAGACCGAGGAGACCGAGCGCTTCGCCCGCAAGGCGCACCAGCTGCGCGACACCAACGTCCGTGCCGGCCGCATCCGCGCCGCCTTCGACCCGGTGCTCGAGGCGCTGCCGAGCCTCGGCGTGCTCGCCGTCCTCGCCGTCGGCGTGCTGCGCGTCGACCAGGGCCTCACCGACCCCGGCAACGTCGTCACGATCGGCTACCTGCTCACGATCGTGTCGTTCCCGATCCGCTCGCTGGGGTGGCTGGTGGGGGAGTTCCCGCGCAGCGTCGTCGGCTTCGACCGGGTGCAGTCGGTCCTCGACGCCACCGGCGAGATGGAGTACGGCGACGGGCGCTCGTCGCCGGCGACACCGGGGCGCGGGTCGCGCCGCCTCGAGGTCCGCGACCTGGCCTTCGCCTACCCCGACGGACCGCCGCTGCTCGACGGGGTCCGCTTCGAGGTCGCGCCCGGGCGCACGGTCGCGGTCGTCGGCGCGACCGCCAGCGGCAAGAGCACGCTGACCTCCCTGCTCCTGCGCCTGGTCGACCCCGACGGCGGGCAGGTGCTCCTCGACGGGCACGACGTGCGCACGCTCGCTCCCGGCGCGCTCGCGGAGCACGTCGCCCTGGTGCCGCAGCAGGCGTTCCTGTTCGACGACTCCGTGCGCGGCAACGTGTCCCTGGGCGCGGACGTCCCCGACGACGCGGTCTGGGAGGCGCTGCGGACCGCCCAGGCCGACGGCTTCGTGGCGGCGCTGCCCGAGGGCCTCGACACCCGGCTGGGGGAGCGCGGCACCACCCTGTCCGGGGGCCAGCGCCAGCGGCTGTCCCTGGCCCGCGCGCTGGTCCGGCACCCTCGGCTGCTGGTGATGGACGACGCCACGTCCGCCGTCGACCCCGAGGTCGAGGCGCGGATCCTGGCGGCGCTGCGGGCCACCGCCACCGAGGGGGCCACGGGGGCGCCGGCGCCAGCGTCGTCGTGGTGGCCTACCGCAAGGCGACCATCGCGCTCGCCGACGAGGTCGTCTACCTCGCCGACGGCCGGGTCGTCGACCAAGGCACCCACGCCGAGCTGCTGGCCCGCAACCCCGGCTACGCCGACCTCGTCAACGCCTATGAGCAGGACCTCGACGGCGAGGTGAGCGTGCCGTGAGCACAGCCTGGACACCGGCGAGTCGATCTCCGCGACCCGCACCATCGCCCGCGGCATCGAGCTGTCCCCCGAGCTCAAGGACGGCTTCTGGGGCACCCTCGCCTTCGCCGGCGTCTCCACCCTCGGCCGGATCGTGGTCCCCGTCTCGGTGCAGCAGACGCTCGACAAGGGCGTCAACGCGCCCGGCGGCCCCGACCTCGGGTTCGTCTCGGTGGTGGCGGTCGTGGCGGCGGTCGCGGTGGTCGTCACCGGCCTCGCGTCGTACCTCATGACCTACCGGCTCTTCTCCAGCGCCGAGCGCGGCCTGGCCACCCTGCGCACCAAGGCGTTCCGGCACGTCCACGACCTCCCGCTGCTGACCCAGAACACCGAGCGCCGCGGCGCGCTGGTCTCGCGGGTCACCAGTGACGTCGACCAGGTCTCGCAGTTCCTCATCTTCGGCGGCATCATCGCCGTCGTCAGCGTCGGGCCAGATCATCGTGGCCACGGTGGTGATGGCGGTCTACAGCTGGCAGCTGACGATCGTGGTCTGGGTCTGCTTCCTGCCGCTGTTCTTGTCGCTGCGGTTCTTCCAGCGCCGGCTCTCCGAGGCGTACGGCGTCGTGCGGCGCCAGGTCGGCGTCATGCTGAGTGCCGTCTCCGAGCCCGTCGTGGGCGCCGCGACGGTCCGCTCCTACGCGGTCGAGGCGCGCACCCAGGAGCGCATCGACACCGCCATCGACCGCTACAAGGTCGCCAGCACCCGCGCCCAGGGGCTGACCGCGTTCTCCTTCTCCCTCGGCGGCGTCTCGGCCGGGCTCGCCAACGCAGGGGTGCTGGTCTTCGGGGTGCTGCTCGGCGTCGCCGGCGACATCTCGGCGGGCAAGGTGCTCGCGTTCGCCTTCCTGGTCACGCTGTTCGTGGGACCGGTGCAGATGGGAACGCAGGTGCTCACCGACGCGCAGAACGCCATCGCCGGCTGGCGTCGCGTCATCGGCATCCTCGACACCCCGGCCGACGTGGTCGACCCGGGGGCGTCCGGCACGCCGCTGCCCGACCGCTCGGTGACCATCGAGTTCGACGGGGTCGGGTTCGCCTACCCCGGCGGGCCGCCCGTGCTGCACGACGTGTCGCTGACCGTCGCGCCGGACACCCGGCTCGCAGTGGTCGGCGAGACCGGGTCGGGCAAGACCACCCTGGCCAAGCTGCTGACCCGGCTGATGGACCCGACCAGCGGCGCCGTGCGCCTCGACGGGATCGATCTGCGCGAGGTGCCCTTCGCGTCCCTGCGCGAGCGGGTGGTGCTGGTGCCCCAGGAGGGCTTCCTGTTCGACTCGACCCTGCGCGCCAACGCCCGCTACGGGCGGCTCGACGCCTCCGACGAGGAGATCCTGCTCGCCGTCGACCAGCTCGGCCTCACCGACTGGCTCGAGACGCTGCCCCGCGGGCTCGACACCCGGGTCGGGCAGCGCGGCGAGTCCCTCTCGGCGGGGGAGCGCCAGCTCGTCGCACTGGTGCGCGCGCACCTCGCCGACCCCGACCTGCTGGTGCTCGACGAGGCCACCAGCGCCGTCGACCCGGCCCTCGAGATGCGGATCGGCCGGGCGCTCGAGCAGCTCCAGAAGGGCCGGACCTCGGTCACGATCGCGCACCGCATGTCGACGGCCGAGAACGCCGACGAGGTGGTGGTGGTCGACCGCGGCCGGGTGGTCCAGCGCGGCCCGCACGCCGCCCTGGTCGCGCAGGGCGGCGTCTACGGACGCCTGCACGCGAGCTGGGTGGCCCAGCAGGCGCACGCCTGAGGCCCGACATACTGGTGCCATGACCGCGCCCGCCACCGCCCTCGACCCCGCCATCGCGGCGCGCCTGACCCGCGACACCCAGGGCCTCGTCCCGGCCGTCGTCCAGCAGCACGACACCGGTGAGGTGCTGATGGTCGGCTGGATGGACGACGAGGCGCTGCACCGCACCCTGACGTCAGGGCGCTCGACGTTCTGGAGCCGCTCCCGCCAGGAGTACTGGGTCAAGGGCGAGACCTCGGGCCACCGCCAGTGGGTCCGCGAGGTCCGCCTCGACTGCGACGGCGACACCCTGCTGGTGAAGGTCGACCAGGAGGGGCCGGCCTGCCACACCGGCGACCGCACCTGCTTCGACGCGACCTCGCTCCCCGTCACGGGAGCCGGCGGAGCCGCCCCGGCCACCGATGGCTGAGCGCCCCCGGCGCCGGTCGTTCGGGCCCACGGTCCTGGCCGGGCTCGCCGGGGCCGGCCTGGCCGCCCTCGGCGGCGCCCGGACCTGGGCCTCGGCCACCGGCGACGCCGCCGGCGTGCAGGTCGAGGCGACGGCGAAGGGGTCGACGTCGGCCCCGCTCGTGGTCGCCCTCGCCCTGGTGACCCTCGCCGCGTGGGGCGTCGTGCTGGTGCTGCGCGGCCGCCCGCGCCAGGTCGGCTCGGTGCTCGGCGCGCTCGCCTCGGCCGGGGTGCTGGCCGCGACGGTCGCCGCCGCCGGCCGGGTCCGTGCCGACGCGACCGACGCCGTGGTCGCGCGCGGGGCGACCGACGACGTGCTCGGCTCGGCGCTGACCGGGTGGTTCTGGGCCACCCTCGTCGGTGCCGCGCTGACCCTGCTGGCCTTCGTCGTCGCGGTCCGGGAGGCCCGGCGGTGGCCCGCGATGGGCAGCAGGTACGACGCGCCCGCCGCCCGACCCGCCGCCGACCCGGAGCAGGACTGTGGCACGCGCTCGACGACGGCCGCGACCCGACGGCCTGAGCACGCCGTCCGGGCCCCTATCATGTGAGCGTCACGCCTCACCGACCTGCGAGGAGCCCACGCGATGGCCCACCACGGCAACACCCCGGCCGCCTGGACCGGCGTGACGATCATCCTCGTGGGCTTCGTCGTCGGCGGCATCGGCCTGGTGGCCTCGAGCTGGCTGACCTTCTGGATCGGCGTGGCCCTGCTCCCCGTCGCGCTCGTGGTCGGCAAGGTCATGCAGGGCATGGGCCTCGGCGCCGAGCCCGTCTCCGCCGGCCAGCACCACTGACCTCGTCCGCGGGCGTGCCGCCCACCCGGGCCCGCCGTCTGAGCGGGCCGCTGCTGCTGGCCGGAGGGGTGCTCGGCGCCAGCGTGCTGCTGCACCTGCGCGACCCGCACGCGAGCGGCAGCTGGGGGTTCTGCCCGTGGCTGCTGCTGACCGGCACCGCCTGCCCCGGCTGCGGCGGCCTGCGGGCGGTCAACGACCTGACGAACGGCGACGTCGCCGCGGCCGCGTCGAGCAACCTGCTGCTGGTCGCCTCGATCCCGGTGGCCGCCCTGTGGTGGCTGCGCTCGGTGCGCGACCGGTGGGTCGGCGCGGTCCGCCAGGGGCACCCGCGCCGTCAGGGCGTGCTCGCCGTCGGCTTCCTGGCCGTCGCGCTGGGGTTCGCCGTCCTGCGCAACACGCCGGCCGGCGCGTGGCTGGCGCCCTGAGCGACCGCCTCAGACGCCCGACGTGTCGATGTCGTAGGAGCCGCCCGCGCTCAGCGCGATCACGATGAACGCGATGACCAGCAGGCTGAGCACCACCGCGATCGCGCCGGTGACGATGCCCGCGAGTGCCGACGCCCTCGCCGCCCTGACGGCCGCCCGAGCGCCGGATCTCGCTGCGCGCCTTCACGCCGAGCACCACCGCCACGAGGCCGACGACGCCGAGCCCGCAGCACCAGAACAGCACCAGCGAGCCGACGCCGGTCCACAGCGCCGCCGTCGCCTTGCCGTTGGTCGGCGTCACCGGCGGGTAGGGCTGGCCGTAGCCGGGCCCGGCGGGGGAGGCGTACGCCGGCTGGGCGTACGACCCCTGCGCGTAGGGGTCGTAGCCGGGGTGCGCGGAGGGCTGCTGGGCGTAGGGGTCGTAGCCGGGCGGCTGGGCGTACGGGTCCGACGGCGGGGGCGGGGCGGCCGACCAGGGGTCCTGCGGGGCACCGCCGCCCGAGCCCGCCGAGGACGGGTCGTCCGGCGAGCTCGGGTCGGGGGATCCGGGCGGCGGCTGGCTCATCGTGGTCTCTTCCGAAGCGGGCGGGTACGAGCGGTCGCGTGTGACGTGAGAGTCTAGGCACCTGGCGCGACGACACGAGGGGAGAGGCCGCCATGTCCGTTCTCGACGAGATCATCGACGGCGTTCGCGTCGACCTCGCAGAACGCGAGGCCGCCACCCGCTCGACGACCTGAAGGCGCTCGCCCGCCGCGCGCCCGACGCGCTCGACCCGATGCCGGCCTTCCGCGCCGCCGGCGTCAGCGTGATCGCCGAGGTCAAGCGGTCCAGCCCCAGCAAGGGCGCGCTCGCCACGATCGCCGACCCGGCCGCGCTGGCCGCCGACTACGCCGCCGGCGGGGCCGCCACGATCAGCGTGCTCACCGAGCAGCGGCGCTTCGGCGGCAGCCTCGAGGACCTCCGCGCGGTGCGCGCCGCGGTCGACGTACCCGTGCTGCGCAAGGACTTCATCGTCACCTCCTACCAGCTCTGGGAGGCCCGCGCCGCCGGCGCCGACCTGGCGCTGCTGATCGTCGCGGCCCTGACCCAGAACGAGCTGGACTGCCCTGGTCGAGCGCGCCGTGTCCATCGGGCTCACCCCGCTCGTCGAGGTCCACGACGAGGAGGAGGTCGACCGCGCGCTCGCCGCCGGCGCCACCGCTCATCGGCGTCAACGCCCGCAACCTCAAGACGCTCGAGGTCGACCGCGACACCTTCGCCCGGCTCGCCCCGCGGATCCCCGACGACGTCGTCCGGGTCGCCGAGTCCGGGGTCCGCGGGCCGCACGACGTGTTCGAGTACGCCAAGCAGGGCGCCCACGTCGTCCTCGTCGGGGAGACCCTGGTCAAGGGCGAGGACCCGCGGGCCGCGGTCGCCGACCTCGTCGCCGCCGGGGCGCACCCGGCCCTGAAGCAGCGCGACTAGCGAGACCCGGAGCACGCGACCGATGTCAACGCCGTCAGCCCCACCTCCGACCCGCACCCGCACGACCAGGCGGGCCGATTCGGCCGCTTCGGCGGGCGGATGATGCCCGAGGCGCTGATGGCGGCGCTCGACGAGCTCACCGTCGCCTGGCAGGACGCGATGGCCGACCCGGCGTTCACCGGCGAGTTCGAGCGGCTGCTCCGCGAGTACGCCGGCACGCCGAGCCTGCTCTACGACGCCACCAAGCTGTCCGAGCTCGCCGGCGCCCGGATCCTGCTCAAGCGCGAGGACCTCAACCACACCGGCGCCCACAAGATCCGCAACGTGCTCGGCCAGGCGCTGCTCACCAAGCGGATGGGCAAGACCCGGGTGATCGCCGAGACCGGGGCCGGCCAGCACGGCGTCGCCTCGGCCACCGCGGCGGCGTACCTCGGCCTGGACTGCGTGGTCTACATGGGCGAGGTCGACACCCGAGCGCCAGGCGCTCAACGTGGCCCGGATGCACCTGCTCGGCGCCGAGGTGGTCTCGGTCGAGTCCGGCTCGCGCACCCTCAAGGACGCCATCAACGAGGCGATCCGCGACTGGGTGGCGACCGTCGACCACACGGCGTACCTCTTCGGCACCGCTGCCGGGCCGCACCCGTTCCCCTCGATGGTGCGCGACTTCTGCCGCGGCATCGGCGACGAGGCCCGGGCCCAGTGCCTGGAGCTGACCGGCGCGCTGCCCGACTCCGCGGTGGCCTGCGTGGGCGGCGGCTCCAACGCGATCGGGCTGTTCACCGCGTTCGTCGACGACCCCGAGCGTGCAGCTCGTCGGCTGCGAGGCCGGCGGCGACGGCGTGGACACGCTGCGGCACGCCGCGACGATCTGCGCCGGCGAGTTCGGCGTCCTGCACGGCGCCCGCACCTTCGTCCTGCAGGACGAGGACGGCCAGACCAGCGAGTCGCACTCGATCTCGGCCGGGCTCGACTACCCCGGCGTCGGTCCCGAGCACGCCTACCTCGCCGAGACCGGCCGGGCGACCTACCGCCCGGTCACCGACACCGAGGCGATGGACGCGTTCGCGCTGCTCTCGCCGCACCGAGGGCATCATCCCCGCGATCGAGTCCGCGCACGCGATCGCCGGCGCGCTGCGAGCTCGCCAAGGAGCAGCCGGGGTCGACGATCCTGGTGAACCTCTCCGGACGCGGCGACAAGGACATGGGCACCGCCATCGAGTGGTTCGGACTCGGGGAGACCCGACCCGACGACGCAGGCGGGAGCGCCGGCATGAGCACGACGCACGGCCTTCGCGGCGGCGAGGGCGGAGGGTCGCGCCGCGCTCGTCGGCTACCTGCCGGCCGGCTTCCCGGACCGGGACGGCTCGATCGCGGCGATGCGCGCGATGGTCGAGCCGCGGGCTGCGACGTCATCGAGGTCGGGCTGCCCTACAGCGACCCGGTCATGGACGGCCCGACGATCCAGGCCGCCGCCCAGCAGGCGCTCGAGGCCGGCTTCCGCACGGCCGACGTGCTGCGCACCGTCGAGGCGGTCGCGGCGACGGGCGCGCCGACCGTGGTGATGACCTACTGGAACCCCGTCGAGCGCTACGGCGTCGAGCGGTTCGCCAAGGACCTCGCGAACGCCGGAGGCGCCGGCCTGATCACCCCCGACCTGGTGCCCGACGAGGCCGGGGACTGGATCGGCGCCGCCGACGAGCACGGCCTCGACAAGGTCTTCCTGGTCGCGCCGTCCTCGACCGACGAGCGGCTCGCGATGACGACCGCCGCCTGCCGGGGCTTCGTCTACGCGACCGCCGTGATGGGGGTGACCGGCGCCCGCGACGACCTCCAGCGACCTCGCCGGGCCGCTCGTCGCGCGCACCCGCACCGCGACCGACGCTGCCCGTCGGCGTCGGGCTCGGCGTCTCCGACGGCGACCAGGCCGCCGAGGTGGCGCGCTTCGCCGACGGCGTCATCGTCGGGTCCGCGTTCGTGCGCAGGCTGCTCGACGCGGGCTCCGACCGTGCCGCCGGGCTCGCCTCCGTCGAGGACCTGACCCGCGACCTGGCCGCCGGCGTCCGGCGTGCGTAGCCGCCTCGCCCTCGCGGCGGGCGCCACCCTCCTGCTCGCGCTCACCGCCTGCGCCGGCGCCTCCGGGTCGGCCGGCACCGTCTCGCACGTGACGGTCCACGACAGCGACAATCTGCACGGCGTCGTCCTCGCGAAGCCGTACGTCGTGCACGCGGCGAGCCTCGAGGACACCGCCGGGAAGCCCTACGACCTCGCGGCCCGGGCGACCAAGCCCCTGACGCTGGTGTTCTTCGGCTACACGCACTGCCCCGACGTGTGCCAGGTCGTGATGGCCGACATCGCCTCCGCGCTGACCCGGCTCGACGACGCCCAGCGCGCCCAGGTCGGCATGGTCTTCGTGACCACCGACCCGGCCCGCGACACCGCCCCGGTGCTGCGGGAGTATCTCGGCCGCTTCGACCCCGCCTTCGAGGGCCTCACCGGCGACCTGCCCACGATCGAGCGGCTCGGCTCGGGCCTGGCCGTGGAGATCGAGAAGGGCGAGAAGCTCGCCTCGGGCGGCTACGACGTCACCCACGGCACGCAGGTGCTCGGCGTGGTGCCCGGGCCCGGGCGCCGTACGTCTGGACCCAGGGCACCGACCCCGCGGACCTCGCGGACGACATCGAGACCATCCTCGACGGCAAGGTGACGAGCTCGTGATCCCGCTCAGCATCCCCAGCCCCAGCCAGGGCGTCTGGCACCTCGGCCCGCTCCCCATCCGCGGCTACGCGCTCTGCATCATCGCCGGCGTGGTCGCTGGCGATCTGGCTCGGCGAGCGGCGCTGGGTGGCGCGCGGCGGCGTGCGCGGGCAGGTCTCCGACATCGCGATCTGGGCGGTGCCCTTCGGTCTGGTCGGCGGCCGGCTCTACCACGTGATCACCGACCCGGCGCGCTACTTCGGCGAGGACGGCGACCCGGTCGCGGCGCTCTACGTCTGGCAGGGCGGGCTCGGCATCTGGGGCGCGATCGCGCTCGGCGGCGTCGGCGCCTACATCGGCGCCGCCGCTACGGGCTGCGCTTCCCGCCGCTCGCGGACGCCCTGGCGCCGGGCATCGTGCTCGCCCAGGCCATCGGCCGGTGGGGCAACTGGTTCAACCAGGAGCTGTTCGGCAAGCCGACCACCCTGCCGTGGGCGCTGGAGATCCCGGACGTCTCCAAGCGCCCGCCGGGCTACGAGCAGTTCTCGACCTTCCACCCGACGTTCCTCTACGAGTTCGGCTGGAACATCGGCGCGGCCGCCCTGGTGGTCTGGGCCGACCGCCGGTTCCGGCTCGGCCACGGCCGTGCGTTCGCGCTCTACGTGATGGCCTACACCGCCGGCCGCGGCTGGATCGAGTACCTCCGCATCGACACCGTGGAGGCCAACGACGTCTTCGGCCTGCGCCTGAACGTCTGGACCTCGATCGTGCTGTTCGTGCTCGCCACGGCCTACTTCGTGGTGGTCGGGCGGCTGCGCCCGGGCCGCGAGGAGTCAGTGGTGCGCGACCCCTCCGGCACACCCACTGGCACACCCACTGGCACACCCGCTGGCACACCCGAGGACGCCGACGGGTCCGACGTGCCCCCCGCCGGCGAGGGCTCGTCAGGTGAGGCTTCCCTTCGGTGAAAGCGTCGCCGCCGCGCCGTACCGTGGAGCCATGAGTGCCGAGGCGATGACGCCGGACGTCCCGGAGATCCAGCACGAGCACCCCGACGTCACCGGCGGCTGGCTGCGTCCGGCGGTGTTCGGTGCGATGGACGGCCTGGTGTCCAACCTCGCCCTGATCGCGGGTGTCGCCGGCGGCACCCGGCAGAGCGCCGGCTCCTCGGCGGTCGTGCTCGCCGGGCTCGCCGGGCTCGCGGCCGGTGCGTTCTCGATGGCGGCGGGGGAGTACACCTCGGTGGCCAGCCAGTCCGAGGCGGCCGCAGCGCGAGATCGACAAGGAGCGCCGCGAGATCATCGCCAACCCGACGGCGGAGGCCGGCGAGCTCGCCGACGATGTACGTCGCGAAGGGGCTCGACCGCGAGCTCGCCGCGGAGGTGGCCCGGCAGATCCACGCCGACGTGGACAACGCCGTCTCGGTGCACGCGCGCGAGGAGCTCGGCGTCGACCCCGACGACCTGGCCTCGCCGATGGTCGCCGCGGGCTCGTCGTTCCTGGCGTTCGCGGTCGGGCGCGCTGCTCCCGCTGCTGCCCTACCTCCTCGGCGCCGGCACCCTGCTGCCGGCTCTCGTGGTGACCCTGGTCGCGCTGTTCGTGTGCGGCGCCGTGGTGACCGGTTGACCAGCCGGTCCTGGTGGTACGGCGGCCTGCGGCAGATGCTCCTCGGCGGCGCCGCGGCCGCGGCCTGACCTACCTGTTCGGCAGCCTGGTCGGCGGCGCTCCGGCGATCGGCCGTGAGTCACGCCGCCGTCGGTTACGACTGGTGTTGTAGTCTTCGATCATCCGCATGGGCCAATGTCGTCCCCCGCATCCACTGCTACGAGACGCACCAGGTGCCCCGTCCCAGTCGGTCGGACGGTGCCACGACGACGGGAGGAATGCCGCATGCACGCGTTCCCGCCGCCCCAGGGGCTCTACGACGGTCTCCACGAGCACGACGCCTGCGGTGTCGCCTTCGTCGCCACCCTGACCGGCGAGGCCAGCCACGACATCGTCGCCAAGGCGATCACCGCCCTGCGCAACCTCGAGCACCGCGGCGCCACCGGCGCCGAGCCCGACTCCGGTGACGGCGCGGGCATCCTCCTCGGCGTCCCCGACGCGTTCTTCCGCGAGGTCACCCGCGAGCTCGGCTTCGAGCTGCCCCAGGCCCGGGCGTACGCCGTCGGCACGGCGTTCCTGCCCGGCGACGCCGAGCGAGGTGGCCAAGACCCGCCGCCGGATCGAGGAGATCGCCGCCGAGGAGGGCCTGACGGTCCTCGGCTGGCGCGACGTGCCCGACCGACTCCTCGATGCTCGGCGCGACCGCGCTGAGCGTGATGCCGACGTTCAGCCAGCTCTTCGTCGCCGCCAGCAGCGGCCGCCTCGTCGGCATGGCCCTCGAGCGGCTGGCGTTCTGCCTGCGCAAGCGCGCCGAGCACGAGACCGACGTCTACTTCCCGTCGCTGTCCTCGCGCACCATCGCCTACAAGGGCATGCTCACCACCGACCAGCTCGACCACTTCTACCCCGACCTGGTCGACGAGCGGGTCGCCTCCGCGGTCGCGGTCGTGCACTCGCGCTTCTCCACCAACACCTTCCCGAGCTGGCCGCTCTCGCACCCGTTCCGGTTCATCGCCCACAACGGCGAGATCAACACCGTGATGGGCAACCGCAACTGGATGCGCGCCCGCGAGGCGCTGCTGTCCAGCGACCTGATCCCCGGCGACCTCGACCGGCTCTACCCGATCTGCACGCCCGGCGCCTCGGACTCGGCGTCCTTCGACGAGGTGCTCGAGCTGCTGCACCTCGGCGGCCGCACGCTGCCGCACTCGGTGCTGATGATGATCCCGGAGGCGTGGGAGAACCACGCGCGAGATGGACCGGGCCCGCAAGGCGTTCTACGAGTTCCACTCCTCGATGATGGAGCCCTGGGACGGCCCCGCCTGCGTCGTCTTCACCGACGGCACCCAGGTCGGCGCGGTCCTCGACCGCAACGGCCTGCGCCCCTCGCGCTACTGGGTCACCGACGACGGGCTGGTCGTGCTCGCCTCCGAGGTCGGCGTCCTCGACATCGACCCCGCGACCGTGGTGCGCAAGGGCCGGCTGCAGCCGGGCCGGATGTTCCTCGTCGACACCGAGCGAGCACCGCATCATCGAGGACGAGGAGATCAAGGGCGAGCTCGCCGCCGAGCACCCGTACGACGAGTGGCTGCACGCCGGCATCCTGCGCTTCGAGGACCTGCCCGACCGCGAGCACATCGTGCACACGCACGCCTCGGTCACCCGGCGCCAGCAGATCTTCGGCTACACCGAGGAGGAGAAGCGGGTCCTGCTCACGCCGATGGCCCGCACCGGCGCCGAGCCGATCGGCTCGATGGGCACCGACACCCCGATCGCGGCGCTCTCGGAGCGGCCGCGGCTGCTCTTCGACTACTTCGCGCAGCTGTTCGCCCAGGTCACCAACCCGCCGCTGGACGCGATCCGCGAGGAGCTCGTCACCTCGCTGTCCGGCACGATCGGGCCGGAGTCCAACCTGCTCGACCCGACCCCGTCGTCGTGCCGCCAGCTGGTGCTGCCGTTCCCGGTGATCGACCAACGACGAGCTCGCCAAGATCCGGCACATCAACCGCGACGGCGACCTGCCCGGCTACGCCACCCACGTCTCCCGGGGCCTGTACGACGTCGAGGGCGGCGGCGCGGCGCTCGCCGCGCGGCTCGACGAGATCTGCGCCGAGGTGTCGGCGGCGATCGCCGACGGCGCCCGCATCATCGTGCTCTCCGACCGGCACTCGACCGCCGAGCTCGCGCCGATCCCGTCGCTGCTGCTGACCGGGGCCGTGCACCACCACCTGGTGCGCGAGAAGACCCGCACCCAGGTCGGCCTGGTCATCGAGGCCGGCGACGTGCGCGAGGTGCACCACGTCGCGCTGCTGATCGGCTACGGCGCCGCGGCGGTCAACCCCTACCTCGCCATGGAGACCGTCGAGGACCTCGCCCGCGACGGCTACTACGTCGACGTCGAGCCCGAGCAGGCCGTCGCGCAACCTGGTGAAGTCGCTCGGCAAGGGCGTGCTCAAGGTGATGAGCAAGATGGGCGTCTCGACCGTCGCGTCCTACACCGGCGCCCAGATCTTCGAGGCGGTCGGGCTCGCCCAGCCGCTCGTCGACCGCTACTTCACCGGCACCGACCAGCAAGCTCGGCGGCATCGACATCGACATGATCGCCGAGGAGGTCGCCCGCCGGCACCGCAAGGCCTACCCCGTCGACGGGCTGCCGCCGGCGCACCGCGCCCTCGAGATCGGCGGCGAGTACCAGTGGCGCCGCGAGGGCGAGCCGCACCTGTTCGACCCCGAGACGGTCTTCCGGCTGCAGCACGCGACCCGGGCCGGCCGCTACGACGTCTTCAAGCAGTACACCGCCCGCGTCGACGAGCAGTCCGAGCGGCTGATGACGCTGCGCGGGCTCTTCGCGTTCAAGGACGCCGAGGCGATCGGCCGCCCGTCGATCCCGATCGAGGAGGTCGAGCCGGTCTCGGAGATCGTCAAGCGGTTCTCCACCGGCGCGATGTCCTACGGCTCGATCAGCCAGGAGGCGCACGAGACGCTCGCCATCGCGATGAACCGGCTCGGCGGCAAGTCCAACACCGGCGAGGGCGGCGAGGACGCCGACCGGCTCTACGACCCCGAGCGGCGCAGCGCGATCAAGCAGGTCGCCTCCGGGCGCTTCGGCGTGACGTCGGAGTACCTCACCAACGCCGACGACATCCAGATCAAGATGGCGCAGGGCGCCAAGCCCGGCGAGGGCGGCCAGCTGCCCGGCCACAAGGTCTACCCGTGGGTCGCCAAGACCCGGCACTCCACGCCGGGCGTCGGGCTGATCTCGCCGCCGCCGCACCACGACATCTACTCGATCGAGGACCTCGCCCAGCTGATCCACGACCTCAAGAACGCCAACCCGTCGCGCGCGGGTGCACGTCAAGCTGGTCGCCGAGGTCGGCGTCGGCACGGTCGCCGCCGGCGTCTCCAAGGCGCACGCCGACGTGGTGCTGATCTCCGGTCACGACGGCGGCACCGGCGCGGCGCCGCTCACCTCGCTCAAGCACGCCGGCGGGCCGTGGGAGCTCGGCCTCGCCGAGACCCAGCAGACGCTGCTGCTCAACGGGCTGCGCGACCGCATCGTCGTGCAGGCCGACGGCCAGCTGAAGACCGGCCGCGACGTCATCGTCGCCGCGCTGCTCGGCGCCGAGGAGTTCGGCTTCGCGACCGCGCCGCTGGTCGTCTCGGGCTGCATCATGATGCGGGTCTGCCACCTCGACACCTGCCCGGTGGGCGTCGCCACCCAGAACCCCGTGCTGCGCGAGCGCTACGCCGGCAAGCCCGAGTTCGTCGTGAACTTCTTCGAGTTCATCGCCGAGGAGGTGCGCGAGCACCTCGCCGCGCTCGGCTTCCGCACCCTCGACGAGGCGGTCGGCCACGCCGAGGTGCTCGACGTCGCGCACGGCCGTCGACCACTGGAAGGCCGCCGGGCTCGACCTGCGCCGATCCTGCACGTGCCCGAGCTGCCCGAGGGCGCGCCGCGCCACCACACCACGCAGCCAGGACCACGGCCTCGACAAGGCGCTCGACAACGAGCTCGTCGCGCTGGCCGCGGACGCCCTCGAGCGCGGCGAGCCGGTGCGCGCCCAGGTGCAGGTCCGCAACGTCAACCGCACCGTCGGCACGATCCTCGGCCACGAGGTCACCAAGCGCTACCGGGGCGAGGGCCTGCCCGACGGCACGATCGACATCACCTTCACCGGGCTCGGCCGGCCAGTCCTTCGGCGCGTTCCTGCCGCGCGGCATCACGCTGCGCCTCGAGGGCGACGCCAACGACTACGTCGGCAAGGGGCTGTCCGGCGGCCGCATCGTGGTGCGCCCGGACCGCGCCGCGACCTTCGCCGCCGAGGAGCAGATCATCGCCGGCAACGTCATCGGCTACGGCGCGACCTCGGGCGAGATCTTCCTGCGCGGCCAGGTCGGCGAGCGCTTCTGCGTGCGCAACTCCGGCGCCACCGCGGTCGTCGAGGGCGTGGGCGACCACGGCTGCGAGTACATGACCGGCGGCCGGGTCGTCGTGCTCGGCCCGACCGGGCGCAACTTCGCGGCCGGCATGTCCGGCGGCGTCGCGTTCGTGCTCGACCTCGACGACCGACCGGGTCAACCAGGAGCTCGTCGAGCTCGACGCCGGTCGACGGCGACGCCGCCGACGAGCTCGAGGCCCTGGTCCGCCGCCACCTCGAGGAGACCGGCTCGCCGGTGGCCGAGGCGCTGCTCGCCGACTGGCCGGACGCCGTACGCCGGTTCACCGAGGTGATGCCCACCGACTTCAAGCGGGTGCTCGCCGCCAAGGAGAAGGCCGAGGAGGACGGCCTGTCCGACGACGAGACCGCTGCCAGGATGATGGAGGCGCTCCATGGCTGAGCGACTCCCCGTCCGGTCCCGACGATGGAGGCACAGATCGATGGCTGACCCCAGGGGCTTCCTGAAGGCAGGCCGCGAGGTCGCGCCCCGGCGCCCCGTCGAGGAGCGGGTCCAGGACTGGAACGAGGTCTACCCCGACGGGGCCGGGCCGCGCGCTGCTGCCGATCATCACCAAGCAGGCCGGGCGCTGCATGGACTGCGGCATCCCGTTCTGCCACCAGGGCTGCCCGCTCGGGCAACATCATCCCGGAGTGGAACGACCTGGTCTGGCGCGACGACTGGGAGGGCGCGATCGAGCGGCTGCACGCGACCAACAACTTCCCGGAGTTCACCGGCCGGCTGTGCCCCGCGCCGTGCGAGACCGCGTGCGTGCTCGGCATCAACCAGGACCCGGTGACGATCAAGAACGTCGAGGTCGCCATCGCCGACCGGGCGTGGGACTCCGGCCTGGTCCGGCCCGCAGCCGCCCGAGTGGCTGACCGGCAAGACCGTCGCCGTGGTCGGCTCCGGCCCCGCCGGCCTGGCCGCCGCCCAGCAGCTCACCCGCGCCGGGCACACCGTCGCGGTCTACGAGCGCGCCGACAAGCTCGGCGGGCTGCTGCGCTACGGCATCCCCGAGTTCAAGATGGAGAAGCGCACCTCGACCGGCGCATCGACCAGATGCGCCGCGAGGGCACGGTGTTCCGCGCCGGCGTCGACGTCGGCGGCGACATCACCGGCGCCGCAGCTCGTCGAGCGCTTCGACGCCGTCGTGCTCGCCGTCGGCGCCACCGTCGCCCGCGACCTGCCGATCACCGGGCGCGAGCTCGGCGGCATCCACCAGGCGATGGAGTTCCTGCCGCAGTCCAACCGGGCCTCGCTCGGCGAGGAGGTCGAGGGCCAGATCCGGCGCGACCGGCAAGCACGTCGTGATCATCGGCGGCGGCGACACCGGCGCCGACTGCCTCGGCACCTCGCACCGCCAGAAGGCCGCCGTCGGTCACGCAGCTCGAGATCATGCCGCAGCCCGGTGACGAGCGCCCGGCGGGCCAGCCGTGGCCGACGTACCCGATGATCTTCCGGGTCTCCTCGGCCCACGAGGAGGGCGGCGAGCGGGTCTACTCCGTCTCGACCCAGGAGTTCCTCGGCGACGAGGACGGCAACGTCCGCGCGCTGCGGCTCGTCGAGGTGGAGATGAAGGACGGCAGGTTCAGCGAGGTCGAGGGCACCGAGCGGGAGATCCCGGCCGAGCTGGTGCTGTTCGCGATGGGCTTCACCGGGCCGCAGCAGGACGGCGTCGTCGCCCAGCTCGAGCGTCGACCTCGACCAGCGCGGCAACGTCGCCCGCGACGACGCCTACATGTCCACCGCAGCCCGGCGTGTTCGTGGCCGGCGACGCCGGGCGCGGCCAGTCGCTGATCGTCTGGGCGATCGCCGAGGGCCGTGCGGCGGCCGCCGCCGTGGACACCTACCTCACCGGCGCGACGACGCTGCCGGCCCCGATCCCGCCGACCGAGCGCCCGCTCGTCGTCTGAGCGCCGGCGTGCTGCCACATGCTGGACCCGAACCCGACGTCGCTTCGGGTGACCGGCGGTAGCCCGCTAGGGTCGGTGCGTGCGTAGAGCAAAGATCGTCTGCACCCTCGGTCCCGCCGTCAACACCCCCGAGCAGATCCGCGCGCTCGTGGACGCCGGCATGGACGTCGCCCGGATGAACCTGAGCCACGGCACCTACGCGGACCACGAGCGCGTCTACCGGATGGTGCGCGACGCCGCCGACCGGAGCGGGCACGGCGTCGGCATCTTCGCCGACCTCCAGGGCCCCAAGATCCGGCTGGGCACGGTTCGCCGACGGGCCGCTGCAGCTCACGGAGGGCGAGGAGTTCACGATCACCACCCGTGACGTCCCCGGCGACGCCGACGTCTGCTCGACGACGTACGCCGGCCTGCCCGGCGACGTCGCGCCCGGCGACCCGGTCCTCATCGACGACGGCAAGGTCCGCCTCGAGGTGCTCGAGGTCGACGAGACCGACGTGCGGACCCGCGTGGTCGTCCCCGGCCCGGTCAGCAACCACAAGGGCATCAACCTGCCCGGCGTGGCCGTCTCCGTGCCGGCGATGTCGGAGAAGGACATCGAGGACCTGCGCTGGGCGCTGCACCTGAGCGTCGACTTCATCGCGCTGTCGTTCGTGCGCTCGGCCGCCGACGTCGAGGACGTGCGCGCGATCATGGACGAGGAGGGCGTCTTGCTGCCGGTGATCGCCAAGATCGAGAAGCCGCAGGCGATCGAGAACATCGAGGAGATCGTCGACGCCTTCGACGGCTTCATGGTCGCGCGCGGCGACCTCGGCGTGGAGTGCCCGCTCGAGGACGTGCCGTTCCTGCAGAAGCAGGTCATCGAGGTGGCCCGCCGGCACGCGAAGCCGGTGATCGTGGCGACCCAGATGCTCGAGTCGATGATCTCCTCGCCGCGGCCGACCCGCGCCGAGGCCTCCGACGTCGCCAACGCCGTCCTCGACGGCGCCGACGCGGTGATGCTCTCCGGCGAGACCAGCGTCGGGGAGTTCCCGATCGACGCGGTCGAGACGATGGCCCGGATCATCGAGTCCACCGAGGACCACGGGCTGGCCCGGATGGCCGCGATCGACTGGCAGCCGCGCACCCGCGGCGGCGTGATCGCCAAGGCCGCGGCCGAGGTCGCCGAGCGGATCGGCGCGAAGTACCTCGTCGCCTTCACGCAGAGCGGCGACTCCGCGCGGCGGCTGTCGCGCTACCGCGGCCCGATCCCGACGCTGGCCTTCACGCCCGTCCCGGTCGTGCGCTCCCAGCTGGCGCTGTCGTGGGGCGTCGAGACGTTCCTCGGCGGACCCGGTCGAGCACACCGACGAGATGGTGCGGCAGGTCGACGAGCACCTGCTGCGCATCGGGCGCGTCGAGGAGGGCGACCTCGTGGTGATCATCGCGGGCAGCCCGCCCGGCATCCCCGGCTCCACCAACGCCCTGCGGATCCACCGGATGGGCGACGCGATCAACGAGCTCGCCCCCGCCTACCGACGTCCCGAGAGCTGAGGATGCCGGGGCGGCTCGTCGCCGCGCTCCTCGCGGTCGCCGTGCTGGCCGCCGGCTGCACGTCCGGTCGACCCGGGGCGACGCCGAGCCCGTCGCCGACGCCCTCGGTGCGGGCCACGACGACCGCGCCGTCCCCGTTGCCCGAGCAGACGCTGCTGCCGCGACGACCGCTCGCGCTCGGCGCCTACATGGGGACGTCCAGCTCCGAGGACTTCCGGTCCACCTTCGACGCCGGCTACGCGCGCTACGCGACGACGTACCTCGACGCGGCGCGGGTGCGGACGCCCGACGTGGCGGGCTTCGTCGCCGAGGTCGACCGCGGCGTCAGCCCGGTGATCACGCTGGGCTGGAGGTACGGCCCCTTCACGCCGCGCCTCAGATCGCCGCCGACGGGCCGCGGGTGCGCGCGTACCTCGACGGCTTCGTCGCCGGCCTGCGCGACGATCGCCGACCACGCCGCGGCGCGGGGTGACGGCACGCGCGTCTTCTTCGCCGACGAGCACGAGGCGATGGTCAAGATCAACCAGGCGAAGTACGACTTCGCGGGGTACGGCGCGGCCGGCGGACCGTCGCTGCGGGACTCGGCGGCGGCGTGGAACGTCGTGATGTCGGCGGTGCGCGACGGTGCGCCGGACGTCGTACGCGTCTACTGGTACGGCGGGTCGGGTGACGGGGAGGACGAGTTCGCGAGCCTGCTGCACCCCCGCCTGATCCAGATGGCGACCTTCGACCCCTACCGGTGGCGCTACCTCGGCGCCGACGACACCGCCGAGGGCCTCTGGGACGACCGGGTGACGCACCTGCTGCAGCAGCCGTGGATGAGGGCGGCCGACGGCTCGCAGAAGCCCTGGGGCCTGACCGAGTGGGGGACCGACGCGACGTTCGGCGACGCCTCGAACGCGGCCTTCGTGGCCGGTGCGATCCGCTGGCTGCGGGCGCGCGGCGCGATCTTCGCGATCTACTTCGACCGCGTCGACAGCGCCGACCCGTCGAACGACTGGCTCTTCACCGACGGCTCGCAGCCGCGGACCCTCCGGGCGTTCGCGTCCGCGCTGCGCCGGGGCGAGTAGCCCCGTCCGCCTGCGCAACCGGAGGTCGGGCGTGCCCCGGGTGGGACTCGAACCCACACTGGACGGTGTTTGAGACCGCATTCTCTGCCGATTGGAATACCGGGGCGCGAACGCGTGCCAGGGTAGCCGACCGCGTCCCGGGGCCTCGCGTCGACCGCTGTCGTGGAACCATGCTTGTCGATTGTCTACGTCAAATGAGTAGCTGTTTCGGCTCGACGTCGCAGAGCGCGGACGCGAGGGGACGGGACCATGCAGGCGAGCTGCTGCACCGTCGTCGGGCAGGAGCGGGCCGTCGCCAACGCCCGGGCGGCGAGCACCGAGCTGTCCCGGCTGCGCGTCGAGCGCGAGGAGGTCGAGCTGTTCCTCGTCGCGGCACGCCACGGGCGCGCCGCTCAGCCTGAGCGGCGGGCCCGCGGCGACGGGCCCGCAGGCGGCGCGAGGCACTAGCCTGAGCCCGTGGACGCTGAGCAGGAGGCCCCGGCCCGACGCGTCGTCATCGCCGAGGACGAGGCGCTGATCCGCCTCGACCTCGCGGAGATGCTCGGCCGAGGAGGGGTACGACGTCGTCGGCCAGGCCGGCGACGGGCAGACCGCCGTCGAGCTCGCCGAGCAGCACCGGCCCGACCTGGTCGTGCTCGACGTGAAGATGCCGCGGCTGGACGGCATCGCGGCGGCCGCAGCGGATCGCCGAGCAGCGGATCGCCCCGGTGGTGATCCTGACCGCGTTCAGCCAGCGCGACCTGGTCGACCGGGCCCGCGACGCCGGCGCGATGGCCTACCTCGTCAAGCCGTTCAGCAAGGCCGACCTGGTGCCGGCGATCGAGATGGCGCGTCAGCCGGTTCGCCGAGCTGCAGCTGCTCGAGGCCGAGGTCGCCGACCTGACCGAGCGGCTGGAGACCCGCAAGGCCGTCGACCGCGCCAAGGGGGTGCTGCAGCAGCAGCTCGAGCTCAGCGAGCCCGACGCGTTCCGCTGGATCCAGAAGACGGCGATGGACCTGCGGCTCTCGATGCGGCAGGTGGCCGACGGCGTGATCACCCACGGCCCGACCGCCGCGGGTGGCGCCGGGCGACAGCACTCGCGAGGGGCATTTCGGGCCCACGGACTCGACGGCGCTCCAAACGTCGCCCGAGGTCACGAAATGGCAACGACACGCCACTCAATTGTCGTCAGATCCTGCATGGAACCGGGCGTTTGACGCTAGGTTCGCACATCAGACAAGCGCGGACGCGTGCCCGGTGGGGGTCGCCGCGCCACTCCCCATGACGGAGGCTCAATGATTCGCCCTACCCGCGCCTGGCGCACCGCCGCGGTGCTCGCGACCGCATCGCTCGCCCTCACCGCCTGCGGCAGCAGCAGACGACACCAGCGTCGACTGCAGCCCCAGCGCCTCGTCCTCGCCGAGCGAGAGCTCCAGCGCTCCCGCCAAGGGCGACGGCACGCTGACCGTCGGCACGCTGCTCCCGCAGACCGGTGACCTCGCGTTCCTCGGCCCCCCGGAGTTCGCCGGCGTGCAGACCGCCATCGACGACATCAACGCCGCCGGCGGCGTCCTGGGCAAGGACGTCGTCGCAGGTCAAGGCCGACTCCGGTGACGGCACGCCCGACATCGCCGGTGCCCAGACCGACAAGCTGCTCGACGCGAACGCCGACGCCGTCATCGGTGCCGCCTCCTCCTCGGTGTCGCTGAGCGTCATCGACAAGATCACCGGCGCCGGTGTCGTGCAGTTCTCGCCCGCGAACACCTCGCCGGCCCTGGACGACCCGAAGACCGACCCGAAGAACCTGTACTTCCGCACCGCGCCCTCCGACGTGCTCCAGGGCGCCGTGATGGCGAACACGCTGATCGAGGACGGCAAGAACAACGTCGCGATCCTGGCCCGCCAGGACTCCTACGGCGAGCTGCTCGCCGGCCAGATCGAGAAGGGCATCAAGGCCGGCGGCGGCAGCGTCGCGTCAAGCAGCTCTACTCGGCCGACGCGACCAACTTCACCGCCGAGGTGAACAAGGTCGCCGCGGCCAAGCCGGACGCCATCGTGCTGGTCGCCTTCGACGAGACCAAGAAGATCATCCCGCAGCTGATCGCCAAGGGCGTCGGTCCGCAGGACGTGCAGACCTACTTCGTGGACGGCAACACCGCCGACTACTCGAAGGACTTCCCGAAGGGCACGCTGACGGGCGTCAAGGCGACCTACCCGGGCGCCGAGCTCACCTCGGACTTCAAGGACCGGATGCTGAAGACCGACCCGAAGCTCAAGGACTTCACCTACGGCCCCGAGTCCTACGACGCGACGATGCTCACCGCGCTGGCGGCGATCGAGGCCAAGTCCGACGACCCGACGACCTTCGCGCCCGGACATCATCAAGGTCTCGAAGGACGGCACCGAGTGCTCGACGTTCAAGGAGTGCGCGGACCTGCTGGCCAACGGCGAGGACATCGACTACCAGGGCGTCTCCGGCCCGTGCGACCTGGGCGACACCGGTAGCCCGACCAAGGCCACGATCGGCATCTTCCAGTACGACGCGACCAACACGTACAAGAACCTGAAGTACGTCACCGGCGTCATCTGATCCACGCAGCCACACAGCGAAGGGGCCCGACCGCCAGGTCGGGCCCTTCGTGCTGTACGGCGGGAGAGGAGTCGGGCGGCTCAGTCCTTCTTGGCCAGCGTGCCGAGGTAGAGCTCGATGACCTTGGGGTCGTTGATCAGGTCCTTGCCGCTGGCGGTGTAGGCGTTGCGGCCCTGGTCGAGGACGTAGCCGCGGTCGCAGATCTGCAGGCAGCGCCGGGCGTTCTGCTCGACCATGATCACCGAGACGCCGGCGCGGTTGATCCGCCGGGTCTGCACGAACACCTCGTCCTGCATGACGGGGGAGAGGCCCGCGGAGGGCTCGTCGAGCAGCAGCACCGACGGCTCCATCATCAGCGCGCGGCCCATCGCGACCATCTGCCGCTCGCCGCCGGACAGCGAGCCGGCGCGCTGCGCGCGTCGGTCGATGCAGGGCGGGGAACAGCTCGCCGACGAACTCGAAGCGCTTCTTGAAGGACTTCGGGCGCTGGTAGACGCCCATCTCCAGGTTCTCCTGGATGGTGAGCGACGGGAACACGTTGTTGGTCTGCGGCACGAAGCCGATGCCCTTGGTGACCAGGTGGTCGGCGCGCCGGTTGGTGATGTCCTCGCCCTTGAGCGTGCACCGTGCCGGAGCCGATCTTCACCAGCCCGAAGAGCGCCTTGAGCAGCGTCGACTTGCCGGCGCCGTTGGGGCCGATGATGCCGACCAGCTCGTTCTCCTGGCAGTAGAGGTCGGCGCCGTTGAGGATGTTGACCCCGGGCAGGTAGCCCGCGATCAGGTCGTCGGCGCGCAGCACCGCGCCCTCGGCCGCCTTGAGGTGCGCCTCGCGGCCGGCGTCGGCGCGCGGTCTCCGGTCGGCGGCTCTCAGCCACGGTGCTCTCCCTCGGTCGGTCGGTCCGTCGGGCCGGTGCCTCGCCGTGCTCGTCGTCGATCTCGGCCTGGGCCTCGGCGAGGATCTGCTCCTCCATGTCCTCGGCTGAGGTCCTGGTCGTGGTGGGAGCCGAGGTAGGCGTCGATGACGCGCTGGTCGCCCATCACGCGAGTCCGGCGGGCCCTCGGCGATCACCTTGCCCTGGGCCATCACGATGACCCAGTCGGAGATGTCGCGGACCATGTCCATGTCGTGCTCGACGAACAGCACCGTGCGGCCCTCGTCGCGCAGCGACTTCACGTGGCCCAGCAGCGACTGCTTGAGGGCCGGGTTCACGCCGGCCATCGGCTCGTCGAGCATCACCAGCTCGGGGTCGGCCATCAGCGCGCGCGCCATCTCGAGCAGCTTGCGCTGGCCGCCGGACAGCGAGCCGGCGAAGTCCTCGCGCTTCTTGATCAGCAGGAACCGCTCGAGCAGGCTGTCGGCCTGCTCGGTGTTGGCGGTCTCCTGGCTGCGCCAGAACGGCGCGAACATCGCCTTGAGCAGGCTCTCGCCCTGCTGGCCGGTGGCGCCGACGCGCATGTTCTCGAGCACGGTGAGCTTGGAGAGCACCTTGGTCAGCTGGAAGGTGCGGACCATGCCGAGCCGGGCGACCCGGTAGGCGGGCACGCCCTTGAGGCTCTTGCCGTTGAACGACCAGTCGCCCTCGTCGGGCCGGTCGAAGCCGGTGAGCAGGTTGAAGAACGTCGTCTTGCCGGCGCCGTTGGGGCCGATCAGCGCCGGTGATCACGCCGCGCTGGATCTCGACGTGGTCGACGTCGACGGCGGTGAGGCCGCCGAAGGTGCGGCGGATGCCGTCGGCGACCACGATCGGGTCGGGCTTCTTGGCGCCGGGCTCGTGCGCGACGTCGCGCAGCGCCGCGCGGGCGGCCGAGACGTCGACCCCGGTGCGCGACGGCTGTCGTCGCGTGGCCGGTGTGGACGTCGGTCGGTGTCAGCGGGCATCGATGGCCAGCTCCCTTCGGTCCCCGAAGATTCCCTGTGGTCGGTAGATCATCAGCAGCATCAGGGCCAGGCCCATGAAGATGAAGCGCATCAGGCTGGCCTGGTTGCCGTTCATGATGCCAGTCGGGGATCAGCGGGTTCGCGCCCGCCGGTGGCCTGGCCGAAGAACAGGTCGAGGAAGCTGAGCAGGAACCAGAAGATGATCGTTCCGGCGACCGGGCCGAGCACGCGGGCGGCGCCGCCGACCAGCAGCACGGTGTAGGCGAAGAACGTGGTGTCGGTGGCGAAGAACGACGGGTTGATCGCGGAGTGCTGCAGGGCCGACATGATGCCGGCCAGGCCGCCGATGACGCCACCGATGATCAGCGACTGCATCTTGTAGGCGTAGACGTTCTTGCCGAGGCTGCGCACGGCGTCCTCGTCCTCGCGGATGCTCTTGAGCACGCGGCCCCAGGGGCTGCGCATCAGCGCCCAGACCATCAGGCAGCACAGCGCCACGAGCGTCCAGCACACCAGCAGCGTCCAGAAGTCGTAGGGGCGCCAGGTGACCACGCCGGGGATGCCGACGCGGCCGGTGAACGGGTTGAGGTCGGCGAAGCGTGCCGGTTGAACCCCTGCAGGCCGTCCTGGCCGCCGAAGTACTTCAGCAGGGTCACCGAGCCGATCGTCTGCCGGATGATCTCCGCCGCCGCGATCGTGACGATCGCGAGGTAGTCGGCGCGCAGCCGCAGCGTGGGGACGCCGAGCAGCAGGGCGAGCACGGCGGAGGCGAGCAGCGCCGACCAGGCAGCCGAGCCAGAACGACAGCCCCCAGGTCGCGACGAACGACGCGACCGCGTAGCCGCCGACCGCCATGAAGCCGGCCTGGCCGAAGTTCAGCAGGCCGGTGTAGCCGAAGTGCACGTTCAGGCCGATGGCGGCGAGGCAGTAGACCGCGGCGACCGGGCCCAGGCCCTGCTGGAGGGCCTGGCTGAAGATGGCGTGCCAGTCCATGTGCTGGTCTCCTCCTAACCGACCCGCTGGGCCTTGCCGAGCAGGCCCTGGGGCCGGATCAGCAGGACGACGATGAGCACGACGAGTGCGCCGACGAACTTCAGCTCGGCCGGGATGATCAGTGTCGAGACCTCGACGAAGAGGCCGATGACCAGGGCGCCGACGATCGCGCCCCAGGCGGTGCCGAGACCACCGAGGACGGTGGCGGCGAACACCAGCAGCAGGATCTTGAAGCCGAGCTGGAAGTCGAAGCCCTGGGTCATGCCGAGCAGCACGCCGGACAGGCCCGGCGAGCGCGGCGCCGACGATCCAGACGACCGAGATGACCCGGTCGACGTTGATGCCCGGTCGCGGACGGCCAGCGCGGTGTTGTCGGCGACCGCGCGGGTGGCCTTGCCGAGCTTGGTGCGCTGCAGGGCGACCACGACGAGCGACCAGGACGACCACCGAGAAGACGACGACGAAGACGTCCTTCGGCGTCACCAGCGACCGGTCCCCAGTGCCACGGACGCGGGCTGGAGAACTGGGAGTACTGGTGGGTGCTCGCGCCGGCGAAGTACTGGTAGACGTTGCGCAGCAGGATCGACAGGCCGATGCTGACGACCATCATCGCGACCAGGCCGGTGCCGCGGCGCCGCAGCGGCCCCCACAGGGCGCGGTCGTTGAGCCACCCGAAGGCCGCGCCGAGGCGACCGCGGCGACCACGATCGCCACCGCGATGGTGACGTTGGTGCCGCCGAGCGTGGATCGTGCCCGGCAGCGAGTCGACGGCGTAGGCGACCAGCGCGCCGAAGGTGATCAGCTCGCCGTGCGCGAAGTTCGTCAGGCCCGTCGTGCCGAAGATCATCGACAGGCCGAGCGCCGCCATCGCGAGCAGCAGCGCGAAGACCAGGCCGCCGACCGCGAGCTGCAGGGCCTGGGTGGCCTTGCCGGTGCCGGCCGCGCGTCGGCGTCGCCGATCGGGAAGGTGACGAACACGTCGGCGTCGAGCTTCGGCGTGATCGTCGAGCGAGACCTGCTTGGGGTTGCGCAGGTGCCGCGCCCTCGGGCAGCGAGTCCTTGTCGATCTTGACCGTGTAGGTGTTGCCGAGCACGTCGATCGACGTGCCCGGGCAGGGCGATGTCGAAGACGCCGGTGTCGTTGCTGGTGCCCTCGCCGACGACCTTGCCGGTCGTCGTCCTCGACGCTGATCTTGACGTCGGGCACCGGGGCCTGGCGGGCGTCTCGCGGGTGTCGCGCAGACAGCCCTGGATGTGGATCGTGTCGTCGTCGCGGGGTGCGGGCTTCGCGCAGGTCTCGGCCGCGGCGGTCGGCACGACGGCTGACACGGGGCCGCCGACGCCGGGGCGCTGCCGACCATCACCAGCAGCGCGACCGCGGTCGCGACGAGCGCGACGACCAGTGCGGCGATGCTTCTCGGGCGGGCGTGCATGGGACTCCTGTCGCCTGTGCGGCTGTGGTGTGACGCGGGACTATAGCGGCAGCGTGAGTCGGGCTTGTAAAAGTCGCCCGTCCCACCCGTGGGTCGCCTCGCGGCCCACCCTGGCCACCCCCGCGCCACGAGCACACTAGAACGGCCACCGGGGTCGTGGGGGCGATCAGGCGGGAACAAACAGATAACGACTGGGCCGGTCCCCGGCGTCGTACGCCGCTCAGCGCAGCGCCGCGACCAGCGCGGTGAGCAGCGGGGCGACCAGCAGCCCGGGCAGCAGGTCGCCCACCGGGACCTGCCTGATCCGCAGCAGCCGCAGCGCCACGCCGACGAGCATCAGGCCGCCGGTGGCCGTGAGCGCCGCCACCTGCGCCGTCGGTGAGCACGTCGCCGAGGACCGCGCCGAGCAGCGGTCAGCGTCCCTGCACGACGACCAGCGCGAGCGCGCTCGCGGCCACGCCCCAGCCGAGGGAGGCGGCGAAGGCGATCGACGCGAACCCGTCGAGCGCGGACTTGAGGAACAGCTGGTCGCGCCCGTTGCCGAGGCCGTCGCTGATCGACCCCAGGACGGTCAGGGGTCCGACGCAGAACACCAGCGAGCTGGTCACGAACCCCTCGATGAAGCGCTGCCGGTCCGGGCCGCGACCCGGCCCTCGCCCGACCCGCCCGCTCGCCCGAGCCGCCGAGCCGGCCCTGCAGCCAGCCGCCGAACCCCTCGAGCCGGCGCTCGATGCCGAGCAGCGACCCGATGATGCCGCCGACGACCAGGGAGCCGAGGACGATCAGCATCGGCGCGCTCGGCCCGACGGCCGCGGCCCAGTCGGCGTCGCCGATGCTCGTCGCCGCCGACGCCGCGATCAGCAGCGTGACCAGGCCGAGCCCGTCGGTGACCACGTCGCGGGTGCGCTGGTCGAGCCGGTGCCCGACCAGCACGCCGAGCGACGCGCCGAGCAGCACGGTGGCCACGTTGACGACGGTGCCGATGCCGGGGAACACGACGAGCCCTCCTTGCGGGCGAACGGGTGCGGAACCGCGCGCGGGTACAGGTCCGCTTGTTCGTTGAAAGACCGACTATCCACGGCGCTCGGGGTAGGCGTAATGTCTCACCTCGGTCCGGTTCGCGAGGCCCTCGGGGGGCGCGGAGGGCCGGGTGGGTCGCAGGGGTGCGGCCCGTCTCGTCGACGCTCGACCGGCCTGGAAGGGGTTCCGCGTGTCCCGCTGCCCGGTGCAGATCCGTGATGCCACGCCCGACGACGCCACCGCCCTCGTGGAGGTCTGGGGCGGCGCCTTCGACCCGAGCTCCGAGCGGGCCCCCGACGCCGACGTACGCCGTGGAGGCGGCCGCCGTCGGTCGCCCGGCATCGCGGCCGACCCCGACCAGCGTCTGCTGGTGCGCCCACGTCGAGGACGAGGTCGCGGGGGCCGTGCACCTGATGCGCGCGCCGATCTCGCCGGTGCACAGCGAGGCCGCCGTCTACGTCTTGCACCTCCACGTGCTCGAGGGCTGCCGCCGCCACGGCGTCGGCCGGGCCCTGATCGAGGCCACCGTCGGCTGGGCCGAGGAGAAGGACACCAGCCACGTCATCGCCGCCGCCTCGGTCGCGCTCGCGCGACGCCAACCGCTTCATGGCCCGGCTGGGGCTCGGCCAGTTCGCTGTCGTGCGTGGCGCCACCACCGCGAGCCTGCGCGCGAAGCTGCCCGTCGAGCCGCCGGCCGCCGCCCGGGTCGGCGTGCGCAGCAACCGCAACGTCGGCCAGGTGCTCGCCCAGCGCCGGTCGCTGCGCCGGGCCCGCACCCGCACGCCCTAGCCCTCCCACCTCCTGCCCGCGACGTCCCGCCCTCCCGGACCTGGGGGTGGCTCGGTCTAGGGTTGCTGCCGTGCCCGACCAGCCCGCCCCCGACCAGACCGCCCAGACCGATCGGACAGACCAGCCCGAGCGGCCGCGCCTGCTGCTGCTCGACGGCCACTCCCTGGCCTACCGCGCCTTCTTCGCGCTGCCCGTCGAGAACTTCTCCACGACCACGGGCCAGCACACCAACGCGGTCTACGGCTTCACCTCGATGCTCATCAACGTGCTCCGCGACGAGCAGCCGACCCACGTCGGGGTGGCCTTCGACGTGTCGCGGCAGACGTTCCGCGCGCGAGGAGTACTCCGACTACAAGGCCAACCGCTCCAAGTCGCCCGACGAGTTCTCCGGCCAGGTCTCCCTGGTCAAGGAGGTGCTCGCCGCGCTGCGGATCCGGACGGTCGAGAAGGACGGCTTCGAGGCCGACGACGTCATCGCCACGCTCACCACGCAGGCGGTCGAGCAGGGCTTCGAGGTGCTGATCTGCACCGGCGACCGCGACTCCTTCCAGCTCGTCGGCGAGACCAGCGACGGTCCTCTACCCCAGCCGCGGCGTGTCCGAGATGGCCCGGATGACCCCGGCGGCGGTGCGAGGCGAAGTACGGCGTCCCGCCCTACCGCTACCCCGAGATCGCCGCACTGGTCGGCGAGACCTCCGACAACCTCCCGGGCGTCCCCGGGGTGGGGCCCAAGACCGCGGCGAAGTGGATCAGCCAGTACGACGGCCTCGACAACGTCATCGCCGAGCGCCGACGAGATCAAGGGCAAGGCCGGCGACTCGTTCCGCGAGCACCTCGGCGACGTGATCCGCAACCGCCGCCTCAACGCGCTGGTCCGCGACCTCGACCTGACCGCGACCCCCACCGACCTCGCGTCACAGCCGTGGGACCGCCAGGAGGTGCACAAGCTCTTCGACAGCCTCGAGTTCCGGGTGCTGCGCGACCGGCTCTTCGAGACCCTGCAGTCGGAGGAGGAGATCGACGACTCCGGCTTCGAGCTCGACACCACCCGGCTCGCGCCGGGGACGCTCGCCGGCTGGCTGGCCGAGCACGCCGCCGGCGGCCGGGCCGCGTCGGCGTGCAGGTCGCAGGGCACCTGGCGCGGCGGCAGCGGCGACGTCTTCGCGGTCGCGCTGGCCTCCGGCGACGGGTCGGCGGCCTGGCTCGACGTCGAGCAGATCGGCCCCGAGGACGACACCGAGCCTGGCCGGCTGGCTCGCCGACGCGTCCGTGCCCAAGGTGCATGCACGACGCGAAGGGCCCGATGCTCGCCCTGGCCGCGCGCGGCTGGCGGCTGGCCGGGCTCGAGCGCGACACCGCCCTGTCGGCCTACCTCGCCCGCCCCGACCAGCGCTCCTACGACCTGGCCGACCTGACCCTGCGCTACCTCAAGCGCGAGCTCAAGGCCGGCGAGCCCGAGCGACCAGGGCCAGCTCACCTTCGACAGCGTCGGCGAGGACGTCCGCTCGGTGACGCGGCGATGCTGCAGGCGCGCGCGGTGCTCGACCTCGCCGAGGCGCTCGACGACGAGCTCGAGGAGCGCGGCGGCACCCGGCTGCTCGCCGACGTCGAGCTGCCGCTGGTGATCGTGCTCGCGACGATGGAGCGCACCGGCGTCGCCGTCGACGTCGACCACCTCGAGATGCTCGAGGCGGAGTTCGCCGACGGGGTGAAGAAGGCCGCAGGCGAGGCCTACGAGGCGATCGGCAAGGAGATCAACCTCGGCTCGCCCAAGCAGCTCCAGGTGGTGCTCTTCGACGAGCTCGGGATGCCGAAGACCAAGCGCACCAAGACCGGCTACACCACCGACGCCGACGCCCTGCAGGCGCTGTTCGTCAAGACCGAGCACCCGTTCCTGGCCGCGCTGCTGCGGCACCGCGACGTCATCCCGGCTGCGGCAGACCGTCGAGGGTCTGCTCAAGACGGTCGCCTCCGACGGTCGCATCCACACCACCTTCAACCAGCTGATCGCCGCCACCGGGCCGGCTGTCCTCGACCGACCCCAACCTGCAGAACATCCCGGTCCGCACCGAGGAGGGCCGGCGGATCCGCGAGGCGTTCGTGGTCGGCCGCGGCTACGAGTCCCTGCTGACCGCCGACTACAGCCAGATCGAGATGCGGATCATGGCGCACCTGTCCGAGGACGCCCTGCTCATCGAGGCGTTCCGCTCCGGCCGCGACTTCCACTCGGTGACCGCCGCGCGGGTCTTCGAGGTCGAGCCGGCCGCAGGTGACCTCGGAGATGCGCGCCAAGATCAAGGCGATGAACTACGGCCTCGCCTACGGCCTGTCCGCCTACGGCCTGTCCCAGCAGCTCGGCATCGACACCGCCGAGGCGCGCGGGCTGATGGACGAGTACTTCGAGACCTTCGGCGGCGTGCGCGACTACCTCGCGGGGATCGTCGACGAGGCCCGGCGCAGCGGCTTCACCGAGACGATCATGGGCCGCCGGCGCTACCTCCCCGACCTGACCAGCGACAACCGGCAGCGGCGTGAGATGGCCGAGCGGATGGCGCTCAACGCCCCGATCCAGGGCTCGGCCGCCGACATCATCAAGGTCGCGATGCTCAACGTCGACCGGGCGCTGACCGCGTCCTCGCTGACCTCGCGGATGCTGCTCCAGGTCCACGACGAGCTCGTCTTCGAGGTCGCCGCCGGGGAGGCGAGCCGCCCTCGACGAGCTGGTCCGCACGCAGATGGCGGCCGCGGCCGAGCTGACCGTGCCGCTCGACGTGTCGGTCGGCACCGGCGCCAGCTGGCACGCCGCGGCGCACTGAGGACGCTCAGCCGGTGCCGGCGACCGGGACCGGTGGGACGGGGTGATAGGACGCGGTCAGGCTGCGCCCGAGCAGGGCCAGGAACAGCAGCGTGTCCACGGTGACGACCACGGCCAGCAGCCACGACACCGAGCCGACGAACGGCGCGCTGGCGAGCACCGCCACCAGCGCCAGCCACAGCAGCAGGACGGCGCGCTGGCGCTGGCGGGCAACGATGTTGTAGACGAGCAGCTGGTTCATCGCCAGCAAAGTGCCGAGCACGGCGAACACCCAGAGCCGGCTCTGCAGGGCGGCGTACTCCTGGCCACCGATGAAGACGAGGGCGACCGGGGCCAGCACGACCGTGCCGAGCACGGTCACCACGCCGATGGCGAGCACGGTGCCGAGGCTGAGCAGGTGCCGGCGCCGGCGTGGCCCCGCCGCGCGACATCGACGGGAACGCCACGACCACGACGAACTGCGGCAGGAACAGCACCGCCTTGGTCAGGATCAGGCCACCGGCGTAGAGGCCGGCGCGGTGCTCGTCGAGGGTGGTGCGGGCGACCACGATGTCGGCGTTGGAGAGCGCGAAGAACGCCAGCAGGGCGTGCGAGTTCGACAGCGTCTCGCGCAGCACGCCGCCGGGCGCCCAGCGGGCGGTCCAGCCGGCTCGCCACGGCGCCTTCGGTCGGCGCTCGTGCGCTGGGCGCCCGGGGCCGGGCCGGCGCAGCGCCAGCCAGCCGACGACGACCGGCACCACGGCGCCCGCGGTGACGCCGAGCATCGCGCCGACCGTGTCCGGCTCGACGACGAACGCGACCACCCCGAAGGCGAGCCGGCCGAGGCCGACGCACAGGTAGATCCCGGCCAGCGGCAGCCACCGGCGCTCGCCCTGGAGGATGCCGGCCTGCCCGCCCATCACGGTCAGCGGCACCGCCGTCGCGGCGATCAGCGCCGCCGCGGCCAGCGAGTCCAGGTTGAGCGTCAGCGTCACGAGCGGCGCGGCGACCAGGGCCAGCAGGCCGAGCACCGCCGCCGAGACGTAGGCCGTGGACAGCACCTCGCGCTCGATCTCCGCGAGGTGCTGCGGCGCCGCGCTGACCCGCCGGGCGCCGGTGGCCTGGAGGCCGAGGGAGAGCACGTTGACCACGAGGAGCAGGCCCATGACGGCGGCCAGGGCGCCGTACTCCGCGGGGCCGAGGACGCGCGCCGCGATGATCGTGAAGCCGTAGGTCGTGACGTTCATGACCGCCATCGCCACCGCGATCACGCCGCTGCCGACCAGCCAGTCGGGGAGCCGCGACCTCGGACCGGACGTCATCTGGCGGATCTCCTCGGAGGCGGCTCGGCGCGCAGTGGGTGGGCGGTAGGTTGCGTCCCGAGAACCCTACTTCTCGGTCGGAGCGGAGATCCCGGTGAGCCCTCGACTGCGCCTGCTGGTGCGGGTGTGGCCCTGGGTCCTGGCGGTGCTGGTGCTGGCGCCGGCGCTCGCGCCCGGCCACGTCCTGAGCTACGACATGGTGTGGGTCCCCGACCTGGCGCTGCGTCCGGACTTCCTCGGGCTCGGCTCGGGCCTGCCGCGGGCGGTGCCCTCGGACGCGCTGGTCGCCGCACTCGACGAGGTCCTCCCCGGTCAGGTCCTGCAGAAGGCGCTGCTCCTGACCGCGCTCGGCCTCGGCGGCGCGGGCGTGCAGCGGCTGGTGCCGTCGGGGTCGGCGCTGGCGCAGCTGGCGGCGACGTCGCTGTTCACCTGGAACGCGTACGTCGCCGAGCGGCTCGTGCTGGGGCACTGGCCGACCCTGCTCGCCTACGCGGCGCTGCCCTGGCTCGCCGATGCCGTACGACGGTGGCGCGACGGGTCGCACCGGTCGGCCGGGGTCGTGGGCTGGCTGGCGCTGGCGGCCGTCGGCGCTGCCGGGGGGCTGATGTCCCTCGCGGTCGCGCTGGCCTTCGGGGCCGGCCGGGGCCGCGCGGGCCGGCGGCGCGCGGCCGCGCTGGTCGGCTGGTGGCTCGCGGTGAACGCGCCCTGGGTGGTGGCCGGCCTGGTGCACGCCTCGAGCGCGGTCAGCGACCCGGTCGGCGCACGCGTCTTCGCCGCGCACGGGGAGGGGTCGCTGCCGGCGCCCCTGGCGGTGCTGGGGCTCGGCGGGGTCTGGAACGCCGAGGTCGTGCCGGCCTCGCGCCTGGGCGTGCTCGCCTGGGTGTCGCTGGTCGTGGTGGTCCTCGTCTGCGCGGCGGGGGTGCGGGACTGGCTCGGGCACGTCGGCCGCCGCGACGCGGTGGGCGCCGGCGTGTGCGCCGCGGTCGGCCTCGTCGTCGCCTCGGCCGGCGTGCTCGCCCCGGACGGCGTCGCCTGGCTGGTGGCGCACGTGCCGGGGGCGGGGCTGGTGCGCGACGGGTCGCGCTACGTGGGCCTGCTCGCCCTGGTGGAGGCGTGGCTGTTCGGCCTCGGCGCCGCGCGGCTGGGCCGGGCCCCGGCCGACCCGCTCGCGCGCCGGGCGCTGGCGGTCGGCGCGGTGCTCGTGCCGGTGGCGCTGCTGCCCGACCTCGGCTGGGGCGCGGGCGGCCGGCTGCGACCGGTGGACTACCCCGCGGCGTGGTCGGCGGCCCGTGCGGTGGTCGCGGACCGCGATGCCGGCCGGGGGAGCGGGGACGTCCTGGTGCTGCCGTTCACGGCCTACCGCGCCCCCGTGTGGAACGGCGGCCGCAAGGTGTTCGACCCGCTCGGCCGCTACCTGACCCCCGACTACGTCGCCAGCGACGAGCTCAGCGTCTCCGGTCGTCCCGTGCGCGGCGAGGACCCGCGTGGGGACGACGTACGACGGGCGCTGGCCGCGGGCACGCCTCAGGCTCGGGCCGCGGCGTTGACCCGGCTCGGCATCGGCGTCGTGGCGCGGGAGCGGGACGCGCCCGGCGCCGGCGGGCCGCTGGACCCCCCGGTCGCCGGGCGGGTGCTGCTCGACGAGGGCGGGCTCGAGGTCCTCGTGCCGGAGGGCGTCCCGGACGACGACGCGCCAGGCGCCGGGGTGGTCGTGGCGGTCGGCGCGGCCTGGCTCGCGCTGCTCGCCGCGGTGCTGTGGGCGGGGCTGCGGTGGGTGTGGTCGGCGGGCGCGGGAGCGCGGCCCGGAGCCCGCCGCCGGGGCGTGGCGCACGTCGCACGCGAACGGGCCCGCGGGCCCTCTACCGATCGGTAGCCTGGCTGCTATGCTCCGCGCGGAGAAGGAGGTCCCTGACCAGTGACTGGATTCATCGGCGGCGCCGTGGCGCTGCTCGTGGGCGGCGGCCTGGCGACCGCGACGATCGTCGGCATCGTCTCGAACCAGACGTCGAAGGCGCAGGACCCGCTCCCGGACGGTCAGTCCCTGCAGTCCCAGGTCATGGACTACGGCTCCACCCAGTGAGCCTGTCGCAGCGCCCCTGAGCCGCTGCCCCCCGAGTCCCGCAGCCGGGAGCCGCCCGCGGAGCGGCGCTACCGCTGGTGACCGGGCGGGTCGACCGCGCTGACGCGCCGGCCGGCCAGCACCTCGTCGAGGACCTCGGCGAAGGAGTCCTGCGCGTGCTCCCAGGTGAACTGGTGCGCCATCCGCTCCGCGCCGGCGCCGAGCCGTGCCCGGGTCGCCGCGTCGGTCAGCAGCAGCCGCAGCGCGGCGGTGAGCCCCTCGGGGTCGTCGACCAGCAGGCCGGAGCGGTCGTGGGCGATCGACTCGCGGGTGCCGCCGGCCGACGCGTAGGCCACCGTGGGCGTGCCGTGCATGCCGGCCTCGCCGACCACCAGGCCCCAGCCCTCCTTGAGCGACGGCAGCGCCATCACCCAGGACGCGGCGAGGATCTCGTGCTTGCGCTGCTCGCTGACGTGGCCGGTCAGCTCGACCAGGTCGGCCACGCCGGCCTCGGCGACGTACTTCGAGAGGGCTGCCTCCCACCAGCCGGTGCCGACCACGCGCAGCACGACGTCCGGCAGGTCCGGTCGCAGCGCGCGCACGGCGTCGACGGCGTGCTCGACCTGCTTGTGCGGGACCAGGCGCCCGACCACGCAGACCGTCGGCCGGGCGGCACGCGGCGTGGTGAGCACGGGCGCCGGATCGGTGCCGTTGTGCACGACGGCGATCCGGGCGGCGTCGACGCCGAGGCCGACGAGCTCGTCGCGGGTGGCGCGGGAGACCGCGACGTACTGGCTGCGGCGGTAGAGCCACGGGGCGACCCGGCGCTCGACCCACCAGCCGACCTTGCCCATCCGGCCCGGGTAGACGACCGGCCACTGCTCGCGGTGGACGTGGTGGACGAGCACGACGACGGGCCGGCGGGTGCCGAGGCGGCTGAAGAACGGCATGCCGTTCTGGACGTCGACGACGATGTCGACGCGCCCGAGGCGACGGGTCGCGAGGTGCAGGAGGCCCTGGGCGTAGACGCCGAGCTTGGTGCCGCGCCGGACGAACCGGACCCCGTCGACAGTCTCGTCGGCGGGCGCGGCCGCGTGCGCGGCGCAGAGCACGGTGACCCGCGCGCCACGCGCCACCAGGCCGCGGGCGACGCTCTCGACGTACCTCTCCGAGCCGCCGCCCTCGGGGTTGCTGGAGTCGCGCCAGTTGAGCACGACGACGTGACGGCCGCGCCACCCGCGGCCCTCCCGGGCGCCGTCGCCCCCCTGCTCCTGCTCGTGCACGGGGACATTGTTACCGACCGGTCACCTGTGTGCCAGTCGGGCCCCACGCCTCCGGTATCGTCACCGCGTGCCGCGCCCCCCTCACCTCGTCGACGGGCCTTCCGCCGACGCCTGGGCGCCGACCTGGCGGCGCTCGGTGGCGCTGCTGCGGGCCTTCCGGCACGAGCAGCCGGACCCGCCGCGCTTCTACCGCGCGCTGGCCGCGGACTCCGCCGCCCAGCTCGGTGGGTACGTCGACCTGGCCGGCGCCACGATGCTCGACGTCGGCGGCGGGCCGGGCTGGTTCCGCGACGCGTTCACCGCCGCCGGGGCGCACTACCTCGCGCTCGACGCCGACGTCGGCGAGCTCTCCGGGCTCGGGACGGTCGCCGCGGGCACGGTGGTCGGCAGCGGGCTGGCGCTGCCGTTCGCCGACGACCGCCTCGACGTGTGCTACTCCTCCAACGTGCTCGAGCACGTCGCCGAGCCGTGGCGGATGGCCGACGAGATGGTCCGGGTGACCCGGCCCGGCGGCACGACCTTCCTGTCCTGGACGGTGTGGTGGGGCCCCTGGGGCGGCCACGAGACGGCGCCGTGGCACTACCTCGGCGGCGCCCGCGCGCGCGAGCGCTACCGGCGCACGCACGGCCACGAGCCGAAGAACCGCTTCGGCGAGTCGCTGTTCGCGGTGACGGTCGCCGCCGGGCGGCGCTGGGCGCGCAGCCGGCAGGCCGCCGGTGTGGTCGACGTCGTCGACGTGCTGCCCCGCTACAACCCGCGCGGCACGCACTGGCTCAGCCGGGTCCCCGCCCTGCGCGAGGTGGTGACGTGGAACCTCGTGATCGTGCTCCGCAAGCGGTGAGCCAGACACCTCCGGACGGCTCGGTGAGCGCGACCAGCCCGCTGCGGATCGTGGGCTACTGCGCCTGCTCACGGTGCTGGCCTTCACCCAGCGACCGGGCCGGCTGGTGGGCGACACCAAGTTCGACCTGGTCGTGGACCCGTGGCGGTTCCTGGCCCGCGCGCTGCAGCTGTGGGACCCGCAGGCCGCGTTCGGGCAGGTGCAGAACCAGGCCTACGGCTACCTCTGGCCGATGGGGCCGTTCTTCGGCGTCGGCGAGCTGGTCGGGCTGCCCGGCTGGGTGGTCCAGCGGCTGTGGTGGGCGCTGCTGCTCTGCGTGGCCTTCGTCGGCCTGGTCCGCGTCTGCCGGGCCCTCGGTCTCGGCACGCCCGGCTCGGCCGTGCTCGCGGGGTTCGCCTACGCCCTGTCGCCGCACGTGCTCAGCCTGGTCGGACCCACTTCCGTCGAGGCCTGGCCGACCGCGGTCGCGCCGTGGGTGCTGCTGCCGCTGGTGCGCGGCGCCGAGTCCGGGTCCCCGCGCCGGGCGGCGGCGCTGTCGGCGCTCGCCGTCGCGATGTGCGGCGGCGTGAACGCGGTCGCGACCAGCGCCGTGCTCCCGGTCGGGATGGTCTGGCTGCTGACCCGCGGCCGCGGCCCGCGCCGGCGCAGCCTGCTGGTGTGGTGGCCCGCTGCTGACGGTGCTCGCGACACTGTGGTGGTCGGTGCCGCTGCTGCTGCTCGGCCGCTACAGCGCGCCGTTCCTCGACTACATCGAGAACGCCCCGATCACCACCAGCACGACCAGCCTGCCCGACATCCTGGCCGGTACGTCGGACTGGGTCGCCTACGCCTCGCCCGACGACTGGGTCGCCGGGCACCTCCTCGGCACGACGCCCTTCCTGCTGGTCGACGCCGCCGTCGTGGCCGCCCTGGGCGTCTGGCGGGATCGTGCGGCGCGACGACCCGCACACGCGCTTCCTGCTGCTGTCGCTGCTGGCCGGGGTCGCCCTGGTGGGCTTCGGGTGGGCCGGCCCGGTGCACGGCTGGCTGGCCGGCGACCGGCAGGCGCTGCTCGACGGCGCGCTCGCGCCGCTGCGCAACCTGCACAAGTTCGACGTCGTGCTGCGGCTGCCCCTGACCCTCGGGCTGGCCCACCTGGTCGCGGTGCTGCTGCCCCGCGGCCGGCTCTGGCGCGACCGGGCGGTCCAGGTCGGCGTGCTGCTCGCGGCCGGGTTCTCGGTGCTCGGGGTGGCCCTGCCGGCGTACTCCGGACAGCTCGCGCCGACCGCGACGGTGCAGGAGGTGCCGCCGTACTGGCGCCAGGCCGCGGACTACCTCGCGGCGCACGCCGCCGACACCCGGGCGCTGGAGCTGCCCGCGTCGGCGTTCGGCGACTACCTGTGGGGGAGCCCGCACGACGACGTGCTGCAGGGGCTCGCGCGCAGCCCGTGGGCGGTCCGCAACGTCGTCCCGCTGGCCCAGCCGGGCAACGTCCGGATGCTCGACGCGGTCACCGACGCCGTCGAGCTCCGGCCGCCCCGACGAGCGGCTGGCGGGCTACCTCGCGTCCAACGGCGTGGGCTATCTCGTGGTGCGCAACGACCTCGCGCCGTTCCGGACCGGCGCACCGGACCCGGTGGTGCTGCACCAGGCGCTGGACCGCTCGCCGGGACTGCGCAAGGTCGCGTCGTTCGGGCCGGTCGTCGGCGACGGCCCGCTCGCCGTGGGCGAGGACGGCACCCGGGTGCTGACCGCCCGCGGGCGGTCGGCGGGCTACCGCGCGGTCGAGGTGTACCGAACGGGCAGCGGGGGCGGCGACGGTGCGGGCGACGGTGCCGGCGACGACAGGGTCGGCGCCTGGGCGGCCGGCACGGTGCCGGTGGTGACGGGCGACCCCGGCACCCGGCTGTCCACCTCCGACTCCGACCACCCGGTCGTGCTGGCCGGGGACGCGCGCGGCAGCACGTTCGGTGGCAGCAGCACCCTGTCCGACGGGCTGCGCCGCCGGGAGACGGCGTTCACCGCGGTGCGCCAGAACCGCTCGGCGACGATGACGCCGCACCAGGGCTGGCGGCTGGGGTCGGTCGAGCACGACCACCGGGTCTACCCCCGCCAGGCCCGCTGGGAGACGACCGTGCGGTGGGACGGCGTCGCCGGCGTGAGCTCCTCGTCCTCGCAGGCGTACGCCGACGCGCCGGCGCCGGTCCGGCCGGAGCAGTCACCCGCCGCCGCGCTCGACGGCAACCCGGTCACGTCGTACGTCTCGGCCTCGACGCGGGGCGCGCGTGGCCAGTGGTGGCAGGTGCGCCTGACCGGGCCGACCGACCTGCGCCGGGTCCGGGTCCGGCTCGGTCCGGCCCAGGGGGCGCAGGTCACCCGGCTCGCGCTGACCACCGCGGCAGGGACGGTCGAGGTGCCGGCACCCGACCCGCGCCGGGCGGAGACCTACACGCTCGCGGAGGGGCCGACGACGTTCCTGCGGGTCCGCGCGCTGCGGGTCGCCACCGACCGGCCCGGTGCGCAGCTGGCGCTGGGGGAGGTGCACCTGCCCGGCCTGACACCGCGGCGGCTGCTCGCACCGCCGACCACCCACGGCCCGGCCCCCGCGCGGGTGGTCCTCTCCCGTGCGCCGACCCGCCCGGCGTGCGCCCAGGTCGGCGGCACCACGCAGTGCGACGACGTGTGGCGCACCCGCTCCGAGGACGGCGTCACGATCAGCCGCCGCCTCGACCTCGCGACCGGGGGCATCGACTACCGGCCCCGGCTCGCTGCCCGGATCCGGTCCACGGTGGCCGCCCAGCGGGCGCTGACCCCGCTGCTGCCGGTGCGGGTGCGTGCGACGTACCCGCTCTCGACGAGCCCCGCGGCCGGCCGGTTCGCGCTGGTCGACCAGGACCTCGGCACGACCTGGGTGGCCGACGCCCGCTCGGCCCGGCCGGGCCTGTCGCTGGGCTGGGCCGGCCGGGTCCGGGTGTCGCGGATCCAGCTCGCCCTCGGCGAGGAGGCCGCCGCGTCGGCGCCCACCCGGGTGCGGGTCACCGGTGGCGGCGGGACCCGGGTGGTGGCCCTCGACGAGGACGGGTCGGGCACGTTCGCCCCGCTGCTCACCTCCCGGCTGCGGGTCGACGTGCTGCGGTCGCGGCCGGCGTACTCCCGCGAGGCCGGGTCGGTCGTGCGCCTCCCGGTCGGCGTCTCGGAGGTCCGGCTGCCCGGCGCGGAGGGCGTGCTCCCCTCGCCGTACGCCCGCGTCGACCTCGGCTGCGGCAGCGGCCCGACGCTGCGGGTGGACGGGTCGGAGTACCCGACGTCGCTGCTGGTCTCCCTGCGCGACCTCGCCGGCCCCGCGACCGTGCCGGCGCGCTTCTGCGGCGCCCAGGACGTCACGTTGTACGCCGGCCGCACGGACGTCGACGTGGAGCCGTCGGCGTTCGCGGTGCCGGAGCGGCTGGAGCTGACCGCCCCCGGCGGCACCGTCGCCCCGGTGCAGGTGCCGGTGCGCGTGGAGCGCTGGGACGCCCAGGCGCGGACCGTGCGGCTGCCGGCCACCGACCGCCCCACCCTGCTCGTCACGGGGGAGAACCTCAACGCCGGCTGGCGGGCCACCCTGGGCGGGCGCACGCTGGCGGCCCAGCGGGTCGACGGGTGGCGGCAGGGCTGGGTGGTCCCCGCCGGGGACGGCGGGCGGGTCGAGCTGGCCTACACGCCCGACCGGCCCTACCGGCTCGCCCTCGGCGCCGGCCTGCTCGGGGTGCTGGTCGTGGGGGCGGTGGCCTGGTGGTCCCGGCGCACTCGTGCCCCCGCGCTGGTCGCGTCCACCGGCGCGGGCTGGGTCGACGTCGTCGTGGTGCTCGGCGTCGGCGGGCTGCTGGCCGGCTGGGCCGGCCTCGCGGTGGCCGCGGTCGCGCTGGTCCTGCAGCGGGTCCGCGAGGTCGCCGAGCCCGCCGGGTGGCTCGCGGCGGCGCTGGTCGCCTCGGGCGGCGGCGTGCTCGCCCTGCTGCGCAGCGACGGCTTCGCGCCGCACTCGACGACGGCTCAGGCGCTGGCGCTGCTCGGCCTCGCCGTCGCGGTGGCCGGTGCGAACGGGCCGACGGTCCGCAGCCGCATCAGGCGCCGCTCGAACGTGTAGTGGCTGAGGGCGGCGAGCAGCACCGACCCGAGGACCGTGCCGAGCAGGACGATCCCGAAGTCGCCGCGGAACAGCGGCACGTCGAGGACGTCCATCACGCCGCGCAGCACGAGCAGGTGCAGGCAGAACACGCCGTAGGAGATCTCGCCCAGCCACGACGGGAGCGCCGAGGCGAGCACCTGGCGGGCCCGGCCCTCGTGCTCGGGCCCGAACACCAGCGGCAGCACCAGGAACGCGGCGGCGACGGTGTAGAGGGCGACCTTGGCGAACGCCTCCCAGTGCGTCGGGGTGACCAGCACCCGCGGTCCCGCCAGCGGCGTGCACGCCAGCGCGAACGCGGCGCCCCCGACCAGCCAGCAGCCCGTCAGGTCGTGCCCCCACCGCTCGAGCAGCAGCCACGACGACCGCGGCGCGGCGTGCCGCTGCCGCACTCCGACGTACGCGAAGAGGAGGCCGACGCAGAACCACGGCAGGAACCCTGGCAGCCACTGGTGGAGGTGCTCCTGGACCGGGTTCGTGCGCGGCGCGACCACGGTCTGCCAGGCGAGCCCGGCCGCCGTCAGGGCCGCGAGCCCGCCCAGCACCCACCGGCCGGCGTGCGGACCGCGGCGGGCCAGCAGCGCGGCGCACACCCACGGCAGCAGGAGGTAGAACGCCACCTCCGTGCACAGGCTCCACATCTGGGTCAGGCCGAAGCTCAGCAGCCCGCCGGCGTAGATCTGGGTCAGGGTGAGGTCGCGCAGCCACTCGCCAGGGCCGGCGCCGCGGTTGTCGTCGAGCAGCAGCAGTGCGGCCACCACCGTCACCCAGTAGAGCGGCAGCACCCGCAGCGCGCGCTTCCAGAGGTAGAAGGGGTACGACGGCGCGGGCCGGCCCTCGACCGCCGCCGCGAAGAACGGCCGGCTCAGCAGGAACCCGGAGAGCACGAAGAACAGGGCGACGCCGAAGTCGAGCCGGGACAGCAGCGCGCCGTGGCTGCCGCGGAGCACCTCGCCGGTGTCGAAGCCGGTGTGGGTGGCCACGACGCCGAGCGCGCCGACCGCCCGGACGGCGTTCAGGGCCGGGAAGGCCCGGTCGCGGTGCCCGGGCGCGACAGGCGGTCCTCACCGGTCGCTCACCGGCCCGCTCACGAGGCCGGTGCCGCGGTCGGGATGCCGATCGTCACCTCGTTGACGCACACGGCCGCGCCGCCGGTGAGGGCGCCGAAGTCGAGGCCGTCGTACTGCCCCTCGCCGTCGAGGTAGAGCGCGTGCACGCCCTCGAGCAGCGCGACCTCGAGCGTCCGCTGCCCGACCGTGACGGTCGTGGTGGTGTCCCGGGTCGCGGTGTAGCCGACGCGCACCCACCAGCCGCCACCGAAGACCGGCCCGTTCAGCGGCACGGTGCGGGCGGCGGGGCCGAGGCGGTAGCCACAGCCCGGCGTGCGGCTCGGCCTCTCCCGGCGGACGGGCGGCACCGCCGCGGGGCGCAGGCGCCCGGAGTCGTCGAAGGCGAAGAGGCGGTCCGTCGACTGCTGCGGGTACGACGTCTCGCCGTCGTACATGCGGAAGACCTGCCGGTAGGTGTTCTCGGGGTAGCGGAACCCCCACATCAGCGTGTCCGGCACCGCGAGGTTCACCAGCGGGACCCGGCCCCTCTCGGCGTGCAGGCTCTCCTTCACACGTGCGAAGTAGGCGGGGGCGGGGTTGCGCTGCTGCCAGTCGGTGACGTACTGCAGCGTCGAGACGGTGGACAGCGCGACGAACCCGACGGTCAGCAGCGCGAGCAGGCGCGGTTCCTCGAAGCCGGCCGCGGGCGTGCCCTCGCGCCGCTCGACGGTCTCCACCGCCCCGCGCAAGGGCAGGAGCGCCAGGCACATGCTCAGCGCGGTCAGCGCGGCCGCCTCGGTCTGGTACCTGTACTCGAGCCCGATGTTGGGGCCGACCAGGAACGCGCGCCCGGCGGCGAGCAGGAGCACGTCCGCGGCGAGCACCACGAGCACCAGGCTCCAGGCCCGCTTCGAGCGGTTCCGGGTCTTGGCGGCGAGGTAGACGAAGCCGCCGACCGCCGCCCAGGACAGCACCATCACGATCTCGGTCGGGTCGGCGAGCCGGCCGACCGGGAGGATGTCGATCCAGCGCAGCGGGCCGCCGACGACGCCGCTCGCGAAGGCCACCAGGACCAGGCGGTAGGCGACCGGGAAGAGCGGGTGCTCGTTGGCGTTGTTCGGGCTGAAGTTGAGCGAGGTCGCGAGGTAGACGCCGAGGTAGCCGAGGGCGACGACCCCGTGGGCCACCAGCCCGGCGCGGTAGCGCGACCACAGCGTGCTGAAGCGCTCCAGGGTCGGGCCGGAGGTGAAGTAGCAGATCGCGACCAGGCCGTAGACCGCGAACACCAGCAGGGACTTCTCGTAGAAGAGCAGCCCGAAGACGGTCCAGGCGAGCGTCTGCAGGACGTAGCGGAACGAGCGCGTGCGCAGGTAGGAGACGTGCGCGTGCAGGCCGAAGAACAGCGCGATCTGCAGCGGCAGCTGGTTGATGCCGGCCGCCCACCAGATGTAGGCCGGCACGGTGATGACGGAGAAGAGGTAGAGCGCGACGGCCGGGACGATCCCGGGGCGGCGGCCGAACAGGTGCACGAGCAGCCGCACGAAGCCGAGGCTCGCCACCGCCTGGAGCACGAGCAGCGTGGTCGCGGCCGCGGTGAAGTCGAGCGGGTCCCAGCGGAAGTAGAGCCACGACAGCAGGAACCCGCCGGGCATCAGGTGGCCGGCGTACGGCGTGGTGAGGAACGACCAGTCGAGGTCCTGGTTGAGCGACATCGACATCCACGCGAAGTCGTCGAACTGGTACCACGCGTCGTACACCGCCCAGGCGCGGAAGCCGAGCTGGAGGAGGACCAGGGCCACCGCCACCCGCAGCACGGGGGAGCGCCAGGGTGACCCGGACGGCCCCGTGACGGGTGCGTCTCGCGTGTCCTCCACGGCGGGAGCATGTCACACGGGCGAGGTCACGCCGGGAACGGCCGACCATGTGGTGCGTCACTCGCCTACCCGCTGGTAGCGTGCGGCCAGGCTTGAGGGAAGAAGGGTCTCCGTGGGACGCAAGACAGGGTTCGTGCTGGTCGGAGTGGGCGTGTTCCTCCTCGTGCTGGGGGTGCTCTCCGGCACCTACGCCTACGACCGGCTGTCCGTCGCGCCGCTCAACCAGAGCACGACGCTGGTCTCGGAGGGCTCGGACGCGACGGTGTTCTCGGTCGCCGACCAGGCGGAGAAGACCACCGACCTGGTGGCCACCCGCGAGGTGGTCGGCGACGTCGCCGCGGGCAAGGCGGCCACCAAGAAGTACGGCCGCGAGGTCGCCGTGTGGGAGACCCGCGTGCTGACCGCCCCGCCCGGCGCCACGATCGACGAGGACAACCCGCCGCTGTCCGGCATCCACGACCGGGTCGCGTTCGACGCGAAGACCGGCGTGGCCATCGACTGCTGCGGCCAGTACACCTCCGACAGCGCCGACCTCGAGACCGGCACCGAGGTGCGCGACACCGAGACCGCGATCAAGGGCCTCTACTACAAGTTCCCGTTCCACGCCCAGAAGCGGACCTACCAGTTCTGGGACGGCGCCCTGAAGGACTCGACCCCGATCGAGTACAAGGACACCGAGAAGATCAAGGGCCTCACCGTCTACCGGTTCGAGCAGGTCATCCCCCCGACCACGGTCTCCACGATCGACGCCCCCGCCTCGGTGTTCGGGGTCGACGAGGCCGGCGACATCACCCTGGACCGCGTCTACGCCAACACCCGCACGCTGTGGATCGAGCCGGAGACCGGCGTCATCATCCGCGGCCAGGAGCAGCAGAACGTCGTCGCGCGCTACCAGGGCGACGACGTGGCGACGCTGACCAACGTCACGATCGGCTACAACGACAAGACCGTCACCAGCAACGTCGACGACTACTCGGGCAAGGCCACCCTGCTGAAGGTCGCCCGGATGTGGCTGCCGTACGGCGGCGGCATCCTCGGCGCCCTCCTCCTGCTCGGCGGGCTCGGGCTGCTGATGCGCTCCCGCGCCGGCTCGGCCCGCACCGCGGGTCGCGCCGTGCCGACCCCGGCCTAGCCTGACGGGGTGACCGCGAGCAACCTCACGGCCGCACCCGGCCCCGCGGCCTCCGTGCTGCGGGCGGTGCGACCCCGCCAGTGGGTGAAGAACCTGCTGGTGGTCGCCGCGCCCCTGGCCGCCGGCAGCCTCGGCGACCCGGACGTCGCGCTGGCGACCCTGGTCGCGGTGCTGTCGTTCTGCCTCGCGGCCAGCGCGGTCTACCTGCTCAACGACGTCGCCGACGCCGAGGCCGACCGGCTGCACCCGACCAAGCGCGAGCGACCGGTCGCGGCGGGGCAGCTCACCGTCGGGCTCGCGCTGGGCGTCTCGGCTGTGCTCGCCTGCGCCGGCCTCGCCGTGGCCGCCCTCACCGGCCTGCCGCTGGTGCTGCTGATGGTCGGCTACCTCGGCCTCCAGGTCGCCTACGCGCTCTCGCTTCAAGCACCAGCCCGTGCTCGACATCAGCGTGGTGGCGAGCGGCTTCCTGCTGCGCGCCGTGGCCGGCGGCCTGGCGTCCGGGCTGCCGATCTCCGAGTGGTTCCTGCTCGTCGCGGGGTTCGGGTCGCTGTTCATCGTGGCCGGCAAGCGCTACTCCGAGCTGCAGACGCTGGGCAGCGCGGGCGGCACGCGCCGGTCGCTGGTGCGCTACACCGAGAGCTACCTGCGCTTCATCTGGGGCATCGCCGCCGGCACCACGATCATGGCCTACAGCCTGTGGGCCTTCGAGCAGCCCCAGGTCGGCGGCGTGCACTGGCACGCGCTGTCCATCGCCCCGTTCGTCGTCGGCATCATGCGGTATGCCGTCGACGTGGACGCCGGACGGGCGGGGGAGCCGGAGGACATCATCTGGCGCGACCGCACCCTCCAGGTGATCGGCGTGGTCTGGCTGGCGCTCGTGTGCATCGGGGTCTGGCGTGGCTGAGCGGGTCGCCCTGACCGGCTGGGGCCGGACCGCCCCGACCGTGGCGCGCGTGCACCCCGCCGCCGACGCCGCCGAGGTCGCGGCGGTCGTCCGGACGGCCGGCCCCCGCGGCGTCCTCGCCCGCGGACTCGGCCGCTCCTACGGCGACGCCGCCCAGAACGCCGGCGGCGACGTGGTCGTGCTCGACCCCGACGGCGAGGTCGTCCTCGACCGCGACCGCTCGGTGGTCCGGGCCGGCGGCGGGGTCAGCCTCGACCGGCTGGTCCGGACGCTGCTTCCGCAGGGGTTCTTCGTGGCGGTCACGCCCGGCACCCGCTTCGTCACGGTCGGCGGCGCCGTCGCCGGCGACGTGCACGGCAAGAACCACCACGTCGAGGGCACCTTCGGGCAGCACGTGCGCAGCCTCGACCTGGTCGTCGCCGACGGGTCGACGCGCACCCTGACCCCCGACGGCACGCGCGGGGAGTTCTGGGCCACGGTCGGCGGGATGGGCCTGACCGGCGTGGTCACCTCCGCCGTCCTCGACGTACGGCGCGTGGAGTCCTCCTACGTCCGGGTGGACACCGACCGCGCCGACGACCTCGGCCGCCCTCGTCGACCTGATGCGCGACGACGACGCCTACACCTACTCCGTGGCCTGGATCGACCTGCTCGCGCGGGGCCGCTCGCTCGGCCGGTCCGTGCTGACCCGCGGCGAGCACGCCCGGCGCGACGAGCTCGAGGGCGCCCGGCGCCGGGACCCGCTGGCGTTCTCGGCGCGACAGGTGCTGCGCGCTCCCGCGTGGACGCCCCGAGGCGCGATGAGCCCGCTGTCGGTGCGCGCGTTCAACGAGGTGTGGTTCCGCAAGGCGCCGCGCAGCCGTCGCGGCGAGATCCAGGGGCTCGCGGGCTTCTTCCACCCCCTCGACGGGGTGGCGGACTGGAACAGGCTCTACGGCCGGCGTGGGCTCACGCAGTACCAGCTCGTCGTCCCGCTCGGCGCCGAGGCGGCGCTGGAGGAGGCCGTCGACCGGGTCTCGGCGTCGGGACACGCGTCGTTCCTCGCGGTGCTCAAGCGCTTCGGCGCGCAGAACCCCGGCCTGCTGTCCTTCCCGGTCCCGGGGTGGACGCTGGCGCTCGACCTGCCGGCCGACCCCGCGCTGGCCGGCCTTCTCGACGGTCTCGACGACCTGGTGGCGGCCGCCGGCGGGCGGGTCTACCTCTCCAAGGACGCCCGCACCCGGCCGGCGACGCTGGCGCGGATGTACCCCCGCCTCGACGAGTTCCGCCGGGTCCGGGCCGCCCTGGACCCCGGCGGCGTCTTCGTCTCCGACCTGGCCCGCCGCCTCGACCTGGCCTGACCCAGCACCCACCACCACCCTCGGGAGAGGCACCATGCTCGACGCGCTCGGCGTTCCCCAGACCCTGCTGCTCCTCGGCGGCACCAGCGACATCGCGCTCGCCGTCGCCGAGCGCTACGCCCGCACCGCGCGGCCCCGGGTCGTCCTCGCCGCCCGGCCGTCGCCGCGCCGCGACGCCGCCCGAGCCCGCCTCGAGGCGGCCGGCCTGCCGGTGGAGGTCCTCGACTTCGACGCACGCGACACCGCCTCCCACCCCACGGTGGTGCGGGCCGCGGCCGCGGGCGGCGACCTCGACGTGACGCTGGTGGCGTTCGGCCTGCTCGGCGACGAGGAGCAGGCCTGGCAGGACCACGCGGCCGCCGTCGAGCTGGCCGAGGTCAACTACGTCGGCGCGGTCTCGGTCGGCGTCGCGGTGGCCGCACGTGCTGCGCGAGCAGGGCCACGGGACGGTCGTCGCGCTGTCATCGGTCGCCGGCGAGCGGGTGCGCCGCTCGAACTTCGTCTACGGCTCGACCAAGGCCGGCATGGACGGCTTCTACCTCGGCCTCGGCGAGGCGCTGCGCGAGTACGGCGCCCGCGTGCTCGTCGTACGCCCCGGGTTCGTGCACACGAAGATGACCGAGGGCCGCGACGCCGCACCGCTGTCGGTGTCCGCCGAGGAGGTCGCGGCGGCGGTCGTCGACGGGGTCGCCGCTGGCCGCGAGCTGGTGTGGGTGCCGCGGGCGATGCGCGGGGTGATGTCCGGCCTGCGGCACGTCCCGCGCCCGCTGTTCCGGCGGCTGCCGCTCTAGCTGCGGGCCGGCCCCGCGACCACTGGACGCCGGGCCGCCGCGGCGGGAGCCTGGCAGGCATGACAGGCAACGAGCAGCGACCAGGCGTCACGGTGGTCCGGCCCGGGCACGGCGCGGAGCGCAGCCTCGGCAGCATCGGCGTGGTGTTCAAGCTCTTCGGCGAGCAGACCAACGGCAGCGTGGCGATCGTCGAGCACCCGTTCCCGGTCGGCGCGTGGGTGCCGCCGCACGTGCACACCCTGGAGGACGAGTACTCCATCGTCACCGAGGGCGAGATCGGCTTCCGGTCCGGCGACGACGAGGTCGTGCTCGGTCCCGGGGGCTACATCACCAAGCCGCGCGGCGAGGCGCACGCGATGTGGAACGCGGGCCGGGAGCCGGCGCGGATGATCGAGGTGATCAGCCCGGCCGGCTTCGAGCACTTCTTCTGGGGCGTCGGCGAGGCGGTGGCCTCGGGCGCGCCGGACCCCGAGGAGATGGCCGACCTGCTGGTGCGGCACGGGCTGTCGTTCCCGGACGTGCCGTGGCTCGACGACCTGCTGGCGCGCTACGGCCTGGAGCCGATGCCGGACTGACCGCGGGCCCGGTCGGCCGCCCGCTCAGCCGTCCGGGTGGCCGTCGAGGACGGCGGTGAGGATCGCGGTGCCGGGGAAGAGCCGTCCCCGCTCGGGTCCCCAGCCGCCCCAGACCCGCTCGTGCCCCTCGGGCCACTCCGGCTCGCGGAGCCGGGTCAGCCGGAAGCCCGCGTCGGCGACCAGGCCCACCCAGTCGCCGAGCGTGCGGTGGTGCTCGGCGTAGGTCACCGCTCCGGCGTCGTCCACCTCGACGTACGGCGTCCGGTCCCAGTAGGAGCTGGTGACCGTCAGCCCGTGCCGGGTCGGGTCGTCGGGCATGGTCCAGCGCAGCGGGTGCGTGACGGAGAAGGCGAAGGTGCCCCCGTGGCGCAGCACCCGCGCCGCCTCCGCGACCGCCCGGCCGGCGTCGGAGACGAACTGCAGCGCGCCGAAGGCCGAGAACACCACGTCGAAGCAGCCGTCGGGGAAGGGCAGCGCGGTCGCGGTGCCGCCCACGACCGGGACCGCGACGCCGGTCTCCTCGTCGATGCGCCGCGAGTGCTGGAGCTGCCGGGTGGACAGGTCGAGGCCGACCGCCTCGGCGCCCCGGGTGCGCAGCCAGCGCGCGCACTGCGCGGCGCCGCAGCCGACCTCGAGGACCCGGCGCCCGGCGACCTCGCCGAGCACGTGCGCGTCGGCCTCCGAGACGCCCTCGGGGCACCACACGAACCCGATGTCCCCGAGGAACGCGCCGTGGGTGGCTTGGTACTCGTCGGCGTAGGTGTCCCAGTCGCGCCGGTTCGCGCGGCGCGACTCGGCCTCCCCGACGGTTCGGCGGCCCGGCTGCATGCTGCCGACCCTAGGCGCTCGGGCGGGTGGCAGCATCGGGGCCGTGCAGCACGGACTGGTCCCGCTCGAGGGCGGCTTCAGCGGCGAGACGTTCCTGGCCGAGGTGGCGGGGGAGCGCAGCGTGGTGCGGGTGTACGCCGGACGCAGCGCGTCCCGCGGCGACCGGGCCGTCGAGGTCGACGCCGCCGTGCTGCGGCTGGTCCGCGGCCTGCTGCCCGTCCCCGAGGTGCTCGAGGTGCGCCTGCCCGACCCCGCCGACGGGGTGCCGGCGGTGCTGGTGACCGGGTTCCTGCCCGGGACCCGCCTCGACCTGCTGCTGCCCGGCCTCGACGACGAGGGCCTGCGCCGCGCGGGGGAGTCCGTCGGCGCCGTCGCGGCCCGGCTGGCGCAGATGCCGCTGGTCCGCCCTGGCCTGTTCGTCGACCGCGACCTGCGCACCGAGCCGTTCCCCGGCGACGACCTGCCCGGGTTCGTGCGGTCCCGGCGCGAGGGCACGGCCCTCGCGGGCTGGTCGCCCGCCGCCTTCGACGCCCTGCTCGAGGTCGCCGACCGCGCCGAGGACCTGCGCGACCAGACCACGCGCACCTGCCTGGTGCACGGCGACCTGAACCCCAAGAACCTGCTCCTCGACCCGGACACGCTGGCCGTGACGGGCGTGCTCGACTGGGAGTTCGCGCACGCCGGGTCGCCGTACACCGACCTCGGCAACCTGCTGCGCTTCGACCGGCAGCCGGCCTGGCTCGACGCCGTGCTCGCGACGTACGCCGGCCGGGTGCCCGACGCCCCCGCCGACCTGCTCGACCGGGCCCGGGCCGCCGACCTGGTCGCCCTCGTGGACCTCGCCGCGCGCCGCGACGAGAACGCGGTGGCCTGCCGTGCCCACGACCTGCTGGCCGCCGCCGTGGCCACGGGGGACCCGCACGCCTGGCCGGGCGCACCCGACGGCGGGCCGCCGAGGGGGAGCGCGTTGGACTCCGGCGCGGCCCCCCGCGTATCCTGATGGATGCGCAGGAGTCTGCCTGAGTCTCAGACGTAGCAGATTCTCGCTCGCTATCGCCTCGAGCGGTCCGGGTGCCTCCACCCGGGACCTCGGCAGTCACCATCCAGTGGTAGTGAAACAGGGCTTCCCGCGCGTCCGCACGACTCCATCCATCCGAGGAACCCGCTCCCCTATGACGATCACCCCCACTCTTTCTGGCAGCCAGAGCGCGCCGCAGGTCGCGGTCAACGACATCGGCTCCGAAGAGGACTTCCTGGCCGCCATCGACGCGACCATCAAGTACTTCAACGACGGCGACATCGTCGACGGCACCATCGTGAAGGTCGACCGCGACGAGGTCCTGCTCGACATCGGCTACAAGACCGAGGGCGTCATCCCCTCGCGCGAGCTCTCCATCAAGCACGACGTCGACCCGTCCGAGGTCGTCTCGGTCGGCGACAAGGTCGAGGCCCTCGTCCTCCAGAAGGAGGACAAGGAAGGCCGGCTCATCCTGTCCAAGAAGCGCGCCCAGTACGAGCGCGCCTGGGGCACCATCGAGCAGGTCAAGGAGGAGGACGGCGTCGTCACCGGCACCGTCATCGAGGTCGTCAAGGGTGGTCTCATCCTGGACATCGGCCTGCGCGGCTTCCTCCCCGCCTCCCTCGTCGAGATGCGCCGCGTGCGCGACCTCCAGCCGTACGTCGGCAAGGAGCTCGAGGCCAAGATCATCGAGCTCGACAAGAACCGCAACAACGTCGTGCTGTCTCGTCGGGCGTGGCTCGAGCAGACCCAGTCCGAGGTCCGCCAGGGCTTCTTGACCCAGCTGCAGAAGGGCCAGATCCGCAAGGGCGTCGTCTCCTCGATCGTCAACTTCGGTGCGTTCGTGGACCTCGGCGGCGTCGACGGTCTGGTGCACGTCTCCGAGCTGTCCTGGAAGCACATCGACCACCCGAGCGAGGTCGTCGCCGTGGGCGACGAGGTCACCGTCGAGGTGCTCGACGTGGACATGGACCGCGAGCGCGTCTCCCTGTCGCTGAAGGCGACCCAGGAGGACCCGTGGCAGCACTTCGCCCGGACCCACCAGATCGGCCAGATCGTGCCCGGCAAGGTCACCAAGCTGGTGCCGTTCGGCTCGTTCGTGCGGGTCGAGGAGGGCATCGAGGGCCTGGTCCACATCTCCGAGCTCGCCGAGCGTCACGTCGAGATCCCCGAGCAGGTCGTCCAGGTCAACGACGACGTCATGGTCAAGATCATCGACATCGACCTCGAGCGTCGCCGGATCTCGCTGTCCCTCAAGCAGGCCAACGAGACCGCCACCGCCAGCGACGTCGACGACTTCGACCCGACGCTCTACGGCATGACGGCGTCCTACGACGAGCAGGGCAACTACATCTACCCGGAGGGCTTCGACCCGGAGACCGGCGAGTGGCTCGAGGGCTTCGACGAGCAGCGCGCCGTCTGGGAGGAGCAGTACGCCAAGGCGCACGCCCGCTGGGAGGCCCACGTCAAGCAGCAGGCCGAGGCCGCCAAGGCGGAGGTCGAGGCCGGCGAGGCCACGTCCTACTCCTCCGAGCCGGCCGCGGCCAGCACCGGCGGCGGTCAGTCCGACGGCGGCTCGCTCGCCTCGGACGAGGCGCTGCAGGCGCTGCGCGAGAAGCTCACCGGCGGCGGTCAGTGACCTCTCGCTGAGCCTGCCGGCACAGCACCAGCACAGCACCAGCACAACACCAGGGCCCGGTCACCTCTCGAGGTGGCCGGGCCCTGTGTCGTCGTCGGGGAGGGTCGGTCGGGCTCTCACGCGAAGCGCGAGCGGGGGTCGAACGCGTCGGCGGGGTGGCTGCGTGGCGGCGTACGACGTGCGGAGCGGCGGTAGCCGTCGTCGCGGACGTACTCGACCAGGAGGACACCGAGGCCCACGAGGAAGGTGACGACGCTGACGGCGAGGAGCTGGAGGAGGAAGGTTGTCATGGCAGTAATCATGCTTGCTTCCAGATCCTGCCACGAGTGGCAGGAATGACATCCTGCATTGATTTCCTGCCATTCCGGTGCGACGCTGTCCCCATGAGGAAAGTCGTCGCGATCGTCCAGGACGGCGTCGAGCCCTTCGGCCTCGGCTCGATCTGCGAGGTCTGGGCCGAGCCCTACCACCCCGAGGACGACAACCCTGTCTTCGACTTCGTGGTCGCGACGCCCGTGCCGGGCCGGGTCCGCGGCGCCTCCGGCTACGACCTGGTCGTCGAGCACGGCCTCGAGGAGGTCGAGGACGCCGACCTGGTCTGCATCGTCCCGAAGCGGGAGTACCTCGACCAGGACGCGGCCGTCGTCGACGCCGTACGCCGGGCCGCCGAGCGCGGCGCGACCGTGTTCGCGCACTGCACCGGCGCGTTCCTGCTCGGCGAGGCCGGGCTGCTCGACGGGCGCCGCTGCACGACCCACTGGCGGCACGCGGCCGAGCTCGCCCAGCGCTACCCGCTCGCAGAGGTCGACCCCGACGTGCTCTACGTCGACGACGAGAACGTGCTGACCGGGGCGGGCTCCGCGGCCGGCCTCGACGCCGCCCTGCACCTGCTGCGACGCGTGTTCGGCCCGCGCGTCGCGGCCTCCACCGCCCGGCGGATGGTCGTGCCGCCCGCGCGCACCGGCGGCCAGGCGCAGTACGTCCGCACGCCCGTGCCCGAGTGCGACGCGGAGACCCTCGGGCCGCTGCTCGGGTGGGTCGTCGAGCACCTGCACGACCAGCACACCGTCGAGTCTCTGGCGTCGGCCGCCGCCATGTCGCCGCGCACCTTCGCGCGCCGGTTCCGCGCAGAGACCGGGACCACGCCGCACGCCTGGATCACCACCCAGCGGGTGCTGCGCGCCGAGGAGCTGCTCGAGACGACCGACCGCTCGATCGACTGGATCGCGGGCGAGGTCGGCTTCGGCACGGCGGCGATGCTGCGCCACCACTTCACCCGGGCGCGCTCGGTCACGCCGCAGCAGTTCCGGCGGACGTTCTGCTCAGTCCAGACCCAGCAGGCCGGGTAGGTCCAGCCGCTTGACCTTGCCGGTCGCGGTGCGCGGCAGACCCTCGACGACGTGGTACTCCTTGGGCCGCTTGGCCGGCGAGAGCCGCTCGCGCGCGTGCGCGCCGAGGGCGCGGGCGTCGACCGCCGCGTCGTCGGCGGTGACCACGGCGGCGCAGACCCGCTGCCCCCAGCGCTCGTCGGGCACCCCGAACACCGCGACGTCGAGCACGCCGGGCAGCTCGCGCAGCGCGTTCTCCACCTCGACGGGGTAGACGTTGACGCCCCCGGAGATCACCAGGTCGTCGCGGCGGCCGTCCAGGAACAGGTAGCCGTCCGCGTCGATGCGGCCGAGGTCGCCGACGCTGAACGCCGGTCCGGCCGGGGTCTCCCGCCAGGCCGCCGCGGTCTTCTCCGGCGCGCGCCAGTAGGCGAAGCGGGCGTGGTCGGGCACCGTGCACCAGATCGTGCCGTCCTCGTCGACGTGCAGCGTGCGGCCCGGCCGGGCGCGGCCGACCGTCCCGGGGCGCTCCAGCCACTCCTCGCTGGGGCAGGCCGTGAACTGGCCCTCGGTCGAGCCGTAGAACTCCCAGGTGGTCCGCGGCGGGAACAGCTCCACCAGCCGGCGCTTCACCGCCGGCGGGCAGGCCGCGCCCGCGTGCGCGAGCAGCCGGAAGCAGGACAGGTCCGGGACGCCGACCTCGTCCCAGTGCGCGAACAGCCGCTCGAGGTGGGTGGGCACGCAGAACGTCGTCGTCGGCCGCCCCTCCGCGGCCGCCGCGCCGATCGCCGCCGTTACGGCCGCCGGGTCGAACGGGCCCGGCACCACCAGGCGGCCGCCCGCGAGCACCGTGCCGGTCGCGAACCGCAGCGGCGCCGAGTGGTGCAGCGGGCTCAGCACGAGGTGCACGTCGTCGGCCCCGAACCCCCACAGGTCACGCTCCTCCTGCACGAGCGCCCGGGCCGCCGCGTCCTCGAGCAGGCCCGACCAGACGCCCTTGGGCCGCCCCGTCGTCCCGCTGGTCACGTGCATCGGCCGGGCCCGGGGGACCGGCAGGCCCGCGGACCCGGCGCCGCCCCGGAGGGCGTCGGCCAGCCGCTCGACCTCGTCGGTGCCCGTCACGACCAGCACCGGCTCGACGTCGGCGAGCACGCCGGCCCGCTCCGCCGAGGTCAGTCCCGGGTCCAGCGGGACGGGCACCACTCCCGCGCCCAGCAGGGCGATCACCAGTCCGACGTACGACGGGGAGGCGGGGGCGAGCAGCGCGACGCGGTCCCCGGCCACGAGTCGATCGCTCACCCCGGCATCCTCCCAGCAGGGGTCGCGAGCGGGAGAGGGGGTTGACGGGGCGGCGCCGGTGCGGGAGGTTTGGCCTAGACCAATGGTTCACTCAATCTCGGGAGTGTGATCTGCGTGCGCGGTCGCCGCATGTCGTTGTCCGGACTCGCCGTCGCCCTGCTCGGTGCGGCCCTGCTGCTGCCCGACGGGCCGGCGGCCCTCGCGTCGCCGGCCGCCGGCCCGCCCGTGGCCGCTGCGCCGACCACCGCGGGAGCCGCCTGCCCCACCGACCCGGCCGCCCCCCAGCGGCAGCTGCGGGCCGAGTGGGTCGCCAGCGTCGCCAACATCGACTGGCCGACCCGCCCCGGTCTGGCGCCCGCCGAGCAGAAGGGCGAGCTCGCCGGCATCCTGGACCGGGCCCGGGCGCACGGGCTCAACGCGGTGGTCCTGCAGGTCCGGCCGACCGCCGACACCTTCTGGCCCTCGAAGGTCGAGCCGTGGTCGACGTACCTCACCGGGACCCCCGGCGCGGACCCCGGGTACGACCCGCTGCGCTTCGCCGTCCGCGCCGCGCACCGGCGCGGCCTCGAGCTGCACGCGTGGTTCAACCCCTACCGCGTCTCGATGGGCACCGACCGCGCCGCGCTGGCGCCCGACAGCCCGGCGGCACTGCACCCCGACTGGGTGAAGGCCTACGGCGGCAAGCTCTACTACGACCCCGGCCTGCCGCAGGTGCGGCGGCTCACGCAGCGGGTGATCCTCGAGGCGGTGCGCCGCTACGACGTCGACGGCGTGCACTTCGACGACTACTTCTACCCCTACCCGGTCGCGGGGGAGACCTTCGACGACGACGCCACCTTCGCGGCGCACGGCGCGGGCTTCCCCGACACCGCGGAGGGGCGCGCGGACTGGCGCCGCCACAACAACGATCTGCTCGTGCGCGGGCTCGACCGGCGCATCCACGCCCTCAAGCCGTGGGTCAGCTTCGGCGTCAGCCCGTTCGCCGTCTGGCGCAACGCCGGCACCGACCCCGAGGGGTCGGCGACCACCGCCGGCGCGCAGACCTACGACGACCTCTACGCCGACACCCGGAAGTGGGTGCGCCGCGGGTGGCTCGACTACATCGCGCCGCAGGTCTACTGGAACATCGGCTTCGCTGCCGCCGACTACGCCGTGCTCGTGCCGTGGTGGTCCGACCAGGTCCGCGGCACGGGTGTGCGGCTGTACGTCGGCCAGGCGACGTACAAGGTGGGCACCTCGACCCAGGACCCGGCGTGGGACGACCCCGCCGAGCTCAGCCGGCACCTGACCTTCAACCGCGACCACCCCGAGGTCGACGGCGACATCTACTTCTCCGCCAAGGACGTCGACGCGGACCGGCTCGGTCACTACGAGATCCTCCAGGCCGAGCACTACGCGCACCCCGCGCTGCTGCCGGTCAGCCGCGGCGTGCCCGGGCGGGCTCCCGAGGCGGTCGCCGCGCTGCGGGCCACCCGCCGCGACGACGGCACGGTGCGGCTGCGCTGGCGGGGCGACGCCGCGTCGTACGCGGTCTACCGCCTCGACGGCCGCGGCCCGACGAGGTGCCTGACCGCCGACGCCACCCACCTGGTCGCCACGGTGCGCGGCCGCGCCGCCTCCGGCCAGGTGTACGTCGACCGCGAGGCGGGTGCCCGCGCGACCTACGTCGTGACCGCGCTCGACCGGGCCCACCGGGAGAGCCGCCCGCGCCGGGTGACGACGCCGTGAGCGGCCCCGTCGCGTGCCCGCCGGCGCGCCGATGCTGTACCAATGGTCTATGACGACCGTGCAGACCGGGTCCGGCTCGGCCAAGCAGCAGCAGGTGCGCGACCGCCTCGAGGGACTGATCTCCGGGCTCGCGCCGGGTGAGCCACTGCCCGCCGAGCGGGACCTCGCGCGCGACCTCGGGGTGGCCCGGATGACCCTGCGCCGCGCCGTCGACGTACTCGTCGAGGAGGACCGGCTGATCCGCCGACGGGGGTCGGGCACGTTCGTGTCCGGCGCCAAGGTGACCCAGCGGCTCGCGGCGACCTCGTTCTCGGCGGACATGCGGGCCCGTGGCCTGCGGCCGGGCAGCCGCACCATCGAGTCGCGTCGCTCGCCCGCGGGGATGATGCTCGCCGGCCTGCTCGGGGTGCCCCCGCAGACCGACGTGCTCTTCGTGCGGCGGCTGCGCCTGGCCGACGACGAGCCGATGGCGGTCGAGGACCTGCACGTGCCCGTGACGGTCGCGCCCGGACTGCGCGGCGAGGACCTGGACGGTCGCTCGTTCTACGACCTGCTCGGGGAGCGCTACGACAACCCGGTCGTGTCCGGCACCCAGACCGTCGAGCCGGCACTGGTCGGCGAGGTCGAGGCCGGGCTCCTCGACCTCGATCCCGGCGCGCCGGTCTTCCTGTTCGAGCGCACCTCCCGGGTGCGCAGCGGCGCGGTCGCGGAGTTCGTGCGGTCGACGTACCGCGGTGACCGCTATCGCATCGTCGTCGACATCTTCCCGCCCGCCGATCGTGCCGCGAGCTCGCCCGACGGCCTTGACGTGAGCCGGGGAGCGCCGCAGAATCAGCCCAGAGGTCTTAGACCTCTGGTACACACCTCCGCGTCCATCTCGGGTGCGGCAACTGGACGAAAGGTGCTCACCATGACGGTGGCGATGACTCGAGCGCGGCGGCTGGCCGTCGCGGCGGTGGCCGTGACCCTGCTGGCCAGCGGGTGCGGCGGGGGCTCCGGCGAGCTCCGGCGGCGTGATCAGGACTCCGACAAGCAGATCTCGGCCAAGGGCGAGAAGCTGACGGTCTGGATCATGGAGGGCACCAACCCCGACGCGAAGTCCCTACGTCGACGACCTCTGCGCGGCGTTCACCAAGGAGACCGGCGCGACGCTCGACGTGCAGTTCGTCCCGTGGGCGGAGGCGCACGACAAGTTCGTGAACTCGATCGCCGGGGGCACCTCGCCCGACGTCGCCGAGGTCGGCACCACCTGGACCCCCGAGTTCGCCGACGCCGGCGCGCTCGCCGACCTGAGCGACGCGGTCGACTCCGCCGGGCTCGACAGCGACCTGGTCCCCGGGCTCGCGGAGGCCGGCACCGTCGACGGCGAGCTCTACGGCATGCCGTGGTACGCCGGGGTGCGCTCCGTCGTCTACCGCACCGACGTCTTCGAGAAGGCCGGTGTGAAGCCGCCGACGACCTGGGACGAGCTCGTGTCGGTCGGCGACACGCTCAAGGCCAAGGACCCGAAGATGATCACCTTCCCGGTGCCCGGCGACAGCGAGTACGGCGTCTACCCGTTCATATGGGGCAACAAGGGCGCGATCGCCGAGCAGGACGGGGACTCCTGGAAGAGCGAGATCGACTCCGACGCGGCGCAGAAGGGCATCGAGTTCTACACCGACCTGGCGCTCAAGCACGGCTTCTCGAGCCCGGCGGCCACCACGTGGGACGAGGCCGACCTCTCCGACGCCTTCTCCCGCGGCGACGTCGCGATGATGATCGCCGGCAGCTGGACCCCCGGGGCCCTCGTGCAGGCCAACCCCGACCTGAAGGGCAAGATCGGCGCCTTCCCGATCCCCGGTCCCGAGGGCGGCGTCTCCCCGTCGTTCCTGGGCGGCTCGCACCTGTCGGTGTTTCGAGACCTCGAAGAACAAGGACCTCGCCTGGGCGCTGGTCAAGCTGATGTCGACCGGCGACCTCGCCGCCGAGTGGGGCGACCAGTCCGGCTTCTTCCCCGGCACGAAGTCGCTGCTCGACGAGGTCGCGCAGGCCGGACGACCCGGTCGTCGCGCCCTTCGCCACCCAGATGGTCGACGGTGGCGCCAGCCTGCCCGGTCACGCCGCTCTACGGCGCAGGTCCAGGGCAAGAAGACGGTCTCGGCCATGCTCCAGTCGATCCTCTCCGGTGACGCCTCCGTCGCGGACGCCTCGACAAGGCCGCCGAGGAGATGGACGAGATCTTCAGCCGCGGCTGAGCTGACGATCCATCCTCGATGACCAGCCGACCCCATGTGCAGCCCGGTGCGGCGCGACCGACCCTCCGGGGTCCCGGGCCGCACCGGCGCCGGGCCGCCGGCCCCGGTCCGCCCCCGGCCCGGCGGCGGCCTGACCCCGGGCTGGCTGCCCTGGCTGCTCCAGGCGCCGGCCCTGACCGTGCTCGCCGGGCTGCTGATCTACCCGCTCTACGGGTGGCCGTGCTGTCCTTCCAGGACTTCGGCCTGCGCGAGCTGGTCACCGGCGAGACCTCCTGGGTCGGCCTCGACCAACTTCCGCGAGGTCCTCGCGACCCGCTGCTCTGGAAGGTCGCGCTGCCCAACACGGTCGTGTTCGCGGCCGTCACGTGTTCCTCACCGTCACGGTCGGCACCGCTCGTCGCCCTGCTGCTGGCCCGGCTCGGGCCGCTGGGCGCGCGGCGTCCTGACCAGCGCGATCATGGTCGCCTGGGCGATGCCCGCGGTGACCGGCACCTACGTGTGGGTCTTCCTCTTCGACGCCCGCGACGGCTTCGTGATGCAGACCCTCGGCATCGCTCGGCCTGGTCGACCCGCAGACAGCCAACTGGTTCACCGAGCGGCTGCCGTTCTACGCGCATCGCCACCGCCAACGTCGTCCACCACGGCTTCCCGTTCGTCGCGGTCACCATGCTGGCCGGGCTGATGACGGTGCCCAAGGACATGTTCGAGGCGGCCGCGCTCGACGGCGCCGGAGCCGTGCAGCGGTTCCGCTTCGTGACCGTGCCGGTGCTCAAGCCGGTCTTCGCGGTCGTCACGATCCTGTCGACGATCTGGGACTTCAAGGTCTTCACCCAGATCTACCTGATGCCCGGCGGGTCGGGCACCAACCGCGAGGTGCTCAACCTCGGCACCTGGTCCTACATCACCGCGATCTCGCAGAACCGCTACGGCCTCGGCGCCGCCATCGCGGTGCTGCTCACCCTGCTGCTGCTGGTCATCACGCTGGTCTACCTGCGCACCCTGTTCAAGCAGGAGGAGCTGTGAACCCGACAGCCGCTCGCCGTCCCGCCTGCTGCGTCGCGCTCGGCTTCGTCGCCGTGCTGGTGCTTCAGCCTGGTCCGGTCTTGATCATGTCTCAGACGGCCTTCGACGCCCGCGCCAACGCCGGCTCGCGCTCGCTGATCCCGACCCACCTGACCCTCGACAACTTCGCCTTCGTGCTCGACGAGGGCGACTTCATGACCTACCTGCGCAACTCGCTCGTCGTCGCGATCGCCACCGTCCTGATCAGCGGGCTGCTGGCGCTGCTGGCCTCGGTCGCGGTCTCCCGCTTCCGCTTCCGCTTCCGTACGTCGGTGCTGGTGATGGTCCTGATCGTGCAGATGGTCCCGCTCGAGGCCCTGGTCATCCCGCTGTTCATCCAGGCCAAGAACCTCGGGCTGCTCAACCACCTGCTTCGGGCTGGTCGTGGTCTACGTCGCGTTCTCCCTGCCCTTCGCCATCTGGACGCTGCGCGGGTTCGTGTCGGCCGTGCCCAAGGAGCTCGAGGAGGCAGCGTTCGTCGACGGCGCCACCTGGCCGCGGATGTTCTGGTCGGTGCTCCTGCCCCTGGTCGCGCCGGGCCTCGTCGCGACCAGCGTGTTCTCGTTCATCACCGCGTGGAACGAGTTCGTCTTCGCGATCACCTTCCTCAACGACCAGGGCTCCTACACGGTCGCGGCCGGCCTGCGGCAGTTCTTCACCCAGTACGGCACCAACTGGGGTGCTGTGATGGCCGGCTCCACGCTCATCACCATCCCGGTCATGCTGTTCTTCGTGGTCGTGCAGCGCCGCCTCAGCGACGGGCTGGTCGCCGGGGCGGTCAAGGGATGACGGCCGCCGTGCGCGCGCTCGCCCTCGGTGTGCTGCTGCCCGGCTTCGTCGGCACGACGGTCCCCGGCTGGCTGCACGACCGCCTCGCCCGCGGCCTCGCCGGGGTGTGCCTGTTCGGCCAGAACGTCGAGGACGACGAGCAGGTGCGTGCCCTCGCCGGCTCGGTCCGGGCGGCCCGGCGGACCGCACTGGTCGCCTCCGACGAGGAGGGCGGCTCGGTCACGCGGCTCGACGCCCGCACCGGCTCGCCGTGGCCGGGCCATGCGGCGCTCGGTGCCCTCGACGACGAGCAGGCGACGTACGACGTGGCGCTCGGCCTCGGCGCCCGCGCCTGCTCCGCCGGGGTGGACCTCGTGCTCGCGCCGGTCGTCGACGTGGGCTCCGAGCCGGACAACCCGGTGATCGGCGTGCGCTCCTTCGGCGCCACCGCCGACCTCGTCGCGCGACACGGCGTCGCCTTCGTGCGCGGGCTGCAGGACGCCGGTGTCGCGGCCTGCGTGAAGCACTACCCGGGTCACGGCGCCACCCGCACCGACTCCCACCTCGACCTGCCCGTGCTCGACGTCGACGAGGCGACCTGGCGCGAGCGCGACGTCGCGCCGTTCGCGGCGACCGTCGCGGCCGGGGTCGCCTGCGTGATGACGGCGCACGTCGTCGTCGCGGAGGTCGACGACCGGCCGGCCACGATGAGCCCCGTCCTGCTCGGCCTGCTGCGCGAGGAGCTCGGCTTCGACGGGGTCGTGGTCACCGACGCTCTCGACATGCGGGCGATCTCCGCCGGGGTCGGCCGGGCGCGCGGCGCCGTGCTCGCGCTCGCCGCGGGCGCCGACCTGCTCTGCGTCGGCAACCCGGCGTTCCCCGACGGCTACGACGCCGAGGCCGTCCTCGACGAGATCGTCGACGCGGTCGAGGCCGCCGTGCTGGACGGCACCCTGCCACTCGACCGGCTCGAGGACGCCGCCCGCCGGGTCGCGGCGCTGTCGGACCGCCTCGGCGCCGCACCCGACGACGCGACCGGGCCCGACCAGCGTGCCGGCGCCGCGGTCGCCGCCCGCGCCGTCCAGGTGCGCGGGGACGTGGCACTGGCCGGCGACGACGTCCTGGTCGTCGCGACCGTCCCGCGGGTCGCCTACGCCGCCGGCCGGGTGCGGTCCGCGCTGCTGGCCGAGCTCGCCGGGCGCCGCCCGTCCTGGCAGGTCGTCGAGGTCGACGGTCCCGAGTCCGTCGAGCAGGCTCTCGCCAGCGGAACGGGCGACGGGTCCTCACCTCGCGACGTGCTGGTGGTCAGCGAGGGGCGGCCAGACCCGGTCGGCCGCGCGGCGGTCGCGGCCGTGCTCGCCCGCGTGCCCGGCGCCGTCGTCGTGCACGGCGGCCTGCCCCGGTCCGACGACGCCGGCGAGCGCACCGTCCACACCTACGGCACCTCCGCGGCGACCGCCCACGCCGTAGCCGACCTGCTGCTCCGGGAGGACGCATGACCACACCAGCGGGACCAGCCGGACCAGCCGGACCAGCCGGACCAGCCGGACCTGCCGGATCGCCGGGAGGGCTCGATTCTCCGGTGTCCCCGCGCTCGTCCACGCAGCCGGACCGACCCGCCGAGGTGGCGGGGGTCGACCTGGGCAAGACCGGCTGCCGGGCCCGCGCCGGCGACGGCCCCACCGTCGAGGGACCGGGTGCTCCCGGGCTGGCCGACCCCGGCGGGGTCGAGGCCGCGGTCGCCGCCGTCCGCGAGACCCTCGCCCGGGCCACCGCCGGCCGCCCGCCGCGCTCCGTGGTGGTCGGTGCCGCCGGCGCCGAGGCCGCCCCCGACCAGCGCCGGCTGCTCGCCGAGCGGATCGCCGCCTGGCTGCCGGGCACCCGTGTCGCCGTCGCCTCCGACTCCGTGACCGCGCACGCCGGCGCCCTCGGCGGACGGCCCGGCACGGTGCTCGCCGTCGGCACCGGGTCGGTCGCCCTCGGCCTGGCCGCCGACGGCCGTCGCGCCCAGGTCGACGGCTGGGGGCCGTGGCTCGGCGACGACGGCAGCGGCGCGTGGATCGGCCGCACCGCCCTGCGCGCGGTCCTGCTCGCGCGCGAGGGACGCGCGGCGGAGACGCTGCTGTCCAAGCTCGCCGAGGACAGGTACGGCGACCTGGCCCTCCTGCCGCGCAGCATCGCGGCGCACTCCGCGGTCGCCCGGACCACCGCGGCCTTCGTCCCGGACGTCCTGGAGGCGGCCTCGGCCGGCGACGAGGCCGCCGTACGGGTGCTCGACGAGGCCGTGCTGCTGTGGCGGGACCTGGCCGTCTCCGCCGCCCTCGCCGTCGACGAGGCCGGCGTGTGCGTCGTCGGCGGGCTCGCCTCGTCAGCCGCGCTCGTGGGCCGCTTCGACCGGTGCCTGCCCACCGACCTGGTCCTGCACGCCCCCGCCGGCTCCTCCCTGGACGGGGCCGTCCTGCTGGCCGCCCGCACCGACCTGCCGCACGAGTCCGCCGTCCTGCGCGTCGGCCCGCTCGACCCGGCGTCCGCCGGGACCGTCGGCACCGGCACCGGCACCGGCACCGGCACCGGCACCGGCACCGGCACCGGCACCGGCACCCGCGCCGAGACAACCGCCGCGACTGTCGGCACCGCCGCCGGGGCGACCGCGTCGACCGCCGCGACCGCCGCGACCGCCGCGACCGTGCACGTCGTGCCGCCCACCGGCGTCACGCCGGTCGCCGGCCGCGACGTGGACGTCGACGTCCTCGCCACCGAGCAGGTCCGGCCCGACCTGGCGGACCTCGACAGCCGCAGCCCCGAGGACCTCGTGGCCACGCTGCTCGACGCGGAGGCCCGGGTCCCGGACGCGCTCGCCGGCGCCCGCGACGCGCTCGCCGCCGCCGTACGCCTCGCGGGCACCGCGCTCGGGCGGGGCGGGCGGCTGCTCTACGTCGGCGCCGGCACCCCCGGCCGGCTCGCGGCGCTCGACGCCGCGGAGTGCCCGCCGACCTTCGGCACCTCGCCCGACCGGGTCGTGGCGATCCTGGCCGGCGGTCGCGACGCCGACCGCCGTGCCGTCGAGGGTGCCGAGGACGACGAGTCGGCCGGGCGCGACGACCTGCTCACGACGGGTCCCGGACCCGACGACCTCGTCGTCGGCATCAGCGCGTCCGGTCGCACGCCGTACGTCGTGGCCGCGCTCGAGGCGGCCCGCGCAGCCGGCGTGCCGACGGTGGCGATCGTCAACAACGCCGCCAGCCCGATGGCCGCCCGCTGCGACGTCGCCGTCGAGCTGCTCACCGGGCCCGAGGTGCTCGCCGGCTCGACGCGGCTGGGCGCGGGCACCGCGCAGAAGATCAGCCTCAACGTGATCTCGACCGGGGCGATGGTCGCGCAGGGCAAGACGTACGGCGCGTGGATGGTCGACGTGACCGCGTCGAACGAGAAGCTGCGCCGCCGGGCCCGCCGCATCCTGCGCGAGGCCACCGGCACCTCCGACGAGCGCGCGGTCGCCGTGCTCGAGGAGGCCGGCTGGCACACCAAGACGGCACTGGTCGCGGTGCTCGCAGGCGTCGACGTCCCCCGGGCTCGGACCCTGCTCGACGCCACCGGCGGACGCGTGCGCCCTGCGCTGGCCGCGGCCGGGCACCCGTCGGACGGCGACGCCGGGACCGGGGACTGACGGCGTGATCGTCGTCGCCGTCGCCTCCGGCACCTCCGCCGACGGCCTGGACGTCGGGGTCGTCGACCTGGACCTCGGCCCCGACGACGTGGTCGAGGTCGAGGTGCTGGACGCCTCGACGGAGCCGTGGCCGGACGGTCTCGCCGAGCGGCTGCTCGCCCTGCTGCCGCCCGCGGCGACGACCGCGGGCGAGGTCTGCGCCCTCGACACCGCCGTCGGGCAGGCAGTGGGCGCTGCCGCCGCCGCGGCCGTCGACCGGGTCCGCGACGACGGCCGCGAGGCGGTCCTGGTGGTGTCGCCCGGCCAGACCGTGCACCACGAGGTGGTCGGCGACCGGTGCCTCGGCACGCTGCAGGTCGGGAAACCGGCCTGGGTCGTCGAGGCCACCGGACTGCCGGTCGTCTCGGACCTGCGCGCCCGCGACGTGGCCGCCGGTCGGCACGGAGCACCGCTTGCCGGGATCCTGGACGGGCTCTGGCTGCGCGGGGGGACCGGCCCCCGGGTGGCGCTGAACCTCGGCGGCATCGCCAACGTCAGCGTCGTCTCGCCGGACGGCACGACCCGGGCCTGGGACACCGGCCCCGCGAACTGCCTACTCGACGTGGCCGCGTCGCGATCCACCGGAGGGCGCGAGCGCTTCGACCGCGACGGCGCTCTCGCGGCGGCCGGCACGGTCCGCCCGGAGCTGCTCGAGCCCTGCTGACGCACCCGCACTTCGCCCTCGCCACGCCCGGCTCGACCGGGCGCGAGGCGTTCTCGGCGGCCTACCTCGACGAGACGCTGGCCGCCCTCCGGCCGGCTGGGCCTGGCCGGACGTCGTCGCCACCCTGGTCGAGCTGACCGCCGTCACCGTCGCCCGGGCGGTCCGGCCCCACGGCCCCGTCGAGGTGGTGGCCGCCGGCGGCGGTACCGCCAACCCGGTGCTGATGGCGGCCCTGCGACGGCACCTCGGGCCGGTGCCGCTGCGCACCAGCGACGAGCTCGGGCTGCCCGCGGACGGCAAGGAGTCGGTGCTCTGGGCACTGCTCGGCTTCCTGACGTGGCACGGCGTCCCCGTGACGACCGGCTCCGGCGACCGGCCGGCCCGGGTCCTCGGACGCATCAGCCCCGGCGACGCGCCGCTGGTGCTGCCCACGCCGGCGCGCCCGCCCACCGGGTTGCGCACGCGGGGCGCCCGGCCGAGCGCCTAGCCCGCCCGACGGACTGAGCGCGCGGCCGTCAGCGCAGTGCGTAGCGCAGGTGCACGAACGTGCCGTTGCCGGCCGGCGTCGTCGCCACCAGCCGCATCGGCGTGGTCCGCCGCCGGGGCAGCAGCGGCGCCCCGGCCCCCAGCGTCACCGGTGCGAAGGTCAGCCACAGCTCGTCGAGCAGGTCGTGGTCGAGGAAGGCGCCGACCAGCTCCCCGCCGCCGACCAGCCACACGTTGCGGTCGCCGGCCGCCTCGACCAGGGCGCGGTGCACCTCGGGCACCGGGTCGCTGGTGAGGATCACGCTCGCGCCCTCGATCGGGGCGAGCTCGCGGTGGGTGAAGACGTAGGTCGGGCGGTCCTCGTAGAACCACTCGCCGGGGTGGTGGCGCTGGATCCACTCGTAGGTCGTCGCGCCCATCGCCAGCGCGCCGACGTCGGCGATGAACGCGTCGTACGGGTTGGTGCCGTCCTGGCCGTCGTCGAGGGTGGTCAGCCAGGTGAGGTCGTCGTCCTCGTCGGCGATGAACCCGTCGAGGGAGGACGCCACGAAGTACTGGGTCAGGCTCATGGGTCGATCCTGGCACCGGCCACCCCCACGACCGGCTGGCATACTCCCGAGGATGCGCGTGGGCCTGACCGGGGGAGTGGCGTCCGGCAAGAGCACCGTCGCCGGCCTGCTCGCCGACCTCGGCGCCGTCGTGGTCGACGCCGACCGGCTCGCCCGCGAGGTCGTCGAGCCCGGGACCCCGGGGCTGGCCGCCGTGGTCGACGAGTTCGGCGACCGGGTCCTGTCCGCCGACGGCACCCTCGACCGGCAGGCGCTCGGCGCTGTCGTCTTCGCCGACGAGGCGGCCCGGCGCCGCCTCGAGGCGATCCTGCATCCGCTGATCCGGGCCCGCGGGGCCGAGCTGGAGGAGGCCGCGGGGCCGGGTGCGCTGGTCGTGCACGACATCCCGCTGCTGGTGGAGACCGGCCAGGCGGACCGGTTCGACGCCGTCGTCGTGGTCGACGTGCCGGTGGAGACGCAGGTGGCCCGGATGGTCGCCGACCGCGGGTGGTCACGGGAGGACGCCGCCGCCCGGGTCGCCGCGCAGGCGTCCCGGGAGGAGCGCCGGGCGGTCGCGACGTACGTCGTGGAGAACACCGGGACGCGCGAAGACCTCCGCGACAGGGTCGCGGAGGTCTTCGGCGAGCTGGTCTCGACGGACCCGACCGGGGGCTGAACCAGCCCGCTGAGAGGCCGACCGGAACGGTCCGGACGGGTCCGTCGAGCGGTGCGGGTCGCTCAGGCGGCGAGGTCGGGGTCGGCCAGGTCGCGGAGCTTCTGGAGGGCCTCCCGCTCGAGCTGGCGCACCCGCTCGGCGGAGATGCCGTGCTTGGCGCCGATGTCGGCGAGCTTGTGCTGACGCCCGTCGGTGAGCCCGTAGCGGGATCGGATGATGTCGGCGGCTCGGTCGTCGAGCAGCTCGACGAGGTGCCCGAGCCGGTCGCGTGACTCGACGTCGAGGAACGTGCTGTCCGGACCCGGCGCGGTCTCCTGGGCGATCAGGTCGCCCAGGGACGTGTCACCGTCCTCGTCGACAGGGGTGTCCAGGCTGACGTGCTCGCGGCCCCAGGACAGCAGGTCGAGGACCCGCTCGATGTCCATGTCGAGCTCGGAGGCGATCTCCTCCGGCTCGGGGTCCCTGCCGAGCTGACGCTCGAGGGTGCGGCGCGCCGCACCGACCTGGTTGAGCTCCTCGACGACGTGCACGGGGAGCCGGACGACCCGAGCCTGCTGGGCGATGCCTCGGGTGATGGCCTGCCGGACCCACCACGTCGCGTAGGTGGAGAACTTGTAGCCCTTGGCGTAGTCGAACTTCTCGACGGCGCGGATCAGGCCGGTGTTCCCCTCCTGGACGAGGTCGAGCATGGGCATCTGGCTGCGGCCGTACTTGCGGGCGATCGACACGACGAGGCGCAGGTTGGCCTCGATGAACCGCTGGATGGCTCGCTGGCCCTCGGCGGCGAGCCACTCGAGCTCGTCGACGGTGGCGTACTTCGGGGCGCCGCCCTTGCGGCGGCCGACGCGGCCCTCGGCGAGCAGGTGCTCGGCGAGGAGTCCCGCCTCGATGGTCTTGGAGAGCTCGACCTCGGTGATGGCGTCGAGCAGGGGGGTGCGAGCGATCTCGTCGAGGTACATGCCGACGCTGTCGCGGCCCTCGATCTCGCGGGATGCGGTGCGAATTGCCACGGTGGGTGCGCTCCCTTCCTATGGGGCCAAGGACATACCCATGGGTAGACCCTTGTAATCACCACAACGACGAACGGGTGTTCGAGATTCCCAGGAACCCTTCCCGAGACCTCGACCGGCCCGATCCGAACCTCGCCGGTGATGGTGCTGCTCGCGGGTGCTTGCTCCTGGTCCGACGTACGACGGGCCGCCGAAGTTGCCGTCGCGGGCACATCTCAGGGACTTCTCAGGGTGCGATCCGGTCCACCAGCCAGGCGAGGCCGAACGCGCGGTCGCGCCAGGCGTTGTGGCGCCCGCTGACGCCGCCGTGGCCGGCCGCCGCCATCTGGGTGCGGAGCAGGACGTGCTCGGTGCCGGTGGTGACCGTGGCCCGCAGCCGGGCCACCCACTTGGCCGGCTCGACGTAGAGCACCCGGGTGTCGTGCAGCGACGTCTCGACGAGCATCGCTGGGTAGCGCTGGTCCACGACGGTCTCGTAGGGGGAGTAGGACTTCATGTAGGCGTAGACCGCCGGGTCCTCGAGCGGGTTGCCCCACTCCTCCCACTCGATGACCGTCAGCGGCAGGGACGGGTCGAGGATCGTGGTCAGCGGGTCCACGAACGGCACCTCGGCCAGGACCGCGGCGAAGGCGTCCGGCGCCGTGGTGGCGACGACCCCCATCAGCAGGCCGCCCGCGCTGCCCCCCTCGGCGGCGAGCCGGTCGGCCGAGGTCCACCCGGCGTCGGCGAGGTGGCGGGCGCACGCGACGAAGTCGGTGAACGTGTTGGTCTTGGCGAGCAGCTTGCCCTCGTCGTACCACCGCCGGCCGAGCTCCCCGCCGCCGCGGACGTGGGCGATCGCGAACCCGATGCCGCGGTCGAGCAGCGAGAGCCGGGCGATCGAGAACCACGGGTCCATCGAGTCCTCGTAGGACCCGTAGCCGTAGAGCACCATCGGGACGCTGCCGTCGCGCGGGGACCCGGCGGGCACGACGAGCGAGATCGGCACGCGCGTGCCGTCCGCGGCAGTGGCCCACTCGCGCGCCTGCGTGTAGCGGCCGGCGTCGAAGTCTCCGAGCACCTCGACCTGCTTGAGGACGGTCAGGGACCGGGTGGTGAGGTCCAGGTCGAGCACCGACGGCGGGTCGGTCATCGTGGTGTGGTGCAGCCGCACCGTCGGCTGCCCGAACTCGGGGTTGGCGCCGACGCCGACGGTGTGCACCTCCTCGGGGAACGGCACGAGGAAGTCCTCGCCGAGCCCGTCGGGGGCCTGCTCGTCGAGCAGCACGACGCGCACCTGGGTCAGGCCGTCACCGCGCTGGCCGACGACCAGGTGCGTCGCGAAGGCGTCGACGTCCTCGAGCCGCACGGCGGGGTCGTAGGCGAGCAGCGGCTCCCACTGGTCGGCCGAGGTCGCGTCGACGGGGGTGCGGGCGAGCGCGTAGTTCTCGGCGCCGTCGTTGTGGAGCACGAGGAGCGTGTCGCGGCCCGAGATCACGGCGTGCTCGAGGGAGTACTCGACGCCCGCGCGGCGCGGGGCGACCACCCGGAACTCACCGGTGGGGTCGTCGGCGTCGAGGAGGGCGTACTCGGTCGTGGTCTTCGAGCCGGACACCCGCATCAGGAAGCGGTTGCTGCGGGTGCGACCGATGCCGGTCCAGAACCGCTCGTCGGTCTCGTGGTGGACGAGCACGTCGTCGGCGACCGGGGTGCCGAGGGTGTGCCGCCAGAGCTTGTGCGGGCGCCAGGCGTCGTCGACGGTCGCGTAGAACACGGTCGTGCCGCGCAGGTCCCAGGTCGCCGCGCCCAGGGTCCCGGGCACCTCGTCGGGCAGCGTCTCGCCCGTGCGGAGGTCCTTGAAGCGCAGCAGGTAGCGCTCGTCGCCGACGGTGTCGGTGCTGAACGCGAGCAGGTGCCCGTCGGGGCTCACCGACATCGCGCCGAGGGAGAAGAAGTCGTGGCCCTCGGCGAGCTCGTTGGCGTCGAGCAGCACCTGCTCGTCGGGGACGTCGGCGTCGGCGGCGAGCGACGGGGGCGTCCAGTCGTCGGGCCCCGACGCGGGACGCCGGCAGCTCACGCCGTACTGCGTGTCCTCGTGCGTGCGGCCGTAGTACCACCAGCTGCCGCGCCGGTAGGGCACCGACAGGTCGGTCTCCTTGGTGCGCGAGCGCACCTCCTCGAAGATCTGCTCGCGCAGTCCGGCGAGGTGGGCGGTGCGCGCCTCGGTGAAGGCGTTCTCCGCCTCGAGGTAGGCCAGCGTCTCCGGTGACTCCTTCTCGCGCAGCCACTCGTAGTCGTCGACGACGGTGTCGCCGTGGTGGGTGCGCTCGGTCGGCATGCGACGGGCGACCGGGGGCGTCGGCGGGGTGGTCGGCGGGCCGGTCTGGGCGCCGGTCGAGGGAGGCGGGCTGGAGGACATGGCCGGAGCCTACGACCAGCCCACCGACAGTCTCCGGGCGCCGGTCCCCAGTGCCGGGTTCTCCACAGGACGGGTCCTCGTGCTGTGGAGAAGAGGGCGCTTCCGGTGGACGCGCGAGGGCGTTCTGTGGACAACTGTGCACCGGTCGGTAAAGTCTCGAATCCCTTGCCCTGCAAGGGTTGCGCGGCTGTTCGGTGCGGGCGTAGAACTGTCCCCACGCACTCCCGCAAGGGAGAGCGGGACCAGTCGGGAACGACGATCCGCACGGCGGGGCGACCTGCCGCGGCAGCCGGGTGACGAGGCAGCCGGGAGCGTCCGGAACGACTGGTCGACCGGAGACGTCACCACGCTTCGGTCACCCCGTGGGGCCCCTGGAACTCATACTTCCGCGGGCCCCACACCCTTGTCCGGACCCGTGCCGCCGGCCCGTCCCTCGCCACGTTCCTCGGCGAGTCCATCAGGGCGTTCGTCCGCTGGTCCGTCGACCGGGTCGTCGTAGCGGCCACGCGGTCGTGGCACCAGGTCCGGGTCGTCGGTGCGGAAGGTGCGCACCGGTCCCGGCGGGGTGTCCGCGGTCTCGAACCGCACCGTCACCCTGCCCACCCCGGACCCCCACACCCAGCCCGGGCCGTGCTCGGCGTGCACGACGTCCATCCCGGGCGCCCACGGGCGCGATCGGGTGACCGTGGCGACCGCCGCCTCGGTGGGCGCCGCGTGGTCGGGCTCCTCGGGCGGAGCGGGATCCGCGGTCCGCACGTGGTCCAGGTCGTCGACCTCGAGGGTCGCTGCGGTGGGACCGGCGAAGTCGTGGTCGGCGAAGAGGTCCTCCTGGATCCAGTCGGCGAGGCCGGAGACGCCGACGCCGAGGAGCCGCACGCCGCCGGAGGTGTCGACCTCGCCGAGCAGGGTGCGTGCCAGGCGGGCGACCAGCCGGGTGCTGTCGGTCGGCGCGGCCAGCGTGGTGGACCGCGTGTGCGTCGTGAAGTCGTGCAGCCGGACCTTGACCGTGACCGTGCGCCCGGACAGGTGCGCGGCCCGCAGTCGCTCGGCGACCTGGCCCGCCTGCCGGTCGACGAGGCCCTCGAGCAGCCGCTTGTCCACGAGGTCGGACTCGTAGGTGCCCTCCACGCTGACCGACTTCGTCTCCCGCTCCGCCTCGACGGGACGGTCGTCGTCGGCGCGCGCGAGGCGGTACAGCGACGTGCCGTGCGCCTGGCCGACCAGCCGGACCAGCTCGTCCTCCGAGACCTGCTCGAGGTCACGCACGGTGTGCACGCCGACGCGCCGGAGCCGCTCGGCCGTGGCCGGTCCGACGCCGGGGATCACCGAGACGCTCATCGGGCGGAGCAGGTCCTGCTCGGTGCCGGGCGGCACCACGACCAGCCCGTCGGGCTTCTCGAGGTCGCTGGCGATCTTGGCCACCAGCTTCGAGGACGCGACGCCGACCGAGCCGCACAGGCCGCCCGTCACCTCCCGCACGCCGTCCTTGAGCCGCTGGGCCACTGCCGTCACCCCGGCGACCGAGACGTCGTCCACGTCCGCGGCGAGCAGGTCGACGAACGCCTCGTCCAGCGACAGCGGCTCGACGAGCGGCGAGAGGTCGCGCAGCAGCGTCATGACCGCACGGCTCGTCTCGCGGTAGGCGTCGAAGCGTCCGGTGAGGTACGCCGCGTGGGGACAGCGTGCCCGCGCCTCGCGCGTGGACATCGCGGACCGGACGCCGAACGCCCGCGCCTCGTAGGACGCGGTGGCCACCACGCCGCGCCCGCCGACACCGCCCACGATCACCGGCTTTCCGCGCAGCGACGGCTTGTCGCGCTGCTCGACGGCGGCGAAGAAGGCGTCCAGGTCGACGTGCAGGATCGTCGGGTCGGGGCGCACCCGGCCATTGTCGTGCACGCCACCGACGGCTCCCCACGAGCCCGATAGCCTCCACAGCGGCGACACGCCGGGGGCTCTCCACAGTCGGAAGCGGCCAGGTCCCGCCGGGCCCGCGACGGGTCCACTGTCCTGCCATGACCCAGATGCGCACCGTCCTCGCCACCGGCCCCGGCGACCTGCTCGCCGCCGTCCCCGGTCTGCTCGGCTTCCACCCCACCGACTCCGTCGTCGTCCTCACCGTCGGCGACGCCACCCACCGCCTGCACGCGCGCACCGACCTGCCCGAGGACGCGTCCGGCATCGCGGCGCTCGCGGACCACCTCGTCTCGGTCGTCGCCGAGAACGGCGTGCAGACCGTCGCGGTCGTCGTCTACACCGACGTGCCGGGGCGGGCCGAGCGGGTGCACCGGCAGTTCGCCCGGCGGCTGCGACGGGAGGGCGTCGCGCTACTGTGCTCGCTGCGCGCCGACGGCGAGCGGTGGTGGCGGCTCGACGGGGGACCGGACCTCGACGACCCGTTCCGCGCGGGCACGCCGTACGACGTCGGCTGTCACCCGCTGATGGCCCAGGCGGTCGTCGAGGGGACGGTCGTGCTCGGCAGCCGGCAGGAGCTGGCCGACACCCTGGTCGGCACCGACCTCGACGAGCTCGACGAGGTGACGTCGCTCGCTGCGGACCTCCTCGAGCGGGGCGGCGCCCTGATGGCGAGCGCGTCCATCTCGCCGGCCGTGCGCGACCGGATGGTCGAGGAGGGGCGGTGGGTCCGGCAGCGGGTGCGCGACCACCTCAGGGACCGCCGTCGGCTGACCGCCCCGGACGTAGCACGGCTGCTGGTCGCCCTGACCGCCTCGACGGAGGTCCGCGACGTGGCCTGGGCGGAGATGACCCACGACAACGCCGGCCGGCACGTGGACCTGTGGCGCGACCTGGTGCGCCGCTCGCCGGTCGAGCTGCGGGCCGCGCCGGCCGCCCTGCTCGGCTTCGCGGCCTGGCTGGCCGGTGACGGGGCGCTCGCCTGGTGCGCCGTCGACCGCGCGGTCGAGGCCGACCCCGACTACGGCCTGGCCGCGCTGCTCGCCCGGACGCTGACCGGCGCGGTGCCGCCGGCGGTGTGGACGCCGATCCCGCACGGCTCGCTGAGCCTGTTCTCTGGTCGGCCGGAGTGAGTGCGCGGGCACTCCGGCCGCCGACCGCGCGCCCCGGCCGGACAGGTCTAGTCTCTCGCCATGGGCGAAGAGGTGGCACAGCAGGAGTTCACCCGTGAGGACCGCACGCGGTACCGCGAGAAGGTACGTCGGTGCCTCGACGTCTTCGCCCGGATGCTGCGCGAGGCGCGCTTCGACGCCGACGCGCCGATGACCGGGCTGGAGATCGAGCTCAACCTCGTCGACGAGGTCGGCGACCCGGCCCTGAAGAACACCGAGGCTCTCGAGGCGATCGCCGACCCGGACTTCCAGACCGAGCTCGGGCAGTTCAACCTCGAGATCAACGTGCCGCCCAAGCAGCTCAAGGACCGCGGGTTCAGCGAGTTCGAGGACGGCGTCCGGGCCAGCCTCAACGCCGCCGAGGACAAGGCCGCCGCGGTCGGCGCCCACATGGTGATGATCGGCATCCTGCCCACGCTCGCGGCCGGGCACATGAGCCCTGAGTCCCTGACCGGCAACCCGCGCTACCGCCTCCTCAGCGACCAGATCCTCGCCGCGCGGGGGGAGGACATCGTCATCGACATCGCCGGCGCGGAGCGGCTGCACACCACGTCCGACTCGATCGTCCCGGAGGCCGCGTGCACCAGCACGCAGCTGCACATCCAGGTCAGCCCGGAGGACTTCCCGGCGTACTGGAACGCCTCGCAGGCCGTCGCCGGCGTGCAGCTCGCCCTCGGCGCGAACTCGCCGTTCCTGCTCGGACGCGAGCTGTGGCGCGAGACCCGCGTGCCGCTGTTCGAGCAGGCGACCGACACCCGCAGCGAGGAGCTGAAGGCCCAGGGCGTGCGGCCCCGGGTGTGGTTCGGCGAGCGGTGGATCACCTCGATCTTCGACCTGTTCGAGGAGAACGTGAGGTACTTCCCCGCGCTGCTGCCCGTCATCGAGGACGAGGACCCGCTCGACGAGCTGGCCGCGGGCCGCACGCCGCGGCTCTCCGAGCTGCGGCTGCACAACGGCACGATCTACCGGTGGAACCGCCCGGTGTATGACGTCGTGGACGGCACGCCGCACCTGCGCGTGGAGAACCGCGTGCTCCCGGCCGGGCCGACGGTCGTGGACACGATGGCCAACGCGGCGTTCTACTTCGGGCTGGTGCGGGCGCTGGCCGAGCACGAGCGGCCGCTGTGGTCGCAGATGTCGTTCAGCGCCGCCGAGGAGAACTTCCACATCGCCGCGCGCCTGGGCATCGAGGCCAACCTCTACTGGCCCGGCCTCGGGCAGGTGCCGGCCACCGAGCTGGTCGTGCGCCGGCTGCTGCCGATGGCGCGGGCCGGCCTCGACGCCTGGGGCGTGGTGCCCGACGAGCGCGACCGTCTGCTCGACGTCGTCGAGCAGCGCTGCATCGTCGGCCAGAACGGCGCCTCGTGGTTCGCGGACAGGTTCGCGGCCCGGATCGGGGACGACGGCGACCGCCTCGACGCGCTGCGCAGCACGCTGCTGGAGTACCGCGACCACATGCACACCAACGAGCCCGTGCACACCTGGCCCTGCTGACGGCTCACAGCCGCAGGCGCTTCCACACCCGGGACTCGCCCGTCATCACGTCGAGCCACCCGCTGCGGGTGACCGCGTAGCACCCGGCCAGCACGCGCGCGTGCATGCCGAAGGCGGTCCGGGACGCCGCGAGCCACTGCAGGTCGAGGTCGTGCGGCTCGGGCACCCCCGGGCGCACCACCCACACGGTGTCCCAGCCGGGCGGCGCCCCCTCCAGCAGCCGGGCCACGACGTCGGTGCGCAGCCCAACGTCCACCGCCGGCAGGTCCTGGGCGCGCACCACGAACGAGTCGCGCTCGCCGGCGAGCTCGCCCACGTGCACGGACACGTCGAACACCCGCCTGCTCTCGCGCCCGCGCAGCCGCCCCACCTCCTGTCGCAGGGCCCGGGTGCGGGCTGTGGCGTCCATGCGACCAGCATCGCCACTCGGTGCGCCGGGTGTCGTGGACCGTCCACAGCCCCACGGCGACGGGCCCTGCGATACCGTCGGCCTCACCCCCGCACGGGGAGCGCGCGAGGCGACACCGACGCGACCACCACCCGACATCACCTGGAGGACGGTCAATGGGGACCATCGTCGTGGGCTACGTGCCCAAGCCCGAGGGCCGGGCGGCCCTGCGTCGTGCGGCCGAGGAGGCGCAGCTGCGCAACGCCCGCCTGGTGGTGGTGAACTCGCACCGCGGCGGCCGCGAGTTCGACGGCGACGACGCCATCGAGTCCGAGGAGCAGCTCGACGAGGTGCGCCGCGAGCTCACCGCCGCCGGCGTCGAGCACGAGGTCCGCCAGCTGGTCCGCGGCATGGACCCCGCCGACGACCTCGTCAACGTCGCCGACGACGTCCAGGCCGAGTTCATCGTCATCGGGCTGCGACGGCGGTCCCCGGTCGGCAAGCTCATCCTCGGCAGCAACGCCCAGCGGGTCCTGCTGGACGCGCCCTGCCCGGTGCTGGCCGTCAAGGCCGACGAGGACTGACCGGCACGCCTGAGAGCGCTGAGGCAGGATGCTGGCATGGGCTTCCACATCACCGGCGTCCCCGAGGCTGACGCCGTCCTCGACCAGCACCCCCTCGCGGTCGTGATCGGGATGCAGCTCGACCAGCAGTACGGGATCGAGCACGCCTTCCGAGGCGGCCACAAGATCCTGAGCCGGTTCGGGTCGCTGGACACCGCCGCGATCGCGGCCGCCGACCCCGACGAGTTCAAGACCCTGTGCAGCACCCCTCCGGCGATCCACCGCTTCCCCGGTGCGAAGGCCAAGCAGGTGCAGGCGCTCGCCGCCCTCGTCGAGTCGACGTACGACGGTGACGTGACCCGCATCTGGACCGGGGCGTCGAGCGGCGCGGAGCTGCTGTCCCGGGTGAAGGCGCTGCCCGGCTACGGGGACCAGACCGCCAAGATCCTGGTCGCCCTGCTCGGCAAGCAGATGGACGTGCGACCGCCCGGGTGGGAGACGGCCGCCGGCGACTACGCGCTCGAGGGCTTCCGCTCGGTCGCCGACGTCACCGGACCGGAGACGCTGCTCAAGGTCCGCGAGCACAAGCAGCAGGTCAAGGCCGCCGCCAAGGCCCGGGCGACGGGCTGACCGAGACCGTCGGTCCCGGGTCGGCAGGGGTCGGTCCGAGCCGCGGCTGACGACCTGACCGGGCCGCGCCCACGGGGTGGTCGCGATGGGGTGTCGGCTTGGATCGGCGGCCGTCCGTGTCACAATGGGAGCGCGGCTCTTGACGTGTACGGGCCTTGCCGCGCCCACCAACCGTTGTACGAGAGGTAGTTCGTGTCCTCGAGCGCGTCCCGCAAGCTTTCCGCAGATGTCCTGACACACCCAGACATCGTCGCGCTGGTCGCTCGAGGCAGGCAGTCCGGTCACGTGACGGCGGACGCCCTGCGCACCGCCACCGAAGCGGCCGCGACCTCTCCCGCACACCTCAAGGCCGTCCTGCGGTTCCTGAGCGAGGAAGGGGTTGCCGTCGTGGTCTCCGTCGAGGACACCGAGCCGCGCAAGAAGGTCGCCGCCGCGACCTCCAGCGCGCGCACCACCGTCAAGGCCAGCGCCGCGAAGAAGGCGCCCGCCAAGAAGGTCGAGAAGCCCGCGACGAAGAAGGCGGCTGCGAAGAAGGCCGCCCCGGCTGCGACCGGGGCCGCCTCGAACGGCGTCGCCGAGCCGGCCGCCGACGCGGCCCCCACCGTCGGGCCCGACGGCAAGAAGATCCTCCCCGACGTGCCGGACGAGGTCTTCGAGAAGGATCTCGCCACCGACCCGACGCTGAAGGAGGAGGAGGACGAGAGCAAGGGCTTCGTCGTCTCCCAGGCCGACGAGTCCGACGAGCCCGTCCAGCAGGTCATGGTCGCCGGCGCCACCGCCGACCCGGTCAAGGACTACCTCAAGCAGATCGGCAAGGTCCCGCTGCTCAACGCCGAGATGGAGGTCGAGCTCGCGAAGCGGATCGAGGCCGGCCTGTTCTCCGAGGAGAAGCTCGGCTCCGGCCACAAGATCGCCGCGAAGCTCCTCGAGGAGCTCGAGTGGATCTCCGAGGACGGCCGCCGCGCCAAGAACCACCTCCTCGAGGCCAACCTGCGCCTCGTCGTCTCGCTCGCCAAGCGCTACACCGGCCGCGGGATGCTCTTCCTCGACCTCATCCAGGAGGGCAACCTCGGCCTGATCCGCGCGGTCGAGAAGTTCGACTACACCAAGGGCTACAAGTTCTCGACCTACGCCACCTGGTGGATCCGGCAGGCGATCACCCGCGCGATGGCCGACCAGGCCCGCACCATCCGCATCCCGGTGCACATGGTCGAGGTCATCAACAAGCTCGCCCGCGTGCAGCGCCAGATGCTGCAGGACCTCGGCCGCGAGCCCACCCCGGAGGAGCTCGCCAAGGAGCTCGACATGACCCCGGAGAAGGTCATCGAGGTGCAGAAGTACGGCCGCGAGCCGATCTCCCTGCACACCCCCCTCGGCGAGGACGGCGACTCCGAGTTCGGCGACCTCATCGAGGACTCCGAGGCGATCGTCCCGGCCGACGCGGTCTCGTTCACGCTGCTCCAGGAGCAGCTGCACGCGGTCCTCGACACCCTGTCCGAGCGCGAGGCCGGTGTGGTCTCGATGCGCTTCGGGCTCACCGACGGCCAGCCGAAGACCCTGGACGAGATCGGCAAGGTGTACGGCGTGACGCGCGAGCGGATCCGCCAGATCGAGTCGAAGACGATGTCCAAGCTGCGGCACCCCTCGCGCTCCCAGGTCCTGCGCGACTACCTCGACTGACGCACCCCGTGCGCCGGCGCTCAGCCGGCGGCGACCAGGGCGATGGCGGCGCCGCAGAGGGCCAGGCCGAGACCCTGGGTGCGGTGGATGCGCTCGTGCAGGACCAGGGCGGCCAGCAGGACGGTGCTGGCGGGGTAGAGCGAGGTCAGCACGCCGGCGACGGTGAGGAAGCCCTGCTGGGTGGCCAGCAGGAAGGCCCGTTGGCCGTCGCGCCCAGGGGGCCGGCGAGCAGCGCCCAGCGGACGGCGCGGCCGCGGGGCACCCAGGGCGCGTGCAGGACGGCGGCCAGCGCGACGATGACGGGCACGCCGGTGACCTGGGTGAGGGTCGAGCGGCAGGAGCCCGGCGCCCTCCGGGATCTGCCCGAGCGCGGCGAAGAGCACGCCGAACCCCAGCCCGGCCAGCAGGCCGTCGACCAGACCCTCGGCCAGCGACACCCGCGGGGAGGCGTCGTCCGCCGCGTCCCCCGGAGTGCTGGAGACGAGCCAGATGCCGGGCAGGGCGGCGACGATGCCGAGCCACACCAGCAGCGAGAGGCGCTCGCCGCCGACGGTGCCGGCGAGCACCGGGACGACCGCGGCGCCGACGGCCGAGACGGGCGCGACGACGCTCATCCGGCCCGAGGCGAAGCCGCGGTAGAGGTAGCCGACGCCGGCGCCGCTGCCCACCCCGGCGAGCAGCGCCCAGGCGAAGTCGGTGCCGGTGGGGTCACCGCCGACGACCAGCGCGGTCACGGCGGTGCACACGGCGGCCGAGGACTGGCCCAGCACGGCGACCGCCCACGCCGACGTACGACGCGACACGACCCCGCCGACGAAGTCGGAGAGGCCGTAGACGAGCGCCGAGGTCAGCGCGAGCAGGATCGCCACGTCAGGCGACCACGGCGCCGACCAGCCAGGTCAGCGCAGCCAGCAGGCCCGCCGCGAGCTCGATGAGCACGGAGACGCCGACCGCTCGCAGGGCGGCACGCGTCGAGGGCCAGGCGGCCTCGGAGCCGACCCGCCGGACCTCGGCGAGGTAGACCCCGGCGACGAAGCCGAGGACCAGGCCGAGCACCGGCACCACGAAGAACCCGACCACCGCGAGCACCCCGCCGGCCAGCAGCGTGCGGCGGGGTACGCCGGCCGCCTGCAGGTGCCGTCCGGGGACGGCGTACTTCACGACGGCGCCGACCACCAGGACGGCCGCGACGAGGGCGAGGACGACCCAGCCGGTCGTGGAGCCGAGGAGCACCGCCCAGACCAGCACCGCACCGAGGATCAGCAGCGACCCGGGCAGGACCGGCACGACCACGCCGACCAGCCCGACGAGGATCGCGAGGCCCACCAGCAGGTCGGTCAGGAGCATGGGCGTCACTGTGTCATGCAGGCGTCACGGCGACGAAACCGAGATGTCACACGTCCCCGAGAACGCCGCAAGCCCCGGGCCGGGCCCGGGGCTTGCGGAAGGTCTCGTGCGGGAGCGGTCAGGCGTCCTGCGTGCCGGTCGACGGCGAGTCGACGAGCTTGCCGGTCTCGTCCTGGACCGCGACCGCGATCTCGCGCAGCTTGTCGCCGTGCTCGCGGGCGTGGTGGGCGCAGAACAGGAGGTCTCCGCCTCCGGAGAGCTCGACGCGGAGGTAGGCCTGGGCACCGCAGCGGTCACAGCGGTCCACGGCCGTCAGCGGCGTGCGGGGGGCAACTGCAGTTGTCACGTGTGGCCTCATTTCCTTCGTGGTGTTCCTGCTCAACGTAACGGGGAGGACCAACCTCCTCCGCCCGTCAGCAGGTACAACATCCAATCACGGCAGACACTTCCCGCTCGTGGAACCTTCTGCCCGGTGAGACCGGGTGACCTCTCCCACATGTACTTCTTCGTACACAAGTCTGACGTGGCTGGGTCCTTTTGGTAGCCAATCCCGCAGACTTGAAACAAGTGTTGTCTCTTCGTGACGTGCGCTCACCCAGATCATCGGCACGCGGCGGCCCGGTCTTTACTCCCCAGGCGTGGCGGACCAGGCCACCAGCTGCGTCGCCGGTAGATTCGAGGGCACCCGCCCCGCTCCGAGGAGCGCCGCCCAGAGGAGTCCCGTGCCAGCCCGCGCAGCCGGAGGAACCGCCATCGACAACACGTACAACGCGCACCACCTCCTGGTCCTGGAGGGGCTCGAGGCGGTTCGCAAGCGGCCGGGCATGTACATCGGCTCGACCGACACCCGCGGGCTCATGCACTGCGTGTGGGAGATCATCGACAACGGCGTGGACGAGGCGCTGGCCGGCGCCGCCCACCGCATCGAGGTCACCCTGCACCCGGACGGGTCCGTCGAGGTGCACGACGACGGACGCGGCATCCCGGTCGACAAGGAGCCCAAGACGGGGCTGCCCGGCGTCGAGGTGATCTTCACCAAGCTGCACGCCGGCGGGAAGTTCGGCGGCGGCTCGTACGTCGCCACGGGCGGCCTGCACGGCGTCGGCGCGTCCGTCGTCAACGCCCTGTCCAGCCGGCTCGACGTCGACGTCGAGCGCTCGCCGGCCATCAGCGGGATGTCCTTCCAGCGCGGCGCCCCCGGCGTGTTCGACGGCGAGGGCCCGGCTGCGGCGTTCACCGCGCGCAGCGGGCTGACCCGCAAGGGCGCCCGGGTCCGCAAGGGCACCAGCGGCACCCGGATCAGGTTCTGGCCGGACCGGCAGATCTTCACCAAGGACGCGACGTTCCACTTCGACGAGCTCGTCACCCGAGCCCGGCAGACCTCGTTCATCGTCCCCGGCCTCGAGCTGGTGATCCGCGACCTGCGCGGCGCCGAGCCGGTCGAGCAGAGCTTCCGCCACGACGGTGGCATCGGCGAGTTCTGCGAGTTCCTGGCCGCCGACGAGCCGGTCAGCGAGGTCCTCCGGCTGCAGGGCAGCGACAGCTTCACCGAGACCGTGCCGCTGCTCGACGAGAAGGGGCACATGACCCCGCAGGACATCGAGCGCGATCTCGGCGTCGACGTCGCGATGCGGTGGGGGACGGGCTACGACACCGAGCTGCGCTCGTTCGTCAACGTGATCGCCACCCCCAAGGGCGGCACCCACGTGACCGGCTTCGAGGCGGCGGTCACCAAGACGTTCAACGACGTGCTGCGCTCGAGCAAGCAGCTCAAGGTCAACGAGCCCGACGTGGTCAAGGACGACGTGCTCGAGGGCCTGACGGCGGTCGTCACGGTGCGGCTGGCCGAGCCCCAGTTCGAGGGGCAGACCAAGGAGGTGCTCGGCACCCCCGCCGTACGCCGGATCGTGACCAAGATCGTCGGGGCCGAGCTGAAGGCGTTCCTGACCTCGACCAAGCGGGCCGAGAAGGCGCAGGCCAAGCTCGTCCTGGAGAAGGTCGCCAACGCCTCGCGCACCCGGATCGCCGCGCGCACCCACCGGGAGACCCAGCGTCGCAAGAACGCGCTCGAGTCCAGCGCGCTGCCCTCCAAGCTCGCCGACTGCCGCTCCACCGACATGGACCGCAGCGAGCTGTTCATCGTCGAGGGCGACTCGGCGCTCGGCACGGCCAAGCTCGCCCGCAACTCGGAGTTCCAGGCGCTGCTGCCGATCCGCGGCAAGATCCTCAACGTCCAGAAGGCCTCGGTCGGCGACATGCTCAAGAACGCCGAGTGCGCCTCGATCATCCAGGTGGTCGGGGCCGGGTCGGGCCGCACGTTCGACATGGACGCGCGGCGCTACGGCCGGATCATCTTCATGGCGGACGCCGACTCCGACGGTGCCCACATCCGCTGCCTGCTGACCACGCTGTTCTTCACCTACATGCCCGAGCTGATCACCCAGGGCCGCGTCTACAGCGCCGTGCCGCCGCTGCACCGCATCGAGCTGTCCAACCCGAAGAAGGGCATGGACAAGTACGTCTACACCTACTCGGACCCGGAGCTGCAGCGCAAGCTCGCCGAGCTGACCAAGAAGGGCGTGCGCTGGAAGGACCCCGTGCAGCGCTACAAGGGCCTCGGCGAGATGGACGCCGACCAGCTCGCGGAGACCACGATGGACCCGCGCCGCCGGACGCTGCGGCGGATCACCGCCGACGACGCGGACGCCGCGAAGCTGGTCTTCGAGCTGCTGATGGGGTCCGAGGTGGCCCCGCGCAAGGAGTTCATCGTGCAGGGGGCCTACGAGGTCGACGCGGGCGCGATCGACGCCTGAGCGCGCGGCGGGCGACGCGGCGGCTGGGGACGTCTCAGCCGCCCCACGATTACCAGGGTCCCCTGGTGATCGTGCGCTTCCCCGGGCGTGCATGCCTGGGGAGGCGGGTGAAAGCCGGGGGAAGCGCGGCCGGCGGGGACGACGTACGGCGGCGGTCGTCGACCCGGCCCAGGGCGGTCAGACCCGGCGGCTGAGCAGACCGGAGTCGACGTCGTAGAGGAAGCCGCCGACCTCGACGCCCTCGGGGATCAGCGGGTGGGTGCGCACCGAGCGGACGTCCTCGACCAGCGCGGCCTCCTGGTCCTCCACGACGTGGAACTGCTGCCAGGAGGCGTCCTGGCCGGCGGACTCGCCCACGCGCTTGCGCAGCTCCTCCTGGCTGGCCGACGCCATCGCGCAGCGGGTGTGCGGGACCACCAGGATCCGGTTCACGTTGAGCAGGTGGACGCCGAGGACCAGCGCCTCGAGCGCCTGCGGCGTGACCCGGCCACCCGGGTTGCGGAAGATCTTGGCGTCGCCGGGCTTCAGGCCGAGCATCCGCAGCGGGTCGATGCGCGAGTCCATGCAGGTCACCACCGCGACGCCCGCGTGCGCGACGCCGTCGAAGCCGCTGAGCCCGAACGTCTCGGCGAACGTGCGGTTCGCGGCGAGCAGGTCCTCGAAGTCCTCGGTCACGCCGGCACGATACTAAAGAGCGGCGGCCGTCCCCGGGCCGGTCCCGGAGCCTGGTCACCACCCGATCAGCGCGTGCGCGCCGAGCGGAAGGTGACCAGGGCCACCACCGCGGCGAGCAGCGCGCACACCGCGGCGCCGACGAAGACGGTGTGCAGCTGCTCGAGGCCGGCCTCCTTGAGCATCCGTGTGTACGCCGCGCACTGGGTGCTCGCGCGGCAGACGTCGGACGGCGGCGGCAGGTCGACCTGCACGGCGTAGTAGCGCCGCAGCCCGATCGTGGTCAGGGCCGAGATGCCCACGAGCATGCCGACCATCCGGGAGACCACGAGCAGCGCCGAGGTCACGCCGTGCACCGCGGCGTCGGTCGAGGCGAGCAGCGCCGCGTTGACGGGCGCGAGGGCCAGCCCGAAGCCGAGTCCCGCCGCGACGAGCGGCACGGTGGCGAGGGGGTCGTGCAGCGTGGTCAGCCCCCACCCCGCCATACCGGTGAAGGAGGCGGCGCAGAGCAGCATGCCGACGGCGGTGACCGGGCCGGCCGGCACCCGCCGGACCAGCAGCCCGCCGAGCAGCGCGCCGACCGGGAGCGCGACGAGCAGGCGCACCAGCACGAACGCCGCGTCGAGCTGGGAGTCGGGGTAGACCGTGACCCGGGCGAAGATCGGGATGTCGACGAGGGCGGCGATCAGGCTGGCGCCGACGAAGAGGCTGACCAGCAGCGAACCCCAGGCTGGGGTGGCCGCGAACGCGGCGCGCGGCACGAGCGGGTCCTCGGCGCGGCGGACGTGCACCACGAACAGCACGGCGGCGACCGCCGAGCCGGCCAGCAGCCACGGCCCGGCGGGGGAGAAGACCGACACCTCGGGGTCGGCGGTGGCGAAGGCGAGGATCACCCCGGCCAGTGCGAGCGCGAGGAGGGTGGCGCCGGGCAGGTCGGCGCTGCGAGCCGTCCGCGTCCAGGAGCGTACGTCGACCAGCGGCCGGGTCGCGGTCAGGCAGCGGACCAGGAGCGCGACGCCGAGCACGACGGCGGCCAGGCCGACCGGCGACAGCCAACGGGAGTCGCCGGCGACCGGGACGAACGCGAGCCCCAGGGTCACGTCGGAGGCGAGCCGTGGCGGCTGCACCATCGCCAGCACGAGGGCGACCAGCGCGAGCAGCAGCAGCGCCAGGCCGATGCCGTCGCGCCGGGCCGGAGCGGCCCGTGCGCCGGGGTGCGGCTCGGCGCGGAGCCGGGCCAGCGCCGCGGCGAGGACCAGCCCGACGGCGAGGTTGAGCGCGAAGATCGCCTGCCACTGCGCGAGCGCCAGCACCACGGCGCCGTACACGGGACCCAGCACGCTGCCGAGCTCCTGCACGGCTCCGACCACCCCGAGCGGGACGCCGCGCCGCGAGGGCGGGTAGAGGTCGGCCACCAGGGCGAGGGTCGCCGGGACCAGGCCGCCGCCGCCAACGCCCTGCAGGAAGCGGCCGGTGACCATGCTGGGCAGGTCGTAGGCGGCGGCCGTCACGAGCGAGCCGAGCGCGAACACCAGCAGGGAGGCGACGAGCACGGGCAGCCGGCCGCGCAGGTCGGCGATCCGGCCGATCAGCGGCAGCACCGCGACGTAGCCGAGCAGGAAGCCGGACACGATGGGCGCGGCCCGCTGGAGCTCGTCGACCGAGAGGCCGACGCCGGCCATCATGTCGGGCAGCGCGAGCACCACGACGTAGGTGTCGGCGGCGGCGAACGCGACCGCGACGGCCGCGAGGGGGAGCAGCAGCCGCGCGCCGCGCGTCGGCGTGCCGGTCGGTGTGCCGGCGGGCGCCCCGCCGTCGGCGGTCACGGCTTGGTGATGTCCTGCTTCGTGCCGTAGCCGCCGAAGGTGATCGTGTAGGTGATGTCGCCGCCCTTGGCGTAGAACGGCCCGGTCAGCACCGCCTTGGCCAGGGTGTCGTCGTCGGCGACGGTGAACGTCGCGTCGAAGTCCGCCTGCTCCGACGCACTCGGGATCACCGCTGCCACGGCCTCGCCGGGGACGGTGGCGGTGAAGCTGCTGAGCACGGTCTTGCCGTCGCGCACCTCGTCGCCGGCTTTGACGTCCTCGGCCTCCGTCAGCAGCGAGGACAGGCCGCCGTCGGCGCTCATCAGGTCGGCCGGGTCGGGCGCGCCGTAGTCGCCGGGGTCGATCGGGACGAACTTCGAGGTGAAGGGCAGCTTGGCGTAGACCACGCCGTCGACCGCGACCACGTCGGCGTCCGCGGTGATGCCGCTCGCGGCCACCTTGATCGAGCCCTCGAACGCCGGGTCGTGGGTGCCGACGCCGGTGGCGCTGAGCAGGCCGTTGACCGAGCTGGGGAGCTTCTCGGTGGACAGTCCGATCTTGACCCCGGAGGTGTCGTCGAGGTTCTTCTTGGCGGCGGTGAGCGTCTGCTCGGGTGTGGCCTTGGGCTTCTCCGGCCCCGAGCAGCCGCTCACCGTCGCCAGGGCGAGCACAGCGGCCAGGGCCGTGGCCGCCGGAGCGGTGCGGTGGGTCCTCATGCGGCACAGCCTGTCACGCGGGGCGTCGGCCCTGGGCCGATTCACGCCGGTTCACACCAGCGACCGCACCGGCCCCGCCGCCGCGACGACCGGCTGCGAGCCCGGCACGCCCGAGCCGTCGCGGCGGCCGACCGGGTCGGGGAGCTCGACGGCGGCCCCGCTGGCGGCCGCCGCCCGGACGGGCCCGGGGCCGGCGTACGCGAAGACCAGGGTGTCCTCGCCCTTGAGGAAGCGGTGGCAGCGCACGCCGCCGGTGCCGCGGCCCTTGGCGGGGTACTCGGCGAACGGCGTCACCTTGACCGAGCCCGGCTCGGTGCCCGGCAGCGCGGAGGCCGCGCCGGAGACCGTCACGACAGTGGTGGCCCCGTCGACCCGGAAGGCGCCGAAGAACACCACCCGCTCCCCGGCGGCGAGGCGTACGCCGGCCATCCCGCCGCCCGAGCGGCCCTGCGGGCGGACCGACCCGGCGCCGAAGTGCAGCAGCTGGGCGTCGCTGGTGACGAAGCAGAGCTCCTCGTCGCCGGTGCGCAGCTCGACGGCGCCGACCACCTCGTCGCCGTCGGCGAGCCGGACCACCTCCCAGGCGTCCCGGTTGGCGAGGGTCTCGGGGTGCACCCGCTTGACGACCCCGGAGCGGGTGCCGAGCGCGAGCCCGGGCGTGTCGACCTCGAGCGTGCTCAGCGCGAGCACCGCCTCGCCGTGCTCGAGGGACAGGAACTCGCTGACCGGGGCGCCGCCCTGCAGGTGCGGGTGGTTGGCGGTGCCGGGCAGGGTCGGCAGGTCGAGCACGTCGAGCCGCACCAGCCGCCCGCGCGAGGTGAGCGCGCCGACCTGGCCGCGCGCCGTGGCGCGGACTGCGGAGACCACGACGTCGTGCTTGGTGCGGTCGCCGCCCTCGCCGAGCTCGGAGCCGTCGGCGGTGACGGCCGTGCGGGCGAGCAGGCCGCTGCTGGACAGCAGCACCAGGCACGGGTCGTCGGCGACCTCGAGCGGGGCGGCCGCGGAGACGGGCTGGCCGGCCGACTCCAGCAGGACCGTGCGGCGCGGGGTGCCGTAGGTGCGGGCCACGTCGTTGAGCTCGTCGGAGACGACCTTCCGCAGCAGCGCGTCGTCGGCCAGGATCGCGTCGAGCCCGGCGATGGTCTCCTGCAGCTCGGACCGCTCCTTCTCGAGCTCGATGCGCGAGAACTTCGTGAGCCGGCGCAGTGGCATGTCGAGGATGTACGTCGCCTGGGTGACCGAGAGGTCGAAGACCGTGACCAGGCGCTCGCGGGCCTGCTCGGCGTTGTCGCTCGAGCGGATCACGGCGATCACCTCGTCGATGTCGAGGATCGCGGTGATCAGGCCCTCGACGAGGTGCAGCCGCTCGGCCGCCCGGGCCCGGCGGAACGCCGAGCGGCGGCGCACGACGTCGAAGCGGTGCCCGAGGAAGACCTCGAGCATCTCCTTGAGGCCGAGCGTGCGCGGCTGGCCCTCGACGAGCGCGACGGCGTTGATGCCGAAGGAGTCCTCCATCGGGGTGAGCCGGTAGAGCTGCTCGAGGATCGCCTCCGGGACGAAGCCGTTCTTGACCTCGACCACGAGGCGCAGGCCCTTCTCGCGGTCGGTGAGGTCCTTGACGTCGGCGATGCCCTGGAGCTTCTTGGCCTGCACCATCGTCTTGATCCGGTCGATGACGCGCTCGGGCCCGACGCCGTACGGGAGCTCGGTGACCACGATGCCCTTGCGGCGCGGGGTGACGCTCTCGACCCGGGCGGTGGCGCGCATCCGGAACGACCCGCGCCCGGACTCGTAGGCGTCGCGGATGCCGTCGAGCCCGACGATCTTGCCGCCGGTCGGGAGGTCCGGGCCGGGGATGTAGCGCATCAGGTCGTCGAGGGTGGCCGACGGGTGCCCGACCAGGTGGCGCAGCGCCTGGACGACCTCGACGAGGTTGTGCGGGGCCATGTTGGTGGCCATCCCGACCGCGATGCCGGAGGCGCCGTTGACGACGAGGTTCGGCAGCGCCGAGGGGAGCACGACCGGCTCCTGCTCCCGGCTGTCGTAGTTGGGCTTGAAGTCGACGGTGTCCTCGTCGATCGAGGCGGTCATCGCGACGGCCGCGGGTGCCATCCGGCACTCGGTGTAGCGCATCGCCGCGGGCGGGTCGTCGGGCGAGCCGAAGTTGCCGTGCCCGTCGACGAGCGGCACCCGCAGCGACCAGGGCTGGACCATCCGCACCAGCGCGTCGTAGATCGCGCCGTCGCCGTGCGGGTGCAGGCGGCCCATCACCTCGCCGACGACGCGGGCGCTCTTCACGTGCCCGCGGTCGGGCCGCAGGCTCATGTCGGCCATCGTGTAGAGGATCCGGCGCTGGACCGGCTTGAGGCCGTCCTTGGCGTCGGGGAGCGCGCGGCTGTAGATGACGGAGTAGGCGTACTCGAGGTAGCTGGCGCGCATCTCGTCGCCCACGTCGATGTCGAGGATGTGCTCCTCGAAGTCGTCGGGGGGCGGGGCGTTCTTGGTGGAGCGGGCCATGCCGGCCATTGTCGTACGCCGGTCCGCGCGACCCGTGGGGGCACGCCGCCGAGGTGGCGGGGAACGGTAGATTTCGCTGCGTGAGCACCGGCAGCGCACCGCAGAGCGGCTCGGCAGCGCCCTACCCGCGGCACTGGGAGGCCGACGTGCTGCTGCGCGACGGCCAGGTCGCCCACCTGCGCCCGATCGCCGACGACGACGAGCAGCTCCTGGTCGACTTCTACGCCCAGGTCTCCGCCGAGTCGAAGTACCTCCGCTTCTTCGCCCCGATGCCGACCCTGTCCGAGCGCGACGTGCAGCGCTTCACCCACGTCGACCACACCGACCGGGTCGCGTTCGTGCTCACGGTCGCCAACAAGATGATCGCGGTGGGCCGCTTCGACCGGATCCCGCCGCCGCCGCGGCCCTCCCCGGACGCGCCGGTGCCGCTGGTCGAGGCGGAGGTCGCCTTCCTGGTCCAGGACGCGCACCAGGGCCGCGGGATCGCCCAGCTGCTGCTCGAGCACCTGGCCCAGGCGGGCCGCGAGCGCGGCATCGAGCGGTTCGTCGCCGAGGTGCTGCCCGAGAACCAGCGGATGATCCAGATCTTCCGCGACGCCGGCTACAAGGTCGCCGGCGGCTTCGAGGACGGCGTGATGCGCCTGGAGTTCCCCATCGACTCCACCGACACCTCGGTCAGCGTCATGCAGGCGCGCGAGCACCGCGCCGAGGCCGCCTCGATCCAGCGGTTCTTCGCGGCGCGCACCGTCGCGGTGATCGGGGCGTCGCGGCGTCAGGACACGATCGGCCAGACGCTGGTGCGCAACCTCGTGCTCGGCGACTACCAGGGCCGGGTGTACGTCGTGAACCCGGCCGCCACCTCGGTCGCCGGGCTGCCGGCGTACCCCACCGTCGGGGACATCCCCGACGAGGTGGACGTGGCCGTCGTCGCGGTGCCCGCCGAGCACGTCCAGGACGTCGTGCTCGACTGCGCCGCCAAGGGCGTGCACGGGCTGGTCGTGATCTCCTCGGGGTTCGCCGAGACCGGCGACGAGGGCCGCCGGCGCCAGCGCCAGCTCGTCGGGCTGGCCCGCAGCTACGGGCTGCGGCTGATCGGTCCGAACGCCCTCGGCATCATCAACACCTCCGCGACGTACTCCCTCAACGCCTCGCTCTCGACAGTGATGCCGCCGCGCGGCCGGGCCGGCTTCTTCTGCCAGTCCGGCGCGCTCGGCGTGGCGATCCTGGAGAAGGTGGCCCGCCGGGGCCTCGGGCTCTCGACGTTCGTCAGCGCCGGCAACCGCGCCGACGTGTCCGGCAACGACCTCCTGCAGTACTGGGAGGAGGACGACGACACCGAGGTGGTGCTGCTCTACCTCGAGTCGATCGGCAACCCGCGCAAGTTCAGCCGGCTCGCGCGCCGGGTCTCCGAGCGCAAGCCGGTGATCGCGGTGAAGTCCGGCCGGTCCACCCAGGGCGTGCCGATGGGGCACGCGGTCCGCTCCATGCTCGCCCCGCAGGCGGCCGTCGACGCGATGTTCCGGCAGGCCGGGGTGATCCAGGTCGACACCCTCGACGAGATGTTCGACGTCGCCCAGCTCGTCGCCCACCAGCCGCTGCCGCGCGGCAACCGGGTCGCGGTCGTCGGCAACTCCGACGCGCTCGGCCTGCTCGCCGCCGACGCCGCGGTCGCGGTCGGGCTGAGCGTCAAGGAGCCGGTCGCGCTCGGCGCCGACGCGACCGCCGAGGACTTCGAGGACGCCCTCGACACCGCGATCGACGACCCCGACGTCGACTCGGTCGTGGCGGTGTTCATCCCGCCGCTCAACACCACCGGCGAGGAGGTCGCGAACGTCCTTGCCGCGGTGGGGGAGCAGTCCGACAAGCCCCTGGTCTCGACGTTCCTGGCCACCGAGGGCGTCCCGGAGCTGCTCCGGGTCCCCGACGTCGCCGGCTCCACCGCGGGCCGCGGCTCGGTGCCGTCGTACCCCGCCGTGGAGGCCGCCGTGCGCGCGCTCGCCCGGGTCGTGGAGTACGCCGCCTGGCGCGCCCAGCCCCAGGGCGAGCTCGTCGAGCCGGAGAGCGTCGACACCGGCGCGGCCCGGCGCCTGGTCTCCCGGATCCTGATCGACGACGCGAAGGGCCGCGAGCTCGACCACGACGAGATGCGCGAGCTGCTCGGCGCCTACGGCATCGACCTGTGGCCGCGGCAGCAGGTCACCACCGCCGACCAGGCCGTCGAGGCGGCCGAGGCGATGGGGTGGGACGTCGTCCTCAAGGCGACCGCCGAGCGCCTGCGGCAGCGTCCCGACCTCGCCCACGTGTGGCGCAACATCGACACCGAGTCCGAGATGCGCGACGCCTGGGACACCATGCAGGGCCTGCTCGGCAGCCCGTCGACGGCCGGCTTCATCGTGCAGAAGGTCGCCGCGCCGGGCGTGCCGGTCTCGGTCAGCGGGGTCGAGGACCCGCTGTTCGGTCCGGTCGTCTCCTTCGGGGTCTCCGGCGCGGCGACCGAGCTGCTCGGCGACCGCGCCTACCGCATCCCGCCGATGCACAGCGGGGACGCCGCCGACATGGTGCGCGAGATCCGCGCCGCGCCGCTGCTGTTCGGCTACCGCGGCAGCGAGGAGGTCGACGTCGGCGCGATCGAGCACCTGCTGCTGCGCGTCGCCCAGCTCAAGAACGACCTGCCGCAGGTCCGCTCGGTCGACCTCAACCTCGTGCTCGCCGGGGCGTCGGGCGCGTCCGTGCTCAACGCGGTCACCCGGGTCGAGCCGGTCGCGGACGCCCGCTCCGACTGGTTCGTACGACGGCTGTCCACCCAGGCCGACACGCTCCACGACTGAGCGCCGCGCGCCGTGACATGCTGTGCGGCATGACCGATCGCACCTCCGACCTGCACACCGCGATCGAGACCTCGGGCTACTACCCCGACGTGGTGTGGGACGCCGTCAGCGCCGCGATCGCCGGCGAGCACGTGGTGTCCTTCCTCGTGCACCACGAGCCGACGATCGACGAGCGCGACGAGGTGCGCCGCCACGTCACCGTGCTGGTGCTCACGCCGAGCCGGCTGGTCCTCGGCCACACCGACGAGCACGCCCCCGACGACCTCCTCCCCGCGCCGTACACGTCGAGCTCGACCGAGGCGGTGACCCTCGCGGCCGTCCGCTCGGTCGTGGTCAGCCGCATGGTCGCCGACCCCGCGTCGTACGCCGGCACGCGCGCGCCCTCCCCGGGCGCCAACGAGGCGGTGCTCACCATCGGGTGGGGCGCCGTCTCGCGCGTCGACCTCGAGCCGGCCGGCTGCGCGGACCCCGACTGCGAGGCCGACCACGGCTACACCGGCGTGGTGGCCGCCGACGACTTCTCGCTGCGGGTCAGCGCCGCGGCCGAGGGCCCCGAGGCCGTCGCGAACCTGCTCGGCTTCGCCGACGCGCTCTCCGCGCGCACGGCCGGCGCCGGCTCCGTGCTGTCTTGACGTTCGTCCCCCCGGCGTACGGCGACCGCTCGCTGGGCGACCTGCTGCCCGCCGTCGCCCGCGCGCTGGGCGTCGACGCCGGCCTCGGTCCGACCTCGATCGAGCTGCCCCCGGCCCGGCAGTACGTCGTGTTCCTCGTCGACGGCCTCGGCTACGAGCTCCTGGTCGCGCACCCCGACGAGGCGCCGTTCCTGCACTCGCTGCTGGGCTCCCAGCCGCCCGCGACCGTCGGCGTGCCCACGACGACGGCGACCAGCCTGACCTCGCTCGGCACCGCCCTGGTCCCCGGCGCGCACGGCGTGGTCGGCTTCACCTCGCGGATCCCCGGCACCGACGACCTGCTCAACGCGCTGGCGTGGAGCAAGCACGTCGACCCGCGCGAGTGGCAGCCGCACCCGACTGCGCTGGGCCGGCTCGCGAGCGTCGGAGTGGAGACCACGGTCGTCAACAAGCGCGAGTTCGCCGGCTCCGGGACTGACCGTGGCCGGCCAGCGCGGCGCCGCGTTCGTGGGCGCCGACAAGGTGGGGGAGCGGATGGCCGCGGTGCTGGCCGCGTCGTCGGGCTCGCCGTCGGTGACCTACCTCTACGACGGCGACCTCGACTGGACCGGGCACCGGCACGGCGTCGACTCCGTCTCCTGGCGGCTCCAGCTCTCGATGGTCGACGCGGCCGCGGAGCAGCTGCGCGAGACGCTGCCCGAGGCGGTGCGGATCGTGGTCGTCGCCGACCACGGGATGGTCGACTCGCCGGCGGCCGGCCGCCTCGACGTCGACGAGCACCGCGAGCTCCTCGACGGGGTGCAGCTGCTCGGCGGGGAGGCCCGCTTCCGGCACGTCTACTGCCGCGGCGGCGCGGTCGACGACGTCGCGGCGACCTGGCGCGAGGCCGTCGGCGACCGTGCGGAGGTGCTGACCCGGGACGAGGCGATCGCGCTCGGCTGGTTCGGCCCGGTCGCCTCCGGGGTGCGGCCGCGGCTCGGCGACGTCGTGGTCGCGGCGCGCGGGGACTTCTCGGTGCTGAGCACGTCCGCGTTCCCCTACGAGGCGCAGCTCATCGGGCTGCACGGCTCGCTGACGTCCGCGGAGATGATGATCCCGGTGCTCGTCGGCTGATCCCGGCCCGGCGGTCCGGCGTACCTCCGGCGTGGCAGGATGTCCGCCCGTGGCCGAACTGCAGTTCTTCACCGGGACGATGGACTCCGGCAAGTCGACCCTCGCCCTCCAGACGAACCACAACCACGCCGCGCGGGGTCGCGCCGGGCGGATCTTCACCAGCCACGACCGCGCCGGCGCCGCCACGTTGTCGAGCCGGCTCGGCCTCCAGCACGACGCGATCGAGGTCGGGGACGGCTTCGACTTCTGGGGGTACGTCGTCGACACGCTGACCCACGGCGGCCGCGTGGACTACCTGATCTGCGACGAGGCCCAGTTCTACACGCCCGCGCAGATCGAGCAGCTCGCACGCATCGTCGACGAGCTCCAGCTCGACGTGTTCGCCTTCGGCATCCTCACCGACTTCCGGACCGTGCTGTTCCCCGGCTCGGCCCGCCTGGTCGAGCTCGCGGACCGCATGCACGTGCTGCAGGTCGAGGCGCTGTGCTGGTGCGGCAAGAGGGCCACCCACAACGCCCGCACCGAGAACGGCGAGATGGTGACCGAGGGCGACGTGATCGTGGTCGGCGACGTGGGTCCCGACGACGCGGCGGGGCCGGCCGAGCCCGCCGACGTCGGCTACGAGGTGCTCTGCCGCCAGCACCACCGGCGCGGGCTGACCGCGTCGCGGGCCCGAGCGGTCTCGATGATCGGCGAGCCGCTGCCCTTCGCCTGACAGACTCCGGTCATGCCGCTGCCCCCGGGACCCCTGGTCGACCCCGCCGCGCTCGCGCTCGCCCTCGGGGAGGTGACCGTGCTCGACGTGCGCTGGCGGCTCGGCCGCTCCGACGGCCTCGAGCAGCACCTCGCCGGCCACGTCCCCGGCGCTGTGTACGTCGACCTGGAGCATGCCCTCGCCGGGCCGCCCGGCGCCGGCGGCCGGCACCCGCTGCCCGACACGGCGACGTTCCTGGCGGCGATGCGGGCCGCGGGGGTGACGCGGCACCGGACCGTCGTGGTCCACGACGACTGGGGCTCGATGGCGGCGACGCGCGCCTGGTGGCTGCTGCGCGACCACGGCCACCCCGACGTGCGCGTCCTCGACGGCGGCTGGGCGGCCTGGTGCCGCGACGGCCGGCCGGTCGAGACGGGGCCGACCCCGGACCCCGAGCCGGGCGACCTCGACGGCGCGCCGGGGCACCTGCCGGTCGTGGACGCCGAGGGGGCGGCGCGGGTGGCCCGCGACGGCGTGCTGGTCGACGCCCGCGCGCCGGAGCGCTTCCGCGGGGAGGTCGAGCCGGTGGACCCGGTGGCCGGTCACGTGCCGGGCGCCGTGAACGTGCCCTCGACGGCCAACCTCGCCGACGACGGCCGGTTCCGGTCGCCGGACGAGCTCGCCGCGGCCTACGACGCGGTGGGTGCCGACGGGTCGAGGCAGGTCGCGGCCTACTGCGGGTCGGGGATCACCGCCACCCACGACGTGTTCGCGCTCGCGCTGGCCGGCGTGGAGGCGGCGCTCTACCCCGGCTCGTGGAGCGAGTGGGTGCGCGACCCCTCCCGTCCCGTGGCCACCGACGACGCGGCGCGCTGAGCGCGCGGCGCGCCGGTGCGCGGTCGTTGACGCGGGCTCCCGGCTCGTGGTTCCTTGGGCACGCGTCGGAGGGTCGGTGTTCTCCCAGGGGCCTGCTCTCCGGCGCACTCTCCTGCTGGCGCCCTGGGGGCGTGAGCCCGGGGGCGGCTCCGGCTCAGCGGATCGTGAAGCCGGAGCGCCCCTCGACCGGCACCTCGTCGACGGTCACGTCGTCGACCTCGGCGTGCCGGGGTCCGTGCCGCAGCCACCCGAGAAGGCTCCCGACGGCCTCGGGCGGGCCCTCGAGGACCGCGTGGACGCTGCCGTCGGCGGCGTTGGCCACCCAGCCGGACACGCCCGCCTCCGCGGCCGCCTCCCGGCAGGACCAGCGGAAGCCCACGCCCTGCACCACGCCGCGCACCACCACGGACCGGGCGACCGGGCCTGCGTCGTCGGCAGCCCCGTCGGCAGCCTCGTCGGGGCGGCTCACGCCGCTCCCGGGCGGCCAGCACGTCGAGCCACCGGTCGGCGGCGACCCGGTCGAAGGGTGCCTCGCCGGCCTCGACCGCGGCACGGAGCCGGGCGCACGAGGTGAGCGCGAGGTGCACCACCTCGGGCGGGTAGCCGAGCCGGACCCGGTGGTCGGCGAACTCGTCCTCGTCGTCGACCCAGACCCGGCCGCTCCAGCCCCGGACCACGTCGAGGTCGAGGTCCACGGCCACCACCCGGCCCGGCGACCAGGTGGACGCCGTGGCGATGTCGACGTACACGTCGCACGGGACGGTGCCGCCGGGCGCGTAGAACGTGGCCACGAAGCCGGGAGCGCGCGGGACCAGCGAGACCTGCGGCTGGCGGGCCCGGTAGGACACGCCCGGGCGCGACATCAGCGTGCCGGCGTCCGCGCCCACCCAGGTGCCGTGCTCGTCCTCGCCGAGCAGCACGCCGTCGTACTCCCAGTGCGGCAGGTCGGGCCACTTGGCGGCCACCACCCGCACCGCCTGCCCGGCGGGGCCCGGGAGACCGGCGTCCGCGGCGGTCGTCACCGCACGGCGGGGGGCTGCGCGTCGCGGCAGTCCTCCCAGGGGTCGCTCTCCCGGGCGCAGTTGAACCAGTAGGGGCCGACCCGCAGCGCGTGGAAGGTGGGGTAGGCCACCCGGGTGCCGGGGACGAGCTCGAGGATGCGGCGCAGCCGCTCGGGGTCGTGGTGGCGCCAGTGCAGCTCGGTGCCGTCGTCGAGCACCAGGATGACCAGGGTGCCCTCCTGCAGGGCCTCCCCGACCGAGCGGGCCCGCGAGCGCACGGCGGCGCCCTGGTGCTTGTAGTGGATCTGGTGGCCCGGCTCGTAGAGGTCGCACGCGCCGGCGACGCGCTGGGTGGGCAGGGGCACGGTGCTCTGGTTCACAGGCGGTCTCGGTCGCCCTTCACGCGGTCGCGTCGTCAAGCCGGGTCTCACTCAACCTCCCCCAGGTCGGGGGTCCAACATACCGGCACGGGGAGCGAGAATGCAGAGGTGGATCTCCAAGAATCGGTGCGGCGCAGCCTCGACGCGCCCACCGCGGCGCTGGTCCGCCCGGCGCTGGCGTGGCTCGAGCACGAGCGCGCCGGCGATCCGCGACGAGGCGCTGGTGCGGCGCTTCCTGCGCGAGGAGCTGCCCACCTGGCGGGGCGGCGCCGACCGCGCCGGGCACGAGGTCGCCTGGGCGCTCGGCGACCTGTTCGAGGCCGCCGGGCTGGGTGCGCAGGCAGCCGCGTGCCGGGAGGGTACGACGCACGAGGTGCTCGCCCTGGGCCGCTGGACGGCGACGTTCCCGGGCGTGCCCGCGGCGTTCTGGCAGCCCGCGCTGGTCGGCGTGGACCGGTTCCCCAGGGTGCCCGCACGGGTGCGGCTGTCCCTGGCCAGCGCGGTCGCCGTGCTCGAGACGGTCCGCCTCGGGCTGACCCTCACCTCCGACGGGCACCTGCCGCCGGCGACCGTCGCGGCGCTGGACGACCGCTTCCGCTGGACCGAGGAGTTCCCGTGGATGCGCGCCACGGGCGAGGCGGACGTGCCGCCGCTGCGCTTCCTGCGCGAGCACCTCACCGCGCAGCGGCTGCTGCGGCGCGACGGCCGACCGGCTGGCGCTGACCGCCGCGGGGCTCGCCTGCGCTCGGCGACGCGCCCCGGCTCTGGCACGCGGTCGTCGGGCCGGCGCCGCGCTGGTCGGGCGAGGTGGAGCAGGACGCCCTCGGGGTGCTGGCCGCGTCCCTGCTGCGCGGCGGCGCGTTCACGCCCCCCGCGGGGTGACCGAGCAGGTGACGAGCGTGCTGGCGGCGAAGTGGCGCACGGCCGGGCGGACGGTCGTCGACCGGGCCGCCCCGGTGGTGCAGGCGTTCTACCAGCTCGGGGTGCCGCTCGGCTGGTGGGACACCGGGCGCGGCCCTGCCGACCGGCGCCCCAACCCTCTCGGCGCGGCGGCGGCCGCCGGGGTGCTGCGTGCGGTCGGGCGCGGCGAGCGGGCCCGGCAGGTCGACCGGGGCTAGCGGGCCTGACGGTTCTGGCGGCGGGTCAGCAGCGCGACGACCCGCTGGTAGCGCGCGCCCACCAGCCGCACGCCCCAGTCGACGACCTTGGCGTCGGCGCCCACGAGCACCCGCGCCCGGTCGGCGAGCACGCCGTCGAGGATGATCTCGGCGGCCCGGTCCGCGTCCATCCGGGCGACCCGCGCGTCGAAGCGGGCAGCGAGCTCGTCGTGGTCGTGCGAGGCGGAGACCCGGGCGTTGCGGACGATGGAGGTGCGGATGCCGCCCGGGTGCACGCAGGTCACGCGGACCGGGTGGCCGGCGACGAGCATCTCCTGGCACAGCGCCTCGGTGAACCCGCGCACGGCCGCCTTCGCGGCGTTGTAGGCCGACTGGCCGGGCGCGCTCATCAGGCCGAAGACGCTGGACACGTTGACGACGTGGCCGTCCCCGGACGCGATCAGGTGCGGCAGGAACTCCTTGGTCCCGTGCACGACGCCCCAGAAGTCCACGGCCATCACCTGCTCGAGGTCCTCGTAGGACATCTCCTCGACCTCGCCGTGGAACGCGATGCCGGCGTTGTTGACCACGACGTTGACCCGTCCCAGGTCGGCGTGCACCTCGCCGGCGTACGCACGGACCGCGGAGCGGTCGCGCACGTCGAGCACGTCGGCGCGGACCGCCTGGAAGGTGCGGGCCCGCACCTGCGAGGCCGTCTCGGCCAGCCCGGACGCGTCGACGTCGCTGAGCGCGAGGACCGCGCCCTGGTCGGCGGCCCGCAGCGCGAGCGCCCGCCCGATCCCCGAGCCGGCACCGGTGATCACGACGACCTTGCCGTCGAGGGACCTCACGCGCCCGCCCGCTCGGCGGCCGGCCGGGCGACGTACGCCTCGGAGTCGAAGCGCGCGGTCAGCCGCCGGAAGGCGACCGTCGTGCGCGGCCAGAGGGTGACGTTGCGGCCGTGCGCGTCGAGGTACCAGCTCGAGCAGCCGCCGGCGTTCCAGACCGTCCGGCGCAGCCGCCGCTGGAGGTCGTCGTTCCACTCCCGCTGCGCGTCCGCGGTCGGCTCGACGGCCGTCACGCCGTCCTCGCGCATCCGGCGCAGCGCGTCGACGACGTAGGTGACCTGCGACTCGATCATCAGCACCATGCTCGAGTGCCCGAGTCCGGTGTTGGGGCCGACGACCAGGAACAGGTTGGGGAAGCCGTGCACCGTGCTGCCCTTGTAGGCCTGGAAGCCGTGCTCGGCGGCGTGGTCGGCGAGGCTGGTGCCGTCGCGGCCGACGAGGTGGTGCGCGATCGGCAGGTCGGTGGCGCGGAACCCGGTGGCCAGCACGAGCACGTCGGCGGGCCGCTCGGTGCCGTCGGCGGCGACGACCCCGGTCGGCGTCACCTCGCGGATCGGGTCGGTGACGACCTCGACGTCGTCGCGGGCCAGGGCCGGGTACCAGTCGTTGGAGACCAGGATCCGCTTGCAGCCGATCTCGTACGACGGCGTGAGGCGGGCCCGCAGGGACGGGTCGGCGACGCCCCGGCGGAGGTTGGCCAGCGCGGCGTTGCGCGCGGGGGCGAACAGGCGCTGGTCGGTCACGAAGGCCGGGACCAGGCACTCACGGCCCCAGAAGATCGCCGTGCGGTAGGCCCTCTGGACCAGCGGGACACGCTCGAACACGCGGTGCTCGAGGTCGGAGTAGGCCCGCTCGCGGCGTGGCAGGACGTAGGGCGGGGTGCGCTGGTAGACGTCGACGTGGGCCGCCCCGGGGGCGACGGCCGGCACGATCTGGATAGCCGAGGCGCCGGTGCCGACGACCGCGACGCGGCGCCCGGCGAGGTCGAGGTCGTGGTCCCACCGCGAGGAGTGCAGCACCTCCCCGCGGAACGAGCCGATCCCCGCGATGTCGGGCAGGTGCGGCTCGGACAGCGCCCCGGCCGCGGACACCAGCACGTCGGCCGCGACCGTCCCCGCCGACGTCCGCACCCGCCATACGGCCGCGTCGTCGTCCCAGCGCGCGTCCTGCACGTCGGTGCCGAAGCGGAAGCGGGGGAGCACCCCCGAGCGCGCGGCGACGTCGCGCAGGTAGGCCTGGATCTCCGGCTGCGGGGAGAAGGACCGCGACCAGTGCGGGTTCGGCGCGAAGGAGAAGGAGTAGAGCTGTGACGGCACGTCGCACGCAGCGCCGGGATAGGTGTTGTCGCGCCAGGTCCCGCCGACGTCGTCGGCGCGCTCGACGACCAGGAAGTCGTGGTCCCCGCGCCCGTGCAGCGCGATCGCGATCCCGAGGCCGCCGAACCCCGCACCGACCACGAGGGTGCGCACGCGCTCGGGGAGGGTGGGCTGCATGGGCCGAACCTATCGCCGGCCCGGTCGTGGTCTGCTGGTGACCCGGGCCGCGACCGGACCGGCGCCCGACGGCGTGCAACGGATCGCGACGCCGCTCCGTATGAGTCGTGACAGGAGGGGGGTGGGCCGGTGCGCGGAGCCGAGCGGGACGCGGAGTTCAGCGCGTACGTCGCGGCGCGGCGGGCGACGCTACGACGGACGGCCTACCTGCTGTGCGGCGACTCGCACCGCGCCGAGGACCTCGTCCAGACGACGCTGATGAAGCTGTACGTCGCCTGGCCGAAGGTCCGCGACGACGACCGCGTCGACGCCTACGCCCGGCGGGTGCTCGTCAACGCCCACGTCGACGAGACCCGCCGCCCGTGGCGGCGCGAGCGCCCGGGGGTGGACAGGCACGACGTCGAGCAGTCCTCGGGCACCTCGCCGGAGGACCGCGACCTGCTGCTCGCGGCCCTGGCGGCGCTGCCCCGGCGACAGCGGGCGGTGGTCGTGCTGCGGCACTACTGGGGCCTCTCGGTCGAGGAGACCGCGACGGATCTCGGCGTGACCGCGGGCACCGTGAAGAGCCAGACCTCGCACGCCCTGCGCCACCTCGAGCGCGCCCTGTCACCCCACTACGAGGACAGGAGCGGCTGATGCGCGACGACCGGGACCACCGTGACGAGGCCTGGCACGACCTGCTCCGCGAGGCGGCCGAGGCCGACGACGCGACCTCCTTCGACGTCGCCGACGACGTGGCGCGCGGTCGCCGGAAGGTCCGGCGCACCCGGGTCCTGGTGACCGGGGTGGGCGTGCTCGCGGGCGGCGTCGTGGCTGGAACCGCGCTGGTGGCCGGCGGTCTCTCGGGCGGCGCCGACACCGCCCCGCCCGCGGGGACGCCGACGCGGGCGCCGACCTCCCACGAGCCGGTGACGACCGTCGGGCCGTCGCCGTCGCCGTCGCCGTCGGCCGGGGCGACGCGGGTCGCGACGCCGCCGTCGGCCCGGGACCGTCAGGTGGCACGCGTCGCGAAGGTGATGAACGCGTTCGACGGCCTCGGCCCGCTTCCCTATCCGGGCTGGCGCAACGCCCTGTTCCGGACGGCGCAGTCGGTGCTCGACCCGTCCGGCACCCGGCTGGACTACGCGACGCGCAGCCTCCAGGGCGGGTCGGCCGGCAAGGGAGCAGTGTCGATCGGGATCAAGCTGGGCTGGCGGGTGCCGGGGAGCCCGGGCGAGGGCATGGTCCAGGTGCAGGTGGCCAGCGGCGGCGGGCCGGCCGCGGCGTGCGGGTCGATGGGCGAGGTCTGCACCGAGGTGGTACGGCGCGACGGCCGGACGTTCGCGACCACCCCGGGCAGCGGGCCCCGCTTCGTGGTGTCCCACACCCAGCCCGACGGCGACGTGGTGACGGTGCTGGTCGACCCGCTGTTCGGCAACGACTCCACCGTCGGCGTGGGCTCCACCGGGATCACCCGCGCCGACGTGATGGGCCTGGTGCAGGACGACCGGATCGACCTGCCCGGGGCCTGATCAGGGTGCGTCGGTGCGGCGCCCCGCGTGAGTGCGACGCCCCACGTGAGTGCGGCCCCCACGTGAGTGCGGCGCCCCACGTGAGTGCGGCCCCCACGTGAGTGCGGCCCCCACGATTACCAGGGGACCCAGGTAATCGTGGGGCTCGCGGGACGGGTGTGGCTGCCCGTGAACGCGCTTCGGCCGCGTCGTACTTCCCGTGGCTTTCAGACGCTTCCCCGGGATTGCATGCCTGGGGGAGTGCACGATTACCAGGGGACCCTGGTAATCGTGGGGCTCGCGGGGCCGGTGCTACTTGAAGATGCTGTAGCCGCCGGGGCCGACGAGCAGACCGACGACGATCAGCACGATGCCCCAGAGCAGGCCACCGCGCAGGATCGAGACGATGCCGGCGATGACGAGCACGACGGCGATGATCCACAAGATGAATGCCATGGTTCCTCCTTTCAGGCGGGGTGTGCCCGGAGAGACCGGTGGCAAACGTCCGGTTTCAGTACATTTAGATTGACCCCCGGGGTCCGGACGGCACCGGACGGTGCGGCCTCAGGGTGCCAGCGACCGCCGGGTCAGCGGCGGGTTCAGCGACTCCTCGGAGCCTGCGCGGAACAGCTCGGCGGGCCGGCCACGGCCGGCGGACTGCCGGCGCCCGGTGGCCTCGACGAAGCCGTCGGTGCGGGTGACCTTGCGGTGGAAGTTGCCGGGGTCCAGCGAGTGGCCCCAGACCACCTCGTAGACCTCGCGCAGCGCCGCGATCGTGAACTCCTCGCCGAGGAAGGCGGTGGCGATGTTGGAGTACTCCAGCCGGGCCCGGGCCCGCTCGACGCCGTCGGTGAGGATCTGCCGGTGGTCGAAGGCCAGCCGCCCGCGCCCGATCAGCCAGGCGGCCGGACGCCACGCGGCGTGCGAGGCGTCCGAGCCCGCGCGCGGCTCCACGACCCGCGGCAGGATCGCCAGCCACGCGACGCTCACGGTGCGGTGCCGTGGGTCGCGCGCCGGGGCGCCGTACGTCGCGAGCTGCTCGAGACGCACCGCGCCGGGGTCGACGCCGGTCTCCTCGGCGAGCTCGCGCCGGGCCGCGGTCTCGAGGTCCTCGTCGATCTCGACGAACCCGCCGGGGAGCGCCCAGCGGCCCTGGTACGGCGGCTCGCCGCGCCGGATCGCGAGGGCGCAGAGCTCGTCGTCGCGCACGGTCAGCACCACGATGTCGACCGTCACGTGCAGGATCGGGTAGTCGCTGGTGTACACCACCCCCCGAGCATATTGTGTCGGGTTGACAACCAGGCCCTGCCGGCTCGGGTCAGTGCACGTGGTCGCGCCAGTCGGTCGGGACCCGCCCCGCGGGGCCGGGCGCGGGCTGGTCGTCGGGGTGCGAGGTGGGACCGGCGAGCTCGGGGCCGCTGAGCAGGTCCTCGGTCTGGTAGTCGAAGAACCAGTCCTCGCCCGGCTCGAAGCTCTGGATGTAGCGGTGGCCGCTCTCGCGCGCGTGCGCGGTCGCGTGCTGCCCCGGCGAGCTGTCGCAGCAGCCGACGTGGCCGCACTCCGCGCAGCGGCGCAGGTGCACCCACCACCCGGACGACGCGTCGCACTCGGCGCAGCCGGTGCCGCTCGGGCGCGGCCTGCGGGTCGATGCCGTTCATGTCGTCTCCCCGATCTGCGGGCCGCCCAGCGGCAGCCGCACGATGAACGTGGTGCTCCCGGGCTGGGAGACCACCTTGAGGTAGCCGCGGTGCTTGTCGACCACGATCCGCCAGGCGATGTCGAGGCCGAGCCCGGTGCCGTGGCCGATGGGCTTGGTGGTGAAGAACGGCTCGAAGATGCGGTCCTCGACGTCCTCGGGGATGCCCGGGCCGGTGTCGGTGACCTTGACCGTCGCGAACTCCTCGTCGCAGTGGGTGCGCGATCGTCAGCGTGCCCGTCCTCGCCCATCGCCTGCACGGCGTTGTCGATGAGGTTCGTCCAGACCTGGTTGAGCTCCGCGGCGTACGACGGCACGGCGGGCAGCGTCGCGTCGTACTCCTTGACCACCGTCACGCCCGGCGGGATCTTGCGCGCCAGCATCACCAGCGTGCTGTCGAGCAGCTCGTGCAGGTCGGCGTTCTGGAACGGCGAGCGGTCCATCTGGGAGTACTGCTTGGCGGCGTCGACCAGCGTCGAGATCCGGGTCGTGGAGTCGGTGATCTCCTTCATCAGCAGCTCGGTGTCGACCGTGTAGTAGAGCCAGCGCACCGCGCCGGCCAGGGACTCGGGCGGTGCGGCGTTGGCGACCAGGTCGAGCCAGTCGCCGTCGATGCCGGCCTGCACGAAGGTCGGCGCGATCTCGTAGGCGTGCGCGACGCCGTGGTCCTCGAGCCAGTCGCTGAGCTCGTCCTCGCGGTCGGCGGCCTCGATGCGCGGACAGCTTCGGCGCCTCCGCGACCCGCTGCGCGGCCTCGTCCTGGAACTTGATCGAGCGTCTGCAGGGCCGCCTCGTCGAGGTGGCCGGCCGCGAGCGCGGCGAGCTTCTCGCGCATCTTGGACACCCGCTGCTGCAGGGTCGACGGTGGCCCGCACGGCGGCCGCGGCGGGGTTGTTGAGCTCGTGGGTCAGCCCGGCCGACAGCGAGCCGAGGGCGAGCAGCCGCTCGCGCTGGGCGATCGTGCGCTGCCGTGCGGTGAACCCCTGGAACAGCCCGCTCAGCAGGTGCTGGGCCATCGGGAACCACTCGTGCATGATCTCGCGCAGGACCGTCGGCGTCGAGCTGGAAGAACGTCGACGGCTCGGTGACCCGCACGGACTGGTCGTAGACCTGCGGCACGAGGTCGCCGAGGTAGGCGTTCCACGCGCCGACGTACGCCCCGCGCTGGGAGGTCCGGTTGACCTCGACGTCGTCGTCGACGACCCGGCGCGACATCACCAGCGAGCCGTCGAGCAGCACGTAGAAGCAGGTCGCGTCCTCGCCCTCGCGGTAGAGCCAGCCCGGCTCGACGCGCACCACGTCGCCGTGCTCGCACAGGAAGTCCAGCCGCTCGTCGGAGAGCGCCTCGAACAGGAACAGCGTGCGCAGCAGCTCCGGCGAGCACGCCGGCACCCCGTCGGTGCCGCCGGGCGTGACGGCGCCCCGCCCGTCCGACCTGTCCTGGCCGTCGGTGCCCTCGCTGCTGGTCATCGCTGTCCCTTCCCTCTCCGTCGTGGTCCGCCTCGGGTCACAGCCGCTCCAGGTAGCGGTGCACGAGCATCACGGCCATCGCGCCCTCGCCCACGGCCGACGCGACCCGCTTGACCGACTCGGCCCGGACGTCGCCGGCGACGAACACGCCGGGGATGCTGGTCTCGAGGTGGTAGGGGTCCCGGTCGAGCGTCCAGCCGCGCGGCGCTGCGCCCGTCGACGAGCAGGTCCGGCCCGGCGAACACGAACCCGTGGTCGTCGCGCATCGACCTCGTCGTCGAGCCAGTCGGTGCGCGGCATGGCCCCGATGAAGACGAACAACCACTGGGTGGCGACTGATTCCTTCGCGCCCGTCGGCGACGTCGAGCAGGGTCAGCCCCTCGAGGTGGTCGGTGCCGTGCGCCTCCGCGACGGTCGTGCCGGTGCGCACGTGGATGTCGGGGCTCGGCCTCGATCTGGTCGACGAGGTAGCGACGACATCGACGCCGCGCAGCGACGAGCCGCGCACCAGGATCGTCACCGAGCGCGGCTGCGCCGGGCGAAGTGCAGGGCGGCCTGGCCCGCGGAGTTGGCGCCGCCGACGACGTACACGTCCTGGTCGGCGCAGCTGAGCGCCTCGGTGAGCGCGGCGCCGTAGAAGACGCCGCGGCCGGTGAGCGCGCTCGACGCCGGGGGCGTCGAGCTGGCGGTAGGAGACGCCGGTGGCCAGGATCGCGGTGTGCGCCTCGATGGTGCCGCCGTCGGCGAAGCGGACCACCCGGGCGGCGCCGCTGCGTCTCGACGCGAGCTGACGTCGCGGGCGCTGACCAGCTCGGCGCCGAACTTGACGGCCTGCCGGCGGGCCCGCTCGGCGAGCTGGGAGCCGGAGATGCCGTCGGGGAAGCCGAGGTAGTTCTCGATCCGCGAGCTCTGCCCGGCCTGACCGCCGGTCGCGGAGCGCTCGACGAGCACGGTGCGCAGGCCCTCGGAGGCGGCGTAGACCGCGGCGCCGAGACCGGCCGGGCCGCCACCGACCACCACGACGTCGTAGAACTCGCCCGCCGGGTCGACCGAGAGCCCGACCTGCGCGGCGATCTCGGCGTCGCTGGGGGAGCGGAGCACGTCGCCGCCGGGCGTGATGACGACCGGGATGCACGCCTCGGTGAGCGCGTCCGCGATCTCGGCGGCGGCGAGCAGCCGCTGGCCCTCCGGCTCGGAGGCGGCGTACCAGCGGTAGGGCACCCGGTTGCGGGCCAGGAAGTCGCGGACCTCGAAGGACCGCGACGACCACCGGTGCCCGATGACCTTGGTCTCCGGCACCGGCACGTGGTCGGAGGCCCGCCACGCCTCGAGCAGCTCGGTGACGACGGGGTAGAGCTTCTCCTCCGGCGGGTCCCACGGCTTGAGCAGGTAGTGGTCGACGTCGACGAGGTTGATCGCCGCGATGGCCGCGTCGGTGTCGGCGTACGCCGTGAGCAGCACGCGTCGCGCGAACGGGAAGATGTCCATCGCCTGCTCGAGGAACTCGATGCCGTTCATCGCCGGGCATCCGGTAGTCGGCCAGGATCACCGCGACCTGCTCGCCGCGCAGCTTGAGCTCGCGCAGCGCCTCGAGGACCTGCGCGCCGCTCTCGCCACGCACGATGCGGCAGTCCTCGCCGTACTCGCGGCGCAGGTCGCGGGCGACGGCGCGGGAGACGCTCGGGTCGTCGTCGACGGTGACGATGGCCGGGCGGTCGGTGGGCTGGTCGGGTCCGGCCACGTGCTGCTCCCTCCCCGGGCGGTGGACCAGTCGATCCTAGCCACGCCCACCGACCCGGGCTCAGCGGCGGGCGAAGACCCAGACCCGCATCGCGACGAAGCGCATCACGGTGACGGCGAGGTTGGCCGCGGTGAGCACGAGCATCTCCGTCACCCGGCCGGGGGAGGCGACCAGCGCGTGCAGCAGCCACAGCGAGCCGGTGGTGACCGCAAGCCCGACCCCGAAGATCGCCAGGCCCTGGACCTGGTGGCGCAGCGCGTCGCGCCGGCCCCGCAGCCCGAAGGTGACCCGCCGGTTGGCCGCCGTGTTCGCGACCGCCGTCGCCACCAGCGCGGTGGCGTTGGCCCAGAACGGGCTCATCGTCGTGCGCAGCAGCAGGTAGAGCACGGCGTAGGCGAGCGTGGAGAGGGCGCCGATGATCGCGAACAGCGCGACCTGGGCGCCGAGGCGTCCCTCCGCGCCGGCCTCGGAGGTGCGGCCGAGGCGCACGGCCACCTCGTCGAGCGGCATCCGGCCGCGCAGCAGGGCCCAGCCGAGACGGCAGACGCCGCGGACGTCGTCACGGGCTGTCCGCCACACGTCGACGCGGCTGTCGGGGTCGTCGACCCAGTCGACGGGGACCTCGTGGATGCGCAGGCCGGCCCGCTCGGCGAGCACGAGCAGCTCGGTGTCGAAGAACCAGCCGGTGTCCTCCACGAGCGGCAGCAGCTCGCGCGCGACGTCGGCGCGGATCGCCTTGAACCCGCACTGGGCGTCGGAGAACTGCGCCCGCAGCGTGCCCCGCAGCAGCAGGTTGTAGCCGCGCGAGATCACCTCCCGCTTCGGCCCTCGCGAGGTGCGCGACCCGCGGGAGAGGCGGCTGCCGATCGCGAGGTCGGAGTGCCCCGAGATCAGTGGTGCGACGAGCGGGAGCAGGGCGTTGAGGTCGGTGGACAGGTCGACGTCCATGTAGACGAGGACCTCGGCCCCCGAGTCGGACCAGACCCGCGACAGCGCCCGGCCGCGTCCCTTCTCGGGCAGGAACACGGCCCGCACCCCGTCGTACTCGTGGGTCAGGCGGTGCGCGACGAGCGCGGTGCCGTCGGTGCTGGCGTTGTCGGCGATGGTGATCCGGAACGAGTAGGGCAGCCGGGACAGGTGCGCGTGCACCCGGGCGACCGACCCCGCGAGGTCGACCTCCTCGTTGTGGACCGGGATCACCACGTCCAGGACGGGCGCAGGGTGCTCGTCGGGGTGCTCGCCGGGCTGGACGTCGCGCCTCGGCTCGGCCGCGGACGTGGTCACCGGACACCGCCCGAGAGGTCGTAGACGGTGACCCCGTCGACGGTGGTCGCGGTGAAGCTCGCCTCGACCCAGCTCGTGATGCTGGTGCTCGTGCTGCCGCTCGGGCTCATCCCGCCGCCGCCACCCGCGCCGCCGCCGCTGGCGATGAAGTAGTGGATGTCGCCGTTCGCGACGTAGGCCTGGAACTGCGCGAGCGTGGGGCTCGGGTCGCTGCCGTTGAAGCCGCCGATCGGCATCACCGGCTCCTCGCTGGCGAGCTGGTAGCCGGCGGCGGTGTTGGCGCCGACGGCCGCCGCCACCCAGCGGTAGGAGTCCGCGTCGGTCGTCAGGAGTCTCGTGAGCGCTGCGGTGGACTCGCTGCCCTGGAGCAGCCCGCCCGTCGTGCCCGTGCCGCCGGTCGTGCCCTGGGTGGTGCCGGTGGTGCCCTGGGTCTGCGTGGTGCCCGGGGTGCCCGCCGGTGCCTGGCCGAAGCCGCCGCCGGGACCGCCGCCCGTAAAGCCGGGGCCGCCCATACCGCCAGGGCCGCCGGGGCCTCCCGTGCCGGCGCTGCTCGGGCCCGCGCTCGGGATCGAGCCGGTGTGCGGGGTGGCGGCGGTGCTGACGGAGTACGCCGTGGGTCCGAGCAGGCTCGCGGTCAGGGCGGCACCGGCGACGGCGAGGGCGACCGTGCGGGGCAGGTGCCGCACGGCGACCAGCATCAGCGCGGAGGCCAGGCCGACGACGGCGACGACCCACTCGAGCCACGGCAGGTAGTCCGGGGTGCGGTCGAGCAGGAAGAACGTGAAGGCCGTGGTGAACGCGACCGTGCAGGCCATCACCAGTCCCGCGGCGTACGACTCGCGGCGCTGCCAGAGCAGGACGGCGACGCTGCCGACGACGGCGGCGATCGCCGGGGCCAGGGCGACGGTGTAGTAGGCGTGGAAGATGCCGGCCATGAAGCTGAAGGTCAGCCCGGTGACGAGCAGCCAGCCGCCCCAGACGACGAGCCCGGCCCGGACCAGGTCGGTGCGGGGTGCCCGCCGGGTGAACCAGAGGCCTGCGCCGAGCAGGATCAGCGCGGCCGGCAGCAGCCAGGCGATCTGGCCGCCGATCTCGGAGTCGAACATCCGCAGGATGCCGGTGGTGCCCCAGCCGCCGCCCTGCGCCGCCGCCGACCGAGCCGGTCTCGTCGCCGGTGAGGCGGCCGAAGCCGTTGTAGCCCAGGGTGAGCTCGAGGATCGAGTTGGTCTGCGAGCCGCCGATGTAGGGGCGTGACGCGGCCGGCCAGAGCTCGACGAGCGCGATCCACCAGCCGGCGGCCAGCAGCATCGAGCCGAACGCCACGAGCAGGTGGCCGACGCGCTTGCCGAGCGAGGTGTGCGCGGCGACGAGGTACACCAGGGCCAGCGGCGGCAGCACCAGGAACGCCTGGAGCATCTTGGTCAGGAACGCGAACCCGACCAGCGCGCCGCCGAGCGCGATCCAGCGGACCGGGTGGCCGGTGCGGCCCTCGGCCCGGGCCCGCGTGGACTCGATGGCGCGGACCGTGGCGGCGACCGAGCCGACGAGGAGCAGCACCAGCATCGCGTCGGGGTTGTTGAAGCGGAACATCAGCACCGCGACGGGCGTCGTCGCGAGCACGGCGCCGGCGATGAGTCCGGCGACCGCCGACCCCGTCGTACGCCGGACGGTGCCGTGCAGGAGGCCGACCGACGCGACGCCCATCAGCGCCTGCGGGGCCAGGATGGCCCACGACGACAGGCCGAAGACCCGCACCGACAGCGCCATCGCCCACAGCGACATCGGCGTCTTGTCGACGGTGATCGAGTTCCCGGCGTCCGAGGAGCCGAAGAGGAACGCCTTCCAGGACTCGGATCCCGCCTGGACGGCTGCCGAGTAGAACGAGTTGGCCCACCCGGACGCCCCGAGCCCCCACAGGTAGAGCACCGCGGTGGCGGCGAGGAGACCGAGCAGGGCGGGCCGGGCCCACTGGGGGTCCTCGGTGCGGCCGCGCCAGATCCGGCGGGCGGTCGTGCCGACCCGGCCGGGGCCGGCGGGCTGCCGGTCCGGACCGTCGGAACCCGTGCGTCCGGTCCCTCGGAGAGGATCGGGACCCGCCGGGCGGTCGGACCTCGGGGGCGTCAAGGTGGGGGTCTGGTTGCTCATGGGACGACTGTCGCGAGGCCGACTGGCACGCCCGTGTGGTGACTCTGTCCTCAGACTGTGAGTCGGCTCCCGCGAGCGCCGGCAGCTGCAGCTCGAAGCGCGTGCGACCCGGCTCGGAGGTCACCGACACGGTCCCGCCGTGGGCGGTCGCGATGGCCTGCACGAGGGACAGGCCGAGGCCGGCGCCGCCCGACTCGCGGGTGCGCGAGGAGTCGCCGCGGGTGAACCGCTCGAAGGCGGTGCGGACCAGCTCGGGGGACATGCCGGGGCCGTCGTCCTGCACCCACAGCGAGACGCGGCCCGGCTCCGCGCCGGCACCCACGCCGACGCGCACGGTCGTGCCGGGCGGCGTGTGCCGCCGGGCGTTGTTGAGCAGGTTGGTGACGACCTGGTGCAGCCGCTGCTCGTCGCCGGGGGCCACGACGGGCTCCTCGGGGAGCTCGAGCAGCCACTTGTGGTCGGGGCCGACCACGCGTGCGTCGCCGACGGTCTCGAGGACCAGCCGGGTCAGGTCGACCTCGTCGCGGGCGAGCGGACGGCCCGCGTCGAGGCGCGCGAGCAGCGAGCAGGTCCTCGACCAGGGAGGACATCCGCGTCGCCTCCGCCTCGACCTTGCCCATCGCGTGCGAGAGCTGGGCCGGGTCGGCGGGCGTCGTACGGCGGCTGAGCTCGGCGTACCCGTGGATCGTGGTCAGGGGCGTGCGCAGCTCGTGGGAGGCGTCGGCGACGAACTGGCGGACCTGGAGCTCGCTGCGGTGCCGGTCGTCGAGAGCGTGCTCGACGTGCGCGAGCATCGTGTTGAGCGCCGCGCCGACCTGGCCGACCTCGGTGCGCTCGTCGGTGAGGTCGCTCGGGGACCCGCACGGTCTCGCCGATCGCGCCGGTCGACAGCGGCAGCGTCGGCGACCTCGTGGGCGGTGTCGGCGACCTCGGCGCAGCGGGCGGAGCTGGCGGCGCACCAGGAAGGTCCCGCCGACGGCCGCGGCGACGGCGCCGAGCAGGCCGACGAGGGCCTCGGAGCCGACGAGCTGCGCGATGATCGCTGTCGTCGACCGAGGTGGGCAGACCGGTGACGACCGGCACGCCCGAGCCGGGACTGCGTGGAGGCGACCACCCGGTAGTGGCCGAGTCCGGGCAGGTCCACGTCGTGAGGCTTGCCGTCCCTCGGGACCGAGGCCAGCACGCTCGACGCCGCGCCGACAGGGCGACGGTCTCGGTCGAGTCGAGCAGGTCGCCGGTCCGTTCGCCGTCGATGACGACCATCGTGACCGTGCCGCGGTCCAGCGCCTGGGGTCCGCCCCGCTCGTCGCCGTCGCCGTCGCGGTCCGGGAAGGCGGGCAGCTGGCCGCCGTGCTCCCAGAAGAAGGACGTGCCGCCGCGGGTGGCCTGCAGCTGGTCGTCGAGCTGGCCGCCGAGGTAGCGGCGCATGCTCAAGGTGGTGACCGCGCCGACGACGACCGTGGCCACGATCACGAGCGCGACCAGGATCGCCACCAGGCGGGCGGTGAGCGAGGTCGGGACGAGGCGGAGGCGGGGCATCGGGTCAGTCTGCGGGCTTGAGGACGTACCCCGCACCGCGCATGGTGTGGATCATCGGCTCGCGACCGGCGTCCACCTTCTTGCGCAGGTAGGAGATGTAGAGCTCGACGACGTTGGCCTGGCCGCCGAAGTCGTAGTTCCAGACCCGGTCGAGGATCTGCGGCTTGGACAGCACCCGTCGCGGGTTGCGCATCAGGAAGCGCAGCAGCTCGAACTCGGTGGCGGTCAGGTGGATCTCGTCGCCGCCGCGGAACACCTCGTGGCTGTCCTCGTCGAGGCTGAGGTCGCCGACCGTCAGCAGCGACGACTCCCGGCGGTCGGTCGCACCGGCCCGGCGCATCAGCGCCCGCAGCCGGGCGATCACCTCCTCGAGGCTGAACGGCTTGGTGACGTAGTCGTCGCCGCCGGCCGTCAGCCCCGAGACCCGGTCCTCGACGGAGTCGCGGGCGGTCAGGAAGAGCACGGGTACGTCGGGGTGCTGGCTGCGCATCCGCCGCAGCACCTCCATGCCGTCGAAGTCGGGGAGCATCACGTCGAGCACCACCGCGTCGGGGCGGTCGTTCCTCGCGGCGCTGACCGCCTTGCTGCCGGTGTGCGCGACGGTGGGCTCCCAGCCCTCGTAGCGCACCGCCATGCTGATCAGCTCGGCGATGTTGACCTCGTCGTCGACGACCAGGACACGCAGCGGCGGACCCGTCGGGACGGGTCAGGACGGGAGCGGAGTTCGCGAGGGGCATGCCACAAGGATCACCCAGCCATCCCGCCGTACCCTAGGAGAAGTCTGTGAACGCCCTGTGAGGGGTCGCCGGCGGGGAACCCCGTAGTCGCAGTCGCCCGCCAGCGTCGGCACAGGTGGGCCACAGGTCCGGCGCGCACCGTCTCCGGCATGAGCAACGAGACTCCCTCCACCCCCGATGCCGCTCCCCGGGCGCCGTACGCACCGGTGCCGTCGAGTGCCTCCGTCGCTCCGGTGACGCAGGCCCCGCCCGCCTCGCCGCCGCGCGGGCTGTCCGGCCAGATCTGGTCGCTGCGCAAGGTGGCGGCAGTCGCCGTGACGGCCGTCGCGCTCAGCGGCGTCGGTGGGGCGGCGCTCGGCCGCCGCGAGCGACGGCGGCTCGAGCGACGGGCCCGGCCGCGGGGCTCGGGCCCGGTCAGGGCCAGTTCCGCGGCCAGGTGCCGGGCCAGACCGGCCAGGTGCCGGGCCAGACCGGCCAGGTGCCGGGCCCGAGACCGGCCAGGTGCCGGGCCAGCTGCCCGCCGGGGTCGTCGCGGTGCCGTCGTAGACCGACTGGCACAACCGGCACCAGGGCGTCTCCGGCGCATGCGACTCGGCCTTGTGCCAGCCCGGCTCCGCACCGCGGCAGTCAATCGGGTTGCCGGTGGCTCATAGACTTCTCGGGTCATGTCCGACGCCGGCCCGCGGGAGCGCCCCGACCAGACGTCCCGACGCCGGTCCTCGCGGCGTCGCGGCGCGGGACGGCGACCGCAGCGGTCGCGACGCTTCGGGGCGGCCGAGGTCGAGCGGCGTACGGCGTCGGTGCCGCCGATCACCTACCCCGACGAGCTGCCGGTCAGCCAGCGGCGCGACGACATCGCCGCGGCGATCCGCGACCACCAGGTGGTGATCGTGGCGGGGGAGACCGGCTCGGGCAAGACCACCCAGCTGCCCAAGATCTGCCTCGAGCTCGGACGCGGCGTGCACGGGATGGTCGGGCACACCCAGCCGCGCCGGATCGCGGCCCGCAGCGTCGCGGAGCGGATCGCCGAGGAGGTCGGGCGGCCGCTCGGGGAGACGGTCGGCTACCAGGTGCGGTTCACCGACCACTCGACCCGCGACACCCTCGTCAAGGTGATGACGGACGGCATCCTGCTCGCGGAGCTCCAGCACGACCGGATGCTCTCGGCCTACGACACCTTGATCATCGACGAGGCGCACGAGCGCAGCCTCAACATCGACTTCATCCTGGGCTACCTCAAGCAGCTGCTGCCGCGACGCCCCGACCTCAAGGTCGTCATCACCTCGGCGACGATCGACCCCGAGCGCTTCGCCGCGCACTTCTCCGACGCCTCCGGCGTACCCGCTCCGATCATCGAGGTCTCCGGTCGCACCTACCCCGTCGAGGTGCGCTACCGGCCCCTGGTCGAGGAGGCGTACGACGACGAGGAGGGCGAGCCACTGGTGCGCGACCAGACCGAGGCGATCGTCGACGCCGTGCGCGAGCTCGTCGCGGAGGGGCCCGGCGACATCCTGGTGTTCCTCCCGGGCGAGCGCGAGATCCGCGACACCGCCGACGTGCTGACCGCGCTCAGCACGCGTCCGGTCGACGCGTTCGACGTGGTGCCGCTGTTCGCCCGGCTGTCCTCGGCCGAGCAGCACAAGGTCTTCGAGCGGCACAGCCGGCGGCGCGTGGTGCTCGCCACCAACGTCGCCGAGACCTCGCTGACCGTCCCGGGCATCAGGTACGTCGTCGACGCCGGCCTGGCCCGGATCTCGCGCTACAGCGTGCGCACCAAGGTGCAGCGCCTTCCCATCGAGCCGGTCAGCCAGGCCTCGGCGAACCAGCGCTCGGGCCGCTGCGGCCGCGTCGAGGCGGGCATCTGCATCCGGCTCTACGCCGAGGAGGACTACGCGTCCCGCCCGGAGTTCACCGACCCGGAGATCCTGCGCACCAACCTGGCCTCGGTGATCCTCCAGATGACCGCGCTCGGGCTCGGCGACGTCGGGAGGTTCCCGTTCGTCGACCCGCCGGACCAGCGCAGCGTCAAGGCGGGCGTGCAGCTGCTCGAGGAGCTCGGCGCGCTGGTGCCCTCCGGTGGCGACCGCCCGGGGCCGCGGCTGACCCCGCTGGGCCGCCAGCTCGTCGCGCTGCCGGTCGACCCGCGGCTGGCCCGGATGGTCGTCGAGGCGAACGAGCGGGGCTGCCTGCGGGAGGTCCTCGTCGTGACGGCGGCCCTGTCCCTGCAGGACCCCCGCGAGCGGCCCGCGGACCAGCAGGCGCAGGCCGACCAGAAGCACGCCCGCTTCAAGGACGAGACCTCGGACTTCCTGACCTGGCTCAACCTGTGGCGCTACGTCCGCACCCAGCAGCGCGAGCTGAGCTCCAGTGCGTTCCGCCGGATGTGCCGCGCGGAGTACCTCAACTACCTGCGCATCCGCGAGTGGCAGGAGCTCGAGGCCCAGCTCCGGCAGGTCGCCAAGCAGCTCGGGCTCGACGTGGGCGCGCCCGCCGACGAGCCGGACGCCGACGGGATCCACCAGTCCCTGCTGGCCGGGCTGCTCTCGCACATCGGGCTGCGCGACCCCGACCGGCGCGACTACCTCGGCGCCCGCAACGCGCGCTTCTCGATCTTCCCGGGGTCCGGCCTGTTCCGGAAGCAGCCGCAGTTCGTGATGTCGGCCGAGCTCGTCGAGACCTCGAAGCTGTGGGGACGCGTCAACGCCGCCGTGAAGCCCGAGTGGGCCGAGGAGCTCGGCGCGCACCTCGTCAAGCGCACCTACAGCGAGCCGCACTGGTCCAAGCGCCGCGGCGCCGTGCTCGCCTACGAGCGCGTCACGTTGTACGGCGTCCCGCTGGCCGTCGAGCGACTCGTGTCCTACGGCCGCGTCGACGTACCACTGAGCCGCGAGCTGTTCATCCGGCACGCGCTCGTCTACGGCGAGTGGCACACGCGGCACCGCTTCATGGCGCGCAACCGCGAGCTGCTCGAGGAGGTCGAGGAGCTCGAGCACCGCGCCCGCCGCCGCGACATCCTCGTCGACGAGCACACCCTCTTCGACTTCTACGACGCGCGCGTCGGGGCCGACGTGGTCTCCGGCGCGCACTTCGACACGTGGTGGAAGCAGGCGCGCCGCACCGACCCGGAGCTGCTCACGTTCGACCCCGCGATGCTGGTCAACGAGTCGGCCGGCGCGGTCACCGAGGGCGACTACCCCGACCAGTGGCGCGAGGGCGAGCTGACGCTGCCGCTGAGCTACCAGTTCGCGCCCGGCGAGGCCGCGGACGGCGTCACGGTCGACGTACCCGTGGCGACGCTCAACCAGGTCGCGCCCGAGCCGTTCTCCTGGCAGGTGCCGGGCCTGCGCGAGGACCTCGTGGTCGCGCTGATCCGGTCGCTGCCCAAGCAGCTGCGGGTCTCGTTCGTCCCGGCGCCCAACCACGCAAGGGCGTTCCTGGCCGCGACGTCGCCGGGGGAGGAGTCGCTGCTCGACGCCCTCGAGCGGTTCCTGCGCGCGACGACCGGCGTCGTGGTGCCGCGCGAGGCCTGGGACTGGTCGAAGGTTCCCGACCACCTGCGTCCCACGTTCCGGGTGGTCGGCGAGGACGGTGGCGTGGTCGCGGCGGGCAAGGACCTCGAGGAGCTGAAGGCGCCGCTGCGGCCGAGGTTCGCCGAGGCGATGGCCGAGGCGGCGACCGCCTCCGGCCTCGACGTCACCGGTCAGACCGCGTGGACCTTCGGCACGATCGAGCGCACCTTCACCCAGCGCCGCGCCGGCCACGAGGTGCGCGGCTTCCCCGCCGTGGCCGACGAGGGTACGACGGTCGGGCTGCGGGTGCTCGGGTCCGAGGCCGAGCAGGCCGCCGTGCACCGCCAGGGACTGGTCCGGCTGCTGCTGCTCACCACGCCCTCGCCGGTGCGACGGGTCGCGGACGGGCTGTCGAACGCCGACAAGCTCGGGCTCGCCGGGTCGCCGTACGCCTCCGTCGCGGACCTGCTCGACGACTGCGTCGCCGCGGCGGTCGGCGCGCTGCTCGACCGGCACGGCCCCGTGTGGGACGAGCGGGCGTTCGCCGCGCTGTCGGCGGCCGTGCGCAGCGGGGTCGAGGAGACCACCCGGCTGGTCGTGCACGACGTGCTGCGCGTTCTGGGGGACTGGCGCGACGTCGACAGGCTGCTCAGCGGGTCCGCGGCGCTGCCCATGCTGCCCGCGCTCGCGGACATGAAGGCCCAGCTCGGCCGGCTCGTGCACCGCGGGTTCGTCTCCGAGGTGGGCGCCGACCAGCTGCGGCACCTCCCGCGCTACCTCGGCGCGCTGCGGACCCGACGCGAGCGGCTGGACGAGAGCGTGGGCCGGGACCGCCTGCTGATGGACCAGGTCGCGCACCTCCAGGAGGCCTACCTGCACCGGGTCGACGCGCTGCCGGCGGGACGGCCGCCCGGCGCGGCGCTGGTGAAGGTGCGGTGGATGCTCGAGGAGCTCCGGGTCAGCCTGTGGGACCAGTCCCGCGGCACGGCCCAGCCGGTCTCCGACACCCGCGTCCGCAAGGCCCTGGACGCCCTCTGACGGCGCCCGTCCCGGTCAGAGCGCGTGGAGCTCCCGCGCGGCCTCGAGCACCACGTCGAACGTCGCGCGGTCGAGCGCAGCGCCCTCCCGGCGTACCCCGGACTCCGGCAGCACCAGCAGCCGGTCCAGCCGCACCTCGCTCGGGCGTCGCTCGCGGTCCCAGTCGCCGCTGCCGACGTCCATCCAGTGCCGGCCGTGGCGCGCCTCGTCCTCGGCGTCGCGGTCGTGGTCCTTGCTGGTCAGCATCAGGCCGAGCAGGTCCTCGCCGTCCCTGCCGATGAGCAGCACCGGACGGTCCTTGCCCTGCTGCGGGTCGTCCTCGTAGGCCACCCAGGCCCACACCACCTCTCCCGGGTCCGGCTGTCCGTCCGCTTCCGGCGAGTACGACGTCGTCATGCGCCACACCCTAGGGGCGATGGGCCATGATCGTGGGCGTGTCCCGCGACCGTCCCGCCTTCGCGACCCGGGACGTCGCCCTCGTCGTGGCGGTCCTGGCCGTCGTGCTGCTGGTCCTCTCGCCGCGCTACGGTCCGCACCGCGACGAGCTCTACTTCGTGGCCGCGGGGCACCACCTCGCGTGGGGCTACCCCGACCAGCCGGCCCTCACCCCGCTGCTGGCCCGGATCGCCGACACGCTCGCCCCGGGCAGCCTCCTGGTGCTGCGGCTGCCGAGCCTGCTCGCGATGTGCGCGCTGGTGTGGCTCTCGGCGTCGTTCGCACGGCTCCTCGGCGGTGCCCGTCCGGCACAGCTGCTGACCGCCGTCACGGTCGCCGGGTCCGCGTTCACCGTCGGCGTCGGGCACCGGCTCAGCACCGCCACCTTCGACACGCTGGCCTGGACGGCGGTCCTGCTCGTCGTGGCCACAGGCCTGGTCGAGGAGCGCCCGCGGCTGTGGCTGCTGGCCGGCCTCGTCGCCGGGATCGGCCTGAACAACAAGCACGCCGTGGTGTTCGTGCTGCTCGGCGTGCTGGTCGGGGTCGCCGTGGTGCGCGAGACGCGAGGCGTGCTGCGCACGCCGTACCCCTGGCTCGGCGGCCTGCTGGCCCTGCTGCTCTGGCTGCCGAACCTCGCCTGGCAGGCCGGCCACGGCTGGCCGGTGCTGGCGCTGAGCGGCGACATCGCCGACGAGTACGGCGGCGCGGGCGGGCGGATCGCGCTGCTCGCGCAGGCGCTGGTGATGTTCAGCCCCCTGGTCGGCGTGCTCTGGTGCTACGGCCTCGGGCGGCTGCTGCGACGACCGGACTGGGTGCGGGCCCGACCGGTCGGGGTCGCGTTCGTCACCGTGCTGGTGGTGTTCCTGGTCGCCGGCGGCAAGGGCTACTACCTCGCCGGTGCGATCCCGCCGCTCGTCGCGGCCGGCTGCACCTGCCTGGCCCAGCGCTGGCAGCCCCGGCGGCTGGTGGCGGCGGGCGCGGTGCTCGCCCTCTCGGGCGTCGTCGCCTGGCCGGCCCTCGTGCCCGTGCTGCCCGAGCGCACCTACGCCGGCTCGTTCTACCCGCTCGTCGACCAGGACCAGCTCGAGACGATCGGCTGGCCCGAGCTCGTCGGCGACGTCCGCTCCACCCTCCGCGCGCTGCCGGCCCCCCAGCGCGGCAGCGCGGTGGTGATGACGCAGAACAACGGCGAGGCGGGCGCGCTGGAGTGGTACGGCGTCGGGCGGCCGGTCTTCAGCGGGCACAACGGCTTCGCCGACTGGGGGCCGCCCCCCGAGGACGCCGGACCGGTCGTGCTGGTCGGCTGGCGGGACCCGCAGGCGGAGTTCCTCGGCTGCCGGCAGGGGCCGGTCGTGCACAACGACGCGGGCGCCGACAACGAGGAGGACGGCGGGCGCATCTGGACCTGCGAGGGCCCGCGCGGCGGCTGGGCGCGCCAGTGGCCGGCGTTCGCCCACCTGGACGCGTGAGCCCGGTGACCCTCGAAGGACCGGAGGACCGATGAGCGCGCTGCGCGTCGCGACGTACAACCTCTACCTGGGTGCGGACCTCTCCCTGCTCTTCGACGTCCTCGACCTCGGGGTGCTCGCCGAGCGGGTGCGCGAGATCCGGGCGCAGCTCGCCGCCACCCGTGCCGAGGAGCGATTGTCCGCGGTGGCCGCCGTGCTCGCCGCCGAGTGTCCCGACCTCGTCGGCCTGCAGGAGGTCGCCCGCTGGACCCTCGTCGACGAGGGTCGCCAGCAGGTCGTGGTCGACGCGCTCCCGACGCTGTTGGCCGCCCTGGAGCGGGCCGGCGCCGCCTACGACGCCCATGCGGTCAACGAGAACTTCGGCGGCTCGATGCCGGTGTCCGCGACCGAGGTGGTGACGCTGCGCGGGGCCAACGCCGTGCTCGTGCGGCGCGACGGGCCGGTCGAGGTGCTCGCCGAGCGGACCGCGGAGCTCACCGCGTCGATGCTGCTCCCGACCGGGCTCGACGGTGCGGCGCTCCCGGTGGCCCGCAGCTGGGGTGGGGTCGACCTCCTGGTCGGGGGCCGGCCCCTGCGGTTCGTCTGCACGCACCTCGAGGCCTGGGACGAGGGGATCCGCGCCGCACAGCGCGAGGAGCTGCTCGCCGCGAACGTCGGCACCGGCGCCCCGGTCGTGGTGGTCGGGGACCTCAACGCCCGGCCGGAGGAGCTCGGCTGGCCGGAGGGCTGGACCGACGCCTGGACGACCGGGCACGGAGACGGCTTCACCTGCGGTCAGGACCCCTTGCTGGACAACGCGCAGAGCCTGCTCGACCAGCGGATCGACTACGTGTGGGTCCGCGACGCCGCAGTGACGGCCGCGAGGGTCGCCGGCGACCGGCCGGAGGACCGCTCGGTCCCGCACGGGCTCTGGCCCTCGGACCACGCCTGCGTGGTGGCCGACCTCGACGTCTAGTCGACCGGCCGGCGGCGCATCGCCTTGGTCTGGCCGCGCTGCTTCTTGCCGGCCAGCCGCCGCTCCTGGGACCCGCGGGTCGGCCGGGTGGCCCGGCGCCGCGGCGGCGGGGGAGCGCTGGCCTCGGTCAGCAGGTCGGCGAGCCGGGCACGGGCGGCCTCGCGGTTGCGGTGCTGGGAGCGGTACTCCGACGCGGCGACCGTGAGCCGGCCGTCCACCAGCCGGTGCCCGAGCCGGGCGAGGAGGCGCTCCCGCATGCGTTCGGGGAGGACGCCGGAGCGCTCGACGTCGAAGGTCAGCTCCACGCGCGAGTCGGCGGTGTTGACCGACTGCCCACCGGGCCCGCTGGACCGGCTGAACCGCCAGGCCAGGTCCGAGGCGGGGATCTCCACCCCTCTGACGCTCAACGGCCCGCCCAACGACCCGCTCGGCGCACCCGTCACGGACCGGCCCCCACACCGCCGGGCTGGGCGCCGCGCTGGGCGACGCACCGGGCGGCGGTCGCCATCGCCAGGTCGGCGCCGCCGACGAGGTAACCCTGCGGCCAGGGCGTCACCGGCGCCGGTCGCGTCGACCACTGGACCGGGCAGGACCGCGCGCTCGTCGGCCTCGCCCTCGACCACGAACGTCGCGCCGCGGCCGCCGTGCTTGAGCACGAGCACGCTCGCGTCGCCGGCCTCGAAGCCGTCGGCCGTCGTGGCCCACTCGGCGTCGGTGGCGAACACCACCGACGGCCGCAGCGAGACGCACAGCGCGGAGAACGCGTCGGCCCCGTAGCGCGCGATCATCGCCGCCGAGGACAGGTCCAGGGCGATCCGGGTGCCGTGCGCGCGGGCCACCGCCACCGTCTCCACGACCCGCTGCGGGTCGGGGGTGCGCAGCAGGACGTAGCCGGACACGAACAGCCAGTCGGCGTCCTGCATCCACGCCCCGGAGCGCAGGTCGTCGAGCCAGCTCAGGTCGCCGGGGTCGGAGGCCATGGTCCGGGTCTGCGCCGAGGGCAGCGACAGCACCACCGCCGGTGCGCCCGGTCGTCGTACCCCACACCTCCACGCCCTGGTCGGTGAGCGCCTTCTCGACCAGGTGGCCCGAGCCGGTCTCCGAGCGCGGTCCGAACACCCGGGCCTGCCCGCCGAGGGCGACGACCCAGGTGGCGACGTTGGCGGCCTGGCCGCCGGCGGCGAACGTGATGGTCGCCGGGGTGTCGTCGTCGGGGGTGAGCGGGCGCTCGGTCTCGACGATGACGTCGAGCATCACGTCCCCCAGGCAAGCGACGAGCACGTCCCACCTCCCTGCGGCACAATGCCGCGCATGACCTCACCGGCACCCGTCCCGCGAACCGGGCCACCGCTCGTCCTGTCCGACGAGGTGTACGACGCCATTGGATCAGGTCGAGGCGTGGTGGCGCTCGAGTCCACGCTGATCAGCCACGGACTTCCCACCGAGACGAGCGCCGCGACGGCCCGCACGATCGAGGACGCGGTCCGCGCGGAGGGGGCCGTCCCGGCCACGGTCGCGGTGCTCGACGGCGTCGTGCACGTCGGTCTCGACGACGACGCGCTGGTCCGGGTGGCCGAGGAGGACGACGTCGTCAAGGCCAGCATCCGCGACCTCCCGGTGGTGCTGAGCCGCAAGGCGACCGGTGCCACGACGGTCGCCGCCACGTCGTACGTCGCCCACCGCGCCGGCATCGGGGTGTTCGCGACCGGGGGGCTCGGCGGGGTGCACCGCGGCGCCCGGACCACCTGGGACGAGTCGGCAGACCTCGGGGCGCTGGGGAGCGTCCCGGTGACGGTGGTGTGCGCGGGGGTGAAGTCGATCCTCGACGTGCCGGCCACCCTCGAGCGGCTCGAGACGCTGTCGGTGGCGGTGCTGGGCTACCGCACGGACGCGTTCCCGGGGTTCTACGTGCGCCACAGCGGCTCGGCCGCGCCGTGGCGGGTCGAGACGCCCGAGGAGGTCGCCGCGATCGCCGCGCAGCGCGCCGCCCTCGGGCTGGTGCAGGGCACCGTCGTGGCGCAGCCCGTCGCGGCCGAGGTCGAGATGGACGCCGACCTGCACGAGCGGACCCTCGCCTCCGGGCTGGCCGCCGCTGACGAGGCCGGGGTGAGCGGGAAGGACGTCACGCCGTTCCTGCTCGCGTGGTTCCACGAGCACACCGGAGGGCGCGAGCCTGACGGCGAACGTCGCCCTGGTCGTCGCGAACGCGACCCTGGCCGCCCGCATCGCCGTCCTCGGCCCGTAGATCGCCGTCCTCGGTCACCGACGATGCCGGAGAAGGGGAGGGGGAGAGTAGGTGCGCCGGGCCGGGAGCGCCTCACGGCGCGTGGCCGCTCGCAGCGGCTTATTGTGGGACCCGGGGCTGCCACGACCCGGCGCGTTGACCAGTCTACAAGCAGCGTCCGAGGCTGCGGGGGCAACGCCCGATTCCGGGGGCGTCGGCTCTCTTGCGCGGCGCCGTCGGCGGCGGGACCGGCTCAGGCGAGCAGGCCGTCGAGCTCGAGGCCCGCGGCGTGCTCGAGCTGCTCGGCCAGGGTGAGCAGCCGGGCGGCGGAGAGGTCGGAGGCGTGCGGGGTGCTGGCGTGGCTCGTGCCCTCGTGGGCGCGGCCGGCGGCGACCACCCGGGCGAAGGCGGCCGCGCGGTAGAGCGTGTCAGCGAAGTCGCCCTGCACGACCCCGCGCAGGACCAGGTCGGTGAGCTCGCGCACCTCGGCGGGTCCGGGCGGGTCGACCACGCCGGCGACGACCTCGTGCACGGGCGTATGGCGCCGGCCGGCATCGAACTCGCGGGCGGCCGCGGCGGGGTCGGCGTAGACCCACGAGCGCAGCAGGTAGAGCCGCCACAGGCAGCCGGCCAGCGAGTCCGCGGGGGAGCCGGACCACAGGTCGGCGAGCGTGTCGAGGCCCTCGGTCTCCGCGAGGTGGACCACCCGCGCCACGACCGTCTCGTCGACGGTGTCGTGGGCGCCGCGCACCAGCAGGGTGGCGCACCGGTCGGCGGCCTCGGTGCGGGCGGCCGGGTCGACCTCGCCGGTGAGCGCCTCGAAGTGCCCGGCGCCGGGCAGCATGGGCCGGTGGAAGCGGGGGCGGGGGTGCTCGGACATCGCGGACCAGACTACGTCGCGACGCCCGCCGATGGGACGAGTCGGGCGAACCGGTCAGGTCGGCCTGCGCGCCGTGCTCCGGGGGGTCAGTGACCCGGGGCGGGGAGCGCGTCGGTGGCCTCGAGCACGCCGAGGCCGGTGATCTGGAGCAGGTCCACGATGATCGAGCGGATCTGCGCGAGCACCACCTCCGCGGACAGGTCGGCCACCCGCTCCACCTGGGCGGTGCCCTCGGCGACGGCCAGCAGCGGCCGGCGGGCGCTCTCGGCCAACCGGCCCGCCGCGAGGTCGTCGGCCATCGAGTCGGCGGCCGCCGCGAGGTCCTCGCACAGCACGGCGTACGCGCGCGGGATCGGCTCGTGGTGGTAGCTCGACACCGCCATCCGGCGCACCAGGACCCGGGTGTTGCGCATCGCCCGGTCGAGCGGCTCGACGAGCTCGACCATCGCCCGCACGTGACCGGTGTGGCGGCGACGGAACGGCGAGGACGCGATCACCGACATCCCCTCGTCGGCGGCGTCCTGCAGCTCGCGGATCAGGCGGTCGGTGGTGCGGGCGTCGGCCAGCACGGACAGGCTGCGCTCGACGTCGCCGTCCTGGGCGCTCTCGGCGGCCGCGCGGAGCAGGTCCGCGATCCGGCGTACGACGAGAGCGGCCTGCTCGCGCGGGCGGCGCAGCGGAGCCCGGGGCACGACCGTCGCCGCGACGAGGGCGACCGCGCCGCCGATCACGGCGTCCAGCCACCGGGTCAGCGCGTAGCCGGGGGTGGCGACCACCGTGACCACGACGATGCCCTGCACGGCGGCCTGGGTCACGAAGAGCGTGCCCGCGTTGAGCAGCAGCGCGATGCTCATGGCGAGCGCGACGACCAGGCTGATCTGCCAGGCGCCGGTGCCGACCAGGAGCAGGAGCACGTCGGCGAGGAACACCCCGACCGCGACGCCGACCGTCACCTCGGCGACCCGGCGCAGCCGCTGGCCGTAGGACGTGCCGAGGCAGATCACCGCGACGATCGGCGCGAAGAACGGCTTGGGGTGGCCGACCACGTCGTGCGCCAGGAACCACGCCGCGCCGGAGGCGATCGCGCACTGGCCGATGTGCCAGACCTTGCTGCGCAGCCGGCGCACCCGCTCGTCGAACGACACCCGCCCGGCGTCCCACATCCGGTCCAGCGGGCTCGCGGGGGAGGCGGGTTCGCTCACGGGGCGAGGCTACCGGGTGGGACCCCTCAGGAGAGGCGGGCGGCGGCCCGGCGTACGGCGGCCACCATCGGCTCGCGACCGCGGGGATAGTTGTAGTCCTGGCCGACCACGACCATCTCCATGAGCACGACACGGGTGCCGACGACGGCCAGGCCCTGCGCGTCGAACCAGCCGGCGTCGGGGTCGTCCGGGGTGGGGCCGTAGGTGAGGAGGTACCACCCGCCGGTCCCGCCGTCGACGGCCACGTCCTGCAGCCGGCCCACCCGCGACCTGTCGTGGTCGGCGATCCGGTCGGCGCACCTCGCGCGCCAGGACTTCAGCACCTCGAAGGCCCGCCGGGCGGTCGCGGTGTCGGGGAACGAGGCGACGAGCTCGCCCGCCGAGTCGCCGGTCGCCGAGGCGTCGGCAGGGGCGAAGTCGCGGACCACGACGCGCTCGGCACCGATCGAGGTCAGCGCGAACCGCTGGCAGGTGCCGAAGCCGTCGGCGGGCTCCCGGCCGCGGGTGGCGCCCTCGGCCCAGCGGAACGTCGAGTTGAAGCCGGGCACCTCGTCGGCCGCGAGCAGCCGGCTGCGCAGCGAGCCTCGGGCCGGGGCGGTGGCCTCGCCCGACGCGGACGGGGAGTCGGTCGCGCTCGGCGACGCCGTGGTGGCGTCCTCGGTCGGGGTGGGGTCGACGGTGCCGGACTCCGACGGCGACGCCGAGGTCGTCGGGGCGGCCGACGTCGGGGTCGTCGCCACCGTCCGCGCCCGCCCCGTCGTCGGTGCCGCCGCAGGCGGCGAGGGACAGCGACAGCGCGAGCGCGGCCACGGACGTCACGGCACGCCGCGCCGACAGCCCCCGACGGGGCGGCGACGAGGGGGGCGTCGGCCGAGCTGACATGCGGGTCCTCACTGTCGGGGTGGGTGCCCGACCCAGCGTAGGGTTGGCGGGTCCGACTGCCCGACACCTGCGGTGGCGTGTCCCGATACGGTGTGGGCGACGGGCCCGGCCGACAGGCCGGCCCGTCGGTCGGTCCGTCGTCCGGCACGGAGCAGGCGGCGCTGGTGGCAGGACGAGGAGGCAGTGGCGTGGTCACCAGGGCGTGCGGGGGTCCGTCGGGCCCGTGTGCCCCGGCCGCTCCTGGTCCTGGTCGCCACCGCCCTGGTGCTCGTCTCGGCGTGCACGGGTGGGTCCGAGCCCGGGAGCCGGCCGACCCCGTCGCCGTCCTCGACGGCCCCGTCGAGCCCCGCGCCGGTGACGATCCGGCTCGCGACGTACGGCGACAAGGTGACCCTCGCGGCGTACCGGCGGCTGGCCCAGGCGTTCTCGGCCGAGTACCCCAACGTCACCGTCAAGCTCGAGACCTCCCCGGACCTCGTCACCGCGCAGGACAAGCTGGAGCGGGGCTTCGCCGCGGGCACCGCCCCGGACGTCTTCCTCGAGGACCACGACCGGCTGCCGGCGCTCGTCGCCGAGGACCGCGTCGAGCCGCTCGACGAGCTCCTCGAGGAGCGCGACGTGTCCTTCGGCGACAACTACCAGCGGCTCGGCCTCGAGGGGTTCGCCGCGGACTCGCGGCTGCAGTGCATGCCCAACGACGTCTCGCCCTACGTCGTGTTCTACAACCAGCGGATGCTCGACTTCGCCTCCCTGGTCGAGCCCGGCGAGGACCCGCCGACCGCCGAGATCCGGCTGGACCTGGGAGCAGTTCGTGCAGGCCGCCCAGGAGATGTCGCGCGACCGGGTGAAGGGCGTCTACTTCCCGCCCGCGGCTGGCCACCCTGATGCCGTTCGTGCGCTCGGCCGGCGCCGACATCGTCGACGACCCGCGCCGGCCGACGACGCTGACGATGGCCGACGAGGGCACCCGGGCGGCGCTCGAGCAGGTGCTGTCCGTGGCCCGCGACCCCCGGATCACGCCGACCCCGAAGCAGCTCGCCCGGCGCGACGCGGTGAGCCGCTTCACCGGCGGCCGGCTCGGCATGATGATCGGCACCCGGGCGATCGTCCCGAGGCTGCGGCAGACCCCGAGCCTGCACTTCGACGTGTTCCCGCTGCCGCGGCTCGGGTCGTCGAAGACCGTCGCCGAGATGACGGGCTACTGCGTCTCCAAGGACGTCCGCGCACATCCCCGAGGCCGCCGACTTCGTGGCGTTCGCCAGCGGCGACGCAGGGCCCGCGATCATGGCCGCACGGCCGGCGCGATCGTCCCGGCGAACCTCGCCGCCCTGCGCTCGGAGTCGTTCATGCAGCCCGCGAAGTTCCCCGTCGACGCCCAGGTGTTCGGCGAGACGATCCGGCGCGCGGAGCGCTGCCCTTCGCCGTGGCGCTGGCCGACGGTGGTCAGCCAGACCCAGCCGCTGGTCACCCGGCTGTTCTACGCCGCCGTGCTCGACCTCGACACGCTGCTGCCGCGCATCGACGCAGGTGTCGGCCGGGCTGCTCGGCAGCCCTCCGCGACGCCGTCGCCCTGACGGGTAGGCCCCCGGCTGCCAGCGCCTGCCGTCACGTCGGACTGCTCGGCCTCGGCTGCCGCGTCGGGCTGATCCGTGGTCGCTGCCGGCGCGGCCGCGCGGATCGCCCCGGCCAGCAGGGCACGGCGAGCTCGACCTGCCAGGGCCGGGCCCCGAGCTCGGCCAGCCGCTCCGCGACGCGCTCGGCCAGCGGGTCGGCACCGGCTCGGCACCGGGAGCCGTGTCGGCGTCCTCGACGGTCGGTGGCTCCCACATCACCCGCCGCACGTAGTCGGGCGTGACGAGGTTCTCGACGGGCACGTGGTGCGCGTCCGCGACGGCCTTGAGCGCGCTGCGGGCCTTCGACAGCCGGGCGGCGGCGACCGGGTCGCGGTCGGCCCAGGCGCGCGGCGGCGGCGGGCCGTCGTACCGCGCGGCGACGTGGGGGAGCTCCTCGTCGGGCATCGTGCGGGCCACCCTCAGCGCCTCGACCCACTGCTGGGCGTAGCGCTCGGCGCCGCGCCCGCGGAAGCCCCTGACCGCGAGCAGCGCGGCTTGTCGCGCGGCATCGCGTTGGCGGCCTCGACGATCGCGGAGTCCGGGATGGATCCGGCCGGGCGTGACGTCGCGGCGCTCGGCGAGCGAGTCACGGGTCTACCAGAGCTCGCGGACCGCGGCGAGCGCGCGCCGGCCGCGGGCGCGGTGCATGCCGGAGGTGCGCCGCCACGGCTCCTGGCGCGGGCCCGAGGGGGCGGCGGTGACGAGGTGCTCGAACTCCTGGCGGGCCCACTCGGCCTTGCCGGTCTCCTCGAGCTCGCGGCCGAGCGCCTCGCGCAGCTCCACGAGGGCCTCGACGTCGAGGGCGGCGTACTCCAGCCAGGGCACCGGCAGGGGCCGCGTCGACCAGTCGACCGCGGAGTGCTCCTTGCGCAGGCTGCGGCCGACGACGGTCTCGACCAGGGTGGCGAGCCCCACGCGGGGGTAGCCGAGCAGCCGGCCGGCGAGCTCGGTGTCGAACAGCGTGGTCGGGCGCAGCCCGATCTCGGCGAGGCAGGGCAGGTCCTGGGTGGCGGCGTGCAGGATCCACTCGGTGTCGCCGAGGGCCGCCTGCAGGTCGGCCAGGTCGTCGAAGGCGATCGGGTCGACCAGCGCGGTGCCCGAGCCCTCGCGGCGCAGCTGCACGAGGTAGGCGCGAGCCGAGTAGCGGTAGCCGGAGGCGCGCTCGGCGTCGATGGCGACCGGTCCGGTGCCGGCGGCGAAGGCTGCGACCGTCGCGGCCATCGCCTCGGCGGTCTCGACGACCGGCGGCAGGCCGTCGCGCAGCTCGAGGAGGGGGGCCGGGGGCGGGGCCTCCTCGGTCCCGTCGGCCTCCGGACCCAGCGGCGCCGTGTCGTCCTCGACCGGGGCGGGAGGCGCGCGGTGGCGTCGGCGCGTGGAGGCGTCGGTGGGGGCGTCGGTGGGCGGGTGGAGGCCGGGTCGTCGGCGGTGCGGGCCGCCTCCTCGCGCCTGCGGTCGGTGCGGTTGCGCGTCCGGGCCATCAGCCTCGGCCGCGCTGTCCGCGTCGGCTCGGCAGCGGAGCCACCCCCTCCGGCACGGGCGGCAGTCCGGACGCCGTGCAGAGCAGCTCGCCCCACGCCTCGACGTGCGGCTCAGGTCGAGGCCGCGGCCGTCGCCGGGTCGGCCACCGGGGTCCACGACGCGCGGATCTCCAGCTGGGCGGTGGCCTCCTCGTCGGCCATCCCGCCGAAGCTCTCCGAGGACACCTTGGTGACCGTGCCCGACGGGGCGACGTAGACGGCACCGTGCGCGGACAGCGCCTCGCTCAGCCAGGTCCAGCCGACCTCGGCGAGCAGCGGGTCGTTGGCCATCTCGGGGTCGATCTCGGCGCGTGCGTAGGCGACGCAGCGGAACGTGCCGGCCCAGGCGTCGTTGCCGGCCGGGTCGTGGAGCAGCACGATGCGCCCGGTGCCGACGTCCTCCCCGTCGACGGTGACGTCGGCCGAGAGCGCGGAGGCGTAGGGAGCGATCCGCTGGGGAGCGGGCATCTCCTCGCAGAACACCTCCGGACGCAGCCGCGCGGTGCGCAGCTGCGCGACCGCCGCCCGGAACTCGTCCGGGAAGGCTGAGGCGTCCACACGAGGCTCGTGACGTGCGGCCATGGGCTCACAGTAGGCCGGGTCGCCGACATTTGACCGCACCCGTGCGGCGACACGCTGTTCCACCTGGGAGGATCAGCCGGTGCCGTCAGCCTCCTTTACCGATCCTCGGGTCCACGACTCCGCCCTTCTGCGCGCCGCCCGCGGCGAGGCCGGTCCCGCACACCCCGGTGTGGTTCATGCGGCAGGCCGGGCGGTCCCTGCCGGAGTACCGCCGGGTCCGCGAGGGCGTCGCCGATGCTGGAGTCCTGCATGCGCCCGGACCTGGTCGTCGAGATCACCCTGCAGCCGGTGCGGAGGTACGGCGTCGACGCCGCCATCTTCTTCTCCGACATCGTGCTGCCGATCAAGGCGGTCGGCGTCGACCTCGACATCAAGCCCGGGGTGGGGCCCGTCGTGGCCCGCCCCGTCGAGACCCTCGAGCCGACGTCGCGGCGATCCCCGACCTCACCCCCGAGCACGTCGCCGTTCGTCACCGAGTCGGTGCGCGACGCTCGTCCGGCGAGCTCGGCGCGACCCCGCTGATCGGGTTCGCCGGTGCGCCGTTCACGGTCGCGTCGTACCTCGTCGAGGGCGGCCCGTCCAAGGAGCACGCGCGGACCAAGGCGATGATGTTCGGCGCCCCCGACGTGTGGCAGGCGCTGATGGCCAAGATCGCGTCGATCTCCGCGGCGTACCTCGCGGTCCAGGTCGAGGCGGGCGCCTCCGCCGTCCAGCTCTTCGACTCCTGGGCGGGCGCGCTGACGCCCGACGACTACCGCACCCACGTGATGCCGCACTCCAGCCGGGTGCTGGCCGCGGCCGGCGAGCTCGGCGTGCCACGCATCCACTTCGGCGTCGGCACCGGCGAGCTGCTCGGGCTGATGGGCGAGGCCGGCGCCGACGTGGTGGGCGTCGACTGGCGGGTCCCGCTGGCCGAGGGCGTACGACGGGCCGCCGGCCGTGCCGTCCAGGGCAACCTGGACCCGTCGCTGGTGTTCGCGCCGACCGAGGTGATGCTCGCCCGGGCCACCGAGGTCGTCGAGGCCGGCCGCGCCGCGCCGGGCCACATCTTCAACCTCGGCCACGGCGTGCTGCCCTCCACCGACCCCGACCAGCTCGCCCGGCTCACCGACCACGTCCACTCGCTCTGAGCGGGGCGGCCGTTTACCAGGTGATGCAGGAAAACGGCCGCTCCCCATGGTGAACAGTCCATGGGGAGCGGCAGTTCTCCATGGGAAGCAGGCCCCGAGCGCCTCGGACGCTCGCGGTCAGGCGGCAGGCGCAGGCGGAGGTACGTCGGAGGCGCGCCGCCGGCGCAGCGCGCGCAGGAGGAGCAGCCCGGGCACCCCGGCCACCGCGAGCACCACCAGGAACGGCAGCGCCGCGCCGATGCACGGTCAGCGCCACGACCACGACGCCGCCGAGCGCGTGCCAGCCGCCGCGCAGGCCGCTGAGGAAGCCCGGCGTCGTCCAGGGCGTCCGGCGGCGGGACGTACTTCTCCGGGGTGGACAGCCGCAGCGTGAGCGTCGACAGCGAGCGTCTGGTCGGCGAGGTAGGACTGCTGCGCCTTGCAGCGACTGCAGCTCGGCCTGCCGGGCGGTGATCTGGTCCTCGAAGCGCAGCAGGTCGGTCGACGTCGGTCGCGCGTCCGCTGGAAGCGCTGCAGCCGGTCGAGGCTGTTCTGCAGCGTCTGCACCCGCTCGGCGACGTCGATCACCTGGGTGGTCACGTCCTTGGCGGACTCGTCCGAGGACGTCAGCGGTGCCGAGGCTTCTTGACAGGCGGCGGTCGCGGCGCGTCGAAGCGGCCGACCGGGACCCGCAGCACCAGCACCGACCGCTCGATCTCGCCGGCCCTGCCGTTGGTGGTGTCCTCGTTGTCGACGGTCCCGCCGACGGCCGCCAGCAGCCGGTCGACCTCGGCGCGGACCGTCGCGAGGTCCGTGCTGGTCAGCGACATCTCCCCGGTGCGGATGACCGACTCGCGACGGACGAGCGTCGCCTTGACGGCCGCACCGGCCGCACCGGCGCGTCGACCGGCCGCACCGGCGGAGCCGGTCACGGCCGAGTGCGGGCGGCGGGTGCCGGCTCGGCGGCCGACCCGGCGTCCGACGTGCCCCCGACCCGTTGGACCCGACGTCGGAGGCGGCGGTCGTGTCGCCGCCGCCGCTGCACGCCGTCAGGGTGGCGAGCGCCACCAGCACGCCCACCGCGGCCACGGAGCGCGCTCAGGGTTCTGCTCGTCATCGCGGCCACCGCTTCTCGCGTCCGGCGGCCGGCGGGCCGCCCTCTCGGGACGGGGGTGTGACGCGGCTCATGGGCCGACGCGGTTCCGCTGCGCTGGCGGTGCGGGCGAGGCGTTTGCCAACCTGTGACCATGACCCCGTCGATCCCCTCGAGCGCCGCCGGCCCGGCTGCCCGGAGGGTGGTCGTGGTCGGCGGCGGCATCTGCCGGCCTGGCCGCCGGCGCGGCGGTACGACGGCGCCGCGCCCGACGTCGAGGTGCTGGTGCTCGAGGCCGTCGCCGGACATCGGCGGCAAGCTCGCGCTGGCCGAGGTGGCCGGGGTGACGGTCGACGTGGGTGCGGAGGCGATGCTCAACCGCCGGCCCGAGGGGGTCGCGCTGGCGCGGGACGGCCGGGCTCGGCGACCGGCTCGTCCACCCCGCGACGACGGCCGCGAACCTCTGGTCGCGCGGCCAGCTCCGGCCGATGCCGCGCACGCTGATGGGCGTGCCCGACCGACACCCACGCGCTCGCCGAGAGCGGCGTGCTCTCCCGAGCCGGGCTCGCCCGCGTCGCCCTCGACGCCGTGCTGCCGGCGACCCGACTCGAGGGCCAGGACGTCAGCGTCGGCTGGCTGGTCGAGGAGCGCTTCGGCCGCGAGGTCGTCGACCGGCTCGTCGAGCCCCTGCTCGGCGGTGTGTACGCCGGCCACGCGCGCGAGCTCTCCGCGCGCGCCACGGTGCCGCAGGTCGTCGCCCTGCTCGACCGGGACCGGTCGATGATGCAGGCCGCCGGGGCCGCAGGCGCCGCCGTCCGGGACGTCCCCCGGGGCCAGCCCCCGTGTTCGCGGGGCTGCGCGGCGGGGTCGGCCGGCTCCCGCAGGCCCGTCGCCGACTCCGCCGGGCTCGCAGGTCCGCACGGGCGCCACGGTGCGCGGGCTGGCCCGGGCCGCCGACGGCGGCTGGGAGCTCGTGGTAGGGTCGACCCGCCGACGCCGAGGTCCTGCACGCCGACGCGGTCGTGCTCGCCACACCGGCCCGTGCCGACCGGCCGGCTGCTCGACGGCGTCGTGCCCGGCGCGGCGCTGGAGCTCTCGCGGGTGGAGTACGCCTCGATGGCCGTGGTGACGCTGGCCTTCCGGGCCCGCGAGTTCCCCGGCACCGAGGGGTCCGGCTTCCTGGTGCCGCCGGTCGACGGTCGGACGGTGAAGGCGTCGACGTACTCCTTCGCCAAGTGGGACTGGGTCGCGCGAGGCTGGCGCGGGCTCCGGCGGGGGAGAGGACGCCGTGCTGCTGATGCGCTGCTCGATCGGCCGGCACCGCGAGGAGCAGGCGCTCCAGCGACCCGACGAGGAGATCGTCCAGCTGGCGCTCGAGGACCTCGCCGACGCCATCGGCCTGTGCGTGCGGCCGGTCGACTGGCACGTCCAGCGGTGGGGCGGCGCGCTGCCGCAGTACGCCGTCGGCCATCTCGACCGGGTGCGGCACGTCCGGGCCGCCGTGGCGCAGGTCACGGGGCTCGCGGTCTGCGGCGCGGCGTACGACGGAGTGGGCATCCCGGCGTGCATCGCGTCGGCCGAGGCGGCGGCCACCCAGGTCCTCGACGCCCTTGCCCGTCAGGGAGGATGAGGTGCATGACCGAGACGACGAGGCGTCCGCACCAGGGCAAGGCCGCGAAGGACATCAACGACACCATCCGCTACGCGATGTGGTCGGTCTTCTCGCTGCGCGACGCGATCGGCGACGGCGACCGCGAGGCCGCGGCCGGCGAGCTCGACAAGCTCTTCGCCGAGCTCGGGGACGCCGACGTGACGGTGCGCGGGCTCTACGACGTCGCGGGGCTGCGCGCCGACGCCGACGTGATGCTCTGGGTGCACGCCGCGACCGCCGACGAGCTCCAGGACGCCTACCACCGGTTCCGGCGTACGGCGTTCGGCGCCCGGCTCGACCCGGTGTGGTCGCAGATGGCGCTGCACCGTCCCGCGGAGTTCAACAAGAGCCACGTGCCGGCGTTCCTGGCCGACGAGCAGGTGCGGTCCTACGTCTGCGTCTACCCCTTCGTCCGCTCCTACGAGTGGTACCTCCTCGAGGACGCCGAGCGCCGCCGGCTGCTCGCCGAGCACGGCATGATGGCGCGCGACTACCCCGACGTGCGCGCCAACACGGTGTCCTCGTTCGCCCTCGGCGACTACGAGTGGATCCTGGCCTTCGAGGCCGACGACCTGTCCCGCATCGTCGACCTGATGCGGCACCTGCGCGGCTCGGAGACCCGCCGCCACGTGCGCGAGGAGGTGCCGTTCTATACCGGCCGCCTCCGCACGCCGACCGAGCTGCTGGGCGACCTGCCCTGATGCCGCTGCTGATGTGCGACCTCGACGACACCCTCGTCGAGCGGCCGCCGCTGATGCGCGCCTGGGCCGAGCGGTTCCTCGCCGAGCGCGGGCGCCCCGAGCTCCTCGACTGGGTGCTCGCGGAGGACCACGGGGGACACCGCCCGCGCGACGAGTTCGTCGCCTCCGTGGCCGCGCGCACCGGGTACGACGTACCGCTCGAGCAGTTCCGCGCCGAGCACGACGAGGGCGTCAACGGGTCCTACCGCCTGGTGCCGGACGTGCGCGGCGCGCTCGACGCCGCGCGGGCGCACGGCTTCCTCGTCGCCGTCATCACCAACGGCCCGACCGTGCAGCAGACCCGCAAGGTCCGCGCCACCGGGCTCGACGTGCTGGCCGACGCGGTGTGCGTCTCGCAGGAGGTCGGCGCCGACAAGCCGGACCCGCTGATGTTCACCACCGCCGCCGAGCGTGCCGGCACGACGCTCGAGGGCGCCTGGGTGATCGGCGACAACCTCGACGCCGACATCGCCGGCGGCGCGGGCGTCGGCGCGCGGACGGTCTGGATCAAGCGGCCCGAGCAGTGGATCGACTACCACCTCGGCGCGGAGCCCGACGTCGTCGTCGAGTCGTTCCCCGCCGCCGTGCGGGCCGTGCTCGACGCGACTACTCGGCAGGCTCCAGCGTCAGGCTGATGGAGTTCATGCAGTAGCGCTGGCCGGTCGGCGTGCCGTAGCCGTCGTCGAAGACGTGGCCCATGTGGGAGCCGCAGTTCGCGCAGCGCACCTCGACGCGCTTCATGCCGAGCGAGGTGTCCTCGATGTACTCGACCCGGTCCTCGGCCAGCGGCGCGTAGAACGACGGCCAGCCGCAGTGCGAGTCGAACTTCGTCTCGCTCTTGAACAGCTCGGACCCGCAGGCCCGGCAGCGGTAGACCCCGACGGTCTTGGTGTCGGTGTACTCGCCGGTGAACGCCCGCTCGGTGCCCGCCTGGCGCAGCACGGCGTACTCCTCGCGCGAGAGCTGCTCGCGCCACTCCTGGTCGGTCTTCTCCACCTCGTAGGCCATGCTCCCAGCGTACGGACCCGCCGAAGGGGGGTGCCCGGCACTACGCTCGGCGGCATGGCAACCCCAGCGACCGAGGTCGACGCCGCCGGGCGGCCGGTGCGCGTCACGAGCCCCGACCGGGTGATCTACGAGGCCACCGACCGGACGGCCGAGGTCACCAAGCTGATGGTGGTCGAGTACTACGTCTCGGTCGGCGAGGGCATCCTGCGGGCTCTGCGCGAGCGGCCGACCGCGCTCGAGCGGTGGCCCAAGGGCGTGCACGAGGGCATCGTGCTGAGCACCGGGTACGGCGACAAGGCCGACGCGTTCTACCAGAAGCGGGTGCCCAAGGGCGCGCCGGACTACGTCGAGACGGCCGGCATCACCTTCCCGTCGGGACGCACCGCCGACGAGGTCTGCCCGACCGAGGTCGCGGTGGCGGCGTGGGCGGCGCAGATGGGCACGCTGACGTTCCACCCCTGGCCGGTGCGCCGCGACCGGCCCGACCACCCCGACGAGCTGCGCATCGACCTCGACCCCTACGGCGACACCGACTTCCACGACGCGGTGCGGGTCGCGGGAGAGGCCCGCAGGCTGCTCGAGGAGCTCGGCCTGCGCGGCTTCCCGAAGACCTCCGGCAACCGCGGCGTGCACGTCTACGTCCGCATCGAGCCGCGGTGGGACTTCGTCGACGTGCGGCACGCCGCCATCGCGTTCGGACGCGAGCTCGAGCGACGTACCCACGGGGTGACGACGAAGTGGTGGAAGGAGGAGCGCGGCGACGCGATCTTCGTCGACTACAACCAGAACGCCCGCGACCGCACGATCGCCTCGGCCTACAGCCTGCGGCCCAAGCCGGGGGCGCCGGTCTCGACGCCGATGGAGTGGGACGAGCTCGGCGAGGTCGCCGACCCCGCCGACTTCAACCTGTTCACGCTGCCGGAGCGGTTCGCCGAGCGCGGCGACGTGCACGCCGAGATCGACGACGTGCAGCACTCCCTGGAGCCCCTGCTCGACCTGTGGGTCGAGCAGGGCGAGGTCGAGCTGCCCTACCCGCCGGACTACCCCAAGATGCCGGGCGAGCCGCCGCGGGTGCAGCCGAGCCGCAAGGTCGAGGCGAACTGGACAGAGGAGTGACCCGGCCGTGACCGAGTTCCCGGAGCCGCGCGGCGGCACCTCCGACCCGGCGGCGCTGTTCGCCCGCTACCTCGAGTTCTTCCGCGAGACCGTGCTCCGCAAGGTCGCCTCGCTCCCCGTCGAGGAGCAGCGCACGTCGCGTCTGGAGTCGGGCTGGACGCCGCTCGAGATGCTCACCCACCTGCTGCACATGGAGCAGCGGTGGCTGGTGTGGGGCTTCCTCGGCGAGGACGTCGCCGACCCCTGGGGCGACGCCCGCGACGACCGGTGGCACGTCCCGGACGACGTGTCGCTGGACGACCTGGCGGCCCGGATGCGCGCCGTCGGCGCCCGCACGTCGACGGTGCTGGCCGAGCACCCGCTCGACGAGCAGGCGCCGCCGGGGCCGCGCTTCGAGCACGAGCCGGCCACGCTGTCGTGGATCTGCTTCCACGTGCTGCAGGAGTACGCCCGGCACGCCGGCCACCTCGACGTGGCGGTCGAGCTCGCCGGCGGCGAGACGGGGGAGTAGCGGGCGGGACACCCGTCAGAGGCCGGTGATGCCCTCGCCGTAGTGCTCGGCCTGCTCGTCGAAGTTCTCGTGCTCGAGCAGGTGCAGGATCGGCACGCCAAGCCTGCGGCGGGCCCGCGAGGTCCAGTCGACGTGGAAGAACTCCGCGATGACGTGCTTGCGGGTCAGGATGATCGCCTCGGCGGCGTCGACCTCGGCGACCTTGGCGATCAGGGCGTCGACGGGGTCGGCCGAGACCACCTCGCCGACGCAGTCCGCGCCGCAGTCGGTCAGCCGGGAGACGCAGCCGGTGCACTCCGTGCGGGCCTGGTCGAGCAGCTCGCGCTGCACCTCCTGGACGTCCTCGGCGTCCATGACCAGGGCGGGGGAGGCGAGCACCTCGCTCGCGGCGATCGACCCCATGGCCGACTCGACCCGTGCGGCGGCGTCCTCGACCGGGAGGAGGACGTGGTAGCGGACCGGGTCCTCGACATCTTCGTGCAGTCCGCGCACCTGCAGCGCGTCCTCGGTGGACAGTGGTTGCTCGACGAGCAGCACCACGTCGTACGTCGTCGCCTCGCTCATGCCGCGATCCTAGTCCCGTCCGGTGGCGGCGGCTGGCTCGGAAGTGGCCGATGCCCGCAGGCGAGCCCGACGTGGCGCTGCGGGGAAGGGCCACAACCGCGCCGGCGCGGGGAGATCGGCCACAACCGGGCAGACCGGACGCGGGACGGCAGCCGGCAGGTCAGCCGGAGAGGACCTCGGCCAGGTCGTAGGACACGACCTCCTCGAGCTGCTCGTAGCCGCAGGACTCGGGGTCGCGGTCGGGGCGCCAGCGCTTGAACTGCGCCGTGTGCCGGAAGCGGTTGCCCTCCATGTGGTCGTAGCCGACCTCGAGCACCCGCTCGGGCCGCAGCGGCGTGAAGGAGAGGTCCTTGCCGGCGCTCCAGCGGCTCTGCGTGCCCGGGACCCGGTCCGGGTTGGCGATCGCCCACTCCGACCAGTCGCCCCAGGGGTGCTCGGAGAGGTCCTCGCACACCAGGGGCTGGAGCTCCTCGACGAGCTCGGCGCGCCGCGCGGCGGTGAACGACGCGGACACCCCGATGTGCTGCAGCCGCCCGTCGGCATACAGGCCCAGCAGGAGCGAGCCCAGCAGGGGCTTATCCGGCGTCGAGGTCTTGTGGAGGCGGTAGCCCGCAAGCACCACGTCGGCGGTGCGCTCGTGCTTGATCTTGAGCATCGTGCGGGCGTTCTGCTGGTACGTCGCACCGAGCGGCTTGGCGACGACGCCGTCGAGCCCGGCGCCCTCGAAGCGGCTGAACCACTGCTCGGCCTCGGCGGCGTCGGTGGTCGTCCGGGTCAGGTGGATCGGGGGTACGACGTCCGCGAGCGCCTCCTCGAGCCGGGCCCGGCGCACCTCGAACGGCTGGCCCGTCAGCGACTCGTCGCCCAGCGCCAGCAGGTCGAACGCGACGTACCCGGCGGGCGTCGTCTCGGCGAGCATCCGCACCCGTGAGTCGGCCGGGTGGATGCGCTCCTGCAGCTTCTCGAACTCCAGCCGGTCGCCGATGGCCACGAAGATCTCGCCGTCGAGCACGCACCGCTCGGGCAGCGACGCCCTCATGGCCTCGACGACCTCGGGGAAGTAGCGGGTCAGCGACTTGGTGTTGCGGCTGGCCAGCTCGACCTCGTCGCCGTCACGGAAGACCACGCACCTGAACCCGTCCCACTTGGGCTCGAAGACCAGGCCGCCGTGCTTGGCGGGGTCGGGGATCCCCTTGACGGACTTGGCGAGCATCGGCTGGACGGGTGGCATCACGGGCAGGTCCACGTCTGCATCGTAGGGTGACCCGGTGCCGATCCACCTCTGCGAGCGCGACCCGCGCGTGCCCCGGGACCGGCTCGTCGGGCAGCTCGTGCCGCCGCCGCGCTTCGCCGACGTCACCTTCGACTCCTACCGGCCCGACCCCGACCAGCCGTCCCAGACGCAGGCCGTGGAGGTGCTGCGCGAGTTCGCCGGCGTCGTCGGCGTCAAGCAGCGGCGGTCGCTGCTCGGCAAGGCACGCCCCGAGCAGGGGCCGGGCGGGGTCTACCTCGACGGCGGGTACGGCGTCGGCAAGACGCACCTGCTGGCGTCGCTGTGGCACGCCGCCCCGGGCCCCAAGCTGTTCGCCACCTTCGTGGAGCTGACCCACCTCGTCGGCGCGCTCGGCTTCCACGAGGCGGTCGCCGAGCTGTCGTCGTACGCGCTGGTCTGCGTCGACGAGTTCGAGCTCGACGACCCGGGCGACACCGTGCTCGTCTCCACGCTGCTGCGCCGGCTGCGCGAGTCCGGCGTCCGGCTCGCCGCGACCTCCAACACGCTGCCCGGCCGGCTCGGCGAGGGTCGCTTCGCCACCGACGACTTCATGCGCGAGATCCAGGGGCTCGCCGACCACTTCACCTCGGTGCGCATCGACGGCGAGGACTACCGCCACCGCGGCCTGCCGCCCGCACCGGACGCGCCGGACCTCGAGCGGGTGCGTGCGGTCGCGCAGCGCGAGGGGGCCAGCCTCGACCACTTCGTCGACCTGTGCCGGCACCTCGCCGACGTGCACCCCTCGAAGTACGGCGCCCTGCTGGACGGCGTGGACGTGGTGTGCCTCGAGGAGGTCCGCACGATCGACGACCAGGCCGTCGCGCTGCGGCTGGTCGTGCTGGCCGACCGGTTGTACGACCGCGACCTGCCCGTGGTCGCCAGCGGGCGCACCTTCGACGAGCTGTTCGCGCCGGCCCTGCTCGAGGGCGGCTACCGCAAGAAGTACCACCGAGCGGTGAGCCGTCTGGTGGCGCTGGCGCGCGAGGGGCTCGAGGTCGGCATACTGCGGCCATGAGCACGTCCTACTCCCAGCAGCTCGCCGTCCCGCAGGGCCCGGTCGACCTCGCGGCGTACGACCCGCACGGCACGCCGGGCTTCGAGGGCTCGAAGAAGGACGGCCAGGCGACGCTGTACGCGCTGGGCGACCCGCTCTCGGACCTGCAGGAGCGGCTCTTCGCCGAGGGCCGGGCCGGGGGAGAGCGGCGGGTGCTGCTCGTGCTGCAGGGCATGGACACCTCCGGCAAGGGCGGCATCCTGCGGCACGCGGTCGGGCTGGTCGACCCCCAGGGCGTGCGGATCACGTCGTTCAAGGCGCCGACGCGCGCCGAGCGACGCCACGACTTCCTGTGGCGGGTCGAGAAGGCGCTGCCCGGCCCCGGGATGATCGGCGTGTTCGACCGGTCGCACTACGAGGACGTGCTGATCGCACGGGTCCGCGAGCTCGCCGACGCGGACGAGATCGAGCGCCGCTACGACGCCATCAACGACTTCGAGAGGTCCCTGGTCGAGTCCGGTACGACGGTCGTGAAGTGCATGCTGCACATCTCGCCGGGCGAGCAGAAGGAGCGCCTGCTGGCCCGCATCGACGACCCGACCAAGCACTGGAAGTACAACCCCGGCGACGTCGACGAGCGGCAGCTGTGGCCGGCGTACCAGCGCGCCTACGAGATCGCGCTCGAGCGCACCAACACCGACCACGCCCCGTGGCTGGTCGTGCCCGGGGACCGCAAGTGGTTCGGCAAGCTCGCCGTCGCGCAGGTGCTGCGCGAGACCCTCGAGCGGCTCGACCCGCAGTGGCCGCTCGCCGACTTCGACCCGGCGACCGAGCGCGCCCGGCTGCAGGCCGCCGAGCTGCCGTCGTGACGCTGCGCACTGTCGCGGCGACCCGCTACGTCGCGCCGCTGCGCGAGGGCGGCTCCCTGCCCGGCATCGTCGAGGCCGACGACCTCGGCACCTACGTCTGCAAGTTCCGCGGCGCAGGGCAGGGCCTCAAGGTGCTGGTCGCCGAGGTGGTCGTCGGCGAGCTCGCCCGCCGCGCTCGGCATCCGCACCCCCGAGCTCGTCGGGGTCGACCTGGTGGCCGCGATCGGGCGCTACGAGGCCGACGAGGAGGTCCAGGACCTGCTCACGGCGAGCATCGGGCTCAACCTCGGCGTCGACTTCCTCCCCGGGTCGTTCGGGTACGACGCCGGGTGCACGCCTCCGCCGGACGTGGCGGCCGCCGTGCTCTGGCTCGACGCGCTCACCGCGAACGTCGACCGCAGCTGGCGCAACCCCAACCTGCTGGTGTGGCACGGCGACCTCTGGGCGATCGACCACGGGGCCTGTCTCTACTTCCACCACGGCTGGTCCAGCGGCGTCGGCTCCGCCGACCGCTTCGCTCGCCAGCCCTACGACGCCTCCGACCACGTCCTGGCGCGCTTCCTGCGCCGGGGTCGCCCGCCGCGGACGCCGACCTCGCTCCCCGCGTCACCCGCGACCTGCTCGGCGACGTGCTCGCCGCTGTGCCCGAGGAGTGGCTCGAGCCGGCGCCCGGGGCGGAGGACGCGACGGCGCTGCGGGCGGCGTACGTCGACTTCCTGCACGCCCGCGTCTCGCGGCGAGCGCGCCTGGCTGCCCGTCGGCGGTGCCGCGTGCAGCGAGCCGCCTGCCCTTCCAGTACGTCGTGCTGCGGTGCGTCCCGCGCGTCGACCGCGAGGAGTTCGTCAACGTCGGGGTCGTGCTGTTCTGCCGACCGGGCCGACTTCCTCGAGGCCGCGCTGTCACGTCGACCCGGCCCGGCTGCGGGCGATCGCGCCGAGGTCGACGTCGACGCGGTGCTGCTCCGCCCTGCGCGCCGTCGAGGCGGTCTGCCGCGGCGACGCGTCGGCCGGTGAGGCCGGCCGCGGTCCGCGATGGGCACCCGCTTCGGCTTCGTGAAGGCGCCGCGCAGCACCGTCGTACAGCCCGGCCCCGTGCACGGCGGCACCACCGCCGACCCGGCCCGCGAGCTCGACCACCTGGTCGACCGCCTCGTCCGCTGACCCCACCCGTCCCACGATTACCAGGGTCCCCTGGTGTTCTGGCGCTTCCCCTGGCTTGCACACCTGGGGAGGTGCTCGATTACCAGGGGACCCTGGTAATCGTGGGACGACCGAACCCCACCAGGCGGCGTCCCACACCCCGGCTTAATCGGATCAGTAGACTCCCGTCCGTGTCACCGTACCCCCGACCGCGGCCCGGCGGCCGCCGGAGCCGCGTCACCATCGCCGACATCGCCCGGCGAGCTGGGCATCTCCAAGGCGGCCGTGTCCTACGCGCTCACCGGCCGGCCCGGGGTCGGCGCGGAGACCCGCCAGCGGGTGCTCGCGGCGGCCGAGGAGCTGGGCTGGTACCCCAGCAGCAGCGCCCGCGCGCTGAGCGGCGCCCGACGCCGGCGTCGTGGGCCTGGTGCTGTCCCGGCCGCCGGAGCTGCTCACCTTCGAGACCTTCTTCGTGCACCTGCTGGCCGGGCTGGAGACGGTGCTGGCCGAGCGGGGCTCGAGCCTGCTGCTGCGGGTGATCGGCGACCACCCGGAGGAGGAGATCCGCACCTACCGGCGCTGGTGGGGGGAGCGCCGCATCGACGGGGTGATCCTGCTCGACGAGCGGTTCCGCGACCCGCGGGTGGGGCCAGGTCCAGCGAGCTGCGACGTGCCCGCCGTGCTGTGCGGCGGTCCGCTGCGGGGCTGGACGATGCCGGCGCTGTGGACCGACCACGCGGCCGACGCGGACGCTGGCGGTCGACCACCTGCACGAGCTCGGGCACCGGCGCGATCGCGCACGTCAGCGGGCCGATCGACTTCGTGCACGAGCGGGCCCGCCGGCGCGGGGTGCGCCGGGCCGCCGCCCGGCGCGGGCATGGCCGTCGAGACCGTCGAGGGCGCCTACACCGGGCCGTCGGCCGCGCGAGCACACCGCCGGCTGCTGCGCCGCCCGGTCGCCGAGCGGCCGACCGCGATCGTCTACGGCAGCGACGTGATGGCCGCGTCCGGCCTGACCGCGGCCCTCGAGCGCGGCGTCGATCGTGCCGGGCGACCTCTCGGTGACCAGCTGGGACGACTCGCAGCTGGCCACCCTCATGCGCCCCTCGATCACCGCGCTGCGGCGCGACAACATCGCCTACGGCGCGCTGGCCGCGACCACCCTGCTCGACCTCGTGGAGGGCCGCAACCGGGGCTCGTGCAGCTGCTCGGCCTCCCGAGCTGGTGGTCGCGCGGACCGCGCACCGCGGCCCGTCGTGGCCTCGACGTCGCAGGTCACGATTCGGTAACGGCACGTTTGTCGGCGCTTCGAACTTAACCGGGTAAGTGCTTCGATGGCCGCGCCCGGCGGGCTCCCGCGGTCCGACCGGAGCCGAGAGATGAGGCGCTGTGAGACTGCGACTGGCTGCCACCGCGATGACCGTCGCTCGCCCTGGCCGGGACGACCGCCGCGTGCGGGGGAGCGGCGGCTCGGGGTCCGCCGGCGACGCCAAGACGCTGACCTACTGGGCCAGCAACCAGTCGCCCTCGCTGGCCGAGGACAAGACCAACCTGGCCCCGGTGCTGAAGAAGTTCGAGGAGCAGACCGGGATCAAGGTCAACCTCCAGGTGATCGGCTGGCCCGACCTCTACAGCAAGATCCTCGCCGCGACCACCAGCGGCCAGGGCCCCGACGTCCTCAACATCGGCAACACCTGGGCGCCCTCGCTGCAGGCGACCGGCGCGTTCATGCCGTTCGTCCGACAAGGAGTTCAACGCCATCGGCGGCAAGGAGCAAGTTCGTCGAGGCGGCGGTCAAGACCGGCGGCGCCGAGGGCAAGGACCCGACGTCGGTTCCCTACCTCGGCCTGGTCTACGGCCTCTACTACAACAAGAAGATGTTCGCCGACGCCGGCCTGCAGCCCGCCGACGACCTGGGAGGAGCTGGTCTCCGACGCGCAGAAGCTGACCGACCCCGAGCAAGGGCATCTACGGGATGGCCATGGAGGGCGGCAGCTACACCGAGGGCGTGCACTTCGCGTTCATCTTCGGCCAGCAGCACGGCGCCGACCCGTTCACCGCCGACGGCAAGCCGACTTCACCAGCGACGGCATGGTCGCCGGCGTGAAGCAGTACGTCGACCTGATGGGCGCGGACAAGGTGGTCAACCCCAGCAGCCGCGCAGTACAAGAACGGCCCCGAGGCGCCCGGTGACTTCGCCAAGGGCAAGGCCGCGATGCTGATGAGCCAGAACAACGCCGACAACACGCTGCAGGCCGACGGCATGAAGTCCAGCGAGTACGGCGTCGTGGCGATCCCCGCGACCCGCAGGGCGGCCAGGACGTGGCCAGCTTCGTGGCCGGCATCAACCTGTCGATCTTCAAGAACACCAAGAACGCCGCCGGCGCGCTGAAGTTCGTGAAGTTCATGACCAGCCAGGGCACCCAGAAGACCCTCGACAAGCCGTTCACGGCGCTGCCGGTGGTCAAGGGCGGCACGCGTGAACTTCACCGACAACCAGGACGAGGCCAAGACGTTCAAGCACGATCCTGGCCACCAAGGCCGGTGCCGCTGCCGCTGGTGCCCGCCGAGGCGTCCTACGAGACCAACGTCGGCAACGCGGTGAACGCGCTGGTCGCCCAGGCCGCGACCGGCAAGTCCGTCAGCGACGCCGACGTGAAGGCGGCCCTGCAGGAGGCGCAGGACAAGATGGCCGCGTCGGGCAGCTGAGCGGCAGCGATGACGATCCAGGCGAGCCGGGCGACCGGCACCGAGCACCAGGAGCCGGCCGCTCGGATCACGACGCGCCGCAGGGTCCGCACGCGCGGGACCGCGCCCCACCGGCGCGTCGGCTCCGCGGGTGGGCTGACAGCCGCAGGCCGTGCCGTACCTCATGGTGCTGCCGGCGATCCTGCTCGAGCTGCTGATCCACATCGTGCCGATGCTGGTCGGCATCTGGATGAGCTTCGTGTAGCTGACCCAGTTCTACATCGCGAACTGGACGCCGGCGCCGTGGGCCGGGTCTGGGGAACTACCAGGTCGCGCTCGACGTCGGGCAGCCCGATCGGCCGGACCTGCTGCACTCGTTCACGATCACGGTGCGTCTACACCGCTGATCGTGGTCGGGTTCGCGTGGGCGCTCGGGATGTCGGCGGCGCTGGTGCTGCAGCGCAGCTTCCGCGGCCGCGGCCTGCTGCGCACGATGTTCCTGGTCCCGTACTCCCTGCCGATCTACGCCGGGGTGATCACCTGGAGCTTCATGCTCCAGCGCGACAACGGGCTGCTGAACCACGTGCTCGTCGACGACCTCGCATCCTGACGGACCCGCGTCGTTCTGGCTGATCGGCAACAAGGCGTTCGCTGTCCATGGCGGTGGTCGCGATCTGGCGGTCGTGGCCGTTCGCGTTCCTGATGCTGACCGCCGGCATGCAGTCGATCCCCACCGACCTCTACGACGCCTCGGCGGTCGACGGCGCCGGGGTGTGGAGGCAGGCGCGGCTACATCACGCTGGCGATGCTGCGCCCGGTCAACGTGGTGCTCGTGCTGATGCTGTTCCTCTGGACGTTCAACGACTTCAACACGCCGTTCGTGCTGTTCGGGCCGACGGCCCCGAAGTCGGCCGACATCATCTCGATCCACATCTACTCGAACTCGTTCGTCAACTGGAACTTCGGGCTCGGCTCGGCGATGTCCGTGCTGCTGCTGCTGTTCCTCCTCGTGGTGACCGGCCTGTGGCTGCTGGTCGACCGGACGGAGGTCGCGCCGTGTGCCTGAGGCGACTCTCGTTCCGCGTGTTCCGGTGGGTGGTGGTCACCGTGCTGGCGGTGTTCACGCTGGTGCCGTTCTACGTGATGGTCACCAGCGCCGCTGAAGCCGCTCGGGGACGTGCAGGGCGACTTCCACTGGTGGCCCTCCCACGTGACCCTCCGGCCGTTCGTGGACATCTGGTCGCACGGTGCCGCTGGCGCGCTACTTCGCCAACAGCCTGATCGTGTGCGTGCTCTCGACGGTGTTCAGCGTGATCATCGCGATCTTCGCGGCGTACGCCGTCTCCCGCTACCGCTTCCGCGGCCGCAGCCTCGTTCACCGGCACCGTGCTGTCGACGCAGATGTTCCCCGGCATCCTGTTCCTGCTGCCGCTGTTCCTGATCTTCGTCAACATCGACAACGGTCCTGGGTTTCACCGCGCTCTACCAGACCCGGCTCGGCCTGATCATCACCTACCTGACGTTCACGCTGCCGTTCTCGATCTGGATGCTGGCCAGCTACCTCGACGGCATCCCGCGCGAGCTCGACGAGGCGGCGAAGGTCGACGGCACCGGCGACCTCGGCGCGCTGTTCCGGGTCGTGCTGCCGGCCGCCCGCCCCGGCGTGTCGCGGTGGCGGTCTACGCGTTCATGACCGCCTGGGGCGAGATCCTGTTCGCGTCGGTGATGACCAACGACTCGACCAAGACGCTCTCGATCGGCCTGCAGTACTACTCCACGCAGATCAACGTCTACTGGAACCAGGTGATGGCGGCCTCGCTGGTGGTCAGCGTCCCGGTCGTGGTCGGCTTCCTGCTGCTGCAGCGCTACCTCGTCGCCGGGCTGACCTCCGGGGCGGTCAAGTGAGTCCGACTCGCCGCGCGGGTCGCGCGTCCGTCCCCGCTGCTGCACCACGACGGCGTCGCCGCTGGTCTGGCTGGGCGCGAACTTCTGGTCGCGCACCGGCGGGCCGCTGATGTGGCGCTCCTACGACGCGACGCTGGTGCGCGAGGAGCTCCGGGTGCTGCACGAGCACGGCCTGACGATGACCCGGTCGTTCTTCTACTGGCCCGACTTCATGCCGAGCCCCGACCGGGTCGACGAGACCCTCGTCGAGCACTTCCGCGGACTTCCTCGACGCCCACCACGAGCTCGGCATGACCACGCGTGCCGACGTACCTCGTCGGGCACATGTCGGGGGAGAACTGGGACCCCGCCTGGCGCGAGGGCCGCGACCTCTACGGCGACGTGTGGCTGGTCGCGCGGCAGGCGTGGTTCGTGCGCACGATGACCGAGCGGTTCGCCGGCGCACCCGGCCGTCAGCGGCTGGCTGGTCAGCAACGAGATGCCGATCTACGGCGGCGCCCGCGCGACGAGGACACCGTGACCTCGTGGGCGCGAGCTCGTCGTGGCCGCGGTGCGGGCCGGCGGTGGCACCCAGCCGGTCTCGCTGGGCGACGGGGCGTGGGGCATCGAGGTCACCGGCCGCGACAACGGCTTCTCCCTGCGCCGCACCCGCGACCTGGTCGACTTCGTCGGGCCGCACGTCTACCCGATGGGCGACCGACGTGGTGCGCCAGCACCTGCGCGCCGCGCTCGATGTGCGAGCTCGCGGCGGTCGCCGGCCGGCCGGTGGTGCTGGAGGAGTTCGGGCTCTCCAGCGACTTCGTGTCGCCGGCGAACGCCGGCCACTACTACCGCCAGGTGCTGCACACCTCGCTGCTGGCCGGCGCGACCGGCTGGATCGCCTGGAACAACACCGACTACGACGACCTGGCCGACCAGGACCCCTACCGTCACCACCCGTTCGAGATGCACTTCGGCGTCACCGACCGGCTCGGCGCCCCGAAGCCGCCGCTGCTGCGAGCTGCGCCGACTTCGCGGCAGGTGCTCGACGCCGTCGACCTCGCGCCCTGCACCCGCGCACGCCACGCGGACGGCGCTGGTGGTCTCCTCCTACCTCGAGGGCTGCCACCCCATCCCGATCCCGAGGCGGACGGCCCGTTCGTGCTCGACGCGCTCGAGCAGGCCCACGTCGCCGCGCGCGAGGCCGACCTGGCTCCGGCGTTCGTCCGCGAGCGTCGACGGGCTCGACGACGGCTACGGCCTCTACCTCGTGCCGTCGGTCAAGGCGCTGACCGCGCCCGACGTGGCGGCGGCTGCGGAGCTCGCCGAGGGCGGGGCCACCGTGTGGGCGTCCTACTGCGCTCGGGCGACAACGCCGCACCAGCGCGGACCGTGGTGGGTCCGACACCGAGGGCTGTTCGGCGTGCGCAACGCGCTGGCCTACGGCGCTGGTCGACCCGATCGAGGACGACGAGGTGGAGCTGACGTTCGTCGCCCCGCTCGGCGACCTCGAGGCGGGGGACGCGCTGCGCTTCCCCGCCGCCGGCACGGCGAGACTCGCGGGCGTTCCTGCCGGTCGAGGTCGCTCGACGCCGAGGTGGTCGCGGTCGACGGCGCACGGCCGCCCCGCGATCGTGCGCAAGCGGCACGGCGCCGGCCAGGCGGTGCTGTCGACCTACCCGCTCGAGCACCTCGCCGCTGCCCGGCCGCGGGTCAACCCCGAAGCGACGTGGCGGCTCTACCGGGCGCTGGCGCACGAGGCCGGCGCCGCCGCCGACGTCACCGTCCCCGACCCGCGGGTGCTCGTCGACGCCCTGGTCCACGAGGACGGCACGCGGCTTCGTGTGGCTGGTCAGCGAGTCCGACGCCGACGTCGTCGCGACCCCGCCGCGTGCGCGACGGCGGGCGCCTGCGACGGCCTCGACGGCGACGCCCCTGCCGGTCCGGTCACCCGTCCCGCCGTACGGCGTCCGAGGTGCTGCGCCTGCCGGCCCCCGAGCCGACCGCCACCCCGACGACGACCCCGACCCTGCGACCCACGACACGTCATCGACCCGACCCCGACGACGCCGACGAACCCGGAGGCGCCGATGAGCATCGACCAGCCCCTGACCAGCCCGACGACCGCCGTCCGCGGAGGCGACCGCCCGGCTGCTGCCACGCCGGCTTCGAGCTCGGCGTCGCCATGGCGTCGTACCAGATCGAGGGCGCGGTCGCACGAGGACGGCCGGACGCCGTCGATCTGGGACACCTTCAGCCACACCCCCGGCAAGGTCGCGCGCGGCGAGACCGGGGACGTGGCCTGCGACCACTACCACCGCTACCGCGAGGACGTCGCGCTGATGGCCGACCTCGGCGTCGACGCCTACCGGCTCTCGGTGGCGTGGCCGCGGGTGCAGCCCGACGGCCGCGGCCCGGCCAACCAGCGCCGGCCTGGACTTCTACTCGCGGCTGGTCGACGAGCTCCTCGGGGCCGGCATCACGCCGGTCGTGACGCTGTACCACTGGGACCTCCCGCAGGCGCTCGAGGACGCCGGCGGCTGGCCGCGAGCGCGACACCGCGCACCGCTTCGCCGAGTACGCCGTCCTGCTGCGCGGAGCACCTCGGCGACCGGGTCCGCCGGTGGATCACCCTCAACGAGCCGTTCTGCTCCTCGGTGCTCGGCTACGGCACCGGCCGGCACGCCCCCGGGGTCAAGGACGCCGGCCGCTCGCTGGCCGCCGCGCACCACCTGCTGCTCGGCCACGGCCTCGCCGTGAGCGCCCTGCGCGAGGCGCGACCCCGACGCGTCGTACGGCATCACGCTCAACCTCGAGCCGGTCTCCCCGGTCCGCGACACCGAGGCCGACCGCGCGGCGGCGCAGCGCTCGCTGGTGCTGTCGAACCGGCTGTTCACCGACCCCGTGCTGGCGGGCACCTACCCCGAGGAGGCCCGCGAGATCTGGTCGGCCGTCAGCGACTTCTCGTTCCTGCGCGACGGCGACCTGGCGGTGACGTCGGCGCCGCTGGACTTCCTGGGCGTCAACTACTACTTCCCCGCGCGGGTCAAGGCGGTGCCGCACGACGAGCCGACGCCCGCCCTGCGGCGCGTCGACGACCTCGGGACGACGTCGCTGGTGCTGGCCGACGACGAGGTCACCGAGATGGGCTGGCCGGTCGACGCCGACGGCATCCGTCGGCTGATGCTGTGGCTGAAGGAGACCTACCCCGGCCTGCCGCCGGTCTGGATCACCGAGAACGGCCGCGCGTGCGCCGACGACGTCAGCGTCGAGAGCGGGACCGTCGACGACCAGGAGCGGATCCGCTACGTCGGCGACCACCTGGCCGCCGTGGCGCGCGCGGTCGAGGAGGGCGTCGACGTGCGCGGCTACTTCCTGTGGTCGCTCGCTCGACAACTTCGAGTGGGCCGAGGGCTACGCGAGGCGCTTCGGCCTGGTGCACGTCGACTTCGAGACCCAGGAGCGGCTCCCCAAGGCGAGCTTCGGGTGGTACCGCGACCTGATCGCCGCCCGTCGTACCTGACGCCGCGGCGGCCCGGTCCGTTTTCCTGCATCACCTGGGAAACTGCCCCTCCCCATGGACTGTTCACCATGGGGAGCGGCCGTTTTCCTGCATCACCTGGTAAACGGCCGAACCGTCACAGGTTGATCATGTGGCCGGCGATGCCCTCGACGGCCTCCTTGACGGCCTCGGACAGGGTGGGGTGCGCGAAGACGTTGCGGGCCACCTCGTCGGCGGTCAGGTCCCAGCGCTGGGCCAGCGTCAGGGCGGGCAGCAGCTCGGTCACGTCGGGGCCGATCAGGTGCGCGCCGAGGATCTCGTTGTACTTCGAGTCGGCGACGATCTTCACGAAGCCGACCGCGTCGCCGAGGCCCTGGGCCTTGCCGTTGGCCGAGAACGGGAACTTCGCGACCTTGACGTCGTACCCCTTCTCCTTGGCCTGCTCCTCGGAGTAGCCGAAGGACGCCACCTGCGGCTGGCAGTACGTCGCCCGCGGGATGAAGTCGTAGGCGACCGGCATCGTCTCGGCGCCGGCGATCACCTCGGCGGCGACCACGCCCATCGCCTCGGCGGTGTGCGCGAGCATGAGCTTGCCGGTGCAGTCGCCGATCGCGTAGACGTGCTCGACGTTGGTGCGGCCGTAGTCGTCGATGGCCACCGCACCCCGCTCGGTCAGCTGTACGCCGGCCGCCTCGATGCCGAAGCCCTCGACCCGCGGGGCGAACCCGATCGCCTGGAGGACCTTGTCGGTCTCGATGACCTTCGAGTCGCCGCCGGACGCGGGGGACACGGTCACCTTCACCTTCTCGCCGGAGTCGTCGATGGACTCGACCTTGGTCGAGAGCATGACGTTCACGCCGAGCTTCTTGTAGTGCTTGAGGAGCTCCTTGGAGATCTCGACGTCCTCGGTCGGCACCATCCGGTCGAGGAACTCCACGATCGTGACGTCCACGCCGAAGTTCTTCATCACGTAGGCGAACTCGACGCCGATCGCGCCCGAGCCGGCGATCACGATCGAGGCGGGCAGCTCGGCGTCGAGGATCTGCTCCTCGTAGGTGACCACGCGCTCGGACAGCGACGTGCCGGGGATCAGCCGGGTGGTCGCGCCGGTGGCGATGATCAGATCGGTGCAGGTGAGCTGCTCGGTGCTGCCGTCGGACTTCTTGACGTCCATCGAGGTCGGTCCGGTCAGCGTGCCCCAGCCGTCGACCTCGGTGATCCTGTTCTTCTTCATCAAATAGTGCACGCCCTTGACGATGCCCTCGGACACCTTGCGGCTGCGCTCGTGCGTCGGCTTGAAGTCCATCGACGCGTCACCGGTGATGCCGAACTTGTCCTTCTCGTGCTGCAGGATGTGGGACAGCTCGGCGTTGCGCAGCAGCGCCTTCGACGGGATGCAGCCCACGTTGAGGCACACCCCGCCCCAGTACTTGTCCTCCACGACCGCCACGCTCTTGCCGAGCTGGGAGGCGCGGATCGCGGCGACGTACCCACCGGGGCCGGCACCGAGGACGACGACGTCGAAGTGTTGGCTCATGGCCAGAGCCTATCGGCGCGCGCCCGGACGGCGAAGCCGGTCCGACTCCGGCCCGCTGCGCGAACGCCCCCCGATCGGGCCATGCCCGGCGGCGACGGGCGGGAGTACGGTCGGCGAGGGGGTGGTGTCCCGTGGAGCTCCGCATGACCGAGTCCGACGTCACGCATGTCCGCGACCTGCTGCTGGTCGAGCCGGGCGGCCCCGACGAGGGGCGCTGGACCCGCGTGTGCGAGTCCGTCGCGCGGCTGGTGCCGTGCGACCTGATCGGCATCGGGTGGCCGACGGCACCGGCTGCGTGGAGTACGAGGTGACCCTGCCCTGGCTCGACCCGACCGACCCGCAGGTGTGCGACGGGCCGCTCGACGTCGGCATCCACCACCTCTCGCGGCGCCACGACGACGAGGACTTCGAGTGGGTGCGCGCCTTCGGGTTCCAGGACTGCGTGCGCCTCGGGGTGCACCTCGGCGGCGGCCGGGTCGTGCAGCTCTGGCTGGACCGCTCGACCCGCCTGTTCGACGACCGCGACGTCGCCCTGCTGCGGGCCCTCGAGCCGGCCCTGACCCGGCTGATGGTGCCGACCGGGCGGGCCGAGCGGCTCGACCTCCTGACCGCGGCCGAGCGCCGGGTGCTCGACCTGGTCGCTCGCGGCGCCTCGAACCAGGACGTCGCCGACGTCCTCTGCCTGAGCGAGGCGACGGTCCGCAAGCACCTCGAGCACGCCTACCGCAAGCTCGGGGTCGCCAACCGCACCGCGGCCTCGGCGCTGGTGCTCGCCGGACGGACGACCTGAATACGCGGATCCGCTGATGCCCGGTCCGCCGACGCCCGCGAGGGTGGACGGACTCCGGACAGAAGGGGAACCCATGCACAAGCCAACCTCCGCGGCGCTGGCCGCCACCCTCGCCGGCGCCGTCTGCGCCGGTCTCGTCTCGCTGCCTGCCGCGCAGGCACACCCCCGTCACGCGCACCGCGCGCCTGCAGGCGACCCCGACGTGGTCACCGAGTGGGACCAGATCGGCGTCGCGACGATCGCCGCCGACAACGCCGCGGTCCCGGCCCGCAAGCAGGGGATCGAGGTGTACCTCTACCTCGCCTTCATGCACACCGCGATGTACAACGCCGTGGTCGGCATCGAGGGCCGCTACCGGCCCTACCGCTTCCACGCCCGCCCGGCTCCCGGTGCCTCGGCCGAGGCCGCCGCGGTGGCCGCCGCCCACCGGGTCCTGGTCACCTACTCCCCGGAGCAGGCGGCCACCCTGGACGCGGCCTACGCGGCCTCGCTCGCCGACGTACCCGACGGGCGCGCCGAGGACCGCGGCGTGGCGTACGGCGAGCGGGCGGCCGCCGCGCTCGTCCGGCAGCGCGCCGACGACGGTCGCAACGCGCCGATCACCTTCGACCAGGCCCCGGCACCCGGGATCTGGCGACCCACCCCGCCCGGCCTGGTGCCGTTCAGCGCCCCGTGGCTGGGGTACGTCGACCCGCTGACCGTCCGCAGCGGCGCGCAGTTCGGCGAGCCCGGCCCGCCGCCGTCGCTGACCTCGCGGCGCTACACCCGCGACTTCCTCGAGGTGAAGGCGCTCGGGTCGGCGACGTCGACCGAGCGGACCGCCGCGCAGACCGAGACGGCGCTGCTGTTCGGCGGCAACCCGATCGCGCAGTACGCCTCCGGGCTGGTGGACCAGGCCCAGACCCGCGGACTCGACCTCGTGGACTCCGCGCGGATGTTCGCCGCCGTCTTCGCGTCGATGGCCGACGCGACGATCTCGATCTGGCACGCCAAGCACCTCTACGGCGGCTGGCGTCCGATCACCGCGATCGCGCTCGCCGACACCGACGGCAACCCGGCCACCACGCCCGACCCTTCCTGGACCTCGGTCATCGCCACGCCGCCGTACCCGGACTGGGTCAGTGGCTACTGCGGTGTGCTCGCGGCCTACGTCCAGTCGCTGCAGGTGGTGCTCGGGACGCGGCACCTGCACCTCACGCTCACCTCGACCGCGCTCCCGGGCGTGACCCGCTTCTACGAGACCGGGCCGCAGGCGCGCACCGACGTGGTGAACGCCCGGGTCTGGCTGGGGCTGCACTTCCGCTTCGCGGACGAGGCGGCCGACCGGATGGGTCTTGCTGTCGCCCGCTACGGGATGGCCAGGAACTTCCGGCCGGTCCACTGAGCCACGGGGGTACGACGCGGGGCCCGGTCCACCAACCGGGCCCCGCGTCGCCGTGCCGGATCAGACCGGGACGAGCTCGACCGCGCCGACGGCGTAGCGAGCCAGAATCGTGCGGGCCACCTCCGGGTCCGCACCCAGCGGCGCGGAGACCGCCACGGCGCCGGCCTCGAGCGCGAGCTCTCCGGCCCGGTCGGGCAGCGTCCCGGGGGCCAGGAACAGCGAGCCGACGGCGATGTTGCGACGGCCCTCCGCGCGGAACTGCCGGACGGCCTCGCCGGTGGCCGGCGGTGCGGCCGAGGCGTAGGCGGCCACGGTCGGCAGCCGGTGGGTGGAGCCCCACAGCCGCGCCAGCCGGGCGACGGCCTGGTTGGCGAGCTGGTCCGACGAGCCGGCCGCCGCCAGGACGAGCGCGTCGAGCTCGCGCACCCGGGCGTCCTTGAGGGCGGTGCGGAGCCGCCGGTCGAGCACCTCGAGGAACACCGACTCGAGGCCGAGCACCTTTGTCGCCCGGATCCGGAGGTTCTCGTGGCGCGCGGTCGCCTCGGCGACGGCCCGGGGCACGTCCACCTTGGCGTGGTACGCCTCGGTCAGCAGCAGCGGGACGACCACGATCTCGTCGTACCCGGCGCGGACGAGGCGGTCCACGACCGTCGCGAACGACGGCCGGGAGAGCTCGAGGAAGGCGGGCTCGATGCGGAGGTCGGGCCGGATGGCGCGGACCTCGTCGACGAGCGCCTTGATCGTCTGGGCAGAGCGCGGGTCGCGGCTGCCGTGGGCGAGGGCCACCAGGGCGGGAGCGGTCATGTCAGCGGCCTCCTTTCGGGGGCGGTGCGGTCCGACGGCGCTGTCGAGAGGGAACGGGGCGGGGGAGCAGGGGAGCGGTGCGAGCGGGTCACTGGTGGATGCCGCACTCCGTCTTGCCGGTGCCGGCCCAGCGCCCGCTGCGCGGGTCCTCGCCGGGCGCGACGCGGCGCGTGCACGGCCAGCAGCCGATGGACGGGTAGCCGTCGTACTGCAGCGGGTTGACCAGGACGCCGTTCTCGGCGATGTAGCGGTCCACGTCGTCGGCGGTCCAGCGGGCCAGCGGCGAGACCTTCACCTTGCGCTTCTTCTCGTCCCAGCCGATGACGGGCGCGATCACCCGGTTGTGGGTCTCGTCGCGGCGCAGGCCGGTCGCCCACGCGTCGTACCCGCGCAGCGCCTCCTCGAGCGGCTTGACCTTGCGCAGTGCGCAGCAGAGGTCGGGGTCGCGGGCGAAGAGGTCCTTGCCGTACGTCGCATCCTGCTCGGCCACGGTCTGGGGTGCCGTCACGTTGACGAGGTTGACCGGCAGCGTCGCCGCCACGGCGTCGCGGGTGCCGATCGTCTCGACGAAGTGGTAGCCGGTGTCGAGGAACACCACGTCGATCCCGGGCGCGACCCGCGACGCGACGTGCGCGAGCACGGAGTCGCCCATGGAGGACGTGATCGCGAAGCGCTCGCCGAAGGTGGCGACGGCCCACTCGATGATGACCTCCGCGGGCGCGAGCTCGAGCTCGGCGCCGGCGTGCCGGACGAGCTCCTCGAGCTCGGCCTCGGACCTGCCGTGCGTGGTGGTGCCCTTGAAGTCCCGGGCGGCAGCGGTCGTCGCTGTGGTCATCGGGACACCTCCGATCGGATGGGCGGGGCGGATGGGGCGCTGGCGGGCTCCGCGACGGAGCCGGGACGGGCGATGAGGCCGAGCATCTTCAGCGAGAAGGCGCGCAGGCACGCGTGGCACTCCCACGCACCGTGCCCCTCCTCGCTGGGCCGGAGGTTCTCGTCGCCGCAGTAGGGGCAGTGGAACGGGATGCCGCGGCTGGTCATGTCGGGGTCCCCGCGGGAGCGTGAGCGCAGCGAGCGGTCTCGTGGGGTGTTCTCATCTGACGACCTCCAGCTCGCGGTTGCCGACCTCGCCGCGCAGCGCGTCGTCCTCGGCGCGCGCCACCCAGCGGGCGAAGGACTCGTCCTCGGTGCGCTGCTCGAGGAAGGCGCTCACGACGTTGGTGACGTAGTCGTCGAGGCCGGTGCTGGTCACCTTGTGGGCGCGCAGCTTGCGGCCGAAGGTCGGCTCGAGGCCGAGCGCGCCGCCGAGGTGCACCTGGAAGCCCTCGACCTGCCGGCCGTCGGCGTCCATCACCAGCATCCCCTTGAGGCCGATGTCGGCGACCTGCGTGCGGGCGCAGGCGTTGGGGCAGCCGTTGACGTTGACCGAGATGGGGGTGTCGAGGTCGGGGAAGCGGGTCTCGAGCTCGGCGATCAGGTCGGCCGCGCGCTGCTTGGTCTCGACGATCGCGAGCTTGCAGAACTCGATGCCGGTGCAGGCCATCGTGGCGCGCCGCCAGCTCGACGGGCGGGCCGACAGCCCGATCCCGTCGAGGTCGGCGACCAGGCCCTCGACCTCGTCGGCGGCGACGTCGAGCACCAGCAGCTTCTGGTACGGCGTGGTGCGGACCCGGTGCGAGCCGTGCGCCTCGGCGATCTCGGCCAGCCGGACCAGCGTGGTGCCGTCGACGCGGCCCACGGTGGGGGCGGCGCCGACGAAGAAGCGGCCGTCCTTCTGCTCGTGCACGCCGATGTGGTCGCCGGTGCGCTCCGGCGGGGTCGGGGGAGTCGCAGTCGACGAGGGTGCGGTGGAGGTACTCGCCCTCGAGCACCTCGCGGAACCGCTCCACGCCCCAGTCCTGGAGCAGGAACTTCAGGCGCGCTCGCGAGCGCAGCCGGCGGTAGCCGTAGTCCCGGAACACCGAGATCACGCCCTCCCACACGTCGGCCACCTCGTCGAGCGGGATCCACACGCCGAGCTTCTTCGCGAGCATCGGGTTGGTGGACAGGCCGCCCCCGACCCAGAGGTCGAAGCCGGGCCCGTGCACCGGGTGCGTCGTACCCACGAAGGAGACGTCGTTGACCTCGGGGGCGACGTCCTGGCTCGGGTGGCCGCTGATCGAGGTCTTGAACTTGCGGGGCAGGTTGGAGTACTCCGGGTCGCCGAGGTAGCGGCGGGTGATCTCCTCGATCGCGGGCGTGCCGTCGATGATCTCGTCGGCCGCGACGCCGGCGACGGGGGAGCCGAGCACCACGCGCGGGGAGTCGCCGCAGGCCTCGAGCGTGTCGAGGCCGACCGCGTCGAGCCGCTCCCAGATGGCGGGCACGTCCTCGATGCGGATCCAGTGCAGCTGCACGTTCTGCCGGTCGGTGACGTCGGCGGTGTCGCGGGCGTACGTCGTGCTGATCTCGCCGATCGTGCGGAGCTGCTCGGTGGTGAGCTGGCCGCCGTCGATGCGGACCCGCATCATGAAGAACTCGGCGTCGAGCTCCTCGGGCTCGAGGGCGCCGGTCTTGCCGCCGTCGAGGCCGGGCTTGCGCTGGGTGTAGAGCCCCATCCAGCGGAAGCGGCCGCGCAGGTCGCCGCCGTCGATCGAGGCGAAGCCGCGCCGGGAGTAGATGTTCTCGATGCGGGCCCGGACGTTGAGCGGGTTGTCGTCCTTCTTGGACTGCTCGTTGGCGTTCAGCGGCTCGCGGTAGCCGAGCGCCCACTGGCCCTCGCCGCGCTGGGGCCGGGTGCGGCCCGAGCGGCCGGGACCGGTGGCGGTCGGGCTGCTGCTGGGGGGTGTCACGGAGATGCGCTCCTGGGGACGAGAGACGCACGATGCGCTGCGCAGGTCCCGACGACGGTGTCGGGAGGCGTGCCGGCGACCGCGCGCCCGGCTGGTGGTCAGCGGGCGGCACCGACCTCGACGGGTCGGGCTAGGCGGTGGGCCGAGGCAGACAGATCATGGAGCGCGTGCGACCGAGGTCCACGTGGCGGCGAACCACGAGGTGCATCGACGTCGCTGCGGAGATCATGGAGACAGTCTCACGGCTCGGACACCCCTCCCACAAACCCCGATCTTATGATGTGAGACGACTGTCCATCTTGTGAGACGGCAGCGACCGACGGAGGCCTGCCCGGCGGCCACCCCTGTCGTCCCGAGCGGCGCACGTCCTAGGCTGACCGCCATGAGTGACCCGACCTCCTCCAGCGCCGTCCCGGACGCCGAGAGCCTCGCCAAGACCACCAGTGCGGCCTACGACGCGGCGCTCGAGGTGATCGCCTCCGTGGAGCCCCGGATCGCCGAGGCCACCCGCGCCGAGCTGCGCGACCAGCGCGCCTCCCTGAAGCTGATCGCGAGCGAGAACTACGCCTCGCCGGCGGTGCTGCTGACGATGGGCACGTGGTTCAGCGACAAGTACGCCGAGGGCACGGTCGGGCACCGGTTCTACGCCGGCTGCCAGAACGTCGACACGGTCGAGGCGCTCGCCGCCGAGCACGCGCGCGAGCTCTTCGGCGCGCCGTACGCCTATGCCCAGCCGCACTCGGGCATCGACGCCAACCTGGTCGCGTTCTGGTCGATCCTGGCCCACCGCGTGGAGTCGCCGGCGCTGGAGCGGCACGCCGCCAAGAACGTCAGCGAGCTCACCGAGGAGGACTGGGAGTCGCTGCGCAAGGAGCTCGGCAACCAGCGGATGCTCGGCATGTCGCTCGACGCCGGCGGCCACCTCACGCACGGCTTCCGCCCCAACATCAGCGGCAAGATGTTCCACCAGCGCTCCTACGGCACCGACCCGGAGACCGGGCTGCTCGACTACGACCGCGTCGCGGCGGCCGCCCGCGAGTTCAAGCCGCTGGTGCTGATCGCCGGCTACTCGGCGTACCCCCGCCGGGTCGACTTCGCGAAGATGCGCGAGATCGCCGACGAGGTCGGTGCCACCCTGATGGTCGACATGGCGCACTTCGCGGGGCTGGTGGCCGGCAAGGTGTTCACCGGCGACGAGGACCCGGTCCCGCACGCCCACGTCACCACCACCACGACCCACAAGTCCCTGCGCGGCCCGCGCGGTGGCCTCGTGCTCGCGACGGAGGAGTACGCCCCCTCGGTCGACCGCGGCTGCCCGATGGTGCTGGGCGGCCCGCTCTCGCACGTCATGGCCGCCAAGGCGGTCGCCCTCGCCGAGGCCCGCCAGCCCGCGTTCCAGGCCTACGCCCAGAAGATCGCCGACAACGCGAAGTCCCTGGCCGACGGCTTCCTGTCCCGTGGCGCGAAGCTGGTCACCGGCGGCACCGACAACCACATCGTGCTGCTCGACGTGACGTCGTTCGGGCTCACCGGCCGCCAGGCCGAGTCGGCCCTGCTCGACGCCGGCGTGGTCACCAACCGCAACTCGGTCCCGTCCGACCCCAACGGCGCGTGGTACACCTCCGGCATCCGCTTCGGCACGCCCGCCCTGACCACCCGCGGCTTCGGCCACGACGAGTTCGACAACGTCGCCGCGCTCGTGGTCGACGTGCTCTCCCAGACCTCGCAGGGCACCAACAAGGCAGGGGCGCCCTCCAAGGCGACGTACGCCCTGGCCGACGGCGTGGTCGAGCGCACCAAGGCCGCCTCCGCCGAGATGCTGGACAAGCACCCGCTCTACCCCGGCCTCGAGCTCACGTAGACCGACTGGCACATCGGGCTCTCACGCCGTACGTCGGCGTCGTGACGTGCGTTGTGCCAGCGGAGCTACGGCGGCCGCGAGCTCGGAGCCGACCAGGTCCGGACGGAGCATGACGTCCTCCCACGTGAACCGCAGCACCCGGTAGCCCGCCAGGACGAGGCGGTTGTAGCGACGGCAGTCGGCGACCAGCGCCTGTCGACCGCCGTGCCAGGTGAACGAGTCGGCCTCGACCACCAGCCGCTGGGCCGTGTCGACCAGGTCCGGGCGCAGGACGGGGTCGACGGCGACGACGACCTGCGGCCGGAGGCGGAGTCCGGGTACGCCGGTGCCGATCGCCCGCAGCACCGACTCGAAGGCGTTGGCCGACAGCCCGTCGGCCGCGGCCGCCACCCGTCGTGCCCGTGCCGACCCGGGGCCGGTCAGCTCGCCCGCGAGACGGAGCAGCCCGTCGTGCCCGATGCTGCGTTCGCGGAGCGCGGCGCGGAGTCGGCGATCGCCAGCGCCTCGTCGAACGGCAGTGACCTCAGGCAGTCCTGGAGCGTCCGTCGTGGGGTGGTCCAGCCGTCCTCGACCTCGCCCGGCTCGAGTTCGGCCCAGTGCACGACGACGTCCCGACGGCGCTCCGGGTCCACCGTGCGGTGCCGGGGCACCGTGACCTCGGCGGGGTGGTCCGGATGCTTCTGTGCCCACCCCCACCAGAGCGCTGCCGAGCGGTGCGAACCCACGCCGCTCAGTGCACTCGCGCGACGCCTGCGTGCGTCGGCCACCGGAACGGCGTACCTCCCGTGCGCGTCGCGCACGATCTCGCCCGAGCGGAGGGCGGCGTCGACGGCACGCCGGCCCACGGGGTCGAGGAGCTGGGCCCGCGAGGACACGCCGCCGAGTCGGTAGAGCGCGACGGTGACGGACACGCACCCAGCCTGGCCCGTCCTCACCTGCGGCGCGCTCGTCGTCCACAGGCCGTAGACCGACGGGCACAACGTGACGGCCGGGCCCGAGGGGGGTCCTCGTGCCAGGTTGTGCCAGCCCGTCTACGAGACGGCGGGGGTGGTGCGGGCCACGATCGAGGCGAGGTCGGTGCCGCGGGGCAGCGTCCCCAGCGTGCCGCCGTACGACGTCCCGAGGCGCGTCGCGCAGAAGGCGTCCGCCACGGCGGGCGGCGCGTGCTGGACGAGCAGCGCGCCCTGCAGGCACGCGGCCATCCGGCCGGCCAGCCGTCGGGCGCCCGCCTCGAGGTCGGCCTCGCCCAGGGACTGCAGCACCTCGTCGATCGCCCGGTCCAGGTGCGGGTCCTCGCCGCGGACCGTGAGGACCTCGACGATCCACGCGTCCAGGGCTGCCGGCTCACGGGCGAGCGCGCGCAGGACGTCGAGGGCGTTGACGTTGCCCGAGCCCTCCCAGATGGAGTTCAGCGGGGACTCGCGGAACAGCAGCGGCAGGCCGCTCTCCTCCACGTAGCCGTTGCCGCCGAGACACTCCAGCGCCTCGGCCACCATCGTCGGCGTGCGCTTGCACACCCAGAACTTCGCCAGCGGCAGCGCGATCCTGCGCAGCGCCGCCTCGTGGGGGTCGTCGGCGCGGTCCACGGCCGCCGCGAGCCGCAGCGCGAGCGCCGTCGCCGCCTCCGACTCGACGGCCAGGTCGGCGACCACGTTCTGCATCAGCGGCTTGTCGCCGAGCGGCCCGCCGAAGGCCGAGCGGTGCGCGACGTGCCACGACGCCTCGGCCAGCGCGCGCCGCATCAGGGACGCCGACCCCAGCACGCAGTCCAGCCGCGTCGCCGCGACCATCTCGATGATCGTGCGCACCCCGCGGCCCTCGTCGCCGAGCCGCTGCGCCCAGGTGCCCCGCAGCTCGATCTCGGCGGAGGCGTTGGAGCGGTTGCCCAGCTTGTCCTTGAGGCGTACGACGTCGAGCCGGTTGCGGCTGCCGTCGGCCAGGACCCGCGGCACCACGAAGCAGGTCAGCCCACCGGGGGCCTGCGCCAGCACCAGGAAGACGTCGTTCATCGGCGCGGACGTGAACCACTTGTGCCCGTCGAGGGTGTACTCCCCGTCCACCGCAGTCGGCGTCGCCGCCGTCACGTTGGCCCGCACGTCCGAGCCGCCCTGCTTCTCGGTCATCCCCATCCCGGCCAGGGCGCCGGCCTTCGTCGGCGGGCACCCCCAGTCCCGGCTCGTACGTCGTCGAGGCCAGCCGCGGCGTCCACTCCTTCGCGAGCGCGTCGTCGACCCGCAGCGCCGGCACGGCGGCGTACGTCATGGACAGCGGGCAGCCGTGGCCCGGCTCGGTCTGGGACCAGGCGAGGAACCCGGCGGCGCGGCGGACGTGGGCGTGCGGGTCGTCGCCGGCCCAGGGGGCCGCCTGCAGACCGAACCCGACCCCGCGCTCCATCAGCCAGTGCCACGACGGGTGGAAGCGCACCTCGTCGACGCGGTGGCCGTAGCGGTCGTACGGCGACCAGCTCGGGCTCGTGCCGGTTGGCGAGCAGGCCGTGCTCGCGGGCCTCGGCGCTGCCGGCCAGCGCGCCGAGCGGGACGAGGTCCGTCGACCACCGCGGCCGACGCGTGCCGGGTGACCGCCTCGACGAGCGCGGTGTCGGAGGTCACGGTGTTGTGGCCGACGAGCGGTGGCGCCTGGTTCGTGGCTACCCGGATGTCGGCGGGCATGTCGTTACCGTAGACACATGTCCGCGAAGACGGGGTCGAGCCCCGGCGCCGCGCCCTGGCGCGCGCGGGATCGGCGGTCCGCGACACGCTCTGGCGGCTCGTCGTCTCGACCGTCGGCACCTGCTTCCGCAACCGGGTCACCGGGCTCGCGGCCGAGGCGGCGTTCTTCGCGCTGCTGTCGCTGCCGCCGCTGCTGTTCGGGCTGGCCGGCTCGATCGGCTACGTCTTCGACAGCATCGGCGCCGACCAGGTCGAGCAGGTCCGCCGCTCGATCCTCGAGATCTGCCTCGCGCGCCCTGACGCCGCAGACCGTCGACGCGATCGTCCGGCCGACCCTCAACGACGTCTTCAAGGGCGGCCGCTTCGACGTCATCTCGGTCGGCTTCATCCTCGCGCTGTGGTCGGGGTCGCGGGCGCTGAACGTCTTCGTCGACACCATCACGATCATGTACGGCCTCGGCGGGCACCGCGGCATCGTCAAGACGCGGGTGCTGTCGTTCTCGCTCTACGTCATGGGCCTGCTCACCGGCGTCGTCACGATCCCGCTGGTGGTGGCCGGCCCGCGGCTCGTGCGCCGGCTGGTGCCCGGACCGGCTCGACTTCGCTCAACGAGCTCTACTGGCCGATCGTCCTGGTGCTCTGCATCTGCTTCCTGGCCACGCTCTACCACGTGTCGGTGCCGGTGCGGACGTCGTGGCGCTACAACCTCCCGGGCGCCGCGCTGACGATGGCGATCTGGATCTTCGGCTCCTACCTGCTGCGCTGGGTGCTCACCAGCGACCGCGAAGGACTCGACCTCGATCTACGGCCCGCTGGCGGCGCCGATCGTGGTCATGCTGTGGCTCTACCTGCTCTCGATCGCGGTGCTGATCGGGGCCGCCCTCAACGCCGCCTTCGACCGGATCTGGCCCGAGAACGAGACCGCGCGGGCGCGGCATGGAGGTGGTCCGCCGGCTGCGGCTGACGGCGATGCTGCCCCGGCTGCGCGCGACGACGAGGAGCAGGAGCAGTTCCCCGACACGGGCGCGAGGCCGAGGAGGCGATGGTCCTCCAGCAGTCGACGAGGGGTGCCGTCGACGAGCTACGTCGAGAGCCGGGACGCCGGCGGAACAGGTCCGCGACCCGCGCGGGCCAGCGCGTGAAATCGGCGTGCGGGCGTCGCGGCGCGCCGTACATTCCCGGTGTGCTGGAGACGATCGGCTACGACCCCGACATGGCCGGCTGGGCGGCAGCGCCGACGCGACGCTGGGCCGCGTCGTGCGCGTCGACCGGGGGCTGGCGTCGGTGCTGACCGAGGCCGGTCCGCATGCGCGCCAGCGTCGGCGGCGGGCTGCTCGGCCGGATGGCCGCAGGACCCCGACCGAGGGGCCCTGCGCCGGCGACTGGTGCGTGCTGCGCGAGTGGCCCGACCACCGGGTCACCATCGAGCGCGTGCTGCCGCGGCGCACGGCCGTGGTGCGCGCGACCGCGGGGGAGCAGAGCCACGGCCAGGTGCTCTGCGCCAACGTCGACCTCGCGGCGTCGTCGTCGCGCTGCACCCGCTGCCGGTGCTGGCCCGGATCGAGCGGCTGGTCGCGCTGGCCTGGGAGAGCGGCGCGCGACCGCTGGTGCGTGCTGACCAAGGCCGACCTGGTCCCCGACGCCGACGAGGTCGCCGAGGACGTGCGCCGACGCCGCGCCCGGCGTCGACGTCGTGATCGTCAGCGCGGCGACCGGCGAGGGCGTCGACGCGCCTGCGGGAGCGGCTCGACGGGCCGGCTCACCGCTCGCCCTGCGTCGGCATCGTCGGGCCACGGGAAGTCCTCGCTGACCAACGCCCTCGTCGGCGCCGAGGTGCTCGGCACCCGCGCGATCCGCGACGACGGTCGCGGCCGGCACACCTCGGTGCGTCGCGAGCTGGTGCCGCTGCCCGGCGGCGGCGCCGTGATCGACACCCCGGGCCTGCGCGGCTTCGGCCTGATCGACGCCGAGGCCGGCCTGGCGCGCGACCTTCGCCGACGTCGAGGGCGCTCGCCGCCGCATGCCGCTTCGACGACTGCGCCCACCGAGCGAGCCGGGCTGCGCGGTCGCGGCCGCCCTCGCCGACGGCTCGCTGCCGCTGCGCCGCTTCGAGAGCTGGCAGCGCCTGCAGCGCGAGCTGCGGTGGACCGCCTCGCGCGACGGCCGCCCGGCTGCGCGGCCGACCGGCGCCCGGAGGAGCGGCGCACGCACGCCGCAACGCCGGAGGGGGAGCGCCGTGAGCAGCACGGTCGTCGTCCCGAGGAGACGCCCGAGGACGTCGACACGGTCCGCTGGGTCGGTCGCCGGCGCCGCCTTCGGCGGCGAGCAGGTGCCGGGCCTGCTCGACGGGCTGCGCGCGTCGGTCGGCCTGGCTCGACCTGTCCTTCGTCGCTCGAGGCGGAAGCGGCGGGGATGACGGCGAGGTCGTCGGCCCACGTCTGCTACACCCGCGCCTGGGTCGACGCGCCCGACCGAGGCTGCGTCGACGTGCTCGTGCTCAGTCCCCGCTCGCCGTGCGCCCCGACCGGCAGCGCGCCGGGCCTCGGCTCGGCGCTGGTCCGCGAGAGCCTGACCGTCGCTGCGCGGACCGCGACGAGCCGCTGGTGTTCCTGGAGGGCGTCCCGGGCTACTACTCCCGCCTCGGCTTCGCCGCCGGCGACCGAGCTGGGGCTTCACCGCGCCGTCGGTGCGGATCCCGGCGCCGGCCTTCCAGGTCGCGACGCTGCCCGGCTACGACACGACCGAGGATTCGCGGGGCGCTGGTCTACCCCGACGTGTTCTGGCGCCACGACTGCGTGGGCCTGCGCCCGAGAGCTGACCCGCGCACCCGTAGTTTGGCGGCGCTATGGGAAACGTCAACCTGCCCACCCCGGTGGCCCTGGCCGGCGGCGCCATCTGCCTGCTCGGCGGTTACCTGCTCGGTGCGGTCGCGGGCCCCGACACCGCCGCCGCACGACCGCCGACGGTGGCCAGCTACGACTCGTCGAGCGGACAGCTGTGCCTGCAGGGCGACGGCGTCGAGGAGCCAGGAGGGGACGGTCGAGGACGGCTGCTGTGCGGCACCTGGCGCCGTACCCGGCGCCGGCGCGAGCACCCGAGGAGGGCGACCTGTTCCGCTTCGTGTCGATCTGCGCGGTCGGGGCGACCGGTCCCGACGGTCGCGCCCGGCGCGATCATCTACGGCGACGTCGTGCGGTGAGCCTCGACCCGTTGCCGTAGATTCGCCCCGTGCCCGACGAGCCGAACGAGGAGACCCGCGGCCGGGTCCGGCTTCCGGCCGATCGTCCGTTCCCCGTTCTGGGAGCTGACCCGCCGGCTGATCCTGGCGTTCGCGATCCTCGGCTTCACGGTGGCCGCTGGTCTACTTCGACCGCGACGGCTACATCGACAACGGCGACCCGACGGACGCAGGTCGGCCTCGTCGATGCGATCTACTACACGACCGTGACGCTGAGCACGACCGGCTACGGCGACATCGCGCCGTCACGCCCACGCGCCCGCCTCGTCAACGCCTTCGTGGTCACACCGCTGCGCATCGCGTTCCTGGTGCTGCTGATCGGCACCACCCTCGAGGTCCTCGCCAACCAGGGCCGCGAGCTGCTCCGGGTCGCCCGCTGGAGGAAGAACATGGACGAGCACGTCGTTGTCATCGGCTACGGCACCAAGGGACGCAGCGCCGTCGACACCCTGCTCAACAACGGCCTCGACAAGGAGGCGCATCGTCGTCGTCGACCCCAGCTCGCACCGCGCTCGGCGAGGCGCACGCCGACGGCCTCGCGGTCGTCACCGGGGACGCGACCCGGCGGGAGGTGCTGCGCCGGGCCGGCGTCGCGACGGGCCAAGCAGGTCATCATCACCACCGACCGCGACGACTCCACGGTGCTGTCCACGCTCAACGTCCGCCAGCTCAACCCCGACGCCTACGTCGTCGCGGCGGTGCGCGAGACCGACAACGTCCAGCTGGTGCGGCAGAGCGGCGCCGACTCCGTGGTCACCTCCTCCGACGCCGTCGGCCGGCTGCTGGGCCTGTCGACGCTGAGCCCGACGCTGGGCGTCGGTGATGGAGGACCTGCTGACCTACGGCGAGGGGCTCGAGGTCGCCGAGCGCGACCTGCTGGTCCCCGAGGTGGGCAAGCAGCCGCAGTCGCTGCCCGACCAGGTGATCGCGGTCGTGCGCGACGGCACGGTGCACCGCTACTTCGACCCGGCGGTCACCCAGCTGGTGCGCGGCGACCGGCTGATCGTCGTACGGCCGTCCCAGGAGCTGCCGTGGGCGCCGCGCCCGGGCACGCACGGCGAGGACACGTCGACCGACGAGGACGACGAGCCCGCGACCGGGGTCAGGCCTCCGGAGCGCCGCCGTCGCTCGGCGGGTCGCAGGGGTGTCCGTCGGGACGTCGGCCAGCGCGTCGGCCTGGCTGTCGTAGACCCGCAGCAGCTGGTCGAGGCCGAGCACGCGGATCAGCTTGCGGGTCTGCGGGGTGGGGTGCACGACGGCGAACCGCGCACCGGCCTGCTCCGCGGCGCGGTGGGACTTCACGAGCACGCCGAGGCCGGTGGAGTCGATGAAGGTGACCCCGGAGAAGTCGAGCAGGACCTGAGGGGGAGGCGTCGCCAGCGCGTCGGACACGGCCGTCGCGAGCTGGTCGGCGGTCGCGGCGTCGATCTCGCCGACGGCTGTCACGACCGCGCAGTCGTCACGTTCCTCGGTGTCCACGCGCAGCAGCATCTCGGGCATCGTCCTCGTCTCGATCGTCGTGCGGGCCGGGGCACACCTCGTCCAGGTCCCCTCAGGCCGAGCACGAGCCTACCGGAACGGCGCTGTGCGCCGAGGACCCGACCCGGAGGCAGTCGAACACCTGTTCGATGGTGTGGGACCCTGGGCGGATGGCGGGCGGGATGCGGGGCGGTGGCGGGGTGCCGCTGTCGCAGCGCGTCCGGCTCGACCTCGACGACGACTGCCCGGCCCGACACTGCTGGGTCGCCGGAGCGGTCGACCAGGCGGGGGTGAAGCGGCCCGGGCTGCTGGTCGAGTGGCGTCGCAGCGGGGACGTCTGGGAGGGGCGGGTGCTCTACGTCGCCCGGCTGCGGCCCGACTCCTGGACGGTCGTCGAGGAGTGGGTCGCGGCCGCCCTGCTCACCCCGCGCTGAGCCTGCGGGGGCGGCGGCCGGCGTGGGCGGGTGACCGCACGAAGCGCCCCGCCGGACCTGGGGGATTGAGGCGGGGCGCCTCTCGGAGGGGCAGCTGCGCGGAACCCTCCTGTAGTCCCGGTACCCCGTCCCCCGGGGCGCACAAACGCGTGGTGCGACGGTGGTCTGCACCGGTGAACACGTCCGGCCCCCGCGGAGGGCCCCACCCGGCACCGGGGGGTGCTGGGGGGCAGCCGCCAGGTGGGGCCCTGTGGCGACCCGGGAGGGGACGTCAGCACGGGCCGTGCCGAAATCTTTACCCGTGGTGACCCGGAACCACGCATGCTGGACGGAATTTTTACCCAACTCGCCGGTCCGATCCGGCGGCTATCGGGGCAAAGCGTGGCGTGTTCGCCCTGTGTTCGCCCGTATTCGGCCGTGTTGCGCCGCGGCCGGCCCCGGGTCGGCGCGCCGGGGGACACCCGTACGGTGGGGCGATGACGTCGGTCCGGCAGTTCCAGGTCACCTTCGACTGCGCGGAGCCCGAGCGGGTCGCTCGCTTCTGGTGCGAGGTGCTCGGCTACGTCGTCGCCACCGCCGCCGGAGGGTTTCGCCGTCCTGGGACGACTTCGACCGCGCCCTGCCGCCCGAGAGCAGGGCTCGGCGTTCGCCTGCGTCGACCCCGACGGGCGTGGGCCCGCGGCTGTTCTTCCAGCGCGTCCCCGAGGGCAAGACGGTCAAGAACCGGCGTGCACCTCGACGTGCGCGTCGGCACCGGGCTCGTGGGGCAGGAGCGGCTGGCCGCGCTCGAGGCCGAGTGCGCGCGACTGCTCCCGCTCGGCGCGACCCGGGTGCGGCTGCTGCGCGGCCGACGAGGAGAACGAGTCGTGCCTGGTGATGCAGGACGTCGAGGGCAACGAGTTCTGCCTCGACTGAGCCCTGCCGGTGCGACGGCCCGGCCGGTCCGGCCGGTCGGGGTCGGCTCAGTCGATCGGCGCGCTCGGCGGCCGGTACCCGGCTCGGCCGCTGGTGCCGGCAGAGCGCAGTGCGGCCCGCCCCAGGGCCCGCGCGGAGCGGGACAGCGCCGACTCCGGCGCGCCGGCGATCGACGGTGGCATGACCACGACGGGACAGGTGGCGGCATACACGATCCGGTGCGCCAGCAGCGGCGACATGGACGGGCTGCGTGGCGCGTCGATGACGAGCAGGTCCGCGCCCTGGGCCGCGGCCAGCAGGGCGCGGCGCTTGCCGCCCGGGACGACCTGGAGCTCGGCCGCGTGGTCGGCTCCGAGCACCTCGGCGACGTCGCGCCGCAGCTGCGCGAGCTGGTCGGCCTGCACCACTGTCGGATCCTGCGGGATCCGCGACGAGCTGCCCGAGGGCCCCGGCGGGAGCCTCGACAGCTGGTAGACGCGGACGGCGACCAGACGTCCGCCGTTGGCCTGCGCCTGCGCCTGTGCCCACATCAGCGCGGTGGGGGACTTGGACGTCGCACTGACGCCCACGACGACGGTGTAGGGCTGGTGCTGCTCGCTCACGACGTACCTCGGCTCCTCATCGGTGGGACCCGCTCAGACCGGGAGCAGGGTCTTCTGGTTGCCGTCCTCGTCGAACTCGGTCAGTGGCGGCGCGATCTCCTCGAGTGACCGGCCCTCCGCGTCGACGCCCCACACGGCCGCCACCAGCGCACCGAGCAGCATGACCGCCGTGGCCAGCAGGTAGCCCCAGAACATCGGGGTCCGGTCCTTGCCGTCGCCGATGAGGGCGCCGTACAGCACCGGGCCGAGGGCGCCGAAGACCTGGGCGATCGAGAAGAAGTACGAGATCGCCTGGCCGCGGACCTCCTGGGGGAAGATCTCCGACACCGTGAGGTAGCCGGCCGACGCGCCGGCGGAGGCGAAGAAGAACGCCACGCACCAGAAGGCGGTGTGGGTGCCGGCACTGAGCGCGTCGGCGTTGAAGAGGAACGCCGAGATCGCCAGCACGACGCCGCTGATCGCGTAGCAGCCGCCGATCATCTTGCGGCGTCCGACGGTGTCGAAGAGCGGGCCGAGCAGGAGCGGGCCGAGCAGGTTGCCCACGGCGAAGGGGAAGAAGAACAGCGCGGCCTGGGACGAGCTGAGGCCGTAGAAGTTCTTCAGCACCAGGGCGTAGGTGAAGAAGATGGCGTTGTAGAGGAAGCTCTGGGTGATCATCAGCGTCAGGCCGAGGACCGTGCGGGTCGGGTAGAGCTTGAAGAAGACGTAGAGCAGCTGCTTGCCGGTGAGTCCCGAGCCGGCCTTGATCCACCGGGCCTCGGAGTCGTCGTGGTGCGGCAGCTCCTGGCCGGCCCCGCGGACCTGCTCCTCGATACCCGAGACGATCTCCTCGGCCTCGTCGGCCTTGCCGTGGGTCAGCATCCAGCGGGGGCTCTCGGGGATGTGCCGGCGCAGGTAGATGATGCCGAGACCCAGCACCGGACCGATGAAGAACGCGATCCGCCAGCCGATGTCCTCGGCGAACCGGTCGGTGTCCAGGAGGAACGAGCTGGCGAAGGCGCCGAGCGCCGCGCCGGCCCAGTACGTCCCGTTGATCGCCAGGTCGACCCGGCCGCGGTGCTTGCCGGGGATCAGCTCGTCGATGGCGGAGTTCACCGCGGAGTACTCGCCGCCGATGCCCATGCCGGAGACGAAGCGGCAGATCAGGAAGATCGTCATGTTGGGTGCCAGCCCGGCGAGCGCCGCGCCCACCAGGTAGACCATCAGGGTCAGGGTGAACATCTTCTTGCGGCCGAGGCTGTCGGTCAGCCGGCCGAAGATGAGCGCCCCCGCCACCTCGCCGAGGAGGTAGATCGTGCCAGCGAGGCCGACGTCGGCGGCGCTCATGTGCAGGGTGTTCTCGAAGCCGCCCGCCGCGACGATCTGCACCTCGAGACCGTCGAGGATCCACGCCGTGCCGAGCCCGAAGATGACCATCCAATGGAACCGCGACCAGGGCATGTCGTGCATGCGTGCCGGGATCAGGCTCTTCACCGGCCGGTCGTGCGTGGTCGCGGAACTGGACATTCCCTACCTCCATGTGAGCAGTCACTGGGACCTACCCCGCAACGGAGGTCGTGAACCTCGGGAATGACAAGGGCCCCTGCTCTGCGTTCGTCGCAGCTCAGAGGCCCGGTGCCGTGCTGGTGGGCGATACTGGGTTTGAACCAGTGACCTCTTCCGTGTCAAGGAAGCGCGCTACCACTGCGCCAATCGCCCGTGACGACCCAAGTCCCCACCGAGGTGGGTCCGAGCAATCGAGGTGGAGACGGGATTTGAACCCGTGTAGACGGATTTGCAGTCCGTTGCCTCGCCTCTCGGCCACTCCACCAAGGAGGGGACCTGCGACCCTTCTCCGAGCGGACGACGAGGCTCGAACTCGCGACCTCAACCTTGGCAAGGTTGCGCTCTACCAACTGAGCTACGTCCGCTTGCCACTGCCGGTGCGGTTTCCCGGACCGGCGGTGCGTCGAGAACTTTAGCCGACATCGCCCGAATGACAAATTCGGGTCCAGGCAGGCGTGTTCGGGCTGTTCGCACGCGGCTCGGATCGGCCTAGGCTCGGGCCATGCGCGCATGGATGAACGGTCGGCTCCTCGACGATCCCCAGGCCCCGGCGATCACGGTGCAGGACCACGGCCTCACCGTCGGCGACGGCGTCTTCGAGGCGGTGAAGGTGGTCGACGGGCGGCCCGTTCGCGCTGACCCGGCACCTCGGACCGGCTGGCCCGGTCCGCGCGCGGGGCTCGGCCTGCCCGAGCCTCGACGACGGACGCGGTACGACGAGGGGTGGCGCCGGTGCTCGCCGGCCAGCACGCTGCCGCTCGGGCCGGCTCCGGATGACCTACACCGGCGGCGTCGCGCCGCTCGGGCTCCGGGCGCGGCGACAGCCCGCCGACGCTGGTCGTGGTCGCCGACCGCGCTGCGAGCCCGCCGCGCCGACGTCGACGGCCGTGACGGTGCCGTGGCCGCGCAACGAGCGCGGGGCGCTGGCCGGGCTCAAGACGACGTCGTACGCCGAGAACGTGGTCGCGCTCGCCTACGCCCGCGAGCGCGGGCGCGGCGAGGCGATCTTCGCCAACCTGGCCGGCCACCTGTGCGAGGGCACCGGCTCCAACGTCTTCTACGTCGTCGACGGCGAGCTGCGCACGCCGACGCTGGCCTCGGGCTGCCTGGCCGGGATCAGCCGCGACCTGCTGCTGGAGTGGTACGGCGCGCGCGAGGTCGACGAGCCGGTCGAGGTGCTCGCCGAGGCCGACGAGATCTTCCTGGTCTCCACCACCCGCGACGTGCAGCCGGTGCACCGCGTGCGACGACCGCGACCTCGCCGGTGCCGGGGCCGGTCACGGCCGCGCGTGCCAGAGGTCTGGGCGGAGCGGGAGGCCGCCGACGTCGACCCCTGACGGGCGAGCCGGTCCGGAGGGGGCCGGGGGAGGCGTCAGGAGGCGGCGGTGCGCTGGCGCTCGCGGTAGGCCGCGACGTGCAGGCGGTTGCCGCAGGTGCGGGCGTCGCAGTAGCGCTTGGAGCGGTTGCGGGAGAGGTCGACCAGGACCTGGTCGCAGTCCGGGGCCTCGCAGCGGCGCAGCCGCTCGCGCTCCCCGGAGGCGACGACCTGGGCCAGGGCCATCCCGCAGTCGATGGCGAGGTGGTCGGCGAGCGAGGCGCCGGGGGTGAAGTAGTGGACGTGCCAGTCGTAGCCGTCGTGGTCGGTCAGCCGCGGGGTGACCGCCGGCCTGGGAGACCAGGCGTGTTGACCACGGCGGCGGCCGCGGCGTCGTCGGTCGCGGTCGAAGACCTCGGCGGACGGTGTCGCGCAGCCGCGTGCACGGCGTCGCAGGTCGGTCGCGGGTGAGCCGTGCCGACCTCGCTGACGTCGTGGCGGCGCGACGAACGCGGCGCAGCGCCTCGAGGTCGGCGAGCTCTTCCTCGGCGCGGTCTCCGCCGGGGGCGGAGTTGACCAGGTCGACGACGCAGGCCAGGGAGTGCTCGGTGTCGTGGCTGAACAGCACGGCGGCCTCCCAGCTGCTGAACGGTCGCGGGCGACGTGTCGCCCGAGGTGCGAGGTTGGTCCTCCCAGCCAACCCTAGGCCACCCGTTCGGCGGGTGTCGCCCGGGGTCAGGCGGCCTCGGCGGCGAGGATCGCGGCGATGGCGCGCGTCGACGTCGAGCAGCGTCGCGACTCGGTGCCGGGCTCGACCGGCCGGTTCATCCGGTCCACGAAGCGGCTCAGGTCGCCGGTGCGGGCCTGGACGAGCGCCTCGCCGTCGGGCGAGCACAGCTCGATGATCACGACGGCGTGGCCCTCGGAGTCCAGGCACGGCCAGACGTGCACGTCGCCGTCGCCGGAGGGCTCGTAGAGCCCGTCGGTGAGCAGCTCGCGGCCGAAGGTCCAGGAGACCTGCTGAGCGACCGGTCATGAAGACGGTGGTCACCGCGAACGGGTCGCGCGGCGTCGTAGCGCAGCTCGGCCTCGATCGGCGTCGCAGCGCCGGTCGAGTCGATCAGCTCCAGCGTCACCGGCTGCGTCACGGTGGCTGGTGCGGTGTTCATCGTGTTGTCCATGGTCTCTTCCTCCCAGGTCGTCCCCTCCGGACTTCGGCAAAGAGACGCTGAGGTGTAGGCCTCTATGACGGGTACCAAACGAATACCTTGACTTTTTTGGGCTTGCCGTTCGGCTAGTCGATGTGTCCCATTTGGCCCACGATCCGCCGACGGACCACCTAACAGTTCGCTACGCTCGACACACTGCCTGGGGGAGGCCGACCGTCGGCGAGAAAGCAGGACCCAGGGAGGGACAACGCGACAGATCCGCCTCGAGGTACCACACCGATCTATCCGGGTGCGGCCAGACCGTCAGAAGCAACGCGCCGGCCGGGTGAACCGGTCGGCGGCACGCCGACCCGCTCCTCGGCGACCACCAAGATCGTGGTGCCGCCGTGGCCGGCACACCTCGTCGGCGCGGCGGCCGTGGTCACGACCCGTGCACCGGCGGCCCGGCCCCGCCGCGATCGTGCTGATGTGCTCGGGCTGCGGTCCATGGCCACCGTGTTCAAGCGCGACCACCCGGGCGATTGGCGCAGTGGTAGCGCGCTTCGTTCACACCGAAGAGGTCACTGGTTCGAGCCCAGTATCGCCCACCCGTCTGCTGCTCGCAGCTAGGTTGGCGTCGGCATGACGCCGGCACCGTCGACGCTCTTCGAGTGGGCCGGTGGCGCCGACGCCTTCCGGCGGCTCGTCGACGCGTGCTATGAGCGGCGTCGAGCCCGACGACCTGCTGCCGGGTTCTTCCCCGCGGCGTGTGCGAGGAGCACCGCGCGCACGTCACAGCCTCGGTGATGCGAGGTGGTCGGCGGCACCGGCCGGCTCACCGAGCGGTCAGTGGTTACGAGCGGACCTGCTCGCGCACCAGCGCGACCTCGGCTCGCCCGCCGAGCACCGGCGACGGTTCGCCGAGACGATGAGCACGCGCGGCTCGACGAGCCGCGTTGGCACCGACGAGGCCACGGTTCGCACCGCAGTATCGCCCAGCCCGTAGATAGCGGCCGTCCGCGCAGCCGGACGGCCTTCGTCGCGCCCGGGACCGCGGCACCTGCCATCCCTTGGCGCAACTGCAGGTCTCGGAGCCCGAACCTTGCGGTAGGGGACCAAACCGCATGGCCCGCCGCAGCCGGACGAAACCCGGAGGCGTCGCCGCCGCGACCCGCGGATACCCTCGAGGTCCGCACGCCCCGCAGGCAGCAGCCACTCGAGGAGTCGAGTCCCCGTGTCCGAGATCAAGGTCACCGTCCTGCACGCAGACGAGCGTGACGAGCGTGCGGTGACGACCGGCACCAAGGCCTGGGAGCTGTTCGCCGAGACCCCGAGCGTGATCGCCGCCCGGGTCGGCGGCGACCTGCGCGACCTCGCCCACGAGCTCGCCGACGGCGACGTCGTCGAGGGCGTCGCGATCGACTCCGACGACGGCCGCGACATCCTGCGGCACTCCACCGCGCACGTGATGGCGCAGGCCGTCCAGGAGCTGTTCCCGGACGCCAAGCTCGGCATCGGCCCGCCGATCGAGAACGGCTTCTACTACGACTTCGACGTCGAGACCCCGTTCGTCCCCGAGGACCTCGAGAAGATCGAGACCCGGATGCGCAAGATCGTCAAGGAGGGCCAGCGGTTCTCCCGCCGGCCCGTCTCCGACGACGACGCGCTCGAGCGAGCTCGCCGACGAGCCCTACAAGCTCGAGCTGATCGGGCTCAAGGGCGGCCGGCAAGGGCCGAGGACGCGGCCGAGGGCGCCGAGCGTCGAGGTCGGCGGCGGCGAGCTCACCATCTACGACAACCTCAAGCGCGACGGCGTCGCTGGCGTGGAAGGACCTGTGCCGCGGCCCGCACCTGCCCACCACCAAGCGCATCCCGGCGTTCAAGCTGATGCGCAGCGCCGCGGCGTACTGGCGCGGCGACGAGAAGAACAAGCAGCTGCAGCGCATCTACGGCACCGCCTGGGAGTCCAAGGAGGCGCTCGAGGAGCACCTGCACCGGCATCGAGGAGGCCGAGCGCCGCGACCACCGCAAGCTCGGCCGCGAGCTCGACCTGTTCACCTTCCCCGACGAGATCGGCTCCGGCCTGGCCGTCTTCCACCCCAAGGGCGGCGTGATCAAGCGGGAGATGGAGGACTACGTCCGCCGGCGGCACATCGAGGAGGGCTTCGAGTACGTCGGCACCCCGCACATCGCCAAGGAGGGGCTGTTCCACACCTCCGGGCACCTGCCGTACTACGCCGACAGCATGTTCCCGCCGATGGAGATCGAGGGCGCGGACTACCACCTCAAGGCGATGAACTGCCCGATGCACAACCTGATCTTCCGGTCGCGCGGGCGGTCCTACCGCGAGCTGCCGCTGCGGCTGTTCGAGTTCGGCGTCGGTCTACCGCTACGAGAAGTCCGGCGTGGTGCACGGCCTGACCCGGGTGCGCGGGCTGACCCAGGACGACTCGCACTCCTACGTCACCCCCGAGCAGGCGCCGGCGAGATCAAGCACCTGCTCGACTTCTGCCTCGGCCTGTTCCGCGACTTCGGCCTCGACGACTTCTACCTCGAGCTGTCCACCCGCGACGACTCCAAGCCCGACAAGTTCGTCGGCTCCGACGAGGAGTGGGCGACGGCCACCGCGGTGCTCGAGAAGGTCGCCGACGAGTCCGGCCTCGAGCTGGTGCCCGACCCGGGCGGCGCCGCGTTCTACGGCCCGAAGATCTCGGTGCAGGCCCGCGACGCGATCGGCCGCACCTGGCAGATGTCGACGATCCAGTACGACTTCAACCAGCCGCGCCGGGCTTCGACCTCGAGTACCAGGCCGCCGACGGCACCCGGCAGCAGCCGGTGATGATCCACTCCGCGAAGTTCGGCTCCATCGAGCGGTTCATCGGCGTGCTCGTCGAGCACTACGCCGGCGCCTTCCCGCCCTGGCTCGCGCCGGTGCAGGTGCAGGGCGATCCCGATCGCCGAGCGGCACAACGACTACCTCGCCGAGGTCGCCGCGCAGGCTGCGCGCGGCCGGGATCCGGGTCGAGGTCGACGACTCCGACGACCGGATGCAGAAGAAGATCCGCAACGCCCAGCTCCAGAAGGTGCCGTTCATGCTGATCGCCGGCGACGAGCGACGTCGAGGCGGGCGCGGTGTCGTTCCGCTACCGCGACGGCCACCAGGACAACGGCGTCCCGGTCGACGACGCGATCGCCCGGGTCGTCGAGGCGGTCGCGGCGCCGGGTCCAGGTCTGAGCGCGTGAGCCGACAGCACCGTGCAGGACGGGGTCGGGCGTCGCCCGACGACCTCGAGCGGCTGTGGACCCCGCACCGGATGGCCTACATCAAGGGCGAGAACAAGCCGGCGGACGCGTCGGTCGGCGGAGTGCCCGTTCTGCCGGATCCCGACCCTCGACGACGAGGACGGGCCTCATCGTGCACCGCGGCGAGGCGGCGTACGCCGTGCTCAACCTCTACCCCTACAGCCCCGGGCACCTGATGGTCTGCCCCTACCGGCACGTCGCCGACTACACCGAGCTCGACGACGCCGAGACGGCCGAGGTCGCGGCGCTCACCAAGACCGCGATGCGGACGGTGCGCGCGGTCAGCGGCGCGCACGGCTTCAACCTCGGGCATGAACCAGGGCGCGGTCGCCGGCGCCGGGATCGCCGCGCACCTGCACCAGCACGTCGTGCCGCGCTGGGGCGGCGACCAGAACTTCATGCCGATCATCGGCCGCACCCGGACGCTGCCGCAGCTGCTGACCGACACCCGGCGCTGCTCGCCGAGGCGTGGCCCGGCGCCGGCAACTGACCGTCAAGGAGAGGAAGGACCAGATGGGCGACATCGACCTCGAGGCCATCGAGCGCGAGCGCGAGCGGATCCGGACGACGTACCTCGCGCGAGGCCGGCGAGCGACCGGCCTCCTCGGCGCGCGGGCTGCACCACTGCGCGCTGCTGTGCGCGGACGTCGAGACGGACGGTGCGGTTCTACCAGGAGCGTGCTGGAGTTCCCGCTGACCGAGATCTTCGAGAACCGCGACTACCGCGGGTCGAACCACTTCTTCTTCGACATCGGCAACGGCAACGTGCCTGGCGTTCTTCGACATGCCCGGCCTCGACCTGGGTCCCTACGCCGAGGTGCTCGGCGGCCTGCACCACCTCGCCATCTCCGTCGAGCCCGAGCGCTGGGAGCGCCTGCGCGCGAACCTCGACGCCGCCGGGGTGGAGTACGTCATGGAGAGCGGCACGTCGATCTACTTCCGCGACCCCGACGGCGCCCGGATCGAGCTCATCTCCGACCCGCTCGGCGAGATGTACGGCGACCAGCGTCCTCTGACGCTGACCCGGCGCCGGCGCGTCCTCGCTGCGGCGTCTGCCCGTTCTACCAGGGTCCCCTGGTAAGCAGGCGCTTCCCCAGGGATGCAACCCTCGGGAAGCGCCAGAACACCAGGGTCCCCTGGTAATCGCCGCCCGGTCGAGAAGGGTGCAGGGCGCAGGACGCGCCGGGCCGACCTCAGCCGCGCACGCCGTAGAGGTGCTCCAGCGCCAGCTGGTCGAGGCGCTCGAAGCCCATGCCGCGCCGGCCGGCCGCGTCGGGGTCGAAGCCGGCCTCGGCCGCGCAGCGTCGGCGAGGTCTCGCCCGGCGTCCAGCGTCGGCACGCGCGAGCTGGTCGACGCGGGCGGCGCGCAGCGCGTGCCTGCACCTCGGGGTCGGCGCGGAACGCCGCGACTTCGCCTCGAGGATCAGGTAGTTGCGCATGCACGCCGCGCGCCGAGGCCCACACGCCGTCGATGTCCTCGGTGCGCGGCGGCTTGAAGTCGAAGTGCCGCGGGCCGTCGTACCCGCCGTTCTCGACGATGTCGACGGTCCAGAAGGCGCCGCGCGCGTTGCCGGCGCCGAAGCGGAGGTCCTGGTCGTAGCGCGGGCCGGTCTGGCCGTTGAGGTCGATGTGGAAGAGCTTGCCGTGCCACAGCGCCTGGGCGATGCCGTGGGCGTAGTTGAGCCAGGCCATCTCCTCGTGGCCGACCTCGGGGTTCACCCCGACCAGCTCGGGGTGCTCGAGGCTCGTCGATGAAGGCCAGCGCGTGCCCGATCGTCGGCAGCAGGATGTCGCCGCGCGGCTCGTTGGGCTTCGGCTCGATGGCGAAGCGCAGGTCGTAGCCCTGGTCGAGGACGTACTGCGCCGAGCAGGTCGAAGGCCTCCTTGTAGCGGTCCAGCGCCGCGCGGACGTCCTTGGCCGCGCCGGACTCGGCACCCTCGCGACCGCCCCAGGCGACGAACGTCCTGCGCCCCGAGCTCGGCGGCCAGGTCGATGTTGTCCAGCGACCTTGCGCAGCGCGAAGCGGCGCACGTCGCGGTCGTTGTTGGTGAAGCCGCCGTCGCGGAAGACCGGGTGGGAGAACAGGTTGGTGGTCACCATCGGCACGACGAGCCCGGTCTCCTCCAGGGCCTTGCGGAGCGTGCGCCAGGTGGGACTCCTCGCTCGGCCGGCGTCGGCGTCGAACGGGAAGACGTCGTTGTCGTGGAAGGTGATGCCGTAGGCGCCGAGCTCGGCGAGCCGGCGCACCGCCTCGGCCGGGTCCATCGGCGGCCGGATGGCGCTGCCGAAGACGTCGACGCCCTGCCAGCCGACGGTCCACAGGCCGAAGGAGAACTTGTCCTCCCGGGTGGGGCGTGGAGTCGAGCTCGTCATCATGGCGACCCTCGCGTGCCTCACAGTTCGTGCGGTTATGTCCGGTTTCGTTCGTACCAAACAACAAATGACCGCTCGTGGGGCCTTGTCCAGCGGCCGAGTAGGCGGACTATGTTGCGGCGCACAACATACATCGTGATGGCTCGTCACGCCACCACGTCCACTCGCAGAGAGGTCCAGACAATGGCTAGAAGCAGGGGTGCGCGGCTGCACGTCGCTCGCGGCGGTGGGGCGCGATGCTGGCCGCTCAGCGCGTGCGTGCGGCAGCTCCGACAGCGGCAGCGATGGCGGTCGGCGACGGCGGCTCCGGTGCGGCGCGCCAAGAAGGTCGGGCGTGATCCTCCCGGACGCGACCACGTCGCCGCGCTGGGAGGCCAACGACCGGCCCAGCCTGAAGAAGGCCTTCGACGACGCGGGCATCGAGTCCGACATCCAGAACGCCGGCGGCGACAAGGCCAAGTTCGGCACGATCTGCGACAGCATGATCAACGACGGCGTCCAGGTCCTGATGATCGTCAACCTCGACTCCGACTCCGGCGGCGCCTGCCTGAAGAAGGCCGCCGCGGCCGGCATCAAGAGCATCGACTACGACCGGCTCACGCTGGGCGGCGGCGCGTCGTACTACGTCTCCTTCGACAACGTGAAGGTCGGCGAGCTGATGGGCCAGGGCCTGTCCACCTGCCTGGACGAGGAGGGCAAGACCAAGGCCAACATCGTCTACATCAACGGCGACCCGACCGACAACAACGCGGCGCTGTTCAAGCAGGGCTACGAGCAGGCCCTCCAGCCGAAGATCGACGCCGGCGACTACAAGCTCGTCGGCGACCAGACCGGCCTCTGGGACGCCAACGAAGGCCGGCACCGCCTTCGAGCAGCTCTACACCCAGAACGACGGCAAGGTCGACGGCGTGGTCTCGGCCAACGACACGATGGCCGGCGGCATCATCGCCAGCCTGGCCGACAACGGGCTCGACGGCAAGGTCCCGGTCACCGGCCAGGACGCCAGCGTCGAGGGCCTGCAGCGGATCCTGGCCGGCACCCAGTGCATGACCGTCTACAAGAACACCGCGCTCGAGGCGAAGGCCGCCTCGGACCTGGCGATCGCCCTGATCAACGGCGACGACGCGGGCGCCGAGGCGCTGGCCACCGGTTCGGTGAAGGACACCGAGACCGGCAAGGACGTGCCGTCCGCGCTCGCCACCCCGCAGGCGATCTTCCAGGACAGCGTCAAGACGTCGATCGCCGACGGCTTCCAGAAGGCCAGCGACGTCTGCACCGGCGACTTCGCCGCCCTGTGCACGAAGTACGGCGTCGAAGTAGGCCGACGCCACGAGTCGGCCACCCGCCCCCGCTTCGGGGGCGGGTGGGCCGCGCCGAGCGGCCGCCAGCGTGTTCACCGACAGGGCCCAGAGGAGGAGACGACCCGTGTCCACGACGACACCGGAGGCGACCCACCAGGTCGGCCTCGACGGGACCGCTGCTGCGCCTGCGCGGCATCAACAAGAGCTTCGGCGCCGTGCACGTCCTGCGCGGCGTCGACCTCGACGTCACCCCCGGCCGGGTGACCGCCCTGGTCGGCGACAACGGCGCCGGCAAGAGCACCCTGATCAAGGGCATCGCCGGCATCCACGCCTTCGACTCGGGTGAGTACCTCTTCGAGGGCAAGCCGGTGCAGGTCACCAGCCCCAAGGACAGCAACGCCCTCGGGATCGAGGTCGTCTACCAGGACCTCGCGCTGTGCGACAACCTCGACGTGGTCCACAACATGTTCCTCGGCCGCGAGCTGAAGAAGGCGGCCTGCTCGACGAGGCCAGCATGGAGCAGCGGGCCCGCGAGACCCTCGACCGGCCTGTCGGTGCGCACGCTGAAGTCGGTGCGCACCCAGGTCGCCAGCCTCTCCGGCGGCCAGCGGCAGACCGTGGCGATCGCCCGCGCGGTGCTGTGGAACTCCCGGGTCGTGATCCTCGACGAGCCCACCGCCGCGCTCGGCGTCGCGCAGACCGAGCAGGTGCTGCTGCTGGTCCGCCGGCTCGCCGACCGCGGCCTCGGCGTGTCCTGATCAGCCACAACCTCAACGACGTCTTCCAGGTCGCCGACGACATCGCGGTGCTCTACCTCGGCCAGATGGTCGCCCAGGTGCACAAGGCCGACGTGACCAACAACCAGGTGGTCGAGCTGATCACCACCGGCCGCTCCGGCGACCTCGGGCTGCCGGTCAGCACCCTGACCAGCAGCGCCACCACCGCCCCGCGCCGACCGCCGAGGAGGCGTGATGGCACCTCCACCGACTCCGGCCCCCACCGGACAGCCCGAGCAGGACCGCCCCGACGAGTCGCTCGGCGGCCTGGTCCGCGACTACGGCGCCCGGGTCCGCGGCGGCGACGTCGGCGCCCTGCCGGCCGTGCTCGGCCTGGTCGCCCTGGTCATCGTCTTCACGATCCTGCGGCCCGAGACGTTCACGAACGCGTTCAACTTCGCCAACCTGATCAACCAGTCCGCGGCGGTCATGGTGATCGCCATGGGCCTGGTCTTCGTGCTGCTGCTCGGCGAGATCGACCTGTCCGCCGGCTACACCGCCGGCACGGCGGCGTGCTTCATGGGCATCGTGCTGACCCGGCACGGCTGGCCCTGGTTCCCCTCGCTGCTGGTCTGCCTCGGCTACCGGCGCCGTGATCGGCGCCTGCATCGGCCTGCTCGTCGCCCGGCTCGGCATCCCGTCGTTCGTGGTCACGCTCGCGGCCTTCCTCGGCCTCCAGGGCGTGATGCTCGTGCTCATCGGCGAGGGCGGCACGATCCCCTTCCGCGACGACACGATCCTCGCGGTCATGAACAAGAACCTCCCGGTCTGGCTGGGCTGGACGCTCTGCCGTCGTCGGCCTCGCGGCCTACGCCGGCCTGACCTTCCGCGCACAGCGACCGCGCGCCGCGCGGCGGGCCTCACGGCGACCCGCTGCTGCTCTGGGCGCTCAAGATCGGCGGGCTGGCGGTCGTCCTGATCGCCGCGACGGCGTACCTCAGCGGCGAGCGCAGCCGCAACCCGCAGCTCGCCTCGCTCAAGGGCGTGCCGATCGTCGTCGCGCGTGCTCGCTCGGCCTGCTGGTGGTGCTGACGCTTCATGCTCACCCGGACCGCCTGGGGCCGGCACGTCTACGCCGTCGGCGGCAACGCCGAGGCCGCACGCCGCGCCGGCATCAACGTCGCCGCCGGTCAAGCTCTCCTGCTTCATCCTGTGCTCGACGCTGGCCGCGTGTCGCCGGCATGCTGCTGGCCAGCCGCGACAACTCGGTGTCGCCCGACGACCGGTGGCTCGCAGACGCTGCTGTTCGCCGTGGGCGCCGCCGTCATCGGCGGCACCAGCCTCTTCGGCGGCAAGGGCAAGGTCGCCGACGCCATCATCGGCGGCCTCGTCGTCGCGGTCATCAACAACGGCATGGCGCTGCTCAACCAGCCGCAGGGCCGGGTCTACATGGTCACCGGCGTCGTGCTGCTGCTCGCCGCGAGCGTCGACGCGATCAGCCGACGCCGGGCCGCCGCGTCCGGTCGCGCCTGACGAGGTCCGAGACGGAACGCGAGGTCGACCGATGCCACGCCGCGCGGGCATCGGGCAGGACGAGCTGCGACGCGTCAACGTCAGCGCGCTGCTCTCGCGGGTGCACCTGCACGGGCCGACCAGCCGGGCCGCGCTGACCAGCGAGCTCGGGCTCAACCGCAGCACCATCGGCGACCTCACCGTCGCACCTGGAGTCGCTCGGGCCTGGTCACCGAGGAGCCGCCGCCGGCGGACGGCGGCACCGGCCGCCCTCGCTGGTGGTGACCCCGCGCAGCGACGTGACCGTGCTGGCGATCGCGCTCGACGTCGACCGGATCACGCGCGCGCTCGTCGGGCTGGGCGGCGTCGATGCTGGACCGCCGCTACGCGGGTGCACCAGCGCGGCGAGCACGACGTCGAGCACGTCGTCGAGTCGGTCGCGCAGATGTCGCAGGAGATCGCTGCGACCAGCCCGGCGGTCTGCGCTGCCTCGGCGTCGGCGTCTCGGTGCCCGGCGCGGTGCGGGTCCTCCGACGGGCTGGTGCGCTTCGCGCCCAACCTCGGCTGGGACGACGCGCCGTTCACCGAGCTGCTCTCCGAGCGGCTCGCGCATGCCGGTCGACGGCCGGCAACGACGCCAACCTCGGCGCGCTCGCCGAGCACCTGCGCGGGGCCGCGGTCGGCGTCGACGACGTCGCCTACGTCAGCGGCAGCGTCGGCATCGGCGGCGGCTTCCTCGTCGGCGGCGCGCAGCTCGCCGGCGCCGAGGGGTACGCCGGCGAGATCGGCCACCTCCTGGTCGACAGCGACGGGGCGGACTGCCGCTGCGGCGCCACCGGATGCTGGGAGACCATGGTCGGCGAGAACCAGCTGCTCACCGCGGCGGGACGGCTCCCCGGCGGCGGGCCCGACCGCCGTGGCCGAGGTGATCGACGCGGCGCAGCAGCCGGCGACGAGCGGGCCGCGGCTCGCTGGACGGACGTCGCCGACCTGGACCGGCGTCGGGCTGCGCGCCGTGCGTCAACATGTTCAACCCGCGAGGTGATCGTGCTCGGCGGGCTGCTCGGCCGGGTCTGGTCGGCGCGACCCGACCTCGTGGACGTCAGGAGTCTCGCGCGGCCGCTGATCCCGCCGCGCAGCCGGCGTGGTGATCCGGGCCGGAGCCCTGGGCGAGGACTCCTCGCTGCTCGGCGCCGCGGAGCTCGCGTTCGCCCCGCTGCTCGCGGACCCGTTGCACCTCGAGCGCAGCCACGGAGCCGGCCAGCCGTTAGCCTTCTGCCGACATGCTGAACGATTCCGCGCCTTCTGGACCAAGGTCATCTCCGCCCCGCTGGCCCAGTTGTTCCTGCGCTCGGCATCAGCCCCGACGCCGTGACCCTCGTCGGCACGCTCGGCGTCTGCCGCCGGCGCACTCGTGTTCTTCCCGCGCGGCCAGCTGCTGGTCGGCGTGCTGGTGATCACGGCGTTCGTGTTCTCCGACCTCGTCGACGGGCACATGGCCCGGCTCAGCGGGCAGTCCTCGAAGTGGGGCGCGTTCCTCGACTCCACCCTGGACCGGTTCGGCGACGCCGCGATCTTCGCCGGCCTGGCGCTCTACTTCGTCGGCCCCGGCGACTCCGACGTGCTCGCCGGGCTCTCGATCTACTGCCTGGTGATGGGGTCGGTCACCTCCTACGCGCGCGCCAAGGCCGAGTCGCTCGGGATGCAGGCCAAGGGCGGGATCGCCGAGCGGGCCGACCGGCTGGTCGCGGTCCTGGTGATGACCGGGCTCTCCGCGCTGCTGGACCTCCCGGTGCTGGTCCCGATCGTGCTCGTGGCGCTCGCGGTCGCCAGCACCGTCACGGTGGTGCAGCGGATGCTGGGCGTCCGCCGCCAGGCCCGAGCGTCCGCCTGATGGCGGAGCCGTTCGGCCGGGCCCTGCTCGACCGGGTCGGCCGGGGCGCCGTCACCGCGTGGCTACCTCGCCGGCTGGCGCCTGGTCCGGCTGCTGCCCGAGCGTCGCGCGCAGGCGCTGTTCCGGGTCGGATCGCCGACCGGATCCACGCGCCGCGGCGGGCGGAGCGTGCGACCGGCTGCGGTCCAACCTCGACCTGGTCCGACCCGGCCTGACGCCCGAGGCCCTGGAGACCCTGACCCGGGACGCGGTGCGGTCCTACCTGCGCTACTGGTGCGAGTCGTTCCGGCTGCCCTCGTGGCCGGTCGACGACGTGGTACGACGGACCCGCACCGTCGGCGAGCACCACGTGCGGGACGCCCACGCGGCCGGCCGCGGGGTCGTCGTACCCCTCCCGCACATGGGCAACTGGGACTGGGCCGGGGCCTGGGCCTGCGCCACCGGGATGCCCCTGGTCACGGTCGCGGAGCGGCTCGAGCCCGAGCGCCTGTACGACGAGTTCGTGGCCTACCGCGCCACCCTCGGCATGGAGATCCTGCCGCTGACCGGCGGCGACGCCGTCGTTCCCGCGCCTCGAGGAGTGGGTGCGCGGGGGCGGGCTGGTGCTGCCTGCTCGCCGACCGCGACCTGTCCCGCACCAGCGTCGAGGTGGACCTGTGCGGCGGCCCGCGCCCGGATGCCCCGCGGGCCCGCGCTGCTCGCCCGGCGCACCGGCGCCCCGCTCGTGCCGGTCACCCTGCACTACACGCGGTCCCGACCTCGACGCTGACCTTCCACCCGCCGGTCCCGCACGCCGAGGGGCCCGAGGGTCTCGCGGCGATGATGCAGGGCGTCGCGGACGCCTTCACCGTCGCGCTGCGCGAGCACCCGCAGGACTGGCACATGATGCAGCGGGTGTTCGACCGATCGGCCGGCGCCGCGGGACGCACGCGTGAGGGTCGGCATCGTCTGCCCCTACTCCCTCGACGTGCCCGGCGGGGTGCAGAACCACGTCAAGGACCTCGCCGAGGCGCTGCTCGCCCGCGGCCACGACGTGTCGGTGCTCGCCCCCAGCGAGAGCGACGACCTGCCGGCGTACGTCGTCCCGGCGGGCCGCGCCGTCGCGGTGCCCTACAACGGCGCGGTCGCCCGGATGTCGTTCGGGCCGGTCGTCGCCGCCCGCACCCGGCGCTGGCTGCAGGACGGCGACTTCGACGTGCTGCACCTGCACGAGCCGGCCACCCCGAGCCTGTCGCTGCTCGCGCTGTGGGCGGCCGAGTGCCCGGTCGTCGCGACCTACCACTCCGCCAACGACCGGTCCCGGGCGCTGTCGGCCTCCGCGGCGATCCTGCGTCCGTCGCTGGAGAAGATCAACGCCCGGATCGCGGTCTCGGAGTACTCCCGCGACATCCAGGTCACCCACGTCGGCGGCGAGCCGGTGGTCATCCCCAACGGTCTGTACGTCGACCGCTTCGCGACCGCCCCGCCGCGGGAGGACTGGCGCGGCGCCGAGCGGCACGGTGGCGTTCGTCGGCCGGCTCGGCGAGCCGCGCAAGGGGTTCGCGCTGCTCGCCGAGGCGTTCGGCCGCGCTGGCGCCGGACCGCCCCGGGCTCTGCGGCTGCTCGTCGTCGGCGGCGGCGACGTCGCCGAGGCCCGCGACCTGCTGCCGCCCGAGGTCGCGCGACCAGGTGCGGTTCCTCGGGCCGGCGCCGCGACGCGGACAAGGCCGCCGGCGCTGCGCACCGCCGACGTCTACGTCGCGCCCAACACCGGCGGCGAGAGCTTCGGCATCGTGCTGGTCGAGGCGATGGCCGCCGGCGCCACCGTGCTGGCCAGCGACCTCCCGGCGTTCCGGCGGGTGCTCGACGACGGCGCCTACGGCGAGCTGTTCGCCACCGGGGACGTCGAGCGACCTGGCCGCCCGGCTGGGCGCCCTGCTCGACGACCCGGCCCGGCGCGCCGCCTCGACGCGGCCGCGGCGAGGGCCGTGCGCCGCTACGACTGGTCCACGGTCGCCGGCAGGATCCTGCGGGTCTACGAGACCGTCGTCGGGGCGCGGCGGTGACGCTCCGAGCCCTCGCCGGCTCCGGGCTCCCCGGCGTCTGGGTGCTCGTCGTGGCGGTGGTCCTGGTCGTGCTGGGGCTGTGGCTGACCTGGACCGCGAACCGGCTCGACCGCATGCACCACCGCATCGACGTCGCCCGCGCCACCCTCGACGCCCAGCTGCTGCGCCGGTCCGGGGCGGCCCTCGAGCTGGCCTCGTCCGAGGCGCTCGACCCGGCCGAGCCGGCTGTGCTGCTCGACGCCGCCCAGCGGCCCGCAACGCCGCGCCCGAGGAGTTCGAGGCCGCCGAGTCGGCGCTGTCCGAGGCGCTGCGGGCGGTGCTCGCCGACGCCGGGACGGTCGACGCGCTGCGCGCCGACCCCGACCTCGGGCCGCTCGTGGACGAGCTCGCCGAGGACTGCGCGCGGGTCGAGCTGGCCCGCCGGTTCCACAACGACGCCGTGGTCACCGCCCGGGCGCTGCGCTCGCGCCGCCGGGTCCGCTGGCTGCGCCTGGCCGGGCACGCCGCGGAGCTCGCGACCGTCGACCTCGACGACGTACCCCCCACGAGCCTCGCGGCTGACCGGGCCCGCCGGCGGACCGTAGGCTGGGCGCATCCAGACGAGCCCGGGTGGGCGCCTCGCGCCCGCGCCCGCGGCCAACCACGAGAAGGTCGGCAGTGACGAACAACGACAGCAGCACCACCCCCGCAGGAGCGACCGGCACCGGCGGGGTCAAGCGGGGCATGGCCGAGATGCTCAAGGGCGGCGTGATCATGGACGTCGTCACCGCCGAGCAGGCCAAGATCGCCGAGGACGCCGGCGCGGTCGCGGTGATGGCGCTCGAGCGGGTGCCCGCCGACATCCGCGCCCAGGGCGGCGTCTCGCGGATGAGCGACCCCGACATGATCGAGGCGATCATCGAGGCGGTCTCGATCCCGGTGATGGCCAAGGCCCGGATCGGGCACTTCGTCGAGGCGCAGGTGCTGCAGAGCCTGGGCGTGGACTACATCGACGAGTCCGAGGTGCTGACCCCGGCCGACTACGCCAACCACATCGACAAGCTCGCCTTCACCGTGCCGTTCGTGTGCGGCGCGACCAACCTCGGCGAGGCGCTGCGCCGGATCACCGAGGGCGCGGCGATGATCCGCTCCAAGGGCGAGGCCGGCACCGGCGACGTCTCCAACGCGGTCACCCACATGCGCACGATCCGCGCCGAGCTCCGCCGGCTCCAGTCGATGTCGCCCGACGAGCTGTTCGTCGCGGCGAAGGAGCTCCAGGCGCCCTACGACCTGGTCCGCGAGGTCGCCGAGGCCGGCAAGCTGCCGGTCGTGCTGTTCACCGCCGGCGGCATCGCGACCCCCGCCGACGCGGCGATGATGATGCAGCTCGGCGCCGAGGGCGTCTTCGTCGGCTCGGGCATCTTCAAGTCCGGCAACCCCGCCCAGCGGGCCGAGGCGATCGTCAAGGCCACCACGTTCTTCGACGACCCCGACGTGGTCGCCAAGGTCTCCCGCGGCCTCGGCGAGGCGATGGTGGGCATCAACGTCGACGAGATCCCGCAGCCGCACCGGCTCGCCGAGCGCGGCTGGTAGCCCGGCCGGCCCCGACCGTCGGCGTCCTCGCGCTGCAGGGCGACGTGCGCGAGCACCTCGCGATGCTGGAGCGCTCCGGCGCGCGGGCGGTGGCGGTACGCCGCCCGCGGAGCTCGCCGCCGTCGACGGGATCGTGATCCCGGGCGGCGAGTCGACCACGATCTCCAAGCTGGCCCGCACCTTCGGCCTGCTCGAGCCGCTGCGCGAGCGCGTCCGCGGCGGGCTGCCGGCCTTCGGCACCTGCGCGGGGATGATCCTGCTGGCCGACCACATCGAGGGCGGCACCGCCGGGCAGGAGACGTTCGGCGGGCTCGACGTCGTGGTGCGGCGCAACGCGTTCGGCCGCCAGGTCGACTCCTTCGAGGCCGACCTCGACGTCGCGGGCTTCGAGGAGCCCTTCCACGCGATGTTCATCCGGGCGCCGTGGGTGGAGAAGGTCGGGGCCGACGTCGCGGTCGTCGCCGACGGTCGCCACGGGGCAGGCGGTGGGTAGGATCGTCGCGGTCCGGCAGGCGGACCTCCTCGCCACGTCGTTCCACCCCGAGATCACCGGCGACCACCGGTTCCACGCGCTGTTCGTGGACCTGGTCCGGCGACGAGCGCGTACCGAGCTGAAAGGTTCGAGGAGCACCTCATGTCTGGCCACTCCAAATGGGCGACCACCAAGCACAAGAAGGCCGTCATCGACGCCCGGCGCGGCAAGATGTTCGCCAAGCTGATCAAGAACATCGAGGTCGCCGCGCGGATGGGCGGCGGTGACCTCGTCGGGCAACCCGACGCTGTACGACGCCATCCAGAAGGCCAAGAAGTCCTCGGTCCCCAACGACAACATCGACCGCGCGGTCAAGCGCGGCTCGGGCGCCGAGGCCGGCGGCGCCGACTACCAGACGATCATGTACGAGGGCTACGGCCCCAACGGCGTCGCGTTCCTCATCGAGTGCCTGACCGACAACAAGAACCGCGCCGCCATGGAGGTCCGCACCGCGATGACCCGCAACGGCGGCTCGCTGGCCGACCCCGGCTCGGTGTCCTACCTGTTCAACCGCAAGGGCGTCGTGATCGTGCCGGCCGACCAGGAGTCGAAGGCGGTCTCCGAGGACGACGTCCTCGAGGCCACGCTCGACGCCGGCGCCGAGGAGGTCAACGACCTCGGCGACGCCTTCGAGGTGATCAGCGAGGCGACCGACCTGGTCGCGGTGCGCACCGCGCTGCAGGCCGCCGGGCTCGACTACGACTCCGCCGAGGCGTCCTTCGTGCCGTCGATGAACGTCGAGCTCGACGACGGCAGGCGGCGCCCAAGGTGTTCCGGCTCGTCGAGGCGCTCGAGGACCTCGACGACGTGCAGAACGTCTTCGGCAACTTCGACGTCAGCGACGAGCGTGATGGAGTCCCTCGACGCCTGAGAGCACCGCGCCCGCCGGCCGTGTCGTACGCCGGATCCGGGCCGGGTCTCGGCTAGCGTTCTCCGAACAGGTGTTCGGACGAGAGGCGTGCCGCATGCGCGTGCTGGGGATCGACCCGGGCCTGACCCGCTGCGGTCTCGGCGTGGTCGAGGGCTCGGTCGGCCGCCCGCTGCGGCATGGTCGACGTCGGCGTCGTGCGCACCCCGGCCGACGACCCCGACCGCGCAGCGGCTGCTGCGCGATCGAGCGCGGCATCGAGGCCTGGCTCGACCGGCACCGCCCCGACGCCGTCGCCGTCGAGCGGGTCTTCAGCCAGCACAACGTCCGCACCGTGATGGGCACCGCGCAGGCCAGCGGCATCGCGCTGGTGGTCGCCGCCCGGCGCGGCCTCCCGGTCGCCCTGCACACCCCGAGCGAGGTCAAGGCCGCGGTCAGCGGCAGCGGCCGCGCCGACAAGGCGCAGGTCGCGGCGATGGTCGACCCGGCTGCTCCGCCTCGACGGCCCGCCCAAGCCGGCCGACGCCGCCGACGCGCTGGCGCTGGCCATCTGCCACATCTGGCGCGGCGGCGCGCAGTCCCGCATCGACGCGGCGCTGCGTCAGCAGGCCGTCGCAGGGAGGACCGTCTCGATGATCGCGTTCGTCAGCGGCACCGTCGCCGGCGTCACCCTCACCTCGGCCGTGCTCGAGGTCGGCGGCGTCGGCCTGGAGCTGCACTGCACGCCCGCACACCCTGGCCACCCTGCGGGTCGGCGACGGCGCCACGCTGCCGACGAGCATGGTGGTGCGCGAGGAGTCCCTGACCCTGTTCGGCTTCCTCGACGACGACGAGAAGTCGGTCTTCGAGCTGCTGCAGACCGCGAGCGGCGTCGGCCCCAAGCTGGCCCAGGCGATGCTCGCCGTGCACAGCCCCGACGAGCTGCGCCGCGCGGTCACCACCGAGGACGTCAAGACGCTGACCGCGCGTCCCGGGCATCGGCCAGAAGGGCGCGCAGCGGATCATCCTCGAGCTCAAGGACCGGATCGGCGCGCCCACGGGCGCGGTGCGCGGCGGTCGCGCGCCCGCCGCGGCCCGCGTCGAGGACGCCTGGCGCGGCCAGGTGCACGCCGGGCTGGTCGGGCTCGGCTGGTCGGCCAAGGAGGCCGACCAGGCCGTCGAGGCCGTCGCCCCGGAGGCCGAGGGCACCGCCGGCCGGAGCGAGCCCGACGTCGCCGCGCTGCTGCGCGCCGCGCTGCGCACGCTGAGCCGGGCATGAGCGCCGAGGACGGACCCACCGCCACCAGCGAGCTGAGGCCGCCGAGATCGCCTACGCCGAGAGCCGCTCCCTGGTCGACGCGCGAGGCCGAGGGCGACGAGCGGGCCGTCGAGGCGGCGCTGCGACCCCGCACGCCTCGACGAGGTCGATCGGCCAGGAGCGGGTGCGCGAGCAGCTCTCCCTCGTCCTCGAGGCCGCCCGCGGCCGCGAGCGCGCACCCGACCACGTGCTGCTCTCCGGCCCGCCCGGGCTCGGCAAGACCACCCTGGCGATGATCATCGCCGCCGAGATGAGCACGCCGCTGCGGCTGACCTCGGGTCCGGCGATCACCCACGCCGGCGACCTCGCCGCGATCCTCTCGGGGATGAACGACGGCGACGTGCTCTTCGTCGACGAGATCCACCGGATGTCGCGGCCGGCCGAGGAGATGCTCTACATGGCGATGGAGGACTTCCGGGTCGACGTCGTCATCGGCAAGGGCCCGGGCGCGACCGCCATCCCGCTGGAGATCCCGCCGTTCACGCTGGTCGGGGCCACCACCCGCGCCGGGCTGCTGCCCGGGCCCGCTGCGCGACCGGTTCGGCTTCACCGCCCACCTGGAGTTCTACGAGCCCGCCGAGCTCGAGCTGATCGTGCGGCGCTCGGCCGGCCTGCTCGACGTCCCCCTCACCGACGAGGGCGCCGCCGAGATCGCCTCCCGCTCGCGGGGCACGCCCCGGATCGCCAACCGGCTGCTGCGCCGGGTGCGCGACTACGCCCAGGTGCGCGCCGACGGCGTGGTCACCCTCGACGTCGCGCACCGCGCCCTCGACCTCTACGAGGTCGACCAGTCCGGTCTCGACCGCCTCGACCGCGCCGTGCTCGACGTGCTCTGCCGCCGCTTCGGCGGCGGGCCGGTCGGCGTGTCCACGCTCGCCGTCGCCGTCGGCGAGGAGCGCGAGACCGTCGAGGAGGTCGCCGAGCCGTTCCTGGTCCGCTCCGGGCTGCTGGCCCGCACCCCGCGCGGCCGGGTGGCCACGCCGGCCGCCTGGGCGCACCTGGGCCTCGCCGTGCCGAGCGGCTGCGCCGTTCGCCGCGGGACCGCGCTGCGACGACCCGAGCAGCCCGGTTCGACCACCGACGGAGCGACCACGACGACTCGAGGGCTGACCCGACCGCGACCTCGGGCGACTCGTGGTGCCGGTCGACGGTGACGCTACCGGCCGGTTAGACTCGATCCTCGGTCGAGACTCTCGGCTTTCCCTGTCCGTGCCCGAATCCCCTGCTGAGGAGTTCTCTCGTGAATGACTTGGCAGGCTTCCTGCCGTTCGTCCTCATCGCGCTCGTCTTCTGGTTCCTGATCGTGCGGCCCCAGCGGCGTCGCCAGCAGGAGCTGGCCGCGACCCAGTCGGCGCGCTCGGCCTCGGCACCGAGGTGATGCTCGGATCGGGGATCTTCGGCACCGTCGTCGTCGTTGGACGACGAGACGTCCAGCTCGAGCTCGCGCCCGGCACGCGTGAAGGTGGCCCGGCAGGCGGTCGTCAAGGTCGTCGACCAGCCGGACGAGCACGACAGGCGCGGACAGCAGCGACGAGCCCCACGCGACGACACAGGCTCGGCCGGCGCCCGCCGACGAGCAGCACACCTGAGCGACGGACGTCCGGGCCTCCCGGCCGATGAGGAGCGAGTAGCAGTGGCGAGTAAAGCGGCCCGTCCCGGGCGCCGGCTCATCGTCTTCGCGTCTGGTGGTGGCCGCGCTGTACGGCGGCGTCGCCCTCGGCGGGCGAGTGGAAGCCCAAGCTCGGCCTCGACCTCCAGGGCGGCACCCGGATCACCCTCGAGGCGAGCACCGACCACCGGCGAGAAGCATCGACCCCGGAGAAGCTCGAGGAGGCGCGCGGGATCATCGACCAGCGGGTCAACGGCAGGGCGTCGCCGAGGCCGAGGTGGCCACCCAGGGCAGCGACAACATCGTGGTCGAGATCCCCGGTCAGAACCGCAAGGACCTCGTCGACACGGTCAAGCAGACCGCCCAGCTGCGCTTCCGGCTGGTCGCCGCTCGTCGGCGCCGGCCAGCCGCAGCCGTCCTCCTCAGGGCCGTCCCCGGACGTCGCCAGCGGCTCCGCGAGCGGGTCGGCCAGCGGACCCGTCCTCGAGCAGCCTCGCCGAGCAGCGGCGCCTCGGTCGCGCCCGAAGGCGTCCGCCTCGCGCCTCGCCCAAGGGCCGGCGCTCTCCGGCGGCCTGGTCGCGCCGACGGCACAGCCTCGTCGCCGAAGGCCGACGCCTCGCCGAAGGCGCGCCGCGACCGCGAGCCCGCCGGCAGCGCCGCGGCCTCGCCGCGGCACCGGTGCCGCCGCCGGCGCAGGAGCCGGCACCACGCCAAGGGCGCCCCGGTCGACCAGCCGCTGCAGTGGATGGACAACCCGGGCAGACAAGTGGCTGCCAGAAGTTCGCCGAGCTACACCTGCCCGGCCGGCAGGCAAGGCGGCGGCCCCGGTCGTCGACGACAAGGCCAGCCGCTGGTCGACCTGCGACGAGGACGGCAACAAGTACCTGCTCTCCGCCGCGATGATCGAGGGCACCCAGCTCACCGAAGGCCGAGGCGGGCATCCCGCAGCAACCAGGTGCAGTGGGTCGTCAACCTGACCTTCGACAGCGACCGCGCGCAAGATCTTCGCCAACGTCACCCGGACGATCGCCAACGTGACCAGCCCGCTGACCGGCCAGCAGAAGCAGTTCGCGATCGTGCTCGACGGCAAGGTGATCTCCGCGCCGACGGTCAACGGCGTGATCCCCAACGGCCAGGCCGAGATCAGCGGCAACTTCACCCAGGACCGAGGCGCAGTCGCTCGCCAACAGCCTGAAGTACGGCGCGCTGCCGCTGAAGTTCACGGTCCCGGTGGTCACCGAGGAGGGCCCGACCCTGGCCGCCGACCAGCTCTCGCGCCGGCCTCATCGCGGGCGGCATCGGCCTGGCCCTGGTGCTGATCTACTGCATGCTCTACTACCGCGGCCTCGGGCTCGTCGTGGTCGCGTCCCTGGCGATCGCGGGCGCTCATCACCTACGCCGTCGTGCTCGCCATGAGCCAGGCGGTCGAGCTTCACGCTGACGCTGCCGGGCATCGCCGGACTGATCGTCGGCGTCGGCATCACCGCCGACTCCTTCATCGTCTACTTCGAGCGCATCCGCGACGAGATGCGCGACGGCAAGTCGATGCGGGTCGCGGTCGAGGCCGGCTGGGTCGCGCGCCCGGGCCACCTGTGTGGCCGCCGACGCGGTCTCGCTGCTCGCGGCCGTGGTGCTCTACATCTTCGCGATCGGTGTGGTGAAGGGCTTCGCGTTCGCGCTCGGGCATCAGCACGCGTGATCGACCTCGTGGTGTTCTTCCTGTTCACCAAGCCGATGGTGTCGTGGCTGGCCACGCTTCCCGTTCTTCAACTCCGGGCACAAGCTCTCCGGCCTCTCCGCCGGACCACGTCGGCATCGACCGCACCGCCGGGCGCCGAGCGCCGTCCGGCCGCTGCAGGAGGTAACGCCTGATGAGCAAGCTCTCCAGCCTCGGCCACGCACCTCTACGAGGGCAAGGTCTCGATCGACTTCGTCGGCCGCAAGCCGGCTCTGGTACGCCATCTCCGGCGTCATCGTCGCTGCTCGCGCGTCGACGGCTCTGGCTCGGCAAGGGCCTCAACCTCGGCATCGAGTTCGAGGGCGGCGTGGAGTACCGCGTCTCGATGCCCGACGGGAGGCCACCCAGGACAACGTCGAGAAGATCCGCGACGCGGTCGCGCAGCGGCCGACGACGACGGCATCGAGGCGGCCTCGTCGCCGATCGTCAACACCTCCGGCGACGAACAACATCCGGGTGCAGACCGAGCCGCTGACCAACGACGAGGCCGACGAGATCTCCGACGACGATCCAGGAGGCGCGGGCGTCTCCGCCGACGACATCAGCCAGGACGCCATCGGCGCGACCTGGGGCGCCCAGGTCGCCGACCGGGCGCTGCTCGGCCTCGGCGTGTTCCTGGTCCTGGTGGTGCTGTTCATCTGGGCCTACTTCCGCGAGTGGAAGATGTCCGTCGGCGCGATCGTCGCGCTGGCCCACGACCTGGTCATCACCGTCGGCGTCTACGCGCTGTCCGGCTTCGAGGTCACCCCGGCGACCGTCACCGGCGTGCTGACCATCCTCGGCTTCTCGCTCTACGACACCGTCGTGGTCTTCGACAAGGTCCGCGAGAACACCAAGAACCTCGCCCGCACCCGGCAAGACCTACGCGCGAGGCCGCCAACCTGGCGGTCAACCAGACCCTGGTGCGCTCGATCAACACCTCGATCGTGGCGCTGCTGCCGGTCGGTGCCCTGCTCTACGTCGGCGTCGTCACGCTCGGCTCGGGCGCGCTCAAGGACCTCGCGCTCGCGCTGTTCGTCGGCATGGCGGCCGGTGCTGTACTCCTCGATCTTCATCGCCACCCCGCTCGTCGTGCAGCTCAAGGAGCTCGAGCCGGGCGTCAAGGCCGGCGACGCGCGCGCGCTGCAGCACCGCAACCGCAAGCGAGGTCGACCGCTTCGCCAGCGTGCCGGCGTTCGCCGAGGACATGCCGATCTACGACGAGCCGGACGGCGACGCCGGCCCGCGCGCGGCCCGCCGACGCCGGTCGAGCGCCGAGGAGAGCCGGTGCCGGCGGCCGCGCCGCTCGCGGCCGGCCGCGCTACACCGCGGGCGAGCGGCCCGCCTCCCGGCCGGTCTCGCCCGTCGGCGTCGGCCAAGCGGGCGCAGCCCGAGCCGCAAGCCCCGCTCGCAGCGCGGCAAGAAGTGACCGAGGCGTCCGGGCCCTCGCGGACGTCGACTGCTGCTGGCCGGCTGATCCGCGACGTCCCCGACTTCCCGGAGCCCGGGGTGGTGTTCAAGGACATCACCCCGCTGCTGGCCGACCACGACGGCTTCCCGCCGTCGTGGCCGCGCTGGCCGACGGCCGGCCGCGACGCCGACGGCGCCGTCGTGGTCGACAAGGTCGTCGGCATGGAGGCGCGCGGCTTCATCCTGGCCGCGCCGGTGGCCCTGGCCCTGGGCGCCGGCTTCGTGCCGGTGCGCAAGGCCGGCAAGCTGCCCGGTGCCGACCCACGCCGTCTCCTACGCCCTGGAGTACGGCGAGGCCACCCTCGAGGTGCACCGGGACGCGCTTCGCGCCAGGGCGAGCGGGTGCTGCTGGTCGACGACGTGCTCGCCACCGGCGGCACCGCCGCCGCGACCCGCGAGCTGGTCGAGCGGTGCGGCGGTGCACGTGCACGCGCTTCGCGGTGCTCATGGAGCTGTCGTTCCTCGCACGGCCGCGCCGCCATCGGCGGACCTGCACGCTGCACACCCTGCACGACGGTCTGACGCCCACCCGGTCCGCGTCGTAGACTTGCGCACGTAGCGGGTGCGGATCGGAGGGCGGGAGCAGCGTGGCCGAGGAACGCGTAGCGAGCGCGCCCACCGGCACGCCCGAGGACGCCGACCCGGACGCCGCGCCGACCAGCCTGCCCAGGCCCGCGGCCGCTGGAGCGCCAGCCCCGTCGAGCGCGAGCCAGGCCCCGGCCGGCCCCGCCGGCCGCCGGATGCGGGCCCGGCTGGCCCGGATGGCCACCAAGAGCCAGTCCGGCAACCCGGTCCTCGAGCCGCTGTTCCGGGCGGTGCGCGCCAACCACCCCAAGGCCGACCTCGACCTGCTCGAGCGGGCCTACGTCACCGCCGAGCGCCATGCACGGCACGCCAGATGCGCAAGAGCGGCGACCCCTACATCACCCACCCGCTCGCGGTCGACCACGATCCTCGCCGACATCGGCATGACCGAGCCGACGCTGGTCGCCGCGCTGCTGCACGACACGGTCGAGGACACGCCGTACACCCTCGACGAGCTGCGCGCCGACTTCGGCGACGAGGTCGCCGTGCTCGTCGACGGCGTCACCAAGCTCGACAAGGTGAAGTACGGCGACACCGCGCAGGCCGAGACGATCCGCAAGATGATCGTCGCGATGAGCCGCGACATCCGGGTGCTCGTCATCAAGCTCGCCGACCGGCTGCACAACATGCGCACGCTGCGCTACCTCAAGCAGGAGAAGCAGGAGCGGATCGCCCGCGAGACGCTCGACATCTTCGCCCCGCTGGCGCACCGGCTCGGCATGAACACCCTCAAGTGGGAGCTCGAGGACCTCGCGTTCGCGACCCTGCACCCCAAGATGTACGACGAGATCGTCCGGCTCGTCGCCGACCGGGCGCCGTCGCGCGACCAGTTCCTGGCCCAGGTCATCGACCAGGTCGAGCAGCGACCTGCGCGAGGCCAGGATCAAGGCGATGGTCACCGGGCGGCCCAAGCACTACTACTCGATCTACCAGAAGATGATCGTGCGGCGGCCGCGAGTTCTCCGACATCTACGACCTCGTCGGGATCCGGATCCTGGTCGAGGACGACCGCGACTGCTACGCCGTGCTCGGCGTGCTGCACAACCGGTGGAACCCGGTGCCGGGCCGGTTCAAGGACTTCGTGGCGATGCCGAAGTTCAACATGTACCAGTCCCTGCACACCACCGTGATCGGCCTCGAGGGCAAGCCCGTCGAGCTGCAGATCCGCACGTTCGCGCATGCACCGCCGCGCGGAGTACGGCATCGCCGCGCACTGGAAGTACAAGGAGGACGTCGCGCACCGGCCGGCGACACCGACGCGCGACGCTCGGTCGACGCCGGCAACGCCGACATGGCCTGGGTGCGCCAGCTGCTCGACTGGCAGCAGGAGACCGAGGACCCGGGGGAGTTCCTGGAGTCGCTGCGCTTCGAGATCAACTCCGCCGAGGTCTACGTCTTCACCCCGCGCGGCGACGTGATCGCGCTGCCGACCGGCTCCTCGCCGGTCGACTTCGCCTACGCGATCCACACCGAGGTCGGGCACCGCACGATCGGCGCCCGCGTCAACGGCCGGCTGGTGCCGCTGGAGTCGCACGCTCGACAACGGCGACGTCGTCGAGGTGTTCACCTCCAAGGCGCCCAACGCCGCGCCCGAGCCGCGACTGGCTCGGCTTCGTGCAGTCGCCGCGGGCCCGCAACAAGATCCGGCAGTGGTTCACCAAGGAGCGCCGCGAGGAGGCCATCGAGCAGGGCAAGGACCAGATCGCCCGGCTGATGCGCAAGGAGGGCCAGCCCCTCAAGCGGCGTGCTCACCCACGAGACGCTCTCGCACCGTCGCCGCCGAGATGCGGCTGGCCGACGTCTCGGCGCTCTACGCCGCGGTCGGCGAGGGCAACCTCGGCGCCCAGACCGTCGTACGCCGGGTCATCGACCTGTACGGCGGCGAGGAGGGCGCGGCCGAGGACCTCGCCGAGGGCGTCCGATCACCGCCGACGGCGGCTCCAAGCGGCGCCACCGGCGGCGACGCCGGGCGTCATCGTCAAGGGCCTCTCCGACGTCTGGGTCAAGCTCGCGAAGTGCTGCACGCCGGTGCCCGGGCGACCCGATCCTCGGGTTCGTCACCCGCGGCGCCGGGGTCTCGGTGCACCGCTCCGACTGCACCAACGCCGAGCAGCCTGACCGCGCAGCCCGAGCGGCTCGTCGAGGTCGAGTGGGCGCCGACCGCGCAGTCGATGTTCCTGGTCAACATCCAGGTCGAGGCGCTCGACCGCGCCCGGCTGCTCTCCGACATCACCAAGGTGCTCTCCGACGTGCACGTCAACATCCTGGCCGCGACCCTGCAGACCACCCGCGACCGGGTCGCCAAGAGCCGGTTCACCTTCGAGATGGCCGACCCCAAGCACCTCGGCCACGTGCTCAAGGCGGTCCGCTCCGTCGACGGCGTCTTCGACGCCTACCGCGTCACCCAGTAGCCGCCGGGGCCCCGGTCCGGCTGTTTACCAGGTGATGCAGGAGAACTGTCGCTCCCCACGGTGAACAGTCCATGGGGAGCGACAGTTCTCCGTGGGAGGCGTGACGCAGCGAGGCGGACGTGCCACCTGGGCGCGGACTCGTCGGAGTCGGCCGTGGTGGCCCAGTGCGGAGAGCCCGCGAGTGGCCGATGCCTGCGTCGTACGGCGACAGGATCATGCAGCGGAGGGCCACAAGCAGGCTGCCCTGCAGGGATCGGCCACTTCCGGGCGGCCCACCCCGGTGCGGACGTGGGCGCGGACCTCACGGGGTCGCGAGCCGGCGCGTGGGCAGGCTCACTGACCTCATCGACCGGCGATGCGATCCTCAGCTGAACTCGTCGAGCGCCTTCCGGGCCTGGTCGAGCCAGGCCGTGCGGGCCTCGATCGCGGCGGCGTGCTCGGCGGCCTTGCTGGTGTTGCCGGCCGCCGACGCCTTGTCGTGCTGGTCGCGCAGGCGGCGATCGAGGTCTCGAGCTGGGCGACGGTGTCGGCGGCGCGGGCCCGGGCCTCGGGGTTGGAGCGCCGCCACTGGTCGTCCTCGACGCCGCGGATCGCCTGCTCGACCTTGCGCATCCGGCCCTCGAGCGTCCTTCATCCGCTCGCGGGGCACCTTGCCGGCCGCGTCCCAGCGCTCGGCGATGTCGCGGAACGCCTCCTTGGCGGCCCGCAGGTCGCGCGACCGGCACGCAGCGCCTCGGCCTCGACGAGCAGCGCCTCCTTCTTCTCGGCGTTGGCCGCGAACTCCTGGTCGAGCTCGGCGTTGGCGGCGTCGCGGGCGCCGAAGAAGCTGTCCTGGGCGCCGCGGAAGCGCTTCCACAGCTGGTCGTCGACGCCCTTGGGGGCCGGGCCGGCCGCCTTCCACTGCCGCATCAGGTCGCGGTACTTGCCCGGCGGTCGGCGCCCCACTCGGTCGAGGTCGGCCAGCGCCTCGGCCTCGACGGCGAGCCTCTCCTTGACCACGCGGGCGCCCTCGCGCTTCTCGTTGAGCTCGGCGAAGTGCGACTTGCGGCGCCGGGTGTACGTCGTCCGGGCGGTCGAGAAGCGGCGCCACAGCGCGTCGTCGACGGACTTCTCGAGCCGGGGGAGGGCCTTCCACTCGTCGAGCAGCTGGCGCATCCGGTTCGCGCCGTTGCGCCAGTCGGTGCCCTGCGGACAGCTTCTCGGCCTCGTCGGCGATGCGCTCCTTGTCGACCCTGGCCGCCTCGAGCTTGCGGGCCCGCTCGGCCTCGCGCTTGCCTCGCGCTGCTCGCCGATCGTCGCGGTCAGGGCGTCGAGCCGGGCCTCGAGCCCGGCGAGGTCGCCGACGGCCTGGGCGTCCGTGAGGGTGCTGCGGACCTGCTTGACGGAGGCGGCCGCCTCGTCGGGGGCCGAGTGCCCCGGCGGTGACCCGCTGCTCGAGCAGGTCGACCTCGAAGGCGAGGTCGTCGTAGCGGCGCGTGAAGAAGGCGAGCGCCTCCTCGGGGGTGGCGTCGGGCATCTGGCCGACCGAGCGCTCGCCGTCGGCGGTGCGGACGAAGACGGTGCCGTCGTCGGCGACGCGGCCCCAGGTGCGCGCGGACGGGTCGCTCGGCCGCTCGGCCGCGGGCGGTGCCGGGGGCGCGGCGGGCCGGGGGGCTGCCGGCGCCGGGGCGACGTCGCGTGGCGACGGGACCCGGGTGGGCGGTCCGGGCCGCGCTGGTCTCGGGCTGGGACGTGCGTTCCGGCTGCTTGTCCGGGGTGTTCACCGGGCTCCCTCGTGCGTCGGCGTCATGGATCGGGGATGGCGGTCCATGGGGTCCACCCTGGCAGCGTAGTCAACCGGACCGCACCGCGGTGGCGCCGCTGTCCCGCCGGTGGGTCGCGATCGCACACGACGAGGACGACGAGCAGCACGACCACCGCGACCACGGTCAGCGACCCGGCGCGGCCGCCGGCGACGAGCGTCGCGGACCGCCCGGCGCTCCGCCTGACGCGCGTGCGCTGGCCCGCGCGAGCTGGCTGCGTCGTCGCTTCTTCGTGACCACGCAGGGGAGTCTAGGACGTCGGGTGCCGCCGCGCAGGCGCCTTCACGGACCTCGCCGCACCCCGGGCCGGAGGGCGCCGACGCCCGTCTCGATAGGCTGGCTCGGTTCGCGCGCCGGGCCGGACGCCCCGGCAGGAGAGAGCAGGAGTGCGTCCGACGGTGCTGATCGCAGGCTTCCCCGCCGGACCCTGGGGCACCAACTGCTACGTGGTCGCCACCGGGCCCGGGACCGAGTGCGTCGTGGTCGACCCCGGCAAGGACGCCGCCGACGGCGTCGCCGAGGTGGTCCGCGAGCACCGGCTCAAGCCGGTCTCCGTCCTGGTCTCCCACGGCCACATCGACCACATGTGGTGCGTCGCGCCGGTCGCGGGCACCTACGACGCGACCGCCTGGATCCACCCGCGCGACCGGCACCTGCTCGCCGACCCGATGGCCGGCATGTCGCCGGAGACCGCCGGGATGCTGCTCGGCGGCAACTACGAGTTCGCCGAGCCGGACGACGTCGTCGAGCTCGACGACCTGCCAGACCCTGCGAGCTCGCCGGCCTCGACTTCGTCGTCGACCACACCCCGGGGCACACCGAGGGCTCGGTCACCTTCCGGACGCCGTACGGCGAGCAGGGCGTCTCCGAGCTGATGCTCTCGGGCGACCTGCTCTTCGCCGGCTCCATCGGCCGCACCGACCTGCCCGGCGGCGACCACCCCACGATGCTGCGCAGCCTGCGCGAGAAGGTGCTGCCGCTCGCCGACGACGTCGTGGTGCTGCCCGGCCACGGCGAGCAGACCAGCATCGGCCGCGAGCGCGCGACCAACCCGTTCCTGCTCGACCTGCTCGTCGACGGCCGACGGCGTGCCGAGACGCCCCGCCCCGACCCGAGGCCTCTGACATGGCCAAGCCCACCGCGCTGAGCGGGTTCCCCGAGCTGCCTGCCCGCCGAGCGCGCCGTCGAGCGCGAGGTGCGTCGGCGTCGCTGTCGCGCACGCTTCGAGCTGCACGGCTTCGCCAACATCGAGACCCGCGTCGTCGAGCCGCTCGACCAGCTGCGCGCAAGGGCGGCGAGATCGACAAGGAGATCTACGTCCTGCGCCGGCTGCAGGCGGGCGACAGCGACTCCGACGCCGGGCTCGGGCTGCACTTCGACCTGACCGTGCCGTTCGCGCGCTACGTGCTCGAGCACGCCGGCCAGCTCGAGTTCCCCTTCCGGCGCTTCCAGATCCAGAAGGCCTGGCGCGGCGAGCGCCCCCAGGAGGGTCGCTACCGCCAGTTCACCCAGGCCGACATCGACGTCGTCGGCCGCGACGACCTCGCCGTTCCACCACGACGTCGAGGTGATGCGGGTGATGGTCGAGGCGCTCGCCGCCCTGCCGCTGCCCGCGCTGCAGCTTCCAGTTCAACAACCGCAAGCTGATCCAGGGCTTCTACCGCGGGCTCGGGCTGCCCGACGTCACCGCGGCGATCCGCGCGATCGACAAGCTCGACAAGCTGCCGCGCGAGGCCGTCGCCGGCCTGCTGGTCGGCGACGCCGGCGCGACGGCCGGGCAGGCCGAGCGGTGCCTGGAGCTCGCGACGATCCGGGTCCCGGACACCTCGTTCGTCGACACCGGTGCGCGCGCTCGGCGTCGAGGACGACCTGCTCGACGAGGGGCTGGCCGAGCTGGCCGCGGTGGTCGAGGGCTGCGCGGCGGGCGAGCACCGGCAGGTCACCGTCGAGGCGAACCTCCGCATCGCGCGCGGGCTGGACTACTACACCGGCACCGTCTTCGAGATCTTCATGACCGGCTACGAGCGGCTCAAGTCGGTCGGCGGCGGCGGCCGCTACGACGCGCCTGGCGAGCGACGGCCGCACGACGTACCCGGGCGGTCGGCATCGTCCTTCGGCGTGTCGCGCACCCTCGTGCCGCTGATGGCCGACGGCGTCCTGGCCGGCAGCCGCGCGGTGCCCAGCGCCGTGCTCGTCGCCCTGGCCGACGAGGAGAGCCCGTCCCGGCGGCCGACGCCGTCGCCGACCGTCTGCGCCGCCGCGGCATCGCGACCGAGGTCGCCGCCGCACCCGCAGAAGTTCGGCAAGCAGATCCGCTACGCCGAGCGGCGCGGCATCCCCTACGTCTGGTTCCCCGGCACGCGACGGCGGAGCCGGACCAGGTCAAGGACATCCGCAGCGGCGACCAGGTCGACGCCGACCCGCCGCCTGGACGCCGCCCGAGGACGACCTGCGCCCGCACATCGTCACCACCCCAGTCACCACCCCAGGCACCACCCCAGTCACCACCGAGGAGCAGCAACCGTGATCCGCACCCATGACGCCGGCAGCCTGCGCGCCGAGCACGTCGGACAGACCGTCACCCTCGCCGGCTGGGTCGCCCGCCGCCGCGACCACGGCGGCGTCGCCTTCATCGACCTGCGCGAGGCCTCCGGGGTCGTCCAGGTCGTGATCCGCGACGAGGCCGTCGCCCACCAGCTGCGCGCGGAGTACTGCCTGAAGATCACCGGCGAGGTCTCCGCGCGCCCCGAGGGCAACCAGAACGCCGACCTGCCCACCGGCGAGATCGAGGTCATCGCGCACCGACGGCCTCGAGGTGCTCAGCGCCAGCCGCGCCGCTGCCCTTCCCGATCGACGAGCACGTCGAGGTGGGGGAGGAGGTCCGGCTCGCGCACCGCTACCTCGACCTGCGCCGCGCCGGCCCCGCCGCCGCGATCCGGCTGCGCAGCGAGGTCAACCGGGCCGCCCGCGACGTGCTCGCCGGGCACGACTTCGTCGAGGTCGAGACGCCGACGCTGACCCGCTCGCACCCCCGAGGGCGCCCGCGACTTCGTGGTCCCGGCCCGGCTGCGGCCCGGCTGCTGGTACGCCCTGCCGCAGAGCCCGCAGCTGTTCAAGCAGCTGCTGATGGTCGGCGGCCTCGAGCGCTACTTCCAGATCGCGCGCTGCTACCGCGACGAGGACTTCCGCGCCGACCGCCAGCCGGAGTTCACCCAGCTCGACGTCGAGATGAGCTTCGTCGAGCAGGACGACGTGATCGCGCTCGCCGAGGAGGTGCTCGCGCGCTCTGGGCGCTGGTCGGCCACGAGATCACCACGCCGATCGAGCGGATGACCTACGCCGAGGCGATGGCGCGCTTCGGCACCGACAAGCCCGACCTGCGGATGGGCCTCGAGCTCGTCGAGTGCACCGACTACTTCGCCGACACCCCGTTCCGGGTCTTCCAGGCGCCGTACGTCGGCGCCGTGGTGATGCCCGGGGGAGCCAGCCAGCCGCGCAAGCAGCTCGACGCCTGGCAGGAGTGGGCCAAGCAGCGCGGCGCCCGAGGGTCTGGCCTACGTGCTGGTCGCAGGAGGACGGCGAGCTCGGCGGACCGGTCGCCAAGAACCTCAGCGAGCGAGGAGAAGGCCGGCCTCGCCGCCCACGTGGGCGCCCAGCCCGGGGACTGCGTCTTCTTCGCGGCCGGACCGGTCAAGTCCGCGCGCGCCCTGCTCGGTGCGGCCCGGCTGGAGATCGGTCGTCGCGTGCGGGCTCGATCGACGAGTCGGCCTGGAGCTTCGTGTGGGTCGTCGACGCCCCGCTGTTCGAGCCCGCCGACGAGGCGACCGCCGCCGGCGACGTCGCCGTCGGCAGCGGCGCCTGGACGGCGGTGCACCACGCGTTCACCTCGCCCAAGCCGGAGTCGCTCGACACCTTCGACACCGACCCCGGCGTCGGCGCTGGCCTACGCCTACGACATCGTCTGCAACGGCAACGAGATCGGCGGCGGCTCGATCCGTATCCACCGCGAGGACGTCCAGAAGCGCGTCTTCGCCGTGATGGGCCTGGCCGAGGCGGAGGCCGAGGAGAAGTTCGGCTTCCTGCTCAACGCGTTCAAGTACGGCGCGCCGCCGCACGGCGGCATCGCGTTCGGCTGGGACCGGATCTGCGCGCTGCTGCAGCGGCACCGACTCGATCCGCGACGTGATCGCCTTCCCCAAGACCGGCGGCGGCTACGACCCGCTGACGGCCGCCCCGGCGCCGATCACCGCCGCCCAGCGCAAGGAGGCCGGCGTCGACGCCAGCCCCTCGCGACGGACCGGCCGCGGACCGGCGCCCGGTCGCCGAGCGGGACGAGCCAGCGACCGATCCAGGCCTGATCCGACCCGGCCGCTGTCGTGACCGGTTCGCGGGCGGTTCGCTTCGGTATCAAACCGTTACCTCACGGGCGCCGAACATTGACGGGCGCGTCGTCTAGAGTCACTTCGGCTCAGGGTCCAGACTGTGGCGCGCCTCACCCGGCGGACGGCAGGGACCTGGGCGCCGGCCTCGACCAGAAAGGTGACCATGGGTATCTCACCCACGGAGCTCTCGGAACAGCGACGTCCACGAGGAGCCGAGGTCCCGTCCAAGCCGGTGGTCGCCGGCCGGTCGCCGACGCAGATCGCGATGGCCCGCCTCCGGGCGGACAAGATCGCGATGGCGCTGCCTGGTCGTGGTGCTCATGTTCGTCCTGATCGCGGTCTTCGCGCCGCTGCTCACCAAGCTGTTCGGCGTCGAGCTCGACGGCCGGCACCCCGTCAGACGACCTCGACCAGTTCAACTTCCCGCTGATCGGCCCGCCCGACCACGGCTTCACCTGGAAGGCCCCGCTGGGCATCGCGCCCAACACCGCCAACGACAACCTGGCCGAGTGGCTCTACGGCGCGCGCACCTCGCTGTTCGTGGCGACGGTCTCGACGGTGGTCTCCACCGCTCATCGGCGTCGCGATCGGCCTGCTCGCCGGCTTCAGCCGCGGCTGGCTCGACCGGGTCATCAACTTCATCATCGACGTGTTCCTGTCGCTGCCGTTCCTGCTGGTCGCCCTGGCGCTGGCGCCGATCATCGTCAGCCGGTTCGGCCAGCAGCCCGGGCAGGCTGAAGTTCTGGCAGTTCATCGCCGCTGCTCGCTGGTGCTCTCCCTGTTCGGCTGGATGACCCTCGCGCGGCTGGTCCGCGGCGAGGTGCTCTCCCTGCGCGAGCGCGAGTTCGTGCAGGCCGCCCGCGTGATCGGCGTACCGACCCGGCGGATCCTGTTCAAGGAGCTGCTGCCCAACCTGATCGCGCCGATCATCGTGTCGATCTCGCTCGGCCTGCCCGCGTTCGTGACCGCCGAGGCCGGCCTGGCCTACCTCGGCATCGGCGTCGTCGGCGTCCCCTCGTGGGGCCAGACGATCAACAAGGCCGTGACGTTCTTCAACACCTATCCGCTCTACCTCTACGCGCCCGTGGTGGGTGTCCTCCTCCTCGTCATGGCGCTGAACCTCCTGGGCGACGCCGTGCGCGACGCCTTCGACCCCAAGACTCGCCGGTAAACTGACACCGGTCGGGAAGCATCGACCAGCCAAGAGAGGTGGGTACACCTAGATGCGCATGAAGAAACCAGCCGTGGCCCTTGCCACTGCTGCGCTGATGACGCTCGCTGCCTGTGGTGGTGGCAGCGGCGACGGCAACAGCGGCACGCGACGAGCCGAGACCCTGGGCGACGGGCGGCAACGCCGGCTCGTTCAAGAACGCCGACGCGAAGGCCCCGCTCGCGGTCCCGGACGACGCCACGCGAGGGCGGCACGCTTCACCGTGCTGACCACCAGGTCGCCCGTCCACGCTGGACCCGACCCAGGCCTACTACACGGACTCGACCGCGATCCTGTCCGACCTGGTCACTCCGCTCGCTGACGCAGTACGCGTACGACGAGGAGTCCGACGACATGCAGCTGATCCCGGACATGGCCACCGACCTGGGTCGTCCCAACGAGGACAACACCGAGTGGACCTTCACCCTGCGTGACGGCCTGAAGTACGAGGACGGCACCGACGTCAAGGCCGAGGACGTCGCCTACGCGGTCAAGCGTTCCTTCGCGATCGCGGAGCTCCCGGACGGCCCGACGTACCAGACGACGTTCTTCCTCGACGGCGACAAGTACAAGGGTCCCGTTCAAGGACAAGGCGCGACTACGCCGGCGTCGAGGTCGAGCGGCAACGACATCACCATCAAGATGCGTCGTCCGTTCACCGACATGGACTACTACGCCTCGTTCCCGGCCTTCACCGCGATCCCGCGAGGCCAAGGACAACCCGGAGACCTACGGCCAGACGCCGCTGGCGACCGGTCCCTACAAGTTCGCGGACTACAAGCCGGGCACCAGCCTGACGCTGGTCAAGAACGACCAGTGGGACCCGAACACCGACCCGGGCCGCATCCAGATGGTCGACGGCTGGGACTTCAAGTTCGGCCAGGACACCGCCAAGCTCGAGAACGTCATCATCAACGACAACGGCTCGGCGCAGACGACGCTGACCTACGACAACGTGACGCGCGTCGTCCTACCGTCAGATCTCCTCCGACAAGGACCGCCTGGTCACGCGGCACCTCGCCGTGCACGTACATGTGGTTCATCGACATGACCAAGATCAAGGACCTCAAGGTCCGCCAGGCCATCGGCTACGCCTACCCCTACGAGGCCGCCTGGAAGGCCGGCGGCGAGATCGAGGGCGTCACCCGCGTCCCCGGCACCGCGATCCTGCCGCCCGGCACCGCCGGTCGCAAGGAGTACGACGCGCTCGGCATCGGTGGCGTGAACACCGACCCGGCGAAGGCGCAAGGAGCTGCTGGAAGAAGGCCGGCTACGACCCGGGCGAGTACGAGATCAAGTTCCTCTTCGCCACCGACGACGACCAGTCCGTCGCGGCCAAGAACGCAGATCGTCAAGGGTCTCGAGGCCGGCGGCTTCAAGGCCACCCCGATCGCCTCCACCCTCGAGACGCATCCGCACGGACCGCACCGACTACAAAGTCGCCGATCAACGTCCGCTCCAGCGGATGGTGCTCGGACTGGCCGACCGGCGGTTCGTGGTTCCCGGCCCAGTGGGCCGGCAGCCTGGTCGGGCCTCGAGGGCATGCCCAACCCGGCGCAACTTCAAGGAGGCCGACATGGACGACGAGCAGGACCGCATCCTGGACACCCTGACGCCCGAGGAGGCCGTCACGGCCTGGGGCGAGTTCGACGAGACGATGGAGACCGAGTACTACCCCGCGGTCAACATCGGCTACGCCGGCACCGCGATGATCCACGGCTCCAAGGTCGGCGGCATGGCCAACGACAACGTGCGCGGCATGCCGACGTTCGCCCGGATGTACATCACCAAGTGACCTGGTGGCCTCCGCGAGCGCCACGGTGCTCAGTGGCACCGTGAGCGCTCTGAGTAGCGTGACCCTGATGGGGGCGGGCCGACCCGCCCCCATCGGGCCGCCGCCCACCTGCCCACCCTCGACCGAGGAGTCCACCGGATGTTCGGCTACATCGTCCGGCGAGTCATCTCGGGAGCTGCTCGTCCTCCTGGTGGTCTCCATGTCGGTCTTCGCCCTGTTCTTCTACGGCCCCTCCGACCCGGCCCTCGCCTACTGCCCCGAGACCCGCTGCACGCCGCAGCGGCTGGAGCAACATCCGCACCAGCCTCGGGCCTCGACCAGCCCGGTGCTCGAGCAGTACGGCAACTACATGAAGGGCATCTTCGCCGGCAACGACTTCAAGGCCGGCGCGATCAGCATCAAGTGCGACGCGCCCTGCCTCGGCGTCTCCTTCAAGCTCCGCGTCAACGTGACCGACTACCTGCTCGAGCAGATTCCCAGCCACGCTGTCGATAGCCCTCGGCGCGTCCGTGATCTTCCTGACCATCGGTGTGTCGATAGCGGCATCTTCGCGGCCCGACGAGCGGGGCACCGCCGCCGACAAGGGCATCGTGGGCGCCAGCCTCTGTGCATCAACGCGATCCCGTACTACCTGCTGGCGCTGCTCGCCTACCTGCTGCTGATCAGCCAGTGGGCGATCTTCCCCGAGAGCGGCTACTTCGGCCCGCTCAGGACGAAGGCCCGTCGCCTGGGTCAAGGGCCTGCTGCTCGCCTGGCTGGTGCTCGGGCTGGCCTACTCCACGCAGTACGCCCGGTTCAGCCGCGGCTCGATGATCGAGTCGATGAACGAGGACTACGTGCGCACGGCGCGGGCCAAGGGGCTCTCCGAGCGCCGGGTGACGCTCAAGCACGCGCCTGCGCGCCGCGATCGTGCCCGGTGGTGACGATCTTCGGCCTCGACTTCGCCTTCCTGCTCGCCGGCACGATCTTCACCGAGCGGATCTTCGACATCCAGGGCATCGGCCTGACCGCCCTGCAGGCGATCGGCACCAAGGACCTGCCCATCATCTCCGCGACCGTCCTGATCGCCGCCGCGTTCATCGTGGTCGCCAACCTGGTGGTCGACATCATCTACAGCGTCATCGACCCGAGAGTGCGGCTGTCATGACCGAGACCTCCCACCGCGCCCGCCAGACCGGCGGCCGGCCGGGACCGGCGGCACCGAGCCGTACCTCGTCGTCGAGGACCTCACGGTCCGGTTCCCGACCGCCGACGGCGCTCGTGCAGGCCGTGACCGGCCTGAGCTACACCCTCGAGCAGGGCAAGACCCTCGGCATCGTCGGCGAGTCCGGCTCCGGCAAGAGCGTCTCGTCGATGGCGATCATGGGCCTGCACGACCACAAGCGCACCCGGATGTCCGGGCTCGATCCGGGTCGGCGGCCAGGAGATCGTCGGCCTCTCCAGCGAGCAGATGCGCAGCATCCGCGGCGGCGACGTCGCGATGATCTTCCAGGACCCGCTGACCGCGCTGCACCCCTTCTACTCGCATCGGCGCGCAGATCTCCGAGGCCTACCTCGCCCACAACGACGTCTCCAAGTCGCAAGGCGCGGGCCAAGGCGATCGAGATGCTCGACCGGGTCGGCATCCCGCAGGCCGAAGAGCCGCGTCGACGACTACCCGCACCAGTTCTCCGGCGGCATGCGCCAGCGCGCGATGATCGCGATGGCGCTGGTCAACGACCCCAAGCTGCTCATCGCCGACGAGCCGACCACGGCGCTCGACGTGACCGTCCAGGCGCAGATCCTCGACCTGCTCCAGGAGCTCCAGCGCGACTTCAACTCCGCGATCATCATCATCACCCACGACCTCGGCGTGGTCGCCGAGATGGCCGACGAGGTGCTGGTGATGTACGGCGGCCGGTGCGGTCGAGCTCGGGCCGACCAAGGAGCTGCTCACCCACCCCGAGATGCCCTACACCTGGGGCCTGCTCTCCAGCGTCCCCGACGTCAGCGCCGACACCGACGCGCGGCTGATCCCGATCCCCGGCAACCCGCCGAGCCTGCTCGACGCCGCCGACCGGCTGCGCGTTCCACCCGCGCTGCGCGCACCGCGACAAGGTGCCCGGCGACCTGTGCCGCACCGAGCTGCCCGACCTGGTGCCGGGCAACCGGGCCGGGCACCTCAAGCGCTGCCACCTCGCCGACCCCGACGTCGATCTACGACGACCGAGGTGCTGCCCGAGATCGCCCCGGACCTCGTCGAGCTGATCAGCGCAGGACCTGCCGCCGGACGTCGCGTCGACGAGCCCGGCGACCGACGATTCCGCACCGGAAGACCGGTGACGAGGACAATGACCTCCATGACACGACCCGACGTCGCCCCTGCGCCCACGAGCCAGGGCGGCGACGAGAGCCGATCCTCGAGGTGCACCAACCTCACGAAGTACTTCCCGATCAAGTCCTCCGGGCTGATCCGGCGCACGATCGGCCAGGTCCAGGCCGTCGACGGTGTCTCCTTCCAGGTGCAGCGCGGCAGCGCCCTCGGACTGGTGGGCGAGTCGGGCTGCGGCAAGTCGACCACCGGCCGGCTGATCACCCGGCTCTACGACCCGACCGTCGGGGTCGATGAAGTTCGACGGCACGCGAGATCGGCCACCTCTCGAACAAGCAGATGCTGCCGCTGCGCAGCGAGATCCAGATGATCTTCCAGGACCCCTACAGCTCGCTGAACCCGCGGCACACGGTCGGCACGATCGTCGGCACCCCGCTGCGCGTGCACAAGATGGTGCCCGAGAAGCAAGGTCCTCGACCGGGTCCGCGAGCTGCTCGAGGTCGTCGGCCTCAACCCCGAGCACTACAACCGCTACCCCAACGAGTTCTCCGGCGGCCAGCGCCAGCGCATCGGCATCGCCCGCGCACTCGCGCTGCAGCCCAAGCTCCTGGTCGCCGACGAGCCGGTCTCCGCGCTCGACGTGTCGATCCAGGCGCAGGTCGTCAACCTGCTCCAGGACGTGCAGAGGGAGTTCGACATCGCGTTCCTGTTCATCGCCCACGACCTCGCCGTGGTCCGGCACTTCTGCCCCGAGATCGCGGTGATGTACCTCGGCAAGATCGTCGAGATCGCCGACCGGGAGACGCTCTACAGCACGCCCGCACCACCCCTACACCCAGGCGCTGCTCTCCGCCGTGCCCGACGTGAAGCAGGCCGCCGTCGGCGGCCGCCGCGAGCGGATCCGGCTCGAGGGCGACGTGCCCGAGCCCGATCAACCCGCCGTCGGGCTGCCGGTTCCGCACCCGCTGCTGGATGGCCCAGGACATCTGCGCCAAGGTCGAGCCGCCGCTGCTGCAGATCGGCAAGAGCCACAAGGTGGCCTGCCACTTCGCCGGCGAGTACGGCGCCATGCCGACCTCCCCGATCACGCTGAGCGCCCTCGGCGTCGACGGCCAGGGCAACGCCGGTCCCGGGCGCCGAAGGCTCCGCCGAGGACCTCGACAAGCCCGGGCTACGCCGACACCTGGACCGACGTCGCCACCCACACAGCAGCGACTCCGACGGCGCTGGTCGGCGCGGGCGGCATCGGCACCGGCATGACCGACGCAGCAGCGCGGCGAGGGCGGCACGCGACGCTGACCGGGCTGACCCGGGCCGCAGCCGGCGCCGGCAGGCCTCCGGCGCGACCCGGATAGGGTGACGCGGCGTGGACGGGCTCTTCGACATCGGCGCCCCGGAGCGACACGCCGCGGCACGGCCCGGCGCGCGGCTCGGGCGGCGACGCTCGCGGGCAACGCGCACGCCTCGGCGCCCGCTGGCGGTGCGGATGCGGCCGCGCACCCTCGACGAGCTCGTCGGGCAGCAGCACCTGCTCGCCCCGGGCTCGCCGCTGCGCCGGCTGATCGAGGGCGACCAGCCGATGTCGCTGCTGCTGTGGGGACCCCCGGGCACCGGCAAGACCACGATCGCCTCGATCGTCAGCCAGCAGACCAACCGGCGCGTTCGTCGAGGTCTCGGCGGTCTCGGCCGGCGTCAAGGAGGTCCGCGCCGCCATCGACGGCGCCCGCGCCCGGCTGGCCCGTGGCGGCGCCGAGACGGTGCTGTTCGTCGACGAGGTGCACCGCTTCAGCAAGGCCCAGCAGGACGCGCTGCTGCCCGGGGTCGAGAACCGCTGGGTGACCCTCGTCGCGGCGACGACCGAGAACCCGTTCTTCTCGGTGATCTCGCCGCTGCTGTCGCGCTCGCTGCTGCTGACCCTGGAGCCGCTCACCGACGACGACGTCCGCGGCGTGGTCGACCGACGCGCTCGCCGACGAGCGCGGCCTCGCCGGCGCGCGTCACGCTCGACGACCAGGCGCTCGACCACCTGGTCCGGCTGGCCGGCGGCGACGCCCGCCGGGCGCTGACCTACCTCGAGGCGGCCGCCGGCGCCGCCGTCGCCCAGGAGCCGCACCGTCGTCGACCTCGAGCACCGCCGAGACGGCCGTCGACCGGGCCGCGGTGCGCTACGACCGCCAGGGCGACCAGCACTACGACGTGATCAGCGCCTTCATCAAGTCGGTGCGCGGCTCCGACGCCGACGCGGCGCTGCACTACCTCGCCCGGATGATCGAGGCGGGGGAGGACCCGCGCTTCATCGCGCGCCGGCTGGTGATCCTGGCCAGCGAGGACATCGGCCTGGCCGACCCCACCGCGCTCACGACCGCGGTGGCCGCCGCCCAGGCGGTGCAGCTGATCGGGATGCCCGAGGGCCGGCTCAACCTCGCCCAGGCCACCATCGCGCTGGCGCTGGCCCCCAAGTCGAACGCGGTCATCACCGCGACCTCGACGCCGCCGTGCGCCGACGTCCGGGCCGGCAAGATCGGGCCGGTGCCGAGCCACCTGCGCGACGCGCACTACGGCGGCTCGAAGAAGCTCGGGCACGGGCAGGGCTACCGCTACGCCCACGACGAGCCGTTCGGGATCGCCGAGCAGCAGTACGCCCCCGACGTGGTCGCGGACGCGGACGTACTACCGCCCGACCGTCGCTGGGTGCGGAGGCCGCGCTCAAGGAGCGCTGGGAGCGGGTCCGGCGGCTGATCCGCGGGGCAGCCCGCCGCTCCAGCCGTTCGGCGCTGCAGGGTAGGGTCACCTGGCCTCTGGGCCGTGGTCGCTGACGGCTGCCCTCGTGGCGGCGGTGCAGCGGTCCTGGCGGCGCTGCGTCGCGGCCCTGGCCGTGACGCTCGCCGGCCGCCGCCGGCTGCGCTCCGAGCTCGCCGCCTCCGCGCCGCGACTGGACGACCCTGCGCAGCGCTGGTCGACGGAGCTGTCCGCGCCGGGTCGGGGACGACCCGGTCGCCGCGCAGCCGGTGCCCGGTCGCCGCGCGAGTACCTCATCACCGACCTGACGCCCGGCAGTGCCGGCGGCACCGGGCTGGAGGTGCCGCAGCCGCCCCGCCGACCGCCGCCGCTCCGGTCGCGCAGTTCGCCTCCGGCCGCTGGGGGAGTCCCTGGTGCCGCTGCTGTCCCTGGGCTACGGCGTGCGCCGGGCGCTCTCCGCCGAGAACCGCAACCGGATCCGCTTCGAGATGCGCCGCGAGGTCAAGCGGGCCCGCCGGCAGCGCAACGCAGCGCAAGGCCGCGACGCTGCAGGCGCGAGCCGCGCCAGACGCGGCACCGTCCGACGCGGACCCCACGGGGACGCCGCATGAGCGCCCCACGGACGCCGGGACCCGCGATGAGCCGGGCGCTCTGGTTCGTCGCCGGTGCCGGCGCGGGCGTCTACGGCGTTGCCCGGGCCCGCCGGGCCGCCGAGGCGCTCACCCCCGAGGGCCTCGCCGACCGTCTCGCCGGGCTCTCCCTGGGGTTGCGCCTCTTCGGCGACGAGGTCCGCGCCGGGATGGCCGAGAAGGAAAACGACGTGCGCGAGCCGCCTCGGCGTCGCGTTCCATGGTGAGCCACGCAGCAGCATCGACGACGCCGGCCTCGACGAGCGCGGCACCGCCGCGGCCCGACGGACGACGACCGAGAGAGGGCAACGACTGATGGACACCGCGGAGATCCGCCGACGGTTCCTCGCGCACTTCGAGGCGCGACGACCACCGGGTCGTGCCGTCGGCCTCGTTGCTGCTCGACGACCCCAACCTGCTGTTCGTCAACGCCGGGCATGGTGCCCTTCAAGCCCTACTTCCTCGGCCAGGAGACGCCGCCGTACGACCGCGCGCGTGAGCGTGCAGAAGTGCGTGCGCACGCCCGACATCGAGGACGTCGGCAAGACCACCCGGCACGGCACGTTCTTCGAGATGTGCGGCAACTTCTCCTTCGGCGACTACTTCAAGGAGAGGGCGATCGAGCTCGCCTGGGACCTGGTCACCAAGTCCCGCGCGGACGGCGGCTGGGGCCTCGAGGAGAGCCGGCTGTGGCCCTCGATCCTCGACGGCGACGACGAGGCGCTCGACGCTGTGGCAGAAGGTCACCGGCCTGCCCGACGGAGCGGATCGTCCGGCTGGGCCGGCGGGAGAACTACTGGTCGATGGGCGTGCCCGGACCCGGCGGGCCGTGCTCGGAGATCCTCTACGACCGCGGCCCCGAGCACGGGCCCGACGGCGAGTTCGCGACCACCCAGCGCACCGCGATGCCGGTCGAGCTCGAGGACCGCTACCTCGAGATCTGGAACCTCGTGTTCATGCAGGAGGAGCTCAGCGCGGTCCGGAGCAAGGAGGACTTCGACATCGTCGGCCCGCTGCCGAAGAAGAACATCGACACCGGCATGGGCCTCGAGCGGGTCGCGTTCCTGCTCCAGGGCAAGGACAACATGTACGACATCGACGTGATGTACCCCGGTCATCGAGAGGGCGCAGGAGCTCACCGGGCGCGGCTACGGCGCGGCGGCGAGCAGGCCACGAGGACGACGTACGGTTCCGGGTCGTCGCCGACCACGTGCGCAGCTCGATGATGCTCATCGGCGACGGGGTCACCCCGGGCAACGAGTCGCCGCGGCTACGTGCTGCGCCGGCTGCTGCGACGCGCGGTGCGCTCGATGCGGCTGCTCGGCTTCGAGGACCGCGCGCTGCCCGAGCTGATGCCGGTCAGCCGCGACAAGATGGGCGAGACCTACACCGAGCTGCATCAGCGACTGGGAGCGGATCTCGCACGATCGCCTACGCCGAGGAGGACGCGTTCCGGCAGACGCTGCGCACCGGCACCACGATCTTCGACCTGGCGGCGCAGGAGGCGAAGTCGGCGGGCGAGCCGCGGCTGTCGGGGAGCAAGGCGTTCGCGCTGCACGACACCTACGGCTTCCCGATCGACCTGACCCTGGAGATGGCCTCCGAGCAGGGTCTCGCCGTCGACGAGGAGGGCTTCCGCCGGCTGATGACCGAGCAGCGCGACCGGGCGAAGGCCGACGCGCGCGCGAAGAAGGGCCAGCACGCGGACGCGGGCCCCTACCGCACCGTCGCCGACGCGATCGGCCGCGCGGTGGAGTTCACCGGCTACGGCGAGGTGGTCACCGAGGGCACCGTGCGCGGCCTCGTCGACCGACGCCGGCGTGGTCACGCTCGGCGCGCGAGGGCGACGAGGTCGAGCTGGTGCTCGACCGCACCCCGTTCTACGCCGAGGGCGGCGGCCAGCTCGCCGACCAGGGCGTCATCGAGCTCGGCAACGGCGCGCGCGTCGCAGGTGCTCGACGTGCAGTCGCCGATCACGCGGCCTGGTCGTGCACCAGGCGACGGTGCTCTCCGGCGAGGTCACGGTCGGCGAGCCGGCGCAGGCGTTCGTCGACGTCGAGCGGCGCCGCTCGATCAGCCGCGCGCACACCGCGACCCACATGGTGCACAAGGCGTTCCGCGAGGCGCTCGGCGACACCGCGACCCAGGCGGGCTCGGAGAACGCGCCCGGCCGGTTCCGCTTCGACTTCTCCGCGACCGGTGCCGTCCCCGCGTCGGCGATGGCCGACGTCGAGGCCCGGGTCAACGACCTCGTGCTCGCCGACCTCGCCGTGCACGCCGAGATCATGAGCCAGGACGAGGCGCGCAGGTCCGGGGCGATGGCGCTGTTCGGCGAGAAGTACGGCGACGAGGTCCGCGTGATCTCCGTCGGCGACTGGGCGCGCGAGCTCTGCGGCGGCACGCACGCCGGCCGGTCCGGCCAGCTCGGCGTGATCAAGCTGCTCGGCGAGTCGTCCATCGGGTCCGGCGTACGACGCGTGGAGGCGCTCGTCGGCAGCGACGCCTACCGCTTCCTGGCGCGCGAGCACGTCCTCGTCGCGCAGCTTCAGCGAGGCGCTCAAGGCGCGTCCCGAGGAGCTGCCGGAGCGGGTCCACGACCTCGTCGAGCGGCTGCGCACGGCGGAGAAGGAGATCGAGCGGGTCCGGGTCCAGCAGGTGCTCGCGGCGGCCGGGCAGCTCGCGGACGGCGCCAAGGACGTCTTCGGGGTCTCGTTCGTCGGCCACCGCGCCGACGGCGCGGGCGCGGGAGACGTGCGCAAGCTCGCGCTCGACATGCGCGGCAGGCTGCCCGCAGGGCCGCCCCGGCGTGGTCGCGATCATCGGGTCCAGCAACGGCAAGCCCGCGGTCGTCGTCGCGGTCAACGACGTGGCGCGCAGCTGGGGGATCTCGGCGAACGCGCTGGTCAAGGCGGCGGCGCTCGCGCTCGGCGGCAGCGGCGGCGGCAAGGACGACGTCGCACAGGGCGGCGGCGCCGACGTCACCCACGCCGACCAGGCGCTGATCGACGTCGAGCACGAGGTCGGTCGCGTCGCGACCCAGCGGTGAGCGGGCCGGGTCCCGGGATGCGGACGGGCGTGCGGCTCGGGGTCGACGTGGGCGACGTCCGCATCGGCGTGGCCCGCACCGACCCCTCCGGCCTGATCGCGACGCCCGTGGAGACGGTGGCCCGCGGCGCGGGCGACCTCGCCCGGCTGCGCGCGATCGCCGAGGAGGAGGGCGCCGTCGAGGTCGTGGTCGGGCTGCCGCGCTCGCTGCACGGCGGCGAGGGACCGGCGGCCGCCAAGGTCCGGCTGTTCGCCGCCGAGGTCGCCGCCGCGGTCGCGCCCCTGCCGGTGCGGCTGTGCGACGAGCGGCTCAGCACGGTGACCGCGGAGGCGGTGCTGCGCGGACAGGGCAGGAAGGGGCAGAAGCGACGCGCCGTGGTCGATCAGGCCGCTGCCGTGGTGATCCTGCAGAATGCCCTCGACACCGAGCGGGGCACGGGGACGGCACCGGGGGAGCCGGTGGGCCCGTCGCCCGACCGACCGAGTGGATGGCTGAGCCAGCAGTTGAGTGACGTCGGGCTTGAACTCGCGCCGCAGCGCCGGCGACCCCCCCGGCGGCGGCGCCGTCCCCTCGGCTGCTTCGCCGTCCTGCTCGCCCTCGCCGTCCTCGTCGGCGGCGGGTACGTCGTGGTCACCCTCGGCCTCGGCCTCCTCAAGGACAGGCTGAGCTCGCCCGAGGACTACACAGGGGCCGGCTCGGGGCAGGTGCTCGTGCGAGGTCCACGAGGGCGACGCCGCCTCCGACATCGCCGCCACGCTTGTCGACAAGGGCGTGGTCAAGTCGCAGGAGGCGTTCACCGACGCCGCGCGCAACGACCCCGACTCGGTCAAGATCCAGGTCGGCTTCTACGAGCTGCGCAAGCAGATGTCGGCGGAGTCGGCGCTCGCGGTGCTCGTCGACCCCGACGAACCTGATGCGCTCGGTGGTCACCGTCCCCGAGGGCCTGCGCGTCGACCAGATCGTCGACCTGCTCGCGGAGAAGACCGACTTCTCCCGGAAGCAGCTCACCCGGGCCCTCGCCGACCCGCGCAGCCTCGGCCTGCCGTCGTACGCGCAGGGCAACCCGGAGGGCTACCTCTTCCCGGCGACCTACGAGGTGCCGCCGAACGCCACCGCGCGCTCGGTGCTCAAGGCGATGGTGTCGCGCTACAAGCAGGCGGTCGCCGACGCTCGACCTCGCCGACAAGGCCGCGGCGCTCGGCTACTCGCCGCACGACGTGATGACGGTCGCGAGCATCATCCAGGCGGAGGGCCGGCTCTCGGCCGACTTCCCGAAGATCGCGCGGGTGATCTACAACCGGCTCGACAAGGGCCAGGCGCTCCAGCTCGACACCACGATCGTCTACATCTTCAAGACCAGGGGCAAGCTCACGACCACCAGCGAGCAGCGCCGGGTCGACTCGCCGTACAACACCTACCGCAACACGGGGCTGCCGCCGACGCCGATCTCCGCGCCCGGCGAGAAGGCCATCGAGGCGGCGCTCGACGCCGGCCGACGGGTCGTGGCTCTACTTCGTCACGACCGACCCGAGCGACGGCGCGACGAGCTTCGCGACGACGTACGCCGACCACCTCCAGAACGTCGAGAAGTTCCGCGCCTACTGCCGGACGCACGACTGCTGAGCCAGGCGACGCCCGCGCTGCGCGGTGCTCGGGACCCCGATCGGGCACTCGCTCTCGCCGGTGCTGCACGGCGCCGCCTACGCCGAGCTCGGCCTGGACTGGACCTACGAGGCGCACGAGCTCGCGAGCGAGGACCTGCCCGCGTTCCTCGACGGGCTCGACGGGTCGTGGCGCGGCCTGTCGCTGACGATGCCGCTCAAGCGGGCCGTGCTGCCGCTGCTCGACACGGTGAGCGACCGGGCGCGGGAGTCGGGCGCCGCCAACACGGTCGTGCTCGGCGACGGGCACGCGGCTCCCCGCCGGGCCGGCCACAACACCGACATCCCCGGTGCCGTCGCCGCCATCCGGGAGAGGTACGACGGCCCGCTCGACCGCGCGGTCGTGCTCGGCGGCGGGGCGACCGCCACCTCGACGACGTTCGCGCTGGCCGACCTCGGCTGCCGGGAGGTGACGCTGGTGGTGCGCGACCCGGCCCGGGCCGAGGAGACCGTGCGCACCGTGGCCCGGCACCCGCACGCGCCCGCGGTCGCCGTGGCCCGGCTCGGGGCGGACCCGGTGCCCGCCGACATCCTCGTCTGCACGATCCCGGCGCGCCGCGCAGGACGACACCGTGCTCGCGCTCGCCGAGCAGGTGACGGTCGTGTTCGAGGTGGTCTACGACCCGTGGCCGACGCCGCTGGCCGTGCTCGCCCAGGCGTCGGGGCGCACCCTGGTCGCCGGCCTGGACCTGCTGGTCCACCAGGCCGCGCTCCAGGTCGAGCTGATGACCGGCGTCGAGCACGCCCCGCTGGAGGCGATGCGCGCCGCGGGCGAGGCCGCGATGGCGCGGCGGGCCGAGGCCCGGGAGCCGTGATGAGCCCGGCGCCATGAGCTGGGCCGCCGACACCGCCGCCGTCACCGCGGTGGTCGGCCTCGTCGCCGGCGCGTTCGTGCCCTGGGCGGTCGGCCGGCTGCCCGAGCCCGACCCCGAGCCGGAGGACGACGGCATCGAGGCCGCCGAGGACGAGGCCGACTTCGCCCGCCCGATCGACGAGCCCAAGGAGCCCTACGCCGACATCGCGGCCACCCCGCGGCTCGCGTGGTGGACCGCGCTCGCCTCGGCGGTGCTCGCCGGCACGCTCGGCGGCCAGGTCGGGTGGAGCTCCGCGCTGCCGTACCTCGTGTTCCTGGTGCCGGTCGGGGTGGCGCTCAGCGTCGTCGACTGGCGCACCCGCCTGCTCCCCACGGCGGTCATCGCACCGTCGTACGTCGTCGTGGGGCTGCTGGTGGTGCTGGCCTCGGCGCTCTCGGGCGACTGGCACCGCCTGCTGGTCGCGGTGATCGGGTGGGTGGCGACCTTCGTGGTGTTCTTCGTGCTGTGGTGGGTCTACCCGCGCGGGCTCGGCTACGGCGACGTGCGGCTCTCCGGGCTGCTCGGCCTCGCGCTGGGCTGGCTCGGGTCGGGGGAGCTGGTCCTGGGCATGTACACCGGCTTCCTGCTCGGCGGCCTCGGCGGTGGGCTGCTCTCCGTGCTGCGGGTCTTCCACCGCAAGCACTACCCGTTCGGGCCGTTCATGCTGGTCGGGGCGTGGCTCGCGGCGGCGTTCCCGACCCAGCTGGCGGGCGCCTACGGAGCCGTCGTCTCGGGGGTCGCGGCACTGGTGACCGGGCTCGGGTAGCCCGTGAAACACTGACGCCATGCTGCGTTGGCTCACTGCCGGGGAGTCCCACGGCCCCGCTCTCGTCGCGGTCCTCGAGGGACTGCCCGCCCACGTCCGGGTGACCTCGCACGACATCGTCGACGCGCTGGCCCGCCGCCGGCTCGGCTACGGCCGCGGCGCCCGGATGAAGTTCGAGCAGGACCAGGTCGAGATCATCGGCGGGCTGCGGCACGGCGAGACGATGGGCAGCCCGGTGGCGATCCGGGTCGGCAACACCGAGTGGCCCAAGTGGGAGAAGGTGATGTCGGCCGACCCGGTCGACGAGGCCGAGCTCGAGGCGCTGGCCCGCAACGCCGCCCTGACCCGGCCGCGGCCCGGCCACGCCGACCTGGTCGGGATGCAGAAGTACGACTTCGACGAGGCCCGGCCGATCCTCGAGCGCGCCTCCGCCCGCGAGACGGCCGCCCGGGTGGCGCTCGGCGCCGTCGCGACGCGCTTCCTGGAGCAGGCGGTCGGCGCCGAGGTGGTCTCCCACGTCGTCGCGATCGGCACCGCGAAGGCTCCCGCCGGCTCGGTCCCGGTGCCCGCCGACGTCGAGGCGCTCGACGCCGACCCGGTGCGCTGCCTGGACGCCGACGCGAGCGCGGCCGATGCAGGCCGAGATCGACCAGGCCCACAAGGACGGCGACACCCTCGGCGGGGTCGTCGAGGTGGTCGTGCACGGCCTGCCGCCTGGCCTCGGCTCGCACGTGCACTGGGACCGGCGGCTCGACGCCCGGCTCGCCGGCGCGCTGATGGGCATCCAGGCGATCAAGGGCGTCGAGGTCGGCGACGGGTTCGCGCTGGCCGCCGAGCCGGGCTCGCGCGCGCACGACGAGATCGTCCGCACCGGCGACGGCATCGGCCGCGCGTCGGGTCGCTCCGGCGGCACCGAGGGCGGTATGTCGACCGGCGAGACGCTGCGGGTCCGGGCCGCCATGAAGCCGATCGCGACCGTCCCGCGCGCGCTGCGCACCATCGACGTCGCCACCGGCGAGGACACCGTCGCGCACCACCAGCGCTCCGACGTGTGCGCCGTCCCGGCCGCCGGCATCGTCGCCGAGGCGATGGTCGCGCTGGTCCTCGCCGACGTCGTGCTGGAGAAGTTCGGCGGCGACTCGGTGGGGGAGACCCGCCGCAACCTGGACGGCTACCTGTCCGCCCTGAGGTTCGCGTGAGCGCAGGGCAGGTCCGCCCCCGCGTGGTGCTCGTCGGCCCGATGGGGGCCGGCAAGACCACCGTCGCGGACCTGCTGGCGCGGCGCTGGGACGTCGCGGTGCGCGACACCGACCGTGACGTGGAGGCGCGGGCCGGCAAGGAGATCGCGGAGATCTTCGTCGACGACGGCGAGGTCGCCTTCCGTGCGCTCGAGCGGGCCGCCGTGACCGACGCGCTCGCCGCGCACCCGGGCGTGCTCGCGCTCGGCGGGGGAGCGGTGCTCGACGAGGACACCCGCGCCGCCCTGGCCGGGCACCTGGTCGTGTTCCTCCAGGTCGGGCTCTCCGACGCGGTGAAGCGGGTCGGCCTCGGCGTCGGCCGGCCGCTCCTGCTCGGCAACGTGCGCTCGCGGATCAAGGCGCTGCTCGACGAGCGGCTCCCCGTCTACACGTCCGTGTCGACCCTCACCGTCGAGACCGACGGCCGCACCCCCGAGGACGTCGCCGACGAGGTGGCGCGCCGGGTCGAGGCCGCCGAGGCACCAGGAGGCAGAGCATGAGCGACCAGCCCGACCGCACGGTCCTGCACGTCGGTGGCGCGTCGCCGTACGACGTGGTGGTGGGCAGCGGCCTGCTCGGCGAGCTCCCGGGGATCCTCGGCGAGGGCGTGCGGCGGGTCGCGGTGATCCACCCGCACGCGCTGGCGGCCACGGGCGGCACGATCCGCGACGACCTGGCCGGACAGGGCTTCGAGGCGCACGCCATCGAGATCCCCGACGGCGAGGAGGCCAAGCTCGCGCCGGTCGCGTCGTTCTGCTGGCAGGTCCTCGGCCAGACCGGCTTCACCCGCAGCGACGCGGTCGTCACCGTCGGCGGCGGGTCGACCACCGACATGGGCGGCTTCGTGGCCGCCACCTGGCTGCGCGGCGTCAAGGTCGTGCACCTGCCGACCACGCTGCTCGGCATGGTCGACGCGGCGGTCGGCGGCAAGACCGGCATGAACACCGTCGAGGGCAAGAACCTCGTCGGCGCCTTCCACGAGCCCGCGGGCGTCCTCTGCGACCTCGCCGCCCTCGAGACGCTGCCGCGCAACGAGCTGGTCAGCGGGCTGGCCGAGGTGGTCAAGTGCGGCTTCATCGCCGACCCCGCGATCCTCGACCTCGTCGAGGGCGACCCGGTGGCGTCGGTCGACCCGGGCTCGGCGGTGCTGCGCGAGCTGGTCGAGCGCGCGATCCGGGTCAAGGTCGACGTCGTGGTCGACGACCTCAAGGAGACCGGCGGCTCGGCCGGCCACCCCGGCCGCGAGGTGCTCAACTACGGGCACACGCTCGGGCACGCCATCGAGCGCGCGGAGCGCTACCGCTTCCGCCACGGCGCGGCGGTCGCCATCGGGATGATGTACGTCGCCGAGCTGGCCCGGCTCGCCGGCCGGCTCGACGAGCCCACCGCGGAGCGGCACCGCTCGGTGCTGGAGCTGGTCGGCCTGCCCACGACGTACCACGGCGCCCCGTGGTCCCAGCTTCACGACGCGATGCGCGTGGACAAGAAGTCGCGCGGGGACACGCTGCGCTTCGTGGTGCTCGACGGGCTGGCGCGGCCCTCGGTGCTGACCGCGCCCGACCCGGCGCTGCTGACGGCCGCCTACGCCGAGATCTCGGCCTGACCCCGGGGGAGTGTCGATGTCGCCGATGCCACACAGCGTGCTGGTCCTCAACGGCCCCAACCTCGGCCGGCTGGGCCGGCGGCAGCCGGAGATCTACGGCCACACGACGTATGCCGACCTGGTCGGCCTGTGCGAGGGCTGGGGTCGCGACCTCGGGCTCGACGTCGAGGTGCGCCAGACCAACCACGAGGGCGCGATGCTCGACTGGCTCAACGAGGCCGCCGACGGGGCCGTCCCGGTGGTGTTGAACGCCGCGGCGTGGACGCACTACTCGTTCGCGGTCTACGACGCCTGCGCCCAGCTGGTCGCGCCGCTGGTCGAGGTGCACATCTCCGACCCGGAGCAGCGTCCCGAGGTCTTCCGGCACACGTCGGTGGTCACGCCGCACGCGATGCTCGTCGTCGCCGGGCAGGGGATCGACGGCTACCGCGTGGCGCTGGAGGCCGTCGCTAGCGCGTGACCGCCGCCAGCAGCCCGTCGAGGACGTCGCGGGTGTGCGGCTCGTCGAGCACCTCGGCCATCCACGCCTCGGCGTCGGCCCGCTCCGGGGACCGCGGCGAGGGGTGCAGCCAGTCGGTGGCGCCGGCCTCGGTGATGTGGCCGAGCTGGGCGATGAGCATCGAGAAGTCGCCGCGCCGGTCGATGGGCGCCGGCCCGCCGGCGGCGCGGTAGGCGTCCACCAGCGCGCGGGCCCGGCCGGGGTCGGACCGCGGCCGAACTCGAACAGCACGCAGCCGAGCTCCTGGCTGGGGTCGGCCGGCCCGCTGTTCTCCCAGTCGATGACGCAGATCCCGCCGTCGGCCGTGCGCCGCAGGTTGTCCGCCCACAGGTCCCGGTGGCACAGGTCGCAGCATCCGCGGTGCCTCGATCCAGCACTCCAGGGCGACGAGCTCGTCGCGCAGGTCCGCCAGCCGCTGCGCGAACGGCGCGCCCGCGTCGTGCAGCCGCGTCGAGCAGCCGGTCCCACCTCGCGGCGCCGAGCGGGTCGGCGTACCAGTCGTCCTGGGGTCCGCCGTGGGGCGTGGGCGACCCGGTGCAGCGCGGCGACGGCCTCGCCCACGAGGACGGGGTCGAGCGTGGGGGTCGGGCGCGAGCAGGTCGACCCACTCGTAGACCCGCACCTGCCGGCCCTCGATGGTCGCGAAGACGTGCCTGTCGGTGGTGCGGCACACCAGGGGCGTGGGTACGCCGGCCGCGCAGGCATCCTCCTGGAAGGACGCGGAGCGCCGTACGGCGTCCTCGTCGGCGTGCTCGAACGGCACCTTGACCGCCCAGTCGCCCTCGTCGGTGTCGAGACGCCACACCTCGCCCTCCTTCCCGCGGGCGACCGGCCCGTCCGAGAGGCGCGGGCGGGTGCCGAGGGAGAACCTGCGGGCGACGTCGGCGGCGTCCATCCCGCCACCTCAGCACACCTGGACGTCCTGGACCACCGGGACATACTCGGGGGATGACCGACGACATCACCGTCCAACAGATCCTCGACGCCCATCTCGACGACTGGCGCAGGCTGTCGGTGGCGCTGCACGCGCGCTTCCTGACCGGGGACTTCGTGTCCGGCTTGCGCTTCGTCACCGCCGTCACCGAGGCGGCCGAGGCGGCCGGCCACCATCCCGACGTCACCCTCACCTACCCGTACGTCGACCTGGCGCTGGTCAGCCACGACGTCGGCCGGGTGACCGGGCGCGACCTCGACCTCGCCCGGCGGGTCAGCGAGATCGCCGCCGAGCAGGGCGTCTCGTCGGACCCGGGCGTGCTGGCCGAGGTCGAGCTCGCCCTGGACACCGCCGACCTGGCCGCGCAGGGACCGTTCTGGGCCGCACTGCTCACCGGCGGACCGGACGCGGTCGACGGGAACGACGTCACCGACCCGCACGGACGGGTGCCGCTGCTGTGGTTCCAGGACACCGACGCCCACGAGCCGCCGCGGCAGCGCTTCCACCTCGACCTGTGGGTGCCGCACGACCGTGCCGACGAGCGCATCGCGGCCGCTGTCGCCTCCGGCGGGACGGTCGTCGACGACGCGCAGGCGCCGTCGTTCGTGGTGCTGGCCGACCCCGAGGGCAACCGGGTGTGCGTGTGCACCTGCCTGGACCGCTGAGGGGCGTGCTCAGCCGGCGGTGACCTGCTCGCGCAGGATGTCGGCGTGGCCGCAGTGCTGGGCGAGCTCGCGCAGCACGTGCAGGTAGACCCACCGCAGCGGCAGCGGCCCGCGCCGGTTGCCGAGCAGGTCGTCGTCGAGCCCGAGGGTGGCGGTGGCCAGCCGGGACCGCTCGCAGGTCTCGCGGTAGGTCGAGCGGACCGTCGCGATCGTGTCCTCGTCGGTCAGCACGAAGGAGTCGTCGGGCAGGGCGGGGATGCCGATCTCCTCGCGGGTCCGGCCGGTGACGGCCTCGTCGAACCAGACCTGCTCGACGAAGGTCGCGTGCTTGACCAGGCCGAGGAGCGTCGTGCGCGAGGGCACCAGCGAGCGGCGGGCCTGCTCCTCGCTCAGGCCGTCGAGGCAGTCGTGGAGGGCCCGGCGGTGCTCGTCGACGAACGCCTCGAGCTGGACCCGGACGGGGTGGTCGGCGACGTCCTCGGCGGACGGGGTGGACGAGGAGCTCATGGGCGCAGCATCCCAAGCGGTCCGGTGCGGCGGCCACCCGGGTCAGGTCGGGCCGCGCGAGCTCAGCCGACCCGGCGGCCCGCGGGGATCGTGGTCGGCTCGAGTCCCAGGCGCCGGGCGAGCTCCTCGATCTCGCGGTGGACCGCGGCGGTCATCTCCGCGGTGAAGGGCTCGTCCTCGTGGACGGCGTCGACCTGCAGGACCCCGGCGTCCCGGTCGCTGGTCGCGTCGACCTTGCCGACCAGCCGTTCGTCGTACAGCACGGGCAGGGCGAAGTAGCCCCAGCGACGCTTCGCGGCGGGCTTGTACATCTCGAGCTGGTAGTCGAAGCCGAACACCTCGACCATCCGGCGCCGGTCGTAGACGAGCCGGTCCAGCGGCGACAGCAGGGCGGCCCGCCCGGTGAAGGGCGTGTCGAGGGCCTCCGGGTCGACCCGCCAGGTGCCGCGCAGGCCCTCGACGACGGCAGGCTCGCCCGCCTCGCCCACGCCCACCTGCTCGCCCGAGGGGCCGGACGCCCGGGCCCGGGCGATGCCCAGGGACCGCAGCAGCCGGTCGGCGCGAACGCGGGTCGCCTCCTCGGACGGCACGACGGGGTCGTCGGGGTAGACCCGCGAGGCCAGGTCCCACAGCCTGTCCCGGCCGCGGTGCCCGGCCACCGCGACCTCGCCGCGCTGCACCATGAAGTCGACGAGGCGACGCACGTTGCGGTTGTCGCTCCAGCCGCTCGAGCGCCACGGCACCTCGCAGTGGTCGGGCAGGTCGCGGGTCACCTGCGGGCCGTCGGCCGCGAGCGTGTCGAGGATCTCGATGCGGCACGCCTCGTTGGCCTCCACCCACTCCAGGCACTCGACCTCCCACGTGCGCAGCTCCCCGGCGCCCGGCCACTCGGCCATCTCCGCGCGGAACAGGGCGAGGTCCTCGGCCGGCCGGGCCACCCCGCGCAGCTCGATCAGCTCGCGGTCCTCGAGGGCGGCGGCGAGCTGGTCGGGGGAGTACGCCGCCCCGAGGCGGCTCCACGCGACGAGGTCGGCGCTGGGGGCGACCGCCGCCGTCTGGTCGAGCTGGACCGCGGTGAGGTGGCGCACCATCGACAGCAGGTCGGCCGGTCGCTGCGCGTCGAGCAGCTGCGCGCGCACGGCCACCCGGCGGGCGTCGAGGAGGGACAGCCGGTGGACGGGTGCGGACCGGGGCATGGAGGCACGCTAGACGACCGCACCGACCGAGCCGAGCCGACCGACAGATGGTTGTCGCTACAACTTTCTCGGCGTAGCGTGGCCGCAGCGGCGTCGCCCGGGCGCCCGCCACACCGAGGAGCATCCATGACGCACGTCAGCATCGTCGGCACGGGGAACATGGGCCAGGCCATCGCCGCCGTGGTCACGCAGGGCGGCAACACCGCGGACCTCGTCGGCCACGAGGACTCCGGCACCGCGCTGACCGGCGACGTCGTCGTGCTCGCCGTGCCCTACCCCGCGGTGTCCGACGTGATCGAGAAGCGCGGCGACCAGCTCGCCGGCAAGGTCGTCGTCGACATCACCAACCCGCTCGACTTCGAGACCTTCGACTCGCTGACCGTGCCCTCCGACAGCTCGGCGACCGCGGTGATCGCCGCCGCCCTTCCGCGACTCGAAGGTGGTGAAGGCCTTCAACACGACGTTCGCGGCCACGCTGGGCGGCAGCGTCGGCGACCACCCGACGACCGTGCTGATCGCCGGCGACGACGCGGCCGCGAAGACCCTGGTCGGCGACGTTGTCACCGCCGGCGGCCTGCGGGCGGTCGACGCGGGTGCGCAGTCGCGGGCCCGCGAGCTCGAGGCCCTCGGCTTCCTGCAGATCACCCTGGCGGCGGGTGAGAAGGTGCCGTGGACGGGCGGCTTCGCGGTCGTGTCCTGACCACAGCGACCTGGGCGACCTACCGGTCCGGGCCGGCCACCCGTGCCAGGGTGCGCCGGCCGAGGTCGGCCATCGTCGGGTTCGTCTCGGTGTAGTACCAGACCAGCCCCATCGCCTGGGCGAACGCCCACGCCCGGCCGCGCTGCCACTCGTCCTCGTGGCACCCGAGGGCGTCCCGCAGCACCGCGCGGGGTCCGGGGTCGAGCAGGTGCCAGGCCGCGACGAGGTCGAGCGCGGGGTCGGCGGGACCGAGCCCGCCCACGTCGAGGACGCCGGTGAGCCGGCCGTCGGCGACCAGGACGTTGCCGGGCACGAGGTCGCCGTGGCAGGTCACGTCGGGCTCGTCCTCGCGGGGCGTGGTCCGCAGCTCGCCCCACAGCCGTCGCAGCGGTGGAACGTCGAGCAGCCCCCGACTGCGCTCGAGGCAGGTCTCCATCCACGGGTCCTGGGAGTCCAGGCGCCCGCCCCGGCCCGGACCCGAGAACGCGCGCCCGTCGGTGTCGATCGCGCGCAGGTCCAGCAGGAGGTCGGCGAGGTCGCGGGCGAAGGCGTCGGAGGCGGCCGGGTCGGCGTCGGTCGCGATCGTCCCGGGCAGCCAGGTCTGCACCGACCAGGGCAGCGGGAAGCCCCGGACCGCGCCATCGGCGCCCGCTCCCGACGCGAACGCCGCCATCGAGCAGGAGGGCCGCCCCACGGCGACCGGCTCGGGGGTCGCGAAGCGCGTCCGGCCGACGAGGCGGCGGGCGGCGGCGGCCTCCGCCTCGACCTGGATGGCGACCTCCTCGACGTCGCCCGGTTGGAGCGGGAAGCGCGCGACGAGGCCCTCGCCGATGCGGAACAGCGCGTTGACCGTGCCGTGCGACTCCACCGGGCGCACGTCCAGACCGGCCCCGTCGGGGAGCTGGTCGGCGACCAGCGCCCGCACGGTGTCCACCGACACCTCGAGCTGGCCCTCGTGCATCGGCGCGCGACCGGCCCCCGGCTCGCCGCTCAGTTGGCCGGACGCAGCCGTGCGAGGTCCTCGCGCAGGGCCTGCACCCTGGCCCAGTAGTCCTCGACGGCCGACGCCGGGGGAGGGGACGGGTCGCCGTCCGGGACCGGGTCGTGGGGCCTCAGGAGGCGGACGCCGACGGCGGGGGCGTGCTGCTGGTCGCGGGTGCTCATGGCAGGAACGCTAGGGCGCCCCACCGACAGTTCCCTGCCGCGGGGCCCCGACCACCGGCGCGGGCCGGTCCGGCGGCGGCGGCTAGACTGGACCGTTGCTGCCGACGCGGGGTCCCCCGAGCGCGGCGGCTCGACCTGAGACCGACCACAGACAGGGCACGACTGCGCAATGGCAACGACCAACGACCTCAAGAACGGCATGGTGCTCAACCTGGACGGCCAGCTGTGGTCCGTCATCTGGTTCCAGCACCACAAGCCCGGCAAGGGTGGCGCGGTGGTCCGCACCAAGCTGAAGAACATCGAGTCCGGCAAGACCGTCGACAAGACCTTCAACGCCGACGTGAAGGTCGACGTGGCCAACGTCGACAAGCGCACGATGCAGTACCTCTACAACGACGGCACGTCCTACGTCTTCATGGACACCGCGACGTACGAGCAGCTCGAGGTGCCGCCGGAGATCGTCGGCGACGCGAGCGCGTTCATGCTCGAGAACCAGGACGCCATCGTGGCGACCAACGACGGCCGCGTGCTCTACATCGAGCTGCCGGCCTCGGTCGAGCTCACCGTCGAGTACACCGAGCCCGGCCTGCAGGGCGACCGCTCGACCGGCGGCACCAAGCCGGCGCGCCTCGAGACGGGCCACTCGATCAACGTCCCGCTCTTCATCGTCACCGGCGAGAAGATCAAGGTGGACACGCGCGACAGCAGCTACCTGGGTCGCGTCAGCTCCTGATGGCGGCCCGCACCAAGGCGCGCAAGCGTGCCCTCGACGTGCTCTTCGAGTGCGAGGTCCGCGGCCTGCCGCTCGGTCAGACGCTCGACGAGCGGGTCGTCGCGGCCGAGCCGCCCGTCAACGAGTACACCGTGCGCCTGATCCGCGGCGTCGCCGAGCACCAGGCCCGCATCGACGAGGTCGTCACGACGTACGCCGAGGGCTGGTCGCTCGAGCGGATGCCGACCGTGGACCGCAACGCGCTGCGGATCGGCGTCTTCGAGGTGCTCTACGTCGACGACGTGCCCGACGCGGTCGCGGTCAGCGAGGCGATGGGCCTGGTGCGCGACCTGTCGACGGACGACTCGCCCGCGTTCGTCAACGGTGTCCTGGGCAGCGTCGTGCGCAACAAGCCGGCCCTCACCGGCTGACCCGACGGACGCTCAGCCGCGGTCGGGCAGCTGCTGGAGCGCCCACCGGTTGCCGTCGGGGTCGGCGAACGTGACGAAGCGGCCCCAGGCCTGCTCGTCCACGCCCTCGGCCTCGACGCCGCGGTCGCGCAGGTAGGCCAGCGCCTCGTCCGCGTCGGCCACCACGACCTGGAGCATCCGCGGCGACTCGTCGGGGGTCATCCCGAGGCCGGTGCCGAAGCAGATGGAGCAGGCCGACCCCGGCGGGGTGACCTGCACGAAGCGCAGACCCTCGTGCACGGTCTGGTCGAAGTCGACGTTCCAGCCGACCGTGTCGCCGTAGAACGCGACCGCCCGGTCGACGTCGGCGACCGCGAGCGGGACGAGCTCGATCCTGAAGTCCATGGGACCTGCCTCTCTCTGTCTGTCTCTGGCTGCTCATCCAGCCTAGGAGCGATTGCGGTCACCTCCTGTCCGTTGTGGCCATGGTGTCCGCACGACGCACGGCGCCGGCTCCCCGAGGGGGCGCCGGCGCCGTGCGCTGGTGGTGCTGGGTGTTCCTGGGTGTTCCTGGGTGTTACGGGGAGGCGGTGCCGTAGACCTCGAGCTCGGTGAGGTCGGTGAACGAGCACCCGGAGAACGCCCCGTCGGGGCAGTTCGTGGCGAAGTCCGGCGTCTGGTTGCCCAGCATGGTCAGCCGGACGAAGCGCACCCCGTCCGCCCCGGCGGTCGGGGCGAGCTCGTTGACCTGGCCCCGGTCGTCGACGGTGAAGGTGCCCGCCTGGGCGGTCGTCCAGGCGGTGCCGTCGGCCGACGTCTCGATGGTGAACTGACCCAGCGAGGCGCTGCCGCCGTCGCCACAGGTGGCGGACGGGTCGACACCGAAGGCCGAGATGTCGACCGGCTGCTGCAGGTCCACGGTGATGAACTTCGGCACGAACACGTTGGTGGGCGTGCCGTCGTCGTCACCGGTGGTGCTGCCCCAACCGGTCGCCTGGCTCAGGTCGATCGCCTGCTCGGGACCGCAGGCGGGGCTGAAGTCGGGGCCGCTGAAGTCCGAGATCGTGGCTCCGCCGCTCGCCGCCGCCCAGTCCTTGCGCAAGGTGGCGTCGACCGTCGCCTCGCCCTCGGTGACCGTGACGGACTGCGTGCTCGGCTCGTAGCCGGCGCCGCTGAGCACCAGCTTCGGGTAGGTGCCCACGGGCACCGGGCCGAGCGAGTAGGTGCCGTCGGCACCGGTCACGGCACTCGGGTTGGCCGTGGTGTCGCCGCCCTGGAAGGCGAGCGTCACCGTGGCGCCCTCGACCGGCGCGCCGCTGTCGGCGTCGGTCACCGTGCCCGTGATCGTCCCGGTGGCGTCACCGGCGGGCGGCGTCGAGAAGTCCGCGCCCGGGACGGGGTCCTCGCCACCGAGGGAGCCGGCGAAGTAGCCCATCCCGCGGTGCGCGAAGACCTCCCAGATCGCGTCGTGGTGACGACCCCCGAAGCGCGCCGTGTCGGCGACCAGGATGGCGTTGCGCTCGTCGAGGAACGACGGGTCGCTCGGCGAGAGCTCCATGGCCCGGGTCACCAGCGTCTCCGTGACCCGCGAGCCGAGAGCGTCGCGCAGGTCCCACAGGGTCTGCGACCAGATCTCGCCGTCGCCGTGCACCTCGGGACCGCCCACCACGTTGCCGTAGTCGGCGTAGGTGTAGCCGCCGGTGTGGCCGGTGGTCCCGCCGGTGCAGCGGGAGGCGTCGGAGCCGACCTTGCAGTCGATGGGCTCGGTGCGGTCGAGGAACACGCCCTCACCGTCGTACTGGAAGAGCACGACGTCGGCGTCGTCGGCCTGGTCGGCCTGGTAGCCGCGGCCGACCAGGTAGTCCATGGCGTACCAGTCGCTCCAGGCCTCGCCCATCGAGCCGGCCTGGACCTCACCGAGCGTCGAGTTGCCGCCTGCGTCGACGACGAGCCGGTTGGACAGGCCGTGGGTGTACTCGTGGTAGACGGTGTCGGCCTCGTCGCCCACGTTGGTGGGGGCGAAGGGGTCGCCGTCGGGGTACGTCGTGCCCGGCTGGTGCTGGAGGTACATCTGCATCGTGGGCGCCTCGCCGTCGGGCGGGGTGCTCATGTTGGCGTTGTCGATGTGCGAGCCGTCGGGCAGGCCGGCGAGGTCGCCGGTGCCGGTGTTGGCGCCGTCGTCGGTCTGGGTGAAGACCGCGTCACCGCCCGTGCCCTTCCCGGTGCGGTTGCGCACCTGGAAGTTGCCGGCGGCCTCGGTGAAGCCGATCGGCCGGCGCAGCAGGTGGTCGTGCCAGTTGTTGACGTAGAAGAAGACCTGCGAGGCGTTCTGCTTGCGGTTGACCTGCCACGAGAACGGCGTGTTCGGGTCCCACGAGCAGGGGTAGGGGTTGTCGCAGAACGACACGTCGGCCAGGTGGAACGGCTGGAGCCGGTAGTTCCAGCGGTGCGGCGAGGACGAGGGGACCTCCTCCGAGCGCTGCACGAGGTTGTCGTCGTTGACGTCGGAGAACGTGTGCGAGTTGTTGCCGGCCAGGATCCGCGCCCGCGGGGAGAGCCACCCGCGCGCGGTGTAGTTCACCGGGCGGGCGGTGCCGCCTGCGGAGGCGCCGGGGAAGTAGCGGTAGGCGAGCCCGCGGCTGTCCCGGTCGCGGGCACTGGCGTCGTCGGACAGCGAGCGCCGGAAGAGCAGCCGGCCGGTGCGCGCGTCGAGCACCGACATCGTCGGGCTCGCCGCGGACAGGACGATGGTGCGCCAGCCGAGGTGCGTGCCCGAGCGGGTCACGAACAGCATCTTGCGGGCGCTGTCGCGCGCACCCGGGCGGGCGGAGCGCTCGCCGAGGTCGCGACGGGCGGCCCGGATGGCCGCCTTCTTCGTCCCGAGGCTGCGGGTGCCGGCCGGGGCGGCCTGCGCGCCCGAGACGGGCGAGCCGCCCAGGGTGAGCAGTCGGCCGTTGCGGGTGACCGAGGCGGTCAGGCCGTTGCCGAACACCTCGGTGCCGTCGATGACCTGGACCCACGAGAGGTGGTGCACGCCCGCGACGTCGCGGTAGTCGCGGCGCATCCGGAAGGTGCGCAGGTCGGCCCGCGTCAGGCCGAGGGCGGCACGGTGACGCACGACGTACCGCATCGCCACGCGGCGTGCCGGCGCCGAGCTCGGGCGGGTCAGGAACCCGTCGAGACGGGCGACCATGCGCGGGGTGCCGGTGGTGCCGTCGATGTCGACGAGCGCCTGGTCGCCGAGCGAGCGGGTCAGGGTGCGGGTGGCCGGCCGGGCGGCCGCCTTGGCGGCGGTGCGGAGGGCCCGGGCCTGGGCGGTGCTGCCCGAGCCGCGCCGGGCGTCGTAGGCGCCGCGTGCCTCGGGGGCGGCCCCGGAGGCGCCGGAGCGCTCGGAGCCGGAGGCCCCGGTCGGTGGCCGCCCCGCGCCGTACGCGTCGGTGACGGTCAAGGCGGTGGTGGCGGCGAGCAGGCTGGCGGCGACCGCCACCGCCCGTCGAGATGGTGCAGTGGTGCGCACGTGCATGGATCGCTCCCCCTGGGAAGGTCGCTGGGCCCGATCGGAACCCAGGGGACACTCTCGTTCCAATTGCCGTGGCCGACAAGATGCGATCTGCAAGTTTTCCGGTCGGATTCGCCTTGAGGTAAAGAGACCTGTGCAGCTCAGACCCGGAGCCGCAGATCGTGCAGCCGCTCGTACGCCGGACGGCACGCCGCCGCGACGGCTGCGTCGTGGGCCGAGAGGTCGACCTCCCGGGGCCGCCACGGCTCGAACCCGGTGGAGCGCCACACGGCGTCGTACCAGTGCCGCGCCCACACGCCGTCGGTCTCGCGCGGCCCCGGGGGCCAGGCGAGCATCCGGTCGGTGAAGTCGATGCCGAGCCAGTCGCACAGCCAGCGGAGGTGGGCCTCCGGGTCGCGCAGGAAGTCCCCGGCGTCGATGACGGGCGGCTGCTCGGCCCAGGCGTCGAGCAGCCGCACCTGCTGCAGCAGGCCGATGTCGTCGGGCTCGCACGCCTCGCGGGAGCGGACGTAGGACGCCACCACCTCGGCGGGGTCGCGGATCAGCAGCACGTTGCGCAGCGCGGAGGTCCACGACAGGTCGAGGTCGTCGGGGAGGTGGTGTGTCATGTGCTTGGCGTAGACGACCTCGACGTCGTCGGTCCGCGGGGCGAGCAGGCCGGCCACCACGGCGTCCAGGTCGGTCGGCTGCGATGCGATCACGTCCTCGCGGCCGGGGTGGTCGAGGCCGGTGCGGGCGAGGTAGGCGGCGTAGAGCGGCTCGTCGACGACCACGCAGCGGGGCCGGTTGCCCCACGAGCGCATCATCGCCGTGGACAGGTTCCGGGGGCCGCTCCACATCGCCACCCGGACCGGCTCGCGCGCCGCTGGGGTCATGGCGTCGTGCGGCCCGCCACGTCGGCGTCGACCAGGTCGACGTACGCCCTCTGGAGCCGCTCGACGACCGGGCCGCGCGAGCCGGTGCCGATCGTGCGGCCGTCGACGGAGCGGACCGGTACGACGCCGGCGAACGTCCCGGTCACGAACGCCTCGCGGGCGCTGTAGACGTCGGTCAGGCTGAACGTCGTCTCCCGTGCCGGGAGGCCGCCCTCGCGGCACAGCCTCAGCACGTTGCCGCGGGTGATGCCGCCGAGGCAGAACCGGCCGTCGGACGTCCACACCTCCGGCTCCTCGGCGGTGCCCTTGACGACGAAGAAGTGCGTGCTGTTGCAGGTGGCCACGAAGCCGTGCGGGTCGAGCATCAGCGCCTCGTCGGCGCCGGCGGTGTAGGCCTGGATGCACGCGGTGATGTCGTTGAGCTTGCTGTGCGCGTTGAGCTTGGGGTCGAGGGTGTCCGGGGTCGCGCGGCGCACGTGGGTGGTGAAGAGCGTGATGCCGTCGGTGACGGTGGCCGGCATCGGCTCCTTGTGCTCGGCGACGACGACGACGGTGGCGGGGCCGACGGTGACGCGGGGGTCCTGGTACGGCGTCGACTTCACGCCGCGGGTGACCATCAGGCGGATGTGCACGCCGTCGACCATGTCGTTGGCGCGCAGGGTGTCGTACAGCGCCGACGTCAGCTCCTCGCGGGTCATCCCGATGTCGAGCAGCAGCGCGGCCGCCCCCTCGAAGAGCCGGTCGAGGTGCAGCTCCAGGAACGCCGGGTGACCGCCCCGCACCCGCAGGCCCTCCCAGATCCCGTCGCCGAGCACGAAGCCGGAGTCGAACACCGAGACGACCGCACGGTCCCGCGGGACCAGCTCGCCGTTGACCCAGATCGCGATGTCGGCGTTGCGGGGGTCGTCGGTGTGGTCGTGGGTGCCGTGGGCCATGGCCGCAGCCTAGTGAGCACGCCGCGGGGGCCTGAGAGACTGGTCCGGTGAAGCTGACCCTGGACCTGCACGACATCTACAACCGCGGCTCGGACATCGACCGGGCCCTGCGGAACGTGATCGACGAGGCCGTCCGGACCAAGGCGCCCCTGGTCGAGATCATCCCCGGCAAGGGGTCGGGCGCGCTGAAGAAGAAGGTGCTGCGCTTCCTGGACCAGAAGGAGGTCAAGGCGCTCTACCACCGTGTCGAGAAGGACTCCGACAACTTCGGCCGGGTGTTCGTGCACTTCCGGCACAAGGAGGCGCGTGGTCGCCGTCGGTGATCCGTCGGGCGGTCGGCCCGCGAGCCGGGTGGTCCTCATGTGCGGGCCGTCCGGCTCGGGCAAGTCGACGTACGCCCGCCGCTTGGAGGGCGAGGGGATGGTCCGCCTCTCGTTCGACCTCGAGATGTGGCGGCGCGGCATCTCGACCGTCCCGCTGGCGCCGGCCCTCCGCGACGAGATCGAGACAGACCTGCGGGACCGGCTGCGCGCCCTGGTCGCTGCGGGCACCGATGTCGTCCTGGACTTCTCCTTCTGGTCGCGGCGGATGCGTGCGGACTACCGCCGGCTGCTCGAGCCGCTCGGTGTCGTGCCGGAGACGGTCTACCTCGCGGTCGACCGGGAGACCGTCCTGAGCCGCATGAGGACACGACGCGGCGCCCACCCGGACGACTTCGTGCTGCCCGACGACGTCGTGCTGGAGTACTTCGACCACTTCGAGCCGCCGACGCCCGACGAGGGTCCGCTCACGGTCCTGCACTAGCTCCGGGGTCTGCGCCGGGTGGGTCGAGGCCGTAGGCGGACAGGTCCGGGTCGCGTCCCAAGGGGTAGGTGCCGGTCGCGTCGACGTGGAACCACCAGCGGTGCGGGGTGCGCCAGAGGTAGACGCCGGGCAGTGGCTGGAGGTGCAGCCAGCCGGGAGCGTGGGTCTTGAGGCGGTGCGCGTGCCGGGTGAGCGGGCCGAGGTTGGCCAGCCGGGTCTGGCCGGGCCGGCCGCCGGAGTCGAGCGGGCGGTAGGGCTCGGTGTGGTCGACGTCGGTGCCGCCGTGCAGCCCGGTGGCCGCGGCCGAGAGCCGGCCGCCGGTCGTGGACCACGGGAAGACCGAGGACGGTCGCAGTGCCGCCAGCGCGACGAGCATCGAGCCGGGGACCACCGGGCCGTCGACCGGGTCGAGGCGGTCCGGGTCGAGGACGGGCCGCACGGTGACCTGGCGGTGGCCGAGCAGCTCCCACATCTTCTGCAGCGTGATCGCGCCGACGCCGCCGCTCAGGCACACCGCCGCGCCGCGACCGCTCTCGAGCGCCGCCTGCGACACCCGGACCACGAGCACCGCGCGCGGGCGGACCCGCTCGGGGTCCACGGGCGCGGGCACGGCGGACCGTCCGCAGGTCCGGCACGCCTCGTCGACCGGGTCGGGGCCGGGGCTGTGCGCGGCGAGGAGGGAGTACGCCGCGGCGGGGTTGGCGAGGATGCCGAGCGCGCGGGCCCGGCGTACGTCGACGGGGGAGGCGTCGCCCTGCTCGGCGAGGACGGTGGCGATGCGGTCCGACATCGCGACGAGGGCGAGCACGTCGCCGGCGTCGGCGCGCGCGACCAGGGTGGCGAGGCCGTGCTCGCTGGTGCGGCCGGTGGCGACGAACTGGGCCAGCTCCTGCTCACGGCGCCTCGCCTCGGCGGCCTCCGGGTCCGCGGCGATGATCTTGGCCCGCACCAGACGCTCGACATCGGCCCAGGGCAGCGAGTCGAGGTAGTCGGTGGTGGCAGCGTCCACGGCCCAGGCCTGCTCGAGGGCGAGGTCGGCGGCGTGGCACCAGGCGGCGACCTTGCGGGCCTTCCAGACCCGACCCGCTCCGGTGGCCAGCAGCGCCCACAGCCGCGGGTGGCGGTGCTGCAGGTCGACCGCGTCCCGCATCAGCGCGGCGGCCGAGCCGGTGGAGCGGCCCATGAGGGCGCCGAGCTCGGCGGCGGCGAACTCGGCGACGAGCGGCGTCCCGTCGCCGCCCACCCGGCGCGAGCGCTGGCGCCTCGGGTCCTGGTCCGGACCGGCGTCGTGCGGGTCGTGCGCACCCCGCCCGGCGGTGTGCCGGTCGTGGAGGACCGCCCAGTGCGCGGCCAGGCAGAGCTCGCGCCACTCCTCCTGACGCAGCCGGGCCTGGGACTCGGTCACCGCGACGCAGGCGGCCTCCGCGTCGAGGTCGGCGAGCCAAGAGGTGTCGAACATGTGTTCGATTCTACCGCTCACCGCCGACAGGATCCAGGTGTGATGTCTCAGGACATGGGTGACAGTTCTGCATCAGGACAGTGGTGACAGTTCATGTCTCAGGACTTCGGTGACGGATCGGTGGTCTTCGGGCGTGGTCCTGGGCGTCGGCCGTTGCCGACGTAGGTGATAGCGGGTGCGGGTCGGGTGTGCTCGGCGAGGATCTCGCCGTCCAGGTCGGTGATGGTGAGTTTGTCGCCGTCGGTGACGACGAGGACCTGCTTGAACCGGTGTTGGACATCGATCTTGTAGAAGACCTTGTCGACGTGGACGGCGCCGACGCTGCTGACCTTCCGCACCCTGGTGTCGGCGGGCAGGTCGGCTGGCGGTGGTGGTTGGGGATGCGGTGTGGCGGGTGGGCACCGGCCGGTCGAGCCAGGGCGTCTGGTCTGCCTTGGGCCGCGGCGGGTCGGCTTTCGGAGTTGCCTCCCACGCGGTCAGCGGAGTGGCCCGACCGGGCAGCCCCCGATGGGGACGTTGGGTGTTGTAGATGTGGTCGAACGCGTCGACTTGGGCCTGTAGCTCGGTGAGCGACTCGGCGAGTGGCTGCTTGTCGAGGTAGCGGAACAGGGTCTGGTGGAAGCGCTCGTTCTTGCCCTGGGTGGTCGGCTTGTAGGGCTTGCCTGTGATCGCCTCGACCCCCAGCCGGGACACGTGGTCGACGAGCTGGCCCAGCAAGCCGCGCCGGGACGGGTTCAGCGCGGTGCCGTTGTCCGACAGCAGCCGTTGCGGCACGCCGTGCGCTCCGATGCCCTTGTCGGCCACCCTGATCGCGTCCATGACGGTCTCGCCCCAGGCGACATGGGAGGCGACCGCGTAGCGGGAGTGGTCATCGATGAGCTGGAAGATCACGCACCCTGCGGCCGCCGTTCAGCACGTACTCGGCGGCGTCGAGCTGCCAGCAGGCGTTCGGCGCGGGGTAGACGAACCGGCGCCATGCCGAACGTGGTCGCTTCTTCGGCTCGAGTCGGGCGACACCGGCCTCACGGAAGATCCGCGCGAGCGAGGCCACCGAGGGCACCATGACCAGGCCCATCGCCTTCATCTTGTCGTGCACGCTGATCGGCCCGTGGTCCAGCCCGGAGGCTTCCAGGGCCGCGCGCACCTGCACGGCTTGGGCCTTGACCTCGTCGGTCAGCGTCGACGGGCTCGACGCCGGGCGCCTGGACCGGGGCTCAAGCACCGCGGCCGGACCGTCCAGCCTGGTGCGCTTGCGCAGCTCGTAGAACGACTTGCGCGAGATGCCGTGCTCGGCGCAGAACGTCGAGACCGCGCCTCGCGGAGCGTCCTCGGGCCACTGCGAGATCGCCAGACGGACACGGGGATCGATGGGTTCATTGACTGCCACCGCCGAAGCCTCGGGGCACAAGAAGTCTCACCACCAAGACCAGCCGAAGTGTCACCGAAGTCCTGATGCAGATTCGTCACCGATCTCTTGCGACATGACACCGGCAGGCTCCAGGCCGATCCGTCTTGTCCACAAGGGAGAGCGCCAACGACGAGCGGATCCGTCGTACGGAGGCAGGTGCCCCGCTTGCGGAGTCGTGCCAGGCTGACGCCATGAGCGATGTCGACGTGGTGGTCGTGGGCCTGGGCCCCGGTGGCGAGGCGGTCGCGACCGCGCTGGGCAAGGCCGGCCTCTCGGTGGTCGGCGTCGACCGGAGGCTGGTCGGTGGGGAGTGCCCCTACTACGGCTGTGTGCCGAGCAAGATGATGATCCGCGCAGCCGACGTCCTCGCCGAGGGTCGTCGCATCCCCGGCCTGGCGGGCGACAGCACGGTCAGCCCCGACTGGACGCCCGTGCACGTGCGGATCCGCGACGAGGCGACCACCGACTGGGACGACAAGGTCGCCGTCGACCGGCTCGAGGCGGCCGGGGTCACCTTCGTGCGGGGCGAGGCCCGGCTCACCGGGCCGCGGACCGTGGAGGTCGACGGGACGACGTACGCCGCGGCGAAGGGCGTCGTCCTCAACACCGGCACGGAGCCGTCGGCGCCCCCGATCCCGGGCCTGGCGGAGACGCCCTACTGGACCAACCGTGACGCGTGCCGGCTCGCCGAGCTGCCCGCCTCGCTCGTCGTCATCGGCGGCGGCGCGATCGGTGCCGAGATGGCGCAGGCGTTCTCGCGCTTCGGCGTCCAGGTCACGCTGCTCGAGGCGGCCGACCGCATCCTCGCGCCCGAGGAGCCGGAGTCCAGCGAGGTCCTGGCCGCCGTCTTCGAGCGCGAGGGCATCGACGTGCGCGCGGGCGCGCACATCGCCTCGGTGTCGTACGCGGACGGCCGGTTCGCTGTCGAGGTCGACGGTGGGACGGTCCACGCCGAGCGGCTCCTCGTCGCCGCCGGCCGACGGCCGAACCTGGGCGGCCTGGGCCTCGAGACCGTCGGGCTCGACCCGTCCGCGCGCTCGCTCGACGTCGACGAGCGGATGCGGGCCGGCGACGGTCTGTGGGCCGTCGGCGACATCACCGGCAAGGGCGCGTTCACCCACATGTCGATGTACCAGTCGGCCATCGCCGTGCGCGACATCCTCGGCCAGGACGGTCCGCCGGCCGCGTACCACGCCGTCCCGCACGTCACGTTCACCGACCCGGAGGTCGGCTCGGTCGGGATGACCGAGAGGCAGGCACGCGACGCGGGCCTCTCCGTCCGGGTGGGTACGACGGACCTCGGCTCGTCCACGCGGGGGTGGATCGCGCACGCGGACGGGCTCGTCAAGCTCGTCGAGGACGCCGACCGAGGGGTCCTCGTGGGCGCCACATCGGTCGGGCCGACCGGGGGCGAGGTGCTCTCGATGCTGGTCACGGCGGTGCACGCCGAGGTGCCGACGGCCACGCTGCGGTCGATGATCTACGCCTACCCGACCTTCCACCGTGCCGTCGAGGCGGCCCTCGCCGAGCTCGCCTGAGCCGCGGCGGCCGTCACGGGGCCGTCACCGCGGCCGTCACGGGTCGGCGAGCAGCGTCCGCGTCCAGAGGTCGAGCACCGTCGCGGCGTACTGCTCGGGGGTGCGGCCGCGACTGGTCGCGAGCAGGAAGTACTCCGGGCTGTTCGTGGTCCACACCAGGTGGGCGACGTCCTCGTCGCTGAGGTCGTCGCGCAGCTCGCCGGTCGCGCGCAGGTCGCGCGCGAGGTCGAGCATGTTGCGGGCCCGTCGCTCGACCAGCGCGCTCCAGACCGCGCGGCACTCGGCGTCGGTCGAGGCGGCCACCCGGAGGGCGTCGGCGAGGGGCACGGTGTGCGGGAGCAGGCGGCCGAGGGCCTCCGCGTACGTCGCGAGCTTGGCCCGCGCCCCCGTCGCGGCCCGGACGGCGACGACGTAGTCACGCTGGAGGGCGGGCAGGGGCTCGTCGGCGCTGCCGAGCACCATGTCGTGCACGGCGAGCAGGAGCTGCGGCTTGCGTCCGACGCTCGCGTAGACGGTGTCGACCGAGACCCCCGCTCGGGCCGCGACCTCGGCGACCACGGTGTCGGCGTACCCCGCGGTCGTGAACAGCTCACGCGCGGCCAGGAGCACGGCGCGGCGGGTCGCCGCGGCCTGCTCGCGGCGTCGCGCGGAGGAGTAGGGACGGGTCTTGACCGGTTCCGACATCGCTCCTACCGTAGCAACTGTCGTCCGAAGTCGCTTCGGACCAAATTGATCGGGAGGTCGCGATGACCGTCGACACCGGGTCCGTGGTTCTGCACCGGGCCGGACACGGTCCCGGCACGTGGGCGATGGGGTCGCTGTTCGAGCACCTCGTGTCCGGAGGGCAGACCGGCGGCGCGCTCGGCATGTCCCTGGTCGTGCAGCCGCCGGGCATCGCGACCCCGTTGCACCGGCACACCCGCGAGGCGGAGGCGCTGTTCCTGATCGAGGGCGACATCACCTACCGCGCCGGCGACGACACCCACGAGCTGTCCGACGGCGCCTTCCTCTACCTCCCGGCCGACGTCCCGCACGCCTTCCGCATCCGGGGCGACAAGCCGGCGCGGTTCCTGGCGCTGACCGTGCCCGGCGGGCTGATGGGGCTCTACGACGAGGTCGGCGTGCCGGCCGCCGAGATGCGCCTGCCCCGCGAGGACGAGGTGTCGATGGCGGAGGAGATCGGTCGCTGGAACGAGGTCGGACCGCGCTACGGCCTGCAGGTCGTGGGCCCGCCGATCCCGGAGTGACACCCGCAGCGACCCGGACGTGAGTCCCGGCGGGCCCGCGCTCGAGGGACCGTCTCACGACGGGCCCGCCGGTGCGCGCCGCGGCGTCCGCGGCTGGTAGCGTCTGCGCCGATCGACATCCTTTAACGAGCCGTCCCGTGAGGCGGAGAAGGAGGTTCGGCTGATCGTGCCTGCGCCGTCAGCAGCACCCGCCCCCGGCCCGACCGGAGCAGCTCCGGTCCCCGACAGCACCCGTGACCACGACCGGGTCGTGATGGACACCCGGGACGTCTCCCGGGCCCTCACCCGCATCGCGCACGAGATCCTCGAGCGCAACAAGGGCGCCGCCGACCTGGTGCTGCTCGGCATCCCGTCGCGCGGGGTTCCGCTCGCCCACCGGATCGCGGCCAAGATCGAGGCCGTCGAGGGGGTCGTCGGTGCCCGTCGGCTCGCTCGACGTGACGATGTACCGCGACGACCTCCGGATGCGCCCGGCCCGCACGCTGCTGCCGCACCGAGATCCCCCCGGGCGGCATCGACGGCAAGGTCGTCGTCCTGGTCGACGACGTGCTGTTCTCCGGCCGCACGATCCGGGCCGCGCTCGACGCGATGAACGACCTCGGCCGCCCGCAGGCGGTCCGGCTCGCGGTGCTCGTCGACCGCGGCCACCGCGAGCTGCCGATCCGCGCGGACTTCGTCGGCAAGAACCTCCCGACCTCGCTGGTCGAGTCGGTCCAGGTGCGGCTCGCGGAGTTCGACGCCGCCGACGCGGTGACGATCTCGGGCATCGGACCCGGCACGCGCGAGCACGGCGTCATCGCAGGAGGTGTACCGCGTGAAGCGCCACCTGCTGAGCGCCGCGGACCTGACCCGCGACGACGCCGAGCTGATCCTGAGCACCGCCGAGGAGCTGCGCTCGCTGGCCGACCGGCCGATCAAGAAGCTGCCCGCGCTGCGCGGCCGCACGGTCGTCAACCTGTTCTTCGAGGACTCCACCCGCACCCGGATCTCCTTCGAGGCAGCGGCCAAGCGGCTCTCCGCCGACGTCATCAACTTCTCCGCCAAGGGCTCCTCGCTCAGCAAGGGCGAGAGCCTCAAGGACACCGCGCTGACCCTGGAGGCGATGGGCGCCGACGCGGTCGTCGTGCGCCACTGGGCCTCCGGCGCACCGCACCTGCTCGCCAACGCCGGCTGGTCGAGCAGCTCGCGTGGTCAACGCCGGCGACGGCACCCACGAGCACCCCACCCAGGCGCTGCTCGACGCGTTCACGATGTGGCGCCACCTCGGCGACCTCGACGGCCGCCGGGTCGCGATCGTCGGCGACGTGCTGCACAGCCGGGTCGCCCGCTCCAACGCGCTGCTGCTCAAGACGCTCGGCGCCGAGGTCACCCTGGTCGCGCCGCCGACGCTGCTGCCGGTGGGCGTCGAGGGCTGGGACGTCGAGACGTCCTACGACCTCGACGCGGTGCTGCCCAAGGCCGACGTGGTGATGATGCTGCGCGTGCAGCGCGAGCGGATGAACGCCGTCGTTCTTCCCGACCGTGCGCGAGTACAGCCGCCGCTACGGCCTCGACGGCCGCCGGATGGACGACCCTCCAGGACCACACGATCGTGATGCACCCCGGCCCGATGATCCGCGGCATGGAGATCACCGCCGACGTCGCCGACTCGAGCCGGTCGGTGATCGTCGAGCAGGTCACCAACGGCGTCGCCGTGCGGATGGCCGTGCTCTACCTGCTGCTCGGCGGCTCCGAGCCCGCCCTGTCCGGCACCGAACGACGAGGAGACCACCGGTGAGCGCGCTACCTGATCAGGGGCGCCCGGTCCTCGGCGGCGAGCCGACCGACCTGCTGCTCGCGCGACGGGGTGATCGCGGCGATCGGCACCGGGCTCGACGCGCGGACGACGCCGAGGTCGTCGACGCCACCGGGCTCGTCGCGCTGCCCGGCCTGGTCGACCTGCACACCCACCTGCGCGAGCCGGGCCGCGAGGACGCCGAGACCGTCGAGACCGGCACGCGCGCCGCCGCGCTCGGCGGCTTCACCGCCGTGCACGCGATGGCCAACACCGACCCGGTCGCCGACACCGCCGGCGTCGTCGAGCAGGTCTGGCGGCTCGGCCGCGAGGCCGGGCACTGCGACGTCTTCCCGGTCGGCGCGGTCACCGTCGGCCTCGGCGGCGAGCGGCTCGCCGAGCTCGGCGCGATGGCCGACTCGGCCGCCCGGGTGCGGGTCTTCTCCGACGACGGCAAGTGCGTCTCCGACGCGGTGCTGATGCGCCGGGCGCTGGAGTACGTCAAGGCGTTCGACGGCGTCATCGCCCAGCACGCCCAGGAGCCGCGGCTGACCGAGGACGCCCAGATGAACGAGGGCGAGCTCTCCGGGCCGGCTCGGGCTGCGCGGCTGGCCGGCGGTCGCCGAGGAGGCGATCATCGCCCGCGACTGCCTGCTCGCCGCCCACGTCGACTCGCGGCTGCACGTCTGCCACGTCTCCACCGCCGGCTCGGTCGAGATCGTCCGCTGGGCCAAGAGCAAGGGCTGGAACGTCACCGCCGAGGCGTGCCCGCACCACCTGCTGCTCACCGACGAGCTCGCGGCGACGTACGACCCGATCTACAAGGTCAACCCGCCGCTGCGCTCGGCCGCCGACGTCGAGGCGCTGCGCGCGGGGCTCGCCGACGGCACCATCGACGTCGTCGCCACCGACCACGCCCCGCACCCGCACGAGGACAAGGACTGCGAGTGGCAGGCCGCCGCCTTCGGGATGCTCGGCCTGGAGACCGCGCTCTCGATCGTGCAGCACACGATGGTCGACACCGGCCTGCTCGACTGGGCCGGCGTCGCCGAGCGGATGTCGGCCGCCCCGGCCCGGATCGGCCGGCTCGCCGGCCACGGCCGCCCGCTCGAGGTGGGGGAGCCCGCCAACGTGGTGCTCTACGACCCGGCGTACGTCGGCGTGGTCGACCCCACCGAGCCTGGCCTCGCTCTCGCGCAACACGCCGTACGCCGGACGCGAGCTGCCCGGCCGGGTGGTCGCGACGTTCCTGCGCGGCACGCCGACCGTCCTCGACGGGAAGCTCGCATGAACACCCCCGCACGCCACTCGCTCCGCTCGCGCCGCGCCGGGGACCCCGCATGACGGCTGGCGCCGTCTGGTGGCCGACGCTGATCCTGGGCGCGCTGCTGGTCCTCGCGTTCCTCGGGATGTGGCGCGGCTGGCGCCGGCGCGGCCGCAGGCACGACCTGCCGCCGCTGGTCGAGGTGCCCGAGGGCGCCGGGACCGACCCGTCGGCCGCCCTGGTGGCCGGGGCCCGCTACTTCGGGACCACCGTCAGCGGGGACTGGCTCGACCGGGTCGTGGCCCGCGGCCTCGGCGCCCGCAGCACCTGCCGGCTCCTGCTGGGACCCGCGGGCCTCGACGTGGTCCGCGTCGGCTGGACCGTTCCGGGTGCCCCTCGCCGAGCTGCGCGGCGCCCGCCACGACCGCGGGATCGCCGGCAAGGTCGTGCCGCCCCACGGCCTGCTGGTCGTGACCTGGCAGCACGGCGACCTGCTGCTCGACACCGGCTTCCGGCTCACCGAGTTCGACGTGCGCGGCAGGTCGACCTCGGTCGGTGACGAGCACGAGCACTGGATCCGGGCGATCGAGGACACCGTGAAGGAGAACCAGTCATGACACGAGCGCAGGGCCCCGCACTGCTGGTGCTCGAGGACGGTCGCACCTTCACGGGCGAGTCGTTCGGCGCGGTCGGCGAGACCTTCGGCGAGGCGGTGTTCTCCACCGGCATGTCGGGCTACCAGGAGACGCTGACCGACCCGTCGTACCACCGCCAGGTCGTCGTGATGACCGCCCCGCACATCGGCAACACCGGCATGAACGACGACGACCCGGAGTCGCGACGGATCTGGGTCAGCGGGTACGTCGTGCGCGACCCCGCCCGCGTCGCCGTCGAGCTGGCGCTCGGCGCGCACCCTCGACGACGCGCTGCGCGAGCAGGGGGTCGTCGGCATCTCCGGCATCGACACCCGCGCGCTGACCCGGCACCTGCGCGAGCGCGGCGCCATGCGCGTCGGCATCTCGACGACCGAGACCGACCCGCAGGCCCTGCTCCAGCGCGTGCTCGGCTCCGCGCAGATGGCCGGGTCCGAGCTCGCCACCGAGGTGTCGACCGAGGAGACGTACGTCGTGCCCGCCGTCGGCGAGAAGCGGTTCACCGTCGCGGCGGTCGACCTCGGCATCAAGGCCGAACACGCCCCGGATGCTCGCCGAGCGCGGCATCGAGGTGCACGTCGTCCCCGCGACCTCGACGATCGAGGACCTGCGGGCGACCGGCGCCGACGGCGTGTTCTTCTCCAACGGCCCCGGCGACCCGGCGGCCACCGAGGGTCAGGTCGACCTGCTCAGAGCCGTGCTGGAGCAGGGGATCCCCTACTTCGGGATCTGCTTCGGCAACCAGCTCTTCGGCCGGGCGCTCGGCTTCGGCACCTTCAAGCTGCGCTACGGCCACCGCGGCATCAACCAGCCCGTGATGGACCGCACCACCGGCAAGGTCGAGGTGACCGCGCACAACCACGGCTTCGCCGTCGACGCCCCGCTGGACGCGCCCACCTCGACGCCGTACGGCGCGGCGACGGTCAGCCACGTCTGCCTCAACGACGACGTCGTCGAGGGGCTCGAGCTGCGCGACGACGCCGGCGCGCTCACGGCGTTCAGCGTGCAGTACCACCCCGAGGCGGCCGCCGGCCCGCACGACGCGGCGTACCTGTTCGACCGGTTCGTCGACCTGCTGGCGGCTCGCACCCCGACGACCGCATCGACCAGCGCCCAGGAGGCCTGATGCCCAAGCGCGACGACATCGCCAGCGTGCTGGTGATCGGATCGGGGCCGATCGTCATCGGCCAGGCGTGCGAGTTCGACTACTCCGGGACGCAGGCGTGCCGGGTGCTGCGGGCCGAGGGCCTGCGGGTGATCCTGGTCAACTCCAACCCGGCCACGATCATGACCGACCCGGAGTTCGCCGACGCGACCTACGTCGAGCCGATCACCGCGGAGTACGTCGAGAAGGTGATCGCCAAGGAGCGCCCGGACGCGCTGCTGGCCACGCTCGGCGGGCAGACCGCGCTCAACTGCGCCGTCGCGCTGGACGCGGCCGGCGTCCTCGAGAAGTACGGCGTCGAGCTGATCGGCGCGAGCATCGAGGCGATCGACCGCGGCGAGAACCGCGAGTCCTTCAAGAAGATCGTCGAGGAGCTCGGGGGAGAGGTCGCCCGCTCGGTCGTCTGCCACACCATGGACGACTGCCTCGCCGCCGTCGACGAGCTCGGCTACCCGATGGTCGTGCGGCCCTCGTTCACCATGGGCGGCACCGGCTCGGGGATGGCCTACGACGAGAACGACCTGCGCCGCATCGCCGGGTCCGGGCTCGCCGCGAGCCCGACCACCGAGGTGCTCCTCGAGGAGTCGATCCTCGGCTGGAAGGAGTACGAGCTCGAGGTGATGCGCGACAAGGCCGACAACGTCGTGATCGTGTGCAGCATCGAGAACCTCGACCCGATGGGCGTGCACACCGGCGACTCGATCACCGTCGCGCCGGCGATGACGCTGACCGACCGCGAGTACCAGGCGATGCGCGACCTCTCGATCGGCATCATCCGCTCGGTCGGCGTCGACACCGGCGGCTGCAACATCCAGTTCGCCGTCGACCCGGCCGACGGCCGGCTCATCGTCATCGAGATGAACCCGCGGGTCTCGCGCTCGAGCGCCCTGGCCAGCAAGGCGACCGGCTTCCCGATCGCCAAGATCGCCGCCAAGGTCGCGATCGGCTACACCCTCGACGAGATCCCCAACGACATCACCGCGGAGACCCCTGCCTCGTTCGAGCCGACGCTCGACTACGTCGTGGTGAAGGTGCCGCGGTTCGCGTTCGAGAAGTTCCCGCACGCCGACCCGACGCTGACCACGCACATGAAGTCGGTCGGCGAGGCGATGGCGATCGGCCGGAGCTTCACCGAGGCGCTGCAGAAGGCGCTGCGCTCCCTGGAGTCCAGGGACGCGCCGTTCGACTGGAGCCACGAGTGGGTCGACCTCGACAAGGCCGCCCTGCTCGAGGAGATCCGGACACCGCACGACGGCCGGCTCAAGAGGTCATGGACGCGATCCGTGCCGGCGCGACGCCGGAGGAGATCTTCCGGGCCACCGGCGATCGACCCCTGGTTCGTCGACCAGCTCGCGCTGCATCAACGAGGTCGCCGGCGAGATCGCGGCCTCCGACGAGCTCACGCCGGCGGTGCTCCGCCGCGCGAAGCGGCACGGCTTCTCCGACGCGCAGATCGGCCGGATCCGCGGCATGCGCGCGGACGTCGTCCGCGGCGTGCGGCACGCGCTCGGCATCCGGCCCGTCTACAAGACCGTCGACACCTGCGCCGCGGAGTTCGCGGCCCGGACGCCGTACCACTACTCCTCCTACGACGAGGAGACCGAGGTGCGCCCGCGCGACCCGGCCCGCGGTCATCATCCTGGGCTCCGGGCCCAACCGCATCGGGCAGGGCATCGAGTTCGACTACTCCTGCGTGCACGCCTGCATGGCGCTGTCGGCGGCCGGCTACGAGACCGTGATGGTCAACTGCAACCCGGAGACCGTCTCCACCGACTACGACACCTCCGACCGGCTCTACTTCGAGCCGCTCACCCTCGAGGACGTCCTCGAGGTGGTGCACGCCGAGAGCAAGGCCGGCCCGGTCGCCGGCGTGATCTGCCAGCTCGGCGGGCAGACGCCGCTCGGGCTCGCGCAGGGGCTCGAGGACGCGGGCGTCCCGATCGTCGGCACGCCGCCGGCCGCGATCCACCTCGCCGAGGAGCGGGGCGCGTTCGGCCGGCTGCTCGCGCAGGCCGGGCTGCCGGCGCCGAAGCACGGGATGGCGACGTCCTTCGACGAGGCGCAGGGCATCGCCGCCGAGATCGGCTACCCGGTGCTGGTGCGACCGTCCTACGTCCTCGGCGGGCGCGGCATGGAGATCGTGTACGACGACCCGGCGCTCGAGTCCTACATCGACCGCGCGACCGAGATCAGCCCGGAGCACCCGGTGCTCGTCGACCGCTTCATCGACGACGCGGTGGAGATCGACGTCGACGCGCTCTACGACGGCGACGACCTGTTCCTCGGCGGCGTGATGGAGCACATCGAGGAGGCCGGCATCCACTCCGGCGACTCGTCGTGCGCGCTGCCGCCGATCACGCTCGGGGCCCAGGAGATCAGCCGGATCCGCGAGGCCACCGAGGCGATCGCGCGGGGGATCGGCGTGCGCGGGCTGCTCAACATCCAGTACGCGCTGGGCTCCGACGTGCTCTACGTGCTCGAGGCCAACCCCCGGGCCAGCCGCACCGTGCCGTTCGTGTCCAAGGCGACCGCGACCCCGCTGGCCAGCGCCGCGGCCCGGGTGATGCTGGGCGAGTCGATCGCCGACCTGCGCAGCCGCCGGCGTGCTGCCCGCCGACGGCGACGGCGGCGACCTGCCCGGCGACGCGCCGATCGCGGTCAAGGAGGCGGTGATGCCGTTCAACCGGTTCCGCACCCCCGACGGCCGCCAGGTCGACACGGTGCTCGGCCCGGAGATGAAGTCGACCGGCGAGGTGATGGGCTTCGACGCCGACTTCGGCACCGCGTTCGCCAAGGCCCAGACCGCGGCCTTCGGGTCGCTGCCGACCAGCGGCAGGGTGTTCGTCAGCATGGCCAACCGCGACAAGCGCTCGATGATCTTCCCGATCAAGGTGCTCGCCGACCGCGGCTTCGAGATCCTCGCCACCCAGGGCACCGCCGAGGTGCTGCGCCGCAACGGCGTCGAGGTCGTCGGTGGTCCGCAAGCACTTCGAGGGGCCCGGCCCGGACGGCGAGCCGACCACGGTGCAGCTGATCCTGGACGGCGAGATCGACCTGGTCGTCAACACCCCGCACGGCTCGTCCGGCGGCGGGTCGGCCCGCATCGACGGCTACGAGATCCGCACCGCCGCGGTGATGGCGAACATCCCCTGCATCACCACCGTGCAGGGGCTCGGCGCCGCGGTGCAGGGCATCGAGGCGCTGCGCGGCGGCGACATCGGCGTCCGCTCGCTGCAGGACTGGGCGCGCCGCACCCCGGGGACCACCGCCACGTGAGCCCCTACCGCCTCGCTCTTCGACAGCGTCCTGACCCGCCTCGACGCGGAGACCGCGCACCGGCTCGGCTTCCGGGCGCTGCGGGCCGCTCGCCCGCGCCGGTGCGCCGTCGCCGTCCGGGTGCGCCGGCGACCCGGTGCAGGCGATGGGGCTCGAGTTTCCCGGGTCCGCTCGGGCTGGCCGCCGGCTTCGACAAGAACGCCGAGGGCATCGACGCGCTGGCGGCGCTGGGCTTCTCCTTCGTCGAGGTCGGCACCGTCACCGGCGAGCCGCAGCCCGGCAACCCCCGGCCGCGGCTGTTCCGGCTGCCCGCCGACCGGGCGGTGGTCAACCGGATGGGCTTCAACAACGACGGCGCCGAGGCGGTCGCCCAGCGGCTGCCGCCCGGCGCCGCCGGCCGCGCACGCGCGACGTCGTGCGTCGGGCGTCAACATCGGCAAGACCAAGGCGGTCCCCGACGACGACGAGGAGGCGGTGCTGGCGGACTACGAGAAGTCCACCCGCCTGCTGGCGCCGTACGCCGACTACCTGGTCGTCAACGTCAGCTCCCCGAACACCCCGGGGCTGCGCGACCTGCAGTCGGTCGCGCGGCTGCGGCCGCTGCTGAGCGCCGTACGACGGCGAGGCCGACGCCGTCACCGACCGCGCCACCTGCCGCTGCTGGTGAAGATCGCCCCGGACCTCGTCCGACGAGGACGTGCTCGCGGTCGCCGACCTGGCCCTCGAGCTCGGCCTCGACGGGATCGTCGCGACCAACACCACGATCGAGCCGCGACGGGCTCGCGTCGGCCGCCGAGGAGGTCGACGCAGCCGGCGCCGGCGGGCTGTCGGGGGCGCCGCTGCGCGACCGGGCCCTCGAGGTGCTGCGGCTGCTGCGCGAGCGGGTCGGGCCGGACCTGACGATCGTCGCGGTCGGCGGCATCGGCGACGCCGCCGACGCCCGCGAGCGCCTCGACGCCGGCGCCGACCCTGCTGCAGGCCTACACGGCGTTCGTCTACGAGGGTGCACCTGGCCCTCCCGCGTGCAGGCGGACCTCGCCGGTCGCCGCACCACCGGACCGACCGAAGGGAGCCGCGCGTGAGCACGAGCACGACACAGGGGACCCAGGGCACTCCCGAGGGCACCGACGCGGGCGACGCCTTCGGCAACCGCCTCGCCCGCGCGATCGCCGGCCGCGGCCGGCTCTGCGTGGGCATCGACCCCCACCCGGCGCTCCTCGACGCGTGGGGCCTGACCGACAGCGTGTTCGGCCTCGAGAAGTTCTCGCTCACCGCCGTCGAGGCGCTCGCCGGCACCTGCGCGGCCGTCAAGCCGCAGTCGGCGTTCTTCGAGCGGCACGGCTCGCGCGGGGTCGCGGTGCTCGAGCAGGTCGTGGCCGGCTGCCGCGAGCTGGGCGCGCTGGTGCTCCTCGACGTCAAGCGCGGGGACATCGGCTCGACCGTGCAGGCGTACGCCGACGCGTACCTCGACAGCACCTCGCCGCTGGCCTGCGACGCGGTGACGGCCAGCCCCTTCCTGGGGGTCGGCTCGCTCGACCCGCTCGTGGACACCGCGCTCGCCAACGACGCCGGGGTGTTCCTGCTCGCGCTGACCTCGAACCCCGAGGGCCCGCAGGTCCAGCACGCCCTCACCCCCGACGGGCGCACGGTCGCCGGGCAGGTGCTCGACGCGGTCGCGACCCGCAACGCCGGGGCCGAGGGGCTCGGGTCGATCGGGGCGGTGGTCGGGGCGACGATCGTGCCGCCGGCCGACATCGGCCCCGCGCAGCTCGACGTCAACGGCCCGCTGCTGGTGCCCGGCATCGGCGCCCAGGGCGGCACCGTCGAGGACGTGCTGCGGATCTTCGGGCCGGCCGCGCGCCACGTGCTGCCGAGCAGCTCGCGCGAGATCCTCGGCGCCGGACCGGACAAGTCGGCGCTGCGCGAGGCCGCGCTGCGTGCCACCGAGACGTTCACGGCGCTCGGGTAGGCCGTCGGTGTCCACGCTGCCGCGCAGCACGCCCTCCGAGCAGGGCGTCGACGCCGCCGGGCTGCTCGCCTTCGTCGAGGCCGTCGAGGCGCTCCCCGGGTCCGACCTGCACGGCCTCGTCGTGCTGCGGCACGGGCACGTGGTCGCGCAGCGGCCACTGGGCGCCGTACACCTCGGGGCGGCCGCACCATCTCTACTCCCCTCGAGAGAGTTCACCTCGACCGCGCTCGGGCTTGCCGTCGACGAGGGCCTGGTCGGGCTCGACGACCTCGTCAGCGACCACCTGCCCCGACCTGTTCGAGACCGTCACGGACGAGCGCACCCGCTCGCATGCGGCTGCGGCACCTGATCGCTCGATGTCCACGGGCCACCTCGACGGAGACCTTGCATCGCGGCGCTGGACGACGACCCCGACGGTCCCGGTGCGCGGGTTCCTACGCTCCCGCCCGACGCGCGAGCCGGGCACGCTGTTCGCCTACAACCAGCCGCCGCGTACACCGCTGGCGACGATCCTCAGCGGGTCACCGGCGAGCCGCTGCTCGGCCTACCTGCGGCCCGCGGCTGCTCGACCCGCTCGGCGATCGGCCGGCTCGGGCTGGCCGCAGCTGCCGCCCGGCCGCGACATGGGCTTCTCCGGCGTGCACGCCGACCACCGACGCCATCGCCCGCCCTCGGTCAGCTCCACCTCGACGCGGGGTGTGGGACGGGCGGCGGCTGCTGCCCGAGGAGCTGGGTCGCCGACGGCGATCGCGCGTCGCACGTCGCCAACCCGCCGGCGAGACCGAGCCGGACTGGCGGCAGGGCTACGGCTTCCAGTTCTGGCATGTCCCGACACGGCTACCGCGGCGACGGCGCCTTCGGGCAGTACTGGTCGTGCTGCCCGACCACGACGTGGTGGTGGCGATGTTCACCGGCGAGACCGACCCCATGCAGACGGTGCTCGACCTCCTGTGGGAGCACGCGCTGCCCGCGTTCGACGGGCGCGCGGCTCCACCGGCGGCCGACGCCGCGCTCGGCTGACCACCTCGCCGCCGCCGTCGCTGCCGACGTGCCGGGGTGAGCGCCGCCCCGCCGGCCGACGACCGTCCCTGGACCGACGGGCCGTTCGTGCCGTCGGCGACCGAGCAGGCGTCCCTCGTCGGCGTCGGGCTCGGCCGTCGATCGGCGGCGACGGTGGCGCACGCCGTGGCGACAGGTGACGGCTGGACCGCTCGACCCTCACCGAGCAGGTGCCGTGGTGGAGGACGCGCTCGACTGGACGGTCGCCGCTCGGCCTCGACGGCTGTGGTCACCTCCACGATCGGGCCCGATTGCCACGCCCGCGCCCGTGGCGGTGCAGCGGCGGCTGGTCGGACGACGGCGACCCTGCGGCGCCGAGGTCGTGTTCCTCGAGACCCCGCACCGGCTCCGGCTGCACCTGCTCGCTGCCGCGGCCCGGACGGTGCTGCGAGCAGCCACCTGGATGCGAACGCCGGCCGATCGCCCGCGCTGGGCGCTGCGCGGACCTGAGGTGCCCGACACCCTCCTGAGCCGGCGCTGCGGATCCTGTCCGCGCGAGGGATGTTAGACAACCGTGCGCCATGGCCAGCCAGAACGACCCGCCTCTGTCATCCCGGCGGAGCAACGCCGTTCGCCGACCCGAGCACGCTGCCGTTCGAGTTCCCGCCGTTCGACGCAGATCCGGCACGAGCACTACCGCCCGGCGTTCGACGCCGGCGTCGCCGAGCAGCGCGCCGAGATCGAGGCGATCGCCGCGGACCCGGACGCGCCGACCTTCGACGAACACCGTCGAGGCCCTCGAGCGCTCCGGGCGCCAGCTGCTCGAGCGGATCGATGCGCGTGCTTCTACGAACCTGTGCGACTCGATGTCCACGCCCGCAGATGCAGGAGCTCGAGGCGCGAGCTGACGCCCGCTGGTCGCCGAGCACCTCGACGCGATCCGGCTCGACCCGCGGCTGTTCGCCCGCGTCGACGCCGTGCACGCCGGCCGGCACGACGACGCGGCCTCGACCCCCGAGCAGCGTGCGGCTCGTCGAGCGCTACCACCGCGACTTCGTCCGCGCCGGCGCCGCGCTGCCCGGCGGAGCAGCGCAGCGGCTGCGCGACGCTCAACGACGAGCTCACCACGCTGACCACCGAGTTCGGCAGCCAGGCTGCTCGCCGAGGCCAACGCCCGCGCCGTGCACGTGACCGACCGCGCCGAGCTCGACGGGCTGTCCGAGGACGCCGATCGAGGCGGCCGCCGGCGCGGCCGCGAAGGCCGCGGCTCGAGGGCTACGTCCTGACCCTGCTCTCTGCCGACCATCCAGCCGGCGATCTCCTCGCTGCACCGACCGCGACCTGCGCCGTCGGCTGCACGAGGCCGCGACCGACGCGCGGCACTGCGCGGCGGCGACCACGACACCCGCGCGCTGGTCAGCCGGATCGCCGGCTGCGGGCCGAGCGGGCCGGCGCTGCTCGGCTACGCCGACCACGCGGCGTACGTCGTCGACGACCAGACCGCCGGCACGCACCGACGGCGGTGACCTGGCCATGCTCGACGCGATGGCCGCGCCCGCGATGGCCAACCTGGCGGCCGAGCGCGAGCGCATCGAGGCGCGCTGCGCGCCGACGGCGTCGACGGGCCCGGTCGAGCCGTGGGACTGGGCCTACTACGCCGCCGCGGTCAAGGCCGCCACCTACGACGTCGACGCCGACGGCGCTGCGGCCCTACTTCGAGCTGGACCGGGTGCTGCACGACGGCGTCTTCTTCGCCGCGCAGCGGCTCTACGGCGTCACCTTCGCCGAGCGCGCACGACCTGCCCGGCCTACGCCGACGCGTGCGGGTCTACGAGGTCACCGACGCCGACGGCGGCACCGCTCGGCCTGTTCGTCTGCGACTGGTTCGCCCGGCCCACCAAGCGCGGCGGCGCCTGGATGGACGAGTTCGTCGGCCAGTCCCACCTGCTCGGCACCAGCGCCCGGTCGTCGTGGTCTGCCTCAACGTGCCCGAGCCCGCCGCCGGGCAGCCGGCCCTGATGACCGCTCGACGAGGTGCGCACCGCCTTCCACGAGTTCGGCCACGCCCTGCACGGGCTGTTCTCCGACGTCGACCTACCCCCGGCTCGCCGGGCACCGCGGTGCCGCGCGACTTCGTGGAGTTCCCCTCCCAGGTCAACGAGATGTGGGCGTGGTGGCCGGAGGTGCTCGCCAACTACGCCGTCCACCACGAGACCGGCGAGCCGCTCGCCCAGGACGTCGTCGACCGGCTGGTCGCCTCGCAGGCCGCCGGCCAGGGCTTCGACACCGTCTCGATGCTCGGGCGCCGCGCTGCTCGACCAGGAGTGGCACCGGCTCGGCCCCCGACGCGGCCGGTAGCGCCCGAGGACGTCGAGGCGTTCGAGGCCGACGCGCTGGAGCGGCACGGCGTCCGCTCCGGCGCTGGTGCCGCCGCGCTACCGCAGCGGCTACTTCGCGCACGTCTTCACCAGCGGGTACGACGCCGGCTACTACTCCTACCTGTGGAGCGAGGTGCTCGACGCCGACATGGTCGACTGGTTCACCGAGAACGGCGGCCTGACCCGCGCCAACGGCGACCGCTTCCGTCGCGCGCTGCTCTCCGTCGGCGGCACCGTCGACCCGCTCGAGGCCTTCGCCGCGGTGCGGGCGGACGGGGCCCGAGCACCGAGCCGCTGCTGCGCCGCCGGGGCCTGCGTCGGCTGAGGCGGGACGCCGGCGTTGCGGCGGTCACCGAACCACCTCCGAGCTAGACTTCGGTGCTGCGTCCTCACCGACCCGCTAGATTGCGCCGACCGCACCATCACCACTCACAGGACGAGGTCTGCACCGTGGCTCTGCCGCGACTCACGCCGGAACAGCGCCAGGCAAACCTGGAGAAGGCAGCCGCCTCCCGGCGGGAGCGGGCCGAGGTGAAGAACCGCCTCAAGCACTCGGGTGCCTCGATCGTCGACGTGCTGCAGCAGGGCCAGGTGAACGAGGTCATCGGCAAGATGCGGGTGCTCGACCTGCTGCAGTCGATGCCCGGCCTGGGCAAGGTGCGCGCCCGCCAGATGATGGAGCGGCTGAGCATCTCCGAGAGCCGCCGGGTGCGCGGGCTCGGCGCCAACCAGATCGCCGCGCTCGAGCGCGAGTTCGGTCCGCGCGTGGCTGACCGCAGCGTCCGCCACGGTCCGCCGACGGCCGGGCCGGCTGACGGTGCTGGCCGGACCGACCGCGGTCGGCAAGGGCACCGTCGCCGCCGCGTACGTCCGCGAGCACCACCCCGAGGTCTGGATCTCGGTCTCGGCGACCACCCGCCACCCCCGGCCCGGCGAGGTGCACGGGCGGCACTACTGGTTCGTCTCCGACGAGGAGTTCGACCGGCTGGTCGCCGACGACGAGCTGCTGGAGTGGGCCGTGGTGCACAAGGCGGCCCGCTACGGCACCCCCCGCGGGCCGGTCGAGGAGGCGCTGGCGACCGGCCGCCCGGCGCTGCTGGAGATCGACCTGCAGGGCGCCCGGCAGGTGCGCGCAGCGATGCCGGAGGCGCTGTTCGTCTTCCTCAAGCCGCCGTCGTGGGAGGAGCTGGTCCGCCGGCTCGTCGGCCGGGGCACCGAGACCGAGGAGGAGCGCGACCCGCCGCCTGGAGACCGCGCGGGAGGAGCTGGCCGCCGAGGCGGAGTTCGACGTCACGGTCGTCAACACCGAAGTTCACGCCGCGGCCGAGGAGTTGGTAGCCTTGATGGAGGACGTCTGAGTCCTCCCCCTACCCCTGAACTTGTGAGGCTGTCACCGCGTGTCTGGAACCATGCCCGTCGCCGAGGGCATCACCAACCCGCCCATCGACGAGCTTCTGACGAAGACCGACTCGAAGTACAAGCTGGTCCTCTACAGCGCCAAGCGCGCCCGGCAGATCAACGCCTACTACTCCCAGCTCGGCGAGGGCCTGCTGGAGTACGTCGGCCCGCTCGTGGACACCCACGTGCAGGAGAAGCCGCTCTCGATCGCGCTGCGCGAGATCAACGCCGACCTGCTGACCTGCGAGGACATCGACCCCGAGGCCGAGGCAGCCGCGGCGGCCTCGGCACGGCCGTCGACGGGGCCTGAGACCACCCGCCGGTGACCGCCGAGCGCGCCGAGCGCCCCCTCACGGCACGGGACCCCGCGTCGTCCTCGGGCGTGAGCGGGGGCATCGCTGCCTACAAGGCCTGCGAGCTGCTCCGCCGCCTCACCGAGTCCGGCCACGACGTGACCGTCGTACCCACCGCGGCCGCGCTGGAGTTCGTCGGCGCGCCGACCTGGGCGGCGCTCTCCGGCAAGCCGGTCGCCGCCGACGTCTGGAGCGACGTCCACGAGGTGCCGCACGTCCGGATCGGCCAGACGCGCCGACCTCGTGGTGGTCGCGCCCGGCGACCGCCGACCTGCTCGCCAAGGCCGCGCACGGCCTCGCCGACGACCTGCTGACCAACACCCTGCTCACCGCGCGCTGCCCGGTCGTGTTCGCGCCGGCGATGCACACCGAGATGTGGGAGCACGCCGCCACCCAGGCCAACGTCGCGACGCTGCGCGGCGCGGGGCTGCCTGGTGATCGAGCCCGCCGAGGGCCGGCTCACCGGCGCCGACACCGGCAAGGGCCGCTTCCCCGAGCCGGCCGAGATCTTCGAGGTGGCCCGCGACGTGCTCGCCCGCGGCGCCTCCGGTCACCGCGCCCGACCTGGCCGGGCGGCACGTCGTGGTCTCCGCCGGCGGCACCCGCGAGTACCTCGACCCGGTGCGGTTCCTCGGCAACCGCTCCTCGGGCCTGCAGGGCTACGCCCTGGCCCGGGCCGCCGCCGCCCGCGGCGCCGAGGTCACCCTGGTGGCCGCCAACGTCACGCTGCCCGACCCGGCCGGCGTCAAGGTCGTGCACGTCGAGACCACCGCCGAGCTGCGCGACGCGGTGCTGGCCGCGGCGCCCTCGGCCGACGCCGTCGTGATGGCCGCGGCGCCCGCCGACTACCGGCCCGGCAGCGGTCGAGCGCCACCAAGATCAAGAAGTCCGGCGACGGCGCGCCGCTGCCGCTCGAGCCTCGAGCAGAACCCCGACATCCTCGCCGAGATCTCCCACGACCGGCCCCGGCCCGGCGCCGTGGTCGTCGGCTTCGCCGCCGAGACCGGCGACGACGCCGGCTCGGTGCTCGACCTGGCCCGCGCCAAGCTGGCGCGCAAGGGCTGCGACCTGCTCGTGGTCAACGACGTCAGCGGCGGCCAGGTCTTCGGCCAGCGCCGACAACGAGGCGGTCGTCCTCGCCGCCGACGGCACCGCCACGCACGTCCCGCGCGGTCGCCAAGTCGGCCCTGGCCCACGTGATCTGGGACCGGGTCGTCGCACGCCTCGAGACCGGCTGAGCCGGGCCCTCGACCACGGGATATCTTTCCGACCGGACGAACGAACCATCCGCGACCGACGTCGTCGAGACGACGCAAAGGGGTAGCACGACCGTGGCTGGACGCCTTTTCACCTCCGAGTCCGTGACCGAGGGTCACCCGGACAAGATCGCCGACCAGATCAGCGACTCCGTCCTCGACGCGATGCTCGAGCAGGACCCGACCAGCCGGGTCGCCGTCGAGACGCTGCTGACGACCGGCCTGGTCGTCGTCGCCGGCGAGGTCACCACGACGGGCTACGTCGACGTCAAGGAGGTCGTCCGCGAGCGGATCCTCGCGATCGGCTACGACTCCTCGGCGAAGGGCTTCGACGGCCACTCCTGCGGCGTGATGGTCGCGATCGGCGGCCAGTCCGGCGACATCGCCCAGGGCGTCGACACCGGCTACGAGTCGCGCAGCGAGAGCTCGGTCGACCCGATGGACAAGCAGGGCGCCGGCGACCAGGGCCTGATGTTCGGCTACGCCTGCGACGACACCCCCGAGCTGATGCCGCTGCCGATCACGATCGCGCACCGGCTCGCCGAGCGGCTCTCCGAGGTCCGCAAGGACGGCACGATGTCCTACCTCCGTCCCGACGGCAAGACCCAGGTCACCATCGAGTACGACGACGAGGACCGCCCCGTGCGCGTCGACACCGTCGTCGTCTCCACCCAGCACGCCCAGGACATCGACCTCGACGCGATGCTCACCCCCGACATCAAGCAAGCACGTCGTGGACGCCGTCCTCGCCGACTTCGACCTGCCCTCCGACGGCTACCGGCTGCTGGTCAACCCGACCGGCCGCTTCGAGGTCGGCGGCCCGATGGGCGACGCCGGCCTGACCGGCCGCAAGATCATCATCGACACCTACGGCGGGATGGCCCGCCACGGCGGCGGCGCGTTCTCCGGCAAGGACCCGTCGAAGGTCGACCGCTCCGCGGCGTACGCCATGCGCTGGGTGGCCAAGAACGTCGTCGCCGCTGGCCTGGCCCGCCGCTGCGAGGTGCAGGTCGCCTACGCCATCGGCAAGGCGCAGCCGGTCGGCTTCTACGTCGACTGCTTCGGCACCGAGACCGTGCCGGTCGCGACGATCCAGAAGGCCGTCCTCGAGGTGTTCGACCTGCGCCCGGCCGCGATCATCCGCGACCTCGACCTGCTGCGCCCGATCTACGCCGAGACCGCGGCGTACGGCCACTTCGGCCGTGAGCGCCCGAACTTCACCTGGGAGCGCACCGACCGCGTCGACGCGCTGAAGGCCGCTGCCGGAGTCTGACCCGGCTGCCGCACCACGGTCGCCCCAGGCGCCCCACGATTACCAGGGTCCCCTGGTGATCGGGGGCTTACCCAGGTGTGCATGCCTCGGGAGGTGCGTGTTCTCCGGGGAAGCACCCCGGGGCGTGCGGCGAGCCCGCGCAGGGCGTACGACGGGCCGGCTGAGTGCCCTGTGGAGGGACCTCCGGAACTGTCCGGACGGGCTGGGAGACTGACGTCATGACCGGTCCGGACCAGCCCGAGGGCGACGCGGGGCAGCTCGCGCTGATGCCCGAGCTGGCCCGGGCGCGCGCCCGGGCGGCCCGCCAGCAGGCCGACAAGGCCCAGAAGGCGGCGCCCGCACCGGTCGACCCGGCTCCCGAGAGGCCGGTCGCGCGGGTCCTGGTCGACGTGCCGCTGGCGCACCTCGACCGGCCCTTCGACTACCTCGTCCCCGCGCGGCTGCACGACACGGTGGTCCCCGGCTCGCGGGTCAAGGTCCGCTTCGCCGGCCAGGACGTCGACGGGTTCGTCCTCGAGCGCGTCGAGCACAGCGACCACGAGGGCCGGCTCGCGCCGCTGCGACGGGCGGTCAGCGCCGAGCCGGTGCTCTCACCGGCGGTGGCGCGCCTCTCCGAGGCCGTCGCCGCCCGCTACGCCGGCACCCGCTCCGACGTGCTGCGGCTCGCCGTACCCTCCCGGCACGCCACGACCGAGAAGGCGCCGCCACCCGACCCGGTGCCGGGCGAGCCCGTCGACCCGGCGCGGGTCGAGGAGCCGTGGCGCCGGTACGCCGGCGGGCCGGCCCTCGTCGCCGGCCTGTCCGGCGGGGCGTCCCCGCGGGCGGTGTGGTCGGCGCTGCCCGGCGACGGCTGGCCCGGCCTGCTCGCGGCGGCGGCGGCCGCCACGCTCGGGTCGGGGCGCGGCGCGCTGCTGTGCGTGCCCGACCACCGCGACGTCGCACGGGTCGACGCCGCGCTGACGTCGTTGCTGGGGAAGGGCCGCCACGTCACGCTGACCGCGGACGCCGGCCCGGCGGCGCGCTACCGCGCGTTCCTCGCCGTCTCGCGGGGGACGGTCCAGGTGGTGGTCGGCACCCGAGCCGCGGCGTTCGCGCCGGTGCGCGACCTCGGGCTCGTCGCCGTGTGGGACGACGGCGACGACCTCTACGCCGAGCCCCGCGCTCCCTACCCCCACACCCGCGAGGTGCTGCTCCTGCGCGCCGCCGACGAGGGTTGCGGCGTGCTGGTCGGCGGGTTCGCGCGCACGGTCGAGGCGGCCTACCTCGTCCGGACCGGCTGGGCGGGCGAGATCGCTCCTGACCGCGCCACCCTGCGGGCCGCCGCGCCGCAGGTCTCGATCACCGGCGCGACCGACCGCGAGCTCGAGCGCGACCCGCACGCGCGCACCGCACGGCTGCCCCGCTCGGCCTTCGACGCGATCCGGGAGGGCCTGGCCCGTGGGCCGGTGCTGCTGCAGACCCCCCGCGCCGGGTACCTCTCCTCCCTCGCCTGCGACACCTGCCGCGCAGCCGCCCGCTGCCCGGCCTGCACCGGCCCCCTGCGGCTCGCCGCCGCCCACCGGCCGCCGTCGTGCCGCTGGTGCGGCACCGACCAGACCGCCTGGACCTGCCCGACCTGCGGCGGGCACGGCCTGCGCGCACCCGTCGTCGGCGAGCAGCGCACCGCCGAGGAGCTCGGCCGCGCGTTCCCCCAGGTGCCGGTGCGGACGTCGTCGGGGGAGCGGGTGCTCGCCACCGTGCCCGACCGGCCGACCGTCGTCGTGGCCACGCCGGGGGCCGAGCCGCTCGCCGAGGGCGGCTACGCCTGCGTCGTCCTGCTCGACACCTGGCTGATGCTGGCCCGCACCGACCTGCGCACCACCGAGGAGGCGCTGCGCCGGTGGCTGGCCGCAGCGGCGCTGGCCCGTCCCGCCGGGGACGGCGGCCGGGTGGTCGCCGTGGGCGAGCCGTCGGACCCGACCCTGCAGGCCCTGCTGCGCTGGGACCCCGCTGGCTTCGCCGTCCGGGAGATGGAGGCCCGCCAGTCCGCGCACCTGCCGCCGGCGTCGCGGCTGGCCACGCTGACCGCGGGCAGAGGACGACCTCACCGCCGCTCTCGCGTCGCTGGCGCTGCCGCCCGGCGCCGAGGTGCTCGGGCCCGGTCCCCACGCCCGGCCCAGCCGGCCCAGGCGGACCACCCGGGCCGGCCGGGCCGGCCGGGCCGGGCGGGTCGCTCGGGGACGATCCCGCCCCGACGCTGTGGCGGGCCGTGGTGCGGGTGCCGCGGGCGGGCGGACCGGCGCTCTCGCGCACGCTCGTCGAGCTCGCCGGGGTGCGGTCGGCGCGCAAGCTGGCGCCGGTGCGCGTGCAGGTCGACCCCGTGGGGCTCGAGTGAGCCGGCCGCCTCCGTAGACTGGGGCGTCGCGCTCGCGCGCGTCCGCCCCCGTCGTCCCGCGGCGCCTGCCCTGAGCCACCCGGGCGAGCGCCGTGCCGTGCGCGGCACGCCGAGCAAGCCCGAGACACCCGAGACCACCAGGAGCCGCCCCGTGCCCGTCCAGCCGATCCGCCTGTTCGGGGACCCGGTCCTGCGCACCCCCGCGGTGCCGGTGACCGACTTCGACAAGGAGCTGCGCCGGCTGGTCGCGGACCTTACCGACACCATGCTCCAGGCCCCTGGGGCCGGGCTGGCCGCGCCGCAGATCGGGGTCGGGCTGCGGGTGTTCACCTGGTACGTCGACGACGAGCTCGGGCACCTGGTCAACCCCACGCTCGACCTGTCCGAGGAGGTCCAGGACGGCCCCGAGGGCTGCCTGTAGCCTGCCGGACCTGACGTTCGACTGCCGCCGTGCGCTGCGGGTGGTCGCGAAGGGGTTCGACATGCACGGCGAGCCGGTCCGGATCGAGGGGTCGGAGCTGCTCGCGCGGGCCATCCAGCACGAGACCGACCACCTCGACGGCGTGCTGTTCATCGACCGGCTCGACCGGGAGGCGCGGCGGGCCGCGATGAAGGCGATCCGCGAGGCCGAGTGGTTCGGCGAGCCCGCTCGCGGTCAAGGTCTCCCCGCACCCGACGAACGGCCTCGGCCTCTGATGCGGGTGGTCTTCGCCGGCACCCCCGAGCCGGCGGTGCCGGCCCTCGACGCCGTCGCCGCGAGTCGCCACGAGCTCGTCGGCGTGGTCACCCGGCCCGACGCCCCCGCCGGTCGCGGGCGCCGGCTGACCCCTTCGCCGGTCGCGGTGCGGGCTCAGGAGCTCGGGGTGCCGCTGCTGCGCCCGGAGCACCCGCGCGACCCCGCGTTCCAGGCCGACCTCGCCGCGCTGGCCCCCGACTGCTGCCCTGTCGTGGCGTACGGCGCCCTGGTGCCGCGCGCCGCGCTGGACATCCCGCCGCACGGCTGGGTCAACCTGCACTTCTCGCTGCTGCCCGCCTGGCGCGGGGCGGCCCCCGTGCAGCACGCCCTCCTCGCCGGCGACGAGGTCACCGGGGCCACGACGTTCCGGCTCGTCCCGGAGCTCGACGCCGGTCCGACGTACGGCCTGATGACCGAGACCGTCCGCCCCACCGACACCGCCGGCGACCTGCTGCACCGCCTCGCCGAGGCCGGCGCGGGCCTGCTCGTGCGGACCCTCGACGGCATCGAGGACGGCACCCTCGAGGCCCGCGAGCAGCCCGCCGACGGGGTCACCCTGGCCCCCAAGATCACCGTCGAGGACGCCCACGTCGACTGGGCCCGGCCCGCCGTGGCCATCGACCGGCGGGTACGCGCCTGCACGCCGGCGCCCGGCGCGTGGACGACGCTGGACGGCGAGCGGTTCAAGATCGGCCCGGTCCGCCCGGTCCCGGGCCAGACCTCCGTCGACCCCGGCGACCCCGGCGACCCCGATGCCGGCGTCCCGGGACCCGGCGAGCTGCGCGTCGGCAAGCACGAGGTCCTCGTCGGCACGGCCACCGGGCCGGTGCGGCTCGGCGAGGTGCAGCCGTTCGGGCGCCCCCGGATGGACGCCGCCGCCTGGGCGCGCGGGGCCCGGGTCGCGAGCGGGAAGCGGTTCGGGTGAGCGACCCCCGGGCCCGCCGCCCGCGCGGCACCGGCCGGCCCGGACGCACGGGCCGACCCAAGCGCCCCCGCGCGGCCCCCGCGGACCCGGCCCGCCTCGCGGCGTACGACGTCCTGGCGGCCGTGCGCGAGAAGGACGCCTACACCAACCTGGTGCTGCCCTCGCTGCTGCGCTCGCGCGGGGTGACCGGCCGCGACGCCGCCTTCGCGACCGAGCTGGTGTCGGGGACCATCCGGCGGCAGGGCACCTACGACGCCGTGCTCGCCGCCCTCGTCGACCGCCCGCTCGGGGACGTCGACCCGGGGGTGCACGACGCACTGCGGCTCGGCACCCACCAGCTGCTCGGGATGCGGGTGCCCTCGCACGCAGCGGTCGGCACCACCGTCGACCTGGTCCGGGCCCGGGTCGGGCACGGGCCGGCCGGGTTCGTGAACGCCGTGCTGCGCAAGGTGGCCGGGCACGACCTGTCCGGGTGGGTGCGGCGGGTGGCCCCCGACCCCGGCGAGGACCCCGACGGGTTCGCCGCGGTCGCGCACTCCCACCCGCGCTGGGTGGTCGCCGCACTCGGCGAGGCACTCGGAGCGGGCGGCCGGGCAGGCGAGCTCGACGCGCTGCTGGCCGCCGACAACGAGCCCGCCAAGGTCACGCTGGTCGCCCGGCCGGGGGCGGCCACGGTGGAGGAGCTCGTCGCGTCCGGGGGTACGGCGACCGGGCGGTCGCCCTTCGCGGTCCGGCTCGAGGGCGGCGACCCGGGCGAGATCGCGGCTGTCGCGCAGGGCCGCGCCGGCGTGCAGGACGAGGGGTCCCAGCTCACCGCGCTGGCGCTCGCGCGGGTCCCGCTCGACGGGTCGGACGCCCGCTGGCTCGACCTCTGCGCGGGGCCCGGGGGCAAGGCGGCACTGCTCGCAGCACTCGCCGCCGGGCAGGGCGCCCGGCTGCTCGCCTCCGAGCGCCTCGAGCACCGCGCGCGGCTCGTCGCCACAGCCACCGCGTCGGTCACCGACGGCCTGCTCGGCGTGGTCACGGCCGACGGCACCCGCCCCGCGTGGCGCGAGGGCGCCTTCGACCGGGTGCTCGTCGACGCGCCCTGCTCCGGGCTCGGCGCGCTGAGGCGGCGGCCCGAGGCCCGCTGGCGGCGCTCGCCGGGCGACCTCGACGCGCTCGTCCCCCTGCAGGCCGCCCTGCTCGGCTCGGCGCTCGACGCGGTCCGGCCCGGGGGCGTGGTCGCCTACGTGACCTGCTCGCCCGTGCTCGCCGAGACGGCCGGCGTGGTCGCGAGGGTGCTCGCCGAGCGCCCCGGCGTCCACCTCGAGGACGCGGCGCCGCTCCTGCCCGAGGTCGAGGACGCCGCCGGCCCGGTGCCGGGCACGCTGCAGCTGTGGCCGCACCGGCACGGCACCGACGCGATGTTCCTGGCCCTGCTGCGCAGCTGACCGGGATCACACTTCGACCACTTTCTGCACCGTTTCCCCACGCGTCGACCTCTGGCCTCCCTAGCCTTCTCCGCGGGAGGTGGCACAGGGATGCGACGGGATCAGACGACGCTGGTGAGGGCGCCGAGGGTGCGCGAGACGCTGTCGAGCACGCGCTGGCGCAGGATGTACGGCGTGCGCCACCCGGCGACGACCGACGTGGCCGACGAGCTGGTCGTGGGGCCGAGCGGCGTGCACGTGTGCGTCCACGCCCACGACGTCGCGAGCGTGGATCCTGCCGACCCGGTCGTGCTCGCCCGGGCCACCTCCGTGGCCACCGCGGCGGCGGCGGTGACCACGCTGCTCCCGCCGCGCTACGCCCACGCCGTGCGGCCGGCCGTCTGCGTCTGTGAGGCCGACGAGGCCGGGGCCGTCGCGGACGGCGTGCCGGTGCTGTCTCCGGACGCCTGGCGGCACACCGTCGAGCACGCCCCGAGGGTGCTCTCGACGTCGGAGGTCACGATCGTGGCCGACCTGCTCGTCGCCCGCCTGGAGGCCGTGGTGGCCGCCCCGACGGTTCGCCCGCGCACCTGGCGGCGCTGGTGGCTGGCCGCCGGCGCGGGCGTGCTCGCCGCCGGGGCGACCGCCGCCGAGGTCGCCGGCCTCACCCCCTGGTGGTGAGCCGCCGGGCCACCGGCGCAGACTGCTCGGGTGCCTGACGACCCCTTCGCGCGCCTGGTCGCCCGGCCGCCGGACCTGCCGGTCGTGCCCGGGCTGCCCCGGGTCGTGGCGGCACTGCGTGCCCGCGGGGTCGTCGTGGTGCAGGCCCCGCCCGGCAGCGGCAAGACCACGCTCGTGCCGCCGGCGCTCGCCGCGGCCACCGCGGGCCGCGTCGTCGTCACCGCGCCGCGGCGGATCGCGGTCCGGGCCGCCGCGCGCCGGATCGCCGCCCTGGTCGGGGAGGAGGTCGGCGGCTCGGTCGGGTACGCCGTGCGCGGCGAGCGTCGCACCTCGGCAGCGACTCGCATCGAGCTGGTCACGACCGGCGTGCTGCTGCGTCGCCTCCAGCGCGACCCCGAGCTGCCCGGCGTGGGCGTCGTCGTGCTCGACGAGGTGCACGAGCGGGCGCTGGACGCCGACCTGCTGCTCGCCCTGCTCTGCGACGTACGCCGGCACCTGCGCGAGGACCTCGGCGTGGTCGCGATGTCGGCGACCGTCGAGGCCGAGCGGACCGCGGCCCTGGTCGGCGGGACCACCCCGGCGCCGGTCGTGGCGGTCGCCGGGTCGCCGCACCCGGTCGCCCTGACGTGGTGCCCGCTGCCCGGCGGGGTACGGCGCGCCGACCACCGGGGCACGACACCGGGCTTCCTCGACCACGTCGCGGCGACCGTCCGCAGGGCGCTCGACGAGGGTGACGGCGACGTGCTGGCGTTCCTGCCCGGCGTCGCCGAGGTGGCCGGCGTGGTGCGCCGGCTTGCGGGGTGCGGGGCCGAGGTGCTGCCGCTGCACGGGCGGCTGCCGCACCGCGAGCAGGACCTCGCGCTCACCGCCGGGCCGCGCCGACGGGTCGTCGTGTCGACCGCCGTCGCCGAGTCGTCGCTGACCGTGCCGGGCGTGCGCGCGGTCGTCGACGCGGGCCTGTCCCGGCAGCCGCGCACCGACCTGCGCCGCGGCCTGGCCGGGCTGGTGACCGTCGGGGTCAGCCGGGCCTCGGCCGAGCAGCGAGCCGGGCGGGCCGGGCGCGAGGCGCCCGGGCGGGCGTACCGCTGCTGGTCGGAGGCCGAGCACGGCCACCTGCCCGCCCACCCCGAGCCGGAGGTGCTGACGGCCGACCTCACCTCCTTCGCCCTCGAGCTCGCGCTGTGGGGGAGCCCCGACGGGTCGGGGCTGGCGCTGCTCGACCCGCCGCCGGCCGCCGCGATGGCGGTGGCCCGCGCGACGCTGGCCGGCCTCGGCGCGCTGGACGACGCCGGCGCGGTGACGCCGCGCGGACGGGCGATCGCCGGAGTCGGCGCCGACCCGCGGCTGGCCCGGGCGCTCCTCGACGGTGCCGCCCTGGTGGGCGCCCGCCGCGCGGCCGAGGTGGTCGCGCTGCTCGCGGAGGACGTGCGGGCGCCCGGCGCCGACCTGGTGGCCGCGCTGCGCTCGGTCCGGCGGGGCGGCCCGGACACCGCCGGCTGGCGCGCGTCGGCGCGCCGGCTCGAGTCCTCGCTGCCCGGCCGGACGGAGGGGACCGTCGGCGCGGGCGTCGGCGACGACGCCGCGGTCGGCCTCGTCGTCGCGCTGGCCCACCCCGACCGGGTGGCCCGGCGGCGACCCGGGTCGGCGGCCTACCTGATGGCGTCGGGGACCGGTGCGGTGCTGCGCGCCGAGGACTCCTCGCTGGCCGGGCTTGCCGAGCTCCCATGGCTCGCGGTCGCCGACGCCGACCGCACGGCCGGCGCCCGCGACGCCACGATCCGCTCGGCAGCCCCGATCGGGGAGGACGCCGCGCTCGAGGCGGCCGCGGCCCTGTGGCGCGAGGACGAGGAGACGGTCTGGTCCGAGGACCGGGTGGTGGCGCGGCGGGTGACCCGGCTCGGCGCGATCGAGCTCGCCTCCGTGACGGTCGCCGACCCCTCGCCCGAGGCGGTGGCGGCCGCCGTACGCTCCGGCCTGGCCGCACACGGGCTCGCCCTGCTGCCGTGGACGGAGGCCGCCCGGCGACTGCGGGACCGGTTGGCGTTCCTGCACCGGGCGATGGGACCACCGTGGCCGGACGTGTCCGACGCCGCCCTGGTGGACGATCTCGAGTCGTGGCTCGGCCCGGCGCTGGCGCGCGTGCGCGGCGGGCGCGACCTCGCCCGAGTCGACGTGACGGCAGCGCTGCGACGGCTGCTGCCCTGGCCGGAGGCCGGTCGTCTCGACGAGCTCGCGCCGGAGCGGGTGGAGGTGCCGAGCGGGTCACGGGTGCCGGTGGAGTACGGCGAGGGGCAGCCGTTCCTCGCGGTCCGCATCCAGGAGGTGTTCGGGTGGCGCCGGGCGCCGGCCCTGGCCGACGGGCGGGTGCCGCTGCTGCTGCACCTGCTCTCACCGGCGCGGCGGCCGGCGGCGGTCACCGCCGACCTGGAGTCGTTCTGGTCGACCGGCTACCCGGCGGTGCGGGCCGACCTTCGGGGCCGGTACCCCAAGCACGCCTGGCCCGAGGACCCCTGGACCGAGCCGCCCGCACGCGGCCGCCGGCGCCCGCAGGGATAGGCCGGCCGGACCGGCCGCACCCCACGAGCGGGTACGGCCGGCGGCCGGACGTCAGGGAAGGAGCCTGACGCCCGAGTTCATCATCTGCACGCCGGCGGCGCCGTCGCCGTCGAACCCGGTCACCGGGCTCGCCGCGCCCAGGCAGTCGTCGTCGTCCTTCTCGTCGGCGAACCAGAAGCCGACCGAGTTCAGGTCGGTGCGCTCCTGGGTCTCGTTGTCGAACGCGAACGCCTCCTCCACGATCAGGTCGAAGGTGTTCGACGCCCGGCCGCGGTGGTTGGTGGTGAAGTCGCCGATGTACTCCACCGCACCGAACGGCGCGCCGGCCTTCTCGATCAGGAAGACCGTGAAGGCGGTGTCCGGTCGCAGCCCGCGGGCCTTGATCCGGAAGCGGTCCTTGCCCACGTCGTCGGTGGTCAGGTCGACCTTGACCTTGGCCCACGCGTGCGGGAAGCAGGCGTCGAGCGCCGGGGACGAGGTCTGCAGCCGGAGCTTGGCGCGCGCGGGCGCGGTCGAGGCGGAGGCCGCCGAGGCCAGGCTGGTGTCGCCGGAGGCCGAGTGGCCGCCCCCCGCCGCGCCGCTCGCCGCGGCCTGGCCGACCGAGCCGCCGTACGCCGCCCCGCCGACCAGGGCGGCCGTCGCGAGGGCGGCGGCGCCGGCGACGCGCACCGGGCGGGGACGGCCCGTGCGGGGGGAGCTGCGGGGGGAGCTGCGGGGGATGGTGCTCTGCATGGTGGTTCTCCTTGTCAGGTGCCCGCCGGCCTGGTGCCTGCGGCGCTCCACCAATCTCGCCGCGGGCCGCCTCCGCCGACATCGGACGGCCACCTCAGATCCCGGCCGGAGGTGTCCTAGGTCGCCCGCGCCGGGGTCCTAGGCCGACCGGCGTCGCGCGAAGGCCTGGCGCTCCTCCCGGCGTCGTGACAACCTCGCGGTCCCCGACGACGTCTGTGACGGTGTGATGACCAGGGCGGAGCGCGACCGGGCCTTTGCCGAGCTCGTCGACGCCCGGAGGGCACAGCTGGTGCGCACGGCGTACCTGCTGTGCGGCGACTGGCACCGCGCGGAGGACCTGGCCCAGCAGGCGCTGGCCAAGCTGTACGTCGCCTGGCCGCGGGTCGGCGGCAACGGTGGCGAGGACGCCTACCTGCGCCGGATCCTGGTCAACGCCGTGCGCGACGAGTGGCGCTGGCGACGGCGGCGACCCGAGCACCTGGTCGACGTGCTGCCGGACGACGTCGTGAGCGACCGCGCAGCCGCCGACGGCGACCGGCTCGCCGACCAGGACGCGCTGCGGGTGGCGCTGGCGTCGCTGCCGGTCGGGCAGCGCAAGGTCGTGGTGCTCCGCTACTGGCTCGACCTGTCGGTCGAGGAGGTCGCCCGGGACCTCGACGTGAGCACCGGGACGGTGAAGAGCCAGAGCGCCCGCGCGATGCAGCGGCTGCGGGTGGCCCTGGGGGAGCGGGCCGACGTGACGAGAGGCGGAGGACGATGAACGAGCAGCAGCTGAAGGACCGGCTGGCCGACCTGGTGGCGGACCAGCCGCCGATGCGGCACGGCAGCCCCGACGACCTGCGGGTCGGACGCCGCCGCCTCCGGCGCCGCCGGGGGGCCGCACTCGCCGGGACCGGCACGCTCGCCGCCGTCGGGGTCGCACTCGCCGTGACCACCCCGTGGCAGGGCGGGACCGGGGTGCGCTTCGAGCCGGGACCCGCCGCGGGACCCGAGCCGTCCGTCGTCGAGCGGTGCACCCAGGTCGACAACGGCGCCCTCGACGCGGCGAGGTTCGGCGCCGGCTCCCGGGTGCTCACCTCGCAGACCTCGCCGAGCGGGGAGGTGGCCGCGGTCGTCGTGTCGGCCGACGGCACCGCCTGGGGCTCCTGCCTGCTCTTCGCCGACAAGGGGGCGGAGTTCGACGGCACCGCGGCGGCCTACCCGATGGCGACCGGCCGCCCCGGCGCCGGCCAGCAGGAGACCAGCGGGATGGGCTTCGGCCGCGGTCACTTCTGGTACGTCGACCGGTTCCCCGCCGACGTGGCGACGGTGTCGGTCCGGCTCGACGCCGACCACACCGTGCGCGCGGACGCCGTGGACGGCTTCGTGGCCTTCGCGGTCGACGGGACGTGGCTCGACATGGACGCGCAGGTCGACGGCGCGGTCACGCTGCGCGCCGCCGACGGCACGGTGCTCTCGGCCCCGTCGATGACGAGGGGCGACGCGTCGGTGCTGCCGGCGTACCGCACGCTCGTCCCGGAGGAGCCGCTGCCCGACGGTGGCGCCGCGCGCTGAGGCGGTTCCTCTAGGCTCGGCCCCACCATGGGCATCCAGATCTCACCGAGCGTCCTGTCCGCCGACTTCGCGAACCTGGCCGCCGAGGCCGAGCGGGTCTCCAGCGCCGACTGGCTGCACGTCGACGTGATGGACAACCACTTCGTGCCCAACCTCACCCTCGGGGTGCCGGTCGTCGAGGCGCTCGGCCGGGCCACGTCCACGCCGATGGACTGCCACCTGATGATCGAGGACCCGGACCGCTGGGCCCCGGCGTACGCCGAGGCGGGCGCCGGGTCGGTCACCTTCCACGTCGAGGCGGCCACCGCGCCGGTCAAGCTGGCCCGCGACCTGCGCGCGCTCGGCGCCCGGGCGGGGATGGCGCTGCGGCCCGCGACGCCGGTCGAGCCCTTCGAGGACCTGCTCCCCGAGCTCGACATGGTCCTGGTGATGACGGTCGAGCCGGGGTTCGGTGGGCAGGCCTTCCTGGACCTGTGCCTGCCGAAGATCCGCCGCACCCGCGCGCTGTTCGACAAGCACGGCCTCGACCTCTGGCTCCAGGTCGACGGCGGCGTCTCGGCCGAGACCATCGAGCGCTGCGCGGAGGCCGGCGCCGACGTTTTCGTCGCCGGCTCCGCGGTCTTCAACGCCGACGACCCGGACGCGATGGTCGAGCGGCTGCGAGCCATGGCCGCAGCCGTCTGAGGAGTCCCGTCGGCGGACGCGCGTCGCCGTCCGCGGCCCGGTGTGGCAGGCTGACCCCCGACGAGTGCAAGCTCGCGTGCTCTGGGGTCGGTGCAATTCCGAGCCGGCGGTGAAAGTCCGCGACCCGGCTGCAGCCAGCAGCCGGTTGACCAGGTGGAACTCCTGGACCGACGGTCAAAGTCCGGATGGGAAGAGCACGCAGGTGGCACGGTCCGGCCCGCTGGCCGACCGCGTGCCTGTCGTCGTCTCCCGAGCCCCGGGGTCCGCGCCGGACGAGAGGGGCACCGATGACCCAGCGGGTCGCCGAGCAGGCCGCGATGCGTCGCGCCCTCGACCTGGCCCGCACGCCCGGCGTCCCGCTCGGCCCGAACCCGCGGGTCGGCTGCGTGCTCCTCGCCGCCGACGGTACGACGGTCGCGGAGGGGTTCCACCGGGGCGCGGGCAGCCCGCACGCCGAGGTGGACGCCCTCACCCGCGCGGGTGACGACGCCCGCGGGGCGACCGCCGTGGTCACCCTGGAGCCGTGCCACCACACCGGCCGCACGGGCCCGTGCACGGGCGCCCTGCTCGCTGCCGGGGTCGCCCGCGTCGTGTTCGCCCAGGCCGACGCCAACCCCGTCGCGCAGGGCGGGGCCGCCGCGCTGCGGGCCGCCGGGGTCGAGGTCGAGGGCGGGCTGCTCGCCGACGAGGCGCGCACGGTCAACCGGGCCTGGACCTTCGCCGTCGAGCACGGCCGCCCCTTCGTGACCTGGAAGCTCGCCACCACCCTCGACGGCCGCAGCGCGGCCGCCGACGGCACCTCGCGGTGGGTCAGCTCCGCGGCCGCGCGGCTCGACACCCACCGGCTCCGGGGCCTGTGCGACGCGATCCTGGTCGGCACCGGCACCGTCCTCGTCGACGACCCGCAGCTCACCGTGCGCGACGCGGACGAGGTCGACGTACCCCGGGAGCGGCAGCCGCTGCGGGTGGTGATGGGGCTGCGCGAGCTGCCGCCCGGCCGGCGGGTGCTCGACGACGCCGCGGACACGCTGCTGCTGCGGACCCGCGACCCCCACGAGGCGCTCGCCGCGCTGAGGGCCGCGCGACCGGCAGCACGTGTTCCTCGAGGGCGGCCCGACCCTCGCGGCGGCGTTCCTGCGCGCCGGGCTCGTCGACGAGGTCGTCGCCTACGTCGCGCCGATGCTGCTCGGCGCCGGGCTCGGCGCCGTCGGCGACCTGGGCATCGACATCCATCTCCGACGCGTTGCACCTCGACGTGCAGGACGTGACCATCGCTCGGCGACCGGCCCGGACACCAACGTCCGGCTCACCCTGACCCCGCGCACCACCGACAGCAGGAGGGCCGGCTGATGTTCACCGGCATCATCGAGGAGCTCGGCGTCGTGGAGGCGCTCGAGGACCAGGGCGACGCCGTCCGGCTGACCGTGCGCGGCCCGCACGTCACCACCGACGCGCGGCTCGGCGACTCGATCGCGGTCAACGGCTGCTGCCTCACGGTCGCGCGGCGCGACGGCGAGACGTTCACCGCCGACGTGATGCGCGAGACGCTCGACAAGACCTCGCTCGGCGCCCTCGAGCCCGGCACCCGGGTCAACCTCGAGCGGGCGGTCACCGCGCACACCCGGCTCGGCGGCCACATCGTGCAGGGCCACGTCGACGGCACCGGGTCCGTCGTACGCCGCGAGCCGTCCGAGCACTGGGAGCTCGTCGAGATCTCGCTGCCCGCGGGGCTCTCGCGCTACCTCGTCGACAAGGGCTCGATCACCGTCGACGGCATCTCGCTGACCGTGGTCGAGGTCGGCGCCGACGCGTTCACCGTCTCGCTGATCCCGGAGACCCTGGCCCGCACCACCCTCGGCTTCAAGCAGCCCGGCGACCCCGTCAACCTCGAGGTCGACGTGATCGCGAAGTACGTCGAACGACTCCTGACCCACGACAAGCCCACGACAGAGGACAGCTCGATGAGCTTCGTCACCACGCTCTACGACGCGCACCTGACCATCGCCGGTCACCCGATCACCTGGCGGGAGATCCTCGGCAACGCGTTCGGCTTCGCCTCCGCCGTCGGCGGGCTGCGCCGCCGGGTCTGGGCGTGGCCGGTCGGCATCGTCGGCAACGTCCTGCTGTTCACGGTGTTCATCGCGGCGACCTTCGAGGCCGACGCCCAGGTGCCGCTGTTCGGCCAGGCCGGGCGGCAGGTGTTCTTCATCCTCACCAGCGTCTACGGGTGGTACCGCTGGAACGAGGTACGCCGGGCCCGCGGACGGCGACTCACGAGCAGCCCGCGATCACCCCGCGGTGGGCCACCGCCCGCGAGCGCACCGCCTACCTCGTCGCCGCCGCCGCCGGCGTGCTGGTCGTGCAGTGGCTCTTCAGCGTGATCGGTGCCGGCTGGCCGGCGCCGCGGTGGTACTTCTGGTGCGACGCCTGGATCTTCGTCGGCTCGATGCTCGCGACCTACGCCATGGCCCGCGGCTGGACCGACTTCTGGCTGGCCTGGATCGCCGTCGACGTGGTCGGCGTCCCGCTGCTGTGGCACTCGCAGTACTACCCGACGGCGATCCTCTTCGTGGTCTACGGCGGCCTCGTCCTCTGGGGCTTCGTGGTCTGGCTGCGGGCCTCCCGCGTCGAGCACGAGACCGAGCCGGAGCGGGTCTCGGCATGAGCGACCCCGTGCGCCTCGACACCGTCGAGCGGGCGGTCGCCGACATCGCCGCCGGCAAGGCGGTCGTGGTCGTCGACGACGAGGACCGCGAGAACGAGGGCGACCTGATCTTCGCGGCCAGCAAGTCGACGCCGGAGCTGATGGCGTTCACGATCCGCTACTCCTCCGGGGTGATCTGCGTGCCGGTCACGGCGCCGACGCTCGACCGGCTCGGCATCCCGCTGATGACGCCGCACAACCGCGAGCGGATGCGGACGGCGTACACCGTCTCGGTCGACGCCCGCGACGGCATCACCACCGGCATCTCGGCCGCCGACCGCTCGCACACCGTGCGCACCCTCATCGACTCCGCGACCGAGGCGTTCGAGGTCGTCCAGCCGGGGCACGTGTTCCCGCTGCGCTACGCCGAGGGCGGCGTGCTGGTCCGGCCCGGGCACACCGAGGCGGCCGTCGACCTGGCCCGGCTCGCCGGGCTCGAGCCGGCCGGGGTGATCTCCGAGATCGTCAACGACGACGGCACGATGAAGCGCGGCCAGCAGCTGCGCGAGTTCGCCGACGAGCACGGCCTGTCGATGATCTCGATCGAGCAGCTGATCCACCACCGCCGCCGCCACGAGAACCACGTGGAGCGGGTCGCCGAGACCCGGCTGCCCACCGCGCACGGCGACTTCACGGCCTACGGCTACCGGATCACCATCGACGGCGGCGAGCACGTCGCGCTCGTGCACGGCGACATCTCCGGCGACGAGCCGGTGCTGACCCGGGTGCACTCCGAGTGCCTGACCGGCGACGTGTTCGGCTCGCGGCGCTGCGACTGCGGGCCGCAGCTCGAGGAGGCGCTCGCCCGGATCGTCGAGGAGGGCCGCGGCGTCGTGGTCTACCTGCGCGGCCACGAGGGCCGCGGCATCGGCCTGGTCGCGAAGCTGCAGGCCTACCAGCTCCAGGACGGCGGCCGCGACACCGTCGACGCCAACCTCGACCTCGGGCTGCCCGCCGACGCCCGGCACTACGGCGCCGCCACCCAGATCCTGCGCGACCTCGGCGTCGGCTCGGTGCGGCTGCTGACCAACAACCCCGCCAAGGTCACCAGCCTCGAGGAGTACGGCGTCCCGGTGACCGAGCGGGTGCCGCTGACGACCCGGCCCAACGACCACAACCTCGGCTACCTGCTGACCAAGCGGGACCGGATGGGCCACGAGCTGCCCGGCCTGTCGTCCTCCGGCCAGGCAGCACCGACCAGCGAAGGAGAGCAGCGATGAGCGGAGCAGGAGCACCCGACAGCACGCCGGTCGACTGCCACGACCTGCGGGTCGCGGTGGTCGCCGCCCAGCTGGCACGAGCAGGTCATGGACGGCCTGCTCGCCGGCGCCCGGCGGGCGCTGGCCGACTACCGGGTCGAGGCGCCCAGCGTCGTCCGCGTCCCGGGCTCGTTCGAGCTGCCGGTCGTCGCGCGGGCCCTGGCCGAGCAGGGGCTACGAGGCGGTCGTCGCGCTCGGTGTGGTGATCCGCGGCGGCACCCCGCACTTCGAGTACGTCTGCTCCGCCGCCACCGACGGCCTCGCCCGGATCGCCGTCGACACCGGTGCGGCGGTCGGCTTCGGCCTGCTCACCTGCGACACCGAGCAGCAGGCGCTGGACCGGGCCGGGCTCGAGGGCTCCGTCGAGGACAAGGGCTACGAGGCCACCTCCGCCGCCCTGGTGACGGCGCTGACGCTGCGCCGGATCCGCCGCGGCTACGAGTCCGACGGCTCCTGAGCGCGCCGGCCCCCTCCGCGCCGGTCCGCCGGCGGGACCGCGGGGCGGTCACGGTCGCCGTACGCCGTACCCTGGGACCGCCCCGCCGCCCACAGGAAGCCCGCCGATGAAGACGTTCGAGGAGCTCTGGACCGAGCTCAACGAGAAGGCCACGACGCGGCCCGAGGGCTCGGGCACGGTGCGCGAGCTCGACGCCGGCGTCCATGCGATCGGCAAGAAGCTGGTCGAGGAGGCCGCCGAGTCCTGGATGGCCGCCGAGCACGAGGGCGCGGAGCGTACCGCCGAGGAGATCAGCCAGCTGCTCTACCACGCGCAGGTGCTGATGATCGCGAGCGGCCTGACGCTCGACGACGTCTACGCCCACCTCTGAGTCCCCGAGTCCACCCCGCCCGAGAGGCCTCCCGTGTCCGACAAGTCCTTCCTGCGGCTCGCCGTCCCCAACAAGGGGTCGCTGTCGCAGGCCGCCTCCGACATCCTGCGCGAGGCCGGCTACAAGCAGCGCACCGACGCCAAGCGGCTCACCCTGACCGACGGCGAGAACGGCGTCGAGTTCTTCTACCTGCGTCCGCGCGACATCGCGCTGTACGTCGGCGAGGGCACGCTCGACGTCGGCATCACCGGCCGCGACCTGCTGCTCGACTCCGGCGCGAAGGCCGAGGAGGTGCTGACGCTGGGCTTCGGCCGCTCGCGCTTCCACTTCGCCGCCCCGCCCGGCACGGCGTCCACCGTCGCCGACCTGCAGGGCATGCGCATCGCCACGTCGTACGCCGGAGTGGTGCAGCGCCACCTCGAGGAGCACGGCGTCGAGGCGAGCGTGACCCGCCTCGACGGCGCCGTGGAGATCGAGCGTGCAGCTCGGCGTCGCCGACGTGATCGCCGACGTCGTGGAGACCGGCAGCACGCTGCGCGCCGCCGGGCTCGAGGTGTTCGGCGAGCCGATCCTGGAGTCCGAGGCGGTGCTGATCACCCGCGCCGGGACCGGCCTGCCCACCGGGTTCGAGGTGTTCCGCCGCCGCCTCGAGGGCGTGCTCGTCGCGCGGTCCTACGTGATGATGGACTACGACATCCCCACGGCCGCCGTCGAGCAGGCCGTCGCGCTGACCCCGGGCATCGAGAGCCCGACCGTCTCCCCGCTGCATCGCGAGGGCTGGGTCGCGGTCCGCTCGATGGTGCGGCGCGACGACGCCCAGCGGGTGATGGACGAGCTCTGGGACCTCGGCGCGCGGGGCATCCTCTCCACGGACATCCATGCCTGCCGGCTCTGAGCCGTCCGACCTGCCCCGCACGTTCCGGCCGTTCGGGGTGCGGATCGCGGTCTCCGTCCTCGGCACGCTGCTGGTGGTGGCCGTCGTGGCGATCTGGCTGGCCTTCCCGCAGGACATCCGCGACCAGTTCACGGCGTTCCAGAAGCTCACCGTGATCGGCTTCGGGCTGATGTTCTACGCCGGCGGCTACGCGCTGGCCCGCAGCCGGGTGGTGGCGCGCCCCGACGGCCTGACCGTGGTCAACGGCTACCGTCGCCGCCGCCTCGACTGGAACGAGGTGCTCGGCGTCACCCTGCGCCGCGGCAGCCCCTGGGCGGTCCTGGACCTCTCCGACGGCACCACGGTCGCCGCCATGGGCATCCAGGGCTCCGACGGCGCCCGCGCCTCCGCCCAGGTGCGACGGCTCCGCTCGCTGGTGGCCGCGCACACCCGCTGACGCGTGAGCACCGCGTACGGCGGTGGCCCGATGTGCCTATTGCGGCCGGCCCGGGGCCGTGAACAGACTGCGGGGGAGCGGTCCGTGCAGGACCGGGGAGGACGGGACGCCCATGGCCGAGATCAAGCAGGGACGCTGGATGGCCGACATCGAGGGCGACTTCGTGGTGTTCCTGATCGGCGCCCGCCTGAGCAAGCGGCACCTGCTGCGCTCGTTCCTCGACCTCGGCGGCCGGCGCGGCATGATGCACATGCTCGACGTCCTCAGCAAGGACCCCGACAAGGGGCTGCTCGGCTTCCAGGCCTACCCGCCGAGCCTGACGATCGCGCAGTACTGGCGCTCGTTCGAGCACCTCGAGCGCTTCGCCAACGACACCGAGGACCCGCACGTGGCGGCCTGGCGGGGCTACTGGAAGCGCGTCGGTCGCGGCGACCGCACGGGCATCTGGCACGAGACCTTCCTGGTGAAGGCCGGGGAGTACGAGGCGATCTACGGCAACATGCCGCCGTACGGCCTCGGCAAGGCGTCGTCACTGGTCACGCTCGCCGAGGGCGTCGGCTCGCGCGACCGGCTCAAGCGCCGGGCGGCGGGCCGGAGCGCGTCCTGAGGGGTACGTCGGCCGCGAGCGCGTCGAGGGCCTGGGTGAAGCAGGCCATCGGCGGGGTGACCAGGCCGGCGCCGACCTGGCCGGTGCCGGCCACCCGGCCGGCCATGCCGGTGTTGATCTGCGGCAGCACGCCGGTGCGGACGACCGCGGCGACGTCGATGCCGGTGGGCGCGCCGCGGAACTCCAGGATCGGGATGGCGAAGGCGGGGTTCTCCCCGACGGTGATGTCGTACATCCGCTGGGTGGTCGCGAGGGCGTCCGGCACCGAGCCGCCGACGAAGCGCACGATCGCCGGCGCGGTCGCCATCGCCAGGCCGCCGATGCCGGCGGTCTCGGTGATCGCGGAGTCGCCGATGTCGGGGTTGGCGTCGTCGGGGCCGTAGGCGCCGAGGAACAGCCCCTCGGGGGTGTTCGCGGGGGCGGTGAACCACGTGTCGCCGGTGCCGGAGACCTGGATCCCGAAGTCGGTGCCGTTGCGCGCCATCACCGTCACCACGGTCGAGCCCGGCGATGCCGGCGGCGGCCCGGGTCGCGAGCTTGCAGGCCGGCATCACGAGGTTGAGGAAGAAGTGGTCGTTGCCGCCGACGAACCGCACCGCGGCGGCGACGTCGGCGGCGTCCGCGCCGGAGCTCGACGATGGCGGGCAGCACCTCGCGCAGGAACATCAGCGTCCCGGCGCGGTTGCGGTTGTGGCCCTCGTCGCCCATCTGCACCATCTGGCCGATGATCGCGGCGACGTCGACCGGGCCGAGCGGCGCGCACGGCGGTCTGCAGCAGCGGCCCGAGGACGTCGGCCATCCAGTGCAGCCGCTCGATCACCTCGGCGGCCGTACGCGCCGTACCGCAGCACCTTGCCGAGGCCCTCGTTGAGCGAGCACCACGACTGCGTGCCGTGCACCTCGTCGCGCAGGCAGAACACCCACATCGACGGCGAGACGACGCCGGCCATCGGCCCGACCGCGCCGCGGTGCGTGGCACGGCTCCCAGCGACACGCCTCGCCGGCGGCGAGCATGCGCTCGGCGTCCTCGGGCGTCGCGGCGAGCCCCTCGAGCAGCATCGCGCCGATCAGCGCTCCGCGCATCGGCCCGGACGCGCGCTCCCACTCGATCGGCGGCCCGGCGTGCAGGAACTGGCCGCGCTCGAGGCCGAGCGCCTCCGACGCGGGGAGTACGTCGACCAGGTGCGCCTGCGCGCCGAGCATCGCCGCGAGCGCCTGCGCGTTCGCCGCCGCGCGCCGCGGGTCGCCCATCACCGCGACGACCGAGGCCGGGTCGCCGGCTCGGGCGGCCGCCAGTCGACGCGGGAGACCTCGACGGCCTGCCGCGCCACCGCGTCGGCGAGCAGCGAGGCGCCGGCGGTGACGACGGCCGTCGGGCTGGCGAGGCGGTCATGACGCACCTCCGGAGTCGGCGAGCAGGTCGACGGCGCGCGTGCGCGGCGGCGGCGTTGGACAGGTGGACGCTCAGGCGCCGGCGTCGCAGAGCCGCGCCACCTGGGCGCGGACGTCCTGCGGGTCGTCGCGGGTGCCGACGACGCTCGACCACCACGGGTACGCCGGCGTCGCGTGGCGGCGCGCACGGCGCGGGCGCCAGCTCGGCCGCGGGGTCGGCTGCGGCGGCGTGCCCGAGCACCACGTCGAGCAGCAGCACGCCGCAGGTGGGGTCGGCGACCTCGGCGAGCAGCCGCTCGACCCGCAGCGGGCCGTCGATCATCGGGTGCGGGCGGCCCCGGGTGAGGTGGTCGTCGCCGAAGTCGACCAGGTGTGCCCGACCGGGGCGAGGTCGTCGCCGAGCGCCCAGTCGGGCTCGCAAGGGGATGTTGGACGCGATCCGCCCGAGCGCTCGCGGTCGCGACGAGCATGGCCTCGTCGCAGAGCGTGCCGCCGGCGAACAGCCCGCGGAGGTGGCCGCCCGCCGGCCCGCGAGCCGACCGGGCCGTCCCAGTGCTCCGGCGGCGTCCACGGGCGCACCGAGGGCCGTCGACGACCGCTGCGGCGGTCGCGGTCAGGTCGGGCCGGCCGGCGCCGAGGAGCCCGAGGACGCACCGGCTTGCCGAGCGTCGCGGCATGCTCCTGCACGAGCGCGGCCACCGCCGGCGCGGGCGGCTTGGAGACCACGACCACGATCTCGCGTCGCGTCGTCGGCGGCGAGCAGGTCGAGGGCCCGCAGCGTCGAGCGGCCGCCGACCGCGGCGGACAGGTCGCGCCCGCCGACCCCGAGGCAGTGCGAGACCCCGACGCCGGCCCCGTCGAGCAGGCACATCAGGTGCTGGGCACCGGTGCCCGAGGCGGCGACGATGCCGACCGGCCCGGGCCGCACGACGTTGGCGAAGCCGAGGCCGACGCCGCCCACGACCGCCGTCCCGCAGTCGGGGCCCATCACGAGCAGCGCCGGCCCGGCCGGCGTACTCCTTGAGCGCGACCTCCTGCTCGACCGGCACGTTGTCGCTGAAGACCATCACGTGCAGCCCGGCGTCGAGGGCGTCCATCGCGTCGGCGAAGGCGTGGGCGCCCGGCGTCGAGACCAGCGCGACCGTCGCGTCGCACCGGGCGGCGGCGGCCGCGCACGGTCGTGGCGGGAGGCGACGCCGGCGCCCGGCCCGGCACCCGCGCGCGCCGGCTCGGACAGGGCCGCGTCCACGTCGGCGAGGGCCGCGTCGAGGGCGGCCTCGGTGTCCGCGTCGACGGCGACGAGCAGCTCGTTCGGGCCGGCGTCGCTCGACCTCGAAGCCCATCCCGGCGGCGAGCTCGAGGTTGAGGTCGGTCGCCATCGCGACGATCGCCGACGGCCACCCCGTCGAGCGCGCCGACGCGCCGGCTGACCTGCATGAGCGTGACCGAGTCGACGTACGCCCCGCGTCGCAGCCCGACCCGCCTCACGCCGCCACCTCGCCGGCCGGTCCGGTGGGGAGCACCCGGGCCACCCCTGCCGCGAGCGCCGCTCCCGAGGAGTGCCCGACCGTCAGCAGCCGTGGCAGGGAGCGCTCCGGCTCGCCGGCGCAGACGGCCTCGACGTGGGCCGCGAGCTCGGGGACGGCGAACCCGTCGAGGGCGTGCACGAGGAGCGCGTGCGAGACGGCGGTGGTCCGCCGGGACCGCAGCGCCTCGCGGGTCGCGCGCGCCCACGCCGGCAGCCGCGGGTCGGCCACCGCGTGCGCCGCGACCAGCGCGCCGGCGAGCACGTCGTCGCCGTGGGGCGTCAGCCCCTCGCCGCGCCCGACGAGGTCGAGCGGCACCAGCACGTCGGCCGTGCCGGGTGGGCCCGACGGCCGGCGCAGCCCCCGGGGACGGTCCGGCCGCCACCACCGCGCCGTACGCCAGACGAGGCCGTCGGCACGCAGCGCGCCGCCGCCGGCGACGAGGTCGCCGCGGGGGAGGACGGGGGCGAGCACCGCGCAGGGCAGGCGTACGGCGGAGGGGTCGGCCACGCAGAGCACCGGGAGGTCGTCGCGGCCGGTGGCGTAGTGCACGCTCAGCCGCGTCCGCGACACCTCGACCAGCCGCGAGGGACCGCCGTCCAGGAGCCCGGCGACCAGCGACGACGCGGCGCAGGGGACGTCCGAGGAGACCACCCGCCCGACCCTAGCCGCACGCGACCGCGAACTCGTCGCGCCGTCACACGGCACGTCACACGCAGCGGGTGTTACCTGGGTGGCACGGGGACGGCGACAGGCGCCGTACCCACCGAGAGAGAAGGAAGCACAGCCATGCCGCTGTTCATGGATGCCCACAACATCGAGGGCGGGGTCACCGTCGAGGACGTGGCGAAGGCCCACGCCGCCGACCTGGCCACCCAGGAGAAGTACGGCGTCAACTACCTGAAGTACTGGGTGGACGAGGCCGCGGGCAAGATCTTCTGCCTCGTCGACGCCCCCGACGCCGAGGCCGCCAACACCGTGCACCGCGAGGCCCACGGCCTCGTCGCCGACGAGATCTTCAGCGTCAGCGAGCACGAGTAGACCGTCCCGTGACGGTCACGAGCACCCTGCCGGCCCGCGCCACCGGACCCCTGCCCACGTCTCGAGGACTGTGGGACTCTGGGCCGGTGACGACCGGGTCGACCCCGTCGAGCAGCCCGCCACCGCCCGGGCGGTGGTGCACCTGCTCGGTCGGCCACGTGTCGAGCGGGCCGGCAGGGACCTCTACCGCTTCCGCAGCCGCAAGAGCTGGGCGCTGCTGGCCTACCTCGTGCTGGCCGAGCGGCCACCGACACGCAGCCAGGCCGCCGCGCTGCTGTTCTCCGAGGCCGACGACCCGCTGCGGGCGCTGCGGTGGAACCTCGCCGAGATCCGCCGCGTCCTCGGCGAGGACGGCTCGCTCGACGGCGACCCGCTCTCGCTGCGCCTCGACGCCGTCGTGGACGCCGCCGTGGTGCTGGGTGGCTCGGCGGAGGAGGCGGTCGTGTTCCCCGGCCTCGGGGCCGACCTGCTCGACGGGATCACCGTGCGCGGCGCCGCAGGCTTCGAGTCGTGGCTGCTCTCCGAGCGGCGCCGGCTCGCGGCGGCCTCCGAGGCCGTGCTCCACGAGGCGTCGCTGGCCGCGCTCTCCCGTGGCGACCTCGACGAGGCCCGCGACCTCGCCGTCCGGGCGAGCGCGATGAGCCCGCTCGACGAGAACCACCAGGCGCTGCTGATCCGGCTCTACCGCCTCGCCGGGGACGACGAAGCGGCGCAGCGGCAGTACGACGCGTGCGCGGCCCTGCTCGAGCGGGAGCTCGGCGTCGCACCCGGCGTGGCCGTGCGGGCGGCCCTGAGCGAGCAGCGCCGGCGCCGGGACGAGGTCGCCGACGACGCAGCCGTCGAGGCGGTCGTCGAGTCGGGGGTCGCGGCGGTCGGCGCCGGGGCGGTCGGCCCCGGCGTGGAGTCGCTGCGGACCGCCGTACACCTCGCGGACGGGGCCGGATCGGGACGCCTGCGGGTGGCCGCGCGGCTGGCCCTGGCCGAGGCGCTCGTGCACTCGCTGCGCGGGATGGACGAGGAGGGACTGGCCACCCTGCACGCGGCGGACCGGATCGCGGCGGCCGTCGACGAGCCGCAGGCGCGGGCGGTCGCACGCGCCGAGATGGGCTACGTCGACTTCCTGCGGGCCCGCTACGACCGGGCCGAGCACTGGCTCGAGGACGCGCTCAACCGCGCGGCCGCCGACGGTGCGACCGGCGCCGACGCGATGGCGCGGGCCCGGGCCGCCGCCCGGGTGGCGCCGGTGCTGGCCAAGGCGACCATCTACCTGGGGTCCGTCGTCAGCGACCGGGCCGACTATCCGCGTGCCGTCTCCCTTCTCGAGGAGGGCATCCGGCTCTCCCGCGCGACGGGGGACCAGCGGCGGGAGGCCTACGGCCTGTGCATGCTGGGCCGGGTCGACCTGCTCCGCGGCGACCTCGACCTGGCCGCCGCCCGGCTCGAGGAGTCGGTGGAGCGGGCGGCCGGCGCGCACTGGCTGTCGTTCCTGCCGTGGCCGCAGGCGTTCCGGGGCGAGCTGCTGGTGGCCCGCGGCGACGTCGACGCCGCCGGGCCCGTGCTCCAGCAGGCGTTCGCGCGCGCGTGCCAGCTCGGCGACCCGTGCTGGGAGGGCATCTCCGCGCGCGGTCTGGCCCTGGTCGCCGAGGCCGAGGGTCGCACCGGCGACGCCTTCGACCTGCTCGCCGACGCCCGGGCCCGGTCGACGCGCCTGGAGGACTCCTACCACTGGCTCGACGTGCACATCCTCGACGCGCAGTGCGCCCTCGGCCGCCGCCACGACCACCCCGACACCGCCCGCTGGGTCGAGACGATGCGCGAGCGGGCCTCGCGCACCGGCATGCGCGAGCTCACCGTGCGGGCGATGCTGCACGCCGCCGCCCTCGGCAGCGACGACGACGCTCAGGCCGCAGCCCTCCTCGCAGCCGACATCGACAACCCGGTCCTCGCCACGCTGGTCGCCTCCCGCTGACCGTCGCTCCGGGGTGCGGCGGCCGGACGGCCGTCAGGCCGCCGGGTCGCCGGAGCGGTCCGGGAACGAGTGGTGCTCGTGCGCGACCACCCATCGGCCGGCCTCCTTGCGCAGGCCGAGGGTGAGCCGGAGCCGCTGGTCGGGGTGGGCGGCGAGCTCGGCCGGCGTGTCGCAGCGCAGCAGCGCGTGCGCGAAGGCCACGTCGGCGCCCGCGGTCACGTCGAGGGCGACGATCTCGAAGACGGCCCCGCTCGCCTGCCAGGCGAAGAACGGCGGCCAGGTCTCCCGGTAGGCCGCGATCCCGCGCACCCCGTCGTCGGGAGGGGGTACGTCGAACATCACGATGTCCTCGGCGTGGTCGGCGAGCACGGTGTCGAGGTCGCCCGCGTGCACGGCCCTCGCCCAGCGCTCCACCAGGTCCCGGATCCGGCTCTGGTCGTCGCTCATGTCAGTGGTGACCCGGCCCGGCACGCGAACTCATCGCGCCGTACCCGGCCCGGTTGTGGCCCCTGGCTGCACGTGCTCCCGGCGTGTCAGCGCGGCCGGGGGCCACTGGCCGGCAGCCGTGCGGGGATCGGCCACTTCCGGGCGGGGGGTCAGCGGCGGACGAGGAGGCGGGCCGCGCCGGGGACGGTCACGACGTGCTGCACGTCGGCCGGGTCGGAGCGGAACAGGTCGCGGGTCGGCAGGCCGGTGCGCAGGAACCGGTCGAGGTCGCGGGCCACCCCGCGCGGCGCCTCCCACTGCAGGTTGTGCCCGATGTCGCTCTCCTGGAAGCCCGAGGGCGGCAGCGGCACGGCGCCGTACTCCTTGAACACGAACGACCCCCTGCCCCGCGCCGCCCGGGTCAGGGCGGCGATGAGGCCGTCCTGGTCGGGGGAGCGGTAGAAGATCGGGTCCTGGGCGCCCCACAGCACGAGGGTCGGCGCCCGCAGGTGCGCGAGCCGCCGGGTGTTGTCGGTGCGCAGCAGCGCCTCGGTCTCGCCCAGCCACGTCCCGAGGGGTACGCCGGCGGTGTCGGCCGAGACCGCCTCGACGAAGGGCAGCGGCGCCACCGGGTCGGCGTCCCAGAACACCTTCATCCACTCGACCGCGTCGGGGTCGGCGTCGAGCGGGGTGAGGTCGTAGGCGTCCTCCGGCCAGGAGTACCCCTGGGCCACCAGGGCGTCCCTCCACGGTCCCTCGACCTGCGGCAGCACGTAGTCGCGCAGGGTGGGGTTGTCGACGCCGGTGGTCGACGAGGCGAGCAGGGCCACCTTGTCGACGCGGCGCGGGTGTCGCAGGGCCACCTCCTGGGCGACGAACGACCCCATCGAGTGACCGGCGAGGGAGGCCCGCCGGATGTGCCGGGCGTCCATGAACGCGACGACGTCGGCAGCCAGGTCGCGCATCTCGTAGCAGGTCGCGGGCTGCGAGCGGCACACCGCGCCCCGCGGCTGGGACGAGTCGCCCTGGCCGCGCTGGTCGAGCGCCACGAGGTGCAGGTCGGGGCGCAGCCGGTGCAGCGCCCGCATCGCGCGCGACCAGGACCGGCTGCTGTCGGTGAGGCCGTGCAGCAGGATCACGGTGCGGCCGTGCCGCGGACCCACCTCGACGTACGCCATCCGGATGCCGGTGCGCAGCCGCACGACGCACGTCGCGACGTCGACGTCGGGACAGCGCGACGCGTGGTGGTGGCGGGGAGCCGGGGGCGAGGCGGTCGCCGGTGCGGCGACCCCCGCGGTGGTCCCAGCGAGGGCGAGAGCGGCGGTGACGAGCGCGGTGGTCCAGCGGCGCATGGCGATCCCTTCCGGTGACGGCGAGGTCAGCATGGCACCGGGCGCCGGTCACGGGAAGGCGTCGACGCGGCCTTCCCGACGAGTCGCGTGCGCGGGTCCCACGCGCGGGCGCCGACCTGGTGCAGAGTGACCCTGACCCGCGGAGTCGCACGCGGCGGGTCGACCCAGGGTGCACCTGCGCGGTGCCGGAGCAGGGAGGCCTGTGATGGCTCTTGGTTGGAAGGTCGTCTACGACGGGAAGACCCCGCCGCCCGGGGCGGCGGTCGCCCCCGACGAGCGGCTCTCGTGGGGCCGCACGATCGGCCTCGGCGCCCAGCACGTGGTCGCGATGTTCGGGGCGACGTTCGTCTTCCCGCTGATCATGGGCCTCAACGCCCAGCTCGCGATCATGATGAGCGGCATCGCCACGATCTGCTTCCTGCTGATCGTTTCGGGCAAGGTGCCGAGCTACCTCGGCACCAGCGCGTCGTTCGTCGGCGGCGCCGCGGCGATCTACGGCCAGAAGGGCGACGCGGCCGACGTGACCGGCGCGGTCCTGGTCGCCGGCGTCGTGCTGGCGCTGGTCGGCGTGCTGATCCACTTCGCGGGCACGCGGGTGCTGCACACGCTGCTGCCGCCTGTCGTGACCGGCGCCGTCGTGATGCTGATCGGCTTCAACCTCGCGCCCGTCGTCGCGACGGTCTACTGGCCGCAGGACCAGTGGGTCGCGCTGCTGACGATGACCGCGGTGATCCTGATGGCGGTCGGCCTGCGCGGCTTCTTCGGCCGGATCGCGATCTTCCTGGGCCTGATCTTCGGCTACCTGCTCTCCGCGATCCTCGACGGCGTCTTCGGCAAGATCACGGCGTACGACGCGGGCGCCGGCAAGGTCACCACGCACCTGCGGGTCAACTGGGACGGCGTCCGCAGCGCCGACTGGATCGGCTTCCCGCCGCACAGCGACCTCGCGAACGGCGTCGTCGGCTGGCACGCCCCGTCGTTCAGCTTCGCGTTCATCCTGCTGATGCTGCCGGCGGTGATCGCGCTGGTCGCCGAGAACACCGGCCACGTGAAGGCCGTCGCCGAGATGACCGACCGCGACCTCGACCCGGTGATGGGGCGCGCGATCGCCGCCGACGGCTTCGGCACGGTGCTCGCCTCGCCGTCGGCGGCTCGCCGACGACGACGTACGCCGAGAACATCGGCGTCATGGCGGCGACCCGGGTCTACTCCACCGCGGCCTACTACGTGGCCGCGATCGTGGCGATCCTGTTCGGCCTCTGCCCGAAGTTCGGCGCGCTCGTCTCGGCGACGCCGGGCGGCGTGCTCGGCGGGATCACCGTCGTGCTCTACGGCATGATCGGCCTGCTCGGCGCCAAGATCTGGAAGGAGAACGGGGTCGACTTCGCCAACCCGGTCAACCTCGTCCCGGTCGCCGCCGGCATCGTGATCGCCATCGGCAACACCTCCCTGCAGATCACCGACGACTTCTCGCTCGGCGGCATCGCGCTCGGCACGATCGTCGCCATCGTCGCCTACCACCTCGCCCGCGCGGTGGCTCCCGCGGACCTGCGGGACCCGGACGTCACGCTGATCGCGGTGGAGCGGCCTGGGGTGCAGAGGGAGACTGGCCCCGATGAGCCCAGCGACGGCACCTCCCGGACCTGACCGGCCGCCCCGAGGCAGCCGGTGAAGCCGCCACCGTTCGCCTACCACCGACCGCGCACCCTCGAGGAGGCCCTCGACACGCTGGCCCGGCTCGGCGGGTCCGCGAAGGTGCTCGCCGGCGGGCAGAGCCTGGTCCCGCTGATGTCGATGCGGCTCTCGGCCCCCGAGCACGTCGTGGACGTGAACCACCTGCCCGGCCTGGCCTCCGTCGACGTCGACCCCTCCGGCGTACGCGTCGGGGCGCTGGTGCGCCACGCCGGCCTCGAGCGGCACGAGGAGGCGTACGCCGCGGCGCCGCTGCTGCGACAGGCCCTCGTGCACGTCGCGCACCCGACGATCCGCAACCGGGGCACGCCGGTCGGCAGCCTGGTGCACGGGGACCCCGCGGCCGAGATGCCCGCCGTGCTGCGGCTGCTCGACGGGTCGGTGTCCCTGGCGCACGCGAGCGGGACGCGGGAGGTCGAGGCGGCGGCGTTCTTCGCCGGCCCGATGGAGACGGCGATCCGCCCCGGCGAGCTCGCCGTGGCGGCGACGTTCCGGCGGCCGCCCGCGGGCAGCGGCTCGGCGTTCGTGGAGGTGGCGCGACGGCACGGCGACTACGCGGTCTGCGGGGTCGGGGCGGTGGTCGGCCGCGGCGACGGCGGGCTCGCCGCGGCGCGCGTGGCGCTGGTCAGCGTGGGCCCGGTGCCGGTGCTGGTCGACCTCGGGACGGCGCTCGACGGCGGCCACCTCGACCCGGAGCGGGCCGGTGCCCTCGTCGACGGCGCGATCGACCCGGAGGGCGACATCCACGCCTCCGCGGACTACCGTCGCCACCTCGCGCACGTGCTGGTGCGGCGTGCGGTGGCGGCAGCGGACGAGGCGGCACAGGGGAGGGCGGCGTGAGCGACGAGCCGGTGTCCGTGCGGCTGCGCGTCAACGGCGCGCCGTACGACCTCTCGCTGTCGCCGCGCCGGCTGCTCTCCGACGTGCTGCGCCACGACCTGCGGCTGACCGGCACCCACGTCGGCTGCGAGCACGGCGTCTGCGGCGCCTGCACGGTCCTGGTCGACGGCGCCCCGATGCGCGCGTGCCTGCTGTTCGCGGTCTCCCTCGACGGGTCCGAGGTCACCACCACCGAGGGCTGCCGGGCCCCCGACGGCGGGATGGGCCCGGTCCAGCAGGCGTTCCACGAGTGCCACGCGCTGCAGTGCGGCTTCTGCACGCCGGGCTTCGTGACCACCGTGACGGCCTACCTGCGCGACCATCCCGCCCCGACCCGCGACGAGGCCCGCGAGGCGATCGCCGGCAACCTGTGCCGCTGCACCGGCTACGTCAACATCGTCTCCGCCGTCGAACGGGCCGCCGTGCTGCTGTCCGGCGCGCCCCCGGAGCAGCCGTGACGACCCGGCTGTTCGGGGAGCGGGTGCCGCGCGTCGAGGACCCGCGGCTGGTGACCGGCAACGGCCGGTTCCTCGACGACCTGGGCCACGACGCGCTCGAGGCGGCGTTCGTGCGCAGCCCGCACGCGCACGCGCGGGTCCTCGACGTCGACGTCGACGACGCGCTCGAAGTCGACGGGCTGGTCGCGATCTACACCTACGAGGACCTCGCCGAGGCGGACGCCAGCGGGCGGTCCCGCCTGGCCGAGCCGCTGCCGCTGCTCATCCCGCACCCGACGCTCACCCACGGCCGCACCCAGCACGCGCTCGCCCGCGACGAGGTCAACCACGTCGGCGAGGCGATCGCGATGGTGGTCGCCCGGGACAGGTACGTCGCCGAGGACGCGGCCGCCCGCATCCGGGTGACGTACGACGTCCTGCCGGCCGTCGTGGGCATCGAGGCCGCTCGGGCGGCCGAGCACCTCGTGCACGACGACGTTCCGGGCAACGTCGCGGCGGTGATGGTGCAGCAGACCGGCGACGCCGACGCCGCCGTCGACGCCGCCCCGCACCGGCTCGAGCTCGACCTCGCCATCGAGCGCAGCGCCTCGACGCCCCTGGAGGGCAAGGGCGTGCTGGCCCGGTGGGACGCCGACGACGAGTCGCTGCTGGTGCACACGTCCACGCAGACCTCGACCAGCGTGCGGCAGGCGGTCGCCGCCAAGCTCGGCCTGCCGGTCGACCGGGTCGAGGTGGTCACACCCGACGTCGGCGGCGGCTTCGGGGTCAAGATCGTGCACCCGTGGCCGGAGGAGGTGCTGGTGCCGTGGGCTGCACAGGTCCTGGGCCGGGCGGTGAAGTGGACCGAGGACCGCCGCGAGCACTTCGTGTCCAGCGCCCACGAGCGCGGGCAGCTGCACCACGTCCGGGTCGGCTACGACGACGACGGCGTGCTCTCGGGGCTGTCGGTGGAGTTCTGGCACGACCACGGCGCCTACATCCCCTACGGCCTGATCGTGCCGATCATCACCTCGACGCAGCTCCTCGGTCCCTACAAGCCCGGCCCCTACCGGGTCGAGTTCCGCAGCCTCTACACCAACACCGTCATCGTCACGCCGTACCGCGGCGCCGGGCGCCCCCAGGGCTGCTTCGTGATGGAGCGGGTGATGGACGCGATCGCCGCCGACCTCGGCCTGGACCGCGCGCTGGTCCGCGAGCGCAACTTCATCCGGCCCGAGGAGATGCCCTACGACCAGGGCCTGGTCTTCCAGGACGGCCGGCCGCTGCTCTACGACTCCGGCGACTTCCCGGCGACGCTGGCGACGCTCAAGCGGCTGGTCGGATGGGACGACTTCGCGGCGCAGCGCGAGGCCGCCCGCGCCGAGGGCCGCCGCCTCGGGATCGGGCTCGCCTGCTACGTCGAGGGCACCGGCGTCGGGCCCTACGAGGGCGGCCACCTCCGGGTCGAGACCGACGGCACCGTCGTGGTGTCGACCGGGCTGACCACCCAGGGCCAGGGCCACCAGACGATGCTCGCGCAGATCGTCGCCGACGAGCTCGGCGTGCCCTTCGACCGGATCCGTGTGACGACGGGCGACACCCGCCGCTTCAAGTACGCCGTCGGCACGTTCGCCTCGCGCACGGCCGTGATGAGCGGCAGCGCGGTCGCCCTGACCGCGCGGTCGGTGCGGGCCAAGGCGCTCGCCGATCGCGGCCGAGGCGCTCGAGGCCTCGCCCGAGGACCTCGAGATCGTCGACGGCGTCGTCCGGGTGCGCGGCACCTCCGGCGAGGGCGTCTCCTCCATCGACCTCGGCGCCGTCGCCGTGCTGTCCAACCCGCTGCGCTACGCCTTCGACGAGGCCGCCGCCCGCGCCACCCAGTTCGCCGCGCCGGCCGACCCCGACCGCCCGCCCGTCGCCCCGGGGGAGTCGCCCGGGCTGGAGAGCAGCGACTACTACTCGCCGCCGCGCTCGACCTTCGCCAACGGCATGCACGCCGTGGTCGTCGAGACCGACCCGGAGACCGCCGAGATCCGGATCCTGCGCTACTGCGTGGTGCACGACTGCGGCACGCTGATCAACCCGATGATCGTCGAGGGCCAGATCCACGGCGGCGTCGCGCAGGGCGTCGGCGGCGCGCTCTACGAGCGGATGGAGTACGACGCCGACGGCCAGCTGCTCAACGCGTCGTTCATGGACTTCCTGATGCCCTACGCCTCGGAGGTCCCCGAGGTCGAGATCGACCACCTCGTCACGCCCTCGCCGCTGAACCCGCTCGGCGTCAAGGGCGCCGGAGAGGCCGGCGTGATCCCCGGGTCCGCCGCCATCGCCGCCGCCATCGAGGACGCCGAGGGCATCACGATCACCCGGATGCCGATCTCCCCGAGCGAGCTGTTCCACCTCCGCACCGCGACCAGCGAGGAGCCCGCATGAAGGTCACCGGCACCTGCCTGCTCACCGCCGACCCCGCCACCGTCTTCCGCGCCCTCAACGACCCGGCGGTCCTGGCCCGCACGATCCCCGGCTGCCAGCGCCTGGAGGCGCTCGGCCCTGACGGCACCGACGCCTACGCCATGACGGTCGCCGCGGGCGTCGGCTCCATCAGGGGCGTGTACGACGGCAGCGTGCGGCTGCGCGACCACGACGAGCCCGCGTCGTTCCGCCTGCACGCCGAGGGCGCCGGCGCCGCGGGCACGATCGGCGCGGACGTCCACGTGCGCCTCGACGCCGTACCCGCCGGAGGCACGGCCCTGACCTACGACGCGGACGCGACCGTGGGCGGCATGATCGGCGGCGTCGGCCAGCGGATGCTCGTCGGGGTGTCCAAGCGGATCGCGGCAGAGTTCTTCGCCAACGTGGACGCGGAGCTGTCCGCGGGGGCCCCCGGCCTCCCCGAGGAGGCCGCGACGGTCTCGACAGGCATGCCCCCGGTCTACCGCGACGCGGTCCCCGGCCTCGCTCCGAGGCCGCCGTCGTCGTTCGGGGCGGGCGTGGCGGTGGGGGCGGCGGCCGCGCTGGCCGGAGCGCTCGTGGGTGCGTGGATCTCCCGGCGGGCGTCGCGGTGAGCGACCTTGACGTCTACTCCTCGGCGCGGGCGATGGCGGATGCCGTTGCCCGCAAGGAGATCTCGGCACGCGAGCTGATGGAGCTGCACCTCGCGCGGATCGCCGAGACCAACCCCGACGTCAACGCGGTGGTCTCGCTCGACGAGGAGCGGGCCCGCGCGGGGGCGGCGGAGGCGGACGAGCGGCAGGCACGCGGCGAGGAGCTCGGGCCGCTGCACGGTCTGCCGCACGCGTACAAGGACACCCACGAGGTGGCCGGGTGGCGCACGACGTTCGGGTCGCCGTTGCGCGCGGACCACGTCCCGCGGCGCGACGAGCTGATCGTCGAGCGGATCCGCCGGGCGGGGGCGGTGACGATCGGCAAGACCAACGTGCCGGAGTGGGCCGCGGGGTCGCACACGTTCAACCCCGTGTTCGGGCTGACCCGCAACCCCTACGACCTCTCGCGATCCGCGGGCGGCTCGAGCGGGGGAGCCGCTGCGGCACTCGCCAGCGGGATGGTGCCCCTCGCCGACGGCAGCGACATGGGCGGCTCGCTGCGCAACCCGGCGTCGTTCTGCAACGTCGTCGGGCTGCGGCCCAGCGTCGGGCGGGTGCCCGGGTGGCCGGCCGCCAACGGGTTCGACGTGACCTCGGTGGGCGGCCCCATGGCCCGCAGCGTCGAGGACCTCGCGCTGCTGCTCTCGGTCGTCGCCGGGCCCTCCCGCCGGTCGCCGACCTCGCTGGAGACGCCGGGCTCCGCGTTCGCGCCGCCCCTGCGCGACACCGGGCTCGCCGGCGTACGCGTCGCCCTGTCGGTCGACCTCGGCGGCGCGATCACGGTCGACCACGCGGTCGCCGACGTGGTGCGGGCCCAGGCGGCCGTACTCGAGGGTGCGGGCGCGGTCGTGACGGACGCCCACCCCGTGCTGCACAGCGCCGACGGGGCCTTCCGGACGCTGCGGGCGTGGGTCTTCCACGCCCGCTTCGCAGCCCTGCTCGAGAAGCGGCCCGACGACTTCAAGGAGTCGCTGCGCGACAACATCCGCCTCGGGGCGGTTCTGACGGGCGCGGACGTGGCCAGGGCCTACCAGCAGCTCAGCTCGATCCACGACCGGATGCGCGCCTTCTTCGAGAGGTACGACGTCCTGGCGATGCCGGTGAGCCAGGTGCCGCCCTTCAGCGCGGACGTGGAGTACCCCGCCGACATCAACGGCGAGCAGCAGGCGACGTACCTCGACTGGATGAGGTCGGCCTACCTGGTCACCGTCACCGGCTGCCCCGCGATCTCCGTGCCTGCGGCTTCACGCCCGAGGGCTGGCCGGTCGGGCTGCAGCTCGTCGGGCCGTTCCGCGGCGAGAGGCGGCTGCTGGAGGTCGCGCACGCCTTCGAGCAGCTCACCCAGGTCGGCGGGCGCCGGCCTGACTGCCGTCAGGTGGTCCCCGGCTGCGCTCGGGGGCCTTGTGGCCCCGACGCCCGCCCGACAGGATCGCGGGGGCGCGGGTCGCCCGGACCCGCCGCGTCCCGAAGGAGACAGCGTGCCCGACAACGAGCTCCCCGCCCCGATCACGCAGGCCCTCGCCGACGCGGACGCCGCGCTCGCGGCGCTGGACGCCGCGCTGGCCCAGCTCGGCGACGGCGACCTGCACCGTGCCCACCGCGACGGCGGCTGGACCGTCGCCCAGGTCGTCTCGCACATCAACATGTGCGCGCTGCTCTGGCTCGGTGACATGAGCCGCCTCGCGGCCGACCCGGAGCTGCGCTTCTTCTTCCGCGAGGAGGTCGGCCACGACCTCGCTCGGCTACCCGCCGCCGACGATCGAGCTCGCCCGGCGGCAGCTCGCCAGCACCCGGCGCACGCTGGCGACGGCGGGGCCCCACGTGAGCGCCGACGTGCTCGCGCGGGTGGTGGAGATCCCCGACCTGGGCACGATGACTGTCGAGGAGTGGACCCCGCTGATCATCGGGCACGCGTCCGGCCACGCCCAGCAGGCCTTCGAGATCATGCGCGACCGCGAGTTCGCGCCCGAGGGGGTCTGATGCGCGCGGCGGTGCTCACCGCGCTGGAGACCGTCGAGCTCAGGAGCGGCCCGAGCCCGAGGCCCGTCCCGGCTGGGTCGTGGTGGCGGTCGAGTCGGCGTCGCTGTGCGGCACCGACGTGCACCAGTACGACGGCCGCATCGACACCCCGTTCCCCCGGGTGCCCGGCCACGACTTCGCCGGGCGCGTCGAGAGCGTCGGCGAGGGCGTCGACGAGGCGCTCGTCGGGCCGCCGGTCGCCGTCAAGCCGTCGCTGCCGTGCGGCGAGTGCGCCGACTGCTCGGCCGGCAAGCTGGCCGACTGCACGAGGAAGAAGCTCATCGGGCTGTGGTCCGACGGCTGCATGACCGAGAAGGTCGCGGTGCCGCAGGTCAACCTGGTGCCGCGGCCCGACGGCGTCGAGGCCTGGCAGGCGTCGCTGCTCGAGCCGCTGGCGGTCGGCCTCAACACCGTCGACCGGCTGCGGATCGTGCTCGGCGAGACCGTCGCTGGTGCTGGGCCAGGGCCCGATCGGGCTGGCGCTGACCCGGCTCTGCGCGCTCTCCGGTGCCGGCCGGCTGATCGTCACCGACGCCCGGGAGGCCCCGTTCGCGGTCTCGCGCGAGCCTACGGCGCAACGCGACTGCGTCAACGTCGCGGAGACCGACGCCGAGGCAGGCCGTCCTGGACCTGACCGAGCGGCGTCGGGCGCCGACATCGTCATCGAGACCTCCGGGTTCCCGGCGTCCTCGGCGATGGTGCTCGACGTGGTCCGCAAGGAGGGCAAGGTCGCGCACATCGGCTGGGCCAACGACCTGCCGCCGCTGCCGGTCATCCCGATCATGGCCAAGACGCTGACCGTGTTCGGCGTCGGCGGCAACGGCGGACGCGGGCAGTACGAGCGCAGCCTCGAGCTGGTGCGCTCCGGTCGGATCGACCTCGACCCGATCGTCACCCACCGCTTCTCGCTCGACGAGGTCGCCGAGGCGTTCGCGACCGCGGCGTCGAAGGCCGGGGGCTCGATCAAGGTCGTCGTCACGCCCTGAGTCGTCCCGCTCAGCCGCTGGCCCGCTTGTAGGGGTCGGGCGGGAACCAGCCGCGCTCGACCACCTGCGCGGCCCAGCCGTCCAGGCGCGCGACGTGCCGGTTCGAGGCCGTCGCCGAGCGAGGCGAGGACCGGCGCGGCCGCCGCGTCGGTGGCGGTCTCGATCGACTCGCGCAGCTCGCGCGCCGGCGTCGGTGAGGGCGCCGTCGGAGACCAGGCCGCGCTCCTCCAGGTCGGCGGTCGCGGCCGCCATCTGCCTCGGGCGACCAGGCCGCGGGTACCCGGTGTAGGCGAGCGGCTCCCAGCCCACCCACAGCTCGGTGAGGATGTTGGCCTCGACGCCGTCGATCCCGGCCGCGACCACGGCGGCCAGGTGCGCAGTCGCCGCGGTGCTCGCGCAGCAGCGAGCAGGCGTGCCACAGCCCGCCCCACGGGTCGTCGGGCCACTCGAGGGCGGACAGCCCGGCGAACAGCGGCGCGTGCCGGTGTGGATGCGTCCCGGTCGCCGCGGCGCAGCGCTCCCGCCGTCCCCGCAGGCCGTCGGCGTCGTCGGGCTCGCCGAGCGCCGCGTGCAGCGCCGTCGACCGCGCCCGCCGCCTTGGCGGGCGGACGTCCGCGAGCCTGCAGGCCGCCCGGCCGGCGGCGTACAGGTCCGCGATCAGTCCCGGCTCGAACACCCCGAACGCCGCCGCCGCGACGGTCGGCTCCGGCGTCGCCGAGGGCGCTGGCGCGGCCCCACACGTAGCCCTGCAGGAAGTCGAGTCCGCGACGCGCGTAGGCGTGTAGGCCGGCTCGCTCCAGAAGCAGATGGTGGCGAGCGGCTCGATCGCGTCGCGCAGCCGCCGGGCGGGGTCGACCAGCGAGGCCTCGGGCGCGCCGTCGCCCGGGCGCGCGGGGAGAAGAAGGCCTCGTGTGCCCTCGCGGTAGTCCATAGCCATGCTCACGACCGCTCCCCGGGTGTCCGGTGCCACGCCCGGCGCGGCAGGTGCGGCAGCCAGCGGCGAGGTGCGCGCTGCCCGAGAGAGCCCCCGGGACCGGCCCCGGCGAGACCGGTACCGCACCGGGAGCGCGCCGCTGGGCCTCCCGGCCAACCGCGAGGAGGGGCTGATGACGTAGGCCGACGACGACGACGACCTCACCGACCGTGACCGCGACCAGCCGGACCTCACCGTGCTGCGGCAGGTCTCGCAGCGGG
>CAWAHH010000018.1:0-136343 GCA_963781745.1 uncultured Actinomycetota bacterium | reverse complement strand
CCGTCTCCGCGCCGTCTCCGCGCCGTCTCCGCGCCGTCTCCGCGCCGTCTCCATGGGGCGCTCGCGGCGCCGTACCGGCACTGTCGCCGGTCCCTCCTGAGTGGCGACCGCCCGCCGCCGGCGGGCGCGGAGCCCGGAGGTCGACGCATGCAGAACCTTGCCCGAGGTGGTGTCCCGCGAGGAGTGGCTCGCGGCCCGCAGGACCTGCTGGCGCAGGAGAAGGAGCTGACCCGGGCCCGCGACCGGCTCAACGCCGACCGCCGCCGTCTGCCGATGGTGCGGGTCGACGAGCCCTACCGTTCGAGGGCCCCGACGGCCCGGTCAGCCTGCTCGACCTGTTCGAGGGCCGGCCGCAGCTGGTCATGCACCACTTCATGTTCGCGCCCGGACTGGGAGCCAGGCCTGCCCGAGCTGCTCGTCCGCCGCCGACGGGATCGGCCGGCTGCGCCAGCTGCACGTGCGCAACACCACGCTCGTCGCCGTCTCCCGGGCGCCGTACCCGAAGATCGCCGCGTTCCGCGAGCGGATGGGCTGGACGTTCCCCTGGTACTCCTCGTTCGGCAGCCGACTTCAACTACGACTTCCACGCCACCCTCGACGACCGGGTCGAGCCGGTGCTGCTGCACTTCCGCACCGAGGCCGAGCTCGCCGAGGCCGGCACGCCGTGGACCGGCGGGCCGTGGACCGAGACATGCGCGGCGAGGAGATGCCGGGCATCAGCGCCTTCCTGCGGGTCGGACGACGAGGTGTTCCACACCTACTCGACCTTCGGCCGCGGCATCGAGGAGTTCCACAACGGCTACCCCGTACCTCGACCTCACCGCCCTCGGCCGCCAGGAGTCGTGGGAGGAGCCGCAGGGCGCGCGGTGCCGCTCGGGCTGCAGGTCGGCGGTCCGGCGATGCGTTCTGCCCGACGAGTACGACGGTTGAGCCGCCCGCATGGACCGCGGGAGCCGGCGTAGATAAGGTGAGGCTTACCTAACTATCAAGGAGCCTCCGATGTCCTCTGCCCGTGGCCTGGCGGTCGTCGTGACCGCCGCCGCAGCCCTCCTCCTCGCCGGCTGCGCCTCGTCGGACGACGAGACCGACGCCTCCGGCGACACCTCCCGGTCCGCGGGCGGCGGCTCGGGCGACACGTTCCCGGTCACTGTCGAGCACGCCTACGGCACCACGACCGTCCCCGAGAAGCCGGAGCGGATCGCCACCGTCGCCTGGGCCAACCACGAGGTGCCGCTGGCCCTCGGCGTGGTGCCGGTCGGCATGAGCAGGGCCGCCTGGGGCGACGACGACGGCGACGGCGTGCTGCCCTGGGTCGAGGAACGGCTCGGCGAGCTCGACGCCGAGACCCCGGTGCTGTTCGACGAGTCCGACGGCATCGACGTCGAGGCGGTCGCCGACACCCGGCCGGACGTGATCTTGGCGGCGTACTCCGGGATCACCCGCGAGGAGTACGACACCCTCTCGCGGATCGCCCCGGTGGTCGCCTACCCCGACGTCGCGTGGGGTACGTCGATGGACGACATGATCCGCCTGGACAGCGCGGCGATCGGGATGGCCGACGAGGGCGACGAGCTCGTCGAGCACCTCGACGACGTGGTGGACGAGAGCGTGGCGGCGTACCCGCAGCTCGACGACGCCGGCGTGCTGTTCGGCTACCTCGACCCGACCGACCTGAGCCGGATCGGCTTCTACACCACCCACGACACCCGCCCCGCGTTCCTCGAGACGATCGGGATGAGCACGCCCGGCGTGGTGGAGCGGGCGTCGTCGGGCTCGGAGGAGTTCTACACGACGACAGCTCGGAGAAGGCGGACGAGCTCGACGACGTCGACGTGCTGGTCACCTACGGCGACCCCGACGGCTCGACGCTGAGGACGCTGCAGGCCGACCCGCTGCTCGCGCAGGTGCCGGCGATCGCCGAGGGGGCGGTGGCCGTGCTCGCCGACTCGACGCCGCTCGCGGCCGCCGCGAACCCGTCGCCGCTCTCGCTCGAGGCGACGCTGGACGACTACCTCGCGCTGCTCGCCGAGGCCGTCGACCGCGGCGCGTGAGCCTCACCACCGGGCGCCGCACCGTCGCCACCGACGCGGCCGCCCGGTCGCTCCGACGGGCCGCGGACGACCAGCCGCCGGGCGGGCTGGCTGGTCGTCGCGGTCCTGGTCGCCGTCGCGGTGGCCGGCGCCTCGGTCGCCCTCGGGACCCGGCTCGTCGGCTGGCACGACCTGGTCGCCGGTCTCGGCGGCGGCCAGGACGGCATCGCCCAGGCGGCGGTCGCCCGACGGGTCCCGCGCACCCTGCTGGCACTGGTCGTCGGGGCCGCCCTCGGGCTCTCCGGCGCCGTCATGCAGGGCGTGACCCGCAACCCGCTGGCCGACCCGGGCATCCTCGGCGTCACGTCGGGTGCGGCGCTCTTCGTGGTGTGCGGCATCGCGTTCTTCTCGCTGCTGTCGCCGACGGCGTACGTCTGGGTGGCCGTGGTGGGTGCAGCGGTGTCGGCGACCTTCGTCTACGCGGTCGGCTCGCTCGGTCGCGGCGGCGCGACGCCGCTCAAGCTGGCCCTCGCCGGGGCGGCCTGCTCGGCGGCGTTCTCCTCGCTGGTCAGCGCGATCCTGCTGCCGCGCATCGACGTCATGAACGTCTTCCGCTTCTGGCAGGTCGGCGGGGTGGGTGGTGCGGGCTACGACGACCTGCGGCTGGTGGCGCCGTTCCTCGTGGTCGGTGCGGTGGTCAGCCTCGCCGGCGCCCGCGGCCTCGACGCGCTGGCGCTCGGCGACGACGTCGCTGCCGGCCTCGGCGAGCGGGTCGCGCTGACCCGGCTGGGAGCCGCGGCCGGGGCGGTCGTGCTCTGCGGTGCGGCGACGGCCGTGGCCGGGCCGATCGCCTTCGTGGGACTGGTCGTGCCGCACGTGTGCCGGCTGACCGTCGGGCCGGAGCACCGCTGGCTGCTGCCCGCGTCGGCCGTCGTCGGCGCCGCCCTGCTCACGGCCGCCGACGTGGTCGGACGGCTGGTCGCCCGGCCCGAGGAGATCGACGTCGGCATCGTCACCGCGCTGGTCGGGGCGCCGGCGTTCATCGTGCTGGTGCGCCGGCTGCGAGTGCGGGCCCCATGAACGCACGAGTGACCGCTCCTGTGAGAGCACCGGTGGATGCACCCGTCGCGGAGCGGCTGGTGCGCGGTCGCCGCTCGCGCGCCCGGCGTCGTACGACGGTCGTGGCCGGCCTCGCGCTCCTCGTGCTCGTGCTCCTCGCGGTGAGCCTGATGCTGGGGCGGACCCTCTACGGCCCCGGCGACGTGGTGCGGGTGCTGCTCGGCCAGACCGTCCCGGGCGCGTCGTTCACGGTCGGCGAGCTGCGGCTGCCCCGGGCGCTGCTCGGCCTGCTCGCCGGGGCGTCGTTCGGGATGGCCGGGGTGGCCTTCCAGACCCTGCTGCGCAACCCGCTCGCCTCGCCGGACGTGATCGGGATCAGCTCGGGAGCGAGCGTCGCCGCGGTCGTCGCGATCGTGGTGCTGCACCTCGACGAGACCGCCGTCTCGCTGCTCGCCATCGTCGCGGCGCTGCTGACGGCCGGCCTCGTCTACCTCCTCGCGTACGTCGACGGGGTGGCCGGCACCCGGCTGGTCCTGGTCGGCATCGGGGTGGCCGCGATGCTCGACAGCGTCGTGTCCTACGTGATCCTGCGCGCCGCGCAGTGGGACCTGCAGACCGCGATGCGCTGGCTCACCGGGAGCCTCAACGGCGCGACCTGGGGCCAGGTGCTCCCGCTGGCCACCGCCTTCGTGCTGCTCGCGCCCCTGCTCGCCGGCCAGGGCCGCGGCCTCGGCCTGCTGCGCCTCGGCGACGACACCGCGACCGCCCTGGGGACCCGGGTCGAGCGCACCCGCGTCGTGGTGATCGTGCTCGCCGTGACGCTGCTCGCCTTCGCGACGGCGGCGACCGGGCCGATCGCGTTCGTGGCGTTCCTGTCCGGGCCGATCGCGGCGAGGGCGACCGGTGTGGTGGGCGCCGCCGGGTCGCTGCTCGTGCCGTCGGCGCTCGTCGGCGCCGCGCTGGTGCTCGCCGCCGACCTGCTCGCCCAGCTCGCCTTCGGCACCCGCTACCCCGTCGGCGTGGTCACCGGCGCGCTCGGCGCGCCGTTCCTCGTCCTGCTCCTCGTCCGCACGAACGCCCCGAGAGGCACCCTGTGACCGACGCGCACCTGCTCCACGCCCGGCAGATCACCGTGGGCTACGGCGACCGCACCGTCGTCGAGTCCCTCGACCTGGCAGTCCCACCCGGCGCGATCACCGCCATCGTCGGCGCCAACGCCAGCGGCAAGTCGACGCTGCTGCGTGCCCTCTCACGGCTGCTGTCCCCGCGCTCGGGGAGCGTGGTCCTCGACGGGCGGGACCTCGCGCGCACGCCGACGCGCCAGGTCGCCCGCACCCTCGGGCTGCTGCCGCAGTCGCCCGTCGCGCCCGAGGGCATCGTCGTCGCCGACCTCGTCGCGCGCGGACGCACCCCGCACCAGGGGTTCCTCTCCCGGTGGACCACCGCCGACGACGCCGCGGTCGCCGACGCCCTGGTCGCCACCGGCACCACCGACCTCGCCGAGCGCTCCGTCGACGAGCTGTCGGGCGGCCAGCGCCAGCGGGTCTGGATCGCGCTCGCGCTGGCGCAGCAGACCGACATCCTGCTGCTCGACGAGCCGACGACCTTCCTCGACATCGCCCACCAGGTCGACGTCCTGGACCTGCTCGCCGACCTCAACCGCGAGCGCGGCACCACCATCGTGATGGTCCTGCACGACCTCAACCTGGCCGCGAGGTACGCCGGCCACCTGGTCGCGATGGCGCAGGGGCGCGTGCACGTCGCGGGACCGCCGGCGAGCGTGCTCACCGAGGACGTGGTGCGGCACGTGTTCGGCCTGGAGAGCACGGTCGTGCCCGACCCGGTCTCGGGCACGCCGCTCGTGGTCCCGGTCGGCCGTCACCACTGCCTCGACGCAGGGGTCAGCGGTTGGGGTTGAGCAGGCGCGCCTTCCCGTTGAACGCGAACAGCAGCAGGTCGACCATCCGGAACGTGTTCTCGTCCGGCCCGAGGGTGGGCCGCCAGTCCGGGTCGCGCACGATCGAGAACCGGCTGCCCTCCATGGCCCGGTGGAACGTCTCGGCCACGATCCGCGCGCCGACGCCGGTGAGCCTGCCCCGGTTCAGCTCCGCCTCGCGCAGGACGTAGAACCACAGCGGCGTGTGCTCGGACAGGTTGCGCTGCTCGGTCTCGGTGAGCGCGTCGAGCACGGCGCCGCCGCGACCGGCGATGATCTGCTCGGGGGTCAGGGGCGTGACCGTGACACCGCGCTCGGCGAGGCGCTCGACCATCTGCTGGCCGGTGGCGAGCCGGATCATCTTCGCGCGGGTGAGGTTGCGGACCGCGAGGTTGCGGCGCGGGTCGTCCAGCGGCATGACCGGCCCGCCGAACGAGCCGCGGCGCAGGTGCGCGAGCGGGTCGACGAGCCGCGTGTCGATGCGCATCGCCCGGTTGAACTTCTCCTCCGGGACGACCAGGTCGTCGCGGCCGGCCTCGGAGAAGTCGTAGAGCCGTCGCCAGTCGACGACCCAGATGCTGAGCAGCCGCTCGAGACCGCCGAGCGGGCCGCTGGTCGCGGAGAACTCGAAGAGCAGGTCGAGGGTGCCGCCGCCGTCGTCGAAGATGCTGTTCCAGCTGTACGCCGAGCGGATCATGCTGTGGCCGAGCCGGAACGCCGCGACCGAGAACTCGACCGGCATGGTCGGCACGTCGAGGGGGCCGGCGTCCGGCTCGACGAGACGCCGGCCGTTGGCGAACACGTCCTTGACGACCGCGGGTGCCACGATGCGCGGCAGGTAGTCGGTGCGCAGCATCCACTGGTAGTGCTTGACGACCTTGCGGCGGGCCCGCAGGAAGCGCCGCTCCTCGGGCACGCGCGCCGGGATCTTGTCCACGACGCGGTTGTGGAAGCGGATGAACGCCGCGTGGGTCTGGGCGACCGCGAGGTTCTCGTCGTTGCGCAGGTCCGGGATGTTCGCCTTGCGGGCCTTGGCCGCCGAGCCGGTGCCGACCCGCGGCAGGTCGAAGCCCGCGCCCGGCTTGTCCTCGAGGGTCGACCCGACCTTGAGCCGGGCGGCGTCGGCGTAGAACCCCTCCGACGCCTCGTCGAGCGGCCCGGCGCCGTACAACGAGTCGAGGTCGAGGCTGGGGGAGCGTCCCTGCAGCAGGTCGGCAGGGCTGACGTGGTCGCCGAACTCGACGGCCGTGCGGTCCATCGTCAGGTCGTGGTCGACGAACTGGCCGAGGTAGGTGTAGCCGGCGGGGACCGTTCCAGGCTTGCCCTCCTTGATCATCGCGGCGGCGATCTTGGCCCTGTTCTGGTCGCTGAGCTGGCGGCCCTTGGGACCCACGCGGGAGAAGCGGAACGGCGGTGCCTCGTCGGCGGGCACGGCCGCCGGTGCCGCGGCCGCGGTGTCGTCGACACGGTCCTCGTCCTGCCCGGCGCGCCCGCCGAGGCTGGTGTCGACCAGGCCCTCGCCGACGATGAAGAAGCTCTCGGTGCCGTGGTGCATGTGTCTCTCGCCTTCGTCTGTCCCCCGTGCGCGGGCCCGGTCGGGACCGCCACCACCCAGGCTGGGACCCGACGCGGGCGCGCTCAAGGCGACACGCGGGCACCGCGGGGCGCTCGAGGAATACGATGCTCGGACATCGGGGGAGTCGATGGGGTGGGCCGTGACGGAGACCAAGAGCTTCTGGCAGACGGTGCCCGGCGTGATCACCGCCGTGGCGGCCCTGGTCACGGCCGTCGGCGGCCTGATCGGCATCCTGGTGCAGAGCGGCCTGTTCGGGTCCGGCGACGACCAGCGGGCGGTCGCGACACCGCCGTCGGTCGAGGCCAGCACGATCGTGGACCAGACCCCCTCCTCGGCGTCGTCCCCGTCCTCGGGGCAGACGCCGGAGGAGTCGCCGGTGGCACAGTCGCCCGAGCCGGCCGGCGGGTCCCCGGACCTGGTGCCGTGGACGCGCGCGACGGCAACGATCGTGCGTGCGGACGGTCGCCGCACGGAGGTCAGGGCCTCGACCGTGAACCTCTCGTGCGGAGCCCCCTCGGTGACCTTCGCGAGCGGTCAGACGATCCCGCTGGAGCGGGTCCGCAGCATCGCGATCACGGCGGTCTTCGCCTCGAACGCCACCGCGGACGCCACGGTGACCCTGCTCGACGGGCGGCGCACGAGCGACACGATCAGCACCCGCAACTGCCCGGTGCAGGCCGAGACCGACCTCGGCCCCGTGGTCGTCGAGCTCTCCGACGTACGTCGCATCGGGTTCGGGCGCTGACCGGGGCCTCTCGGGTCTCGCGGTCGACGGGTGTGGACGGCGTCTGGTGGGGTGGGGTCATGGAGATCTGGGTCAACCCCGCCTGCTCGAAGTGCCGGGCGGCGACGGCGGCGCTGGACGGGGCCGGCGTCGGGTACACCGTGCGGCGATACCTCGACGAGCCGCCCACCCGCGCCGAGCTCGAGGCGGTGCTCGCCCGGCTCGGCGTCGAGCCGTGGCACATCACCCGGACCGGTGAGCCGGAGTACGCCGCGGTGAAGGACCTGCCCCGCACCGACGAGGGCCGCCGTGCCTGGCTGGAGGCCCTGGTCGACGAGCCGCGGCTGATCCAGCGACCGATCATCACCGCCGACGACGGCACCACCGTCATCGGCCGCGACCCCGAGTCACTGGCCGAGGTGCTGCCCTGACCACGCCGGTCGCGGTGCACCGGGTCGAGCACGGCGCCGGCCGCCCGGTGCTCGTCCTGCACGGCGCCGGCGTCGACCACCGCGAGCCCGAGGCCTGCGTCGAGCCGTGCTTCGACGGCGTGGAGGGGTTCCGCCGCGTCTACCCCGACCTCCCGGGCTCGGGTCGCACCCCGGCTCCGGAGTCGCTGCGCAGCGCCGACGACGTTCTCGAGGTCCTGCTCGCGCTCGCCGACGAGGTGGCCGACGGTGCGCCGTACCTCCTGCTCGGGCACTCGGCCGGCGGCTACTACGCGCAGGCGATGGCGGCGAGCCGGCCCGACCGGGTGGCCGGGCTGGCCCTGGTCTGCCCGCTGCTGTCGGGGGTGCGCGACGTGCCCCGGCACCGGGTGGTGGCCGGTCCGGGCGGTCTCGGCGACGACGAGTTCCGCGACTACTTCGTGGTGCAGACCCCCGAGATGCTCGATCGCTACGAGCGGTACGTCGCGCCGGGTGCGGCGCTCGCCGACCCCGTGGCGATGCGGCGGATCGGCGAGCACTGGGAGCTCTCCCCCGGCGACCTCCCGCCCTACCCCGGCCCGACGCTGGTCGTCGCGGGCCGCCTGGACTCCTTCGTGGGCTGGGGCGCGGCCGCCGACCTCGCCGAGGACCACCCACGCGCCACCCTGGCCGTCGTGGACGGTGCCGGTCACGCGCTGCCCCACGAGCGGCCCGACCTGCTCCGCGCACTGGTCCGCGAGTGGCTGGCGCGCAGCGGCGACCCGGCCTGAGCGTCAGGGCGGATCGCCGGGCACGGATCGCCGGGCCGGAAGGTCGGGCCTGGTCGCCGGGCCGGGGCGTCTCAGGGCGCCAGGTCGAGGGGCAGGGCGGACCAGGCGGCGTCGGCGTCGGGCATGGCGGCGATCTCGTCCCGCACCCTCTCGGCGGCCTCGCGGTGGGCCGGGTCGCCGAGCACCCGGTCCAGCGCCGCGGCGATCGTCTCCACGGCGTACTCCTCCGGTGCGACCAGGACCCCGGCACCGGCGCGGACCAGCAGAGCGGCGTTCTGCGGCTGGTCGGTCCCGCGCGGGATCGCGACCTGGGGCACCCCGTGCACCAGGCCGCCGAGCATGGTGCCCGACCCGCTGTGCGAGACCAGCACGTCGGCACGCTCGAGGACGGCGGCCTGCGGCACGAAGGCCTCGACGACGGCGTTCGGCGGGAGCGGGCCGAGCTCGTCGGGGTCGACCGGGCGTCCCGTCGTGGCGATCACCGTGCCGTCGTACCCCGACAGGGCGGTGAGGCCGGTCGCCAGGTCACGGGTGTCGTCGTTCTTCACGGTGCCGAGCGTGAAGTAGGCCACCGGGCGGTCGGAGGCGAGCGCCTCGGCCACCCTGTGGGGCAGGTGACCGTGCTCGCCGGCACTCGGGCGCACCGACCCCGCGGTGGGCCACGGCGCCGGACCGTCGGGCTGCAGCGAGGGCGGGCACAGGTCGAGCGCCTGCTCGGACGCGAGGTGCACCCAGCGCTCGGCGTCGCCGATCGCGGCTCCGGCGGCGGCCATGATGTCGGCGTAGAACGGGAACATCGGTCCGATGCCGTGCACGACCGCGGGGATCCCGAGCGACGCCGCCAGCATGGAGCCGGCCTGCTCGAGGACCTCGTGGACGACCACGTCTGGCCGCCAGTGCGCGGCCATCGCCGTCAGGTCGTCGAGCCGGGCGAGGGCGGGCGCGCCGAAGAGCGCCACGACCCCCTCCATCATCTTCTGCGCCTCCGGCATCCCGGGGGTGTCCCAGACCGCCTGGTGCGCGGTCCAGGAGGTCTCCCAGGTCGGACCGACCGGGTGCACGTCGAGCGCTCGGGTCGACAGCGGGCCGAGGAGGTCGGGACCGGTGGCGACCCGCACGTCGTGACCCGCGCGCATCGCGGCCCGGACGACGGGCAGCATCGGCAGCACGTGTCCGTACGCCGGGCACGAGGTGACGAGCACTCGGGCCATGACGACCAATATGGCACCGGCACCCCGCCGTCGTACACGGCTCGAGGACGGCGTCGCCGGGTCGCCACCCGGTGGCGACCGATGATTCCGGGTCGCGGGCTGTGTCGGAACAGGCATGACCGCGACCTACACCTTCGACATCTTCACGAGCATCGACGGCTTCGGCTCCTACCGCCCGCCGGCGGACTGGGGCGGCTACTGGGGCAAGCAGGGGCCCGAGCTGCTCGAGCACCGGCTCGCCGCGTACGCCGGCGAGCAGCGGATGGTCCTCGGCGCGAACACGTACCGGGCGTTCGCCGAGATGCTGGCGGCCAGCAGCGAGGGCGACGACGTGCGCGACCCGTGGGTGGACCGGATGCGGAGCCTGCCGACCTACGTCGTCTCGTCGACGCTCGAGGACCCGCTCGACTGGCCGGACGCGACGGTCCTCGGGGGCGACCCGGTGGAGAGCGTCGCCCGGCTCAAGGACGAGTCCGACGTGCCGCTGCGTTCGCACGGCAGCCTGACCCTCAACCGGGCGCTGATGGCCGCCGGGCTGGTCGACCGCGTCCAGCTGTCGGTGTTCCCGGTGATCTCGGGACAGACCGGGGAGGAGCCGATCTTCGCCGGCGCGGCCGACTTCGACCTCGAGCTGCTCGAGAGCCGGACCCTGGACTCCCACATCACCGAGCTGGTCTTCCGGCCGACCGTGCGCACCTGGGGCGCCTGAGCGAGCCGCCAGCGGCGTCGCCGGCGTGCGCGGCCCCCCGGCGTCCTGCGTCATCGGAAGTCCCGCGAGGACGCTCGCGCCTGCAGGGCCGCGCCGGCGCCGGGGACGACGACGTCGATGCCCTGCACCCGGTCGGCGACGAGGTTGGTGACGCCCTCGTTGCGTTCGAGGCGTCCACGCACCACGACTGCGACCCGGTTGCGGGCGGCCTGCCGGTGCGCCTTCATCACGCCGATCGAGCAGACGACGTTGAGCATCCCCGTCTCGTCCTCGAGGTTGAGGAAGGTGACGCCCATGGCCGTCCCCGGCCGCTGCCGGTGGGTGACCAGCCCACCGACGTGGACGCGACGACCCGACTCGACGGTGTCGAGCTCGGCGATCGAGCGGACGCCGCCGCGACGGAGGTCCTCGCGCAGGTGCTCGACCGGATGGCGCTCGGGGGAGACGCCGGTGGCCCACAGGTCCGCCAGCGTGAGCTCGGGCTCGCTCAGCCCCGGCAGCGCGGGGGCCGCGGGGGCGGGCGTGGTGCCGGGCAGGTGCTCCGCGCTCTCGGCGAAGCCGGCCGCCCAGAGCGCCTCGCGCCGGTCGAGCCCCCAGGCGTCGAAGGCGCCGGCCGTGGCCAGTGCCTCGAGCTGGGCCGAGGTCAGGTCGGCGCGTCGGGACAGGTCCGTGACACCCGTGAACGGTGCCTGCTCCCTCGCCGCGACGATCCGATGGGCCGCGTCCAGCCCGACGCCGCGCACCGAGTCGAGTCCGAGGCGGACTGCCAGGGCGCCGTCGCGCCGGTGGGCGGGCACCGGGTCGGGGGTCCCGGGCACCCACTCGATGCGCTCGAACCGTGGCCGGTGGCAGCCGGCGAGCCCGGTCGGCCCGACCTCGCCGGGCGCGGCTGCCTCGAGGTCGGCCTGCGCCGCGGAGAGCGTGACGTCGGGGCGGCGTACGTCGACGCCGTGGCGACGCGCGTCGCCGACCAGTGACTGCGGGGAGTAGAAGCCCATCGGCTGGTTGCGCAGCAGTCCCGCCAGGAACGCCGCAGGGTAGTGCAGCTTGAACCACGACGACGCGTAGACGAGCAGGGCGAACGACAGCGCGTGCGACTCGGCGAAGCCGAAGTTGGCGAAGGACAGGATCTTGACGTAGATCGAGTCGGCCAGGTCGCCGGTGATGCCACGTCGCTCCATGCCGGCGTACAGCTTGTGCTTGACGGACTCGATGCGCTCGATCCCGCGCTTGGAGCCCATCGCGCGGCGCAGCAGGTCGGCGTCGTCGCGACTGCAGTCGCCGAGGGCGACGGCCATCGCCATCAGCTGCTCCTGGAACAGCGGCACGCCCTTGGTGCGCTCGAGCACGGGCACCAGCTCGGGGTGGTCGTAGGTGACGGGCTCCTGGCCCGTGGCCCGGCGGACGTAGGGGTGCACGGCCCCGCCCTGGATCGGCCCGGGCCTGATCAGGGCGATCTCGATCGCGAGGTCGTAGAACTCGCGCGGGCGCAGCCGGGGCAGCGTGCCGATCTGCGCCCGGCTCTCCACCTGGAACACCCCGATCGAGTCGGCCCGGCACAGCATGTCGTAGACCGCGGGCTCCTCCTTGGGCATCGTGGCGAGGTCCCACGACTCACCGAGGTGCACGTCGACCAGCCGCATCATGTGGTCGAGCGCACCCAGCATGCCCAGCCCGAGCAGGTCGAACTTGACCAGGCCCATCGACTCGCAGGCGTCCTTGTCCCACTGCAGCACCGTGCGCCGGTCCATCCGCGCGCGCTCGATCGGGCAGACCTCGCCGATGGGCCGCTCGGTGAGGACCATCCCGCCGGAGTGGATCCCGAGGTGGCGCGGCGCCCCCATCAGCTCGTCGGCGAGCGCCACGACGGCGGCGGGGACGTCGTGTGCCGCGGGGTCGCCCTGGTCGCCGGTCACCACGGCCTTCCAGCCGTCGATCTGCTTGGACCACGCGTCCTGCTGGCCGGGGGAGAAGCCGAGCGCCTTGGCGGCGTCGCGCACCGCCATCCGCGGGCGGTAGGTGATGACGTTGGCCACCTGTGCGGCGTTGCGCCGCCCGTAGGTGTCGTAGACCCACTGGATCACCTCCTCGCGCCGGCCGGAGTCGAAGTCGACGTCGATGTCGGGCTCCTCGTCGCGGTGCGCGGAGATGAACCGCTCGAACGGCAGGCGGTAGAAGACGGCGTCGACGGCGGTGATGCCGAGGGCGTAGCAGACCGCGGAGCTCGCCGCCGACCCGCGGCCCTGGCAGAGGATGCCGCGCTGGCGGGCGAACGCGACGATGTCGTGGACGATCACGAAGTAGCCGGCGAAGTCCTTCTCGGCGATCACCCGCAGCTCGTGCTCGAGCCGCTCGCGCGCCTCGCGCTCGTGGGGGACACCCGCGTAGCGCTCGGCGAAGCCGCGCTCCGCGAGCACCCGCAGCCACGAGTCCGCCGTGTGGCCCGCAGGGATCTGCCGCTTGGGCAGCGCGGGCGAGGCCTTGTGCAGGTCGAAGGACAGCTCGTCGGCGAGCGACACGCTGCGGTCGACGGCACCGGAGTACGCCGCCAGGGCGGTCGCCGTCTCCGCGCCGCTGCGCAGGTGGGCCGAGCCCGACAGGTCGAGCCAGCCGTCGAGGTCGGCCAGGCTGCGCCTCGCGCGCACCGCCGCCATCGCGGTCGCCACCCGGTGCTGCCGCGGGCCGGCGTGGTGGACGTTGCCCGCCGCGACGACGTCGAGGCCGTGGACGGCCGCCAACCCGGCCAGGGCGGCGTTGGTCGTGCCCGCACCCGGACGGGGGGAGAGCTCGACCAGGACGTGCTCGAGGCCGAACAGCGCCGTCAGCCGGTCCAGCGCCTCGGCCGCCGCGGCCTCGCCCCCGGTCGCGAGCGCCTGCTGGACGGTGCCCTTGCGGCAGCCGGTCAGCACCACCCAGTGACCGCGCCCGCGCTCGCCGAGCTCGTCGAGGTCGTAGGTCGGACGCCCCTTCTCGTCGCCGCGCAGGTGCGCGTCCGTCATCGCCGCGGCGAGCCGGTGGTAGCCCTCGACGCCGCGAGCCAGCACCAGCAGGTGGCTGCCCTCCGGGTCCGGCACGCCGTTCTGCGGACCGGACAGCCCGAGGGAGAGCTCGGCCCCGAAGACGGTGGCCAGGTCGTAGGCGGCCGCTGCCTCGGCCAGCATCGGGGCGCCATAGAACCCGTCGTGGTCGGTGATCGCCAGCGCGTGCAGGCCGAGGCGCACCGCCTCCTCGACGAGCTCCTCGGGTGAGCTCGCGCCGTCGAGGAAGCTGAAGTGGCTGTGGCAGTGCAGCTCGGCGTACGGGGTCACCGAGCCGGGCCGCTCGATCGCCCGGCCCGTCGCCGCCGGGCGTTTGCGGCGCGACACCGGTGCGTCGTCGGCACCGGGCAGGCCGCTGAGCCGGCGCTCGAGCTCGGCCCACTTCATCGTGGGGTTGTTCCAGCCCATCAGCACACCTCCGCAGGGAGGTCCCGTTCAGTCATACGCCGCCTCCAGCGACCAGCCCTCCGGGGCGCGCAGCAGCAGCCAGGCGCGTCCGTCGGCACCGACGACCTGGAAGCGGGCGGACCGGCCGGCACCGCCGGACCACCAGCTCTCGTCCGTGGGCCAGGGCCCGGCCCACGCCGTCACCGGCTGCCAGGGCAGCCCGCTCGCACCGATCCGGAACCGCCGGGGCTCACCGGTCACGACACCTCGGTCCGTGACGCACACGTCCCTGCCCGAGTCGTCCACGACCTCGGCGGACGGGAGGGCGTCGAAGACCCGGACGGGAGCCGGACCAGGCACGCGACCCGGCCAGGGGCGGTCGAGCGGACGCAGCTCGACCGCGCGCTCGCCCCAGGGGACCAGCGCCTGCCGGGTCGAGGGACTGCGACCGCCCTGCAGCACGGGGCGGAGGACGGCGTCGAAGCCGATCATGCCCTGCACCCGCGCCACGCCCCGCTCGACGAGGTCGTCGGACGCGCTGCCCCAGAGCGCCTCGCCGTGGGCCGCAGCAGACTCCACCACCTCGGGCACGAACCGGACCCGGTCCACCGGTGCGCGGACCGCACCGGACTCCTTGCGGGAGCGCAGCGACCCACCGACGTCTGCCGACTGCAGCTGCCAGTGCACGCGGTCGACGAGGTCGCGGGCGCTGAAGTGGCGCGGGTGGAGCCAGACGCGCGACGAGCAGACCGCGCCGTCGGTCTCGGCCTCGACGCGCACCCCGGTGGCGACGAGCTGGTGGTGCGCCAGCCGGGCGACGAACCGCTCGGCGGTCGTGCGCACGCTGAAGGCGATCGCCTCGACCGAGTCGAGCGGTGGCTCGAACGGCACCGCCGCGTCGAGCTCGGGCGGCGGGGTGCGCGCCGCGAACAGCGAGGGGTCCTCGCCACGCGCCCGCCGGCGTACGGCGGCTCCGTAGGCCCCAAGACGGTGACCGACCGCCTCGCCGGGCAGGTCGGCGAGGTCACCGAGCGTGCGCAGGCCGAGTCGCTGCAGGAGGCTGACCAGCTCGCGTCCTCGCGGACCGTCGTCCTGCAGCACGTGGACGGGGATGCCCCGCAGGAAGGGCGAGGACCCGCCCTCGGGCACGACCGTCCACGACTGCCCGTCGGCGGTGCGTGCCGCCTGCTCGGCGGTGAACAGGTCGTCGGCGATCCCGATGCGCACGTCCCAGACGCCGCTCTCGACCAGCGCCTGGGACACGGTCGCGGCGGCGTGGGTCTCGGTGCCGTACCAGCTGCCCGGCGCTCGGACAGCCAGCAGTCCCGCTCGCAGCGCGGCGACCCCGGGACGCAGGTCCTCCACCGTGGCCAGCACGGGCTCGAAGGCGCGGGCGTCGCGGTCGGGGTTGGCCGGCAGCAGCACGAGGTCCGGGCACCTGGCCTGGGCGTCGCGCCGGCGCTGCCCGCGTCGTACGCCCTCCGACCGTGCGGGAGCGTTGCACACCTCGACGACGTTGGCGTGCAGCACAGCGGCGGGGGAGCGCGGCGACGCCCCGGCCTCCTCCAGCGCGGCGACCACCGACCAGTCGGGGCACCACACCACCATCACTCTCACCGCGGCCTCATTGAGGGCTCGCTGGTCCGGCGCCCGACATCAGCCGGTCGCCCGTCGCACGTCGCGCTCCACGTCGACGCGGTGCACGCCGGGCCAGCTCAGGTCGACGCGCTGTCGCGGCCGGCCGCCGCGATGCAGGACGACCGTCGCCCGGCGCTGCTCCAGCTGCCCGGAACCCCGCGAGGGGCCGCTCCAGACGGACGTCTCGGTGCTCAACCGGGCCTCGACCCGTGGCCAGGGACCGTGGACCACGAGGACGGCCGAACGGGTGCGCAGCCGCGAGTCCAGGACGCTCGCGGTCCGCGCGTCCACCGACGCAGGCGGTCGCAGGACCACCACCCGGAGCACGTCGACGAGCGCCGCGGTCACCTCCAGCCAGTGGTCGCCGGGGTCAGGCACGACGACCGTGCGGGACAGCTCGATCCCCAGCTCCGCCGCAGCCTCGGCCCCGAAGTCCCGCCAACCCGCGAACCCGACCCACTCCCCGGTCCGGGATGCCCCCGCTGCGGCCGCGAGCGCGAGCGAGGCCGAGTCGACGGCATACGTCGACCCGGCCTGCAGCGGCAGGACGTCGGCGAGCCCTGGCAGACTCGGGAGGGCGCGGGCCACGGGCCCACGCTCCATGGCGGCCATCCGCTCACGCAGCTGCTCGACGACCGGTCGCTCGGGGTCGAGCTCGGCGAGTCGGGCGGCGGTCATGCATCAAGGATCGAACACATGTTCGAACGCGTCAAGCGGACGTCCACAGCCGGTCGGCTCGTCGTGACGGGGAGCCTGCGAGAGAGGGGCGAGGTGCGTTGGGGGTGCGCGAGGTGGCGCGCGAGCGCTGGGGCGGTCGGCTGTCGACGTCGATGGCCGCGCTCAACGCCCGGCACCCGTGGAGCCACAACGACCACTTCCACCCGTGGATCCTCACAGCCCTGCCCGAGCGACGGCGTCGTGCTCTGGACGTCGGGTGTGGTCGTGGCGAGCTGCTCGCCGCGCTCGCGCAGGTCTTCGACGAGGTGCACGGCATCGACACCGACCCGGCCATGCGCACCGCAGCAGCCGCTCGCTGTGCCGGCCTCGCCGACGTGACCGTGGACGCGACAGCCCTGGCGGACGTCGGACAGTCTGTCGACCTGGTCACCATGGTGGCGGTGCTGCATCATCTCGACCTCGAGGCTGCACTGTCCGACGTCCGGCGCGTCCTGGCTCCGGGTGGGCGCTTCCTGTGCGTCGGGCTCGCCCGCCCGGCATCGTTGCGCGACCACGGCTGGGACCTCGTCTCGATGGTGACGAACCCCGTCATCGGGTACGTGAAGCACCCCTGGGTCGCTGCCCGTGACGTCGGGCCGCCCACCGTCCCGGTCGCGGACCCTCGCCTGTCCTTCGACGAGATCCGGAGGGTGGTCGAGCGGCAGCTGCCGGGGGCGCGGATGCGTCGCCACCTCGGCTTCCGGCACACCATCGAGTGGGTCAGGGCCTGAGCCCGGCTGCGCCGCTCAGGTCGTGCACTGCAGGGCGTCACCGGGTGGCGGAGTCGGCGCATCGCCACGACACTGGTGAGGTGGCTGACCTGGTCGACGACCTCATGGCCCTGTGGCAGAGCCTCCCGGAGGACGAGGACGCTGCTCGCGCGGCGTTCGCGCGGGTGTACGCCGAACGGGTGCAGGTGAACGGCGTCGAGGTGACCATCGACGGGCTCGTGGGCAGGGCGCGGGCCCTGCAGGGGGCGCTCACCGGGATCACCCACGAGGTCCTCGAGCGGGTCGAGGCCGACGACAAGGTGGTGGTGGCGTTCCGGCTGCGCGGTCGTCATACGGGCACGTTCGTCTCGTCCGTCGGCGACGTCCCGGCGACGGGCCAGGACGTCTGGGTCCAGGGGATGGACGTGCTGACGCTGACCGACGGCCGGATCACCGCGATCACGGTCGTCACCGACGAGCTCGGGCTGCTGTCCCGGCTGGGCGTCGTGTCACTGCGCTGACGGGAGACGCCGGCGCGCCGGTCGTCGCGGCATCCGCCGTGAGGGGACGAGGGCCCCGCGGCGCAGGTGCTCGGCGTGCAGTCGAGCCAGGCGGAGGGCAACGGTGGGGTTCGTCATGGTGTTCATGGAGCGACGGTCCCGCCTCCCGCGCCGCGAAGCATGGAGGCGAGGCGACGATCCGGTGGAGACCGCGAGCCGGTGACGACAGCTTGTCTCCACACGTCCTGCACGTGGTCTCCAAGTCTCGGATCCCGTGCCCCGGCAGGGTTCTCGGTGCCGGAACACCCCGGCCCCAGACCGTGCGAGGACCGAGAAGATGCAGACCACAGCAGATGTCAGCCGGCACGACGTCATCGTCGTCGGCGCCCGGTGCGCCGGCTCCAGCACGGCCCGGTTGCTGGCCCAGCGCGGTCACGACGTGGTCGTCGTCGACCGCGCCGACCTGCCGCGCGACACCGTGTCCACGCACGGCATCGCCCGAGGCGGCGTGGTCCAGCTGGCCCGCTGGGGCCTGCTGGACCGGGTGCTGGCCTCGGGTGCACCGCCCGTCCGTGAGATCACCTTCGGCTCTCCCGACGGGACGCTCAGCCGGCCCGTGAAGGAGCGAGCCGGGGTCGACCTGCTCGTCGCGCCACGTCGCACGATCCTGGACGCCATCCTCGCCGACGCCGCGGTGGCGGCGGGCGCCGAGCTGCGGATCGGCACGACGGCCAGCGAGGTGCTGCGCGACGACACCGGACGCGTCGTGGGGATCAGTGCGCGCACCCGTGCCGGGCGGGACACGAGGATATACGCCCGCCACGTGGTCGGCGCGGACGGCCTGCGCTCCGCGATGGCCGGCCGGTTCGGGGCCAGGAAGCAGACGTCCTTCACCACCGACGCCGCGCTCTTCTACACCTACGTGGACCGGGTGCCCTGGCGTGGCCACGAGCTCCACGTCGGTCCGCAGGCCCTCGCCGGCGCGTTCCCGACCCACGACGGCGCGGCCTGCGTCTGGCTGAGCCGTCCGGCCGCCCGGCTCGAGACGGTCCGCACCGCCGGCGCAGGGCGTGCCGACGCCCTGGTGCACGCCCTCGGCGAGGTCGCGCCCGGCTTCGCCCGCCGGGTCCGCACAGGCCGCGTCGTCGAACCGGTCCGCGGGACCATGCGGCTCGCGAACCACGTCCGCGAGGCGTCCGGGCCGGGATGGTCGCTGGTCGGCGACGCCGGCTACCACCGGGACCCGATCACCGGGCACGGCATCACCGACGCGTTCCGCGACGCCGAGCTGCTCGCGGACGCCCTCGACGCCACGCTGACGGGTACGTCGCCGGAGCGCGACGCCCTGGCGTCGTACGCCTGCCAGCGCGACGCCGCCCTGCGCGACACCTTCCGCCTCACCGGCGAGCTCGCGCGCTTCCCCCACCCCACCCGCTTCGTCGAGCTCCAGGTCGAGCTCAGCGAGGCCCTCGACCGCGAGGCGACCCAGCTCGCCTCGCGCCCGGCCCCGGCCGGGTCGATCGCGGCGACCGCCGCGTGACCACTCCTGCAGCACCCGAGCGAAAGGCACGACCATGACCAGCACGACCACGACCACCCTCGTCAACGGGGTGGACACCGCCGCACTCTTCGGCACCCTCGACGCGGTGCGGGCGCAGCCCGGCCTGGCCCGGTTCCAGTTCCGGACCACGACCCGGTGGATCGGCGGCACCCACAACCGCACCACCGTGCACGACTTCCACGGGGCCGGGGGTGAGCACACGCACGCCCGCGAGTTCACCATCGACGCCGACCACCCGGCGGTCCTCGTCGGGGACGACCACGGCCCGACGCCGGCCGAGCACCTGCTGCAGGCCCTCGGCAGCTGCCTGATGAGCGGGCTCGCCAACATCGCGGCGGCGCGTGGCATCGAGCTCGGCGAGGTCACCGCCCGCGTCGAGGGCGACATCGACCTGCTCGGGATCTTCGGGCTCGACCCGGGCGTCCGCAACGGGTTCGAGGAGGTCCGGGTGACCTTCCACGTGCAGGGGGACGCCGAGACGGAGGCCCTGCGCCGGCTCGTCGAGCAGGCACGTCGCCGCTCGGCCGTCTACGACGTGCTCACCAACGGCGTGCCCGTCGCGGTCACGGTCGCGACTGCCTGACCCGGGTCGACGGGGAGCCTGGCGAGCGCTCCCCGTCGCCCGGCAGCGCCACGGCGCGGGCGCGCACGGCGTCGCCGAGCCCGACCCGCTCGACGAGCGCGGCCAGCACCCGACGGGCGGTCGCGACGTCGTCCGCACCGACCTCGGCGGCGACCTCCGCCTCCAGGGCGGCACGCGCGGCCCGCCCGGACGCGAGGGCCGCGCGCCCGTGCTCGGTCAGCCGCACCCGGCGCGCACGGGCGTCGCCGGCGACGGCCACCCGCTCCACGAACCCGAGCCCCTCGAGCTCGCGGACGTGCTTGGACGCGCCCTGCTGGGTCATCCCCAACGACGCCGCGAGGCCGGTGATCGTCGGCTCCTCCTCGACCAGCCGCTGGATCACGTAGCCGTGCGAGGGCCGGACGCCCACGAAGCCGTCCGCGGCCATCCGGGCCAGCAGCTCGTCCACGACGCCATCTGCGCCCAGCGAGACGAGGGTCGGCAGGTCCAGGTCCTGAGGTTCCATCCCAGCATCAGATCATTGACAACCTAGGTAGTGCAACTTAGGTTGTGATTCTCGACCCACTCCTCGAAAGGCTCTCGTCATGGCCCTCACCACCTCCCGTCGTACGACGGGACCCGTCCCCACCCCGGTCCGGCGGCCGGCCCGCACCCTGGCCGTCGTGGCCGCCGCGTGCGGGCTCGGCTTCGCCGGAAGCACCGTCCTTGCCGGGACGCTCGACCCCGGCTACTCCCAGACGGGCGAGGGCATCAGCGCCCTCGCCTCGACCCAGTCGCAGGCGCCCGGCGTGATGACGGCAGGCTTCCTGCTGCTCGCGGCCGGGCTCGTCGCAGCCGGTGGGGCGCTGTGGTCGTCGATGCCGGCCCGGGCCGCACGGGTCGGGTCCGCCCTCGTCGTGCTCGCCGGGGCCGCGACCGTCGTGGTCGCCTTCGCGCGGCAGTCGTGCTCGACCCTGCAGCAGGCGTGCCTGGACCGGGAGAGCGCCGGCGCGGTCTCGGACGCGCACGTCGTGCACAACTTGGTCGCGCTCGGGTCCTTCGTGCTCCTGGTCGTGGCGGGCTTCCTCCTCGCTGCAGGCGTACGTCGTGACGCGCGGCTGCGCAGGTGGACGACGCCGCTCCGGGTGGCGGCCCTGTGCTCGGTCGGCCTGTTCGTCTGGTTCGGCTCGGGGGCCTACGGGGACCTCGGCGGGGTCGTCCAGCGTGCGTTCGTGCTCGTCGCCTACGGCCTGCCCGTCGGCCTCGCCCTCGTGGCCACCGGGACCGCGTCCCGCCGCGCGGGGAGCCTGTCGTGAGCACCCGGGTCGAGCTCCTGCGCGACCTCTACGCGGCTATCTCCGCAGGCGTCACCGGGGAGCGGCTCGCCCGGTTCTTCCATGCGGACGCGGAGCAGGTGGAGTACCCCAGCCTGATGCGCCCGCACGGTCACCGGCGCTCCGTGGCGGGCATGCTGGAGGGGTCCGAGCTCGGCGCCTCGATCATCGAGAAGCAGCACTTCGAGGTGCTCGAGGTCGTCGAGGAGGCTGACCGGGTGGCCGTCCAGCTGACCTGGACCGCCACCTTGGCGGCCGACGTCGGGGGTCTGAGGGCCGGCGGCGAGCTGGTGTCCCACGTCGCCGCGTTCTACGTGTTCCGCGACGGCCTCGTCCTTCGGCAGAGCTCCTACGACTGCTACGAGCCGTTGCCGGTGTCGCCACCGGCATCGTCGACGCCGTGAGGCTCCCGGAGACCGCGGTGGTCGCGCCACCCTCGGTGGTGCCTCGCCGGCCCCGGCTCCTCGACGGTGCGACCGTCCTGGACGAGGAGGTGTTCGAGCTCCGGCGCGACGGCCACCCGGTGGCGCTGGAGCCCCAGGCCTTCGACGTCTTGGTGCACCTCGTGCGGCACCGGGACCGCGTGGTGCCCAAGGAGGAGCTCATGGACGAGGTCTGGGGTGGCCGGTTCGTGAGCGAGACGGCCGTGACCAGCCGCATCAAGCAGGTCCGCCGGGCCCTCGGCGACGACGGCCGGTCGCAACGGACGGTGCGCACCGTGCACGGTCGCGGCTACCGGTTCGTGGCGGCCGTCGAGGACGCGGGCACTCAGGCCGCGCAGGTGTCTGCCGGCCGGCCCGCCGGGCGGACGTCCCCGGTGCGCTACACCACCAGCGACGGCCTGCACATCGCCTACCAGGTCACGGGCGGCGGGGACCTCGACGTCGTGCTGATCCCCGGGTTCGTCTCGCACCTCGACCTCGACTGGGACGACCCTCGGCACGAGGAGTTCCTCGACCGGCTCGGCTCCATGGGCCGGCTGATCCGCTTCGACAAGCGCGGGACCGGCATGTCCGACCGCCCCTCCGGCGTACCCGACCTCGAGACGCGGATGCACGACGTCCTGGCCGTCATGGACGCCGTCGGCTCGGAGCGGGCCGCCGTGGTCGGCTACTCCGAGGGCGGGCCGATGGCCGTTCTGCTCGCCGCGATGCACCCGGAGCGGGTCTCGGCGCTGGTGCTGTACGGCAGCTACGCGCGGCGTACCAGGACCGAGGACTACCCCGGCGCCCAGACCCGTGAGGAGCGGGACGCCTACACCGAGCTCCTGGTGAGCAGCTGGGACTGGGAGGCCGACCTGCGCCTGCGCTGCCCGTCCGGCGACGAGCAGATGCAGCGATGGTGGGCTCGGAGGATGCGCGCCGCGGCGACGCCGGGGACCGTCCGCGCGCTGATGGACATGAACGCCCTCGTCGACGTCCGCGACCTCCTCCCGTCGGTGGCCGTGCGGACCCTGGTGCTGCACCGCACCGGTGACGGGCTGTTCTCCGTGGACGAGGCGCGCTACCTCGCCGGGCGCATCCCGGGGGCCACGCTCGAGCTGCTGGAGGGCGACGACCACCTCGTGACCGGCGACCCGGCCCAGATCCTCGACGCCGTCGAACCGTTCCTCGCGGCGACGCCGACACCGGTGCACCACCATGCGCTCGCCGCCGTGGCGTGCGCCGCCGGGCGCCACGCGTCGGAGGCGACGCGCGCGCTCGTCGCGGCGGGGGGCCGGCGACGACACACAGCGGGAGGCGACGTCGTGGTCCTCTTCGACGGCCCGGCCACCGCAGCGCGCGCCTCGACGGCCGCGCTCGGCGCGGGCGTCGCGAGCGGGATCGGCCTGTCGGTGGCCGAGGTGGCCGTCGACGGGGGACCGGTGGCAGGTCCCGGGGTGGACCTCGCCGTCGACCTGGGCGCCACCGCCGGGCCGGGCGAGGTCCTGGTCACCGCCACCGCCGAGGCGCTGCTCGCCGGCTCGGGTGTCGAGGTCGAGGCCGCCGACCTCCACGGCCGTGGGCCCCTCGGCCTCCCGTCGACGGGAGGGAAGGTCGCGCGGCCGCCGGGCGAGTCCGCCCGCACGACGACGAGAGCGGCGGCTGCCGTGGAAGACGTCGAGAGACGTCTCCGCACGTCAGACGCCGCTCTCGGCGATCACTGACGGAGGCTGGGAACCCGTGAATCAGATGTCGTAGTAGAGCTCGAACTCGTGCGGGTGCGGGCGCAGCTGCACGGGGAGGATCTCCATCGTGCGCTTGTAGTCGATCCACGTCTCGATCAGGTCGGGGGTGAACACGCCCCCCTCGGTGAGGAACTCGTGGTCGCGCTCGAGGTTGTCGAGCACGGCGTTGAGCGAGGTCGGCACCTGGTCGATCTCGGCCATCTCGTCCGGCGGCAGCTCGTAGATGTCCTTGTCCACCGGCTTCGGCGGCTCGATCTTGTTCTTGATGCCGTCGAGGCCGGCGAGCAGCAGCGCCGAGAAGGCGAGGTACGGGTTCGCCGACGGGTCGGGGCACCGGAACTCGATGCGCTTGGCCTTCGGGTTGGTCCCGGTGATCGGGATCCGCACGCAGGCGGAGCGGTTGCGCTGGCTGTAGACCAGGCTGATCGGCGCCTCGAAGCCGGGCACCAGGCGGTGGTAGGAGTTCACCGTCGGGTTGGTGAACGCCAGCAGCGAGGGGGCGTGCTTGAGCAGGCCGCCGATGTAGTAGCGGGCCATGTCGGAGAGCCCGGCGTAGCCGGTCTCGTCGAAGAACAGCGGGATCGCCCTCGTTCCAGATCGACTGGTGGCAGTGCATGCCCGAGCCGTTGTCGCCGAAGATCGGCTTCGGCATGAACGTCGCGGTCTTGTTGTTGCGCCAGCGCGACGTTCTTGACGAGGTACTTGAACTTCATCACGTCGTCGGCCGCCTTCAGCAGCTCGTCGAAGCGCCAGTTGATCTCGGCCTGGCCGGCGGTGCCGACCTCGTGGTGGCGCGCGCTCGACGTGCAGGCCGGCCTTCTCCATCTCGATGACGATCTCGTCGCGGATCTCGCCGAAGTGGTCGGTCGGGGCGACCGGGAAGTAGCCGCCCTTGTACTTCACCTTGTAGCCGAGGTTGCCGCGCTCCTCTTCGCGCCCGGTGTTCCAGGCACCCGCGACGGAGTCGATCGAGTAGAAGCCGGTGTTCGGCTTGGTCTCGAAGCGCACGTCGTCGAAGACGTAGAACTCGGCCTCGGGAGCGAAGTACGCCGTGTCGCCGATGCCGGTGCTCTTGAGGTAGGTCATCGCCTTGCGGGCGATGTTGCGCGGGTCGCGGCTGTAGGCCTCGCCGGTGATCGGGTCGTGGATGAAGAAGTTCACGACCAGCGTCTTCGCCGTACGGAAGGGGTCGATGTACGCCGTCGTGGGTCCGGGAACAGCGACATGTCCGACTCGTGGATCGCCTGGAAGCCGCGGATGGAGGAGCCGTCGAAGTTCAGGCCGTCGTCGAAGACGGACTGGTCGAAGGACGACACCGGGACGGTGAAGTGCTGCATGACCCCGGGCAGGTCACAGAAGCGCACGTCGACCATCTCGACGCCCTCGTCCTTGACGTACTTCAACAGGTCGTCGCTGTTTGCGAACATTCGTCCTCCTTGGTCCCTCCCGGGACCATCTCGCTCAGACAGGATGCGGCGATGCGGCGTGCACCACTGGCACGCAACCTATGCAGGGGCAGTTTCTCCGGAGTATCTCCTTTGTTTCGCCCATGTAACAGCGTCCGGGCTAGCGACGGACGACGACGGTGCCGGCGAGCAGGTCGTGCAGGCCGCGCCGGTCGGCGTTGTAGATGAGGGGCGGCACGACCAGGCAGACCAGCAGCGACCGCAGCAGCGCGCGCAGCAGGGTCAGCGGGCGACCGTGCACGCCGACCACCGCGATGCGGGTCAGCAGCTGGCCGAAGGACCCGCCGAGCAGCGCGGCGAGGAACGCGGTCTCGAGCAGGAACACCAGCATCGGCATCCACGCCTCCCAGTCGCGCGCGGTCATCACCCGCGGGCCGACGAGCACCAGCGCCACCAGCGTCGAGGCGATCCAGTCGACGAACAGCGCCAGGAACCGGCGCCCCCAGCCGACGACGGCGCCGCGACCCCCGGGCGGCAGGCCCAGCCTCTCCCCGGCGTACGTCGGACCGGCGGGCCGGCTCGAGGGGGTCGTCGCGCTCACGGCCCCAGGCTAGCGGGCGGACGCGAGGGCCCCGGGGGGCCTGGAGGACTCAGCGCTCGATGCGGATCTGGGCAACGTCGAGGTAGCCGGTGCGGAACCCGGCCTCGCAGTAGGCGAGGTAGAACTCCCACATCCGGCAGAACCGGTCGTCGAAGCCGAGGTCGAGCACCTGCCCCCAGTGGTCCACGAACTGCTCGCGCCACAGCCGCAGGGTGTGCGCGTAGTGCGCCCCATCGGGCGGATGTTGGACACGTGCATGCCCGTGTGCCGGCGCAGCACCTGGGCGATCGCATCGTGGGAGGGCAGCATCCCGCCGGGGAAGATGTACTTGTGGATCCACGTGTACGTGTTGCGCGTGGCCACCATCCGGTCGTGCGAGATGAGGATCGCCTGGATGGCCGCGCGCCCGCCCGGGGCCAGCAGCGACTCGATCTTGCAGAAGTACGTCGGCCAGAACTCCTCGCCGACGGCCTCGATCATCTCCACGCTGACGATCGCGTCGAACTCGCCGTGCTGGTCGCGGTAGTCGCGCACCGCGATCTCGACGCGGTCGCCCACCCCTGCGGCGTCCACGCGCTGCTGGGCGAGGGCGGCCTGCTCGGTGGACAGCGTGACGCTGGTGACGTGGGCGCCGCGCTCGGCGGCCCGGATCGCGAGCGTGCCCCAGCCGGTGCCGACCTCCAGCACCCGCGAGCCGGACCGAACGCCCGCGGTGTCGAGGATCGCGTCGACCTTGCGCAGCTGCGCGCCCTCGAGGGCGGCGACGGTCGGCGGGGTCACGAGCGAGTCGAACAGCGCCGACGAGTAGGACAGCGTCGGATCGAGGAACGTCGCGAACATCTCGTTGGACAGGTCGTAGTGCGCCTCGATGTTGCGTCGCGCGCCGACCTTGGTGTTGGCGGGGTTCAGGCCGCGGGGGAGCACGGTGTGCCGGAGCTTGTAGAACACCGGCTTGATCAGGTCGGTCATCCGCTCGGCGAACGGCGCGAGCGCGTCCGCGAGGTCGGTGCCCTGGCCCACGCTCCACTCGCGCGCCATGTAGGACTCGCCGATGCCGATCATGGGGCTGTGCCCGAGCCGGGCGAAGAACGCCTCGGGACGTGCGACCTCCAGCAGCGGCGTGGTGCCGGTCGAGCGGCGCGCCGTACACCTCGCCGCCGGGAAGGCGGGCAGAGACGGGCAGGTTGCGCAGGATCCGCCGGCACGGCCTCGCGGGCGACGAGCGCGCGCACGCCGTACGTCGGAGGGGCGGGCAGCAGGGCGGAGGACGCCGAGGGCTGGATGGTGGTGCTCATCTGGTCGGTGCCATTCCTTTCGGAGCCTGGTGCGGTCGTCGCGGGACGACGGGCAGGCGGCGCAGCCACAGGCGGACGCCGTGCCAGCGGATCAGCGCCGAGACGCGCTGGGAGGGGAGCGGGTTGCGGGCGAGCGCGCGCAGGACCCGCCGCGGGGTGGCCGGGCTCGAGGGCGCCGTGCACGGAGGCGGTGAACACCGTCTCCTCGCCCTGGGTCAGCGAGATCGCCGACCGCGACCTGGGCTGGCGCTGAGCCGGGTGCGGATGTCGTAGCGGCCCTCGACGGCGAAGAACGGCGAGACGTAGAACTCCTTGTCGACCGTGGCCGGCGACCCGTCGGCGACGCTCGAGGGGGTAGCAGTGCCGCTCGCCGTAGGTGTTGTGCACCTCGGCGAGCACCCCCTCGAGCCGGCCGTCGGCGTCGAGGCAGAAGTACGTCGTCAGCGGGTCGAACACGTAGCCCAGCGAGCGGGCGTTGGCCAGCACCAGCACGCGGTGCGCGGTCCAGGCGAGGCCCTGCGCGTCGAGGTACGTGCGCACCTTGGCCGGCAGCGGCCGGGCGTCGTCGGCGGCGAAGTGGTCCTCGGCGCGGATCGACGCGAGCGCGCGCAGCCAGCGCGGGAAGGCCGCGTCCGGTGCGGCGGCGTCGACCAGCCACATCGCCGTGCGGTGCGCGAACTCGTAGGTGAACGGGCCGGTTGCGGCGGTGCGCGACCTGCGCGGCGACGTACGCCGGGACGGGTGCGGCGCGCTCACCAGGACGCCCCCAGCGCTCGCGGCGGCCTCGACGCCCGAGCGGCAGCCGTCCTCGTGGAAGCCCCAGCCGTGGTAGGCGCCGGCGAACGCGAGCCGGTCGCCGTTGAGGCCGGCCAGCCGCCTCTGGGCCGCGACCGAGGCGGCGGTGTAGGTGGGGTGCAGGTAGGTCATCGTCGCGATGACGTGCGCGGCGGCGCCTCGCCGTCGTCGGGGTTCAGCGTGACCACCAGCGGGTCGGACTCGGGGTGACCCTGGAGCCGGTTCATCCAGTAGGAGACCCGGGTGCGGTCGGTGAGGGTGTCGCAGTCCTCGAGCCGGTAGTTCCAGCTCGCCCGGGCCCGGCGCAGGGCCGGCAGCTGGGCGCGTCACGGTGCAGGTGGGCGGTGTTGGAGGAGTAGCCGAACGCGCCGAGCACCTCCTGCTCGTCCTCGCCCGCGTCGGTCAGCAGCCGCAGCGCGTCGTCGGCGTGGGTGGCCACGACGACCTTGTCGAAGCTGAGGTGGTCGCCGGGACGGCCGTCGGCCGTGACCGTGTCGATCTCGACGGCCTCCGGCTTGCGGCTGACCGCGGAGACCCGGGTGCCGGTGCGCACCACGTCGAGGCGCGACGTGACCGCCTCGACGTACGTCCGCGAGCCGCCGACGACGGTGTGCCAGGTCGGGGCGTCGCGCAGGGCCAGGAAGCCGTGGTGGCGCAGGAAGGCGAAGAGGTACGCCGCGGGGTAGTCCAGCGCCTCCTGGTGGCCCATCGACCACACGCACGAGACGACCGGCAGCGCGTAGTGGGCTGACGAAGTGCCGCCGAAGCCGTGCTCGTCGAGGAACTCGCCGTAGGTCGTGGTGCTCTCCGGGTCGTCCTCGACCAGCCGCAGAGCGCGCCCTCTGGAAGCGGCGGACCGTCAGCAGCAGCCGCAGAACCCGGGGTCGAGCGAGGCGGCGCCGCTGGGCGAAGATCCCGCCGGGCCCGCGTCCCGCCGACGAAGCCGAGCCCGCAGCCGGCGCAGGCTGATGCTCATGCTCATCTCGGTGGGCCGGGTCGCCACGCCGAGCTCGGCGAAGAGACGGCGCAGCAGCGGGTAGGTGCGGTCGTTGAGGACGATGAAGCCGGAGTCCACGGCGACGGTCCCGGCGCCGGTCGGCACGTCGTGGGTGTGGGCGTGGCCCCCGACCCGCGGTCTCGGCCTCGAACAGGGTCACGTGGTGGTCGCGCTGGAGGAGGTAGGCGGCGGTCAGCCCGGACACGCCGCCACCGATGACAGCGACGGTGGGCCGGGTGGGCGGAAGGTCCGTCATGTGAGTCGTTCGTCCTCGTCGGCTCGTCGGATGGGTCGTCCGGTCCGAGCCGGGCGCTGCGCACCCGGGTGGTCCGGACCGCCGACGCCGCCGGTGGACCCCCCTGGCGCCCTTATCGTCCCCGGTCGGTGCGCAAGGTCGCAAATCACCCTCTTCCCGGCGTCGTGCCGCCTACCCTGGTGCCTCGACCAGCCGCACCGGAACGCGCTCGACGGGGGAATGACGACATGCGACCGCGCCCTGCCCTGACCGCGATCGCCGCACTCCCGCTCCTGCTCGGCGGCCTCACCGGCTGCCAGGAGGAGGGTGCGACCGCCGCGAACACCCAGGCGCTCGGCGGCCCGGCCCCGACCTCGGCGGCGGGCCCGGCCGGGGTGAGCACCAGGCACGTGTCCCGGGTCGGCGACGCCCGGCTGCGCCGCCTGCTGTCCGTCGGGCTGCGACGCGAGCACACGGTGCACGTCGACTACCGGCTCAGGGAGCGGGCCTTCACCGTCTACGGGTCCGGCGACGCCGCGCTCGTCGCCGGGCAGCAGCGGATGGTCGCCTCGGTGGCCGGGTCGACGGCGCTCGGCCGCGCCGAGATCGTGGTCGTGCCTCGGGCGTTCTACCTCTCCGCGCCCGGACTGACGCCGGCCGGCCGGTGGGCGCGCGTCGACCTGGCCTCGCCGACCAGCCCGCTCGGCCCCGACTTCGCCCGGCTCAGCGACCAGGTCGACCCGGTGAGCGCGCTGGCGGCGCTGCGCGGCGGGTTCCGCGAGGTGCGCTACCTCGGCCAGCGTCGGATGTACGGCGAGTCGATGGCGGCATACACGCTGAGCGTCGACTCCGGAGGCCGGCCTGGCCTCGCGCCATCTGGCCGAGGTGGGCAGGCGGATCGGGCACCGCCTGGTCTACGAGGTGTGGCTCGACCGCCGCAACCGGCTCCGCAAGGAGCGCCTGCGGGCCGGCGGGCTCGCGATGACGTTCGAGCTCTCCGAGTGGGGCGAGCGGGTCCGGGTGCACGTGCCGAGCGGCTCGGAGCTCGTGGGTCCGGTCGCGTAGCGGCTCAGCGGCCCCGCATGTTCTGGCGGGCGCCCTTGAGGTTGTCGGCATCGGTCCCTTGGGGATCGGGATGTTCGACCGGTTGGCGTCGAGCGCCTTGAGCCGCTGCAGGATGTCGGTCATCTCCGCCGGCTTGATGTTGCGGCCGAGCTTGGTGATGTGGCGAGCCAGCTTGGACACCGGCACCGCGCCCTCGGAGTCGCCGCTGACGACGTCGTAGATCGGGGCCTCGGACGCGACCCGCTCGTGGCTGCGGCGCTCGGTGGCCAGCAGCGACTTGAGCCGGTGCGGGTTGCCCTCGCCGACCAGCACGATGCCGGGCGGGCCGACGACGCGGTGCACGAGGTCCTGGTTCTTGTTGAAGGCGATGGCCGGCTCGACCTTCCAGCCGCGCTTGAGGGTGCTCAGCCCGGCGGCGGCCGCGCCCGGCTGGCCCTCGATCTGGGCGTACTGCGCCCGCTGCGCGCGCCGCCCGAAGACGATCAGCACCGACAGGACGCCGACCAGGACGGCGGTGATGACGTCGAAGACCCACCCGCCGGGGACCAGCGAGAACAGCCCGAAGGCGATCGCCGCGGCCAGCAGGAAGACGCCGAGCAGGACGAGCCCGATCCGCTTGTCGGACTTGCGGGTCATCTTGTAGACGAGCCAGATCTGCTTGAGCCGGCCGTCCTTCTTCTCCTCGGGCTGCTCTTTCTTCGCCATCAGGTGGTGCCTTCGCTGTTCTGGGCTCGGACGGGACGAGCCATTGTCTCAGACGGCCTGCTCGACCCGACCGGCCTCACGGGCCTCGATCGCCTGGCGGTAGAGGCGCCCGGCGCGGTAGGAGGAGCGGACCAGGGGGCCGGACATGACCCCGGCGAAGCCGATCGCGTCGGCCTCGTCCTTGAGCTCGACGAACTCCTCGGGCTTGACCCACCGCTCGACGGGGTGGTGGCGGACCGAGGGCGCAGGTACTGGGTGATGGTGATCAGCTCGCAGCCCGCGGCGTGCAGGTCCTGCAGGGCCGTGGTGACCTCGGCGCGGGTCTCGCCCATCCCGAGGATCAGGTTGGACTTCGTGACCAGCCCGAACGCGCGCGCCGCGGTGATCACCTCCAGGGACCGGTCGTAGCGAAACGCCGGCCGGATCCGCTTGAAGATCCGTGGGACGGTCTCCACGTTGTGGGCGAGCACCTCGGGGCGGGACTCGAAGACCTCGGCGAGCAGGTCGGGCTTGCCGTTGAAGTCGGGGATCAGGTTCTCCACGCCGGTGCCCGGGTTGAGCTCGTGGATCGCCTTGACGGTCTCGGCGTAGAGCCAGGCGCCGCCGTCGGGCAGGTCGTCGCGGGCGACGCCGGTGATGGTCGCGTAGCGCAGCCCCATCGTCTGCACGGACTCCGCGACCCGGCGCGGCTCGTCGCGGTCCAGCGGCTCGGGCTTGCCGGTGTCGATCTGGCAGAAGTCGCAGCGCCGGGTGCACTGGTCACCGCCGATGAGGAAGGTCGCCTCGCGGTCCTCCCAGCACTCGAAGATGTTCGGGCAGCCGGCCTCCTGGCACACCGTGTGCAGCCCCTCGGACTTCACCAGCGCCTGCAGCTCGGTGTACTCCGGCCCCATCCGGGCCCGGGTCTTGATCCACTCCGGCTTGCGCTCGATCGGGGTCTCGGCGTTGCGGACCTCGAGGCGCAGCAGCTTGCGGCCCTCCGGCGCCGGGGCACCGGGGCGCTCGACGGCGCGGCAGAAGGGGCGTTCGTGGAGGGGGCTGTCACTCCGTCACTGTACGCCGGGGCGCTCGGCCACCCCAATCGCGCCGGGCGTCCCTCACGGCACGTCGCGACGGCGGAACGACAGCGCCGAGGCCAGGATCGCGACGACCAGCAGCACCCCGAGGTACGTCGCACCGTGCGTCAGCGAGACGGTGAACTGCTGCTCGCAGGCACCGCCTCCGGGCGAGCACGTCACGCCGGGGTCGAAGACCTGCACGCCGTCGCGGATCCAGGCGAACACGTTGGTCGCCGGGCTGAACCGGCCCGCCCGCTCGATCGGAGCGAGCGCGAGGAGCGCCTCGCCCCCCACGGCATACGCGAAGAGCACGGCGAGCGTCGCGACCGTGTGCCGCAGCAGCATGGTCAGCGCGTAGCCGCCCACCCCGGCCGCCGTCGCGAGGACCACCCCGCGCGCCGCCAGCCAGCGCACCTGCGTCTGGACGGTCGCACCCGTGTCGATCCCGCGTGACTGCGCGGTGAGGTAGAGCGTGAGCCAGAAGGCGGCCACGACCACGGCCGAGACGACCAGGCAGCCGACCAGCACCGCGAGCGCCTTGCCCACCCACACCCGCACCCGCCGCGGCTCGAACAGCAGCTGGTTGCTCATCGAGCCGGAGGCCCAGTCCGCCCCGGCGTACGTCGTCCCGACGATGATCATCAGCGCGGTCAGCACCACCACGACCGCGATGCCGGAGTCGTCGCGCTCCTCGGCCAGGGACAGCGTGCTGCGGGGGAGGTAGTTCTCGGCGCGAGGTCGCAGCCCGTCGCAGTCGCTGGCCGACGACCCGGGGCCGAAGTAGTCCTCGGGGCGCTGCTCGCAGGCGCGCAGGTCGCGTTGGAACGCGGGGTCGGCGAGCTGCTGGGCGACCTGCGCCCGGGCCGTGGCCCGCTCCGCGTCGCTGACCGGGCGGGTGTCCCAGAGCGTGGTGGTCGCGATGAGCGCGGTGAGCAGCGCCGCCGCGAGGAGCAGCAGCGCCACCGCGCGACGGGAGAAGAAGCGGTTGAGCTCGACCCGCAGCAGCCGCGTCACGACGGGCTCCCGGGCTGGTCGGGCTGCTGGGGCTGTTCCGGCTGTTCGTGCCGCTGGGGGACAGGCCCTCCGTGCGGGTCAGCCGCAGGAACACCGACTCGAGGTCGGCACGCACCGGGGTGAGCTCGCGCAGGTAGATCCCCTGCTCCGCGAGGACCCGGGTCACCTCCTCGGGCGCGAGGGCGGGTCGGGTGCCGGCCTCGACGAGCAGGCGGTCGTGGTCGTCGGTGACGGCGAAGCCGGCGGGCTCGAGCGCGGCGCGCGCCGCGGACGGGTCGGCGACCGCCACCCGCACCCGCTGCACGCTGCCGGCGGCGACCAGGTCCTCGACGGAGCCGGAGGCCAGCAGCCGGCCGTGCCCGATGATCGACACCGACTCGCAGACCTGCTGCACCTCGGCCAGGATGTGCGAGCTCAGCAGCACGGTGACGCCGCCGTCGCCGAGCTGGCGGATCATGGTCCGGATGTCGCGGATGCCGGCGGGGTCGAGCCCGTTGGTCGGCTCGTCGAGGATCAGCAGGTCGGGGGACTTCAGCAGGGTGGCCGCGATCGCCAGCCGCTGCTTCATGCCCAGGGAGTAGGCGCGATAGCGCTCCCGGCCGCGGCCGGACAGGCCCACCCGGTCCAGCGCCGCGTCGACCTCCCGGGTGGGCACGCCGACGGTGTGCGCGAGGAGCGCGAGGTTCTTGCGGCCGCTGAAGGTGGGCGCGAACTTCGGCTGCTCGACGACCGCGCCGACGCGGCTCATCACCTCCGGCAGTCGCCGGGGGACCGGCTCGCCGAAGAGCCGCATCTCGCCGTGGCTGGCCCGCGCGAGCCCGAGCAGCATCCGGATCGTGGTGGTCTTGCCCGAGCCGTTGGGGCCGAGGAAGCCGTGCACGCCCCCGGCCGGGACAGCCAGGTCGAGCCCGTCGACGGCGACGACGCGGCGACCGCGCCGGCTGCGGAACTCCTTGCGCAGCCCGCTGGTCTCGATCACGAGCCCGGTCGCGCCCTCGGTGGACATCCTGGAAGTCTCGTGCACGGCGCACCCCGGCTCGCCGCGGACACGCCGACCGCCCGGAGCCCGGGGTCAGCGACCGGGGGTGAGCAGCCGGATCCGCCCCGGTTCGGGCTTGGCCGGGTAGTCCGGGGTCCGCGTGTACGGCGCCCAGGCGAGCAGCTCGGCGAGGTGGCGCTGCACGGACGGCACGACCTCGCGCACCGGCACGTCGCGACCGAGCTCGGCCGACAGGCTCGTGACACCGGCGTCGCTGATGCCGCACGGCACGAATCGGTCGTACCACCCGAGGTCCACGTCGCAGTTGAGCGCGAACCCGTGCATCGTCACGCCGCGGCTGACCCGGATGCCGATCGCGGCGAGCTTGCGCTCGGGGCCTCGCGCGTCCTCGGCGACCCACACGCCGCTGCGACCGGGCACCCGCGCGGACGTCACGCCGAGGTCGGTGCAGACCGCGATCAGGGCCTCCTCGAGCCGGCGCACGTAGTCGACGACGTACACGTGCTCGGGCAGCCGGACGATCGGGTAGCCGACGAGCTGGCCCGGCCCGTGGAAGGTGATCTTGCCGCCGCGGTCGACATCGACGACAGGGGTCCCGTCGACGGGCCGCTCGTGCGGCTCGGTGCGCTTGCCGGCGGTGTAGACGGGCGGGTGCTCGAGCAGCAGCACCGTCCCGGGCGCACCGTCGACGACCCGCGTGTGCACCTCGCGCTGCAGGTCCCACGCCGCGGCGTACTCCACCGCGTCCTCACCGAGGCCGACCGTCTCGAAGCTCAGCTCACCCACGACGACGAGCCTAGCCCGATGCCGTTTACCAGGTGATGCAGGAGAACTGCCGCTCCCCATGGTGAACAGTCCATGGGGAGCGGCCGTTTACCAGGTGATGCAGGAAAACGGCCACTGCCCAGGGAGAACGGTCCGCCGCGAGCGGCATGTCGTCGTGGGAGGTACGGCGGGGCGCCCTGTGGACGACGCCCGGCGCGCGCACGGCGGATCGGCGAGGCTGGGCGGGTGACCCTCGTGCCCGCCCGTCCCGACGGTGGCCGCCGCGCCCGGGGCCGTCGCGGGCGCCGACCCCGTGGAGCGGGCCGGACGCGGGTGCGCGTTCTGGGCGTCGCCGTCGCCGTCGTGGCGGTCGCCGTCGCGGCGGCGGTCGTGGTGGTGCCGCAGCGCGACCCGCACCCTCACGAGGGAGGTACGCCGGACGCGTCGGCGGCTCACCCGGCGCCTGCGCGGCCGTTCGACGTGCGGGGGACCGACCTCGCGGAGGCGGCCGTGCTCCGGGCGTGGGACCGTCGTCGCGCGGCGGCCTGGGCCGCGGGTGACGAGAGACGGCTGCGCAGGCTCTACGCGCCCGGGTCGCGCGCCGGGACCGCCGACGCCCGGCTGCTGGCCGGCTACCGCGCCCGCGGCGTGACGGTCCGGGGGTTGCGCATGCAGGTGCTCGCCGTGACCGTGCTCGACCGCGCGCCGGGCCGGCTGCGGCTGCGGGTCATCGACCGGGTGGCCGCGGCGACGGCGGTCCGCGGCGGCCGCCGCTCGACCCTGCCGCGCGACGCCGCCACGACGCACGTCGTGCTGCTCGTGCGCGGGCCGACCGGTCCGTGGCGGGTCGCGTCGGTCACGCCCGGCTGAGCCGCCGGCCGGTCGGGACCGGCCGGCCGCGAGGATCGGCCGGTCAGGCGTGACCCGCCAGGCGCGCCGGGCCAGGCAAGGCTCGCCGGGCCAGAACACAGGTCAGGTCAGGGCAGCGGCGAGGCGGCTGTTGATCGTCGGGTGCTCGAAGACGAACCCCTCCTCGAGCAGCCGGACCGGCTCGACCCGGGTGGAGTTGAGCAGCTCGGAGGAGACGGTCCCGAGCACCTTCTCGATCGGCCAGGCCGGCGCCCGCAGCCGGCTGGGGCGGTGCAGCATCCGGCCCAGCTCCCGGCCGAAGTCGGCGTTGGTGGTGGCGTTGGGGCCGGACAGGTTGTAGACGCCCGAGGCCTCGGGCGAGGCGGCGAGGTGCGTGGCCGCGCGGACCCAGTCGCTCATCGAGATCGTGGAGAAGTACTGCGTCCCCGGTCCGACCGGCCCGCCGAGCCCGAGCCGGAAGAGGGCCAGCAGCGGCTTGAGGGCGCCGCCGCGCTTGTCGAGGATCACGCCGCGTGCGCATCACGACGACGCGGGCGCCGGCCTCGCTCGCCGGCCCGCGCGGCCTGCTCCCAGAGCCGGGTCACCTCGCCCATGAACGTGTCGGCGTCGAACGCCGCGTCCTCGCTGAGTACGGCGTCGCCGCGGTCGCCGTAGCCGGCGATGCCGTTCTGCGCCAGGAACGCGGGCTTGCGGTCGGAGGCGGCGACGGCGTCGGCGAGGGTGCGGGTGGTGGCCACCCGGCTCCGGGTGAAGGTCCGCTTGTAGGACTCGGTCCAGGGCAAGTGCGCCAGCGGCGTCCCGGAGAGGTACGCCACGACGTCCGCGGACTCGATCACGGCGCGGTCGACCTCTCCGGCGTAGGGGTCCCAGTGCGACTCGTGGCGCGCATCGCCTCGCCGCGCACCAGGCGGACCACCTCGTGGCCCTCTCGGGCGAGGTGGTCGCGCCAGGCGGTCCCGAGGAAGCCGGACACGCCGGCCAGCACGAACTTCATGGCGACGCAGACCTACCCGGTGCGCGCCCCGGTGACCGTCCGCGGCTCAGACCTCGAACGCGCCCGACTCGAGCCGTGCCTTGACGTCGCTCAGGAAGCGGGCGGCGTCGGCGCCGTCGACGATCCGGTGGTCGTAGGTCAGCGCGAGGTAGACCATCCGGCGCACCGCGATCGTCTCGCCGAGGTTGGCGTCGTCGATGACGACCGCCCGCTTGACGACCGATCCGGTGCCGAGGATGGCGACCTGCGGCTGGTTGATGATCGGGGTGTCGAAGAGCGCCCCCCGGCTGCCGGTGTTGGTCAGCGTGAAGGTGCCGCCGGAGAGCTCGTCCGGACCGATCTTGTTGCCGCGGGTGCGCTCGGCGAGGTCGGCGATCTTGCGGGCCAGGCCCGCGATCGAAGGTCGCCGGCGTCCTTGATGACCGGGGTGAGCAGACCCTTCTCGGTGTCGACCGCGATGGCGAGGTTCTCGTGGTCGAAGTAGGTCACCTCGCCCTTCTCGGTGTCGATCGCGGCGTTGAGCGACGGGTGCTGCCTTGAGCGCGTCGATCGCGGCCTTGGCGAAGAACGGCATGAACGACAGCTTCACGCCCTCGCGGGCGGCGAAGTCGGCCTTGACCGCGTCCCGCAGCCGCGCGATCGAGGTGACGTCGACCTCGACGACGGTGGTCAGCTGGGCGGAGACCTGGAGGGACTCGACCATCCGCTTGGCGATCACCTTGCGCAGCCGGCTCATCGGCTCGGTCTTGCCCGCGCAGCGGGCTCGGGGTCGGGGCCTTCGCGGCTGCACCGGAGCTCGCCGCGGGAGCGCCCGCGGCCGGGGCGGCTGCGGCAGCCGGAGCCGCGGGAGCCGCGGCGGACGCGGCGGCCTCCTTCTGCTTCGCGGCGGCGTCGAGCACGTCCTGCTTGCGGATCCGGCCACCGACGCCACTGCCCTCGACACCGGCCAGGTCGACCCCGTGCTCGGCGGCCATCTTGCGCACCAGCGGGGTGACGTAGGGACCGTCACCCGACGAGCTGCCCGACGGCGCCGCGCCGCTGCTCGTGCTCGCGTCGGAGGACCGCTGCTGGCCCGGGGTCGGCTCCTCGCTGGGCACCGTCTCCTGCGCGGCGGGCTCGGCCTGCTTCTCGGGCTCGGGCTCCGGCTCGGCCTGCTTCTGCTCCGGCTCCGGCTCCGGCTCCGGCTCGGACTCGGACTCCGGCTCCGGCTCCGGCTCGGACTTCTCCTCGGCCTGCGCGCCACCACCGGCGTCACCCGAGCCGACCACGGCGAGCTCGGCGCCCACCTCGACGGTCTCGTCCTCGGAGACCTTGATCTCCAGCAGGGTGCCGGCCACGGGGGAGGGGATCTCGGTGTCGACCTTGTCGGTCGAGACCTCGAGCAGCGGCTCGTCGACGGCCACCTCGTCGCCGACCTGCTTGAGCCAGCGGGTGACGGTGCCCTCGGTGACGGACTCGCCGAGCGCCGGCAACGTCACCGACGTACCGCCTCCGCCGCCTCCGCTGGCCGCTGGTGCCGGCCTCGGAGGCCTCAGCCTCGGGCTTCGTGTCGGAGGACGGCGGGCGAGGTCTCCTGGGCGTCGGGAGCGGAGTCGGTCTGCGCCGGCGGCGGGGACGTCTCGGTCTCGGTCTTGCGGTCGCCGCCCTCGCCGTCGTCGCCGCTCGACGTGCTGGAGGCTGCCTCGGCCTCGGTGTCGGCCACGGCGGTCGTCTCGGACTCGGCCTCGTCGCCGCCGTCGTCCGAGCCGGCGGACTCGCCCTCGTCGCCGACGGTGCAGAGCTCGGCGCCGACCTCGACGGTCTCGTCCTCCTGCGCCTTGATCTCGAGCAGGGTGCCCGCGACCGGCGAGGGGATCTCGGTGTCGACCTTGTCCGTCGACACCTCCAGCAGGGGCTCGTCGACGGCGACCTGGTCGCCCGGCTGCTTGAGCCAGCGGGTGACCGTGCCTTCGGTGACGGACTCGCCGAGTGCGGGGAGGGTGACTGAGGTCGCCATTGCGTTCCTTCGCTCCTTGTGGTGCCGCTGGCCCGGTGGGAGGCCGGCCGCGCGTGGATGAGTCTATGAGTGGGCGTGCAGGGCCTTCCCGGCAAGCGCGAGGTGCGCCTCGCCGAGGGCTTCGTTCTGGGTGGGGTGGGCGTGCACGAGCGGGGCGACGTCCTCGGGATGGGCCTGCCAGCCCACGATCAGCTGCGCCTCGCCGACCAGCTCGCCGGCGCGGGCGCCGATGATGTGCACCCCGACGACGGGACCGTCCTTCTGGCGCACGAGCTTGACGAACCCCTGCGTCTTGAGGATCTGGCTCTTGCCGTTGCCCGCGAGGTCGTAGGTCAGCGTCTCCACGCCGTCCTCGCCGTACGTCGACCGGGCGGAAGCCTCGTCGAGGCCGACGGAGGCGATCTCGGGGTCGGAGTAGGTCACGCGGGGGATGCCCGACTCGTCGATGGGCGCCGGCGACAGGCCGGCGATCTCCTCCGCCACGAACACGCCCTGCGCGAAGCCGCGGTGCGCGAGCTGCAGGCCGGGGACGATGTCGCCGACGGCGTACACGCCCTCCACGCCGGTGCGCAGCCGCTCGTCGGTGACCACGAAGCCGCGGTCGAGGGTGACGCCCTGCTCCTCGTAGCCGAGGCCAGCGGTCGAGGGGCCGCGGCCGACGGCCACGAGCAGCACCTCGGCCTCGAGGACCTCGCCGCCCTGCACGGTGACCCGGACGCCGGAGTCGGTGGTCTCGACCGACTCGAACGGCGACCCGGCCCGCACGGTGATCCCACGCTTGCGGAACGCGCGCTCGAGGCCTGCGGACAGGTCGGGGTCCTCGGCTGCGACCAGCCGGGGTAGGGCCTCCAGCACGGTCACCTCGGCGCCGAACGAGCGCCACACGCTGGCGAACTCGCAGCCGATCACGCCGCCGCCGAGCACGATCACCGAGGCCGGCACGTGGTCGAGGGTGAGCGCGTGCTCGGAGGTGAGGACCCGGGCGCCGTCGATCTCGAGGCCGGGCAGCGAGCGGGCGTAGGAGCCGGAGGCGAGCACCACCGCGCGGCCGGTGAGCGAGCGGCCGCCGACCTCCACCGTGCGCGGCCCGACCAGGCGGCCCTCGCCCTCCACGACCGTGATCCCGCGGCTGCGGACGAGCCCGGTCAGGCCCTTGAAGAGCTTCGCGACGACGCCGTCCTTGTACTTGTTCACACCGCCCATGTCGATGCCCTCGAGCGTGGCGTTGACGCCGAACTGCTCGGAGTGGCGTGCGGAGTCGGCGACCTCGGCGGCGTGCAGCAGCGCCTTGGTCGGCACGCAGCCGACGTGCAGGCAGGTGCCGCCGAGCCGGCCCTTCTCGACGAGCGCCACCGACAGCCCGAGCTGGGCGGCACGCAGGGCGCAGGCGTAGCCGCCGCTGCCGGCCCCCAGGATCACCACGTCGAAGCCGTCGGCTCCGGGGTCGGTCCCGATGTCCGCCACGTGCGCTCCGTCCGCTCTGGGTCCGCTCTGGTCCGGTCCGGCACCACCGCCGCGGCCGTCGCCGGCGCGGGTCGCCCGGCCGGTCCGGGAGTCATCTTCGCACCAAACGGCGCGCTGTCCACACCGGCCCCGCGCGGTGCTGCGGGGGTCGTTCCCGGACCCGTTTCAGGCAAACCTCAGCCCGGCCGGGCACACTAGGCCCATGGGTTGGATGGACCGGCTCCGCGGACGCGGCCGGACACGCATGCGTCGGCCGGGCCGTTCGGGACCGGGTACGACGGTGCGCGCCTCCGACGCCGCCGACGAGAAGCACCTCCACGAGTTCGCGTCCACCCGGCGCGGCGTCGAGGGGTTCGTGGAGCCCCGCACGGCGGTCAGCGACGTCACGATCATGCTCGTGGCGCACGACGGCGAGTGGACCCGGCGGCGGGTGCCGTCGGTCGAGTGGGCGCACCGCTTCGCCAACGAGCACGGCGTCCCGTCGTACGACGCGGCGGTGGTCGGCTACCCGGCCCGGATGCGCGAGTACAACCGCCGCAACAAGGAGCCCGGCAAGGGCCCCTCGCCCTTCTACTGAGGCGCCGCCCGGACCCGGGTGCTACCGGTCCTCGGCCGCCAGCTCGGTGGCGAGCTCGACCAGGGTGGCCACCGAGACGCCGGTGCCGCCGCTCGGGACGTGGCCGTAGGGCGCCCGGCCGTTGAAGGCCGGCCCGGCGATGTCGAGGTGCGCCCAGGGGACGTCGCCGACGAACTCCTGCAGGAACGCGGCGGCGTACAGCGCGCCCCCGAAGGTGTCGACGTTGTGCTGCATGAGGTCGGCGACCTTGCTGTAGGTGCGGACCTTCTCCGTCATCTCCGGCGAGATCGGCAGCTGCCACAGCACCTCGCCGACGCGCGCACCGGCCTGCACGACCCGGTCCACCAGGGCGTCGTCGTTGCCGAGGATGCCCGCGACCCGGTCGCCGAGCGCGGTCTCGCAGGCTCCGGTCAGGGTGGCGACGTCGAGGAGGAGGTCGGGCTCGGACTCCCGGGCGAGCACCAGCCCGTCGGCGAGCACGAGCCGTCCCTCGGCGTCGGTGTTGAGGACCTCGACGGTCGTGCCGCCGTACATCCGGAGCACGTCGCCGGGACGCGTCGCGCTGCCCGACACCATGTTCTCGGCGAGCGGGGCGATCGTGGTGACCCGGACCGGCAGCCCGAGCTCGGCGATCGCGAGGGTCGCGGCGACCACAGCGGCCGCGCCGGCCATGTCGCTCTTCATCGTCGTCATGCTGCCGCTGGGCTTGATGCTCAGCCCGCCGGAGTCGTAGGTGATGCCCTTGCCCACCAGGGCCAGGTGTCGGGTCGCGCCCTTGGGGTCGTAGGTCAGCCGGACCAGCCGGGGCGGGTTGGACGACGCCTGCCCGACGCCGATGACGCCGCCGAACCCCTGCTCGGCGAGCGCCCCCTCCTCCAGCACCTCCAGGCTCACCCGGGCGGGCTTGCGGGACTTGTGCTCGGCGCGCACGGCGTCGGCGAACAGTCCGGGTGTCATGTCGCCGGGCGGGGTGTTCACCCAGTCGCGCGCCAGCGCCGTCGCCGCGGCGACGACCTGCGCGGTCTCGAGGACCTCCTTGGCGGCCTTGCTCCGCGCGGCGGCGGTCAGCACCACGACCTCGCCGGGGCGGGGCGGGCTGCCGGCGGACTTGTAGGTCGTGAAGGCGTACCCGCCGAGCAGGCTGCCCTCCACGACGGCCCGCACGTGCGCCTCGTCGCCGGCGGGCAGGGCGAGGGCAACGCTCGCGGCGTTGGACACCGCGCGGGTGGCGGCGCCGGCGGCCCGGCGTACGGCGGCGGCGTCGACGGAGGCCTCGTCGCCGAGGCCGACCAGGATCAGCAGGGGGGAGGTGATCGCGCCACCGGTGGGCACCTTCGCGACCTCGCCCGGCTGGGCGGCGAAGCCGAGCGTCGAGAGGAGCGGGGCGAACTTGCGGCCGTACGCCGACGCGACGCCCTCACCTCCGGGGGCCGCGCGCAGGCCCTTCGCGGTGCGCACCACCCCGACCACGACCACGTCCGCCTTGGTCTTCTCGGGGGCGCCCTTGCGCAGCGTGTAGGTGGTCACCGATCGACTCCTTCGGGTTCCTGACCGGCGTCTCCGACAGGCTCCGGGACGGCGGACGACCAGCCTCGCGGGGCGCCCGGTCCGACCCTGGTCAGGCACTGTAGCCCGTGCCGCCGGGCCCCTTCCGCTGCGGTAGGTTCGGCGCCATGACCGCCCCCGTCGCCGACCTGCGCACCTCGCCGCTGCACGAGCGGCACCTCGCCCTCGGCGCGAAGATGGCGCCGTTCGGCGGCTGGTCGATGCCGCTGGAGTACGCCGGCCGGGCGTCGTGAAGGAGCACACCGCCGTGCGCGAGGCGGCCGGGGTCTTCGACGCCAGCCACCTCGGCAAGGCCGACGTCCGTGGCCCGGGCGCCGCGGCGCTCGTCGACGCCACGCTGTCGAACGACCTCGGCCGGATCGGCCCGGGCCAGGCGCAGTACACGCTGTGCTGCGACGACGCGACCGGCGGCATCGTCGACGACCTGATCGCCTACCTCTACTCCGACGACCGCGTCTTCCTGGTCCCCAACGCCGCCAACACCGCCGAGGTCGTACGCCGGCTCGCGGCCGCCGCGCCCGAGGGCGTCGAGGTGGTCGACCAGCACGACGAGCACGCCGTGCTCGCCGTGCAGGGCCCCCGCTCCGACGAGGTGCTCGCGGCGGTCGGCCTGCCGACGGGCCACGACTACATGTCCTTCGTCGACGTCGACCTCGACGGCGCCCCCGTCGTCGTGTGCCGCACCGGCTACACCGGCGAGCGCGGCTACGAGCTGGTCTGCCCCGCCGGCGACGCGGTCGCGGTGTGGGACGCGCTGCTCGCGGCCGGCGAGCCGCTCGGCCTGCTGCCCTGCGGCCTCGGCGCCCGCGACACGCTGCGCACCGAGATGGGCTACCCCCTGCACGGGCAGGACATCAGCCTCGACGTCACCCCCGTCCAGGCCCGCCTCGGCTGGGCCGTGGGCTGGAGCAAGGACGCCTTCTGGGGCCGCGACGTGCTGCTCGCCGAGAAGGAGCAGGGCGCTGCCCGGCTGCTGCGCGGGCTGGTCGCCACCGGGCGCGGCATCCCGCGGCCGGGCATGCGGGTGCTGCTCACCGCCGACGTGCCCCTCGGCGACGATCACCTCCGGCACGTTCTCCCCGACGCTGCGCCAGGGCGTCGGCCTGGCGCTCGTCGCGAGCCAGGTCGGCGACGGGGCCGAGGTCTCCGTCGACGTGCGCGGCCGCCGCGAGGTCTTCACGCGTGACCCGGCCGCCGTTCGTGCGGTCCCGCGTCCGCGAGGACTGACCCGCCGGGCGATCCGGCGGCTCAGAGCGCAGCGACCAGCAGGGCCGCGGTGAACGCGACCTCGACGCCCGCGCCGAGCACGTCGCCGGTCACCCCGCCCAGGCGCCGCACGCAGCGCCGGCCGAGCAGCCCCGCCGCGAGGAGGGGTACGACGACGAGCAGCACGTTCCGGACCACCCCGGGGGAGCCGGCGTCGAGCACCTCCGCGGTCGAGAGCACCGCCCAGGCCACCCAGCCGAGGCCGGCCCCGACCGCCGCCAGGGCGACCGCGGCGAGCAGGCCGGTCCGGGACACGGAGCCGGCGACCGTGGCGCCGAGCCCCTCGGGCCGCGCCGACGGGACGCCGCGCGAGCAGAGGAGCGGGAGGGCCAGCCGGCTCACCACCAGCGCCGTCACGAGCGTGGGTCGTGGCCCCGGGCAGCGTCAGCACCCGCGAGAGGGCGGCGACCTGGAGCAGCAGCACCAGCACGAGCGTCACCACCCCGAACGGCCCGACGTCGCCACGCCGCATCACCTCGAGCGCGCCGTCGGCCGGCCGCCCCGACCCGAGCCCGTCGGCGGTGTCGGCCAGGCCGTCGAGGTGGATCCCGCGGGTGAGCAGGGCCAGCAGTGCGACCACCACGACCGCGCCGAGCAGGGGCGGCACGGAGGACAGCCGCGGCGTCCCGGACTCCGGGGCGAGAGCGAACCAGCCGGCGTCGGGCACCTGCAACAGGCTCCCTCCGCCGAGCAGCCACAGCACGGCGAGCACCGGCACCGCGAGGAGCAGCCCGACCAGCGGCGCGATCATCATCGCGCGGCCGGCCACCCGGCGGTCCACGCGCCCGTCGACCAGGGAGGGTGGCCGCACCCGCAGGACGGTGAGCGTGCCGACGGCCAGCCGCACGGCGTCGGGGAGGCCCCTCACAGCCGGGTCACCCGGCCCGCGGTGCACCACAGCACGTCCTCGCTCTGCGCGGCGACCAGCGCGTTGAGCCGGCCGAGCACGTCCCGGAAGCGCCGCCCGGCCGCGGTCGACGGGACCACCCCCTGGCCGACCTCGTTGCTGACCGCGACGACGCGCCGCTCCGACGCACGCCAGGCCGCGACGAGGGACCCCACCTCGGCCGCGACGGCGGCCTCGGCGGTCGCCGCCCAGGTGGCGTCGTCCCAGGCGTCGTGCCGGTCCATCACCCGGGTCAGCCACAGGGTCAGGCAGTCGACCAGCACCGGCCCGCCGGCGTCGCCGAGCAGTTCGGCGACCTCGAGCGTCTCCACGGTCGACCAGTGCGCCGGACGCCGCTCGCGGTGCAGCGCGACCCGGTCCGCCCACTCGGGGTCGTCGTCGCCGGGGTGCGCGGTCGCGACGTAGGTCACCTCGTCCTCGGCGGCCAGCAGCCGCTCGGCCTCGCGCGACTTGCCGGAGCGGGCGCCGCCGAGCACCAGGGTGCGGCGCGGCCGCGCCGCGAGCGGCGGCGCGACGCCAAGCGTGGTGCCGTCGTCGACGACCCGGGCGCCCCACGCGGCGAGCCGGCGCGACAGCTCGTGGGCCGGCGGGTTGTGGTGGGACAGGTGCACCGCGACCACGTCGGTGCGCGCCGTGACGGCCCCGACCGCCCGCAGCCTGCGCAGCTGCTCGGGGAAGGTCGCCAGGTCGAGGTGGTCGGTGCCGTGGGTGGTGAGGTCGCCGAACGTCTCCTCGAGAAGTACGACGTCGAGGTCGGCGCCCGCGAGCGCCTGCACCGTCCCCTCCGGCAGCGGACCCGTGTCCGTGGCGTGCAGCACCCGCCCGCCGGGACCGCTCACGTCGTAGAGCACGCACGCGCCCTCGGCGCCGTGCCGCGCGGCGTGCACCCGGACGTCGTACCCGCCGACGCGGAGGCGCTCGCCGGTGCGGACCTCGACGAAGCGCACCGGCGAGTCCGGGGCGACCCACATCCGCATCGCCGCGACGACCTCGGGCGGGCCGAGCACGTCGAGAGGCTCGTCGCGGACCCAGGACCGGAACAGCAGGAACGCCGGCGCGCAGTGGTCGGGGTGCGCGTGCGTGACCAGGACGTGGCGCAGGCGGGTCAGGTCGACGCCGGCGCGCTGCGCCGCCGGCGGCGTCTCGGGCCCGCAGTCGAGCAGCAGCACGCCGTCGAGCAGCGCCGAGGTCTGGCCGCGGAACCGGCCCTCCTCGCGCGCGAGCGCGCACGTCGCGCAGCCGCAGTGCGGGTTCGGCCAGCCGTCGGCCGAGCCGGTGCCGAGCAGGGTGAGGTCCATCGGGCCGCTGACGCTGCCACGCGGCGGGAGGCCGCGTCAAAGCAGCCGGTCCCGTGTCCCACGGCTAGTCTCGGGGCCATGACGCACTCACTCGAACCGTCCTCGACCGCCGGCGCCGAGAGCACCCCCCGCGCCGGCTGGCGCTGGCGCTTCGAGGACGCCACCGGCACCGAGCTCAGCCCGGGCTCCGGCAGCGCCGCGTCCGGGGTCAGCGGCTTCCCGTCCCAGAGCGACGCCGAGTCGTGGGTGGGCGAGGTGTGGCGCGACCTCGTCGAGGACGGCGTCGACCAGGTCACGCTGTTCGAGGGCGACCGCGAGGTCTACGGCCCGATGAGCCTGCACTCCTGAGCCCTGCCCCGATGCCGCGCCCGCACTCCCCGCCCGCCCGCGCCGTGCGACGGTCCGCGGGGGTGACCGGACTGCTGGGCGCGGTGCTGGTCCTCGCCTCGTGCGGCGGGGGAGCGCTCGACACCGCCGCGGACACGCCGGCGTTCACCCGCTGCGTCCGGTTCGCCGGCCAGAGCCTGCCCGCCGACCACGGGAGCTGGCACGCGGCGAAGGTCAGGTCGTACGTCGCCCGGCCGGCCGTGCTCAGCTGCACCGTCTCGAGCCTGGACGCGCGCCAGCGCTCGGACCTGCTCACCGCCGCCTTCGACGGGCGGTCGGCCGACGAGCTCGCCGGCGACCTCGGCGCCCTCGTGGCGGCGTCCGACCCCGACCGGAAGGAGCTCGTCTCGATCGTGGGCACGCTGGCCGCCGCGGCCGACCCCGACCGCCTCGACGGGTGGGACGCCGACCGCTTCGACACGCTCCTCGGCTGGGCCGTGGACACCCGGATGCACGGCGTCCCGCCGGCATACGAGCGGTGGCGGGCGGCCCACCCCGACGGGACCGACCAGGACGCCGTGATCGCCTTCCTGGGTCAGGCCCGGTCAGCCGGCCCCGCGCAGGCGGAGATCGCCGCCCGTGTCGACCGGACGACGCGCGACGTCACCGCCGCCCGGACCTCCTGACCCGCGGCCCCGCCGGTCCCGCCGCGTCCGCGCCTCGACCAGCGGGGTGGAGCTCAGCCGAAGTCGCGGCTGCGGGGGGACTGGGTCTTGCCGGGGTCGCTCTCGACGACGCCGTCGAGGACCTCGTCGATGCGGGCGAGGGCGTCGGCCTCCAGGCGCACCCCGGCGGCCTTGACGTTCTCGGTGACCTGCTCGGGACGGGAGGCGCCGATGATCGCGGCGGAGACGTTGGGGTTCTGCAGGACCCACGCGACCGCGAGCTGGGCCAGCGAGAGGCCGGCCTCGTCCGCGACCGGCTGGAGCTTCTGCACCCGGCCGAGCACGTCGTCGTTGAGCCAGCGCGAGATCATGTCCGCGCCGCCCTTGTCGTCGGTGGCGCGCGAGCCGGCCGGGTAGTCCTCGCCGGGCTTGTACTTCCCGGTCAGGGCGCCCTGCGCGATCGGGGACCACACGATCTGACCGATGCCGAGCTCCTCGCAGGTCGGCACGACCTCGGGCTCGATGACCCGCCAGAGCATGTTGTACTGCGGCTGGTTCGAGACGAGCGGGATGTGCAGCTCACGGGCCAGCGCGTGGGCGGCGCGGATCTGCTCGGCGCGCCACTCCGAGACGCCGATGTAGTGCGCCTTGCCGGAGTGCACGACGTCGGCGAAGGCCTCCATCGTCTCCTCGAGCGGGGTCTCGTAGTCGTAGCGGTGCGCCTGGTAGAGGTCGACGTGGTCGGTGCCGAGGCGGCGCAGCGAGCCCTCGATCGACTCGCGGATGTGCTTGCGCGACAGGCCGTGGTCGTTGTGGCCGCCGGGGCCGGTCGGGAAGTAGACCTTCGTGAAGATCTCCAGGCTCTCGCGGCGCTCGCCGGCCAGTGCCTTGCCGAGGACCGTCTCGGCCTTGGTGTTGGCGTAGACGTCGGCCGTGTCGAACGTGGTGATGCCCTCGTCGAGGGCCTGGCGCACGCACGCGAGCGCGGCGTCCTCCTCCACCTGCGAGCCGTGGGTGAGCCAGTTGCCGTAGGCGATGGCCGAGATCTTCAGGCCGCTGCTGCCGAGGTTGCGGGTCTCCATGCACCCGACCCTAGCCAGCGCCCCAGCCCGCCGGGCGGCACCCGGGGGAGTCGGGACCCGGCGCGACAGTGGGTCAGTAGCGCTCGGGCAGCTTCGCGCCGAGCTTGACCTGCGCCTTCGGCAGCCGGATCCAGCGGATCTGCAGGGACCGGAGCACGGCGTACCCCACGGCGCCCTTGGTGCCCTGGTCGGCGAAGCGCCGGCGCAGCTCGCGCCGCAGCCGGAACACGAGCAGGGAGGTGTCCAGGGCGACCAGGAGGATCGTCGCCGACCACAGCCCGTTGCTGAGCGAGGGCACCAGCGGCTGGGTGACCATGATCAGGATGAGCAGCGGCAGCAGCAGCTCGGCCATGCAGAGCCGCGAGTCGACCCAGTCGCGGGTGAAGCGGCGCACCGGACCCTTGTCGCGCTTGGGGAGGTAGCGCTCGTCGCCGGTCTTCATGCCCTCGCGGACCCGGGCGCTCGACTCGGTGCGGCGCGAGCGCGCGAGCCGGGCCGCCTCCTTCTTGTCCGTGGGCCCCTTGGCCCGGGCCTTGGCGGCGGCCTGCGCCTCGCGCCGGGTCGGGGTCGGACGGCCCTTGCCCCCCTCCTTGGCGGAGACGGTGACGGTGGGGGCCTCGGCGGTCTTGCTGCGACGGAACACGGATGACTTCCTCGGGCGTACCCGTGCCGGAGGCACGGCGGTCTCGCGACTGACGGGTCCCACCCTAGTCGTGCCGGGGCGCTCGGGCCGCCTCCCAGGGATGTCGCGGTGTCGTCGCAGGCGCCGGGGAACCTCCTACTCGGCCCGTCCGTTGGCCCGTAGGGTGGGAGCGAGTCCATCCACCGCATCCCACCCACCGCGGATGCACCAAGCCAGAGAAAAGGGGGCCCGCACTCCATGAGCGTCATGAAGCGCATCAGCCTGATCTTCCGGGCCAAGGCCGACAAGGCACTCGACCGTGCGGAGGACCCGCGGGAGACCCTCGACTACAGCTACAAGCGCCAGCTCGAGCTGCTGCAGAAGGTACGCCGCGGGGTGGCCGACGTGGCCACCAGCCGCAAGCGGGTCGAGCTCCAGGCCGGCCAGCTCCAGCAGCAGGCCCAGAAGCTCACCGACCAGGCGCAGAAGGCGCTGTCGATGGGCCGCGAGGACCTCGCCCGCGAGGCGCTGACCCGCAAGTCCGCCCTCGGCGGGCCAGCTGTCCGACCTGCAGGCCCAGCACGCCCAGCTGCAGGCCGAGGAGGAGAAGCTGACGATGGCCTCGCAGCGGCTCCAGGCCAAGGTCGAGTCCTTCCGCACGCAGAAGGAGACCATCAAGGCGAAGTACACCGCCGCCGAGGCGCAGACCCGCATCAACGAGGCGTTCTCCGGCATCTCCGAGGAGATGGGCGACGTCGGGATGGCCGTGCAGCGCGCCGAGGACAAGACCGCGCAGATGCAGGCCCGCGCGGGCGCCATCGACGAGCTGATCGCCTCGGGCGCGCTCGACGACGCGACCTCGATCGGTGGCGGCGACGACATCTCGCGCGAGCTCGAGGCGATGTCCTCGCAGTCCGACGTGGAGTCCGAGCTCGCCGCGCTCAAGGCCGGTACGTCGGGCAGCTCGGCGCCGCAGGCGCTCGGGTCCGCCGACAGCACGCCCACCGGCCCAGGTGGAGGCCGCGCCCGCGGCCCAGCCCGTGACCGAGGCCCAGAAGGAGGAGGGGACGGCATGATCGTGCGGATCCTCGGCGAGGGTCAGTGGGACCTCGCCGACGCCGGGCTCGACGAGCTCAACCGGCTGGACTCGGCCGTCGAGAGCGCCATCGAGGCCGACGACCGGGCGGCGTTCGCACCCGCCCTGGAGGCGCTGCTGGCCGCCGTACGCACGACCGGCGAGCGGCTGCCCGACGACTCCCTGGAGGACTCCGACCTGATCCTGCCCCCGTCCGACGCGACGATCGAGGAGGTGCGGGAGCTGCTCAGTGACGACGGGCTGATCCCGGGCTGATGGCCAAGTCACGTTTCATCAAGGACGCCGGGCTCACCGCCCGGATGACCCTTGTCATGTTCCTGCTGGGCGCGCTGTTCGTCGCGCTCATCGTGATCCTGATGGGCGTCGCGGGCCAGGCCGGCTACGGCGGGCTGATCCCGATCATCGGCGCTCGCCGGCATCGGCGTCGCCTGGTTCCAGTGGTACAACTCCGACACCCTCGCGCTGAAGGCGATGCGGGCCCGTCGAGGTCACCCCGGAGCAGGCGCCCGAGCTGCACGGCGTCATCGACCGGCTCTGCGCGCTCGCCGACATGCCCAAGCCGCGGGTCGCGATCGCCTACACCGACCTGCCCAACGCCTTCGCCACCGGCCGCTCCCCGAGCCGCTCGGCGGTCTGCGTGACGACCGGCATCCTGGACCGGCTCACCGCCGAGGAGATGGAGGGCGTGCTCGCCCACGAGCTCTCCCACGTCGCGCACCGCGACGTGCTGGTGATGACCCTGGCCGCCTCGGCCGGCATCGCCGCCGGCATGCTCACCCGCGGCGCGCAGTACGGCATGATCTTCGGCGGTGGCGGGGGCCGCGACCGCCGCGACGACAACAACGGCCCGCCGTTCTGGCTGATCGCGCTGGTCGTCAGCCTGATCGTCTACGCGGTCAGCTTCTTCCTGACCCGCATGCTCTCGCGCTACCGCGAGCTGTGCGCCGACCGCGCCGGCGCGTTCCTCACCGGCAAGCCCTCGGCGCTGGCGAGCGCGCTGACCAAGATCAGCGGCGAGATCGCGGCGATCCCGACCAAGGACCTGCGCTCGACGCAGTCGATGAACGCGTTCTTCATCGCCCCCGCGATCAGCGGGATGACGCTGAAGACCCTCACCTCGACGCACCCGTCGCTCGAGCAGCGCCTCGAGCAGCTCGCCAAGGTGTCGGCCGAGCTCGGCAAGCCGATGGACGGCGGCTTCCAGAGCCCCGGCCTCGGCCGCTGACCCGGGACCGCGGATGGGCATCTGGGGAGCGCTGACCGGGCGCAGCAAGCCGGTCCAGGCCAACCTCGACGCGCTGTTCGCGCTGCCGGCGGCCGCCGTCACCCTGCAGACCAGCATGGCCTTCACGCCCACCGGCGTCGGGTCGGTCTGCTACCGCGCCGCCGAGGGGGCGGCGTTCGACCAGACCCAGCGCGACGTGGTCGAGCTCCTCGACAACGACGACGACCCGGACGTCGAGCGCAGCACCGACGAGTTCGGCTTCACCTGGCTGCTCGCCCGGCAGAGCCCCGACGACCTGCCCGCGCTGGTCACCGACCTGCACGCGGTGAACACCTCGCTCGAGGCGCAGGGCTTCGGGTCCAGCCTGCTCTGCTCGCTGGTCGGCTTCCCCGACCCCTCCGGCCGCTCGCTCGGGCTGGTCTACCTCTACAAGCAGGGCACGTTCTACCCGTTCGCCCCGCAGGGTCCGCAGCGGCGCGACAACCTGCTCGAGATCCAGGTGCGCGACCTGGTCTAGACCGACCTGCCGGTCGAGCAGCAGCTCAGTCGCTGGATGCCGTTGTGGGGCGCCCCGGGCCTGTGACGGTCCCGGTGACCGTCCCGGTCGCGGCCGCCGCGGGCACGCCCGGCAGGTCGAGCATCCGCTGGAGCGCGACCTGCGCCCAGCGCTCGGTCTCGGGGTCGACCTGGATCTGGTTCACCACCGTGCCGGCGACGAGGCTCTCCAGCGCCCACACGAAGTGCGGCAGGTCGATCCGGTTCATCGTCGAGCAGTAGCAGACCGTCCGGTCGAGGAACGTGATCTCCTGCTCGGGGTGCGCCGTGGCCAGCCGCTGCACGAGGTTGAGCTCGGTGCCGATCGCCCACGTCGAGCCGGGCGGGGCGGCCTCGACGGTGTTGATGATGAACTCGGTGGACCCGACCAGGTCGGCCTTCTTGACCACCTCGTAGGTGCACTCGGGGTGCACGAGCACCTGCACGCCCGGGATCCGCTCGCGCACGTCGTCGACGCAGCCGGGGGAGAAGCGGCCGTGCACCGAGCAGTGGCCCTTCCACAGGATCATCCTGGCCCGCGCAGCTCCTCGGCGGTCAGGCCGCCGTCGGGCTTGTGCGGGTTCCACACGACGCAGTCCTCGAGGCCGATCCCGAGCTGGAGTACGGCGGTGTTGCGGCCGAGGTGCTGGTCGGGGAGGAAGAGCACCTTGGCGTCGGGCCGCTGGGCGAAGGCCCACTCGAGCGCGACCTCGGCGTTCGACGAGGTGCAGACGGCACCGCCGTTGCGGCCGCAGAACGCCTTGATGTCGGCCGAGGAGTTCATGTAGGTCACCGGGACGACGGAGCCGCCGACGCCGGCGTCGGCCAGCGCGTCCCAGGCGTCCTCGACCTGGCCGAGGCGGGCCATGTCGGCCATCGAGCAGCCGGCCGCGAGGTCGGGCAGGACGACCTGCTGCTGCGGCGAGGTGAGGATGTCGGCCGACTCGGCCATGAAGTGGACGCCGCAGAAGACGATGAACTCCGCGTCCGGGCGGGCGGCCGCCTCGCGGGCCAGCTTGAAGGAGTCGCCGGTGACGTCGGCGAACTCGATGACCTCGTCGCGCTGGTAGTGGTGCCCGAGCACGAAGACGCGGTCGCCGAGCGCCGCCTTCGCGGCCCGGGCGCGGGCGACCAGGTCGGGGTCGGAGGCGGCCGGGAGCGAGCCGGGGCAGTCCACCCCGGCCTCGGACGACGGGTCGCTGCCGCGGCCCAGCACCAGCAGGGGGAGGTCGGTTGTTGTCACCCCGACATCTTCCCACAGCAGTCGCAGGGACCGCCTCAGAGCAGCTGACCGCTGGGCAGGTACGGCGCGGGCGGGCGCAGGCCGCGCAGCGCGAGGTAGCCCTCGGTGCGCAGCGCGAGCCGGCACGCGAGGCCGACGTCGAGGGCCCACTCGTTGGCCGCGCTGACGTGGCGGACCGAGACGTCGACGTCGGGGGAGGAGGCCGCGAGGCACTCCCAGAGCAGCTCGGTGGCGGTCCGCCGGTTGGTGGCGGCCAGCAGCACGGCACCCCCGCGCGCGCCGACGTAGGCGTAGCCCGAGGCGCCGGGCCGGTCGACCACGACGAGCCGGTGCAGGCCGGTGAGCAGCTCGTGGTCGAGGCCGTGCGCCGCGCCGCGGACCTGGCGGTCCACGGAGTCCAGCAGCGGGTGGTCGCCGGCCGACCCCTCGCGGACCCGCTCGACGACGGGCAGCTCGGAGCGGGCCACCCGCCCCTGCAGGGCCATCATCGGGTGCAGGCTGAAGCCGGCGAGACGGTAGCGGCGCAGGGCCCTCGGGTCGTCGCTGGCGCAGAGCATCGAGCGCAGGCACCCGGCGCCGTACGCACCGGCCGCGTCGAGCAGCTGCCGGCCGACCCCGCGCCCCTGCAGGTCGGGCCGGACCGCGAAGGTCGCGACGACCCAGGTGAGCTCGCGCTTGAGCGAGGCCACCACCCCGAGCACGCCGCTGGCGTCCTCCGCCACCCAGCAGCCGCCGGGGTCGGTGCCCAGCAGGTGCCCGACCCGGGTGATCCACAGCCGGGCGGCCTCCGGCGAACGGTGCTCGGGGGCGGGGTCGCCGGGCCGGCGGGTCGCCTCGTCGACGCCGACGTAGGCGGCGTCCGTGAGCCGCTCGACCGCCGGCAGGTCGGCAGCCGTCATCGGCCGGACGTAGTAGTCGACGGGAGAGCGCACCGCGACCAGCCTAGGGGCACCGGTCCCGTCGGTGGGGCGGTCGGGCGGGCCGTCGGACAGGCCGTCGGCAGGATGGGCCGCATGCGCGTGCTGATCGCCCCTGACAAGTTCGCCGGCACCCTGAGCGCGGTCGAGGCCGCCGAGGCGATCGCGACCGGGTGGCGGCGCCACGCGCCCGACGACGAGCTCGACCTGGTGCCGATGGCCGACGGCGGCCCGGGCTTCGTCGACGTGCTGCACGCCTCCCTCGGCGGCGACCTGCTCGCGGTGACCGTGCGCGGTCCCTACGGCGAGCAGGTGCCGGGCACGGTGCTGGTCGTCGACGGCACGGCGTACGTCGAGAGCGCGCAGGCGTGCGGCCTGCACCTGACCCCGGAGGCCGAGCGCCGCCCCGAGGACGCCTCGTCGTACGGCGTCGGCGAGCTCGTCCGCGCCGCGGTCGAGGCGGGCGCCCGACGGGTGCTGGTCGGCCTCGGCGGCTCCGGCACCAACGACGGCGGCGCCGGGCTGCTCGCGGCGCTCGGCGCGACCGCCGAGCCGGGCGGGTCGCTCGAGCGCGGCGCCACCGGGCTGGGCGACCTGGACGGCGTCGACCTCGCGCCGGCCCGGGCCCTCGTCGCGGGGGTCGAGCTGGTGGCCGCGAGCGACGTCGACAACCCGCTGCTCGGCCTGATCGGCGCCACCAACGTCTACGGACCGCAGAAGGGCGTCGCCGCCGACCGGCTGCAGGCCGTCGACGCGCTGGTCGAGCGGCTGGCCGCCGCCACCGACCGCAAGGTGGCCCTGGCCAAGGGCGCGGGCGCCGCGGGCGGGCTGGGCTTCGCGCTGCTGCTCCTCGGGGCCTCCCGGACCCCCGGGATCGACGTGGTCGTCGCGGCGGTCGGGCTGCCCGAGCGGGCGCGCCGCAGCGACCTGGTCGTCACCGGCGAGGGCGCCTTCGACTTCTCCTCGCGCTCCGGGAAGGTGCCCTACGGCGTCGCGGCCGTCGCGGCCGAGGCGCTGCAGCCGTGCATCGCGCTGGCCGGCGCGGTGCTCGTCGGCTCCCGCGAGATGCGGGCGCTCGGGGTCGAGTCGGCCTACTCCATGGTCGACCTGGTGGGGGAGCAGGCGAGCTTCGCCGACCCCGCGGGCAGCCTCGCCGCGCTCGCCGAGCGCACCGCCCGGAGCTGGTCGCGCTGACCGGGCCCCGGGCCCGTGCGCGTCTCGCGGAGATGCTGGGGAATACCCAGGGGTGTGCGACCATTGAGGACGTCGAACGCACTGTCGAAGTTTGGGAGCCACCGATGACCGAGCAGGTCGACACCACCACCGAGACCCAGGTCCGCCCTGACGGGATCAACGTCAGCGACACCGCGGCCGCCAAGGTCAGCAGCCTGCTCCAGCAGGAGGGTCGCGACGACCTCCAGCTCCGCATCGCCGTGCAGCCCGGCGGCTGCTCCGGCCTGCGCTACCAGCTGTTCTTCGACGAGCGGAACCTCGACGGCGACGTCGTGACCGACTTCGACGGCGTGGCCGTCGTGGTCGACCGGATGAGCATGCCCTACCTCAACGGCGCCGTGATCGACTTCGTGGACACGATCGAGAAGCAGGGCTTCACGATCGACAACCCGAACGCCACCGGCTCCTGCGCCTGCGGCGACTCCTTCCACTGACCCGGCTCCCAAGGCCGCACCTGTCGACGGCCCCCGTCACCTCGCGGTGACCGGGGGCCGTCGGCGTCCCCGGCTCAGGGCGACGCGTCGCCCGCGGCCGAGTTGAACGGGCGCTCCAGGGGCACCAGCGCCCCGCGCCGGCTCCCGTCGCGGACCAGACGCGCGCCGAGCGGCGAGGCCAGGCTCACCTCCACCGAGCCCGCGAACGGCGACCCCGAGCACATCTTCGAGCTGTCCCGGAACGCTCGCAGCACGACCGTCACCGCCCGGTCGGTCTCGCGGACCTCGGCGCCGCGCACCTGCCCGTGCAGTCGCCCACGGCGATCCGGTAGTAGATGCTCAGCTCGCGACCGCCGCTGCGGTAGCCGGTCACCTGCACCCCGCGGACGGGTCGCGGCTCGTCGGCCCGGGGCGGGTCGAGGTTCACGATCTCGGGGGTGCGGTCGTCCGGGCCGGGCCCGCCGGTGCCGTCGGAGGGGGCCGTGAGCACGCCGACGCCGACGAACAGCGCCACCACCGCCAGCGAGGCGGCGGCGGGACCGAGCCAGACCCGCGCGCGGACGGCTCAGTCCAGGTAGGGGTGGAGCGCGGCGGCCAGCCGGGCGGCGGCCTCGGAGACCTCGATGGTGGGCTTGGCGACCTCGCGCGGGTAGTCCTCGAAGCGGATGCTCGGGGCCGGGCGGACGGCCGCGCGGGCGGCGCGCTCGGCGGGCGAGCGGCGTCCCGTGGCCGGCAGGCTCAGGCGCAGCGCGGCCTCGACGGCGCGGCAGTCGGTCGTCATCCGGGTGGTCGTCGACGCGTCGTCGTAGGGCAGCCGCTGGTAGGTCATGGGTCCACGGTAGGAGCTACCGCGCGCGTCCTCCTAGCGTACCGACCGGTAGTGTCGCGGCTGTCCGATGATCGCCTGCCGCCGCCCGACCGTGAGGAACCCCTGTGTCGCTGCTCGTGACCGGCTCCATCGCCACCGACCACCTGATGTCCTTCCCCGGGCAGGTTCGCCGACTCGCTGGTCGTCGACCAGCTCGACAAGATCGCGCTGTCCTTCCTCGTCGACGACCTGGAGGTACGGCGCGGCGGGCTGCGCGGCCAACATCGCCTTCGGCCTGGGCAACCTCGGGCTGCGCCCGTCCTCGTCGGCGCGGTCGGCGAGGACTTCGTCGACTACCGCTCCTGGCTGGAGCGGCACAACGTCGACTGCGACTCGGTGCACGTCTCGCAGACCAAGCACACCGCCCGCTTCGTGTGCACCAACGACTCGACGATGGCCCAGATCGCGTCGTTCTACGCCGGCGCGATGAGCGAGGCCCGCGAGATCGAGCTCGCGCCGATCGTGGACCGGGTCGGCGGGGCGACTACGTCCTGGTCGGGCCGAACGACCCCGAGGCGATGCTGCGGCACACCCAGGAGTGCCGGCGACCGCGGCTACCCGTTCATCGCCGACCCGAGCCAGCAGCTCGCGTTCGGCGACGGCGAGATGATCCGGGAGCTCATCGACGGCGCGACGATCCTGTTCAGCAACGAGTACGAGTCGGCGCTGATCGAGCAGAAGACCGGCTGGACCGACGAGGAGGTGCTCGAGCCGCGTCGGCACCCAGGTGGTCACCCTCGGCGCCGCCGGCGTGCGCGTGGAGCGCGAGGGCGAGGAGCCGATCGTCGTGGCCGCCGTCCCCGAGATCGACAAGGTCGAGCCGACCGGCGTCGGCGACGCGTTCCGCGCCGGCTTCCTCGCCGCCCTCGAGTGGGACCTCTCCCTCGAGCGCGCCGCCCAGCTCGGCTGCCTGCTCGCGGTCTACGTCGTGGAGCAGGTCGGCACCCAGGAGTACACCCTGCACCAGCGGCGCCTTCGTCCAGCGCTTCGCCGACGCCTACGGCGACGAGGCCGCCGCCGAGGTCGCCGCCCACGTCCAGACCCCGCGCCCCTAGCCGGCCGCAGCCGCCGCCGGCCCGCTCAGCGCAGGCGGCGGACGACGTAGCGCGGGACGCCGTCGGCGGCGACGTCCTCGCCGACGAACTCGTGGCCGCGCATCCGGCACCAGGCCGGCGACGTCCGGGCCGCGCCGCCGGGTCGTCGGCCACGACGGCCAGCGTGCCGCCCGACCGGCGACGTCGCCGATCGCGTTGGCGAGCCGGATCACCGGCAGCGGGCAGCGCATCCCGCGGCAGTCGAGCTCGACGTCGGGGTCGGCGGAGCGCGCCCGGGGCGGTCACGGCCGCAGCCGCCGCAGCACGTCCGGGAGCACCGCGAGCAGGGCGTCCACGTCGGCGGCGGTGCGTGTCGCGGGCCAGGGAGACCCGGACGTTGCCGTGGGTCAGCGCGCCCATCGCGGCCAGCACGTGCGAGGGCTCCAGGCTGCTCGCCGTGCACGCCGAGCCCGAGGCGACCGCGAAGCCGGCCGGTCGAGCTCGGTGACCAGCGCCTCCCCCTCGACGTACAGGCAGGAGAAGGTCACGCACGTGGGGGAGCCGGTCGACCGGGTCGCCCGACGACGTCGACGTCCTCGAGCGCGCGCCAGCCGCGGCGCGCAGCCGGTCGACCAGGCGCGCGCTGCCGCGCGCCCGCCTCGTCCCGCTCGGCGACGACGGCCTGCAGGGCGGCCGCCGCGGCCAGCGCGGCCGGGACGTTCTCGAAGCCGGCACCCGCGGGTCGATCCGGTCGTCGGTCGGGAACGGCGCCCGCCAGCGCGCGCCCTTGCGGACCAGCGAGCACCCCGACCCCGGCCGGCCCGCCCCACTTGTGGGCCGAGGCGGCCGCCGCCGACCAGCCGTCCGGGACCGGCGACGCGCCCGACGGCGGCGGCGGCGTCCACGAACAGCGGGTACGCCGGACCGCTCGCCACGCCGCGGCGACCTCGCCGAGCGGCTGCAGCGGTGCCGACCTCGGGGTTGGCCGCCTGCACGCGACCACGCCGGCCGGACCGTCGCCGCCGAGCGGCGCCGCCTCGAGCGCGTCGAGGTCGCACCCGGCCGTGCGCGTCGACGCCGACGCAGGTCGGGTGCCCGCCGTGGCGCGCGCCCACCAGGCGCCGGCCGCGAACACCGCGGAGTGCTCCACCGCGGTGTGCACCAGCCGGGTCCCGACGCGGCGCCGGCCCAGCAGCAGCCCGAGCACGCCGAGGTGCACCGCCGCGGTGCCGGAGGCGGTGAAGCTGACCTCGTCGGGGCGCGCGCCGAGCAGGCCGGCCAGGACCTCGCGGGCGTTGTCGAGCAGCAGCCGCGCGGCGCGGCCCGGACCGTGCAGCCGCAGCGGGTCGGCGTACCCCTGGTCCAGGGCGGCCAGCAGGGTCTCGCGGGCAGCCGGGTGCAGCGGCTCGGTGGAGACCGCGTCGAGGTAGCCGGCACCGACTCCGGGGCCCGACGCCGGGCCGGTCAGATGTCACACCGGCCGAAACTACCGCCCGCCCTCGCGCCGATCACGGCCGCCTCAGTAGTAACGTTCCGCCTGACCGTCGTCATGGACGAAGAGAGGCTCGTTCGTGGGTCTGCAACTCCCCCAGCGCGTGCGCACGGGCCGGCCTGTCGGCCACGGTCGCCGCCGGGCTGCTCCTGCTCGGCGTCCTGCTCCACCGCAGGACAAGGACTCGATCAAGCGCCTGGCGCAGCCGCGAGGGCGTCACCGACCGCACCGACGGCATCCACGACCTCTGGATGGGCGCGTGGCTCGCCGCGATGATCGTCGGCGTCCTGGTCTGGGGCCTGATCGGCTACGCGTGCGTGAAGTTCCGCCGCCGCAGCGACGACGAGATCCCCGTGCAGACGCGCTACAACCTGCCGATCGAGATCCTCTACACCGTCGCGCCGGTCGTGATGGTGCTGGTGTTCTTCTACTTCACCGTCACCGTGCAGAACGACGTGCTCGCCGAGGCCAGGCACGGCGGCAAGGCCGACCACACGTCACGGTCGTCGGCCAGCAGTGGTCGTGGACGTTCAACTACGTCAAGGACGACGCGCTCGACGGCGTCGACCGACCGTCTACGACGGCGGCACGACGGCCGACCGCCGACGCTGGTGCTCCCGGTCGACGAGAGCGTCGAGATCAAGCTCCGCTCGCCCGACGTGATCCACTCGTTCTGGGTGCCGGCGTTCCTGTTCAAGATGGACGTCGTGCCCGGGCCGCGACAACCACTTCAGCTTCACCCCGACCCGCGAGGGCACTTCGTCGGCCGCTGCGCCGAGCTGTGCGGCGTCTACCACTCGCGGATGCTGTTCAACGTCGAGGTCGTCAGCGCCGAGGAGTACGCCGACCACCTCGAGGAGCCTCGAGGACCAGGGCAACATCGGGCCGGCGCTCGGCGGGTCCGAGGTCGACACGCAGGCCGGCCTCGAGGACGAAGTGCAGGACAACGACCAGTCGACGGGAGCAGGACGAGTGAGCGCGACCGCAGAGCGCGCGCAGTTCCAGGGCGCCGCCACGACGAAGCCGAACACGCTCGGCCAGCAGATCGTCCGGGTCATCACCACCACCGACCACAAGGTGATCGGCAAGCTCTACCTCGGCACGTCGTTCGCCTGGTTCCTGATCGGCGGCGTCATGGCGCTGCTGATCCGCTCCGAGCTCGCGTTCCCGGGCCAGCAGGTCGTCAACGACGAGCTCTACAACCAGCTGTTCACGATGCACGGCACGATCATGCTGCTGCTGTTCGCGACCCCGCTGTTCTTCGGGTTCGCCAACGTGATCATGCCGCTGCAGATCGGCTCGCCCGACGTGGCGTTCCCGCGGCTCAACATGTTCAGCTACTGGCTGTTCCTGTTCGGCGGGCTCATCGCGGCCTCGGGCTTCCTGACCCCGCAGGGCGCCGCCGACTTCGGCTGGTTCGCCTACACGCCGCTCTCCGACGCGGTCCGCAGCCCCGGCGTCGGCGGCGACCTCTGGATCATGGGCCTGTGGATGGCCGGCCTCGGCACGATCCTCGGCGCGGTCAACTTCATCACCACGATCATCTGCATGCGCGCGCCCGGCATGACGATGTTCCGGATGCCGATCTTCGTCTGGAACACGCTGGTCACCAGCCTGCTGGTGCTGATCGCGTTCCCGATCCTGGCCGGTGCGCTGCTCTCGCTCGAGGCCGACCGCGCTGCTCGGCGCGCACGTCTTCGACGCCGCCAACGGCGGCCCGATCCTGTGGCAGCACCTGTTCTGGTTCTTCGGGCATCCCGAGGTCTACATCATCGCGCTGCCGTTCTTCGGCATCATCACCGAGATCCTGCCGGTGTTCAGCCGCAAGCCGGTCTTCGGCTACGTCGGCCTGGTCGCCGCCACGGTCAGCATCGCGGTCCTCTCGGTGGCGGTGTGGGCGCACCACATGTTCGTCACCGGCGCGGTCGACCTGCCGTTCTTCTCCGGCATGACCTTCCTGATCGCCGTACCCACCGGGGTGAAGTTCTTCAACTGGATCGGCACGATGTGGGGCGGATCTCTGTCCTTCGACACCCCGATGCTGTGGTCGGTCGGCTTCCTCACCACGTTCCTCTTCGGTGGCCTCACCGGCGTCATCCTGGCCAGCCCGCCGCTGGACTTCCACGTGTCGGACTCCTACTTCGTGGTCGCGCACTTCCACTACGTCGTCTTCGGCACCGTGGTGTTCGCGATGTTCGCCGGGTTCTACTTCTGGTGGCCGAAGATGACCGGCCGGATGCTCGACGAGCGGCTCGGCAAGGTGCACTTCTGGCTGCTGTTCGTCGGCTTCCACACCACCTTCCTGGTCCAGCACTGGCTGGGCGTCGAGGGCATGCCGCGCCGCTACGCCGACTACCTGCCCACCGACGGGTTCACCACGCTCAACCAGGTCTCCACGATCGGCGCGTTCCTGCTCGGCGCCTCGACGCTGCCGTTCCTGCTCAACGTCTACAAGTCGGCTCGCGCGCCCGCTGGTCGAGCATCGACGACCCGTGGGGCTGGGGCCGCTCGCTGGAGTGGGCGACCTCGTCGCCCGCCGCCGCGGCACAACTTCGTCTCGATCCCGCGGATCCGCTCGGAGTCGCCGGCCTTCGACCTGCACCACCCCGAGGTCGCCGCGCTGGAGATGGCCGAGAACGACGCGCTGGGCGAGGAGCGACCTGGTCGACGCGCCGTCGGTCGCCGGTCGCGCGAGCACCTCGAGGAGCAGATGGGCAACCCGATCGACGAGAGCGAGACCGACCGATGAAGGCCGAGGCCTGGATCTTCGGGATCTGCACGGTCTTCTTCGTGCTGGTGGCGCCGGCCTACTGGTTCATCACCGGCGACCCGACCGGCACGTCCGCGCTGACGATGACGTCCCTGCTGACGCTGCTGGTGACCTTCTACCTCGGCTTCCACGCCTCGCGGATGGAGCCGCGGCCCGAGGACCGGCAGGACGCCGAGATCGCCGACGGCGCCGGCGAGCTCGGGTTCTTCCCGCCGTACAGCTGGTGGCCGCTGTGGTGCGGCCGCCACCCTGGCGGCTGATCGTCTTCGGCGCCGCGATGGCCGCCTGGTGGCTGGTCATCATCGGCTTCGGGCTCGGCGCGCTGGCGCTGTGCGGCTGGATCTACGAGTACTACGTGCGGGGAGCACGCGCACTGAGCAGTGTCCCGACGTCCGGGACGTGACCGCGAATGCCCTGGTTGAACCGGTATGTCGCTCCGGCTGTCCCAGATCCCGTGACGGGAACGTGATCGGGCCCACCGTCCGCGAGACGGGACCTGTCGCCTCGGCTTGTTAGGCTGGCACCGCTTGCGTCGTCTTTCGAGGGGAACCCATGTCCGCATCGTTCACGCGGCGTCGGCCCGCTCGCGCACCGCGGCACGCGACGTCCTGGCCGCCGCTCGCTCACGCGGTCGCCCTGGCCGGCCGCGCTGCGCAGGCCGGCTGCACGAGGCCGCCGGCGACCGCCCCGCGCCGGTCGGGCTCGAGCAGCCCGCTCCTCGCCGTCGAGCGCCCTCGGCCCCCGCCGAGCCGGCGGCGACGGTGACCACCAACCTGCCCGGCCCCGGCGCGGTGCCGGTCGACCAGCCTGGTCGAGGTCGACCGCCCACGGACGGCACATTCGAGTCGCGTCGGCGTCACCTTCGGCAAGGCCGGAAGCCGCTCGCGGGCACGCTGGCCGAGGACAAGACCGCCTGGACCGCCGACGCAGCGGCTCGAGCCCGGCACGCGCTACCGCGTGCGCGCCGTCGGCCGTCGACGCCGACGGCCTCGACGACCGCGCGAGCGGCCGGCCTTCCGCACCGAGGCGCTCACGCTGGACCAGCAGACCTACCCGAGCTTCGCCCCGCTGGACGGCGAGACCGTCGGGGTCGGCATGCCGGTGATCGTGCAGCTTCGACGTGCGCGGTCACCGACAAGGCCGCGATCGAGAAGCACCTCACGGTCCAGACCGTCCCGGCAGCAGGGTGCCTGGCACTGGATCAGCGACAACGAGGTGCACTGGCGCCCGGTGCACTACTGGAAGCCCGGCACCGACGTCACCGTCAACGCCGACATCAACAGCATCCCGGCCGGCAAGGGCATCTACGGCCAGCTGAGCCGCACCTCGACGCTTCCACGTCGGCGACGCCGTGGTCAGCAGGGTCAACGTCGCAGCGCCACCAGATGAAGGTGTTCATCAACGGCAAGCTGCTGCGCACGCATCCCGATCACCGACCGGCAAGCCCGGCTTCACCACCCGCTCGGGCACCAAGGTGATCATCGAGAAGTTCCGGCAGAAGCGGATGAACTCCGAGACCGTCGGCATCGCCGCAGAGCGACCCGGAGCCTACGACATCGACGACGTCGAGTACGCCATGCGGGTCACCTACTCCGGCGAGTTCCTGCACGCCGCGCCCTGGTCGGTCGGCTCGCAGGGCTACGCCAACGTCAGCCACGGCTGCACCGGCATGAGCACCGCCAACGCCGCCTGGCTCTACAACATCACCAAGCGCGGCGACGTCGTCGAGTACACCGGCACCGACCGGCAGATGACCCTCGACAACGGGTACGGCGACTGGAACGCGTCGTTCGCCGACTACAAGCAGGGGTCCGCGCTCGGCTGAGCCGCTGCGCAGCACCACGCACCGCGGATTGCCCGTATCCCGGCCTCGCGGCCGGGTGTGCGGCTTTTCGGGACGGGTGTCCTTTACTTCCCTCATCATGGGGGAGTGCTGCTGACCCCCGCACCCCACTGCGCACTCGCTCGCCGTCCGCTGCCGCATGCCACGCCGCTCGCTGCGCTCGCGCCGCGTCGGGGACCCCGCATGAGCACCCCACCACGCCACTCGCTGCGCTCGCGCCGCGTCGGGGACCCCGCGTGAGCGCACGCGCCCGCGGCGCCGCCTGGCTGCTCACCCGGCTGCTGCTGCTCGCCCTGCTCCTGGGCGGCGAGAGCCGCGTGGTCGGCGACGTCGTCTACTTCTCGCACAGCCTGCGCGACCTCTCCGACCTCGGCTGGGCGCACACGCTGCCGGAGTACCCGCTGCCGGCGGTCCTCGTGGTCGGGATCCCGTGGGTGCTGGCGATGCCCTTCGGGCTGCCCGGCCCGTTCGGCTTCGTGCTCGTCGCGTGCGTGCTCGCTGTCGACGCCGCCTTCACCGCGCTCCTGCTGCGCTCGCCCCGGCGTCCCCGCCGTGACACCGCCTTCTGGGTCTGGCTGCTCGGGATGCCGGCGCTCAGGAGCGGTCGGGCTGGCCCGGCTCGACCTGGTCCCCGGCGTCCTGGTGGGCGCCACCATCCTGCTCGCCGTCGAGCGGCCCCGCCGGGCGGCCGCCGCGGCGGCGGTCGCGACGGCCGTCAAGCTCTGGCCGGTGCTGCTCCTCGGCGCCGTCGTGGCCCGCTCCCGGCACCGCGCCGCGTCCGCTCGGGGTGATCGCCTCGGTGGGGGCCGTCGCAGCCGGCCTGACCGTGCTGCTGGGCGGCTGGGGACGGCTGCTGAGCCCGCTCGGCTACCAGGCCGACCGCGGCCTGCAGCTCGAGTCGGTGGCGGCCACCCCGGCCATGGTCGGCTGGGCCCTGCACCCGTCGTCGTGGCGGCTCTTCTACTCGCCGTACAAGGCCTACGAGGTCGCTGGGCCCGGCACCCACGCCGCCCTGCTGGCCTCGAGCGTCGCCACTGCGCTGCTGCTCGTGGCGGTCGCGGTGGGGGTCGCCACGGCGCTGCGCGCGCCGCGGCCGATCACGATGGACGTCGTCGTCTGGTTCTCCCTCGCCGTCGTGACCGCCTTCATGGCGGTCGGCAAGGTGCTCGAGCCCGCAGTACTTCCTGTGGCTGCTGCCGGCCGCCGCGGCCGGGCTGCTCGTCCTGGACGCGTCCTACCGGCGGCTGGTGCGCTGGGTGGTGGTGCTGCTGGTCGCGATGGCGCTCACGCACGCGGTCTACCCCTGGTGCTACCTCTCCCTGGTCGAGCACGACGGGGCGAGCGTCCCCGCGGTCGCGGTGCTCGCCGCGCGCAACCTGCTGGTGCTCTGGCTGCTCGTCGACGCGGTGCGCGCCACCCGGGCCGCGCTGAGGACCTCCGCCGAGGCGGCGCGACCGGTGTCCCGGACGTCGCCGGACCGCAGCGCCGTCCGGCCCTGACGCCAGGGCACACCACGCGCACCGCCCACGACGACGAGGGCCCCGCACCGACCGGTGCGGGGCCCTCGTCGTCGGGCCGGGCGGCTCAGTGCTTGCGGAGCTCGTCGCCCTCGATGCCGTGGCGGCCGTCGAACTGGTGGCCGTCGGCCGCCTGGCCGTCGAGCTCGTAGTCGCCGCTGTAGTCGCCGCCGTGAGGTGCTGGTGACCGTCCTCGCGATCGCCAGCTCGTGCTCGGCGTGGTGGCGGGCCTCCTCGAGCTCGTCCGGGGTCGGCTTCTGGATGTTGTGCGCGAACCAGAAGTGCGAGAGCCGCGCGCGCAGCCGGTTCAGGCGCGCCTTGCGCTGCGGCGACGCCGTTCTCGTCGGACTCGGCCGTGGGCACCGGCGCGAGCGGGTCGCGGTCGCGGGCGGTGAGGGTGTAGGCCTCGTCCGCCGAGATCGGCAGGTGCTTCTCGGCGTAGGCGCCCTCGGGGGAGCGCATGATCACGCCGGTCTCGTAGCCGTGCAGCAGCCGGGCCTCGTCGGCGCGCTGGAGCGAGATGCACCAGCGCCGGGTGATGATGAAGGCGATCACGCGGCCCGACGAACACCATCACCCGCATGAAGTAGGTGATGTCGTTCAGGTTCAGGTTGAAGATGATCGCGAGGATGTCGTTGCCGCCGGCGGCCCAGAGCAGGCCGTAGAAGGTCATCAGCGAGACCATGAGCGCGGTGCGGTTCGGCGCGTTGCGCGGACGCTGGAGCAGGTGGTGCTCGCGCTTGTCGCCGGTGATCCACGCCTCGAGGAACGGCAGCAGCAGCAGGATCGTGAACATCACGCCCGGGCAGCACGATGATCGGGAGCAAGACGTTCCAGCTCAGCGTGAAGCCGAAGAGCTCGGTCTCCCAGCCGGGCATGATCCGCAGGGCGCCGTCGGGCCAGCCCATGTACCAGTCGGGCTGGGAGCCGGCGGTCACCTGGGACGGGTCGTAGGGGCCGAAGCGCCAGACCGGGTTGATGGCCAGCAGCCCGCCCATCAGCGCGGTGAGGCCGAAGACGATGAAGAAGAAGCCGCCGGCCTTGGCGGCGTACACGGGCATCAGCGGGTAGCCGACGACGTTGTCGTTGGTGCGGCCGGGGCCGGGCCACTGGGTGTGCTTGTGGAAGACCAGCAGCAGCATGTGCGCGCCGATCAGCGCCAGCAGCATGCCCGGGATCAGCAGCACGTGCACGATGTAGAGCCGCGAGATGATCGCGTCGCCGGGGAACTCGCCGCCGAAGAGGAAGAACGACAGCGTAGGTGCCGACGACCGGGATCGACTTCATGAAGCCGTCCGCGGCCCGCAGGCCGGTGCCGGAGAGCAGGTCGTCGGGCAGCGAGTAGCCGGTGAAGCCCTCGAGCGTGCCGAGCAGCAGCAGCAGCGCAGCCGATGACCCAGTTGAGCTCGCGCGGCTTGCGGAAGGCGCCGGTGAAGAAGACGCGCATCATGTGCACGAGCATCGCGGCGATGAAGAGCATCGCGGACCAGTGGTGCATCTGCCGCATCAGCAGACCACCGCGGACGTCGAAGGAGATGTCCAGCGTCGAGGCGTAGGCCTCCGACATGTGCAGCCCGCGCAGCTGGTCGTAGGAGCCGTTGTAGACGACCTCGGCCATGCTCGGCTTGAACCACAGGGTCAAGAAGGTGCCGGTGAGGAGCAGGACGACGAAGCTCCACAGCGCGATCTCGCCGAGCATGAACGACCAGTGGTCCGGGAAGACCTTGCGGACCTGCTTCTTCGCCAGCGCCGGCGAGCCCGGTGCGGTCGTCGGCCCAGGTGGCGACGCCCGCGACCGGGTTCGGCCTTCGTCGCGCTTGGCCGCCGTCGTCGCCGTTGGTGGTCGCGTGTGCTCATCTTGGTCACCCACGTTCCCAGTAGCTGGGGCCGACCGGCTCGTCGAAGTCGCTCTGGGCCACGAGGTAGCCCTCCTCGTCCAGCATAAGCGGGAGCTGCGGGAGGGCCCGGGCGGCCGGACCGAAGATCACCTCGCCGTTGTCGCCGAGGTCGAAGGTCGACTGGTGGCAGGGGCACAGCAGGTGGTGCGTCTGCTGCTCCCACAGCGAGATCGGGCACCCGACGTGGGTGCAGATCTTGGAGAAGCACAAGATGCCGTCGACGGCCCCAGTTCTCGCGGCCCTTGGCCGGCGGTGATGTCCTCGGGACGCATCCGGACGATGATGACGGCCGCCTTGGCCTTCGCCTGCTGGAGCTCGACGCCCTCGAAGAGCGGCTCGCCCTCCTCGTCGGTCTCGAAGAAGATCGCCGGCTCGCCGTTGACGAGCTGGCCGATCTCGACCTCCTCGGGCCGGATCGGGGTGCCGGAGACGTCGTTGACGACGCCGCATGCCCTTGTTCCACACCGTGCGCGCGAGCACCGTCGCCGGGCAGCGGGCCGAGGTCGCGCAGCGCGACGATCGCCGGCAGGCCGAGCGCGCCAGCGCGCCGAGCAGCGAGTTGCGGATCAGCGGGCGGCGGGCGATGCCCGAGTCGGCGACGCCGGCGTTGAGGGCCCGATCGGCCGCCTCGCGGTCCTCGTCGGTGGAGGCGGCGGGGTGCCGCATCTCGACGATCTCGACGTCGCTCATCAGCTTGCGGGCCCACTGGATGGCGCCGACGCCGATGAACAGCAGCGCCATGCCCAGGGTCACGCCCGAGGGCGACGTTGGAGGCGCCGTACCCGACGATGAGGTCGGGGTCGTCGCCGATCGGAGAAGGCGAAGTAGGCGACCACGAACAGGATCGCGAACACGCTGGACAGGCCGAACAGGGTCGCGATCTGCCGCTCCGCGCGCTTCGCCGCGTGCGTCGTCGACGTCGGTCGGGCGCGGCTGGTGGCTCGGGCAGGCCGGGGTCGGGGATCGGCTCGCCGCCGTGCTCGATCTCGGCGAGCTCGGCGTCCGTGCGGGTGTGGTGGTCCCGGTCGGCGCCCGGGTCGGACCCGGGACCGGTGCTCACGTCCGTGGAGTCACGCCTTGACTCCCTTCTTCGAGCGGGTCGAGTGGGAGGCGATCCACACGGCGAAGCCGACGCAGGCGCCGATGCCGACCAGCCAGGCGGACAGACCCTCGCTGACCGGGCCGAGCGACCCGAGGCTGGTCCCGCCGTAGTTGGGCGCCTCCTCGATGCTCTTGAGGTAGGCGATGATGTCGCGCTTCTCCTCGGGCTTGAGGACGCCGTCGGAGAAGACCGGCATCTGCTGCGGACCGGTGAGCATGGCCTCGTAGATGTGCTTGGGGGTGACGCCCATGAGCGAGGGGGCGTACTTGCCGCCGGGCAGCGCGCCGCCGGAGCCGGCGAAGTTGTGGCAGGCGGTGCAGTTGGTGCGGAAGAACTGGCCGCCGCGCACGACCGACTCGTTGCGCTCGTCCTCGGGGATGGCCAGCGGTTCGTAGGCTCCTCGGTCCGGGACGGCCGGGCCGGGGCCGAGGGAGGCGACGTACGCCGCGAGCGGCGGTGATCTCCTCGGGGGTGTAGACGACCTTCTTGCGGGGGCCTGCACGCCCGGGCGGGCCATCGGCATCCGGCCGGTGCCGACCTGGAAGTCGACCGCCGCAGCGCCGACGCCGGCGAGCGGGGGACCGTACTGGGTGCCGCGCTTGGTGACGATGCCCTCGCCGTTCCGCCGTGGCACGACGCGCACCCGACCAGGAAGAGCGCCCGGCCCTGCGACGACCGTCGACTGGTCGGCCTGCCTCGGTGTCCGCGGACGCCGGAGACACGACCGAGTAGAGCGCCGCCGGTCAGCAGCAGGCCCAGGAGCAGCACGACGAGCCCGGCGAGCGGGCTGCGGCGTTTGGTCGAGAGGCGAGCGGAGATCAGTCGCACGGGGGGGTCCTCTGGTCTTGTCTACTCGGAGTTCGGCGTCCGACGGCCGTCGGATGGGTCACTGGATGAGATAGATCGTGGCGAACAGGCCGATCCAGACGACGTCGACGAAGTGCCAGTAGTACGACACGACGATCGCGCTGACCGCCTGCTCGTGGGTGAACTTGCGAGCCAGGTAGGTGCGGCCCAGCACCAGCAGGAAGGCGATCAGCCCGCCCGTGACGTGCAGGCCGTGGAAGCCGGTCGTGAGGTAGAACATCGAGCCGTACGCGTCGTGCGGCGATGGTGACGCCCTCGTGGATGAGCTCGGTGTACTCCAGCGCCTGGCCGCCGATGAAGAACGCGCCCATGACGTAGGTGAGGATGAACCACTCGCGCAGGCCCCATCCCGACATCTTCAGACAGCCCGCCGGTGCGGCCGACCTGGCCGCGCTCCGCGGCGAACACGCCGAGCTGGCAGGTCAGCGACGACAGCACCAGCACCGTGGTGTTGATCGACGAGAACGGGACGTTGAGCTTCTCTGTCTGCTGCGCCCACAGCTCCGGCGAGACCGCGCGGATCGTGAAGTAGCTCGCGAACAGGGCGGCGAAGAACATCAGCTCGCTGGACAGCCACACGATCGTGCCCACGCTGACCATGCTGGGTCGGTCGTGGTGCCCGTGCAGTCGGGAGGCGGGAATCGCGGTTGCTGTTGTCGCCACGGGCTCATTATGTCTGCTGACCCCCGTCCTGGCACCCCGCCCCCCTGCGTTTCGGACGGCGTTCCCGACCCGGACCGCGTGTTCCCTCTCGACCCTGCGTCCCACCCGCACCCGGGCCGGGGCGGGTACCTAGGCTGGCACTGTGGTCCCGCTGTCTCGACCCCGGCTCCCTGGCCGGGCTCCCGCCCTTCACGCTCTCCCGGGTGTTCACCGCCTGGGAGCTCGACCCGGTGCTGACGGTGCTCACCGTCTGGCTCGCGGGCGCCTACCTGATCGGCGTGCGGACGCTGCGGGCGCGCGGCGACCGGTGGCCGCTGGGACGGACGGTGAGCTTCGTGGTCGCAGGCCTCGGCGGGCTGTTCTTCGCGACGTCCTCGGGGCTCGGCACCTACGACACCGCGCTGCTCTCGGTGCACATGGTCCAGCACATGCTGCTGACGATGATGGTGCCGCTGTTCCTCGCGCTCGGCGCGCCCGTGACGCTGATGCTGCGCACCCTGCCGAGCCGCCCGCGCGGGTGGCTGGTGCGGCTTCTGCACTCGCGGCTCGCGGCGGTGCTGTCGTTCGCGCCGTTGACGTTCCTGCTGTTCGTGGTCAGCCCCTGGGCGCTCTACTTCACCGGCTGGTACGACGCGTCCCTGCGGTCGACGTACGTCCACGAGATGATGCACGTCCACCTCGTGCTGGTCGGCAGCCTGTTCTTCTGGCCGCTGGTGGGCGTCGACCCGGTGCCGGGGCGGGTGGCCTTCCCGTTCCGCCTGCTGCTGCTGGTGCTCACGCTGCCGTTCCACGCCTTCCTCGGCGTCACGATCATGGGACAGGAGGAGCTCATCGGGGGGTCGTGGTACGCCGCGCTGCCGCTGCCCTGGCTGCCCGACGCCGCCGCCGACCAGCACCTCGCAGGCGGGATCCTGTGGGGCGCCGGCGACCTGGTGGCGGTCGTGTTCGTCGCCGTGCTGTTCACCCAGTGGGTGCGCTCGTCGATGCGCGAGGCGGTCCGCGAGGACCGGCGGCTGGACCGGCTCGAGGCGCAGGCTCTGCGCCGTACCACCCCCGACGGCCGGTAGAGTGCGCGGCGTGACGAACGACTCCGCCGCCGCGCCGCTGAAGATCCTCGTCTACAGCGACGACCCGGACACCCGCGCCCAGGTGATCCTCGCGCTGGGCCGCCGCCCGCACCCCGACCTGCCGGACGCGGAGTACGTCGAGGTGGCGACCGAGCCGGTCGTGCTCCAGCAGATGGACTCCGGCCGGATCGCCCTGGCGATCCTCGACGGCGAGGCCACCCCCGCGGGCGGGATGGGCATCTCGAAGCAGATGAAGGACGAGATCTACCAGTGCCCGCCGCTGCTGGTGCTGACCGGGCGCCCGCAGGACGCCTGGCTGGCGACCTGGTCGCGCGCCGACGCCGCCGTCCCCCACCCGCTCGACCCGCTGCTGCTCGCCGAGACGGTCGTCCGGCTGCTCACCGCGCGGGTCCCCGCCACCCGCTGACGCGAGGATGACCGAGCAGCGCTCCTGGCCCGAGGTCCTCACCGCCCTGGTCGCCCGACGCGACCTCGACGCCGGCCAGGCCGCGTGGGCGATGGGGGAGATCCTCGCCGGCGAGGCGACCCCGGCCCAGATCGCCGGCTTCGCGGTGGCGCTGCGGGCCAAGGGCGAGACCATCGAGGAGCTCGAGGGCCTCGTCGCCGCGATGTACGAGCGCGCCACCCCGCTCGTGGTCACCGGCCGCGTGCTCGACGTGGTCGGCACCGGCGGCGACCGCTCGATGTCGGTGAACATCTCCACGATGGCCGCGATCGTGGCCGCCGGTGCCGGTGCGCCCGTGGTCAAGCACGGCAACCGCTCGGCCTCCTCCCAGGCCGGGTCCGCCGACGTCCTCGAGCAGCTCGGGATCCGGCTCGACCTGCCCTCGGCCTCGGTCGCGCGGGTGGGCGAGGAGGCCGGCATCACGTTCTGCTTCGCGGCGGCGTTCCACCCGGCGCTGCGGCACGCCGCGGTCCCGCGCCGCGAGCTCGGGGTGAGCACCACCTTCAACGTCCTCGGCCCGCTGGCGCACCCGGCCCGCCCCGAGGCCCAGGCGATCGGCTGCGCCGACGCCCGGATGGCGCCGCTGATGGCGGGCGTGTTCGCCCGGCGCGGCGTGGACGCGTGGGTGTTCCGCGGCGACGACGGCCTCGACGAGCTCACCACCACGACCACCTCGCGGGTGTGGGCGGTGACCGGCGGCGGGGTCGAGGAGGCGGTGGTCGACCCGGACCGGTTCGGTCTCGGAGGCGGCACGGCCGAGGGCCTGCGTGGAGGCGACGCCGTCCGCAACGCCGAGGTGGTACGCCGGCTGGTGGCCGGCGACCCGGGGCCGGTACGCGACGCGGTGCTGCTCAACGCGGGCGCTGCCCTCGCCGTCCACGAGGCGGCCGAGGGCTCCCTGGACGACCGGCTGGCCGCGGGGGTCGAGCGGGCCCGCGGGGCCGTCGACTCCGGGGCGGCCGCGGCCGTCCTCGAGCGCTGGGTGGCGGTCACCCGAGCGCTGTGAAATGGGCCAAACCGCCCGCGCGCGACGCCGGCGGTACGTAGCCTGATCCGGTGACCGAACGCGCCGGCGTCCTCGACACGCCGCCGACCCGGCCCGGGTCCGTGGCGCGGCCGGCGGACCTGCCGGTGCGCCGGTCGCTCGTGCGAGGTGCTGCTGTGGCCGCCACCGGGGCGGCGGCGACGTACGCGCTGCTCGCGTCGGGGGTGCTGCCGGGCGCTGTGGTGCTCGCACTGGCCCTCGCGGTCGTCGTGCTGGTGCCGACGGCGAGGAGGTACCCCCTCCGGATCGCGCTCAACGGCGCCCTGGTGCTGGGCTGGTCGCCGTTCCTGTGGTGGGTGCGCTGGCCGGTGCCCCTCGACCACGGTGCGGTCGTGGTGGCCGCCGGCGTGGCCGTCGCGCTGCTCGTGGTCCTCTCCGCCGCCGACCCGCGCGCCCGTGCCCGGGCGCTGCTGCCCCGGCCACGCCCCGTCGACGTGCTGCTGCCGCTGGCGCCGGTGGCCGCCGCAGTGGCGGTCCGCGGCTGGGCGTTCGCCTCCGGTCCGCGCGAGGCCCTGGCCGCGCTGCTGCCGGGTATCGACAACGTCGCGCACTTCCAGATCTTCTCCACGATGCGGGCCCACGGCGCCGTGCTCGCCGCGCTGCCGCCCGCCCCCGATGGCGGGCGCTGGGGCTTCACGGGCTACCCGGCCGGCTTCCACAGCACGGCCGCCAGCGTCGCGGAGCTCCTCGAGCCCGGCAGCCGGGTCGGCCCGTCCGCCCTGGCGCTCTACACCCACAGCGTCGCCGTCGTCATCGCCCTCGGGCTGCTCGTGCTGGTGTCCGCGATCGCCAGCCTGCCGCGCCTGGAGGACCGGCCGTGGATCTGCGCCGCGGTGGTGACGCTCACCGGCATGGCGTTCCTGTGGTCGCCGGGGCAGAACGTCTTCTATGACGGGTTCGGCGTCTTCTGGCTGGGCACGGTCGCGGCCGCGACCGCCACGCTCCTCTCGGTGGACCCGCGCCGGCCCTGGTCGCCAGTGCGGTGCCTGGCCGTCGTGGGCCTGCTGCTCGCGGTCAGCCAGACCTGGGCGCCGCTGTTGCTGGTGGCCGCCCCCGCGCTGCTGACCTTCGTCGTGCAGGCGCGGCGGCCACGACTGCGGGCGGGTGCCCGCTGGCGGTGGGCCGCGGCGCTGGTCCTGCTGGTCCTGGCGGTCGCCGCCCTGGCGAAGGTCTACGCCGCGCTGACCGGGCTGGCCAGCATCCGCTTCCTGCTCACCGCCACCGGCGGCCTGACGGGTACGTCGGCGGTGCCGACGTTCGCCCTGCTGGTGACCGCGGTCTACGCCTGCCTGACCTTCCGGTCGTGGCTCGTACCCCCGGGCCGCGAGGCCACCGACGGCACCGTGGGCCCCGTCGACACCGTCGACACCGTGGACACCAGGGACACCGGGGACACCCGCGCCCTCGACGACCTGCTGGCCCGCCGGGTGCGCCTGCTCGTGGTGGTGCCGCTCGTCGCGGCGGTGACCGCGGGGCTGATGCTCGCGGCGCAGCTGTCGCTGATCGGCACGACCGCCTACTTCTTCCTGAAGTACCTCATCGGCATCGAGCTGGTCCTCGCCGGCTGGGTGCCGGCCGTCGTTGGCGTGCTGCTGGCCGCCCGGCTGCCCGCCACCTGGCGCGGGCTGCCCTCGTTCGTCCCCGGGGTGGCGGCGGTGCTGCTGGCCACCCAGGCCTTCGCGCTGTTCCCGTTCGCCCACGTCGGCCCCCGGGCCCAGCCGGGCGGGACCGCCAGCGTGGGCGACGACCGGTCGCTGGCCGCGATGGCGGACGGCCTCGTCCGGGCGATGCACGGCCAGACCGCGGCGACGGTCGCCGCCAGCGACTACGTCGCGCTCGGGGACCACCGCGGCGCCCAGGTGTTCTACCTCGACGCGTGGTACCACGCCGTCTTCGCCACCAGCAGCGGCTCGGTGGGGGAGCGGCTGGACCTCATGCGCGTGCGGCGCACCGACGCCGACAGCGCGGCGCCGACCGTGCGGGCGGTGCTGCGCAGCGACGCGACCGTGCGCGTCGTGGTCGCCCCCGGGCAGGTCGCACCGCTGCGCGCGGCACTGGCCGACGAGGCGCTGGCCCAGCGGGTCGTGCCCTGGTCGGCCGGCCCGTCCGGCGACTGAGCCCGGTCCCGTCAGCCGGTCCCGCCAGCCGGTCCCGTCAGCCGGTCCCGCCAGCCGGTCCCGTCAGCCGGTCCCGTCAGCCGGTCCCGTCAGCCGGTCACCTCGGGCCGGGTGCCGCCTCCGACCGAGGCGTCAGTCGAGCCCGAGGGAGAAGGCCGACTCGAGGTCGTGGCGGGAGTAGGCGCGGAACGCGATGTGCGTCTCGGTCGCGGTGACGCCGGGCACCTTGTTGAGCTGGTCGGCGACGACCGCGGCGACGTCCTCGTGCTGGCGCACCCGGACGAGCGCGATCAGGTCGATCTGCCCGGTGACGGAGTAGACCTCGCTGACGCCCTCGAGCGCCGCGATCTGCTCGGCGACCTCGGGGATGCGGGCGACGTCGGCCTTGACGAAGACGATGGCGGTGATCATGCGGACACGCTAGCGGGTCGGCCTCACCGGACCGGGCGGTGCACGGTGGTCACCGAGCGGCGGTCGTCGAAGGGCACCAGGGAGGTCCGGGACTGCTCCACGGCGTCGTGCAGGCGCAGGTGCTTGGTGGCGCCCCCGACCGGACAGCTCCACTCGCCGTCGACGTGCACGAGGCGGACCCCGTCGGACTCGAGCCAGCGCAGGATCTTCTCGGTCTCCTCCGCGGTGGTGGCGGGCAGCGGACCGGGGCCGGGCACGACGGTGTCGGCCGAGGCCCGCAGCCGGCGCACCCACTCCCCGGCGTGCTCGCCCGAGGGGATCACCCCGGCCGCGACCAGGCGCCCGTGGCGGACCACGTGGACCGCCCAGCCGGTCGCCTCGCGCCGGGCGGCGACGAGCTCGGTGCAGCGGGTCAGCGCGCGCAGGCGCTGGGTGCGCGCGGCGCCGCGCAGGAAGGCGGCGAGCCGGTCGCGCCAGGTGCCGGCGTCCTCGAAGCGGCTGGCCGAGGCGAGGGCCACCATCCGGCGCGACACCGACGCGACGACGGTGTCGGGGCGGGCGAGCAGGGACTGCCGGAGCTGGTCCACCACGGCGGCGTACGCCTCGGGGGAGACGCTGCCGTTGCAGGGGGACAGGCACTTGCCCATCTCGGCGAGCACGCAGGCGCTGAGCGCCGGGCGCTTGGGCATCCGGCCGCCGCACTGCCGGATCGGGAACGCCTCGTGCAGGGCCGCGACCGAGCGCTCGGCGGTCCGCCTGGAGGTGTAGGGGCCGATGTAGTCGGCACCGTCGTCGCCCACCTCGCGGACCAGCGACAGCCGCGGCCACGGCTCGCGGGTGAGCTTGATCCAGTGCACCCGCTCGGGGAAGCGGGAGCGGCGGTTGTAGCTTCGGCTTGTGCTCGCGCGATCAGCCGCAGCTCGCGGACCTCCGCCTCGAGCGGGGTGGCGCACACGATGCCCTCGACAGTCGGCGGCCAGCCCGACCATCTCGCCCATCCGGCTGCGGGTCTCCGAGGCGGTGAAGTAGGTGCGCACCCGGGTGCGGAGGTCCTTGGACGTGCCGACGTAGAGCACCCGGCCGCGGTCGTCGCGGAAGAGGTAGACGCCCGGGCGCGTGCGGGAGCTGCTCGGCGAGGTGGCGCTTGCGGCGCTGGGCCGAGGTCACCCGCGACGAGAAGGTCTGCAGCTCCTCGAGCGTGTGCACGCCGAGGTTGCCGAGCCGGGCCGATCAGGCCGTGCAGCACGTCGACGGTGGCGCGGGCGTCGGACAGGGCCCGGTGGTTGGGCGTCGTGGTCGGCGCCGAAGAGCACCGCGAGCGAGCTGAGCTTGCAGTTGGGCGTCTCGTCGCGGGTGACCACGCGGCGGGCCAGCTTGGCGGTGTCGAGCACCTCGAAGCGCGGCCACGGCCGGCCCTGCCGGGCCGCGAAGTGCTGGAGGAACCCGACGTCGAACGGCGCGTTGTGGGCGACCAGCACGCACCCGCGGGCGAACTCGAGGAACTGGGGGAGCACCTGCTCGATCGGGGGAGCGACGGCGACCATCGCGTCGGTGATGCCGGTCAGCACCGCGATGAACGGCCGGGATGGCCTGGTGCGGGTTGACCAGCGTCTGGAACTCGCCGAGCACCTCGCCGCCGCGCACCTTGACCGCGCCGATCTCGGTGATCATCGAGCCGCCCTTGGCCGAGCCGCCGGTCGTCTCCAGGTCGACGACGCAGAACGTCACGTCGCGCAGCGGACGGCCGAGCTCGTCGAAGCTGCGCTGCGACTCCCACCGCGCGCGGCGGGACCAGCCCGTCGCGAGGCCGCCGTGGCTGGTCATGACAGTGACGCTAGATGTGGCCACCGACCAAACCGGATCGCCACGCGGCATACCCTGGACTGCAGCCCGGGTCGGGCCCCGAGCACGGCCCGCGAGGGCTCACGACGAGGCGGAGGTACGACGACGTGGCTGCTGCGCTCCCCGACGCGACCACCCGCTGGCGCTGCGGCGGTTGCGGCAACCTCACCCGCTTCGACGTCGTCCGGACCCGCGCGTACGACGGAGTTCTGGCACTTCGACCTGGCCGGCGACCACCGCGTCGAGGACGCCACCACCGACCACGAGGAGGTCGCCGCGGTGACCTGCCGCTGGTGCGGGCGCTCGGACGCCGTCGAGCTCGTCTCGCGCGCGGAAGCGGACGCGTCGACCCCGTGAGCCAGGCCGAGGCGCGCGCGCCCGACGACCCCGGCGAGGACGAGGCGGTGCCCTCGCCCCCGCAGGTCGCCGCGGCGCCCGAGCCCGTGGTGCCGCTCTCGGAGCCGGTCCGGGTGCGGGTCGTCGCGCTGGCCGCCGACGCGCTCGGCCGGCTCCCGGTCGAGCAGCTGCCCGCGGCGCTCAAGCGGGTCGCGACCTTCGCGCCGCAGCGGCGCGCCCGGCTCGCCGCGAACCAGATCGCCGGGGTGGTCGCGTCCGACGAGACCTTCCGCGACCGCCTCGCGGTGCAGGTGCGCACCCAGGTCCCCGAGCTCGCGCACGCGCTGGACCAGGGCGTGGTCCCCGCCGCGGCCGACCCGGTCGAGCTGGCGGCGGTGGCGTACCTGCTGCGGCCGGACGGCTGGTCGGACCTGGTCGCGGCCTCCGCGGGGACTGCGGACGCCGAGCGCGCCGGGGCGGCCGACCGGGTGGCGGCCCAGCAGGTGGAGCGGCTCCGGCACCGGCTCGACGCCGCGACCGAGGAGCTCAAGGAGGCCCGGCGCCGGCACCGCGAGCAGCTCGCCGAGCTGAAGTCGGAGAACACCGACCTGCGGCACCGGCTGGGCGAGGCCCGGGCCCGGGCCCGGGCCTCGGAGGAGGCGTCCGCGCAGGCGGTGGCGGCGGTCGACGACCTGACCGCGGCGGCGAGCGCGGCCACGGCCGCCCACGAGGCCGAGCTGCGGCGGGTCCGGGCCCGCACCGAGGAGCTCGAGCGTGACCTGTCCGGCCTGCGTCGCTCCGAGCGGGCCGACCGCGGCAACGAGACGCTGCGGGCCCGGCTGCTGCTCGACACGCTGCTGGACACCGCGCAGGGGCTGCGGCGCGAGCTCGCGCTCCCCGCGGTCGAGGGGTCCCCGGCCGACCGGGTCGAGGCGCACGCCGCCGAGCACGGGAGCCGTACGTCGTCCGCGCACGGATCGCTGGCCTCCGACGACCCGGTGCTGCTCGACCAGCTGCTCGCGCTGCCCCGGGTGCACCTGATCGTGGACGGCTACAACGTCACCAAGACGTCGTACCCGGAGCTGTCCCTCGAGCAGCAGCGGGACCGGCTGCTGGGCGGGCTGGCCCCGCTCGCCGCGCGCAGCGGCGCCGAGGTGACGGTGGTCTTCGACGCCGCCGAGACCGAGGCCCGGCCGCTGGTGAACAAGCCCCGCGGAGTACGGGTGCTGTTCAGCCCGGCTCGGGGTGATCGCCGACGACGTGATCCGCGACCTGGTCGCGGCCGAGCCGACCGGCCGCCCGGTGGTGGTCGTGTCCAGCGACAAGGCGGTCGTGCGCGACGTGCTGCGCGACGGCGCCCGGGCCGCCGGCGGCGATGGCCCTGAGCCGGCTGCTCGCCCGCTCCTGAAAACTGTCGGCGGGTGCTGCGAGGGTCGGTGTCTCGACCCCGACCGAGGTCACCGAGAGCGTCCGGGAGGACCGATGAGCCTGCACATCGACTGCGACACCTGCCTGGTGCGCGGGGCCGCCTGCCACGACTGCGTGGTCACGGTGCTCCTCGGGCCACCGCCCGAGCTGGGCTTCGACGAGGACGAGCGCCGCGCGCTCGACGTGCTGGCCGGGTCCGGGCTGGTCCCGCCGCTGCGGATGGTCGCCCCGGTGAGCGGCCCCGACGTCGCCTCGGCGTGAGCCTGCGCGTCCCGCGGCCGCCGTGAGTTGCGGCCGGGGTCCCCGGGCGTGACGCGGGTGACGGGCGTGCCGGGCGTGACGGAGAACACGTACAGGTCCCGGTGCGAGTTTTGCCGCGATCCGGACGGGACCCGTAGGCTGGAGGATCGGTGCCCGCACAAGGCGACCACACGGGTCGGCTCGGGCACCAACGTTGAGTCCAGACCACGACCGGGGGGTGCCGGGGTCCGGAGCCGGGGAACCATGTTCCTGGGGTTAATCGCTCGGTCCGAGCAGCGCCGCACGGCGGTGCCGGGCCTGCGTAGGGTTTCTTTGCCGCCCGCACCCGTCAGCTAACCCGGTAGGCGTCGAGACAAAGAGGAGACCGTCCGCTCGTGACCGACGGCCGGAAGCGCTACGCCCGTGTTCTCGCGACCCTGTGCCTCACCGCTGTCAGCGGCTCGGTGCTCGTCGCCTCCCCCACCTTCGCCGAGCCGGACATCGACACCGTCCAGACGCGGGTGGACACCCTGTTCCACCAGGCCGAGCAGGCCTCGGAGCGCTACAACGACGCCAAGCTCGAGATGAGCCGCGCCCAGACGCGCCTGAGCGCGCTGCAGGCCGATCTCGACCGCCAGCAGGCCAAGGTCGACGGCGTGCGCGAGCAGGTGGCCTCGGCCGTCGTCGCGCAGTACCAGGGCCAGGCGCTCTCCTCGACGACCCAGGTGCTGCTGTCGGCCGACCCGGACTCGTTCCTCGACCAGCTGACCACGGTCTCGGAGTACAACGACCAGCAGAGCCAGATGATGGCCGACTTCGCCGTGCAGGCGAAGCAGCTCGAGATGCAGCAGGCCGCCGCCCGTCGCGAGCTCGACCGGATCGCCGAGACCAAGAAGCAGCTCGGCGTCGAGAAGGCCGAGATCGACGACAAGGCCGCCGCTGCGAAGAGCCTGCTGGGCCGCCTCAAGGACCGCGCCGCCGAGGCCAGCCGCTCCCGCGAGCGGGCCGCCGCGACCGCGGGGACCACGGACGCCGCTGCCGCCCCGGCCAGCGTGCCCGCCTCCGGCCGGGCCGGCGCGGCCGTCGCCTACGCCCTCGCCCAGGTCGGCGACGCCTACGTCTACGGCGCCGCCGGGCCGAGCGCCTTCGACTGCTCGGGCCTGACGATGATGGCGTGGGCCCAGGCCGGTGTCGGCCTGCCGCACTCCTCGAGCGCGCAGATGGGCTCGGGCGCCCGCGTGTCCCAGTCCGAGCTGCAGCCGGGCGACCTGGTCTTCTACTACAGCCCGGTCAGCCACGTCGGCATGTACATCGGCAACGGCATGATCGTGCACGCCGCGAACCCGGGCAGCGGCGTGACCACCGCCCCGGTGAACTCGATGCCGTACTCCGGTGCGGTCCGCCCGGGCTGACCGACCTCGCCTGGCCGGCCGCCCCCTCTGGTGGGTGGCCGGCCTCGTGCTGTCCGCCCTCGTGGCGGTCGGGGCGTACGTCGCCCTGCGTGACGGCCGCCAGGAGGCCGTCCTGCCGCCGGACGCGCCCTCGGCGGCCGGGAGTGCCACCGGTGACGGCGACGGCTCCCAGGGCGCCGCGACGGACCCGGAGGGGGCTCGTGCGGACGCGGCGTCGGCCCTGCTGGTCCGGCTGCAGGCGGCCCTGCGCTCGAGGGCCCCGGAGGCCGCGGTGGCCGCGGTGGACCTGGCCGCGCCGGGCGACCCGGACGCCCGCCGCGAGCTCCGCACCCTGTGGTCGAACGTGAGGCGGCTCCGGGTCGTCGGCCTGTCGCTGCGCTACGTCGACGAGGCTCCCGAGCGGGCGCCTGCGTCGGCCGGTGCGGGTGCGTGGGTGGCCGACGTGGAGGTGCGCTGGCGGCTGGCCGGCTACGACCGTCGCGAGGCCCGCGTGGAGACCGCGGTGACCGTCGCGAGCACGGGCGGCGGGGCGGCGTACGTGACGGCGCGGGGCGGGCACGGCGGCGCGACGCCGCTGTGGCTGCTCGGCCGGGTGCGGGTGGACCGCGGCCCGCGCGCGCTGGTGCTGACCGCGCCCGGGCAGCGTCCGGGCCGCTTCGCCGGGCTCGCCGACCGCGCGGTGCGCGACGTGCGGCGGGTGCTCCCCGGCTGGCGCGGGCGGCTCGTCGTGGAGGTCCCGTCCGGCCAGCGCGAGCTCGGTCGGGTGCTGGGCGCCGAGGACGGGGCGTACGACGAGATCGCCGCCGTGACCACGACTGTCGACGGCACCTCGACCGCGGGGGCGCCGACCCACGTGTTCGTGAACCCCCGGGTCTTCGACCCGCTCGGGCCGAACGGCTCCCGCATCGTGATGAGCCACGAGGCGACCCACGTCGCCACCGGCGCGGCGACCTCCTCGATGCCGACGTGGCTGCTCGAGGGCTTCGCCGACTACGTCGCGCTCGCGCACGCGGGACTGCCGCCCTCGGTCGCCGCGAGCCAGGTGCTGCGCCGGGTCCGCGACGACGGCGCGCCGCGGCACCTGCCGGGGGCGCACGAGTTCGACCCGCGCAACACCGCGCTGGGGGCGTCCTACGAGTCCGCGTGGCTGGCCTGCCGGCTGCTCGCCGAGACCTACGGCGAGCGCCGGCTGGTGGCGTTCTACCGCGCCGCGGACCGCGCCTCGCGTCCCGGCGCCGGGGGTGGCGCGGTCGCGCCGTTCGCCGACCTCGGCACCACCCGCCGCGCGTTCACGCGGGCGTGGCGGGCCTCGCTGGAGCGCCTGGCCGGGTGACCTCGCCCGTCGGGCGGCCCGGCTGGGACGGTCTGGCAGGCTGACGGCGTGACCACGCGCGGGCAGCCAGCACTCGCCCGCCGACCGGCCGCCCTCACCGTCCTCGTGTCGTTCGCGGCCGTCGGGCTGCTCGCCCTCTGGCTGGTGCCGTGGTCGTGGGTGCCGGGCGGCCACCTCGTGCCGGTGCGGGTCTCCTCGCTGTTCACCCCGGCGCAGGTCGAGCGCGCCGAGCACTACTCCTGGTGGCAGCGCGGCCTCGGCTGGTCGTCGTACCTGGTCTCGGTGCTGGTGCTGCTCGGGCTCGCGTTCACCGCCCGCGGGGCACGGCTGACCCGCGGCGTCACCCGGCACCGCCGCTGGTGGCTGGCCGTGCCGATCGGTGCGGCGGTCGTCGTCGCGCTGCAGCGGCTGGTCACGCTGCCGTTCGCGATCGGCTCGCACGTCGTGGAGCGCGACTACGGCACCAGCCTCCAGGCATGGGCGCCGTGGGGCGTCGACGTCGCCAAGGGCCTGCTCGTGTCGTGGGTCGGCACCTCGATCGTGCTGCTGGTCGCGGTCGGCTTCGCGCGCCGCTCGCCGCGCTGGTGGTTCGCCTGGGCGGGCGGGACGGCCTGCCTGCTCGCGCTGGCCGGGTCGTTCCTCTACCCCGTGGTCGTCGAGCCGGTGTTCAACCGGTTCACGCCCATGGCGGACGGCCCGTTCAAGGAGTCCGTGCTGCGCCTGGCGGACCGCGAGGGCGTGCACGTGTCCGACGTGCTGGTGGCCGACGCCTCGCGCCGTACGACGACCCTGAACGCCTACGTCAGCGGCTTCGGCAGCACCCGCCGCGTCGTCGTCTACGACAACCTCCTGAAGGACCTCTCCCCGGCCGAGGCGCGCGTGGTGATCGCGCACGAGCTCGGGCACGCCCGCCACGACGACGTGCTGCTCGGGACCGGGCTCGGCGCCCTCGGCAGCGTCGGCGCCGTCGCCCTGCTGGCCCTGGTCGCCGAGAGCCGGCCGGTGCGGCGACGGGCCCGGGTCGGGGGAGTGGCCGACCCCGCCTCGATCGCCCTCCTCCTCGCGCTCGCGGCCGTCGGCGGCTTCGCGGTCAGCCCGCTGCAGAACACCGTCAGCCGCGCGATCGAGGCGCGTGCGGACCGGTCCTCGCTCGAGGCCACGCACGCCGACGCGACGTTCGTGCGGATGCAGCGGCAGCTGGCGCTGACCTCGCTGGCCGACCCGACCCCGCCGGAGCTGAGCCAGGTGTGGTTCGGCAGCCACCCGACCGTGCTGCAGCGCGCCGGGCTGCCCGCGGCGCTGCGGCGGGCCGGCGAGTGAGCCGGGGAGTGAGCCGGCGGTGAGGGTGCTGGTCGTCACCAACGACTTCCCCACCCGCCGGGGCGGGATCGAGTCGTTCGTGCTCGCGCTGTGCGAGCGGCTGGACCCGCGCGACCTCGTCGTCTACACGGCGTCGATGCCCGGCGACGAGGAGTACGACGCCACGCTGCCGTTCCCGGTCGTGCGGGACCCGGGCGGGACGCTGCTGCCGACACCGGCCGTGGCCCGCCGGGTGACCCGCGTGCTGCGCGAGCACGGCTGCGACCGCGTCGTGTTCGGGGCGAGCGCACCCCTGGGCCTGCTCGCTCCCGGCCTGCGCGCCGCCGGCGCCGAGCGGCTGGTCGCGCTCACCCACGGCCACGAGGTGTGGTGGGCCCGCACGCCCGGCGCGCGACGCCTGCTGCGCCGCATCGGCGACTCCGTGGACACGACGACCTACGTCAGCGAGTGGTGCCGCGACCGGATCGCGCCGGCGCTGTCGCCGGCCGCCCGCGAGCGGATGCGCCGGCTCTCGCCCGGGGTCGACCCGGCGCGGTTCTTCCCGGGCTGCGGCGGCGCGGACGTGCGCCGGCGGCTGGGCGTCGCACCGCGCGCGCCGGTGGTGGTCTGCACGGCCCGGCTGGTGCGACGCAAGGGGCAGGACACGCTGGTGCGCGCCTGGCCCGCGGTGCTCGCGGCCCACCCGGACGCGGTGCTGCTCCTGGTCGGCGACGGACCCGACCGGGACCGCCTGCGCGGGCTGGCGGAGCGGGTCGGCGTCGCCGGCTCGGTGCTGCTGCCCGGCGGCGTGCCGTGGGAGGAGGTGCCGGCGTTCACCGACGCCGGCGACGTGTTCGCGATGCCCTGCCGGACCAGGCGCGTCGGGCTCGAGCCCGAGGCGTGGGGCATCGTCTCGCTGGAGGCGCAGGCGTGCGGGCTGCCGGTCGTGGTGGGACGCTCCGGCGGCGCCCCCGAGACGGTCGTCGAGGGCGACCGGGCACGCGTCGTGGGCTCGGACCCCGGCGAGGTGGCGGGCGCGGTGGTCGCGCTCCTCGGGCCGGCGTACGGCGGTGCGGACCCGGCGACGGAGCGGGTGGTGCGGCTCCCGTGGACCTGGGACGCGGCGGCGCAGGTGCTGCGGGAGCTGCTGGCCGGCTAGCACCCGGGCCGGAGGCTCAGCAGGAGCTGGAGCCGCCGAGGGGCAGCGACGAGCACGACTTGCGGAACAGGCCCGCGGTGCTGCTGCCGAAGACGGTGACGGCGACGATGATCGCGACGGCGATCAGGACCATGACGAGGGCGTACTCGACGGCGGACGCACCGGACTGGGTCCGGATCCGTCCGCGGATGAGCAGGAGCGCCAGGTGGCGCGCAGTCCTCGAGACCATGGGGGAGATGTGACAGAGGGTGGCCGCGGCGCCGGAGCGCGCGGCCACCCTCACGAGGTCACTTGCTGATGCTGCTGGCGGTCTTGCTGAAGATGGTGGAGAGGTTGCCGCCGAGGGTGCTGACGGCGACGATGATGGCGATGGCGATCAGGGCGACCAGCAGGCCGTACTCGACCGCGGACGCGCCGCGCTCGGTCTTGGCGGCTGCGGTGAGCCTGATGCGAACGTAGTTGACGAGGTCGTACATGTGGTCTCCCAAGGTGATGTCCTGTGCTGGGACCACGGCTGGGCCCAACATCTCAAGAATGTCCGAAAGGTGCTCGGCGGTGCATCAGGCGATCGGCCGCAGCTCTGTGTCTGGTCGGGTGACTGGCTGACCACCCGAATGGACTAGAGGAGCATGATCTGTCCCTATTGCTCCAGATCATCCGTCCGCCAAAAGCCCGGATCGCACTGCTTTCATGATGGCATCCGCACGGTTCGACGCGCCGAGTTTTTCGTAGATCTTGGAGATGTGGGTCTTGGCCGTGGACTCGCTGACGAAGATGGACCGGGCGATCGCGGAGACGCTGAATCCGCGGGCCAGCAGGCTGAGCACCTCGGACTCCCGCGCGGTCAGCTGCGGGCCCGCAGGGGTCATCTTGCGGCGCATCGCGCCGGCCAGGTCGGCGGCCGCGAACGAGCGCGGCGAGACCAGCGCGTGGCGTGCCGCGGCGACCACCTCGTCGGCGGGGGCGTCCTTGGACACGAAGGCGGACGCGCCGGCCTCCAGGGCCGCGAAGAGCTGCTCGTCGCCGGCGTACATGGTGAGCACCACGACGCCGGTCTCGTAGCCCTGGCGGCGCAGCTCCTTGACGACGTCGAGGCCGGTGCCGTCGGGCATGCGTACGTCGGTCACGAGCACGTCGGGCTTGAGGTCGAGGAACTGCGCGATGCCCTGCCGCACGGAGGCGGCCTGGCCGCAGACCTCGAAGTCGTCGGCGCGCTCGAAGGCGCGGGCCAGACCCTGGCGGATCAGGTCGTGGTCGTCGATGAGCAGCACACGGTGGAGCTCTTGCGTCATGGGTTCGTCGACCTTACGGAGCGAGGGCGTTCTTCTCCGCAACCCTAACCTGTACGACCGTGCCGCGTGTGGGACTCTCGCCGGATTCGCTGCTGATGTCGACGGTCGCGTCGATGCGCGCGGCGCGCTCGCGCATGATCGTGATGCCGTAGGAGTCGTCGCGGCCGCTGGACATCCCGCGGCCGTCGTCGCGCACGGTCAGGCTGGCCTGCGGGGGGCTCGTCCAGCAGTCCACCCAGAGGTTCTCCGCCGACGCGTGCTTGCGGGCGTTGGTGATCGCCTCCTGGGCGATCCGCAGCAGCTCGCCCTCGACGGCGGGGGAGAGCCGCGTGGGCGCCTCGTTGAGGGTCAGGTGGACCGTGAGGTGGGACTTCGCGCCGACCTGGCGGACGTAGTCCGAGAGGGCCGAGCCGAGGCCGTTCATCGCCGAGACGTCGCTGCGCAGGTCGAAGATCGACAGCCGCAGGTCGGCCACCACGCGGGACAGCTCGCCGCGCAGCTCGCGCAGCCCCTGCGCGACCGCGGGGTCGCGGGTGGAGGAGGCCATGTGGTCGATGACGTAGCCGAGGGAGGCGACCTCCTGGGCGATGCCGTCGTGGATCTCGCGGGCCAGGCGCTGGCGCTCGTCGGCGGTGGCCATGGTGCGGATCTCGTCGAAGACCAGCGCGGTGTCCATCCGCAGGCTCTGGGCGTCGATCATGCGCATCAGCGGCTCGAGGTCCTCGGGCGGCGTGGGCTCGGCCGAGGACGACGCCACCACGCCGATCATGCGGTGCCCGACGCGCAGCGGCAGGATCACCCGGTGCCGGGCGTCCCGGTTGCCGGAGGGGACCACGCCCTGCACCGGCTCCATGCTGTCCCAGCAGCGCTCGACGAGCGGGTCGTTGGGCAGCAGCACCTGCTGCGCCCCGTCGCCGCGGTAGCCGAGGGGCACCAGCACCGAGCCGCGCATCTTCACGAACACGGCGTTGTAGCTGTCGTCGAGGTGCTGGTGGAGGTTCTCCATCAGCTGGGCGGCCATGCTGTCGGAGTCGAGGCCGGCCGAGAGCCGCCGGGCGACGGAGCGGAGCTGGGTGAGCAGCTGGCGGGCGGACTCGTAGTGCGCGTCGCTGTCCTCGTCGGGCGTGGTGCGGTCCAGCCGCCGGGCCCACACGCCGAGCAGGCCGCCGCCGAAGTTGGTGAGCATCCACGGCGCGAGCTGCACGGCCCGGGAGACGGTGTCGTCGAAGCCGTGCGAGGCGAGCGGCACCACGACGATCGCGGCGAGCTGGCCGAGCATGCAGATCAGCACGCCGGGGACGCCGCGGAACAGGCCCGAGAGCAGCGCCAGCACCACCAGGTAGGGCATCAGCACCAGCGAGGACGGGAACGTCAGTCCCATCACCAGCCCGACGAGCAGCGTCTCCGCGGTGAGGATGACGAGCGTCGTACGCCCGATGGCGTAGGAGACGTACGTCGACATCGCCCCGATCACGATGATCACGACGACCGTCTGGATGATCGCGGCGTCGCGACCGACCAGCGTCAGCCCGAAGATCGCGGCGAGGCAGAACACACGGCTGGTGACCGCGACCTGCTCGCGCTGGCTCAATTCAGGGCACCGCCCGAGCCGAAGACCCCGACGAGCTTGATGATCGCGGGACCGAGGACGGCGATGAACAGCGCCGGGAGGATGAAGAGCACCAGCGGGATCATGATCTTCACCGGGATCTTCTGGGCGGCCTCCTCGGCCTTCTGGCGACGCTTGACGCGCATCTCGTTGGACTGCACGCGCAGCACCTGGCCGACCGGGATGCCGAACGCGTCGGCCTGCACCATCGCGGAGGTGAAGTTGCGCAGGTCCGGCAGCGTGCTGCGCTCACCGAGGGCACGCAGGGCGCTCGCGCGGCCGAGGCCGATCTGCATCTCCTGCAGCACCCGGGCGAGCTCGTTGGCGAGGGGGCCCTCGGTGTTGCGGGCGACCTGGGAGAGCGCGGCGTCGAAGCCGAGGCCGGCCTCCACCGAGATCGTCAGCAGGTCCAGGGCGTCGGGCAGCGCGCGCTCCATCTTCGCGGTGCGGTCGTAGCCCTTCTGGTAGAGGTAGAGGTTCGGCCCGAAGTAGCCCGCGACCAGGCCGAGCGCGCCGACCGCGACCGTGAAGCCGAAGCCCTTGCCCAGCATGACCCCGAGCAGCAGCCCGCCGACGAGGCCGACGCCGGTGCCGACGACCTTGAGCGAGAGCACCCGGTCGACGGTCCAGCCGGGCGGGTTGCCGGCGATGTTGAGCTTGGTCAGGATGCGCTCGGCGTAGTCCGACGGGGTGAGCCGCCGGCCCAGGCCGGTCAGGCGGCCCAGGAAGGGGTCGAGGACCCGGTCCTGGAAGCCCGGCTCGAGCTCGTCCTTGAGGGCCTGCGGAGCGGTCGAGAACGCCTCCACCACGGCCAGCGACTTGGACACGCCGCGGGCCTCGTTGGTGAAGACCCCGACGGCGGTCAGCGAGAGGAAGATCGCCGCGAAGATCGCGACGACCCCGAGCAGCAGGATCACCTGGACACCCATGTCACACCTCCAGCTTGATCATGCGACTCATCATGAAGGCACCGATACCCATCAGAGCACCCATCGCACCCAGGAGCACGAAGCCGAACGCGGTCGTGATCAGCGGGTCGAGGTAGCTGCGGTTGACCGTGAACTCGTAGACGAGCACGCCGGGCGGCAGGGCGAGCAGGACGTACGCCGAGAACCGGCCCTCCGCCGAGAGGGACTTGACCTGCCGGCGCAGGTAGTCGCGCTCGCGCAGGGTGGCGGCCACGTTGAGCATCAGCTCGGCCAGGTTGCCGCCGACCTCGCGCTGGATCCGGATCGCCATGACCGTCCACTTGAAGTCGTCGCTCATCATCCGCTCGCCGATGCTCTCCAGCGCGTCCTCGATGGGCACGCCGAGGCGGGTCTCGACGAGGCCGCGGCGGAACTCGCCGGCCATCGGCTCGGCGCCCTCGCGCACGATCGTGTCCATGCCCTGGGCGAGCGAGAGGCCGGCCTGGAGGCTGCCGGCGAGCAGCTGCAGGGTGCCGGCGAGCTGGGAGTTGAACGCCTTGAGGCGGCGCGACTGCTTGCGGCCGAGGTAGACCCAGGGCAGCAGGATGCCGCCGGCGAGGGCCAGCACGCTGAGCAGCGGGTCGGCGCCGGTGAGCAGGAAGACCATCAGCGTGAAGCCGACCGCGACGCCGGCGTGCAGCAGCAGCCACTCGGCGGGCTTGAACGCGAGCCCGGCGGCCTCGAGCTTGCCGCCGAGGCGGGCCTCGAGGTTCTCGTTGCCGGACAGCGCCTTCTGGGCGACGTTGATGGCCTGGGCGGTCATGGTCGGGGCCTGCTGGGCGTTCTTGCCCCGGGCCGCGGCCGCGGCGCCGCGCGAGGTGTAGGCCTCGATGCGGCTCTCGATGGACGGCTCGGTGCGGCCGAGGCCGCCCATGATGGCGACGACCAGGACGAGCAGGCCGACGCCGAGCGCGCCGACCCCGGCCAGCATCACCGTGGAGCTGAGCTGGATCCCGGCCGGCGCGGCGCTCAGCGTCTGCGCCGGGTCGGTGGCGGGCTTCGCCGGGGTGGCCTCGGTCAGCGTGACGAACGCGGCGTCGGTGAACGAGTCGGAGCCGACGTCGACCGAGACCGAGAGCGTGCCCTCGCGGGAGGCGCCCTCGGGCAGCGGCGCGGTGATCAGGACCTGGCTGGCCAGCGCCTGCGCCTCGGTGGTGAACACCTCGGCCAGCGCCGCCGGGTCGGCGGCGGTGATGACGCGGCCGCCTCCGGCCTTGGACAGCGGGGAGAGCAGCGCCTCGTCCTTGGCGGACTGGGCGAGCGCGATCACGTCGACCTTGACCCCGGCCTTGTCGATCGCGGTGGTCACCGCCGAGAGCGGGGTCCTCGAGGTGTCGCGGCCGTCGGAGAGCACGACGACGCTGCGCGGGCCGGCGCTGCCGGTCGCGGCGACCGCCTGCTGCACGCCCGGGTAGAGCGCGGTGCCGTAGGACAGGGTCAGCCCGTCGATGAGGTCGTGCGACGCGGCGCGGTCCAGCGACGGCTTCTGCAGGGTGCTGACCTTGCCGGCGAACGTCACGATGCCGACGTACAGGTCGTCGGGGACGGAGTCGAGGAAGACCTGCGCGGACTGCTTGGCGGCCGCGAACTTGCGCACCCTTCATGCTCTGGCTGACGTCGATCGCGAGGATCGTGGTGCGCCGGACCTTCGTCGAGTCCGAGGCGAGCTGGGCCTCGACGTCGAGGGCGGTGCCCCCGAGGTCGGCGGTGACCGAGGAGAGGTCGGGCGAGGTGGTGCCGGCGCCCGGCACCGAGTAGAGGATCTGGATCGAGTCGCCGGTGCTCTCGACGTGGTCGATGCTGCCGTCGGCGGCCGAGGCCGGCGCGGCGAGCGCGAGCACGGGCAGCAGGCCCGCCACCAGGACGGCGGCGAGCCGGCGCAGGTGCGTCCGAGAGGAGGTCATCGCTCAGGCACCGTCCATCGCGAACAGCATCGGGTCGATGTGCACGTTGGCGTGGGCGAGCTTGTCGATGAACTTCGGGCGCAGGCCGGTGGCCCGCAGCCGGCCCAGCGTGCGGCCGGTCTCGTCGAAGCCGTAGGAGTGGTCGTAGACGAAGATGTCCTGGAGGGTGATCACGTCGCCCTCCATCCGCTCCACCTCGGTGACGTGGGTGATCCGGCGCGAGCCGTCCTTGAGGCGGCTCTGGTGCACGATCAGGTCGACCGCGGAGGCCACCTGCTCGCGGATCGCGCGCATCGGCAGGTCCATGCCGGCCATCAGCACCATCGTCTCGATGCGGGACAGCGTGTCGCGCGGGCCGTTGGAGTGCACGGTGCACAGCGAGCCGTCGTGGCCGGTGTTCATGGCCTGCAGCATGTCGAGCGCGGAGGAGTCGCGGACCTCGCCGACGACGATGCGGTCGGGCCGCATGCGCAGCGAGTTCTTGACGAGGTCGCGGATGTCGACGGCGCCCTTGCCCTCGATGTTGGACGGGCGCGACTCGAGCCGCAGGACGTGGTCCTGGTGGAGCTGGAGCTCGGCGGCGTCCTCGATGGTGACGATGCGCTCGTCGGTCGGGATGAACGACGAGAGCACGTTGAGGGTGGTCGTCTTTCCGGAGCCGGTGCTGCCGGACACGATGATGTTGAGCCGGCCCTTGACGCAGGCCGAGAGGAAGTCGGCGGTGCGCTGGGAGTAGGTCCCGAACGCGACGAGGTCCGCCGAGGTGTACGGGTCGGCGGAGAACTTGCGGATCGTCAGCAGCGAGCCGTCCACGGCCAGCGGCGGGATCACGGCGTTGACGCGGCAGCCGTCGGGCAGGCGGGCGTCGACCATCGGGCTGGACTCGTCGACGCGGCGGCCGATGCGCGAGACGATCTTGTCGATCGTGCGGCGCAGGTGCTGCTCGTCGCTGAAGTGGCCCTCGACCTTCTGCAGGCGGCCGCCGCGCTCGATGTAGATGCTGTCCGGCCCGTTGACCATGACCTCGGTGAGGTCGGGGTCGCGCAGGAACGGCTCGATCGGTCCGTAGCCGAGGATGTCGTCGGCGATCTCCTGGGAGATCCGGGTCCGCTCGGCGGTCGTGAGCAGCATGTCCTCGGCCTGCATGGCCTCCTGCAGCGCGCCCTTGACCATGTGCTCGAGCTCGGTCTGGGTCAGGTCGGCGTCGTACAGCTTGGGACCGAGCTGCTGGAGCAGGGTGTTGTGGACCTTGGCCTTGAGGTCGCCGTAGTCGTTGTCCTGCTTCTTGTCCTCCTGCGCCTTGCTCCGACGCTCGGTCATCGTCGACATGGCGTCGGAGGTGGGCACCGTGGTGGCGCGGTCGCGGGAGGCCGCGGCCAGGCGGTCGGCAAGACTGCTCATGGGGTCACCTACTGTTTCGCCGGAGGAGCGTGCGCTTGGTGCCGCGCGGGGCGGCCCTTGGGCTCCGCGACGATCGCGGGCGACGAGCCGGTCGCGAGGGTGCGGGCCAGGGCGCCGATCGCCTGGCTCACGGGGTGCTTCGGCTGGGCGCTGATGATCGGCTCGCCCGAGTTGGTGGCGTGCGCCACCTGCGACGACGTCGGGATCGCCGAGGCGATCGACATGCCCAGCGTGCTCTCGACCTTGTCCGGGGTCAGCCCGACCTTGTCGTCGGCCCGGTTGAGGACGAGGTGGCGCTTGGCCTTCGGGAAGTTGAGCAGGTCGAGGGTCTCGACGGCGACCTTCACGTTCTTCAGCGTGGGTACGTCGAGCGTGGTGACCAGCAGCAGCTCGTCGGTCTCGTCGAACGCCTGCAGGACGTACTCGTCGAAGGCCGGGGAGGTGTCCACGACCACGTGGTCGAAGTTCGCCTTCAGCAGGCTGAGGATCCGGCCCACCAGCGACGGCGGGATCGAGTCCTTGGCGTCGGGCTGCACGGGGGCGACCAGCGCCGACACGCTGCCGCGGTAGTCGGTGAGCAGCGGCTCGAGGACGGGGAAGTCCAGGCCGCTCTCGAGGTGCACGGCGTCGGCGATGGTGCGCGCCGGGAACAGCTGGAGGGTGATCGCGACGTCGCCGAAGGCGAGGTCGAGGTCGACCAGGCAGACCGTGCGCTTGCCGCCGTCGCGTGAGCGCGACGGCGAGGTTCACCGCGAGCGTGGTCTTCCCGACCCCGCCCTTGGGGGAGAAGACCGTGACCAGCTGGCCGCGGTCGCCGCCCGCGACGGTCGTGGCCGGGCCGGTGAGGGCCTGCCAGACCTGCTGGGCGCGCTGCACCGCCGAGCCGAGACCGGTGAGGTCCCGCTCGTCGACGACCTCGCGCATGCCCGAGCGCAGCGCCTCGGCCAGCACGCTGGTGTCGACGCGGCGGCGGATCAGGATGACGCTGACCGTGGGTCGGGTCACCCGCAGGGTGTCGGCCAGCGCCGCCGCGGCCTCGAGGTCGACGGCCGGGCCGAGGACGATGGCGAACTCGTCGGGGCTTCCGTCGAGGGTCCGCTTCAGCTCGTCCAGGCTGCTGACGACCTCGGAGTCCGGCGCCGGTGACCGAGATGAACAGGTCGGCGTTGGCCTGGTTGCTCTCGACGATGATGGGCATCGCAGCTCACCGGAACAGGTTCGTGGAGGTGACGCCGGGGCCGGCCTGGACCTTGGACTTGTCGTTGAGCAGGCCGAAGGTCAGCTCGCCGTGGGTGGCGGCGAAGCATGATCTTCTCGGCCTCGGCCTGGTCGACCGCCAGCGTGAACAGCGTCTTGGGCAGCTGCTCGGTGGTCTGGGCGCCCGCGGCGGTCGGTGGTGGTCGTGGAGACGACCGTGGTGTCACCGACGGCGATGACCTGGACCTTGGGCAGCAGCAGCCGGGTGACGTCCGGCCCTTGTCGCCGCTCGGCGGTCGCCGTTGATGAAGATCGCCACGTCGGCACCGGGGTCACGAAGCCGGCGACGCGTCCGGTGTCGGTGAGGTTGACCGAGATCGCGATGTTGCCGTCCGGGATGGTCAGGCGTCTGCTGGTCGCCCGGCGACGCCGAACTTGCGCGGTGATGATCTGCTCGTTGGGGTAGATCGTGGAGAGCGCCACCTGTCGCTCGATGCCCGGCGATGCGAGTTGACCGCGCCGGCGAGCACCTGCTCGGCGCGGCACCGTCCCGAGCTCGAGCTTGCCGGCCGCCTGCGCCTGCGGCCATGGTCTCGCCGGGGTCGATCTGGGCGACCGCCTTCAGCACCTGCACCGGCTGCCTGGCTCGGCCTCGGCGCGGTTGTCGGCGCCGCGCACGTACAAGAAGACCATCGCGCTGCCCAGCGCGGCGATCAGTGCCGCCACGATCAGAAGAATTGTCCTGCGTCCCATTGCCACGTCCTGTTGCGCTCGTCAGTCGGGATGCAGGCAGCACCACGTGCGACGTGCGCGTCGTCTCCCAGGAGGGCTGGCCTCCAGCCCATCGAGTCAAGAGTTCGTCACATTTGGGCGATTCGCGTCTCACGAATCGGAGTGAATAGTCCGTGGGACCAGGGGTCCATCATCGGGTGTCTAAACCGGCCGCGTCCCTACGGCGAGTAGAGCTCCTCGATCTCGGCTCGCGGCCTCCCGCGAGACGACGCTGCGCCGCAGCTTCAGGCTGGGCGTCAGCTGGCCGCCCTCCTCGGTCCAGTCCGACCGGCAGCAGCGCGAACCGGCGGATCGACTCGGCCTGGGAGACCGCCTGGTTGGCGGCGTCGACCGCCGCCTGGACCTCGGCGCGCAGGTCCGGGTCGTCGACCAGGCCAGGTGCCGCGGTCGCGCTTGCCCCGCTGCTCGGCCCACGCGGCGACGCTCTCGGCGTCCAGGGTGACCAGCGCGCGCGACGTAGGGCTGCCCGTCGCCGACCACCATGCACTGGCTGACCAGTGGATGGCGCCGGACCCGTCCTCGAGCGCGGCGGGGGCGACGCTCTTGCCCCCGGCGGTGACCAGGATCTCCTTCTTGCGGCCGGTGACGAGGACGAAGCCCTCGTCGTCGACCTCCCCGAGGTCGCCGGTGCGCAGCCAGCCGTCGGCGGTGAGCACCTCCGCGGTGCCGCGTCGGGTCGCCCCAGTAGCCCGCGAACACCTGGCCGCCGCGCACCTGGATCTCTCCGTCCTCGGCGACCCGCACCCCGACGCCGCCGAGCGGCCGGCCGACCGTGCCGACTTGGCGGCGTCCGGGAGGTTGACGGTCGACGCCGCCGTGGTCTCGGTCAGGCCGTAGCCCTCCAGCACGGTCACGCCGATGCCGCGGTAGAAGTGGCCGAGCCGCTCGCCGAGCGGGGCGCCCCCGGAGACCGCGTAGCGTGCAGCGCCCGCCGAGCGCGGCGCGCAGCGCGCGGTAGACGAGCCGGTCGAAGACGGCGTGCCGGGCCCGCAGCAGCGGCCCCGGGCCGCCGCGGTCCTGCGCGCCGGCTGTTGGCGATGGCAGTCTCGACGGCCCGGTCGAACATCCGGCCCCGGCCGTCGGCGGCGGCCTGCTGGCTGGCGGTGTTGAACAGCTTCTCGAAGACCCGCGGCACGGCGAGCACGAACGTCGGCCGGAACGCCCGCAGGTCCTCGGCCAGCCGGCCGATGTCGGCGGCGTGCGCCGAGCCGGACCCGCGGCCGCACCGCGCCGACCTGCACGATGCGGGCGAGCACGTGCGCGAGCGGCAGGAACAGCAGTGTGGAGGCGCCGTCGGCCTCGAAGAGCTCGTCGAGCGCGGCGACGCGCGACCGCGAGCTCGACCATGAAGTTGCCGTGGGTGAGCATGCAGCCCTTGGGCTGGCCGGTGGTGCCGGAGGTGTAGACCAGGGTGGCCAGGGAGTCCGGGCCGGCCGCGGGCGGCGGGCCTCGGCCTCGTCGTCGCGACCGCGGCGCCCGGCGCGGTCAGCGCGTCGACGGCGCCCTCGTCGAGCACCCAGTCGGGACCAGGCCGGCCCGGGCGGGCCCGTTCCGGACCCGCTCGCGGTGCGCCGCCGTCTCCGACGACGACCACCGTGGCGCCGGAGTCGCCCAGGATCCAGCGCGACCTGGTCGGCGGACGCACTCTCGTAGACCGGCACGGTGACGCGCGCCCGCCGCCCAGATGGCGTAGTCGAGCGAGCGTCCACTCGTAGCGGGTCCGCGACATCAGGGCCACCCGGTCGCCGGGTCCGACGCCGTCGGCGATCAGCCCCTTGGCCACGGCGCGCACCTGCTCGAGGAACGTCGCGGCGCTCACGTCGTACCAGCCCTGCGGCCCACGCCGCGCGAAGGCGACGTGCTCGGGGTGGCTGGCGGCGTTGCGCACCAGGTCGTCGGTGAGGTTGCCCGAGCGGGGCGGCTCCACGAGGGCGGGGGAGGCGTACTCGCGCACCACGACCACCTTCCCCGGGCCACGACCGGCCCGATCCGGCCCTCCGACGTACGGCCGGCCCCTGCTCGCCCACCGCACGGGCTGCAGCCAGACGCTACCGGGCACCGTCGCCGGGCAGCCATCCGGCAGGCGGCGGGAGTCCGTTACGCTCGCCGCAGCAGACCCGCAGCAGACATCGCCACGAGAGGACCGGGCCATGGCGGAGCAGACCACCTCCAGCATCGTGATCGGGGCCGGTCGTGCCGCGATCATGGCGGTGATCTCCGACTTCGGGGCCTACCCGTCCTGGGCGCAGGGCGTGAAGCGCGCCGACCCGGTCGACGCCGCGGGGCAGGCTCCCGACGGGCGCCCGCTGCAGGTCTTCTTCGAGCTCGACGCGAGCCCGATCAAGGACGCCTACACCCTGGAGTACTCCTGGCACGGCGACGAGTCGGTCGAGTGGGGCCTGGTCGAGGGCAAGATGCTCAAGGGCATGGATGGCGCCTACGTGCTCGACGAGCGCGGTGACGGCAGCACCGAGGTGACCTACCGGCTGGCCGTCGAGATCTCCATCCCGATGATCGGGATGCTCAAGCGCAAGGCCGAGAAGGTCATCATCGACACGGCGCTCAAGGGACTGAAGAAGCGCGTCGAAGCGAACGGCTGACCGGGGACCCGTGCGGATCGTCCTGTTCACCGGCAAGGGCGGGGTCGGCAAGACCACTGCCGCGGCGGGTACGGCGGCGGGGGCCGCGCGTGCCGGGGCGCGCACGCTGGTCCTGTCCACCGACGCCGCGCACTCGCTGGCCGACGCGTTCGGCGTGCCCGTCGGCGCCGAGCCGACGTCTGTCGCCGAGCGCCTGTGGGTCCAGCAGGTCGACGCGCAACGGCGCTTCGAGCGGTCCTGGACCGACATCGCGGGCTACCTCCTCTCGGTGCTCGACGCCGCGGGCGTGGACCCGGTCACCGCCGAGGAGCTGGTCGTCCTGCCCGGCGCCGAGGAGGTCCTCGCCCTGCTCGAGCTGCGCGCCCAGGTGCTGTCCGGGCGCTGGGACGTCGTGGTCGTCGACTGCGCGCCGACCGCGGAGACGCTGCGCCTGCTCGCGCTGCCCGAGGCGCTGGGGTGGTACATGGACCGCGTCTTCCCCGCCGAGCGGCGCATCGTGCGGGCCCTGCGCCCGGTGCTGACCCGGGCGGCCGGGGTGCCGATGCCGGCCGACCCGGTCTTCGACGCGGTGGAGCGGCTGCACCGCGAGCTCGAGGAGGTGCACGCGCTGCTGACCGGCCCGGACGCGAGCGTGCGCCTGGTGCTGACCCCCGAGACGGTGGTGGTGGCCGAGGCCCGCCGCTCCCTGACCACGCTGTCCCTGTTCGGCTACCGGGTCGACGGCGTGCTGGCCAACCGGGTCGTCCCCGGCGACGGCAATGACCCCTGGCGGACGCGGTGGGCGCAGGCCCAGTCGGCGGTGCTGGCGGAGGTCGAGTCGTCGTTCACGGGGCTGCCGGTGTGGCGGACGCCGTACCTCGCGGAGGAGCCGGTCGGAGTCGACGCGCTGGCGGCGTTCGCGGCGCTGGCCTACGACGAGGACGACCCGCTGGGGCCGGTCGCGGGGGAGAGCCCGCTGTCGCTGACCCGCACCCGCACGGGTGCCACGCTGCGGATCGCACTACCGTTCGTAGCCCGGTCCGACGTCGACCTGGCCCGGCACCCGGGCCGGCCGGCCGGTGCGGCGGCGAAGGGAGACGAGCTGGTGGTGACCGTGGGCTCCTACCGACGCCTGGTCGCCCTCCCCACGGCGCTCGCCCGGCACACGGTGGCCGGCGCGAGGGTCGAGGAGGGGGCGCTGCTGGTGCGCTTCCGCGCCCCCGAGGGGTCGGCCTCGTGAGCGGCTCGCACGGTCCTGACGGTCCCGGCGGTCCTGGCGCCGGCCCGGACGCCGGCGGCCCGGGACCCGAGCCGGTCGGCTCGCTCGGCGAGGAGGCGGTGCGGCTGCTCGCCGCCCTGCAGGGCTGGGCCCGGGAGAGCAGCGGGGAGTACGCCGACGCGGCGGCCGCGGCCGCCGGAGGGCTCTCGGCGGCGGCGCGCCGGGTCGACGAGCACGTCGCGACGGGCGGCGAGGACTGCCGCTACTGCCCCGTGTGCCAGGTGATCTCCGCGGTCCGCGGGACCAGCCCCGAGGTGCGCGAGCACCTCACCAGCGCGGCCGGCTCGCTGCTCAAGGCGGCCGCCGGCCTGCTCGGCACGGAGGTCCCGGACGCCGGGTCCGGCGAGCGGCGTGGTGGGGTGGAGCGGATCGACCTGGACGACGACGAGTGGGAGGACGACTGATGGGCCTGAGTGTCGGGATCGACGTGGGCGGCACCAAGATCGCCGGCGGTGTGGTCGACGAGTCCGGGACGATCCTCTCGACCGCCCGGCGCGAGTCGCCGGCGACGGACACCGATGCGATCGAGCGCGACATCGAGGACCTCGTCGCCGAGCTGCGGCGCGGCCACGACATCGAGGCGGTCGGCGTCGGCGCGGCGGGGTTCGTGGACGTGGCCCGCTCGGTGGTGATGTTCGCCCCCAACCTCGCCTGGCGCGACGAGCCGCTGCGAGCCGACCTCGAGAAGCGCATCGGCCTGCCGGTCGTCGTCGAGAACGACGCGAACGCCGCGGCCTGGGGCGAGTTCACCTTCGGTGCGGGCGAGGACGTCGCGGACACGCTGCTGGTCACGATCGGCACCGGCGTCGGCGGCGGGATCGTGCTCGACGGACAGCTGCATCGCGGGGCCTTCGGCGTCGCGGCCGAGATCGGCCACATGCGGGTTGTCCCCGACGGCAGGATCTGCGGGTGCGGCAACCGCGGCTGCTGGGAGCAGTACGCGAGCGGCACCGCCCTGGTGCGCGACACCCGCGAGCTGGCCCGCGAGGGGTCACTGATCGCCCGCTCGCTCGTGGACCGGGCCGGCGGCGACGTGGACGCCATCACCGGCCCGCTGATCACGGAGGCGGCCCGCGACGGCGACAGCTTCGCCCGCGAGCAGCTGGCCTCGCTGGGCCGGTGGATCGGCGAGGGCGTCGCCAGCCTGGCCGCCGTGCTCGACCCCGCGGTCGTGGTCATCGGCGGCGGCGTCTCCGAGGCCGGCGACCTGCTGCTGGACCCCGTGCGCGCACACTTCCGGGCCAACCTCACCGGGCGGCACTACCGCCCCGAGCTGCAGGTGCGCGCGGCGCTGCTCGGCAACAAGGCAGGGATGATCGGCGCCGCCGACCTGGCCCGCCGGCCGTGACGGTCGCCGCGGGGGAGCGGTCGCCGGACCCGCCGGACCCGCCGGACGAGCAGCCTCCGGACGCGCGGTCGCGCGAGGGCCGGCCGCCGTACGCCGCCCCGCTGGTGCTGGTGGCCCTGCTGCTGTTCCTGGTGCTGCGCTTCTCGGCGCTGCACCTCGGCAACTCCGACACGTGGTTCCACCTCGTGCTCGGCGACCGCTTCCGCGACGGGTGGAGCCTGGCCCACCCCGGCGGGCTGACCCGCTTCGCGACCAGCGACTGGGTGGCGACCCAGTGGTCCACGGAGGTGCTGGCCAGCCAGGTCGAGTCGTGGTTCGGGCTGCCGGGGGTGGCCTGGCTGTTCGGGGCGATGTTCCTGCTGCTGGTGCTCGGCACCTACGTGTCCTGCCGCCGCTTCGGTCGCCCGGTCGCGGTGGCGGTCGTCACCGCGCTGCTGGTTTTCGGCTGCGCCCCGGTGCTCTCGGCGCGGCCCCAGATCGTCAGCCTGGTGCTGCTCACCGTGACCGTCGCGGCCTGGCTGCGCACCGCGGAGGACGGCCGGGCGCGCTGGTGGCTGGTGCCGATGACCTGGGTGTGGGCCACCGCGCACGGGCTGTGGTCGGCCGGCGTGCTGCTCGGCCTGGTCTGCTGGGTGGGCCTGCTGCTGGACCGCCGGGCGACCGGCCGCAGGGCGCTCGCGCTGCTCGCCGTGCCGCTGCTGTCGCTGGCCGCCACCCTGGTCACCCCGGTCGGTCCGGCGCTGCTGTCCTCCCAGCTCGCCGTCTCCGCGCGCACGTCCCTGATCCGCGAGTGGGGGCCCACCGACTTCCGGACCGTCCCGGCGCTGGCCGTGGCCCTGATGATCGCCTGGGTGGTCGTGCTGTGGGCCCGTCACGGCGGGGTGACCTGGACCCGGCTGCTGCTCCTGCTGCTGGCCGGCGGGTGGGCGCTCCTGGTCACCCGCACCGTGTCCCTGGCCGCCGTGGTCGTGGCCCCGCTGCTGGTCGAGGCGCTGGAGCGCTCGCTCGCCGGCGCCCGGACGCCGGAGCGGCCGGAGCAGCCGGCGCAGCCCGAGAGCCCTGCCGAGTCGCGGACCAGGCCCCCGACGATGGCCCGCGGCGAGCGGGTCGGCCTCGGCGTGCTGGCCGTGGCCTACCTCGTCGCGCTCGCCGTCGCCGCCCCGCAGGCTGCCGACGCCCCGGCCGACGTGCCCGAGGCGCTGGCCCCCCTGCTGGTCGCGCTGCCCGCGGGCAGCGCGGTGCTGGTCGAGGACGGCCTCGGCGGGTGGGTCGAGTGGCGCGCACCCGGTGTCGAGCCGGTGATCGACGGGCTGCTCGACGCCTACCCCGTCGCCTACATCCGGGACTTCTTCACGATGACCGCCGTCGAGCCGGGGTGGGAGGGCTTCGTCGAGCGCACCGGCGCCCGCGACGCCGTCCTGCAGGCCGACTCGGCGCTGACCCTCGCGCTGCGCGAGCGGCTGCACTGGCGGGTGGTGGGCCGCGACGGCGACTACGCCTACCTGGTCGCGCCCGGTGGCGGGGCGGGGCCCGGCGCCGCGTCGCCGTGACCGGTGCCGGTCGCGCAGCGGGCGTCGTGCGGGTGGTGACCTACAACATCCACCTCGGCGGCCGCGGCGGCGCCCCGCTCACCGAGGTGGTCCGGCGCCTCGACCCGGACGTGCTGCTGGTCAACGAGTGCCCGAAGGTCCCGCTGGTGTGGTCGCGGCAGTGCCGCCGGCTGGCGCGGGCGTGGGACCTCGAGCCCGTGGCGGGGGGTCGTCCGGCCGGGTCGAACCTCGTGCTCGCCGCTCCCGGGACGACCGTCGTGGAGGCCGGGTCGGTGCGGCTCCCGCAGCCGCGGTGGGCGCCTCGGCGCGGGATCGCGTGGGCGCGCCTGCGGGTGCGCGGGGTGGCGCTCGCCGTGGTTTCGTGCCACCTCGGCCTGGACCGCGCCCGCCGGGTCGCGGAGGTCGAGCGGGTGCTGGAGGTCGCGGGCCGGCTCGACGGCACCGTCGTGGTCGCGGGCGACCTCAACGAGCCCCCGCGCGGGTCGGCGTGGGCGCGGCTGCGGGCGGCCGGCCTGGTCGACGCCGGCGCCGACGGGGGAGCGACGTTCCCCTCGCACGACCCGGCCCGGCGGATCGACGCGCTCCTGGTGCGGGGGCTCGACGACACGGGGCTCACCGTCGTACGCCGGGGGGAGGTGGACCTGCCCGCCGACCTGCTCGCCGCGGCCAGCGACCACCGGCCGGTCGTGGTCGATCTCGCCGCCGGAACCGAGTGAGCGGCTGGCCGGTCGTCCGGGCTGGATGCCCCGACCGGGCTATTTACTGACAAACCCACGTAGTCCGGGCGTAGCGCTCCCTACTCTCGGGATCGTGGGTCGACGGGACCCCGGGGGCTGGGAGAGGACCGATGGGGAGTCTGCTGCGTCTGCGCGACCGCTTGCAGCAACGGGGGAGCCGGGGCGCGGTGGCCGTCGAGGCCGCTCTGATCCTGCCCATCTTCTTGATGCTGGTCTTCGGGATCATCGAGTTCGGCTTCGCCTTCAAGGACTGGCTCGCGGTGACCTCCTCGGTGCGCGCCGGCGCCCGCATCGCCTCCGCCGAGCCGCGCACGGCGAGCTTCGCCCAGGACGCCGCCAACCAGGTCGCCCACGAGGGTGCCGCGCTCGACCTGCGCAAGGTGACGGCGCTGTGGGTCTACGAGGCGAACGTCGACGGCACCCCGACCGGCGGGCCGACCTGCGCGTCCGCGTGCGTGAAGTTCACCTGGAACAACGTCTCGAGGACCTTCGTCAAGCAGGCCGGGACCGACTGGCTCTCGACCGCCCAGAACGCCTGCCCGCAGGACAACGGGCACGACAGCGTCGGGGTCTACCTGGCCACCAAGAACACCTCGATCACCGGCTGGTTCCTCGACGACGTGACGCTGAGCAGCAGGACCGTGATGAGCCTCGAGCCCATCCCGACGACCTCGGGCTGCAAGTGAGGACGGCCCTGCTGTCCGTGGGCCGCGCCGGCCGCCGGGCGCACCTGCGGGCGCGCCTCCGGTCCCGGCTACGGGCACGGGTGCGGGCGCGCCGTCGCGACGAGGGCGGCTACATCGCGGTGATGTCGGTGCTGCTGCTGCTGATCTGCCTGAGCATGGCCGCCTTCGCCGTCGACGTCGGGAGCTGGTACGTCACCGGTCAGGAGAACCAGCGCGCCGCCGACGCCGCGTCGCTCGCCGGCGTGACCTACATGCCCGGCAGCTTCGACACCGCGTCGGCGACCGCCCTCGACATGGCCCGCCGCAACGGCATCGTCGACGGCGACGGCGCGACCCGGGTGGTGCCGTCCCGCGTCGACGGCCAGCCCGGCCGGCTCCGGGTGGAGGTCACCCGGACCGTCGACAACGTCTTCGGCGGCCTGTTCGGCGTCGACAGCACCACGATCACCCGCAGTGCGGTCGCCGCGTTCAGCGGGCCGGTCCCGATGGGCTCGCCCTGCAACGGCTTCGGCAACGACCCGTCCGGCGACGGCGTGCGCAGCGCCAACTGCGTCGACACCGGGCAGTTCTGGGCCAACGTCGGGTCCCCGAAGGCCAACAAGACCAGCGGCGACGCCTACCAGAACGGCGTCTGCTCCGGCTCGGACAACTGCACCGGGGCGACGAACGACGAGTACGACCGCAACGGCTACTTCTACACGGTGACCGTCAAGAACGACCTGCCCAGCCTGACGATCCAGGCGTTCGACCCGGCGTTCATCAGCGTCGGGGACGTCTGCGAGTCCAACTTCGGCAGCGGTGCGACGGCGGCCGTCAACGCCAAGAACGACCTCGTGTACGACGTCGGGGCGCGGGCCTACCGCAGCGGCGAGTCGAGCACCTCGAGCGGACGGTACGCCGGCGGCGCGACCAACCCGAACTGCACCGGCGACAAGCTGTTCGGCAGCGACGCGGAGGCCCCGGACACGACGTTCGCGGTGCGCGCGCCGACCTCGACGACGTACCCGTGGGACCCGACGTCCTACGCCAAGGTGACCGGCTGCACGACCACCTTCACCGGCTACTCGGGCGCGCTCTACCCCAAGCTCAACCAGTGGGCGCAGGCCGAGACCTCGGCCGGCAGCGGCACCTACACCGTGCCCGCGGGCGCGCCGGTGGAGAGCAACGCCTACGACCCGGTCATCGCCTCGGAGTTCCGGCGCTGGGTGCCGCTGTGCACGATGAGCGACGTCAAGGCCGGCACCTACCTCGTCCAGGTGCAGACCAACGACCCGGCCGACCGCACCAACGGCAACGGCCACAACCGCTTCGCGCTGCGCGCGTTCGGGCAGTCCCCGTCGCAGAACGTCGACATCTCGCTGGCGGGCTACACCAAGATGGCCGTCTACGCGAACCTGCCGAGCGCCCGCACCGAGTTCCACCTCGCCCAGGTGCCGCCGAGCGCCGCGGGCCAGATCCTCAACGTCCGGCTCTTCGACATCGGCGACTCCTCCGGCAGCGGCTCGATCACCGTGCTGCCGCCGTCCGACTCCGGGATGAGCGAGTTCACCGGGTGCACCGGCAGCGGCAAGGTCAACGGCTCGCTGCCCGGGTGCTCGATCACTGCGAACTCCTCCTACAACGGGCGGTGGCAGGTGATCTCGGTGCCGATGCCGACGACGTACAGCTGCACGCTGTCCTCCACGGGCTGCTGGGTGCGGCTGCGCTACGACTACGGCGCCGGCAACCAGCCCTCGGACACCACCTCGTGGCAGGCCAGCGTCGACGGCGACCCCGTCCGGCTCGTGCGGTGACCCGGGCGGGAGGGCCCGCCTAGCACGACGCCGGGACCGGTGGCGGGGGTGTGCCGGTGAATTTACTGAAAGCGGTCCGAAACGGACTCCCGCGCACCTACCCTCGACGGTGGGAGGACCACCACATGATGTCTTTGCTGCGCCGTCGTGCGCGCAGGCGCCGACGCGGGAGCCGGGGCGCCGTCGCCGTCGAGGCTGCCCTCGTGACGCCGATGATCGTGCTGCTCGTGTTCGGCATCATGGAGTTCTCGCTGATCCTGCGCGACTACGTCTCGGTGTCCTCGGCGGTCCGCGTCGGGGCCCGCATCGCCTCGGCCAACCCCGGCGCGGGCACCTGCTCGACGTCGTGCACCCCGTCCACCTCGCCGAAGCTGAGCCAGCTCGCCGCGGACGCCATCCAGACCGCCGGGACGGCGATGCCCAAGGACTCGATCGACTACATCTTCGTCTACCTCGCCAACGACAAGGGCTACCCCGGCGCGACCGGCGTGACGACGATGCCGGCGACGATGGCCGCCTGCGCCGCCGTCGGCAACTGCGTGGCCTACAAGTGGGTCGACGCCAGCGACCGGTTCACCTACCAGTCGGGGACCTGGACGACCTCGCAGATCAACGCCTGCCCCACGACGTCGAACAGCGTGGGGGTCTACCTGCACGCCACGCACAACAACATCACTGGGTTCTTCGGCAACACCATCGGTCTCGGGGACCGCACCGTCATGAAGTTCGAGCCGCTGGCCACCGCCACCTGTGGCGCCGGCCAGCACCTCTAGGAGCGCGTCAGTGCCACGCCGAGTCCTGACCGGAGCCATCCGCCACTTGCGGGAGCGGCGCGACGAGCGCGGGTACGCCGCGCTGCTGGTCGCCATCCTCTTCCCGGTGGTCTTCATCGGGTTCGCCGCCGTCGCCGTGGACACCGCCCGGTGGTACGTCGAGGTGCAGCGCGTGCAGAACGCCGCCGACGCCGCCGCGCTCGCGGGCGTGACCTACATGCCCCAGGACCTGCCGAACGCGACCGCGACCGCGAAGACGGTGACCGACCGCAACGGCTACACCGACGGCAGCAACGGCGTGACCGTGACCGCCGCGCAGGGCACCCGTCCGAGCCAGCTCAAGGTCACCGTCACCACGACCGTCGACAACATCTTCGGCCGGGTGATCGGCACGCCGTCGACGACGATCTCCCGCTCGGCGACCTCGGACTTCACCGGCCCCGCCCCGATGGGCAGCCCCTGCAACACGTTCGGCAACGAGCCGTCCTCGGGCGGTGGCGCCTCGAGCGTCAGCCCCACCGGCACCGCGCTGCCCGATGTCAGCACCCGCTTCAGCAACTGCGACCCGTCGCCGGACTTCTGGGCCTCGATCGAGGGTCCCGAGACCGACAAGTCCAACGGCGACCGCTACAGCACCAAGGGCTGCGGGAGCTCGACGGACGGCTGCTCGAGCGGCAAGAACAACGAGTACAACGAGCAGGGCTACTACTGGGTCGTGAAGGTCGCCGCCGCCGCCGTCGGTCACCCGATCCAGGTGCAGCTCTACGACCCCGCGTTCGTCTACACCGACCAGTCCTGCGGCCTGCTCCCGGACCCGGCCAGCAACGCCTCGCTGGTCGACGACATGAACCCCTACACCAAGCTCGACGGCAAGCTCCGCTACGGCAAGGGCAACCAGACCTCCTCGACCGGGGCGTCCTTCTGCACCGGCGACCTGCTGACGACGAACCTCTACCACGGCATGGTGACGTCGTTCGAGATGCGCGAGCAGACCGACACCCAGGACCCGATGAAGGGCGCGTCGATCTCCGGCTGCATCGAGCAGTACTCCGCCTACGGCAGCGTCCCCGGCGTCAACGCGCTGCTGTCGACCAGCGGCTCCTACGACCAGCAGCTCGCGCAGGTCTTCCACAACTGGACCTCGCTGTGCACGTTCACGCCGACCCGGTCCGGTGACTACTACCTGCACGTGCGGTCCAACGTGACGACCTCGGGCGGCACGTCGAGCGCCAACACCAACGGCAACCCCCGGCTGATCTACTCCGGCAACTCCGCGGTCTCGGCCACCACCGGCAACAGCACGTACGGCGAGGGCGTGAACGCCTTCGGCATCCGCCTGGTCACCGACCCCGGCTACGAGAACCTCACGTCCGTCGCGGGCTTCGACCGGATGCCGATCTACGCCAACGCGAACGGCGCCCAGTCGACGCTGAACCTGATCCGGGTGCTCCCGGGCGCCGCGGGGCAGTACGTCTCCTTCTCGTTCTTCGACGTCGGCGACGCGGACGGCACCGGCTCGGTGACCGTGCTGCCGCCGGGCGACGCGACCGGGAGCATCACCACCACGCCGTTCCCGGGAGGCTGCCGGGCCGCCGGCGGCAACGCACCCGCCAACGGGACCACGCTGACCGGCTGCAGCGCGCCGATCAGCAACACCACGAACAACGGCAAGGTCGAGACCATGTCGATCCCGATCCCGTCGGACTACACCTGCTCCTACACGTCCAACGGAGGCTGCTGGTACCGCGTCACGGTCGCCTTCAGCGCAGGGGTGCACGACATCACCACGTGGGACGCCTCGATCGTCGGCGACCCCGTCCGGCTGGTGCAGTAGGCGTGCGCCGGCTGCTGGCCCTTCCGGTCGCGCTGTTCGTCGGCACCCTGCTCGCGCAGGCGGCCTGGCTGGTCAGCGTGCCGGCGTTCCGCGGGATCGACGAGTTCGACCACGCCTACCGGGCCGCCTCGGTCGCCCGCGGCGAGTGGCGGCCCAGCGGCGAGGTGGCCGCCGACGGTCGCGGCGAGCTCGTCACCGTGCCGCGCGACCTCGTCGCCGCCGCCGGTCCCGAGTGCTCCGCGCGGCCCTACACCGGCCCCGACAACTGCCGGCCCGTCGACGACGACGGGCAGCGGCAGGTGCAGGTCGCCACGGCGGCGTCGCGCTACCACCCCGCCTACTACTGGGTCGTCGGCGAGGCGGCCCGCGGCGCGCACGGCACCTCGGCCCTGCTGGTGATGCGCTGGGTGTCGGCCGTGGTGTGCGCGGCCTTCGCGGCGCTGGCCGGGTGGGCGGTGTCGCGCTGGGCCCGCACCCGCTGGCCGGTCGTGGCGCTGCTGGCCTGCCTGACGCCCGTGCTCGTCTACAGCGGGATCGTGGTGGCGCCGAACGCCGTCGAGATCTTCGCTGCCCTCTCGGTCTGGGTCGCGCTGGCGGGCCTCGCCGGCCCTGCCCGACACAGCCTCACACGGCGGGTCGAGCGCTCGCTGCTGGTCGCGGCGGTCCCAGGCGCGGTGGTCCTCGCCACGGTGCGCAGCCTCGGCCTCGGCTGGCTAGGCCTGTGCGTCCTCGTGGTGCTCGGCGTCCTCGGGCCGGCCCGGTCGCTCGCCCTGGTCCGCCGGCACCGGGGCACGCTCGCCGCGTGCACCGGCGTGGTCGGGCTCGCCGCCCTCGCCGCGGTCGGGTGGCTCGCCGCCGTACGCCCCAACCAGCTGGAGTCGCACGCCGACAACCAGGGCGCGCTGGCCGGCAGCCTCATCCAGGTGCCGGTCTGGGTGCTCCAGACGGTCGCCGCGGCGCCCGGCCGGTCCGACCCGGCACCCGGCGTCGTCTACCTCCTCTGCGGCGCCGGCCTGCTGGCTCTGGTCGTGGCCGGGCTGCGCGTCGCGACCCGACGGGTGCGGACGGCGACGATGGTCGTGGCCGTGCTGTCGGTCGCTGGGCCTTTCGCGCTGACGCTGATGACCTACCGCGACGTCGGGGTGATCTGGCAGGGCCGCTACGGCCTGCCGCTGAGCCTGGGCGTGACGGTGCTGTGCGGGCTGGCGCTCGACGGGGTCGCCTGGACCCGGCGCGGGGCCGTGGCCGTGGCGGCCGGGGGAGCGCTCTTCGTGGCCGGGCACGTCGTCGCCGTGCTGGCCGTCCTGGACCAGCAGCGGCGGGTCAGCCCGTCGGTGGCCGCCGGGCTGTGGCACCCGCCGTCGGCCTGGCTCGTCCTCGGGCTGACGCTGCTCGGCTGGGCGGTGCTCGCCGGCGGCCTGCTGGCGCGGAGCGGGGCGGCCGACGCGTCACTGCCGGAGCCCGCCGCACCGGGCCGCGCGGCTCAGGAGCGCTTGGTCACGTAGCCGTCGACGAGCTCGGAGGCGAGCTGCTCGAGGAACAGCCCCACGTCGGTGACGATGCCGCGGGCCTGCGACGAGCCGCGGTCGGCGAGCTTGGTCACCGTCGCCGGGTTGATGTCGACGCAGACCAGCGGCACGGACGCCGGGAGGATGTTGCCGGTCGCCACAGAGTGCAGCATGGTCGCGACCATCAGGCAGAACCCGACGTCGGTGAGCTTGGCCCGCATCGCGCGCTGGCCGTCGAGCACGTCGGTGTGGACGTCGGGCAGGGGGCCGTCGTCGCGGACCGACCCGACCAGGACGTACTCCTTGCGGTGGGTCACCATCGCGTGCATGATCCCGCCGGTCAGCACACCCTGGTCGACGGCCTGCTGGATCGAGCCCGCCTTGCGGATGGTGTTCAGCGCGCGGATGTGGTGCTCGTGGCCGTGCTCGACGCCGCGTCCCTGGGCCAGGTCGACCCCGAGCGAGGTGCCGTAGAGCGCGGCCTCGATGTCGTGGGTGGCCAGCGCGTTGCCGGCGAACAGCACGTCGACGTACCCCGCGTGCACGAGCGCCATCATCGCCGGCGCCGCGCCGGTGTGGACGACGCCCGGGCCGCCGACCCAGAGCACCTTCTTGCCGTTCTCCTTGGCCGCGCGCATCCCGTCGGCGACCTGGCGCACCAGGACGGCCTGCGGCTTCTCGCTGGACACGTCGGACTCCATGAAGCCGAAGGAGCCCTCGGCCCGCGTGAGGGGAGGTACGTCGACCCGGATCCCGGACGCGCCGCAGACGACCTGCATGCCGGTCTTGACGTCGGCCATCGGCAGCGTGCGGATCGTGGGCGCGGAGCCGTCGCCGGCGTCGGTGACGATCAGCCCGCAGTCCATCTCGGGGTTCTCCACGCGCACCCACCGGCCGTCGAGGCGGACCCGGGTCTCGAGGTTGGTGCTGGAGTAGAAGAAGTCGGGGAAGACGCCGTCGACCTCGCAGGGCGCGGTCTCCGCCTCGCCCGGGTGCACCGCGTTGACGCCGCGCGTCTGCAGCCGCATCAGCAGCCGCTGGAGCGACTCCTCGTCGTCGGTGGAGACGGTGATCGTCGCGCTCGACAGGTCGGCGGCCTCGTGGCCCACGTCGAACCTGTCGATGACCCAGTCGCCGTCGTACTCACGGATGTCCTCGAGCACGCGGGACAGGATCCCGGTGTCGATCAGATGGCCCGTGATCTCCACGGTCTCGCTGGCGTTCACGTCGCCTCCTCGGCTCGGGCGTCCGCGCCGGACCGGGCTGGGACCGGGCGCGGTGCCAGCGTAGGGGAGGCGGACCGCTCAGACGACGGCGCCGTCGTCGCCGTCACGGTCGCCGTCGTGGCGCGACATGGTGGCGACGAGGACCACGAAGCCGCCGACGAAGGCGACCACGAACAGCAGCACCGCCCAGGGCTGCAGCGCCCAGCCGACGATGACGGCGAGCAGCATCAGCAGCGGGGTGCCGAAGAGGCCCAGCCAGGCGATGGTGCGGGCCGGTGTGGCGCGGGGGATCGGGGGCGGCTCCGGCGGCACGAAGTGGCCCTCGTCGGCCCAGCTGTCGATGTGGTCCGGGCCATCGCCGCGGCGGGCGTCGGCGGCCTCGAGGTAGCTCCGGTCGAAGACCCCCGCGGCCGGTGCGGCCGGTGCCGGAGGCTCGGATCGTCCGGACGAGGTCCCGGAGGGCGGCCCGTCGGAGCTGGACCCGGGGAGCGGGTCGCCGATGCGGGGACGCTCGCCGTAGTTCTCGACGATCGCGCGCCAGGCGGCCTCCTCGTCGAGGGGCAGGTCGCTGCCGGACCCGTCGGCCCGCTCGTTCGGAGGACCGTCGGGCACGGCCTTGCCCGCCTCGTCGCGGGGGTTCTCGTCGGCTGGTGTCATGGTCCGGTCACTCGTCGTACGAACTCGGCGGACGCCTCGAAGATCGTCGGGGCGTCGTTGTCGAGAGTAGCCACGTGGAAGCTGTTCTCAAGCATCGTCTCGGTGAGGTCGCGCGAGGAGACGGTGGTCCGGATGATCCGCGCCGAGGACGGGTCCACGACGTGGTCGACGCTCGAGCGCAGCATCAGCAGCGGCTGGGTGACCTTGGGCAGGTCGTCGCGCAGCAGCTTCCAGGCGGCCATCATCGACTGCGCCGCCTTGAGCGGGGTGCGCGTGTAGCCGTGCTCCTCGACGCCCGGCCTCTTGATGTCGTTCGCGATGCCGGGGAAGGAGGGTATGACGTGCTGGAGCACCGGCAGCGCGAGGACGTCCTTGCGCTCGGTGGAGACAGCCGGGTTGACCAGCACCAGGCCGGCGACCTCGCGGCCTCGGTCGGCGGCGATCCGCAGGGCCAGCCCGCCGCCCATCGACAGCCCGCCCACGACGACCTGGTCGCAGTTCGCGCGCAGCTTCTCGAAGGCGCGGTCGGCCTCGCCGTACCAGTCGGCCCACCGGGTCCGGTTGCACTCCTGCCAGGTGGTGCCGTGGCCGGGCAGGCGCGGCACGGCGACGCCGTACCCCCGCTCGGCGAGGGAGCGTCCCCACGGGACCATCGAGGCCGGGGAGCCGGTGAACCCGTGCACCAGCAGGACGCCGACGCGCTGCCCGTCGTCGGCCGGCACGGCGTCCGCGTGGAACGGCTCCGCGGAGGGGGCGAGGGACACGGAGACTCCTTCGAGACACTGCCCGACGCGGTGGTCGGTGGTGTTGAATGTGCGGGACGCGGGTGGCACGCACGGCCTGGTCACGCGGACCCGAGCATCGTCGCACGCGAGGTCGGTCGAGGCTAGGGTCACCAGGACAAGCCCGGGGGTCCTCGAGGTGCGAGGCACGGGTCGGCCCGGGTCAGTCCGGCTCAGTCCGGGTCGTATGGGCCAGCACAACGGCGAGGAGGCTCCGGAGTTGTTCTACTGGTTGCTCAAGTGGGTGCTCGTCGGACCTCTGCTCAAGCTGGTGTTCCGACCCCGCACCGAGGGTGCCGAGCACGTCCCCGACGAGGGACCCGCGATCCTCGCCAGCAACCACCTCTCCTACGCCGACTGGCTGTTCATGCCGCTGACCCTGCCGCGGCGGGTCACGTTCGTCGCCAAGGCGGAGTACTTCACCACCCCCGGCCTCAAGGGCTGGTTCCAGCGCAAGTTCTTCACCGGCGCCGGCCAGGTCCCCATCGACCGCTCGGGCGCCTCGGCCGCCGACGGCGCGCTCAAGGCCGCGAAGCGGATCCTCGGCGAGGGCGGTCTCTTCGGGATCTACCCCGAGGGCACCCGCTCGCACGATGGCCGGCTCTACCGCGGCCGCACCGGCGTCGCCCGGCTCGCCCTGGAGACGAAGGTCCCGGTGGTCCCGGTCGCGGTCCTCGGCACCGACGTGGTGGCGCCGCCCGGCAAGAAGTTCGGGTCGTTCGTGCGCCCGGTGGTGCGCTTCGGCCCGGCGCTGGACTTCTCCCGCTACGAGGGCCTGGAGAACGACCGGTTCATCCTGCGCTCGATCACCGACGAGATCATGTACGAGATCATGCGGCTCTCCGGCCAGGAGTACGTCGACCTCTACGCGACCCGCGCCAAGGCGCTCGACAAGGACTCGAAGGACGCCAAGGACTCGAAGGACTCCAAGGACTCGAAGGCCGGCCGGTCCGGGAAGGACGGCGAGGCCGGCTCGGACGGCGGAGCCGCCGCAGCCCCGACGGGCGAGACCCGGGGCGCCGCCGCCGACCCGCCGGGCACCGCGCTGCGAGCCTCCTGACGATGCGGCTGCGCACGGAGCTGCTCGACCCCGTCTCGGAGCAGGTCCAGACGACCCTGTTCCGCGCGCTCGCTGTGCTCCGCGGGATCGTCACCCTCTATGCCGTCGTCCTCAACGTCGGCCGCTGGCACGAGTTCGACAGGCCGGCGCTCGGCTGGACGGTGCTGGCCGTGATCGTGCTGTGGTCGGGCTTCGCCACCTGGGCGTACGACGCGCCGCGCCGTCGCGGGCTGCCCCTGCTCGCCGCCGACCTCGCCGTCGCGGCGCTGACCCTGCTCAGCACGCCCCTGGTGCAGAGCGACGCGATGCTCGAGCGCCACGCATCGACGATGCCGTCCTTCTGGGTGATCGCCGCCGTCCTCGCCTGGGCGGTCACCCACGGCTGGGTCGGCGGGATCGCCACCGCGGCGCTCGTCTCCGCGCTCGACCTCTCCGTGCGCGCGCACTTCACCGGCACGACGTGGGGCAACATCTTCCTGCTGCTCCTGGCCGCCGGGGTGGTGGGCTACTCCACGAACCTCATCCGCGAGGCCACCGAGGCACGGGCCGCCGCCGAGCGCCTCGCGGCGGCGATGGCCGAGCGGGCCCGGCTGGCGCGCGCGGTCCACGACGGGGTGCTGCAGGTCCTCGCTCTCGTGCAGCGGCGCGGCAACGACCTCGCCCTCACCGACCCCGACGGGGCCGGTGGCGCGGCCGCCGAGCTCGCCCGGCTCGCGGGCGAGCAGGAGGTGGCGCTGCGGGCGCTCGTGCAGGGCGACGCCGCCACCGGACGCGCCGGGGCGAGCAGTGGCACGACGGGCACGACGACCGCGGGCCTCTCGGCCGACGGGCGCGCCGACCTCGCCGTCGCCCTGGGCCGGCTGCAGACCTCCCGGGTGACCGTCTCGGGCCCGGCGACCGGGGTGCTTCTCGACGCCGGGGTGGTCGGCGAGCTCGTCGCGGTGGTACGCGCCTGCCTCGACAACGTCGCCCGGCACGTCGCGGACGACGCTCCGGCGTGGGTGCTGCTGGAGGACCTCGGCGAGCGCGTGGTCCTCAGCGTGCGCGACGACGGCCCCGGCATCGCCGACGGCCGCCTCGAGCAGGCGGCGGCCGAGGGCCGTCTCGGCGTGTGCGAGTCGGTGCGTGGCCGGGTGCGCGACCTCGGCGGCGAGGCGGTGCTGGTGACCGCGCCGGGTCAGGGCACCGAGTGGGAGGTCACGGTCCCGGTCACCCGGGACTGAGCGCGGCTCAGCGGTGCCCGGCCCACTGCCGCACGGAGTGGTCGACGGCCTCGGAGCGCTGGGCGACCAGGGCCTCGCCCTCCTTCATGGACCGCGGGGTCCACTCGAAGAACGTGTCGAGGTCGTCGCGCTCCACGAGCCGGAAGCCGAGGGAGCCGTAGAGGCTGCTGGGGTGCTCGTTGCGCCGCGGGACCCGCAGCGTCACCGCGCGGCCGTCGTTGGCGGCCAGCGCGGTCAGGTCCGAGAGCAGCTGCCGGCCGAGGCCGTGGCCGCGGTGCTCGGGCAGCAGGGTGAGATCGACGACCTGCAGGACCGCCGGGTCCTCGTCGACGTACAACCGCCCGACCGGTGCCTCGCCCTCGAGCACGACGAAGCGGTCGAGGTGTGGGTAGGTGCTGCGGAACCGCCGCTCCTGGGCGATGTGCTGGATGCGGAGCACGTGGCGCGCGAGCTCCTTGTTGGGCAGGGCCGCGACCTCGTCGACCCAGGTCGTGGCGAACACGTCGTAGACGAACGCCTCGTCGGCGTCCGTGCACGCGCGCAGTCGTGCCGACGCTTCGAGCTCCTTCATCGCTGCCTCCCCTCACGAGCAAGTATCAGGCCTCGGCAGGCCCGCGGTGACGAGATGAACCTCTCCAATAGGAAAATTTGGTGCTTATCGGACAGGATCCGGTCCGGATCGCACGGATCGCGCACGTCGGGCGCGCCTGCGTGCCCGACGTGCGGTGTCCTGTGGCGGCTAGCCTCCGGAGCGTGACGATCCACGCCGAGCACCCCTTCCTCGAGCCCGAGCCGGGTCGCGACCCGGTCCGGCGCCTGCGCGGCCGGCTCGGCGGCGTGGTCACGCTGTGGACCACCGGCGAGGTCGACGACCGGGTCGGCCTGACCGTGTCGTCGGTGATGGTCGCGCTCGGCGAGCCGGCCCGCGTGCTCGCCCTCGTGGACCCCGAGTCGGACCTGGCGGACGCGCTGGCGCGCACGGGTACGGCGGCCGTGTCGCTGCTGCGCTGGCGGCACCGCGACCTGGCGGACGCGTTCGCCGGGACCGCACCGGCCCCCGGCGGGGCGTTCCGGCTGGCGTCGTGGACCGCGACCCCCTGGGGACCCGTGCTGGACGGCGCGTCCGCGTGGGCCGGGCTGCGGCTCGAGACCCCGGGGCAGGAGCGCCCGGAGGTCGGCCAGGAGGTCGGCCAGGAGGTCGGCCAGGAGGTCGGCTGGTCGCGGCTGCTGGTGGGGGCCGTCGAGCAGGTCGGGCTGGCCGAGGACGGTGACGACGAGGGGTCCGAGCCGCTGGTGCACCGGCGCGGACGGTACCTCCGCCCCGGCGGGGCTGGGTAGCCTGCGGCGGTGAGCCCCGACGACGGCGCAGCGACGACGTGCCCGAGGACGACGCCGGCGCGGGGGCGGCGGCCCCGGCCGGCCCGGTCACGGTGATGGTGGTCGACGACCACCCGATGTGGCGCGAGGGGGTGGCCCGCGACCTCGCGGAGGGCGGCTTCGAGGTGGTCGCCTCGGCCGCGACCGGCGCGGAGGCGATCGCCCGCGCCCACGCCGTACGCCCCCGGGTGGTGGTCCTCGACCTGCAGATCCCGCCGCCCAACGGGGTCGAGGTGACGGCCGCTCTGGTCGCCGACGACCCCACCTGCCGGGTACTGATCCTGTCGGCGTCCGGCGAGCAGGCCGACGTGCTGGAGGCGGTCAAGGCCGGCGCGACGGGCTACCTCGTGAAGTCGGCGTCGCGCGCGGAGCTGCTCGGCGCCGTCGCCCGGGTGGCCCAGGGCGACACGGTCTTCACCCCGGGGCTCGCCGGGCTGGTGCTGGGGGAGTACCGCCGCCTCTCCGACGGGCCCGACGGCTCGGTCGACCCGGCCGCGCCGCGGCTGACCGAGCGCGAGACCGAGGTGCTGCGACTGGTCGCGAAGGGCCTGTCCTACAAGCAGATCGCCGAGCGGCTGTTCCTGTCCCACCGCACGGTGCAGAACCACGTGCAGAACACCCTGCGCAAGCTGCAGCTGCACAACCGGGTGCAGCTGGTGCGCTACGCGATCGAGCAAGGCCTCGACGACGTGTGAAGCCGGTGCCCGGTCGACGGGGCGGCTAGCCTCGGCCTGTGGCCACCGACCCCCTGCTCGGCATCGCCGAGGAGCTCTACGCGCTGTTGCCGGCGGAGTTCACCGGCACCCGCAACGAGTGGGCCAAGCGCACCAAGGCCGACGGCGACGCGGACCTCGCGCAGCGCGTCGCCGAGCTGCGCAAGCCCTCGACGGCCGCGTGGGTCGTCAACATGCTGATGCGCCACCAGGGCGACCAGATGACCCAGGTGCTCGAGCTCGGCGCGTCCCTGCGGCAGGCCCAGGCCGACCTCGACGCCGACGCGCTGCGCGCCCTGACCCGGCAGCGGCGCCAGCTCACGGCGGCGGTCACGGTGCAGGGCCGCACCCTGGCCCGCGAGCTCGGGCTCAAGGTCACCGAGGCGGTCGCCGAACAGGTAGAGGCCACCCTGCACGCGGCCATGGTCGACGAGGACGCCGCCGCGGCGGTGCGCAGCGGTCTGCTGGTCGCGACGCTGAGCGCCACGGGCGTGGGCAGCGTCGACGTCGGCGACGCCGTCGCGGTGCCCGGTGCGGTCGGCCTGACCGCGCGGCCCCGGCGCGCCCCCGCCCCGCGGCGCGCCGAGCTCACCGTCGTACCCCCTCCCGAGCCGACGGAGCGCTCGCGGCGGGCCGAGGAGCGCGCCGCCGCGAAGGCCGCCGAGCGGGAGGCCGAGCGGGCCGCGGCGCAGGAGGCCGTCGACGCGGCGCTCGCGGAGGCCGACGAGGCGCAGAAGCGGCTCCGCAAGGCGCGCAAGCGGGTCTCCAAGGTCGAGGCGCGGACCCTGCAGGTCGCCGAGGAGCTCGACGAGGTACGCCGGCGGGTGGCCGAGCTCGAGCACGAGACCGAGGCCCTCGACGACCAGGCCGTCGAGGCCGAGGAGCGGCGCGAGCGCGCCGAGGAGGCGTACGCCGAGGCGCAGGAGGTGCTCGAGCGGGCGCAGCGCGACCTGGACGCCCTGCCGCGCCGCTAGCGCCGCCGCCGCCCGCGCGATCGTCGGCCCCCTCGCGGCTCACGTGCTGGAACGATCCAACCTCCCGGTGCCGCCGCGGCCGGACCTCGCTAGGGTCGAGACGCCCGCCACACCGGTGCCGGGCGAACGACGCGAGAAGGAGTCGACATGCGCGTGGGAGTGCTGACCGGCGGCGGGGACTGTCCCGGTCTGAATGCCGTGATCCGGGCCGTCGTCCGCAAGGGCGTCGGCGGAGTACGGCTTCGAGTTCGTCGGCTTCCGCGACGGCTGGCGGGGCCCGCTGGAGAACCTCACCACCCCGCTCGGCATCGACCAGGTCCGCGGCATCCTCCCGCGCGGCGGCACCATCTTGAAGTCCTCGCGCACCAACCCGTTCAAGATCGACGGCGGCGTCGAGCAGCATCAAGGACAACCTCGCCGCCAACGGCGTCGACGCGCTGATCGCCATCGGCGGCGAGGACACCCTCGGTGTCGCGACCAAGCTCGCCGACCTCGGCGTCAACGTCGTCGGCGTGCCCAAGACCATCGACAACGACCTGTCCGGCACCGACTTCACCTTCGGCTTCGACACGGCCGTCAACATCGCGATGGAGGCGATCGACCGCCTGCACACCACCGCCGAGTCCCACCACCGGGTCCTGGTCGTCGAGGTGATGGGCCGGCACGCCGGCTGGATCGCGCTGCACGCCGGCATGGCCGGCGGCGCCAACGTCATCCTGATCCCCGAGCAGCCCTTCGACATCGACAAGGTGTGCGAGTACGTCGAGAAGCGGTTCCAGTCGCACTACTCGCCGATCCTGGTCGTCTCCGAGGGCGCCATCCCGGTCGAGGGCGGCGACATGACCCTGCAGAGCGGCGAGAAGGACGCGTTCGGCCACGTCCGCCTCGGCGGCATCGGCGACCGGCTCGCCAAGGAGATCGAGGACCGCACCGGCAAGGAGGCCCGTGCCGTCGTGCTCGGGCACGTCCAGCGCGGCGGCACGCCCGACCGCGTTCGACCGCTGGCTCGCCACCCGGTTCGGCCTGCAGGCGATCACCGCCGTGGCGGAGAAGGACTACGGCAAGATGGTGGCCCTGCGCGGCGCCGACATCGTCCGGGTCCCGCTCGTCGAGGGCACCGGCGAGCTCAAGCTGGTCAAGCCCGAGCAGTACGCCGAGGCGCAGGTCTTCTTCGGCTGAGCCCCGAGCCGCCGGCCGGCGGCAACCTGCCCGAGGCGTCCTGCGTATCACCCCCTGACAGGGGGCACCCGGACCGGAGGGGGCGGGATGCGACTCACGCGCACCACCTCGCTGGAGCAGGACACGTCGTACGACGAGTTCGTCGGCGCCGCGTGGCCGCGGCTGCGCTGGACGGCATACATGCTGACCGGCGACGAGCAGACCGCGGAGGACCTCGCCCAGACCGCGCTGGTCAAGACCTACGCCGTCTGGGCGCGCGTCCGGCGCGAGGACGCGATGGCCTACACGCGCAAGGTGCTGGTCAACGCCAACATCGACCGGCTGCGGCGGCGGCACCTCACCGAGGTCTCCGGCCTGGACGACGCCGACGCGGGGCCGCCCGACCGCAGCGCCGAGGGCCACCGCATCGACGACCGCGACCACCTGGTCCGGCTGCTCGCCGGGCTGACCCGGCGGGAGCGGACCGTGCTCGTGCTGCGCTACTACCACGACCTGTCCGAGGCGTCGGTCGCCGACGAGCTCGGCATCAGCGTCGGGACGGTCAAGAGCACCGCGTCGAAGGCGCTGGCCAAGCTGCGCGGACGCGACGACGCCGCCACCGTGAGGGGAGTGGGCTGAGATGGAGCTCGACGAGCGACCCGCGCGATGCGCGAGGGCGAGCGGCCCTCCCCGGCGCCCGACCCGACGTCCCTCCGCGACCGCGGCAACCGCTACCGGCGACGCCGGCAGGGCGCCATCGCCGGCCTGGCGGCCGCCACGGTCGCCGCACTCGTGGCCGCCCTGCTCGTGGTCGCCGGCGGCCTGCTCCACCACGACAGGCCGCAGCCGGTCGACCACGACGGCACGAGGACCCTGAACTCCTACGAGCGTCGCGTGCTGGCCGAGTGGCCGGGCGCCTACGCCGTCGGGGGCGAGGTGGTCATCTCGACCCCTGTCGACCCCGAGCTGCCGATCTGGCTGCAGAGCCAGGTCGACGGCGTCGACGGCCGGCTCGCCCCCCTCGGCTGGCACAGCCTCACACCCGCCTCGGACGTCCCGCTCTTCGACCGTCTCGCGGGGCCTGCCTTCATGCGCAGCGGCGAGATGCCCGAGCGCACCCAGGCCTACCAGGACTCGGGTCCGATGCGGATCGGCTGCCGCCGGGCGCCGGGCGTCTCGTGCGGCCTGTTCCTGGTCGTCGGGAGCGACTCGGTCGGTTGGTTCACCGGCGACCGGCTCGGCGACGACGCCTTCCTGCAGCCCGTGAGCCGATGCAGCTCGTCCCCGGCAGCACCCTCGAGAACGGGCGTCTGCAGCCGACCGTGATCGGTGGGATGCAGGCACCGCGACGGCTCGGGTCGTCATCACCCTGGAGGACGGCTCCGAGCGCGAGGCCACGGTCGACCGCGGCCGGATCGCCCGCGGGGCCAGGTCTTCTGGGGGCTCTTCGAGGACCAGCCCGTGCGGGCCACGGCGTACGACGCGGCGGGCGAGGTCGTGGAGGACCACCCGCTGACGTCGTGCGACGACCCGATCGACTGCCGACCCGATAGTCCGTGACGAAGCTGCCGCTCCCGGGCCCCGGGAGCGGCAGCCTCGTCACGGACTACCGGGTGTGGACGGGGCCGCCGTGATTGTCGGACCGCCCGCCTACGGTGGTCGTCATGGCTCCTTCCACCGCACCCAGCCCGTCTCTGGTCTCGCTCACGCCCGAGCGGTCCGCCGTCGCCGACCGGGTGATCGCGGCGATGGCCGGTCCCGACGCCCGGCTGCGCGAGGACCAGACCACCGCCGTCGCGGCGCTGTGCGAGGCGGGCGCGCGAGTGCTGGTCGTGCAGGCGACCGGATGGGGCAAGTCGGCGGTCTACTGGGCCGCCACCGCGATCCGCCGGGCCGAGGGCGCCGGGCCGACGCTGGTCGTCTCGCCGCTGCTCTCGCTGATGCGTGACCAGGTCGCGGCCGCGTCCCGGGCCGGGCTGACCGCGGCCACGCTCAACTCCTCCAACATCGACGACTGGTCGGCGATCGAGGGCGCCCTGCGCGGCGGGCGAGCTCGACGTGCTGCTGGTCTCCCCGGAGCGGCTGGCCAACCCGGGCTTCGGCCGGCGGGTGCTCGACGGCCTCGCCGGACGCCTCGGCCTGCTGGTCATCGACGAGGCGCACGCCGTCTCCGACTGGGGCCACGACTTCCGGCCCGACTACCGCCGGGTCTCCGACGTGCTGCAGCGGCTCAACCCCGCCACCCCGGTGCTCGCGACGACCGCGACCGCCAACGAGCGGGTCACCGACGACGTCGCCGACCAGCTCGGGGAGCGCACCCTCGTGCTGCGCGGGCAGCTCGCCCGGGCCAGCCTCGAGCTGTCCGTGGTCGACCGGCTCTCGCCGCTCGAGCGCTACGCCTGGGTCGTCGACCACCTGCCGCGGCTCGAGGGCTCCGGCATCGTCTACGTGCTCACCGTCGCCGACGCCGAGCGGCTCGCCGCCGCCGTGCGCGCGGTGCACGGCGACGCGGTGCCGGTCGCCGCCTACACCGGCCAGCTCGAGCCGGACGCTGCGGCACCGCCTCGAGGACGCGCTGCGCGCCAACGAGCTCAAGGCGCTGGTCGCCACCTCGGCGCTCGGCATGGGCTACGACAAGCCCGACCTCGGCTTCGTGGTGCACGTCGGCGCGCCGCCCTCGCCGGTCTCCTACTACCAGCAGGTCGGCCGCGCCGGGCGCGCGATCGACCACGCGCACGCCGTGCTGCTGCCCTCCGACGCCGACGCCGGCGTGTGGGACTACTTCGCCACCTCGACCATCCCGGTCCCCGAGCAGGTCGAGCGGGTGCTCGCCGTGCTGCCGCCGGCGGGCGAGCCGCCGTCGAGCGTCGCCGCCGCCGAGGCGCAGACGGGCGTGCGTCGCGGCCGCGTCGAGCTGATGCTCAAGCAGCTCGCCGTCGACGGCGTCGTCGAGCGGGTCGAGGGCGGCTGGATCGGCCACCGGCGAGCCGTGGTCCTACGACGCCGAGCACTACGACGGCGTGGTCGCGGTCCGCCGCCGCGAGGCCGACATCATGCGCGCCTACACCCGCGGCGAGCGCTGCCTGATGGAGCTGCTCCAGGAGTCGCTCGACGACCCGGCCGCCGAGCCGTGCGGCCGCTGCTCGGTCTGCCGCGGCGCGCTGCCCGACGCGCTCGGCGGGTGCCCCGTCGCCCGAGACCGTCGCGCGCCGTCACCGCGCTGCTGCGCGGCCAGGTGCACCTCGCTCGAGCCGCGCAAGATGTGGCCGGGCGGCGCGTTCGGCCCCGCGGGCAGGATCCCGGCCGAGGAGGCGCACGAGGTCGGCCGCACCCTGGTCTTCGCCGACGCCCCGGAGTGGCGCGAGGCGGTCGCCGCCGCCTTCGCCCGCGACGCGCCCGCCGCGCGAGGAGGTCACCGACGCGTGCGTCCGGCTGCTCGCCGGCTGGCGCACGCCAGTGGTCGGCGCGACCCGAGGTCGTGGTCGACCTGGCGGCGGCGGGCTTCCCGCGGTTGACCGCGTCGCGTGGCCGACCACCTCGCCGAGGTCGGCCGCCTCGACCGGGCGACGCTCGCCGGCGCCGGCCGACCCGCCCGACCTGCGCCAGCTCGGGTCGTCCGACGAGGCCGCCTTCTGGCGCGACCGCCTCGACGCCGGCCCGGCCGCCGAGGCGGTGGCCGGCCGGTCGGTGCTGCTGGTCGTCGACGCGACCTCGTCGCTGTGGCCGGTCACCGTCGGCGCGGCGCTGCTGCGGCGGGCCGGTGCCGCCGTGGTGCTGCCGCTGCTGCTGCACCGCCGCCCCTGACCGACACCGACCGACACCGACCGACCCTGACCGGACCCGTGGCCCTACGGCCGGACCCGCGCCCCGTACAGCCGGACCCGCGGCCCATACGGCCGGGCTCGCGGCCCGAACGGCGGGTCACGGGAATGGTTGGCAGATCCATGCATGGTTTCGGTCACGCGCCGGATCGGGTAGAGAGGTGCCACCGAGCCGAAGGGGGACAGCATGAGCACCCAGTCCGACGCCGTGCAGGCCGACGTCAACGGCGAGCAGCCCGACCTCAATCGGGTGATGGGCCCCCGCCTGCTGCTGCTGTTCATCGTCGGCGACATCCTCGGCACCGGCGTCTACGCGCTGACCGGCCAGGTGGCGGGCGAGGTCGGCGGAGCGGCCTGGGCGCCGTTCCTGGTCGCCTTCGCGGTCGCCACGATCACGGCGGTCTCCTACCTCGAGCTGGTGACCCGCTACCCCCAGGCCGCGGGCGCCGCGCTCTACACGCACAAGGCGTTCGGCCTGCACTTCTTCACCTTCCTGGTCGCGTTCACGGTGATGTGCTCGGGCATCACCTCGGCCTCGACCGCGGCGAACGCCTTCGCGGGCTTCGTCAACGACGGCTTCGGGTTCGACCTGCCCGCCGGCGGGGTCGGCCTCATGGTCATCGCGCTCGGCTTCATGCTGCTGGTCGCCGCGGTCAACTTCCGCGGCGTCGGCGAGAGCGTGAAGGCCAACGTCGTGCTGACCCTCGTCGAGCTCTCCGGCCTGCTGCTGGTCATCTTCGTCGGCCTCTGGGCGATCACCCGCGGCAGGGCGACTTCACCGAGGTGGTGATGTTCCAGTCCATCGGACGACAAGAGCGTCTTCTTCGCCGTCACCGCCGCGACCTCGCTGGCGTTCTTCGCGATGGTCGGCTTCGAGGACTCGGTCAACATGGCCGAGGAGTGCCACGACCCGCGCCGGGACTTCCCCAAGATGATGCTCACCGGCCTCGGCATCACCGGCGTCGATCTACGTGCTGGTCTCGATCAGCGCGGTGGCGCTGGTGCCGGTCGGCGACCTCACCGACGCCGACAAGGGCTCGGCGCTGACCCAGGTCGTCGCGGCCGGGGCCCCGGGCCTGCCCTTCGACACGATCTTCCCGTTCATCGGCATGTTCGCGGTCGCCAACTCCGCGCTGATCAACATGCTGATGGCCAGCCGGCTGCTCTACGGCCTCGCCAACCAGGACGTGCTGCCGCGCTCGCTCGGCAACGTGCACCCGCCCGGCGCACGCCGTAGGTCTCGATCGTCGTTCACCACCGCTGATCGCCTTCGGCCTGATCGTCTACGTCGTGCGGGCCAGCGCGTCCGACGGACGGCGCGACGGCGATCGCGCTGCTCGGCGGCACCACGTCGCTGCTGCTGCTGTGCGTCTTCACCGTCGTCAACGTCACGCTCTCGTGCTGCGCCGCCGCTCGGTCGACCACGACCACTTCCGGGCGCCCGCGGTGGTGCCCGTCGTCGGCGCCCTCAGCTGCGCGTTCCTGGCCGGGCCGTGGGCCCGCAGCTCCGAGCAGCTCGCAGCAGTACGAGATCGCGGGCTACCTGCTCGCCGTCGGCCTGGTGCTGTGGCTGTGCACCTGGCTGTGGAACCGCGGCGTGCGCGCCAAGAAGACCGGCTTCCGCGACATCGACCAGATCGGCTCGTGACGGCGGGCCGGGTCCCTCGCCGGCCGCCTGCTCAGTGCGGCGAGCCGACGCCGCAGCCGCAGCATCGTCGCCGACGGGCGGTAGCCGAGGGCGTCGTTGACGGCGATCATCGGCGCCGTTCGTCGGCGTCGTTGGCGGTCCAGGCCTCGGGACGCCGCCGGCCGCGAGCGCCGCCAGGGTCCGGCGCTTGACCCACAGCGCCAGCCGCGGCCGCGGTAGGTCGGGTGGGTCGCCGTCATGCTGCTCCACGCGCGGCCGCGCTCGCGGTCGACCTGGACGCTGGAGAACGCCGCCAGCACCGGCACGGGCCGGCTCGTCGGCGAGCAGGCCCCAGGAGAGGTCGGGGGCGTTGTCGGGCCCGTCCCACCATCGGTCCGCAGCTGCTCGACGGTGTGCACTGCGGCTCAGCCCGCTCGGGTCGTCGGCCGCGGCCAGGGTTGTAGGTCTCCAGCAGCGGCGCAGGTCGGGCAGGGCTCGTCGAGGGTGAGGCGACGCAGCCCGGCCGGTGCCGGGCCCGGCGGCGGCGACCGTGCGCCGGTCGACGGCGACCACGCCTCTGCTCTCGCCCTCGGGGAGGAAGCCGTTGCGGACCGCGAAGGCCATCGAGATCGGGTCGCCGCTGCTCGACCGACCGCAGCACGGCGACCTCCGGGAACGCCGACGTCGGCGGCCAGCAGGAGGGCGGTGCCGACCCCGCGGCTGCCCGAGCGCGGGGTGCACCTCGACGGTGACGAACGACCTCGTCGCTCGTCGACCCGGCGGGCGGTGGCGGTGCCGGCCACCACGCCGTCGACCAGGCCCACCCACCGCCGGCGCCCAGGCGTCGGCGTCCTCGCGCGAGGTCGGCCGCCGCCCGCGCCGGCGACCGGACGAGGTGGGGCACCGCGGCAGCCCAGATCTCCGCCGATCGCCGCGGCGTCGCCGGGGCGGGCGTCTCGCACGGTCACCTCGGCCACCGGGGCAGCCTACCGGCCGTCGTAGGCTGGGGCGGTGAGCGATTCGCCCGTCCCCGACCTGGCCAGCCCTGCACGCCCTCGGTGCCGCCCAGCAGCCGGCTGGCCCGACGCCGCGACGCGCTCGACGCCGCGGTCGCAAAGCTGCGCGGCGTGCCGCCGCTGGTGTTCGCCGGCGAGTGCGACGAGCTCAAGGCCAAGCTCGCCGCGGTGGCCCGGGGCGAGGCGTTCCTGCTCCAGGGCGGCGACTGCGCCGAGACCTTCGACGGCGTCACCGCCGACAACGTCCGCAACAAGCTCCGGGTGCTGCTGCAGATGGCCGTCGTGCTGACCTACGCCGCCTCGGTCCCGGTGGTCAAGCTCGGCCGGCTCGCCGGGCAGTACGCCAAGCCGCGCTCCTCCGACCCCGAGACCCGCGACGGCGTCACGCTGCCGGCCTACCGCGGCGACGCGGTCAACGGCTTCGACTTCACCCCGGAGTCGCGGGTCCCCGACCCGCAGCGGCTGGTCGAGGTCTACCACTCCTCGGCCGCGACGCTGAACCTCGTGCGTGCGTTCGTCACCGGTGGCTACGCCGACCTGCGGCAGGTGCACACCTGGAACACCGACTTCGTGCGGTCCTCGCCGGTCGGCCGCCGCTACGAGAAGCTCGGCCAGCGAGATCGACCGGGCGCTGACCTTCATGCAGGCGATCGGCGCCGACCCCGACGAGTTCCACCGCGTCGACTTCCACTCCAGCCACGAGGCGCTGATCCTGGAGTACGAGCACGCCCTGACCCGCATCGACTCGCGCACCCAGCACGCCGTACGACGTGTCGAGCCACTTCGTCTGGATCGGCGAGCGGACCCGCCAGCTCGACGGCGCCCACGTCGAGCTGCTCTCGCACATCCGCAACCCGATCGGCGTCAAGCTCGGCCCGACCACCAGCCCCGACGACGCGATCGCCCTGGCCGCCAGGCTCAACCCCGACAACGAGCCCGGCCGGCTGACGTTCATCACCCGGATGGGCGCCGGCCGGATCCGCGAGCGGCTGCCCAACCTGGTCGAGAAGGTCACCGCGGCCGGCGTCAGCGTGGCTGGGTCTGCGACCCGATGCACGGCAACACCTTCGAGGCGTCCTCGGGCTACAAGACCCGCCGCTTCGACGACGTGATCGCCGAGGTGCAGGGCTTCTTCGACGTGCACCGCGTCGCTCGGCACCTGGCCCGGCGGCGTGCACGTCGAGCTCACCGGCGACGACGTCACCGAGTGCGTCGGCGGCGGCGAGGCGCTGCTCGAGGGCGACCTCGGCAACCGCTACGAGTCGGTCTGCGACCCGCGGCTCAACCGGGTCCAGTCCCTCGAGCTCGCCTTCCTGGTCGCCGAGATGCTCCGCGACGTCCAGCCGACCAACACCCCCGCGGCATGAGTGCCGGCCCTGTCGACCTGCGCAGCGACACCGTCACCCGGCCCACCGAGGCGATGCGGGCAGCGATGGCCCGCGCCGAGGTCGGCGACGACGTCTACGGCGAGGACCCCACCGTCCGGCGCCTCGAGGAGCGGGTCGCCGGGCTGTTCGGCAAGGAGGCGGCGCTGTTCACGCCCACCGGCTCGATGGCCAACGTGCTCGCCGTCCGGTCGCTGGTCGGGGTCGGCCAGGAGGTGCTCTGCGAGTCGTCGGCGCACATCGCCCGCGCCGAGCTCGGCGCGCACGGTGCGCTCACCGGCCTGACCATGCGCACCTGGGTCGGACGCCCGGTCGACCTGGCCCAGGTCGAGACGATGTTCGCCCCCGACATGGGGCCGTTCTTCGTGGCCACCCGGGCGATCTCGCTGGAGAACACCCACAACTTCGGCGGCGGCGCGGTCATCGCCGGTCGACGACATGCGCGCCGTGCGCCGCGTTCGCCGACGAGCGCGGCGTCGGCGTGCACGTCGACGGCGCCCGGATCTGGAACGCGCACGTCGCGACCGGCACCCCGCTCGAGGAGTACGGCGCGTGCGCCGACGTGCTCGCGGTCTGCCTGAGCAAGGGCCTCGGCGCCCCGGTCGGGTCGCTCGTGGTCGGGCACGGCCGACGACCATCGACGAGGCGCGGGTGTGGCGCAAGCGGCTCGGCGGCGGGATGCGCCAGGTCGGGCGTGCTCGCGGCGGCGGGCCTGCACGCGCTCGACCACCACGTCGAGCGGCTGGCCGACGACCACGAGCACGCCCGGCTGCTGGCCGAGGCGTGCGGCGTCGACCCGTGGGCGGTGCGACACGAACATCGTCGTGGTCGACGTACCCGACGCGCCGGCGGTCGTGGCCGCCGCCCGCGAGCACGGCGTGCTGGTCTCCGCGGTCGGGTCCGCGGGCGCTGCGGATGGTCACCCACCTCGACGTCGACGCGGGCCGGCGCCGAGACCGCGGCGGCGGTGCTCGGCAAGGTCCTCGCTGCACTCCAGCGGGCGGTCCCGATGACCACGTGGCGCGACGACGTCGACGAGCAGACGCAGGACGAGCTCGACGACCTGCTCGACGCCTCGATCCGCGCGGCCCAGCAGCTGCTCGACGCGGCCGGGGAGTTCTACCCGTTCGCGCTGGCGCTCCCCGAGGACTCCGGCGAGACCCGCGCTGGTCAGCGCCGGAGGTGCGCACCGGGCCGCGCGAGGTCGCCGACGTGCCGAGGTCTACGAGCAGTGCTGGGCGCTGCTGCGCGCGCGAGGCCGGCGCCTGGTCGCCGGCGGCGGTGGTCACCAACGTCGGCGACGGGGACGGCGACGCGATCGCGGTCGCCCTCGAGCACCGCGACGGCCCGGCCGATCGAGGTGCTGCTGCCCTACGCCGCGCAGGGCAAGCGGAACGGCAAGAAGCCGGCCCAGAAGCACCTCTACGGCGACCTCGTGGCGGCTCCCGGCCTGCCCCGCGTCTGGGCCTGACCTCGCGCGCGGGCGGCGCTCAGCGCGACCGGCGTGCGGCGCGGGTCCCGGCGTCGACCCGGCCGACCGCCGGCGGCAGCTGGCGCACGGCCTGGGCCAGCGCCCGCAGGTCCGCGCCGAGCAGCGCCTGCGGGCCGTCGCACAGCGCCGTCTCCGGGTCGGGGTGCACGTCGACGATCACGCCGTCGGCGCCGACCGCGATCGCGGCCCGCGACAGCGGCACGACCAGGTCCTTGCGGCCCGCCGCGTGCGACGGGTCCACGATCACCGGCAGGTGGCTGGTCGCCTGCACGACCGGCACCGCGGAGATGTCGAGGGTGTTGCGGGTGGCCGGCTCGAAGGTGCGGATGCCGCGCTCGCACAGCACGATGTCGAGGTTGCCGCGCTGGGCGATGTACTCCGCGGCCATCAGCCACTCCTCGATCGTCGCGGTCATCCCGCGCTTGAGCAGCACCGGCTTGCCGGACTCGCCGACGGCCTGGAGCAGCCCGAAGTTCGCCATGTTGCGGGTGCCGACCTGCAGCATGTCGGCGTGCTCGGCGACGACCGCGACGTCACGGGCGTCGACCACCTCGGTGACGACCGGCAGCCCGGTCGCCTCGCGCACCGAGGACGAGGATCTCCAGGCCCTGCGACGCCGAGCCCCTGGAAGGCGTACGGCGAGGTGCGCGGCTTGAACGCGCCCCCGCGCAGCATCGTCGCGCCGGCGGCCTTGGCCATCTCGGCGGCCTCGAGCGTCTGCGCGGGCGACTCGACCGCGCACGGCCCGGCGACGAACGTGAACGTGTCCGGGCCCGATCGGCACGGCGCCGCGGGGCCCGAACCCAGACGGTGCTGCGCTCGCGATGGTGCTGGCGGCTGACCAGCTTGTAGGGGTCGGAGATCCGGTGCACGTCGCCGACGCCGGGCATGCGGCGCAGGTTGAGGCCGTGGAAGGAGTCGATGTCGCCGACCAGGCCGATGATGGTGCGGACGACGCCCTTGCTGACGAAGGCCTCGCCGCCGACGCTCTCGACCTTCTCGACGACGCGCGCGACGTCCTCCTCGGTGGCGTCCGGTGTCATGACGACGACCATGGTGTTCCTCTCGGTGACGGGCCCCCGGTCACCGGCCGGGCCTGCGTCCGCATGCGAAACGCCCCTGCCGAAGGCCAGGGGCGTTGGTGTGGGGGCGGGCGGACCTAGGGAGCCGACCCGCCCGGGTGCCCCGGGCGGGAAGCCGAAGAAATAGGTCGCGCACTGCTGCATGGGAGAACCATAGGGGCCAGCGTCCGGCGCCGTGGACCCGATATCCACGATGCGGACCTCAGTAGCCGAGCAGCCGGTGCAGCCGCAGGAACGTGTCGCGGAACCCGAGCGCCGGCCAGGCCCGCGACGACAGCAGGTTGGTGGCCCGCCAGTCCGTGACCACGCACGAGTGCCCCTCCTCGGCGCACCAGGCCAGCACGGCCTCGCCGAGCGCCCGGCCGGCCCCGGACCGCGCGCCGTCGGGGAACACCGCGGCGAAGCCGAGGAACCCCGCGCCGGGCGGCCGCATCAGGCCGCCGTTGCTGGACGAGACCGCGAGCGGGCAGCCGACCGCGACCCGACGACCCGCCCGTCGTCGCACGGCGCGAAGGTCGCCGACTCGGGGTCGTCGAAGTCGTCCTCCCACTCGGCGACGGCCTCCTCGTAGGTGCCGAGCTCGCCGGCGGAGAACACCGGCGACGAGGGCCTGGTGCGCCGGGAGCTCCAGGTCGAGCCGGGCCAGCGCCGGGATGTCCTCGCGCGCCGCGCGGCGCACCGTGAGGCCAGCGCGGGGCGGGGCGGGCAGCGCTCGGTCGACAGGTCGGGACCTCCCGGAGCGCGTGCGTGTGCTGGTGCCCGAAGCCGAGCCGGAACCACGCGCCGACGAGGTCGGTGTCGTGCGCGGGCACCAGCACGTAGTGCGCCGTCCGACCCTCGGCGCGCCCACCGGGCGGCCGCGGGGCGTAGAGGTCGCGGACGTCCTCGGCGCCGGCTCCCTCGCCGACGGCCTGCCCGGCCGTCTCCACCCAGACGTTCGGGCCCCACGTCGCCGACGGCTTCGGGGCGCCGACGAGGTAGCCGACGACCCGCCCGTCGCGGAGCGCCACCGCGCCCGAGGCGTCCGGCAGGGCGAGCGCCGCCGCGACCTCGCGCTCCGCGACGGCCGGGTCCTCGAAGGCCTCGGGGAGCAGGGGCTCGGCGCGCCGGTGCCGTCGGTGCCGCGCGGCCAGCAGCCGTCCGGCGTCGGGCAGGTGCGCCGGCTCGAGGTCGTGCAGCTCGAGGCGGGAGGACCGGGTCACGGGGCCACGCTAGGACCGCGTGCGCCCCGGCGCACCCGAGTTCTGCTCAGCCGGCGATGTGCGGGACCTCGGCCTCGATGCGCCGCCGCGGGACGAGCTCGACGACCAGCATCGCGGCCAGCACCATCAGCCCGCCGACCAGCATCCGCGCGGTCGTGGACTCCCCGCCGAGCAGGACCGCGAAGAGCGCGGCGAAGACGGGCTCCATGCTCATGATGATCGCCGTCCGGGTCGGCGCGAGGTGCGCCTGCGCCCAGGTCTGGCCGGCCATCGCGAGCGCCCCCGCGAACACCGCCATGTAGACCACGGCGAGCCAGTCGCCGGCCGTCGACGGCAGCACGATGCCGTCGGGCACGGTCGCCACGAACGACACGACGGTGATCACGAGCAGCTGGACGATGGCCATCCCCATCGCCTGGCCCGGGTCGCTCCAGGCGCCGAGCCCGACGATGTGCAGGGCGTAGAGCAGCGCCGCCAGGAAGGTCAGCGCCTCGCCGTAGCCGACGCTGAGCCCGCCCAGCGACAGCACCGCGAGGCCGCCCATGGCCAGCGCGACGGCGGCCCAGGTCAGGCCGGTGATCCGGGTGCGCAGCAGCAGCGCGGCGAACAGCGGCGTCGCGACGACGTACACGCCGGTGATGAAGCCCGAGACGCTGGCCGGGGTGTGCGCGAGCCCGGCGGTCTGCAGGATCTGCGCGACGCCGTACAGCCGCCGAGCACCACCGCCTGCCGCAGCGAGGCGCGCGAGAGCCGGCCGGGCGCGCGCGGCGCGAGCAGCCACAGCGCCGCGCTCGCGATCGCGAAGCGGACCGCCAGGAAGTCCAGCACCGGCACCCGGTCGAGCAGGTCCTTGGTCAAGAAGAACGTCGAGCCCCAGCAGGCGGTGACGGCGAGCAGGGCCAGCGTCGCGAGCAGGGGCGTACGCCGGTCGGGTGCGGCCATCTCAGGCGTCGCGCAGCCGCTGGAGCAGCGCGATCTGGGGGTCGCCGACGTCGCGCGAGCCGGGCGTCTCCAGCACGAGGGGCACGCCCTCGGTGGCCGGGTGCGCCAGCAGCTCCTCGAACGCGCCGATCCCGATGTGGCCCTCGCCGATGCGCTGGTGCCGGTCCCTGAACGAGCCGCGCACGTCCATGGAGTCGTTGGCGTGCACCAGCCGGAGCCGTCCCTCGCCGGCGACCTCGACGAGCCGGTCCACGGTGGCGGTGGTGCCGCCGGGCTCGTCGAGCGGCGCCCCGGCCGCGAACACGTGGCAGGTGTCGAGGCAGACGCCGACGGCCGGGTGCCGGTCGAGCGCGTCGAGGTAGGGCCCGAGGTCGTCGACGCCTGCGCACAGCGAGCGGCCCTGGCCGGCGGTGGGCTCGAGCAGCAGCATCGGTGCACCGTCCCCGGGGGGCCCGAGGGCGTCGAGCACCGGCAGCAGCCCGTCGCGCACCTGCGCCATCGCGGCGCCGACCGCGTCCACCGCGTCGCCGTCGACGCACGACCCGGTGTGCACGACCACGCCCTCCGCGCCGAGCGCGGCGGCCCGGGCGAGGTTGTGGGCCACGGTGGCGACCGACCGCTCGTACGTCGACGGCGGTCGGGGAGCCGAGGTTGACGAGGTACGGCGTGTGGACGAAGACCCGCCTCCCGGTGGCTGCGCAGGCCTCGCGGAAGGCCGCGTCCACGCGCGGGTCGCCGGCGGGTGGCGCCCACCCGCGCGGGTTGCCGACGAACACCTGCACGGTCTCGGCCCCGATGGCCGCCGCGCTCGACAGCGCACCGGCACCAGTCCCGCGCCCGACCTGGACGTGGGTGCCCACGGGGTTGCGCAGGCCCCGGGCGTCGGGCGGACGACCCGGTGGTGGGACGCCGGGCGGCGAGCCGGGTCGGCACGACGGTCAGCCTAGGGGCGCGGACGCGCGCTCAGACGACGTAGATCGTGATCGTGCTGCCGCGCGGCACCCTGTCGCCGGAGGCCGGGCTCTGCTTGACCACGAACTGCGCGCCCACGAAGATCCCGCGGCGTCGTACGGACACCTCGAAGCCGGCGGCCTCGAGCGTCGGACGGCCGCCTCGGTGCCCATGCTCCGCGACGCCGGGGACCTCGACGAGCACGGGGCCCTTGGAGACCACGAGCTCGACGGTGTCGCCCTTGAAGAGGGTGCCGTCGCGCGGGCTCTGCGAGATCACGTCGCCCTTGGCGACGGTGTCGCTGTTCTCCTCGCGGGCTGTCGACCTCGAAGCCCGCGCCTGGTCAGGGCGGCCGTGGCGCGGCTCGGCGTCCTTGCCGGTCAGTCGGCGACCTTGACCGGCCGCGGGCCCCTGCTGACCACCACGTCGACGGCCGCGTCGCGCTTGAGCTCGGTGCCCGGCGTCGGGTCGGCGGCGAGCACGATGCCCTTGGCGACGGTCTCGGAGAAGCGGCGGGTCGCGTCGCCGCAGCGAGAGCCGCGCGTCGGCGAGCGCGGTCCTGGGCCTGGTCGAGGTCCATGCCGCGCAGCGCCGGCACCTCGTGGCGCTCCGGGCCCTGCGAGACGACGGCGCGTGACCGTGCCGTCGCGCAGCACCCGCTCGCCGCCCGGCCGGGTCGGTGCTGACCACCGAGCCGGCCGGCGACCGTCTCGGAGTAGGCGCGCGCCGCCGACCGCGATAGGTCAGGCCGGCCGCCTCGACCTTGGCCCGCGCCTGCGGCCGCGCTGAGGTCGATCGACGCCGGGGGTGGTGACGTAGCGGCCGGCGCCGAACCACCAGCCGCCGACGCCGGCGGCCGACCGCGAGCAGCAGCACCAGCGACCAGCAGGATCGGCCCGCGCCGGGACGCGGCGCGGGCGCTGGCCGGCGGGCCGCGCCGGCGTGCGGGCCGCGCGTGCGGGCGGCGGCGCGGGCTGCCCGGGCGGCGCGGTGGTGACCGCGCGGCGGGGGCGCGGCCGGATGCCGGAGATGTCGCCGGTGTCGCCCGCGCGTGCGCGGCCTGCGGCCGGGGCGAGGATCGTCGGGCGCGTCCTCGCTGACGTAGTCGATGTCAGTCGTCGGTCGCGTCGCGCTGGCCACCACCGGGGTCAGGTCGGCGGTCAGCTCGGGGTCGTCGACGCACGCCGTGGTCGAGCGCGGCGCGGACCCGGCGCACCTGGTGCAGCAGCACCCGCGCGTCGGCCGGGCGCAGCTCGCGGTCGCGGGCGGTGGCGCGGGCGACCAGCGCGTCGACGTACGCCGGGAGGCCGGGGACCAGCGCGGAGGGCGCCGGCACGTCCTCGTGCACGTGCTTGTAGGCGACCTGGATCGGCGACTCGCCCTCGTGCGGCTTGCGGCCGGTGAGCATCTCGTAGAGCAGCACGCCGGCGGCGTACACGTCGGAGCGGGCGTCGGCGCGGCCGTCGACGACGAGCTCGGGGGAGAGGTAGGAGACGGTGCCGATCAGCACGCCGCCGGTGGCGGTGTGCTGGGTCTCGGCGCTGATCGCGCGGGCCAGGCCGAAGTCGGCGACCTTGACCCGGCCGTCGTCGGCGAGCAGGACGTTCTCGGGCTTCACGTCGCGGTGGATCATCCCGGCCTGGTGCGCGGCGCCGAGCGCGGAGAGCACCGGGTCGAGCAGCGCGAGCGCCTTGGCCGGGGACATCGGCGCTTCCTTGCGGATCAGGTCGCGCAGGGTGTGGCCGGGGATGTACTCCATCGCCAGGAACAGGGTGCCGTCGTCGTCGCCCTGGTCGAAGACGCCGACCACGTTGGGGTGGCGAGAGCCGGGCGGCGGAGCGGGCCTCGCGGACGAACCGCGGCCGCGAAGTCGTCGTCGTCGCCGAGCGCCGGCGTGCATGACCTTGAGCGCGCAGACCCGGTCCAGGCGCAGGTCGGTGGCCTCGTAGACGGTCGCCATCCCGCCGCGGGCGATGCGCGGGCCGACGCGGTAGCGACCATCGAGCACGCGCCCGATCATCGGGTCCGCGACAGTCCTGTCCACGCCGGTCGTCCTCCGTAGGCGGCCAGGAGAGGGGAAGGTACCTGGCCCGAGCCCCGATTCTAGGCGGCGCCGGCGGAGTCCAGCCGGCCGCGGCCGGCGGTCGGCGTGGCGAGGCCACCCCGGCGGCCGGTCAGACCGGGTTCCAGCCCCGCTCGAGGCGCTTGCCGCAGGCGCGAGCGACGTTGCGCACGTAGCGCCGGTGGAGCGGTACAGCCCGTGCTCGCGGACCGACGCCGAGCCCCTGGTAGTAGCGCCGCGACGGCCCGCGCGGGCCGGCCTGGCCCGTGCAGCACCCTGATCAGCACGACCCCGGCGGTGACGTTGTCGTAGAGCCCGTGGGGTTGCAGCGGGCGCCCGACGTAGCTGCGACATCCAGCGCCGGTGCCGGGCAGCACCTGCATCACGCCGACCGCCCCGGCGCGAGGAGATCCGGCGCTGCTGCCAGCCGGACTCCTGCCAGGCGATCGCCAGCGCGAGGTGCGGGTCGACGCCGTGCGCGCCGGGCCGTGCCGGACGATCACCCGGCGCACCTTGGCCCGGCTGGCGTCGGCGCGGCCGCCACGGCCGGTGCGTGCGCCGGTCCGGGTGGCGCACGGTTCCGGTGCCGCTTCTTGTGCGCCTTCGTGGCGTGCGCGCTGGTCGTGGCTGTGCCGCTGGGTCCTGGCGCTGGCCTTCCGTGTGCGGTGCCGTGGTCGGGCGTGCGGCGTGCTTGGCCGTGCGGGCGGCGGCGACCACGACCGGGATCCGGATCCGCTCGCCGACGAAGAGCGCGGTGGACGGCCGAGGCGGTTCAGCGCGCGCAGCTCGTCGGTCCAGGCGTGGAAGCGCACCGCGAGACCGGTGGCGGTGTCGCCGGGCCGGACCCGGTAGCGTCACCAGCCGGCGGCCGGGGTGGCCCGGCCAGCGGTCCGGCTCGCCGCGGCGCACGAGCGCCAGTGCCGGCGGCGGCGGCGCCGACGTGGCCCGGCGGCCGGGTCGGCCGGCGGCCGGTGCCCTCGGGTCCGGCCGACAGGTCGACGGGTGCGCCGAGCAGCAGCAGCTGCCGGCCGCGCCCACCGAGACGGTGGCGGTCAGGCGCGGCGGCCAGCGCCGTGCGCCGCCAGCGGTGGCGGTGCGCCGGAGCGGTGCCCGGCCGGAGTCGGGGCGCGGTCGGTGGGGGAAGTCACCTCGGAGTCCCTTCGTCGAATCGGGGCGGTCCGGCACGGCGGGACGTCGCGGTGCCAGTGGGATGCGTGTGACTGGCCTCCTCGACTGTGTCGATGTGACGCCTGATGGTGAGGCGACGGCTGCACCCGAGGGCGGCGGGGCAGGGTCAGCGGCCGGTGCGCGGGCGGAGTCAGTCCGGCGTGCCGTCGGCGGCCGGCGCCTCGGGCGCGGCGGTCCGCAGCGCCGGGGGCAGCGGCCGGGAGCAGGCCGGCCCGCGGCAGTTGCGCAGCACGTCGAGCTCGTGCGGCGAGCAGCCGGACGACGCGCTGCCGCACCGCGGCCGGTCGACGAGGTTGGTCACCTCGCGCGGGTCGCGGCGCAGGTCGTAGAGCTCGCGCTCGCGGCTGGCGTGCTCGACGTAGAGGTAGTCGCCGGTGCGCACGCCCTGGGAGAACCGCAGCGGGGAGGGCCCGCCGGTCTCGCTCGACCAGGAAGTTGTCGCTCTCCTCGGCGTCCTCGGTCGACCGCGCGCGGGCCCGGTCTCGGTGAGGATGCCGCGGTCCCAGCCGCGGTCGCCGTGCTCGGGCGACGCCGAGCAGGCTCACGCCGTCGACGGCTGCGCGGCGGCCTGCACGCCCGGCCGCCGTCGAGGATCGTCGGCGCGAAGTCGATCATCGTGAACGGGTCGGTGCGCACCTCGCCGCGCGGGGATGCCCGGGCCGCGGATCATCAGCGGCACCCGCAGCGACGGCTCGTAGGGCAGGATCTTGCCCTGCCGCATCCGGTGCTCGCCGAGGAAGTAGCCGTTGTCGGAGGTGAACACCACGTAGGTGTTGTCCAGCTCGCCCGGTCCGCCGCAGCGTCGCGCATCGTCCGCGCGACCTCGCGTCGACGAGCGAGAGCGCCTCGGCGCGCTGGCGGGCGTCCTCGCGCACGCCGCGCTGCTCGGCCGTGGACGAGCGGGGGCAGGCCGCGGATGAAGAACGGCTTGTCGGCGACGTCCGCTCGCCCGTCGGAGCCCGGCGCGCGCGCGGATCCGCTCGTCGAAGCGGCCCCAGACGCGCTGCGGGCGCGCCGGGTTCTGCGAAGACCTGGGCGGTGCCGTCGGAGCGCAGCGACCGGCCCGGGTCGTCGGCCTCCGCGGGGACCCGCCGTGGTGCGGCGCGACGAACGACGTCCCAGGGAAGAACGGCCGCGGCGAGCGCGCCCTGCTCGCGGATCACCGTCGCGGGTCGATGCCGCCGAGCAGCGTGGTCTGGTAGACGCCCTGGTGCGGCTCGAGCCGTCCGTTGTCGTTGAGCGTGGTGTCGAAGTAGCGGTAGGTGCCGCCGTCGAGGGCCGGCCCCGCCGTCGACGCCGCCGTCCACCGAGCCGCGCCAGTCGGTCCAGCCCGGGAGGCACGTAGCGCAGCGACGGACTCGCCGTCGCGCAGCGGCTGGCACGCCGTAGCCGTTGAGGTACTTCCCGAGGAAGTCGTGTCGTAGCCGGCGTCGTGCAGCCACACCGGCAGGGTCTGCGCGTCGTCGCAGGGCCTGGAAGCCGTACGGCGGCGCGTGCGACCAGACGCTGGTGGTTGTGGGAGTACTCCCCGGTGAGGAACGACGCGCGGGCCGGGCAGCACAGCGGCTGCGGGGAGAACGTGTTGGTGAAGCGCACGCCCTGGTCGCCGATGAGCCGTGCCGCACGTGCGGCATGAAGCGCAGGTCGTCGTCGCGGGCGTCGTCGGTCATGATCACCAGCACGTTGGGCCGGTCGTGCCCGCCGGACGAGCGGGGCGACGCGACACCGGCGCTGCCCGGCCGCGCGGCGTCGCGGGCGTCGCCCGGCGCGGTGCGCCTGCGGTCGCGCCCGGCGGCGAGCGTCGCCGGGCAGCACGAGCACGGCACGCGACCGCCGGACGGCCAGCCGGCGCGCGCATCGAGCGCTCCGGAGGGGGTGCGGGCGCGCGCACGGAGCTGCCGCGTGCGGCCGGCCGGACAGTGCGCTGCCATCGTACGGGCGGCGTCCGTGGCACGAGTTGGGCGGTGGACAGCACCCGACCGCTCGACAGGACCTGACGAACGGACCCGCAGGCCCGCCACCGGTGACGACGGGCTCGCCGATCTCGTCGGCGAGTGGCTCGACTGGAGCCAGGCCTCCGAGCTGCTCGGCGTCAGCGTCAGCAAGGTCCGCCAGCTGATCCGCGAGCACCAGCTGGCGGCCGTCGTACCCGTCCCGGCGCAGGGCCAGAAGGTGCCCGCCGCGCTGATCCTGGACGGCCTGGTCGTCAAGGGCGTGCCCGGGCGTGCTGACGGTGCTGCACGACGGCGGGTACGGCGACCGCGAGGCGCTCGTGTGGCTGTTCACGACCGACGACACGCTCCCCGGCCGCGCCGATCGACGCGCTGCGGGAGAACCGCGGCGCGCGAGGTCAAGCGCCGCGCCCAGGCGATGGCGTTCTGAGGCAGCCCGATCACCTGCCCCTGGCCGTTCGCGGATGTCGCGGTTAGCCTCGAGGGCCTGAAGGACTAGCGGGGGTCGCGCAGGCGCGACCTCGCCGCTGCGCCGCCCCTGGTCGAGGCCTCGAGCACCCAGGGATGGCCCGATGAGCGGACTCGCAGCACTCCTCGCGGGGCACAACCCGCCCGACCTCTACCAGTGGCACAGCGCCGCGCACGTGCCCGACGTCGAGCACGCGGTCGAGCACGCCGGCTGGAAGTTCGTCCACCTCGACGGCTGGACGGTCGAGGACAAGGAGTCGTTCCTCAAGGCCACGGCGCCGCGTTCGGCCTTCGACGACGACCGGGGCGCGAGCTTCGACGCGCTCTCCGACGGCCTGGCCGACGTCGACCCCCAGCGACCACGACGGGGTGGTCCTGCTCTGGGACGGCTGGAGCCCGCTGGCGCGGCACGACGAGCAGGCCTTCCGCGTCGCGCTCAGCGTGCTCGGCGGCCGGGCGAACGCCGACCGGGGCTGCACGTTCGCGGTGCTGCTGCGCGGCGAGGGCCCGACGATCGACCTGCCCGAGCTCCCGTCAAGCACTGAGACGGGCGCTGAGTCCTCAGAGCCGGTGCGCTGGGTCGCCGCGGCGGCGAGGTCGCGGAGCACCGTCGCGCGCCGCGTCGGTGACCGGGGCCGCGTCCAGCGCGGCGAGCGACCGTCGCGGTGAGTGACGCCGATCCGGCGCTCCACCTCGGCGTGCGCGCCCGGAGTCGTCGATGATCCGCGCGCAGCTCCGCCGACCTCGTCGGCGTCGAGCGGCGAGCCGAGCGCGGCGTCGAGCCGCTTCGCGTCCGCGGCGCCGGCGTGCCCGTCGAGGGCCAGCGCGACCAGCACGGTCCGCTTGCCCTCGGTGAGGTCGTCGCCGGCCGGCTTGCCGGTCGCCTCCGGGTCGCCGTACGACCCCGAGCAGGTCGTCGCGGAGCTGGAACGCCTCGCCGAGCGGCAGCCCGAACTCGGTCAGGGACGGCGAGCACCGCCGGCGACGGCGCCGGCCAGGGCGGCCCCGACGTGCAGCGGCCGCTCGATGGAGTACTTCGCGGACTTGTAGCGCAGCACCCGCATCGCCTGCTCGACGTCGGACTCGCCCCGCGCCTGCACCGAGACGTCGAGGAACTGGCCCGGCGATCACCTCGCTGCGGGTGGTGTCGAAGAACGCGAGCGCGTCGCGGACGACGTCGTGCGGCATGCCCGCAGCGGCGGAGCAGCTCGTCGGACCAGGACAGCAGCAGGTCGCCGAGCAGGATCGCCGCGGCGGCGCCGTACTGCTCGGGGTCGCCGGCCCAGCCCTGCTCCGCGGTGCAGCGCCTCGAACGCGCGGTGGGTGGCCGGCCGCCCGCGCCGCGTGTCGGAGGCGTCCATTAGTCGTCGTGCACGAGCGCGCTCGCGTGCAGCACCTCCAGCGACGGCGGCGGCCCGCACCAGCGCCGTCTCGTCGGGGCCGTCGGCGCGGACCGCGCGGAAGCCCCACCAGCAGAACGCCGCCCGGAACCGCTTGCCGCCGGCGACCGACGCGCGCGCCGCCTCGACGAGCCGGGCCGGCGTCGGACCCGAGCGGCGCGAGCCGTCGCGGCCTGCTCGTCGACGAACCCGTCGAGCGCCGCGGCGACCGCGGCGCGGAAGGCGTCGGCGTCCCAGGCGGCGCGCGCTGCCGGGATCGCCGGTGCTGCCGGGGCTGGTCACGGGACCGAGCCTACGGACAGCCCAGCGGACGTGCGGGCCCACGGCCCTCCCGCGCACCTATGCTGTTGCGTATGGCGCTCGGAACCCCCTCCACCAGCCCGGCCGGCGGCCCCGCCCGCGTCGGCGACCTGATCGCCGCCGGCGAGCGCTCGATCTCCTTCGAGTTCTTCCCGCCCAAGGACGAGGCGGGCGAGCGGCAGCTGTGGACCGCCCTGCGCGAGCTCGAGCCGCTGCAGCCGACCTTCGTCTCCGTGACGTACGGCGCCGGGGGATCGACCCGCGACCGCACGGTGCAGCGTCACCGAGGGCATCGCCGACGCAGACCACCCTGACCCCGATGGCGCACCTGACCTGCGTCGGCCACTCGCGCGAGGAGCTCCGCTCGGTGATCGGGTCCTACGCCGCCGCCGGCGTGCGCAACGTGCTCGCGCTGCGCGGCGACCCGCCCGAGGGGCCGACCGCCGACGTTCGAGCCGCACCCCGACGGCCTGCACAACGCCATCGAGCTGGTCGAGATGGTCAAGGAGCTCGGCGA
>CAWAHH010000017.1:0-157572 GCA_963781745.1 uncultured Actinomycetota bacterium | reverse complement strand
GCCGCAGGCCATCCCGCTGGAGTTGTTGGCGATCACGCCGCCCACCGTGCACGCGGTCTCGCTGGCCGGGTCCGGCCCGAGGCGGCGGGCGTACGGCGCGAGGCGCGCGTTGACCTGGCGCAGCGTGAGCCCGGGCTGGACACGCACCCGCGCGCCGTCGTCGAGCACCTCGAGGTCGCGGAAGCCGGCCCGCACGTCGACCAGGACGCCGTCGGTCACGCCCTGCCCCGAGAGGCTGGTGCCGCCCGAGCGGAGCGTCAGCGGCACCCCCTGCTCGGCGCTGACCAGCAGCAGCCGGCCCACGTCGTCGGCGCTGCGGGCCACGACGACGGCCTGGGGCGTGAGCAGGAAGTGCGACGCGTCGCCGGCGCGGGCGTGCCGGTCCAGGGCGCGCGTGAGCACGTCGGCGGGGTCGGCCACCGCCCCCCGCAGGGCGTCCTCGAGCCGTCGTACCCCAGCCTGCGTCGCGATGCTCACCCGCCCATCCAACCAAGGATCTGCGCGGACCGGTGGCGGCGCCGCTGCCGGGACCGGAATCCGGGCGGCGCGTCGAGGCGCCCGGCCGCGGGTCAGGGGCCGGCGGGGTCGATCGCGCGCAGGGCGACGCGTCCGGAGACGACGGCGTTGCTCGCGACGATCAGGGCGATGCCGATCCAGGCGTGCAGGCCGAGGGTCTCGCCGAGGAGCAGCCAGCCGACCACGGCCGCCCAGACCGGGTTCACGCTCGTCAGCGTCCCGAAGACCGGGGCCGGGAGCCGGCGCAGCGCCAGCAGGTCGGTCACGTAGGGCACGATCGAGGACAGCAGCCCGCACGCGACGGCGAGGCCGACGGCGAGCCACGTCGCGGGGTGGTGGGCGAACCACACCACCGCGACCGGGGTCCAGACGGAGGCGGCGAGCAGGCTGGCGACCGCGGTGCCCTGCAGTCCCGGGAGCCGCCGGCCGACGCTGCGGTTGAGCAGGATGTAGGAGGCCCACGCGGCGGCGGCGAGCAGGGCGAGGACGACGCCGAGCACGTCCGTCGTCGGTCCCGGGTCGGTCAGCACCACCACGCCGAGCAGGGCGCAGGCCGCGCACGCGACGTCCGGCACCCGGCGTGAGCCGGCGACGGCCACCGTCATCGGCCCGAGGAACTCCAGGGTGACGGCCAGGCCGAGCCCGATCCTGTCGATCGCGGCGTAGAGGCCGAGGTTCATCACGCTGAAGGCGACGACGAGCCCGAGGACGGGCCGCCACTGGTCGCGTCGGAGCCCACGCAGCCGCGGCCGCACGACGGGTGTCAGCACGACGGCGGTCACCAGCTGCCGAATGGCGACCACGCCGACCGGCCCGATGACCGGGAACGCCGATGCCCCCAGGGCTGCGCCGGTCTGGCTCGAGGCGGCCGCGCCGAGGGCCAGCGCGATGCCGAGCCGCCGGCTCCGCGTCCCGGAGGTCGCGGACGACACGGCCCGAGTCGGAGCGGGCGGGCTCGACCGACAGGCGAGGGTGTCTGGGGTGCGCATGCTCCGACGGTAGGTTCGTCATGTCGATGCGCCTAATGCAATGTGCACACCTGCCATACGCTTGGGTCATGGCTTGGGACCTGCGAGAGCTGCGCGTCTTCGTCACCGCCGTCGACGAGGGGTCGTTCACCGACGCCGCGGCGCGGCTGCACGTCTCGCAGGCGGCGGTCTCCCGCACGATCGCGGGACTGGAGCGGACCGTCGGCGAGCGGCTGCTGCGGCGGGTGCCGCGGGGCTGCGAGCCGACCAGCACGGGCCACCAGCTGCTGCCGCGGGCCCGGCGGGTCCTGGCCGAGGCCGACAGCTTCACCGAGTTCCTCGGCACCCGGCACGGCGTGCCTGCGGCTGGGCTACGCGTGGGCGGCGCTCGGGCGGCACAGCGCCCGCCTCCAGCGGGAGTGGGCGCAGCGCCACGCGGACGTCGAGCTGCAGACTGGCGCGCGCACAACTCCCCCACCGCCGGGCTCGCCGAGGGGCGTGCGACGTGGCGGTCGTGCGGCGGCCGGTCGACGAGCGGCGGTTCGACTCGGCGGTCGTCGGGCTGGAGCGTCGGCTGGTCGCCTTCGCCTCCGACGACGCGCAGTGGGCGCGACGCCGGCTGCTGAGCATGGCCGAGATCGCGGGTCGCACGGTCATCATCGACTCGCGGGCCGGCACGACGGGCAGCCACCTCTGGACCGGGGACGCGGTTCCTCGCGACTTCGTCGAGTCGACCGACGTCGAGACCTGGCTCGACGCCATCGCCGCCGGTCGCGGCGTGGGCACGACCGCCGAGGCCACGGCGCACCACCACGCCCGGCCCGGGGTCACCTACCGGCCCATCAAGGACGGGCCCCGCATCCCGGTCAGGCTCGCGTGGTGGAACGACCACGTCCCGCCCGGCCTGGGCGACCTGGTCGACGCCGTGACGCAGCTCTACGCCGGGGGCTGAGTCCCGGCCAGCTCAGCGTCCGAGTGCGAGCGAGCGCGTGATCTCGCCGGCGCTCGCGGCCCGGACCCGCGCGTGCCCCGTCCCGGCCCACAGGTGCGCGACGTCCGCGTCCCCCGCGGCGACCGCGGCCGCACGCAGCGGGGCGGTCAGGTGGTGCACCTGCGGGTACGCCGCCGGGGCGTCGCGGTGCTCGTCCAGGAAGCGGTTGGCCAGGCCCCGCGCCCACCTCCCGGTGAAGGCCCGGGTCACCTCGGTCCTCGCGTACGCCGGGTCCGTCAGCGCCCTCCGGTGGAGCGGGTTCGTGCCGGCCTCGTCCGCGAGCAGGAAGGCCGTCCCGACCTGCGCCGCGACCGCCCCGAGCCCGACCACCCGTGCCACGTCGGCCGCGTCGACGAGGCCGCCGCCCGCCACCACCGGCACGTCGACCGCGGCGACCACCCCGCCCACCAGGTCCGCGAGCGGCGTCGCGTCGGGGACCGCGTCGAGGTCCCAGGTGCCACGGTGTCCCCCCGCGTCGGGACCCTGCACGGACAGCGACGCGGCTCCTCGGGCCCGCGCCAGGCGGGCCTCCTCGACGGAGGTGACCGTGACCACCGTCAGCACGCCGGCCGAGGCCAGGCGGCCCAGCACGCGCGCGTCCGGGCAGCCGAAGGTGAACGACACGACGTCGGGCCGGGCGTCGAGCACCAGGTCGACCTTGGCCCGCCAGTCGTCGTCGTCCCACCGCGGCTCTCCCAGCGCGGCGCCGAGCCGCGCCGCCTCGGGTGCCAGCGAACGGCCGTAGGCGGCCAGCACGGCAGGGTCGGGGTCGCACCGGCCGACCACGAACAGGTTCACCCCGAACGGCGCGGAGCCGGCCGCGCGGACGGCGTCGATCTCGGTCGCGACCCGGTCGACCGTGCGGTAGCCGGCCGCCAGGAAGCCGAGTCCGCCGGCTTCGCCGACCGCCGACACCAGCGACGGCGTCGAGGCTCCCCCGGCCATCGGCGCCGCGACGACCGGCACGTCGAGGTCGTGGAGGGTCAGCATCAGGACGCCAACCTAGCAACGGCGAGGACGCCGTCGTGGAGGCGGAGGCACCCGCGGGCGGCTCCCGAGCGCAGCAACCGAGCTCGCCGCACCGGCCCTCAGGCGGGCTCGGAGAGCCGCCCGAACCCGCTGCGGTGGAAGACCAGCGGCAGGGCCGTGTCGGCGTGCTCGACGGCGTGCAGCCGCAGGATGACGATCGTGTGGTCGCCGGCCTCGACCTCGCGGAAGATCGAGCAGTCGAAGCGCGCCAGCCCCTCGTCCAGGGTGAGCGCCCCGCCCTCGGTCGCGGAGACCGCCACGCCGTCGAACCGTGACGCCACGGGCCCGGCGAGCTGGCGGCACACGTCGTCGTGGTGGTCGGCCAGCACCGTCAGGCCGAGGTGGTCGGCGCGGCGCAGGTCGGGCCAGGTCTTCGACGTGTTCGCCACCGAGAAGGAGACCAGCGGCGGGTCGAGGCTGACCGACGTGAACGAGGACGCCGCCAGCCCGGTGCGACTCCCGTCGACCTCGGCCGCCACGGCCACGACGCCGCTGGGGAAGACCCCGAAAGCCTCGCGCAGCAGGGCCGGGTCGAGGTCCTGGTTGGTGGTCAGGGCGGTCAACCGGGTCCGGCTCATGCGGGCACTCCCGTGAGGGCGCGGACGACGGGCCGGACGTGGTCGAGCCAGCCGTCGTACGCCGCGGGGTCGTCGTGCTGGCGGTCGAGGACGTAGTGGCCGCGCACGGTGGTGAAGCCGAGCTCGGCGAGCACCGGTCGCAGCGACACCTCCGGGGCCAGGGCGTGCGTGGGACCGCCGCCGAGCATCAGCGGCACGGCGACGGCCCGTCGCGGCGTGGCGTCGAAGCGGTCCAGGAACAGCTTGACCAGCCCGGTGAACGTGGCCTTGTAGGTCGGGCACGCGACCACCACGAGGTCGGCCGCCCCGACCCGCGCCACGAGGTCCGCGACGTCCGGGTCGTCCCAGGCGAGCAGGCCCGCACCGATCGTGGCGAGGTCGACCTCGAGGTCGACCTCCCGACCCGACAGCTCGCGGGCGACGTACGTCGCCGCGGCGAGCGTGCGGGACGCGGGGCGGGGGTTGCCGACCACGACGGCGACGTTCACGACGCGACCTCGTGGCGGATCCTCAGGTGGGGCATGGAGCTCCTCGACAGGCAGGGGGCGGACCGGCCCGAGACGGGGCCGCACTCGCAGTTTAGTCTAGTAGTTCGATCAACTTTATCCGGGACGTGGCCCTGCCCGGCGGTGCGCCTGCGTGAGACGTGCCGGTCAGGCCCAGGAGCGGCGGCGGTCCTCGTCCAGCACGCGGCGGACCATCGGCTCGAAGAAGGCCAGCGGCTCGGAGTCGTAGGCGGGGTCGAACGAGGCCTGGTCGTACCTCTCGCAGAAGTCGACCGTCGCCTGGTAGTGCGGGTGGTCGCGCCAGCGGTCCCGCGCGTCGGGATCGAGGCCGACGTGGTGGAAGTAGTAGTGGCCCTGGAAGACGCCGTGGTGCTTGACGATCCAGTAGCTCCGCTCGCTGACGTAGGGACGCAGCACCGCGGCGGCGACCTCCGAGTGGTTCGCCGGCGCGAGGTGGTCGCCGATGTCGTGCAGGAGCGCGACCACGACCAGCTCCTCGTCCTCGCCCGCCCGGTGCGCGCGGGTGGCCGCCTGCAGGGAGTGCTCGAGGCGGCTGACCTGGTAGCCGGCCGAGTCCTCCATGGTGCCCAGCCAGCCCAGCACGCGGTCGGGGAACGACGCCAGCTCGCGGGCCTCGATGCGGCCCAGGAGCGCGTAGTCCTCCGCGGTGCCGTCCTTCATCTGCGTGAACGACACGACCTCGCTCACGACGGCACCCCGTCCGCAGGCGCCGGGAGGTGGGTCCCGAGCAGCACCCGTCGCCGGGCCATCAGGTCGTCGTACTCCATGTAGACGTCCTGGAGGTGACGCCCGCCGCTGGCGGGGTCGAACGGGCGTCGGCCGTGCATCACGCGGTGCCCGTGCACGGTGAGCAGGTCGCCCGAGCGGGTCCGGAAGGCGACCTTGTACCTCTCGCCGTCGATGCGACGGCCCAGCGAGCGGTAGGCGCCGGTAGAACGCCTCCACGTCGTCGAAGGAGGCGTCGAGCGGCTGGGCGAGCTGGTTGGAGAAGCGGAACGTCGCGACCCGGCCCTCGGTGTCGAGCTGGATCAGCGGAGCACTCGCGCGGGTGTCCTCGTCGGCGGAGAACAGCTGGTGGGTCACCGGCACCCGGGACAGCACCTCGAAGGCCTCCGGGTCCTCGCGACGGAGGTCGGCGACCACGGCCCACCCGTCGGTGACCGTGCTCTCGCCGCCGGTGGCCTCGTTGACGAGGAAGTGCAGGAGCTGGATGCTCGGCGGCCAGTGGTAGCTCGGCAGGTCGGTGTGCGCCTTCAGCTCGATCGCCGTGTGCGCGACGTTGTAGCCCTCGGGGTCGTGGCGCACGTTGTGGATCCGCTCGAACGCCGTCTCCCGGACGTGGCCGAGCGTCTCGGCGAAGCGCTCCACCTCGCCCTCGAGCAGGGGTACGTCGTGCACGAGCGCCACGCCCAGGTCGCGGACCGCGTCGAGGTAGGCCACTTGCCCGTCCGGCGTACCCACCACGTCGGCATGGCTGAACGACGGCACCCCCGCCAGCGTCGCGTCCCACAGCACCGGCTCGTGCCGCCGGGCCGCTCGCCGCGCGGGTGAGGAGTAGTCGTGGTCGGCCAGCCAGGCCAGGTCGAAGCGGGACCGGTGGCCGTCGTTCCAGTCGATCTCCAGCAGCCGGGAGACGCCCCGCTCGACGACCGCGGCGCGGACGGGCGCGATGTCGTCGGGGATCGTGGCCGTGAAGAGCCGGCGCTCCCCCGACTGCACGACGCGGCACTCACCGCAGGCGCAGTTGTCGCGCAGCCAGACGTGGTGGAAGGCCGCGGGACCCTCGCCGCAGTCGAGGGTGAGGTGACTCCCGGCGAGCTCGACGGTGCGGACCCGGTCGGTGGTGAGGTGGGCCACCGCGCCTCCTCGTGCTGGCTGCCTCGGCGAGGCCGACTGCCCCCGACGGTGCCAGCAACGCGTCGGCGCGCACAACCCCTCCGGCCACCCTGCGGAACCCTCAGTCGAGCACGGCCACGGCGTCGACCTCGACGAGCAGGTCGGGCTCGCCGAGCGCCGCCACCGGGATCAGGGTGACCGGCTTGAGCGGGTCGACGCCGAGGGCGGCCGCGGCACGGGCCACGCCCTCCCCGAGCGCGGGCAGCTTGTCGGCGCTCCAGTCCACCAGGTAGAGCGTCAGCTTCGCGACGTCGTCGAAGGACCCGCCGACGGCGCCGACCGCCGTCGCGACGTTGAGGTAGGCCTGCTCGACCTGCGCGGCGAGGTCACCGGCGCCGACCGGCTCGCCGGCCGCGTCGCGGGCCACCTGGCCGGCGAGGTAGACGGTGCGGGTCCCGGTGGCCACCGCGACCTGGCGGTAGAACTCGGGCGCGGGGATCCCGCTGGGGTTCAGCAGCTCGACGCTCATCGGCTTCTCCTGTCGTGAGGAGCGGCACGGGCGCGTCGCTCCCGCATAACATAACGCTGCTATGTAATGATGGGCAAGTGCCTCGCCCCACCTCTCCCCACGTCCGCACCGCCCTCATCGAGCGGGCCGCCACCCTGCTCGCCGGGCGCGAGCCGGTCACCCTGCGCGGGCTCGTGCAGGGGACGGGCGTCTCGACGATGGCCGTCTACACCTACTTCGACGGCATGCCCGGTCTCTGGCGCGCGGTGCGGCAGGAGGGCTTCACCCGTCTGGCCCGCCGCCTCGAGGCCCTCGCACCCAGCGACGACCCGGTCCGCGACCTCGCGGCCCTCGGGGCGGCGTACGTCGCGCACGCGGTGGCCGAGCCGACGCTCTACCGGGCGATGTTCGACGCCGCCGCCGACCTCGAGGACCCGGCGGCCGCCGGGCGCGGACTGGAGCTGCTGGTCGCGGCCGCCACGCGGGCGCGGGACGCCGGTCGGTTCGCCGAGGACTGCGACCCGGCCACTGTCGCCCTGCGCCAGTGGGCCGGCGGGCACGGCCTGACGATGCTGGTCGTCACCGGCGTGCTGCCCCCGGAGGTGCTCGAAGCCCATGGCCCGGGGACGGCGGTCGCGCTCTTCGTCGACGCGGGCGACGACCCCGCGACGTGCCGAGCCTCCGTCGCCGCCGGCTGGACCCCGGTCACCCGCGCCGGCTGAGGAGCCGGGTCCTCAGGGGACGGCACCGTCGTACGCCCTGCGTGGGCTCGCCGCACGCCCCGGGGGTGCTTCCCCGGGAGAACACGCACCTCCCCAGGCATGCACACCTGGGGAAGCCCCCGATTACCAGGGGACCCTGGTAATCGTGGGGCGCCTGGGGCGACCGGGGTGCGGCAGCCGGGTCGCACCTCGACGCCCGCGAGCCCCGGTCGGGGATGCGCAAGGGCCCGCCCGACACCCCGAGGGTGCGGACGGGCCCGACGCGCAGACGACTCAGCCGCGGCCGCGCACGCGACCGAGAATGAACACCACCAGGGCGATGATGGCGAGAATGACGAGGATCGTCCACAGCATGAGATGACTCCATCCGTTTGAGGGTGCACGCCTGCGACCCGAAGTCCGGAGTGCGCACGCACCTGGTGACATGCCCACTGCCCGCACGTCCAAACCGACTCGAGGCGCATCTTTACCCCGAGGCGGCCGGCTCAGTCGCGGGCGGCGTGCTCCAGCACCCGCTCGGGCGTGACCGGCGAGACGTCCCGGGTCGCGCGGCGCGCGAGGAGCAGAGCGGTGAACCCGGCGAGCACGAAGAAGCCGAACGTGCAGGTCGCCATGGTCAGCACGGTCTCGCGGCCCAGCAGCCCGGTCAGCGGGATCGTCGAGGAGCCGACCAGGAAGGGGATGCCGCCACCGAGCGCCGCCGCGGTGCCCGCCGAGCGACGACCGGCCGCCTGGACGATCGCGGTGCTCGCGGGCAGGAACAGGCCCATCGACCCCAGCAGCACGGTCAGGCAGCCCCAGACCAGCGGCAGCGGCGGCGTGTGGTCCGGCGCGAGCAGGCACAGCACGAACAGCGCGGCCGCGGCGACGAGGGCGAGCACCAGCGCGACCCGGCGCAGGACGCGCGCGCCGGTCCGGGTGACGACCAGCCGGAACAGCACGCTCATCGTGATCATCGCGAGCGCGTTCGAGGCGAAGAGGACGGCGTACTCACCCGGGCTGATGCCGTACTGCGTCTGCAGCACGATCGACGAGCCGCCGATGTAGACGAAGAATCCCGCCACCACGAGGCACTGCACGACGACGGGGGCCATGAACGCGTCGTCGGTGAGCAGGTCGCGGGCGCGCAGGCCGAGGTGGCGCAGGCCGCCGGGCTGGCGGCGCTCGGGCGGCAGAGTCTCCGGGATGCCGAACAGCGCGGCCACCGACATCAGGACCCCGAGCCCGGCCAGGAACACGAAGACCGTGCGCCAGTCGCCCAGGCTCAGCAGACCGCTCCCGAGGGCCGGCGCGACGACCGGTCCGATGAGCGAGGCCGAGGTCAAGGTGCCGTACGCCGCGTCCGCCGCGCGCCCCGAGAAGCGGTCGCTGACGGTCGCACGGCCCACCGAGACGCCGATCCCGGCGACGAGGCCCTGGACGGCCCGGGCGAGCACGAGCACCGGACCCGAGGGCGCGAACGCGCACAGCAGCGACACGACGGCGAAGGCGAGCGAACCGGCCAGGATCATGCCGCGGCGACCGCGGGCGTCGCTGACGCTGCCCGAGACGAGCTGGGAGATAGCCATGCCGGCGATGAACGCGGTCATCGTGAGCTGGACGACCGCGGGGCTGGACCCGAGGTCCTCCCCGACGGCCGGCAGCGCGGCGAGGTAGGTGTCGGTGGCCAGCGGGCCCACGCCGGTGACGAGGACGAGCGCGGGCAGCCAGGGGCTCGGAGAGCGGACGAAGCGGGACATCAGTCCCACTGTACCGGTAAGGAAAGCCTTGGGCATGCGATTTCCCTGCTCGGTCGTGGTGACCTGGCTCACCCGGGGCCACCCCGGGGGCCACCCGGGGCCCCCGGTGCGTGCGCCGGGCAGCCGGGTGACATACCGGTCAGCCGGTGGCCGCTGCGGTCGGCATGCTGGTCCCGACGACCACCGCAGGACCGCACGAAGGGACCCCACCATGACCGCCTCCCCCTTGCCCTCCGATTCGGCCGGCGACGGCCACGACGACGAGCGGGCCGAGCTGCTCGCGGAGCTCGCGACGGCGCGCGCCGCCCTCGTCGCCACCACCGACGGGCTCACCGACGCCCAGGCGGGAGAGCGCCCGACAGTCAGCACGCTGTGCCTCGGCGGGCTCGTGAAGCACGTCGCCGCGACCGAGGCGGCGTGGATGCGGTTCGTCCTCGACGGCCCGTCCGCGATGTCCTTCGACCTCCCCGAGGGCGTCACCTGGTCCGACTTCCTCGCCGGCACCGCGACGGCGTACCCGCAGTGGGCGATCGACCGGCAGGAGGACTTCCGGATGCTGCCCGGCGAGACGCTCGCCGGTGTCCTGGCCGGCTACGAGGAGGTGGCCGCCCGGACCGCCGAGGTGGTCGCCCGCGTACCCGACCTGTCGTCGAGCCACCCGCTGCCGGAGGCGCCCTGGAACGAGCCAGGCGCGACCCGGAGCGTACGACGCGTGCTGGTGCACGTCATCGCCGAGACCGCCCAGCACGCGGGCCACGCCGACATCCTGCGCGAGACGCTCGACGGGCACACCGCGACCTGACGCCGCTCCCCGCCTTTCGCTCAGGATCGGCCGCCCCCGGTCGAACTACCCGGGGACCTGCACCCGGCACCGCACACCGGGTCGGTCGACCGCGACGAGGCAGGGAGAGGACGGGGCTCGATGGCGACCATGCTCGGGTGGGACGAGTCGGTCCCGCGCGCCGCCGTTCCCCTGGTGGACTGGATGCAGCCGCGCGACCACAGCGCGGCCGCGCGCACGGTGTCGACGCTGTGCGCTGTCGCCGTCGTCGTGACGGTCGTGTTCGCGCCGATCGCACCCCAGGCCACCCCCGGCATCGTCCCGCTCCTGCTGGCGGTCTCGACGGTCCTCGCTGTCGCCGCGATGAGCCTGCTCGCCCGCGTGTTCGTCGAGGCGAACCGCCTCGCGTGGGCGGTCAGCCCGCTGCTCGCCGTCGCGGCCCTGGTCGTCATCGACCTGGCCACCTCCGACGCCAGCGTCTCCGCGCAGATCTTCTTCCTCTTCCCCGTGCTGTACGGCGCCTCGCTGCTGCCCCGCGCGGGGGCCGTGGTGATGACCGTCGCCGCCCTGGTCGGCGAGGCCGTCGTGGTGGCGAGCCAGATGCCGGTGCGCGAGGGGCTGACCGACATCGGCTACGTGAGCGCGGCCCTGGTGACCGCGGCGATCCTGCTCGGGCGCTCGAGCCAGCGCCAGGCGACGCTGGTCGCCGAGCTCCAGCGGATGGCCGCCGTCGACCCGCTCACCGGGCTGGTGACCCGCCGGGTGCTCGACGAGGCGGCGGCCTTCGACCTGTGCGGGGCCGGCAGCAACCGCGGCACCTCGCTGATCCTCATCGACGTCGACGAGTTCAAGTCGGTCAACGACCGCTTCGGGCACCCCGGCGGCGACCAGGTGCTCGTCGAGCTCGCCGGGCTGGTGCGGCGCGGCTGCCGCTCCGGCGACGTGGCCTGCCGGATCGGCGGGGACGAGATCGCCCTGCTGCTGCCGGGCTGCTCGAGCCAGGACGCGCACCGCCGCGCCGAGCAGATCCTGCTCGACGTCCGCGCCCACGACTTCACCTCGCCCGACCACGAGAGCGGCCACGACCCGGTCTCGGTCTCGGTCTCGGTCTCGGTCAGCGTCGGCGTGGCGCACGCGCCCACCGACGCCGCGGACCTGCAGGCGCTCTACCGGGCCGCCGACGCCGCGCTCTACGCCGCCAAGCGGTCCGGTCGGGACCGGGTCGTCGCGTCGACCCCCGCCGGCCGGCCCTGACGCCGTACTCGGCCCGCACCGACCGGCACTCCCACGCGGGCACCGGCGATATTCGGTCGCGCCCGGCCGTCCGTCACGGCTAGCGTCCGCCGTGCGGGCCACCGGGCCCGGGCCGCACGGGCACCGAGTGAGAGGACGACGGGCATGCGCCGACCGAACGGATCGATCGCCTCCCTGCTCCCGATCTCACCGAAGGCCGCCCATGCCCACGCTCAACCTCGGGATCCTCGCGCACGTCGACGCCGGTAAGACCACGCTCTCCGAGCGGCTGCTCTTCGAGACCGGCGCCAGCGCGCACCTCGGCCGCGTCGACCACGGGGACACCCACACCGACGCCGACACCCTCGAGCGCCGCCGCGGGATCACCATCCGCACGGCCGTCGTCGCGTTCACGGTGCCGACCCCCGACGGCCCGCTCAAGGTCAACCTCGTCGACACCCCCGGCCACGCCGACTTCGTGGCCGAGGTCGAGCGCGCCCTCGCCGTGCTGGACGGCGCGGTCCTGGTGGTGTCCGCCGTCGAGGGCGTGCAGGCCCGCACCCGCGTCCTGATCCGGATCCTGGCCCGGCTGCGGCTGCCCTACGTGGTCTTCGTCAACAAGATCGACCGCGCGGGCGCGTCGTGGCGGCGCACGCTCGACGCGCTGCGGGAGGAGGTCCCGGGCGCCCTGGTCGCGGTCACCGAGGCCGTCGGCGAGGGCAGTCGCGCGGCCCGGGTGCGACCCCGGTCGGGTCCGGTGCTCGTCGAGGAGGTCGTCGAGCGGCTGGCGGCCTGGGACGAGGCGCTCCTGGCCGAGTACGTCGACGGGGTGCACCCGCCGGGCGACGCGCGGGCGCTCGCGGCGCTGGCCGTCCATTCCCGGGCCGGCCGGGCGCACCCGGTCCTGCTCGGCTCGGCGCTCGGCGGGGTCGGCGTCCGCGAGGTGGTCGACGCGATCGCGACGTACCTCCCGGCGACGGAGGGCCGCCGCGACGGACCGCTGCACGCCACGGTCTTCAAGATCGACCGGGACGCCGCGGGCCACCGGGTCGCGCACGCGCGGCTGCACACCGGCACGCTGGCCCCGCGGGACCCGGTGCTGCTCCATCACCGCCTCCCCTCGGGGGCGGTGGAGGCCCGGCAGGCGCGCGCCCTCGAGGTGAGTGCCTTCGAGCACGGCCCGACCACCCGGCCCGGCGCGGCGGCGGCCGGTGACATCGCCACCGTCGTCGGGCTCGGCGAGGTCGCGGTGGGCGACCAGCTCGGGCGCTGGCAGGCCGACCGCAGCGGCCGCCAGTTCGCGCCGCCGGGGCTCGAGTCGGTGGTCCGGCCGCGCGACCCCGCCCAGCGGATCGCCCTGTTCGCGGCGCTTCAGCAGCTGTCCGAGCAGGACCCGCTCATCGACGCGCGCCTCGACGGCGTCGACGCCGAGCTGACCGTCGACGTCTACGGCGAGGTGCAGAAGGAGGTGCTGGCCGCCCGGCTCCTCGACGACTACGGCATCGCCGCCGACTTCGCGCCGACCCAGACCGTGCACGTCGAGCGCGTCGCGGGCAGCGGTGAGGGCCGGGCCGCGTCCGCGGCGGGCAACGCGTCCGTCGGCCTGCTGGTCTCCGCCGCGCCGGCGCGGACAGGCCTCGACTACGCCCTCGGGGAGGGCACCGAGCGTGGCTACCTGCTGCCCTCCTTCCACGTGGCGATCGAGGAGACGCTCGCCGCCGAGCTGGGCTGCGGGCTGTACGGCTGGCGGGTCGCCGACCTGCGGGTCCGGCTCGTGCACGGGCGGTTCAGCGCGCCCACGCCGTCGGCCGGGGAGTACCGCGCCCTGACCCACCGCGCCTTCCGGGAGGCCCTGGGACGCGCCGGCACCACGGTCTGCGCGCCGTTGAGCCGTTTCGACCTGCTGGTCCCGGCGGAGTCGCTGACCGCGGTGCTGGCGCTCGTGGTCGCCGCCGGCGGCCGCCCGGAGCCGGTGGAGACCAGCGCGTCGCGGTGCCGGGTGGTCGGCACCGTCCCCACCGGCGAGGTCGGCGACCTCGAGCGCCGGCTGCCCGACCTCACCTCGGGCCGCGCGGTGCTGCTCACCGAGCCCGCCGGGTACGTCGCCGTGGTGGGCGAGCCACCGGCGAGGAGGCGCGGGCCGCAGACGCCCTAGGGCAGGCTCAGGGCCGGGAGCGGGCGGCGACCGGCTCGCTGCCGAACTCGAACGCCGTGGGGCGGTCCGGGCGCGCGAAGAGGTACCCCTGACCGAACAGGCACCCCAGCCGCCGGGCGGCCTCCGCCTGCCCGACCGTCTCGACGCCCTCGGCGAGCACCCGGTGGCCGAGCTCGCGGGCGATGCCCGTCACGGCCGCGACCACGGCCTCGTCGGCGGGGATCGTCCCGAGGCCCGCCACGAACGACCTGTCGATCTTGATGACCTGGACGGGCAGGTGCCGCAGGTAGGACAGGGACGAGTAGCCGGTGCCGAAGTCGTCGAGCGCGACGACCACGCCGCGCCGGTGCAGCTCCTCGAGCCGGCGTACGACCGTGGCCCCCTCGAGCAGCGCGCTCTCGGTGATCTCCAGCACGAGGCGCTCGGCGGGGAGCCCGGCCTCCGCCAGGAGCGTCGACACCTCCTCGACGAAGCCCGCGGCCTGCAGCTGGCGCGGCGAGCAGTTGACCGCCACCCACAGGGGCTCGAGGCCGAGGCAGCGACGCTGCTCGTTCCAGGCCGCCATCTGGCCGGCCGCCAGCCTCAGGACGTGGCGGCCGAGGTCCGCGATGGTCCCGGTCGACTCGGCGGCGGGGACGAACTCGTCGGGCGGCACGGGCCCGCGCGTGGGGTGGTCCCAGCGGGCCAGCGCCTCGACGCCGATCAGCCGCGACGAGGCGAGCTCGACGATCGGCTGGTAGGCCACCCACAGCTGCTCGCAGCCCTCGGCGAGGGCGCGGCCCAGGTCCGAGCCGGTCCGCTGGCGGCGCTCGTGGGCCGCGGCGCTCTCGGCGTCCCAGATGCTGCACCGGCCGCCCCCGGCCTGCTTGGCCTCGTACATCGCCGCGTCCGCCGCCGCGATCGCCGTCGACGCGCTGGTCGGCCAGGTGACGTCGTCGGGGTCCGCGGCGAGGTTCAGCAGGCCGCCCTGCGGCACCGCGAGGCCGATCGAGACCGTGACGCCGACGGGGCGGCCGTCGACGTCGTGCTCGGCGTTCAAAGCGGTGGCCAGCCGCCGGCCGAGGGCGTGCGCGTCCTCGGGCCCGTGCACGCCCTCGACGAGCAGCACGAACTCGTCGCCGCCGACACGGCTGATGATGTCCTGGGCGCGCAGCAGCCCCCTCAGGGAGGCCGCGACCGCGACCAGGACCCGGTCGCCGGTCGCGTGCCCCAGGCCGTCGTTGATGTCCTTGAAGTCGTCGACGTCGCAGTAGAAGACCGCGCAGGTGGTGCCGTCGGTGCGCCCGCGCTGCAGCGCGGCGTCCAGGCAGTCCTCGAGCACCTCCCGGTTCGGCAGGCCGGTGAGCGGGTCCAGCCGGCCCCGGCGGCGTGCCTCGTCGCCCTCGCGCTGCAGTCGCCGGCTGATCGCGGCGTGCCGGGCCGTGAGGTCCGCGAGCACCAGCGCCAGCACCGTCCAGGTGGTCAGGGCGACCGGCAGCCGGACGTAGGACTCGTCGTTGGCGCCGTTCGCGAGCAGGTAGAGCGGCAGCATGGCCGGCACGACCGCGAGCGCCACCAGCCGCCGCTGGGTCACCCCGGCGAAGGCGGCGGCCATCGTGAAGGTGTTGTTGTAGGCCGTCGCGTAGGAGTCGGTGATGCCGGGCAGCGTCGCCAGGGTGACGAGGGACAGGAGCGGGAAGCCGAGCAGCAGCGGCCGCGGCAGCCGCCGCCACGGCAGGGCGAGACCGGCGCCGGCCACCAGCACGGACCCGGCCTGGCACAGGCAGACCAGCAGCCACCTGTACGTCGACTCCTCGACGATCCACCACGTGCCGGCGACCAGGACCGCGCACACCACGACGAACGCGGCCCCCACCCGGCTGAACGGCATGTTCAGCGGCAGCACGTCGGTCGAGCGCGCCTCGCTGGTGCGCAGCAGGCTCCGCAGCCACCCCCGGGGGCGCGCGACGTCGGGACCCCGTGGCTGCACCTACGCATTCTGGGACCCCGGAGTGCCCCGAACAAGTAAAACAACCTTTTCGGTCAGGCCTCCGTCGAGACGGCGGCGCCGAGGGCGGCGGCGTCGCGCTCGGCGTGGTGCTGGCGCACGTAGACGCGCAGGTCGGAGACCCGGGCGGCGTGCTCGGCGTCGAAGACCAGGGGCGCGGGACCCATCGCGTGGTCCGCGGACCGGACGACCGTCTCGACCGCGTCGGCGACGACGTGGCGCACGCGGGCGGCCAGCAGGGCCCCGTGCTCGCCGGCGGCCCGGCCGGCGTCGATGGCGGTCGCCGACGAGACCAGCACCGAGCGGGCAGCGAAGAGCGCAGCGTCGACGACGCCGAGGTGCATCCGGCCGATCTGGTCGAGCTCGCGCTCGGCCGCCTGCTGCTGCATCCGCCGGGCGAGCCCGACCGCGCCGCCGAACCACACCGCTGCGACACCGATCCCGCCCCACGCGAAGCCGTCGCGGTCGAGGTACCAGCCCGGTCCGCCCACGGCCGTCGCCTCGGCGCCGTCGAACGAGACCGACGTGCTGCGTACCCCGGGCAGGCCGTGCGAGACCCACCCCTCCCCCGCCACGGTCACGGCGGGCTGGCGCAGCGGCACCGCGAACAGCCCGCGCCGCGAGTCGTCGACCCAGGCGGTGACCAGCGCGCTGTCGAGCGAGACCGCCAGCGAGCACCACGGCTTCGTGCCCGAGAGCCGCCACGCGTTGGGCATCCGCGGGTCACGGGCCGGGTCGGGCTCCGCGGCCAGGCGTACGCCGGGGCCCTCCGCGGCGTAGACCCCCCACGTGGTCGTCGACCCCCGCGGCGCCAGGTCCGGGTCGCCGGACTCGTGCAGGATCGCCAGCGCGTCCAGGTGCGGCTCGAGGATGCGCGCCACGGACAAGTCCACGGCACCGAGGGTGGACAGCGACGCCCACCGGTGGGCGGTCCGCCCCGTGCCGGGCGGGGGCAGGCTCTCGCCGAGCCGTCGGGCCAGCGCGAGGGTCGCGTCGCGGTCCCCGGTCGACGTACGCGTCGCGGCGGCCAGGTCGTCGAGGTCCCGGCGCTGCTCGGGCGACTCCTCGTCGTCGAGGTGTACGCCGCCGGGCGCGGGTCTCCCGTGATCCGATCGTTCCATCCGGGCGACGTACCCGTCTGCCGGCAGGGCACGCCTTCCGCGCGGCGAGCCTCAGGCGAGCCCGGGCGGGCGCGGGACGAAGAACGGCACCCGGCGCTGGTAGTCACGGTAGGCCGGTCGGTCCTGCATCCGGTCCTCGGTGCGCTTCGCGCCGGTGGCGTGCACGAGGAAGAACGCCATCGCGGCGGGCGCGGGGACGGTCCAGGGGCCGGGCGCGGAGGCCGAGGCCGTGACCCAGGCCCCCACCCAGACCACGGCGTCGCCGAGGTAGTTCGGGTGCCGAGACCAGCCCCACAGGCCCGAGTCGAGCACCTCGGGCCGGTCGTCCTCGTCGCGCTCCATGAACCGTGCCTTCTGCCGGTCGGCGACGGCCTCGACCACCGCCCCGGCCAGCATCGTCGCCAGTCCCACCGGGGCGAGCCAGCGCCGGGGCGTGCGCGGCAGCGCGCTCGCGGCGGCCACCTGCAGCGGTGCCGAGACGAGCAGCTGCGCGAGCGCCTGGGTCCCGAACACCTTGGCGAGCACGGTCGGTGCGGCGTCGCCCTCGAGGAACTCGGTGTAGCGGTCGTCCTCCTCGTCGCTGCCGCGGAGACGGCCGAGCATGACGCGCTCGAGGCGGAGCGCCCACCCCGTCGTCGCGGCCGCGAGCGCCCAGCGCCGCCAGGGGTCCCCCGCTCCCGTCACGGCGCCCGTCACGGCGACGGCGGCGAGACCGGGACCCCAGGCGGCGTCGGCGGCGTCGCGCCGGCCCCGCGGCATACCCCAGGACGCGGCGACGGCCTGCACCGCCGTCACGACCAGGGCGGACGCCCCGGCGACGCGACGCAGGTTGCGGACGTCGAGGCTCATCCGAGCGCGCTGCCGCCGCCGGCCAGCGAGCGCAGCCTCTCCTCCAGCGAGTCCGAGGTCTTGTCGCCGAGCCGCTTCAGCCCGAGGGGCAGCAGGGGCTCGATGAGCTTGGCGACCCCGACCGGCTCGAACTCGGCGTGGTAGGTCAGCGTGGTGCCGGAGGCGTCGCCATCGAACGTGATCGTGTCCAGCAGGTGCATCGCGGTCATCTCCCCCCGCAGCTGGAGCCGGCGCTGCGGCTCGTACTCGGTGACGGTGTACCTGATCTCGGTGTCCTTCCCGGCGACCTTGGAGACGTTGAGGTACTCGGTGCCCACGCCCTTCCCGTCCTGTCCGGCGGCGGCCTCCTTGGTGCACCGCTGGGTGGGCGGGTCCCACTCCTCGGTGGACGTGAAGTCCGTGACGTAGTCCCAGACCGTGCCCAGGGGGGTGGGGACGGTGATCGTGCGCTCGACCGTGGCCATCGCTGGCTCCTCTCGACGTGCTGACGGGTCCCTCTCGGTCTCCGGGACGGCGATCCGCAAACCTGCCTCGGGTGTCGCGAGCGCCACTCCGTGTCCGCGGCGCATCCGCGATTGCCGGACCGGCCACCGGGTACGGCGCGCATCCACCCCAGCCATCCCCCAGCCATCCCCCAGCCATCCCAGCCATCCCAGCCATCCCAGCCATCCCAGCCATCCCAGCCATCCACAGGGAGAACCCATGTCCACCGACGCCATCGTGCTGCTGAAGGCCGACCACAAGCAGATCCTCAAGACGTTCCGCGACTTCGAGCGCGCCGGAGCGAACGCCACGTCCACCAAGGGCACGCTCGTGGACCGGATGATCGAGCTCCTCACCGTGCACACCTACCTCGAGAACGAGGTCATGTACCCCCGGGTCCGCGAGCTCCTGCCCGAGCTCGAGGACGACGTCCTCGAGTCCTACGAGGAGCACCACGTCGCGGACGTGCTGGTCGTCGAGCTCGCCGCGATGAAGCCCACCGACGAGCGGTTCACCGCCAAGACCACGGTCCTGATCGAGAGCGTCCGCCACCACATCGAGGAGGAGGAGCAGGAGTGGTTCCCGAAGGTCCGCGCGGGTCTGGGCCGCACGACCCTCCAGTCGCTCGGCGCCGACATGATCGAGCGGCGCGCCAAGGCACCGACGCGGCCCTCGCAGCCCAGCGCGCTCAAGAAGACGATCGACGCCGTCGTGTCCTGACCGGCGACGCCTCCCCACGGACGGTCCGGGCCCCCGACGCAACCAGGACTGCCTCGGCCAGTCCCGCGAACGGGGGACGTGCTGTTTTCCCGGCACTGGGTACGGTGCGGACCCTCGAACCCAGGCAAGGAGCAGCGACGTGGGCCGACTGATCGGGATCATCGTGGTGCTGTGGCTCGTGGTCGGCCTGCTGGCGGCGTTCCAGCGTGACTACTTCTCCGACGATCGTGCGGTGAGCTGCAAGAAGGTCAGCGACACCGCGCTGACGGTCGTCGCCGGTCCGTTGAACTACGTGGGCGTCAACCCCAAGATCACGTGCACGGTGCCTCAGCCGTCGCAGTAGTCACCGGCCCGGTGCGCGAGCGCGGCACCGGTCCACGCCTCGTCTGCGGTCACGTCGCGGATGACGTCCAGCCAGGCCGGGACCTCGTCCGAGGGCTCGTCGCGGTCGTCGATCTCGGCCACGAGCGAGCCGTCCTCGTGCTCGTCGACGGCGACGACACACCCGTCCACGACGACCATGTGCCGCGTCTTGCGGAGCGTGCGGCCGGGCAGGGCGCCCAGGACGGCCCACTCGTCCTCGTCGAGGTAGAGGTTGGTGCAGGCGATCTCCGCCGGGCCCTCCGACAGGCGCACCTTGTGGCCGAGCTTGCGCACCACCGTGCCGTCGCTCTCGCGCACCTCGCGCAGGCGCAGCCGGGTCCCCGTCAGGTAGCGGTCCACGATCTCCCGGCTGCTCGTCACGCCCTCGGGCAGCCTGCCGAGCAGGTAGCGGCGCTCACGCTCCACGACGGCGTACTTCAGGGGCCCTGGCACGGGTCGAGGGTAGACCCGGCCGGCGGACGCGCCGCCACTGCGACGTCCCCGGCGTGCGCGCCGGGTTAGCGTGCCTGCATGGTCCGTCGCCTCGCCCCGCGTGCCGTCGCCTGGCTGGGCGCCGCCCTGCTGGTGGTCTTCACGGTCGCGCCGCTGTGGATCATGGTCGTGCTCAGCCTGGACCCCGATCCCCAGGGCCTGGCCAACGCGGGACTGTGGCCGCGCGCGATCACGTTCCAGAACTACCGGGCGCTGACCTCGACGACGTTCGGCTTCTACCCCGCACTCCAACACAGCCTGATGGTGTCGGGATCGGTGACCCTGGCCAGCCTGGTCATCGCGACCCCGGGTGCCTACGCCCTGGCCCGCCTCGTCGTGCCGGGCACCGCCCGGATCCTGGTGCTGATGCTGGCGTTCGCGTTCTTCCCGGGCATCGTCCTGGCGGCACCGCTCGCGAAGACCTTCTCCGACATCGGCTGGCTCGACCACTTGTTCGCCATCGCGGTCGCCCAGCTCAGCTTCACCCTCCCGCTCGCCGTCTGGTTCCTCACCTACGCCTTCCGAGCCGTCCCGGTCGAGGCGGAGGAGGCCGGCAAGGTGGACGGCGCGGGCGTGCTGCAACGGATGCTGCTCATCGTGGTTCCGATGGCTCGGTCGGGGGTCGCCGGGACCACCGCCCTGGTCTTCGTCGCCTCGTGGAACGACTTCCTCTTCGCCAGCGTGCTCAACCGCAGCCGGTCGAGCCAGACCCTGCCGGTGATGCTCGCGTCGTTGCCCGAGATCGGCTTCCTCGGCGGCCAGATGGCCGCGGCGATCCTGACCTGCCTGCCTGTCGTGCTGGTCGTCGCCGCCCTGCTCACCTGGCTGTCGCGACGCGTCGTCGACGGCGGCGGGCGCTGAGGCAGCCAGGCGTACGACGGCCTACCTCAACGCGTCGAGGAGCTCGGCCTTCGTCTTGCCGGACAGGCCGGTCAGTCCACGAGCACGTGCCTCGGCGCGCAGCTGCACCACGGTCCAGCCCTCGTCCGGGGCGACCGTGGCCGACTCCTGCGGCGTGGCCGTGGCCGCGACGGCCGCCAGGTCCGGCGGGCTCGCGGGACGGGCGGCCCGCGCCTTCTCCGCCGCACGCTTGTGCTTGCGGGCCCTGTCGCGCCAGCGCTCGGTCTCGGCCTCCTGACGGGCGAGCCGCTTGCGCAGCCTCTTCACCTTCGCCTCGAGCGTCTTCTTCTTCGGCATCGGACCTCGTTCCGGGTCGGAGCCCGGCGGGTGTCGCCGTGCACCACCTCCTCCTGCCCGACTTCGGCCCCTCCATGCCCCCAGCCGGCCCCGGGCGCGCCGGGCGGCGCCGGGCCCGAGCGTCGCGACAGCCATCGCCGCCACGGCGGTCAGCCAGCCGGCGACGACGTCGACGACGTAGTGCTCGCCCATGTACACCAGGGAGATCCCCATCAGCACCGGGTAGGCGAGCAGAGCGACCCGGGCCGGCGCACGGACGTGGGGCCAGAGGAACAGCGCGACGAGCAGGGCGCTGCCCGCGTGCAGCGACGGCATCGCCGCCACCGGGTTGCTCCCGTCCTGTCCCGCCACGACGAGCCTGCCGACGGCGTCGAGGTGCAGGTAGTCCCAGCCGAGGCTCGACACCCGGCTCACCGGGCCGACCACGCCGCGGTCGGAGGCCAGCCACGGTGGCGCAGCGGGGTACACGACGTACCCGGTCACGCCGATCGCGGTGAAGGTGAGCACCGCGACGAGCCAGGATAGGAAGCGGTCACGCAGGCAGAACCACGCGATCGCGGTCAGCAGCGGGATGGACACGAAGTGCGTGACGTAGACCAGCGCCGCCACCGCGTCGTACCAGTGCGCGGACCCGTCCACCAGCCGCTGCTGCAGCCAGACCGACGGCACCGCACCGAAGAGCGAGCGTCCGCCGCCGCCGGCCCGGCGACGTGCAGCGCCGAGGCCGAGCCGGTTGGTCCCGGCGCCGTCGCCGGCGCCCAGCGGCGCGCTCAGCCACTGCCGCGACCGCGTAGAGCACCAGGATCACGCTGAGCGGCGACCAGGCGATCAGCAGCTGGGCGACGGGGCCGTGCCGGGACTCCGCGGGTCACCGGGCACGCCGCTCGACGAGCGCCTCGATCCGGAAGCGGTTGTAGCGCTGGATCAGGATGAACGGCAGGTTGGCCGCGACGCCGTAGGCGACCAGCAGCGCCGCCGCGAGCGGCGGGTTCCACAGCACGAACAGGAGCCCGCACGCGAGCGCCCACCAGTGCGCCAGCTCGGCGCGGCGGGTCTCCCGGACGAACACCGCCAGCCCCTCCGCGTCGTACGCCGGCAGGTGCCGCTTGCTGACCCCGCCGGCGAACAGCTCACCGGCCTCGGGGAGCCGGTCCTTCCAGCGGTGGATCCGCAGCCGCCGCCGGTAACACCGGCCGCCGTCCTCGAAGGGCGCTGCCGCAGCAGCCAGCCGTCGCGCGCGAGCCGGCGGTCGTCGAGGCGGTGGGCGGCATAGCCGGTGGCGGCGTGGAACACGCCCCACGCGACCACGTCCACGACGACCGTCAGGGCCGGGGCATCAGCAGCCGCAGCATCAGGTCCCCCCGGCGGCGCCTCGTCGCGACGCAGGTCGACCGCCCGACCGCGCCACCGCACCGAGCGCCGCACCGCCGTGAGCGCGCGCGAGCGCGCGAAGACGACGTCGAAGGCCAGCAGGCGGCACGCGGGAACAGCGCCCACGACCACCAGCGGAACGAGCCGAGCCGGCGCAGGAACGACCGCAGCTGCCAGGCGCGTCACCCAGCCGAGCGCCCACACGGCCGGGCGCCGCGGTCGCGACGCCCCAGCCCGGTCGCGGCACCGCCAGCGACAGCGCCAGCCCGACGGCGACGGCGTGGTGGGCGGCCACCCACAGCCACGGCGACGAGGGTGGGCAGCGGCGCCGCCGCCGCCGCGCCGGAGGCGATGTTCTTGGTCCAGCCGTCGGCCAGCTGCCGCAGCCCGCCGGGATAGCTGCGCATCCGGACCGAGCGCCGCCGAGCGCAGCACGCACGGGCAGCCCGGCGCGGTCGTAGGCCCGCGGCCAGCAGCACGTCGTCGAGGATCTCCCCGCGCACCGCGGCGTGCCCGCCGGCCTGCTCGTAGTCCGCGCGCGAGGTCAGCAGGCACGGCCCGAACGCCATCGGACGGGCCCGTCGGGCGCCGGGCGAACGCGCCGCTGGCGAGCACCGACACGACGTTGAAGTACGCCGACAGCTGCTCGTAGGGGCGCACGACGGCGTGGAACGGCTGCACCGACACCAGTCCGCCGTGCTGCGTCGTGCAGGTCGAGCAGCCCGGCCAGCGCCTCCGGGCGCCAGCACGGTGTCGGCGTCGAGGAAGAGCAGCAGGTCGCCGCTCGTGGCGCCGCGCGCCCACGTGGCAGGCCCAGGCCTTGCCGGTCCAGCCCGCCGGCGGCCCTCCGGCGGTCAGCGACCGCGGGCGCCGCCGGCTCGGGCCACCGCCGCCGTGCCGTCGCGGGAGGCGTCGTCGACGACGACGACCTCGCGCGACCCGGGCCGTGGCGAGCGCCGCGCAGCGACCGCAGCAGGGCGGGCAGCGGTGGCCTCCTCGTCGCGCGCCGGCACGACGACCGCCACCGAGGCCCGCACGGGCGGGCCCGCCGGGCCGCGGCACCGTCGCGCTGGCCCGCAGCAGCAGCCCCGCGGCGGCGGCGACGGCCACCAGGAGGACGGCCAGGACGAGGTCAGCCACGTCCGGCGCCGCTCACCGCGGGTCACCGTCAGCGGCATGCCGCCCCGAGGATGCACGGCCACCTGGGCGCGGGGGGCCGGACGCGTCCAGCCGGGCGGCAGGCCGACCCGGTGCGTGCCCAGCAGGCGCGCCAGCACGACGACCATCTCGCCGAGCGCGAGCTCGCGGCCGATGCACAGCCGCGGCCCCTGGCCGAAGGGCAGGTACGCCGGCGGGGCGGCGGTCGCACCGAGGAAGCGCTCCGGGCGGAACTCCCCCGCGTCGGGCCACGACCCGCCGCGGCGGTGCAGGACCCAGGGGCTGACGATGACCAGCGTCCCGGCCGGGACCTCGTGCCCGCCGACGACGTCGTCGCGGTGCGAGCGCCGCGACAGCGCCCAGGCCGGCGGGAACAGGCGCAGCGCCTCGTCGACGACGGCCCGGGTCCACGGGAGGGTCTCGCGGTGGCCCAGCAGGCCGACGGGGCCGGTGTGGGCGGCGAGCTCGTCGCGGACCCGGTCCTGTGCCGACGGGTGCTCGGCCAGCAGCATCAGCGTCCAGGCCAGCGCCGCCGCGACCGTCTCGTGGCCGGCGACGATCATCGTGACCAGCTCGTCGCGGACCTGTGCGTCGGTCAGGTCGCTGTCCAGCAGCAGCCCGAGCAGGTCGTCGCCGTGACCGCCGCCCGGCGAGCGCCGCCCGCGCGCCCGCCGCTGCCGGACCAGCTCGGCGGAGACCCGGTCGAGGCGGCGCCGGGTCGCGCGCAGCCGGACGTTGGTCGGCGTCGGCGCCCACGCGGCGGTCGGCAGCACCGACCGGCCGAGCCGCACCACCAGCGCCGAGGCGCGGCTCGTCGCGTCGAGCAGGTCCTGCGCCGGACCGGAGAGGTCGGCGGAGAACAGCGCCCGCCCGACGGCGTCCAGCCCGATGCCGTGGGTCAGGGCGGCCACGTCCACGACCTCGCCCGCGTCGGCCAGACGCGTGCCCGAGGCGGGCGGTGACGGCGGCGTCGGCGGCAGCGGTCACCTGCTCGCCGACCGCGTCGAGCCGGCTGCGGTGGAAGGCGGGGGCGGCGAGCCGGCGGTGCTCGATCCAGTCGGGCTCGGCCGAGGCCAGCAGCCCCGGCCCGGTGACGCGCGCCAGGGCGGCGTACTGCACCGTCTGCTTGCCCCAGCTGCGCGCCGAGGTCTGCAGGACGTGCCGGACGTCGGCCGGGTCGTTGAGCAGCAGCGCCGGCGGCCCCGGCACCGGGAAGGCGACGAGGTCGCCGAAGCGCTCGGTGACCTCGCTGAGGTACGTCAGCGGGTCGGCGCGCACGGAGCGGAACGCGCGGGCCATGTCCAGCGCGGTGGGGCCGGGGATCCCGAGGTCGGTGGGCCTGCCCAGGCGGGTCCGGGTCGGGGTGCTCACGCCGACCCCCTCCCGTCGTGGCGGCCCCACCACACCCAGGCCGCGCACGTCGTGAGCACGAGGGCGAAGCCGAACGCCAGGTCCTCGACGGGCGCGAAGGCGATCCGCCCGGACCCGAGGAAGCGCACGCGCCCGTCGCCGATGATCGTGTCCGGGTCGTAGCGGACGATGCCGCGGCCGGTGAGCCAGCCGTTGGTGAGCAGCTGGAAGACCACGATGATCCCGTATGCCGTCCACCAGGTCGCCGTGGACGTCAACCGGGTGCGCGTCCCCCACCGGTCCAGCGCCAGCGAGGCCGCCACCGCGACGAGGGCGATCGTCGTGTAGGTCACCGCACCCCCTCGCGCCCGCGTCCACGCCGCAGGACCGGGCCGCGCCGGCGGGCCGACCGGACCGCCTCGAAGGTCAGCACCGACGCGAGCGGGACGACCACGAAGAACGCGACCTCCTCCCACGGCAGCCCGCCGATGCGGAACGGCAGCGTCTGCGCGGCGTCGAAGCGCCAGTGCCCGGCGTGGGTGGCGTAGAGGTCCCAGAGCAGGAACGGCGTCCCCGCGACGGCGATGGTCAGCAGCAGCCGTCGCGGCTGCCGGAGCACGCTGAGCCGGTAGACCACGGCCAGCGGCAGCGTCCCGGCCAGGCAGAACGCCAGCATCGCGACGTAGGACCAGTGCGGCAGGCTCACCGCCCGGTCCACCACGAGGTGCCGGCGCGACCCGTCATCGGGGCACCGGGTGCGCCGAGTGGTCCCCGGTCAGCCGCTTCAGCACCAGCTCGGCGCTGATCAGGCACATCGGCAGGCCGACGCCGGGGACGGTGCTCGCGCCGGCGTACAGCAGGCCGTCGACCTTCGCCGACACGTTGCCCGGTCGCAGGAACGCGCTCTGCCGCAGGGTGTGCTCCAGGCCCAGCGCACCCCCGCGCCAGGCGTTGTAGCGCTCGGAGAAGTCAGCGGGCCCGACCGTGTGCCGGACCCGGATGCGCTCGCGCAGGTCCGGGATCGCCGGCCCACGTGGAGACCTGGTCGATCGCGGCGTCGGCGGCGCGCTCGACCGCCTCGGACCCGTCCCCGTCGTCGCCGCCGTGGCCGATCGCCGACGTCGGCGGGCACCGGCACCAGCACGAAGAGGTTCTCGCTGCCCGGCGGGCGCCACGGTCGGATCGCTGTGCGAGGGCTTGCAGACGTAGACCGACGCGGGGTCCGGGACCTTCGAGCGGGCGCCGAAGATGTCGCTCGAAGTTGCGGTCCCAGTCCGAGGCGAAGAACAGCGAGTGGTGGGGCGAGCTGCGGGAGCCGGCCCTCGACGCCGAGCAGCGCGAGGACCGCGCCGGGCCCGGGCGAGCGGCGCCGCCAGGCCCTCGACGGGTGGGTCTGCAGGGAGGTCGGCAGCAGCGCGGTCTCGAGGTGGTGCAGGTCGGCGGCGCCCACGACGACATCGGCCGCCAGCGTGACGCGGTCGCCCTCCTCGCCGGAGGTGTGCTCGACCCCGCTCACCGCCGGGCGGGCGGCCCGGGCGCGGCCCCGCCACCGCCACTCCCACTGTCACCCCGGTGAGGATGTTGGTCACCCGCGTGCCGGTGTGCAGCCGCGCCCCGTGCCGGCTCGGCCAGCTGCGCGAGCACCTCGACGAGCCGGGTGAACCCACCCTGCGGGTAGAGCACGCGGTCGCCGAGGTCGAGCCGGCTCATCAGGTGGTACATGCTCGGCGCCCGCCGCGGCGACGAGCCCAGGAACACGGCCGGGTAGCCCAGGATCTGGCGCAGCCGCGGGTCGGAGAACTCCGCGGCGACGTGGCTGTCCAGCGAGCGGGTCAGCAGCCGGGCCAGCCGCGGGGCGCCGCGGACGACGTCGTGGCTCAGCAGCGACGACGGGGCGTCGAAGTTGCTGTAGAGGAAGCGGCGCAGGGCCAGGTCGTAGGTCTCGTCGGCCGAGCGCAGGTAGGCGTCGAACCGCGCGCCCGCCCCCGGCTCCAGGGACTCGAAGAGTGCCCGGTTGTGCGCGCGGTCGGGGCGTACGTCGAGAGGCTCGGCGCGGCCCTCGAAGAACACGCGGTAGCTCGGGTCGAGCACCGTGAGATCGAGCTCCGCCTCGGTGGAGGTGCCGAGCATGTCGAAGAAGTGGTCGAACACCTCGGGCATGAGGTACCAGGACGCGCCGGTGTCGAAGCGGAAGCCGTCGCGCTCCAGGCTGCCGACCCGGCCGCCGAGGTCGTCGTTCTTCTCCAGCAGGTCGACGCTGTGCCCGCGCGAGGCGAGCAGGGCGGCCGTCGCGAGCCCGGCCACGCCGCCTCCGACGACCACCACTCGCTGCGGCCCGGTGGCGGTGTGTCGCGACGGCGCCGGCGAGCAGGGCGCTCACCCGCGGCCCCCGTAGATCGCGCCGGCCACGACCCGGAGCTTGACCGGCGCGGAGAGCCGGACCCGCCGGCGGCGGATCTCGGCCGCGGGGGTGGCCCGCAGCCGGGCCGCGAGCTCGGCGAAGGTGGCGTGTGCCGCCCGGACGGCTCGGCGGCTGCTCGGCGGGCAGGGCCGGGATGACCGCCGCGGCGGCGTCGAGGTCGGCGCCGATCTCGTCGAGGATCGCGTCCCGGTCGTCGTCGTCGAGGTGGTCGACGTCGATGCCCGGGAAGTAGGAGCGACCCAGGGTGTCGTGGTCGTCGGCGAGGTCGCGCAGGAAGTTGAGCTTCTGGAAGGCCGCGCCGAGCCGGCGCGCGCCGGGCGCGAGCCGCTGGTACGCCGCCTCGGGGCTGCCGGGCTGCTCGGCCAGGAAGACCCGCAGGCACATCAGCCCGACCACCTCGGCGGACCCGTAGACGTAGCGGTCGAAGCTCTCCCGGGTGTGCGTGGTCGGCTCGAGGTCGGCCCGCATCGACGCGAAGAACGGGTCGACGAGGTCCGCCCGCGATCCCGCACACCGCCGCCGTGCGCGCGAAGGCGTGCACGACGAGGTTCGCGCTCCAGCCGATCTCCAGCGCGTGGTGCACGTCGTCGTGCAGCCAGGTGAGCATCCGGTCCCTCGCCGCGGGGGCGAGGGCGGCGTCCGGGTGGTCGACGATCTCGTCGGCGACGCGGACCAGGGCGTAGACGTTGCGCACCTGCGTGCGCACGGGCTCGGCGAGCAGCCGGGACGCGAGCCCGAAGGAGGAGGAGTACCTGCCGATGACCACGGCGGCGCTCTCCTCGGACACGGTGTCGTAGAGGCTGCGTGCAGGTCCCCGGGTGAGGAACAGGCTCATGCCGCGACCTCGTCGCCGTCGACGAGAGCAGGCGGCCGGGTGGTGACGGCGTCCAGCAGCTCGCTCGGCAGGCCGAGGTCGGCGAGGGCGGCGCGCGCAGCGTCGATGTGCCGCTCGGCGAGGTCCTCGACGAACGCGCGCGAGCCGGAGCGCGTGAGCAGCCCCCGGACGTCGGCCAGCTCGTCGTCGCCGAGCTCGCGACCGACGTACGCCCGGATGCGCTCCCACTCGGGCGTCGTCCGCGCGTGCGCGAGCAGCGGCGTCTGCTTGCGGGTGCGCAGGTCCCCGGTCGCGCTCTTGCCGGTCAGCTCCGGGTCGCCGAAGACGCCGAGCAGGTCGTCGACGAGCTGGAAGGCGATGCCGAGCAGGCGCCCGACCTCTCCCAGCCGGGCGACGGTCGGCTCGTCGGCCCCGGCGAGCAGGGCGCCCGCCTGGAACGGGAGCGTGAACGAGTAGGCGCTGGTCTTCTGCTCCGCCATCGCCAGGCTCTCCCCCAGCGAGGCGGTCTCGACGCCGAGGGAGAGACGTACGTCGGCGAGCTCGCCCGAGGCGGTCGTCTGCAGGGCACTGTCGAACAGGTCGAGCAGGCGGTGCACGACCTCGGTCGGGGCGCCGCAGGTCGCCACCGCGCGCAGGGCCGCGGTCAGTGCGAGGTCGCCGGCGAGGATGCCCGCGGCGCGGCCCATCCCGACGGCGTCGTCGGGGGTCGCGCCCGCGGCCAGCGCGGCCGCGTGGAAGGTGCCGCTGACGTTGAGCCGGCCGCGCCGCCGGTCGTCGCCGTCGATGACGTCGTCGTGGATGACGAAGGCGGTGTGCAACAGCTCGACCGCTGCACCGACCTCGACAGCCGGCGCCGGGCAGGTGCCGTCGAGCGCGCGGTGGACGGCGGTGACGAGGGCCGGCCGGAACCGCTTGCCGCCCTCGACGGCCGAGGCGAGCGCGTCCCAGAGCCGCTCGTGGCCCGGGTCGACGCGCGCTGCCCGCACCCTGCCGTCCGCGAGCAGCCGCCGCAGCGCCTCGTCGACCGACGGGTCGGTGGTCGGATGGCAGGTCGAGCCGCCCGGATCGCCTCGGTGATCAACGGCGCGATCGATGGTGGGAGTGGCCACGCGGTCCTCCAGCTCGATGTCCTGGACCCACCATAATCTAGGCAGAGCGTCGAGAGAAATCTAGACAGGTTGTACATGCCACGGGACGGCCGTCGACGCTGGCGGTGTACCCGGGCCGGAGTCGTACCCATCCACGCCGATCCCAACGCCGGCACGGTCCGCCGTATCACGCGCACCCGCTCGTACTCCTCCTAGAGCACCCAGAGGGAGCCGCCCGGTGTCGAGTCACGCCGCCTGACCAGGCGGCACCGGCGGCCCTCGGCCCTCCGGGCTCGCAGCGCGGCGTCGCGTCCGCACCCACACCCAGAACCCGGCACGGAGGCCGCTGTCATGGACAACGTCATCGACTGGATGCAGGACCCGGCCGAGCACCGGGGGATCCACTTCTCCGACCCCCCGGAGCTCGGCGGGGGCTGGACCTACCGCTCGTACGCCGACCTGGCGCGGCACGCCCGCCGCGTCGCGACGCTGCTGCAGGACGCCGGCGTGCGTCGCGGCGACGTGGTGTCGATCGTCATCGCCGAGCCGCGCGACTTCGTGCCGGCCTTCCTCGCGACGCTGGCCGCCGGCGCCGTCGCCTCCCCGGTGGCCTCGCCGCTGACGTTCCCGGCCGGCCGCTACGCCGAGCACGTCGCGCAGGTCCTCACCGTGGCGCGGCCGCGGCTCGTCCTGACCGACCCCGGCCTCCTCGAGACGTCGCGGGACGCCGCCGACCGGGCCGGCGCCGACACGCCGGTGCTCACCGCCGAGGGTGCCGAGGCGCTGCCCGAGGCAGCGCCGGTGCTGGTGCCCGCGTCCGCCCTGCAGCTGCTCCAGTTCACCTCAGGGTCGAGCGGCAGCCCGAAGGGCGTGCGCGTCAGCCGGGAGAACCTCGCCGCGAACGTGAGCAGCATCCTGACCTGGCTGGGAGTCACCGACGACGACGTCGCGGCGTCCTGGCTGCCGACGTACCACGACATGGGGCTGGTCGGCACCCTTCTCGGCTCGTTCGCCGCCCAGGTGGACCTCTGGATGATGTCGCCCGTCGACTTCGTCCGGTCGCCGCTGCGGTGGATCGAGCTGTTCGGCCGCCGCGGCGCGACGGTCACGGCCTCCCCCAACTTCGGCTACGGCCTGGTCGCCAAGAAGGTGTCGCCCGCCGACCTCGAGGGCATGGACTTCTCCCGGTGGCGGGTCGCCGGCAGCGGCGCCGAGCGCGTCGACCCGAAGGTCACCGCGGCGTTCGCGCGCCTCCTCGGCCCGCACGGCTTCCGGTCGACGACCTTCACGCCGAGCTACGGCATGGCCGAGGCGACCCTCGCCGTGTCCGGCATCCGTCCCGGCACCCCGTGCCGGATGGTCCGCCACGACGGCAACCTCCGTCCGGGCGCTCCGGTCGAGGTCCGGCAGAGCGAGATCCTCGGCGAGCACCTGCCGCGGACCGCCGGCTGGCTGTCGTCGTGCGGGAGCCCGCTGCCCGGCGTCTCCGTCGACGTCGTCGACGAGCAGGGCCGCCCGCTTCCCGAGGGCCACTTCGGCGAGCTGCGCGTGCACGGCCCCGGCGTCGCGCAGGGCTACGCCGCGCTCGCGCCCGACGCGTCCGACGAACTTCACCCCCGAGGGCCTGCACAGCGGCGACGGCGGCTTCGTCCTCGACGGCGAGGTGTACGTCGTCGGCCGGCTCGGCGAGAGCATGAAGGTGCGCGGCCGCGTGGTGCACGCCGAGGACCTCGAGCAGCTCCTCTCCGAGGTCGACGGCATCGGGCTCGGCCGGTGCGCCGTCGCCCTCGGCAGCACCTCCGACGGCAACGGGGCGCTGCTCGCCGTGGAGTCCGAGGACTCGCTGTGGCTGGAGGAGGCCCTCGGCGTGCTGAGGTCGGCCACCGAGACCGACCTGCCCGTCGACGTCGTCCGGGTCACCCGCGGCGGCATCCCCCGCACGTCGAGCGGCAAGCCGCGCCGACGGCACCTGTGGACGCAGTTCCGCAGCGACGACCTCCCCGGCGAGCCGGTCCGCCGCCACGAGTCGGCCGGCTCGGCCGAGCCGGTCCCCGCCGGCGCCTGAGGGAGGACAGCCATGACGACCACGGCCGCGCTCGACCACCTGCCCCAGCTCGCGGGGCTGGCGCGGATGGAGCACGCCCTCGGCTCCCCGGACGCCGGCGAGCACCCGTTCACCTTCGCGCGGGCGCTGGCCGACGACGAGCTCGAGCGGCTGCCCGTCGAGGCGCTCGAGCACGTGCGCGCCCTGGGCTGGCACCGTTCCTGCGTGCCCGCCGAGCTGGGCGGCGACCTGCGCTGGTGCGAGGAGTTCTTCATGCAGGCCAGGATCCTGGCCCGCCGCGACCTCACCGTCGCGATCAGCCAGAGCACCCAGCTGTGGTCCGTGCTCGTGTGGCTGGGCGGCACCGACCTGCAGCGCCGCCGGCTGGCCGACGCCGCCCTGCGCGGCGAGGTGGTCCCGTGCCTGGCCTACTCCGAGAGCGCGCACGGCGCCGACCTGCTCGGCAACGACCTCGAGGCCACCCCGGAGGGCGACACCTACCTCCTGCACGGCCAGAAGTGGCCCATCAACCGGGCGGTCACCTCGACCCATGCCGTCCTGCTCGCCCGGACCTCCGCCGGGCGGACCGGGCGCTCGCAGTCCCTGTTCCTGGTCGAGAAGGCCCGTCTGGCGCCGGGCTCGGTCGTCGACCTCCCTCGCGTGCCGACCCATGGCCTGCGCGGCTGCGACATCAGCGGCATCGGCTTCGAGGGCGCCCGGGTCCAGGCCGGCGACCGCATCGGGGCCGAGGGCGAGGGCCTGGAGCTGGCCCTGCGCGGCCTCCTGATCACCCGCACCTTCTGCGGTGCGCTGTCGCTGGGCGCCGCGGACACGATGCTCCGCGTCGTCGCCGGCTTCCTGCGTCGTCGCAGCCTGTACGGCGCGCCCGCGACCGGCATACCCCAGGTGCGCGAGACGCTCGCGAACGCCTACCTCAGCATCCTGGTCGCCGAGTGCGTCGGCCTCGTCGCGGCCCGCGGGCTGCACCTGTTCCCCCAGGAGGCCAGCACCTGGTCGAGCCTGGCCAAGGTGCAGTCGACCCGGCTGGTCGACGACAGCGCACGCTCGCTGGCGTGCATGCTCGGCGCCCGCCACTACATGCGGTCCGAGGGTGTCGAGGGCATCTTCCAGAAGATGCTGCGCGACAGCGCCGTCGTCTCGCTCTTCGACGGCAGCGAGCCGGTCTGCCTGGACAGCCTCGCCTCGCAGCTCGACCTGATGGCCCGGGCGCACCGCCGCCCGCGCGACGAGGACTGGGCGAGCCTCTACGACCTGCGGGTGACGCTCGAGGACTTCCGCCCCGAGCGGGTCGCCGTCTTCGGGCGCGGCCGCGACGCGGTGCTCTCCAGCCTGCCCGCCCTGCGCCAGCGGCTTGCCGGGCTGAGCGCCGACGTCGCCTGCGACGCCGGCCGCCTGGCCCGCCTCCGCACGGCGGCCGACGACCTGGCGGGCGAGGTCGAGGACCTCTTCGCCCGGGTGGAGGCGTTCCGCGGCCGGATCCCCGAGCAGGCCCGGCACGAGGCGCGGAGCATGGACGGCCCCCGGCCCGTCAAGCACACGCCCGTCCAGCTGGTCCGTCTCGCCCTGCTGGCCTGCGCCCTGCATGCGAAGGTCGCCTGCCTCGGCGTGTGGCTGCACAACCGGGAGCACCTCGGGGACGCCGTCGCCGGGGGCGCGTGGCTCGAGGCGGCGCTGCACCGCACCAGCGGCGTCCGACCCGGACGTCGGCAGCCTCCCGCCGGACCTCACCGAGTCGCTCTACGACCGCCTGGTCGGCCACCTCGACGAGCCGTCGTACTTCTCCCTGCTGCCGATCCCGCAGACCGCACCATCCGCAATCCAGTCCCAGTCCCAGTCCGCCTGACCACCACACCGAGGCACCACCGAAGGACACGCCATGGACCACACCGTCACCCCCCTCACCAGCACCCTGTCCGCCGCAGCCCCGGGCGCCGACGCGGCCGCGGACATCCACGCCCTGCTGGTCGCCACGCTGAGCGCCGAGCTCGGGGTCGAGCCGGACGCGCTCGAGCCGGACCGCACGTTCACCAGCTACGGGGCCGACTCGCTGACCGCGATGACCGTCTCGGTCGTCCTCGAGGACGCGCTCGGCATCGGCGAGGTGCCCGCGACGCTGATGTGGGACTGCCCCACGATCGCGACCCTGGTGCCGGCCCTCGAGGCGCTGCGCCGCGGTGAACCCGTCGAGATGACCGAGACCGCGGCATGAGCACCCCGCCCCCCGTCCCCGGCGCCCGCGCGGTGCCGATGTCCTCCCAGCAGCGCGGGCTCTGGTTCATCGCGCAGTCCGAGCCGGACTGCGGGGCCTACCACCTGACCTTCACCGCCGAGGTGAGCGGTGCCGCGGCGCTGCGGGACCGGGCCCGGACCGTCCTCGACGAGCTCACCGCCGAGAACGACGCCCTGCGGGTCAGCGTCGTCGAGGGCGACGACGGCCCGCAGCTGTGGGTCCTGCCGGACGTGGGACCGGACGTGAGAGTGGTGCCGTCGCAGTCGCTCGACGACGAGGCGCTGCGCCGGGCGGTGCGCGACGCCGCCCGCGAGCCCTTCGACCTCGACCTCGCCCCACTCTGGCGGGTGCACCTGTTCGAGCGACCCGGCGACACCTGGGTGGTGGCCGTCGTCGCCCACCACCTCACCCTCGACTTCTGGTCGCTGGGACTGCTCCTGGGCCAGGTCCGGGCTCGGCTCGGCGGCGAGACCGCACCCCTCCCCGTCGACGGCTCGATCTTCGCCGAGCACGCCGCGCAGCAGGCGGCCGACCTGGCCGACGACCAGGTCGCCGGCGGCTGGTCGAGCAGGTGGGCGGCCCGGCTGGCCGGCGCACCCGTCTGCATCGACCTGCCCACCGACCGGCCGCGCCCGCCCGCTCCGACGTACGGCGGCGGCTCGGTGCCGTTCGCGCTGACCGCCCGGACCAGCGCGCGGCTGCGCGAGGTGGCGGGCGAGTCCGGTGCGACACCGTTCATGACGGTCCTCGCCGCCTACCAGGTGCTGCTGAGCCGGGTGAGCGGCCAGTCCACGGTCGTCGTCGCGACGCCCACCTCGGGACGCACCGACCGGAGGTTCCGCGACGCGATCGGCGAGCCTGGTCAACACCGTCGTGCTGCCCGGGACCGTGGACGAGGCGGCGTCGTTCCGGACGCACCTCGCGGCCACCCGGGCCGTCGTCGTGGACTGCCTGCGCGACCAGCAGGCGCCGCTGCCGTGGCTGGTGGGCGAGCTGTCCCCGCCCCGCGACCCGAGCCACTCCCCTCTCGCCCAGGTCGGGCTCGCGTGGGACCGCCTCCCCTTCCTCGCCGACCTCGCCCCGTTCTTCCTGCTCGAGCCCGGGAGCGCCGAGCTGGCACTGGGCCCCGCCGTGCTGCGGCCGTTCCCGGTGCCCCAGCAGGAGGGCCAGCTCGACCTGTGGGTCGAGATGGGCGGCGAGCAGGACGGCGGCTACGTGGGCGTCCTGCGCTACAACACCGACCTCTTCGACCACGGCACCGCCGCCGACCTCGTCCGCGGCTTCGTCGCGACGCTGTCCTCGGCTGTCGACCAACCGGACGTCGCCCTGGCCGACCTCGCCGGCGTCGACGCCGACCAGGCCGCCCGGCTGGACGCCTGGGGTCGCGGCCCCGAGGTCGCTCTGCCCGACGCCGACGTCGTCGCCCTGGTCCGGGCCCACGCCCGGCGCCGACCCGATGCCGTCGCCGCTCGGCGACGCGGACGGCGACGTCACCTACGCCGAGCTGGTCGCCTCCGCCGACCGCGTCACCGCCGCCCTGCGCTCGCGGGGCATCGGCGCGGGCGACCGGGTCGGGGTCATGCTCGACCGTGACCGGTGGCTGGTGGCCGGGCTGCTCGGCGTGCTGCAGGCCGGAGCGGCCTACGTGCCGCTCGACCCCGACTTCCCCGTCGACCGCCTCGACCACATGGCCGCCGACGCGCGGATCGCCGTGCTGCTGACCCAGTCCGCGCATCGCGCGAGCTGGCCCAGCGAGGCCGCGCAGGGTGGGCTCGCGGTGCTGCCTGCTCGACGACCCGGCCGGGCTGCGAGGACGGCCCCCTGTCCTCGTCCCACGAGCCGGCCGCGCCGGACCGGCTCGCCTACATCCTCTACACGTCGGGCTCCACCGGCCGGCCGAAGGGCGTGGCGATCCCGCACGCCGCCCTGGTCAACCTGCTGACCTCGATGGCGTCCCGCACCGGCTTCGGGACCGAGGACAGCCTGCTCGCCGTCACCACCATCTCCTTCGACATCGCCGGCCTCGAGCTGTTCCTGCCGCTGCGTGACGGGCGGCCGGGTGGTCGTCTGCCCCGGTCCGGTCAGCCGCGACCCGCTGGAGCTGGCGGCCCACCTGGCCGCGACGGCGCCCACCTGGATGCAGGCCACCCCGACGACCTGGACGATGCTGCGCGAGGCCGGCTGGCAGGGCGACGCCCGCCTGCGGGTGCTGTGCGGTGGGGAGCCGCTGCCGGCGGAGCTCGCGGACTTCCTCGCGCCGCGGGTGGCGGGCCTGGTCAACGTCTACGGACCGACGGAGACGACGATCTGGTCGACCGCCGGCACCGTCGACCCCGCCGCCGGGATCGACCTCGGCACCCCGCTCGACAACACCCGCCTGCTCGTCACGGACCCGTCCGGGCAGCTGGTCGCCCCCGGGACGTACGGCGAGCTGTGGATCGGCGGGGCCGGGGTCGCCCTGGGCTACTGGGGCCGTCCCGACCTCACGTCCGAGCGGTTCCGCTCCGACCTGCCCTGCGCGCCCGGCGAGCGGCTCTACCGCACCGGCGACCGGGTCCGCTGGACCGCCGACGGACGGCTGCAGCACCACGGCCGGCTCGACACCCAGGTCAAGGTGCGCGGCTACCGCATCGAGCTCGCCGAGGTCGAGGCCGTGCTCGGCGCGGTCCCCGGGGTCGCGGCTGCGGCGGTGGTCGTCCGCGACGACCGGCTCGCGGCCTACGTGGTCCCCGCCGCGGCGGCGACGCCGCCGCACTCGACACGGCTGCCGTGCTCGCCGCGGCGTCGCCGGTCCTTGCCGCCGTACATGGTGCCTCGGCACGGTGACCGTGCTCGCCGAGCTGCCGCTCACGGCGAACAGGAAGCTCGACCGTGCGGCGCTGCCCGCCCCGCAGGCGACCTCCAGCGCGGCGTTCCTCGAGCCGCGGGACGCCGTCGAGATCGACCCTGGCCCGGATGTGGGTCGAGCTGCTCGAGGTCGAGCGGGTCGGGATCCGCGACGACTTCTTCGAGCTCGGCGGGCACTCCCTGCTGGCCGTCCGGCTCGCCGCGATGATCCGCGACGAGTGGGGCCAGGAGCTCAAGGTCAACGACCTACTGCGGCACAGCACCATCGAGGCCCTAGCCGTGCACCTGCGCGGGAGTGCCACCGCGGCCCAGGGACCGCTCGTCACGCTCCGCCACGGCGAGGACGACCAGCGTCCGCTGGTGCTCTTCCACCCCTTCGGCGGCACGGTGTTCTGCTACGTCGAGCTGGCTCGGCGACTGCCGTCCGGCCTGCCCGTGCTGGCGATCGAGGCTCCCGGCCTCGACGTCGACGGCGGCTCGCAGATGACCGTCGAGACGATGGCTGCGCACTACCTCTCGCTGGTCCGGCAGGTCCAGCCGCAGGGGCCCTACGCCCTCGGTGGCTGGTGCTTCGGCGGTGTGGTCGCCTTCGAGGCGGCGCGCCAGCTCCGCAGCCAGGGCGAGGACGTCGAGCTGCTGGTCGCCATCGACTCGCGGGCGCCGATCGCGGCCAACGTCCCCGAGGGCGCCGACGACCTGACCCTGCTCTCGTGGTTCGCCCGTGACCTCGCCGTCCCCTACGGCCGGACCCTCGACATCGCACCCGAGGAGTTCCGCGACCTCGACCCCGACGACGCCTTCGACCACGTGCTGGCCCGCGCCGCCGACATCGGCGTGCTCGCGCCGGACTCCGACCGCGCCCAGATGCGGCGCTACTTCGAGGTCTACCTCGCCAGCGGCGTCGCCCTGCAGCTCTACGCACCGCCGCCGGTCGACCTCGACCTCCTCCTGGTCACGGCCGCCGACGAGACCGCCGACTACGGCCCGTCGCTCGGCTGGGACTCGATCGTCGACGGCGACCTGCAGGTCGTGCCGACCGCCGGGGACCACAACTCGGTGATGTACCCGCCCAACGCGGCCGCCGTCGCCGCCCTGGTCGCGACCCGCCTGGACCGGTCGCGTGACCGGCACCGGGACGCGGTGCCGGTGCCGGTGCCCTGAACAGAACCATCCATCCAGCCAGCCATCCATCCAGCCAGCCATCCATCCAGCCAGCCGCACAGCCACCAGAGAGGCCCCCGTCATGGTCCACGCCGAGTACCCGTTCCACCTGCCGGTCACCCCCGAGGAGGCGTTCGCCGTCCTGGGCGACCCCTCCCGCGACGACGAGTGGCAGGCCGGCGTCGTGCGCTCCCGGCTGCTCGATGCACCCGTCCGGGCGGGCAGCCGCTACGAGATCACCTTCCACATGTTCGGCCGCGACCTGGACTTCGTGGCCCGGGTCGTCGACCACGAGGAGGGTGTCCGGTCGTCGTACGCCACGGAGTGCGGGCCGTTCTCCTACACCGGCGGCTACACCTACGCGCCGGCCGAGGGCGGCGGCACCGACGTGCTGTGGACCTTCGACGTCGAGCCGGGCAAGTTCTTCGGGCTGCTGCCGCTGTCGTTCATGCGCTGGGTGCTGGTGAGCCAGGTCGAGAAGGACACCCGGACCCTGCGCGCCCGCCTGGAGGAACACGTGCAGGAGACGGGCCGTGGCTGACCTGGCGAACACCCGGCTGCAGCGCACCCGGTCCGGTGCCGAGCGCCGTCGCCCGGGACCGCGCCGCACCAGCTCGCACCGGGCCGAGACCCCGACCCCGACCGGCGGGACCGGGTCCCCACCCCAGGAGAGCCTCATGAACCGCTGGGCCAGCCTCGTCCACCGGCGGCGGTGGACGGTCGTCGCCGTGTCGGTGGTCTTCGTCGCCCTCGCCGGCCTGCTCGGCGCCCACGTCTCGGACCGCCTCATCACCGGTGGGTACGTCGACCAGGGGTCCGCCTCGGCGCAGGCGGACCGGGAGCTGGCCGCGCGCTTCGGGGCGGGCACGCCCAACCTGGTGCTGCTCGCCGGCACCGACGGGTCCGGCACCGTCGACGCCGCCGACGCGCGACGCGCCGGGCTCGACCTCACCCGGCGGCTCTCCGCCGAGGCGGACGTCACGGAGGTGCAGTCCTACTGGGCGGCCGCGGGCGACCCCGAGGCCCGGGCCGCGCTCACCAGCGAGTCCGGCGACAAGGCGCTGATCCTGGCCCGCGTCGGCGGCACCGAGTCCGAGGCCAAGGAGCACGTCGAGCGGCTGCACGACCGCTACGCCGGCACGTTCGGCCCGCTCGACGTGACGATCGGTGGGCAGGCCCAGGTCGACAACGAGGTCGACGCCCAGTCGGCCAGCGACCTGCTGCGCGCCGAGCTGATCGTCATGCCGATCACGCTGCTGATCCTGCTCATCGTGTTCCGCAGCCTGGTCGCGGCCCTGCTGCCCATGGTCATCGCCGGGGTCGCGGTCGTCGGCACCGAGTTCATCCTCGACCTGCTCACCCGCGTCACCGACGTGTCGGTGTTCTCGCTCAACCTGACGACCGGGCTCGGCCTGGGGCTGGCGATCGACTACAGCCTGCTCATGGTCAGCAGGTTCCGCGAGGCGATGGCCGAGGCCGGGGACGTCGAGCGGGCGCTGCAGACCACGCTGTCGACCGCCGGCAAGACCATCCTGTTCTCCTCCGTGACGGTGGCCTTCTCGCTGTCGGGCCTGCTGGTGTTCAACACCTTCTTCCTCAAGTCGTTCGCGTACGCCGGGATCGCGGTGACCGCGCTGGCCGGGGTCGCGGCGGTGGCCACCCTCCCCGCCGTGCTCGCCCTGCTCGGCCCGCGGGTCAACTGGCTCGCGCTCGACCGCCTCACCCCCAGGTCCCGCGGCCGGCACACCGCGCCCCGAAGCGCCTCGATGGCCGGCGAGAGCCGCGCCTGGCGGTCGTGGGCCGAGACCGTCATGCGCCGGCCCCTGCTGTTCGCCGGCCTCTCGCTGGCCGCGCTCGCGATCCTCGCGGCACCGGTCCGCTCGATCCAGTTCAGCCTCGCCGACGACCGGGCGCTGCCCGCGTCCGCTCCGGCCAGCCAGGTCTCGCAGTCGCTGCGCCAGGACTTCGCCACGCACGGCACCACGGCCCTCAAGGTGGTGGCGTACGGCGCGGAGGGTGCCGCCCCCGACCGGGTCCGGGCCTACGCCGCCGACCTGTCGGAGGTCCCGGGAGTGATCCGGGTCGACGCGCTGACCGGCAGCTACGCCGACGGCCGCCAGGTGGCCGCCGCCGACGCCGGGTCGCAGCGCTTCGCGGCCCGGACGGGGACCGGCTCGTACCTCGTCGCACAGGTCAGGCCGGACCCGCTCTCCGCCGACAGCCGCGACCTGGTCCATGCGGTGCGGGACCTGCAGGCGCCGTTCCGGGTCCAGGTGACCGGACCCGGCGCCACCCTCGCGGACACGCTGGCCGGCCAGGCCGACGGGCTGCCCAAGGCGCTCGGCATCATGGCGCTCGCGACGATCCTGCTGCTCGCCCTGATGACCGGCAGCCTCGTCGTACCCCTCAAGGCGATCGCCCTCAACGTGCTCAGTCTCTCCGCGGCGTTCGGCGTCATCGTCTGGGTGTTCCAGGAGGGGCACCTGAAGTGGCTGGTCGGCGACTTCCAGGAGACCGGGTACGTCGTGTCCAACATGCCGCTGCTGCTCCTGTGCATCGCGTTCGGGCTGTCGATGGACTACGAGATGTTCCTGCTCTCGCGCATCAAGGAGGAGTACGACCTGACCCACGACAACCGCCGCGCGGTGGTCGCCGGGATCGCCCGGACGAGCCGGATCATCACGGCAGCGGCGATCCTGCTCGCGGTGGTGTTCTTGTCCTTCGTCACCTCGGGGATCGTCTACCTCAAGCTGATGGGGCTGGGGACGGGGCTGGCGATCCTCATCGACGCGACCCTGATCCGCGGTGTCCTGCTGCCCTCGGTGATGGCGCTGATGGGCGACGCCAACTGGTGGGGCCCGCGCTCCCTCAAGCGGCTCTCGGCGTCCTTCAGCCACGGGGACCGGGCGCCCGGACCGCCGGCGCTGGGTCCGGCCGACCGAGAGCCGGCCGGTCGTGACGCTCTCCGGGCTTGACCCGTCGGGCCCCACGACGCGTGGGGTGGGCAGCGGCCTCCTCGAGGGGCTGCTGCCGCCCCACGCCACCGGTGCCGAGGTGCACGGCGACCTCCCCGAGACGCTCTTCGCCGAGGAGGCGGCCGCGCTCGCCGGCGCCGTTCCCAAGCGGGTGCGCGAGTTCACGACCGGGCGGGCGTGCGCGCGGCGGGCCCTGGCCCGGCTCGGGGTGGACCGTGCGGCGATGGTCCCGGGCGAGCGGGGCCTGCCGCCGTGGCCGCCCGGGACGACCGGGTCGATCACGCACTGCGACGGCTACCGCGCAGCCGCCGCGGCCCGGACCGACCGCCTGCGTGCGCTGGGCATCGACGCCGAGCCCGACGGCCCGCTGCCACCCGGCGTGCTCGACGTGGTGGCGTCGCCCCCCGAGCGGGCCGCCCTGATCGCCCTCGCCGGGCAGTGGCCGGACGTGTCGTGGGACCGGCTCCTCTTCTGCGCGAAGGAGGCGGTCTACAAGGCCTGGTTCCCGATCGAGCGCAGCTGGCTGGGCTTCGACGACGTGCACGTGGACCTCGACCCCCGCGGCCGCTTCACCGTGGACGTGCTCGTCACGGCCGCCCACGGGTTCCCCCGGTCGACGGCGGCTGGGCCGCGCGGGGCGGCTTCGTCGTGGCGGTGGCCAGCGCTCCGGCACCCGGGGCCGGAACCGGCGTGTGATGCTGGCGGCGTGCTGACCTTCTCGATGAGCGTGTCCCTGGACGGCTTCGTCGCCGACCGCGACGGCGGGTTCGGGTGGAGCGCCCCGACCGACGAGCAGTTCCGGGTCCACCTCGCCCAGGTCGGCGAGCTCGGTGGGCACCTGTGCGGCCGCCGGCTCTACGAGACCATGCTGCCCTGGGAGACCGACCCGTCCGTGCGGGAGACCGAGCTCGGCGCCGCCTTCGCCGACGTGTGGACCGCCCTGCCGAAGGTCGTCTTCAGCCGCACGCTCGACCATGTGCAGGGCAACGCCCGCCTCGCGCAGGGGTCCGTGGCCGAGGAGGTCGCCACGATGCTCGACGGCACCGACCGCGACGTCGCGATCGGCGGTGCGACGCTGGCCGCCGAGGCGATCGAGCAGGGTCTCGTCGACGAGCTGCGCCTGTTCCGCAACCCGGTGGTCGTCGGTGGCGGGACGCCGTACCTGCCTCCGGTCGCCTCGCCCATCGCGCTGGACCTCGTCGAGACCACGACGTACGCCGGCCGCGTGGTCTACGAGCGCTACCGACGCGCCGCGACGCAGTAGGCCCTGCGTGGCCGGGGTCGCCGCCCACCACCGGCTGCTTGGATGGCGTCATGGATGCTGTCGTCGAGGTCACCGGAGGCCGCGTCGCCGGTCGCAGCCACGAGGGCGTGAACGCCTTCCTCGGGATCCCGTACGCCGCCCCGGCCGTCGGGTCCGACCGCTACCGCGCACCCGGGCCGGTCGTGCCGTGGCCGGGCACGCGGGACGCGACCGTCCACGGGCCGACCCCGGAGCAGACGCCCTACCCAGCCCCGATGGACGCCGTGCTGCCGAGCTCGGTGTCCCCCGGCCCGGACTACCTCAACGTCAGCGTCTGGGCGCCGGCCGGCGGCCGGGACCTGCCCGTCGTGGTGTGGGTCCCGGGCGGCGCGTTCGCGCGCGGCGCGAACTCCATCGCCACCTACGACGGCACGGCGTTCGCCCGCGACGGCGTCGTGCTCGTGGGACTGAACTACCGCCTCGGCGCCCCCGGGTTCGCCGTCCTCGAGGGCGCCCCGACCAACCTGGGGCTGCGCGACCAGCTCGCGGCCCTGGCCTGGGTGCGCGACAACGTGGCCGCGTTCGGTGGTGACCCCGGCAACGTGACCCTGGTCGGCGAGTCGGCGGGCGCGATGAGCGTGGCCACGCTGATGGCCTCGCCAGCGGCCAGGGGCCTGTTCCACCGGGCGGTCGTCCAGAGCGGCGGCGCCACCGCGACCTGCACCCTCGACGACGCCCGTCTCGTCAGCGGAGAGCTCGCCCGCCTGCTCGACGTACCCGCCACGGCCGAGGCGTTCGCCGCGCTCGACCCGGACACGGTGCTCGCCGCCCAGACCACCCTCTCGGTGGCCGTCCAGGCCGACCCCGACCCGGCCCGCTGGGGGTCGAGCGTGCTGCGCGGCGGGCTCGGGATCATGAGCCTGTTCCCCGTCGTCGACGGCGACGTGGTGCCCGACGTGCCGCTCGCCCGCATCGGCGCGGGCTCGGCGGCCGGGATGCCGCTGCTGCTCGGGACCACCGCCGAGGAGTACCGCCTCTTCCTGGTGCTCGACCGGCCTGGCCGCCTCGGTCAGCACCGCGGTGCTGCCGCTGCTGGCCGCGCGCTACGACTGGCCCGCCGGAGCCGTCGAGACCTACTCCGCGAACCGGCCGGGCGCCTCGGCCGGCGACGTCGCCAGCGCGATCCTGACCGACGGCGCCTTCCGCCGTCCCGCCGACCGCCCTGGCCGCGGCGCAGCACGCCGCCGGGGGCGCCGTGCACGCCTACGAGCTGGCGTGGCGCACGCCCGTCGGCGGCCTCGGTGCCTGCCACGCCCTCGAGCTCGGGTTCGTCTTCGACACCCTGGGCCGCGGCTCGGCGCTGGCCGGCGAGACCGCGCCGCAGCCGCTGGCCGACACGATGCACCGCGCGTGGGTGGCCTTCGCCCGCGACGGCGACCCGGGCTGGGCGCCGTGGACGCCGGAGGAGCCGGCGGTGATGACCTTCGACATCGAGTCGCGGGTCGTCAGCGGCCCCCGCGCGGACGAGCTCGCGCTGTGGGCGTCCCGCTGAGCCGGTCCGTCACTCCCCGGTGGTACGCCGGACGGCGTCCTGGTTGCGCCGGGCCCGCCGCTCGAGGAGCGCGCGCTCGCCGTCGTTCCTGGTGCTCGCTGCCGCCTCGGTGAAGGACTCGGCCGCCTGCGCGTGCCGGCCGGCCCGCTCGAGCAGGTCGCCGCGCACGCTGGGCACGAGCGGCGAGCCGCCCAGCCCCGCGACGTCCACCCGGTCGAGCACGGCGAGCCCGGCGTCGGGGCCGAAGGCGCGGCCGTGGGCGACCGCCCGGTTGACCTCCACGACGGGGCCCGGCGCGGCGCCGGCCAGGACGTCGTACAAGGAGGCGATGCGGCGCCAGTCCGTGTCCTCGGCCCGCTGGGCGCGGGCGTGCTGGGCGGCGATCGACGCCTGGAGGAAGTACCTCCCGACCGGCCGTCCGCCCGCGGCGAGCTGCTCGGCCCGTCGCAGCACGGCCAGCCCCCGCCGCACGAGCAGCCGGTCCCAGCGGCTGCGGTCCTGCTCCTCGAGCAGCACCGGCTGCCCCTCGGCGTCGATCCGCGCGCCCATCCGGGAGCCCTGCAGCTCCAGCAGGGCCTGCAGCCCGAGCACCTCGGGCTCCTCGGGGGCGAGGCCGGAGAGCATCCGCGCGAGCCGGATCGCCTCGTCGGCGAGGTCGGGACGCATCCAGTCCTCGCCGGCGGTGGCGGCGTACCCCTCGTTGAAGATCAGGTAGACGACCGCCATCACGTCGTCGAGGCGCCGGGTGCGCTCGGACCCGGTGGGCAGCTCGAACTCGGCGTGCGCCTCGGCGAGCGTGCGCTTGGCACGCGAGATGCGCTGTCCCATCGTCGACTCCCCCACCAGGAACCCGCGGGCGATCTCTGCGGTCGTGAGCCCGCCGACCAGGCGCAGCGTCAGCGCGGCCCGCGACTCGGCGGTCAGGGACGGGTGACACGAGAAGAACATCAGCCGCAGCACGTCGTCCTCGATGTGGTCGACCGCGGCGTCGAGGTCGGGCACCTGCTCCTCCTCTCCCTCACGCAGGCGGTCGAGCTCGGCGACCTTGCGCCGCAGCGTGTCGGCGCGCCGGAAGTGGTCGACGCCGCGCCGCTTCGCTGTGGTCATCAGCCAGGCGACCGGGTTGTCCGGCACGCCCTCGGTGGGCCACTGCTCGAGCGCGGCGACCAGGGCGTCCTGGGCGAGGTCCTCGGCGAGCTCGACGTCGCGGGTCATCCGGGTGAGCGCGCCGACGAGGCGGGCCGACTCGGCCCGCCACGCGGCGTGGACGGCCCTCGTCGGGTCGTCTGCACTCGTCTGCGCCGGCACGCGGGCCAGCGTAGTGACCCCGTGCGAGGGCCTCTCGGGCGCCGGCTCAGACGTCGGGCGAGTCGGCGGCACCGGACGCGTCGGGGGCGTCCGGCCCGTCGGAGATCTGGCGCAGGGTCGCCACGACGGTGACCTCGGGCCAGTGCCTCGCGTGCAGCTCGGCGAACTCGCGCTGGTCGGCCACCGCCTCCTCGACGGTGTCGTACTGCATGATCGCCCAGCCTCCGACGACCTCCTTGGACTCGGCGTAGGGCCCGTCGACGCGGGTCACCTCGCCCTGCCGGACGACGTAGTTGACGGCGTCCTCGGTCCCGAACAGGCCGCCCCCGTCGAGGAACACGCCCTTGGCGGCCCGCTCCCCGATGTGCGCGTCCATCGCGTCGAACAGCGCCTGCGGCGGCGTGCCCACGCCCTCTTCCATCCTGACGAACCCCATGAATCGCGGCATGACGCGCCCTCTCTGGTTGGTGTGTGGTGCCTTTCTCGCACGTACGTCGAACGGATGCCACGCCGTTCGACATCGACCCGCGATCTTTTTCTCCGCGGCCGTCGTGCGAGCGGGGCGAGTCATGACCCGCGCGGGATCAGCGGCTGCGACGGATCCGGATCGGACCCTTCGCGGTCGACGGGTCGACCACCCGACCGCCCTGGGTGATCTCGACCTCGCCGCGCGCGACGAGCCGACGCGCCGCGCGGCGGGCCGGCTCCATGAGCTCGCGCCAGGCGTCGGAGTCGTCGGAGTCGCCGGAGCCCACGGCGCGGGCGGCGTCGGAGGGGCAGATGGTGGCCGAGGCGGCACGCTGCGCGAGCAGGTCGGTGATGGCCGCCTCGAGCCGCCGGTCGACCTCGGTGACGCCGCGGCGACGGCACGACGTCGAGCAGAAGCGCACCTGGTCCCAGTCGCGCTCCCACTTCTTGCGCCACTCGATCACGCGCCCGCAGGACCGGCACGTCTTCGACTCGGGAGGCATTCCTCCAGTGTGCCGGGTCGGGTCAGGTCTCCGAGCGCAGCAGTGCGATGCGGTTCAGCAGGTCCTCGAGGGCGATCTCGAACTCGGCGGCGGAGTGGTCCTGGGCGAGGGCGCCGGAGAGCCGGCCGACCGTGGGGTGGTCCATCGACTTGGCGTTGCGCGACTCCCCGTCGTCGAGGACGTCGAGCGGGCCGATGTCCGCGCCCAGGGCGGTCACCTCGAGCAGCAGGTGCCCGAGCAGGAAGCTGGTGAAGGCCCGGTAGGCCCGCACCACGGCATCGTCGCCGAACCCCTCGCCGACCAGGCCGACCAGGAACGACTCGACCCACCGCAGGCTGCGCAGCGGCGGGCGCAGCCACGGCGCCTCCGCGGGCCGCGACACCACGAGCGGGAAGCAGCGCGGGTGGGCGAGCGCGACCCGTCGCATGCCGTGCGCCAGTCGCTGCAGGAAGTCCTGCCACCCGTCCTGCGGTTCGGTGAGCACGTCGGGGTCGGCGTCCATCTCGTCGACGATGGCCTCCACGACCGCGTCGAGGAGGTTCTCCCGCCCGGGCACGTAGCGGTAGAGCGACATCGCCTCCACGCCCAGCAGCCCACCCAGCCGTCGCATCGTCAGACCGGGAAGGCCCTCGCGGTCGATGAAGTCGACGGCCGCGGCCACGATCCGGTCCCGGTCCAGCGGCACCCGTGCGGACGGCGCCTCGCCGCCGGCGACCACCATCGCGTCGGCATCGGGGAGCCTGCCCTCGACCGTGTCGTCCACTGCGGCACTCCTCCTCGTGGTCCGTGCAGGGGCGGTCCGTTCCGACCGCCCTGCACCGGCGCTGCAGCCGGCGCTGCGCCGGCCCGGTCCACGCTAGCCGCCGCGTCGTCGCCGGGCGGGGCCGCCACCGGGACGACGGGCGCCGGGGACCTCCTCGACCCGTTCCTGCCGGTCCTCAGCGCGTGAGCGCGGCCAGGTCGCGCCACCAGGACAGCCGGTTCGGGCGGCCGTCGTAGTCCTTGCGCTGGTTGGCCCCGCTCACGCCCGGCAGCACGAACACCTGCGCCGGTCCGACGTACCAGTCGGCGATGCCGAGGCCCGGACGTCGCAGGCCGAGCGCACGGGCCGCCTCGTGCGCGACCGCCTTGCTCGTGAACGCCAGCCAGTCCGGCCGCCACCGCTCGAGCTTCTCGACCAGGGCGTCGATCTCGACCCAGCGCGGGTCCCAGTGACCGACCAGGTCGGTGAGTCCGAGCCCGAGGTCGGCCACCAGACCGTCCTCGTCCGGCCGCAGCCGTCGCGGCGACAGGCCGCTGAGGTGCAGGGACTCCCAGAAGCTGTTGCCGGGCGTCTCGTAGTAGTGGTCGCGGAGCGTGGTGCTCTCGGCCCCGGCGAGGCCGCAGAAGATGACGACCGGGTCGGCCGCGACGATGTCGGGCAGCACCTCCACGCTCGGCCTCCTGTCCCCGTGGTCGCACCCCGCCCCTGCGCGCGGCGACCCCGCACGAAAGTCGAGCTTCGGGCGGGGTCGCGTTCTCGCAGGGCTGGAAGGCTCCAGTATGCCGCAGGGCCGAGTGCCACCACCTGTCGGCCGAGCCGGGCCGGGGCGGTTCACTGGGGCCATGACGACACGGCTGGTCCTGATGGCCGACACCCACGTGCCCCGGCGTGCCCGCGACCTGCCCGCCGAGCTGTGGGAGGCCGTCGACGAGGCGGACCTCGTGCTGCACGCCGGGGACTGGGTCGACGAGGCCCTCCTGGACCGGTGCCTGGCCAGGGCCGCCCGACTGGTCGGCGTGCACGGCAACAACGACCACGGCGTCCTACGGACGCGCCTGCCCGAGACGGCATACGTCGAGGTCGAGGGGGTCCGCCTCGCGGTGGTGCACGAGACGGGCGCGTCCACGGGCCGCGAGCAGCGGTGCAGCGACCGCTATTCCGATGTCGACGTGCTCGTCTTCGGGCACAGCCACATCCCGTGGGACACGACGAGCGGGACGGGGCTGCGTCTGCTGAACCCCGGCTCGCCCACCGACCGCCGGCGGCAGCCGCAGTGCACGTTCATGACCGCCACCGTGGACGCGGGTCGCCTGCTCGACGTCAGGCTGCGGGCGGTCAGCGGCCGGGGGTGAGCCGCCCCACGACGCCCTTGCGGACCTCACCCGGCCGCTGCTGCTCACCGGCGAGGGCGCTCACGACCACGAGCGCGCCGGTGAGAGCGGGGACGAGCCACTGCAGGGCGCTGAGCTGCCGCTGGGCGCTGGCCACGTCGGCCGGGGTCTCGGCCACCGGAGTGGTGGCATCGTGCACCGGGACGTCGGCCTGCGCCGAGACCCTCTTGCCGAGCACTCGGCTGTAGGCGGTGACGCCGAGCGCGGCGCCGGTGAGCGCCGTCTTGGTCAGCGCCATCGACGCCACACCCCGCTGGGCCGGGAGGCGGCCCCTGTTGCCGACGAGCTGGCCGAGGCTGCCGACGACGTGCAGGCCGATGGCGGCCGCGTTGACCGGGGTCCACCGGTCCCACCCGGCGTTGGCGACGGCGCCGGTCGCGCGGGAGCCGGCCACCTCGGCCGTCGCGGGGTTGAGCGAGACGGCGTTGGCGAGCGTGCCGCCGAACCACGCGGACAGGCCGACGTCGTGCAGCGAGCGCGAGAAAGTGTTGCGAGCCATGGGGAGTCTCCTCGATGAGCGTCTGGATCTGGTCGGGCCGCCGACGGGCGGCCGCGGAAGAGGTGGCCGTACCCGGCCCGTCCTCCCCGAAACCGATCGAGCCCTGTGACCGGCCCGTCGGCGCAGCACCCGTTTGCGCGGCGCCGTCGCGGAGACGGGAGGTGGGCACCCCCGGCCGGACCGACGTCCCCGGCGCACACGGCCACGACCCCCGAGCAGATCCACGAGCAGGAGCAGTCATGCGCATCGTCGTCACCGGAGCCAGCGGCAACGTCGGGTCCGCGCTCCTGCGGCGTCTCGTCGGGGACGGCGAGCACGACCTCGTCGGCGTCGTACGGCGCCGTCCGGACCCCGTCGAGCCGTTCGCCGGCGCCGAGTGGGTCACCGCCGACCTGTCCCGGGAGGACTCGCGCAACGCGCTCCGTCGTGCCTGCACCGGGGCCGACGCCGTGGTGCACCTCGCGTGGGGCTTCCAGCCGACGCACCGCGAGGACTACCTCGCCGAGCTCGGCGTCGGTGGCACGCGTCGCGTCGTCGACGCCGTCGTCGACGCGGGCGTGCCGCACCTCGTCCACATGTCCTCGGTCGGCGCCTACTCGCCCAGGCAGGACGACGAGCCGGTCGACGAGACCTGGCCGACCCTCGGCGTGCCGACCTCCGCCTACAGCCGGCACAAGGCGGCCGCCGAGCGGGTCCTCGACCGGCTCGAGCGCGAGGTCCCGAGCGTCCGCGTCGCCCGGATCCGTCCCGGCATCGTCGGGCAGCGCACCGCCGGGAGCGCCCTGCTCCGCTACGGGATCCCGGCCCTGGTCCCGGCGGCCGTGCTCGACCACCTGCCGGCGCTGCCGCTCGACCGGCGCCTGGCCATCCCGATGGTGCACGCGGACGACGTCGCCGACGCCGTCGTCCGCGTGCTCGGCTCGCGGGCCACCGGCGCCTTCAACATCGCGGCCCCTCCCGCCGTGACCGCGGAGGGCATCGCCCGCGTGCTGGGCACGCGGCTCGTGCACGTGCCCGCGGCGGCGGTGCGGGCGGCGGTCTCCACGAGCTGGCACGCCCGGCTCCAGCAGCTGGATGCCGGCTGGGTGGACCTGGCCTACGCCGTGCCCGCCATGGACACCTCGCGAGCGCAGTCCGAGCTGGGCTGGTCGGCCGACCGGGACGCGATGTCGGTGCTGGCGGAGGTGGTGGACGGCATGCGGGCGGGCGCCACCGACCGGTCGCCCGTCCTGCGCCCGCGCTCCGTGCCGTCGGCGGTGGGCAGGTTCCTGCGCGAGGGGCCGGTCAGCAGCCGGCGGGCGACGTGACCGACGCCCCGCAGGCGGCTCCGGGCGTCCCTGCCCGGCTCTGGCTGCCGCGGCACGTCCAGGTCACCGCGGCCGCGGCCGAGCAGCCGCACACCGCGGAGATCCTGCGTCGCCTCGAGGCGGCCGGTGTCGACGACGTCCGGATGCTGCCGGCCAACCGACTGGTCGGGCTCGGCGAGGGCAGCGAGCGCGAGGTCTACGCCCGGGCGAAGGCGACGCTGGCCGTGGTGGTCGCGCCACCCAGCGCGCTGCGACCGCAGCCGATCCCACCCAGCGCCGACTGGCGCATCGACCTCGCCCGCGGCTGTCCCGCGCACTGCCAGTACTGCTATCTCGCCGGCTCGCTGCCGGGACCGCCCGTCACCCGCGTGCACGCCAACCTCGACGACGTCCTGGCCGGCATCGGCACGCACGTGGGACGCGGGTCGGTGACCTCGGGCACCGGCGAGCGGGGCCACGAGGGCACCACGTTCGAGCTGTCCTGCTACACCGACCCGCTCGCGCTCGAGCACCTCACCGGGTCGCTGGCGGCGGCGATCGGCCGCGTCGGCACGGGAGCGTACGGCGACGCGTCCATCCGCTTCACCACGAAGTTCGACGCGGTCGACGACCTCGTGGGGCTCGCGCACGGCCGGCGTACCCGCATGCGCGTCTCGGTCAACAGCGACGACGTCGCGGGCCGGTTCGAGGGCGGTACGGCGTCCGTGCCCGCGCGCCTGGTCGCCCTGCGCCGGATGGCCGAGGCGGGTTACCGGGTCGGCCTGACCGTCGCGCCGATCATGCCGCTGGGCGACTGGCGGGCGGCATACGGACGGCTCCTCGACGAGGCAGCAGCCACCCTGGCCGGCGTGGCAGACCTCGACCTCACCGTGGAGGCGATCACCCACCGGTTCACCGACACCAGCAAGGCCGTGCTGCAGGGCTGGTACCCCCGGACCCGGCTGGACCTGGACGAGGAGCGGCGCAGCGCGAAGCGGACGAAGTTCGGCGGCGTCAAGCACGTGTACCCGCGCGAGGTCATGCGCGAGCTGCGAGAGTGGTTCGCCGCGGCGGTCGAGGAGCGCCTCCCGGGCGTGCCGCTGCTCTACTGGACCTGACCCGCATGCAGGAGCCCGGCCGCCCCGAGGGGGCGACCGGGCTCCTGGTGGGTCGGCTCAGGCGAGGTCGAACCGGTCGAGGTCCATGACCTTGGTCCACGCCGCGACGAAGTCCCTGACGAACTTCTCGGTCGCGTCGCTGCTCGCGTAGACCTCGCTGAGGGCCCGCAGCTGCGAGTTGGAGCCGAAGATCAGGTCGACCGCGGTGGCGGTCCACCGCACCTCGTCGGTGGCGAGGTCCCGGATCTCGTAGAGGTTCTCCTCGGACTCCGACGCCTTCCACCGGCTGCCGGGCGACAGCAGGTTCGTGAAGAAGTCGTTGCTGAGCACGCCCGGCCGATCGGTGAGGACGCCGTGCGATGTGGCCCCCGACGTTGGCGCCCAGGACCCGCAGCCCACCGACGAGGACCGTCATCTCCGGGGCGGTCAGGCCCAGCATGTAGGCCCGGTCGACCAGCAGGACCTCCGGCTGGGTCTTCTCGCCAGGGCGCAGGTAGTTGCGGAAGCCGTCCGCCCGGGGCTCCAGCACCCGGAACGAGTCGACGTCGGTCTGCTCCTGCGTCGCGTCCGTGCGACCCGGGTGCACGGGCACGGTCACCTCGACGCCGCCGTCGCGGGCCGCCTTCTCGATCGCCGCGGCGCCCGCGATGACGATCAGGTCCGCCAGTGAGACCGCGCGCGGAGCCGGCCTCGTTGAACTCACGCTGGATGCCTTCGAGGGTCGCCAGGACGCGTCGCGAGCTGCTCGGGCTGGTTGACCTCCCAGCCGCGCTGGGGGTCGAGACGGATCCGGGCACCGTTGGCGCCGCCGCGCTTGTCGGTGCAGCGGAAGCGTCGCCGCGGACGCCCAGGCGGTCGAGACCAGCTGGGCGGTGGTCGAGGCCGGAGTCCAGCACCGTCGCCTTGAGGGCGGCGATGTCGTCGTCGGTGACGAGGTCGTGGTCGACCGCCGGCACCGGGTCCTGCCACAGCTGCGGCTCGGCGACCCACGGCCCGAGGAAGCGGCTGACCGGGCCCATGTCGCGGTGGAGCAGCTTGTACCAGGCCTTGGCGAAGGCGAGCCGGAACTCCTCGGGGTTCTCCAGGAACCGCCGCGAGATCACCTCGTACGCCGGGTCGGCGCGCAGCGCGAGGTCCGTGGTGAGCATGGTGGGCTTGCGCTTCGGGGAGTCGGCGGTGGGTCCGGGGATGATGTCCTCGGCGTCCTTCGCGGTCCACTGCTTGGCGCCGGCCGGGGCTCTCGGTGAGCTCCCACTCGTAGCCGAAGAGGATCTCGAAGTAGCGGTTGCTCCACTGGGTCGGCCGGTCGGTCCAGGTGACCTCGAGGCCGCTGGTGATCGTGTCGGCGCCCTTGCCTGACGCGTAGGAGCTCTGCCAGCCCAGGCCCTGCTCCTCGAGCGGCGCGCCCTCCGGCTCGGGGCCGACGAGGTCGCGGGTCGCCGGCGCCGTGGGTCTTGCCGAAGGTGTGGCCGCCGGCGATCAGCGCGACCGTCTCCTCGTCGTTCATCGCCATCCGCGCGAACGTCACGCGGATGTCGCTGGGCGGAGGCCAGCGGGTCGGGGTTGCCGTTGGGGCCCTCGGGGTTGACGTAGATCAGCCCCATCTGGACGGCGCCGAGCATCTCGTCGAGCTCGCGCTCGCCGGCGTACCGCTCGTCGCCGAGCCAGGTGTCCTCCGGGCCCCAGAAGATCTCCTCGGGCTCCCAGACGTCCTCGCGGCCGAAGCCGAAGCCGAAGGTCTCGAAGCCCATCGACTCCAGGGCGACGTTGCCGGCGAGGACCAGCAGGTCGGCCCAGGAGACGGACTGGCCGTACTTCTGCTTCACCGGCCACAGCAGGCGACGGGCCTTGTCGAGGTTGGCGTTGTCCGGCCAGCTGTTGAGGGGCGCGAAGCGCTGGCTGCCGTCGCCGGCCCCGCCGCGGCCGTCGTAGATGCGGTAGGTGCCGGCGGAGTGCCAGCTCATCCGGATCATCAGGCCGCCGTAGTGACCGAAGTCGGCCGGCCACCAGTCCTGCGACGTCGTGAGCACCTCGGTGATGTCGCGCTTGAGCGCCTCGACGTCGAGGCTGGCGAACGCGCGGTCGTAGCGGAAGTACTCGCCGAGCGGGCTGCCCTGCGACGAGTGGGAGTGCAGCACCGACAGGTCGAGGGAGTTCGGCCACCAGTCCTTGAGGGTGTGCGGCCGGCCGCCGGTCTTGGGAGTCGGCGCGTCGATCGCCGGGTTCTCGCTCTCGCTGCCCTGGGCGGTCACCGAGTCGGGCGCGACCGGGCAGCCCGCCCCGGCCTTCGCGTCCACGCCCTGCGGGCTCGCAGGTCCGTTGTCCTGGGTCTCGCTCATCTGCTTCCTTCCGGTGGGGACTCACTCTGGGGGCGTTCGTCGATGTCGTTGCAGTCGTCGCGCACGCGGGGCAGGTGCCCCAGTAGACGACCTCCGCCTCGTCGACCACGAAGCCGTGGTCGTCCTCGGCGGTCAGGCAGGGGGCGTCGCCGACGGCGCAGTCGACGTCGACGATGTCGCCGCAGGTGCGGCACACGAGGTGGTGGTGGTTGTCGCCGACGCGCGCCTCGTAGCGCGCGGTCGCGCCGGCAGGCTGGATGCGACGCACGAGCCCGACGTCGGTCAGCACGCGCAGGACGTCGTACACCGCCTGGTGGGAGACCGGCCGGCCGATGCGCGGACCGCGCCGATCAGCGTGTCGGTGTCGGCGTGCGGGTTCTCGTGCACCGCGCGCAGGACGGCGAGCCGCGGCCCGGTGACGCGCAGCGACCGCTCTCTCAGCTGTGCCTCGAGGTCCGCCGCCATGCCGTCACCCTAGAGCGCTTTCTGGAACAGATCAAGATCTGTCGCGCGCCGTGACGGGAGAGGTCAGAAGGTGAAGCGGCCGACCGTCGCGCGCAGCCCCTCGGCCATGCCGGCCATCTCGTCGATCGCGGCCTGGGTCTGGGTGAGGGCGGCGGTCGTGGACTCGGCGGCCTGGGACACGGCGCTCACGTTGAGGGCGATCTCCGAGGACCCCGTCGCGGCGGCGGCGACGTTGCGGGCCATCTCGTTGGTGGTGGCCGTCTGCTCCTCCACCGCCGAGGCGATGGTCATCTGGTAGTCGTTGATGCGCTGGATCGTGGCGGAGATGCCCTCGATGTCCGAGGCGGCGGTCCTGCTGTTGTCCTGGATGGCCGCGACCTTGCGCGAGATGTCCTCGGTGGCCCGGGCCGTGCCCTGGGCGAGGTCCTTGACCTCGCCCGCGACCACCGCGAAGCCCTTCCCGGCCTCGCCGGCGCGAGCGGCCTCGATGGTCGCGTTGAGGGCGAGCAGGTTGGTCTGCTCGGCGATCGCCCCGATGAGGGTGAGCACCTCCTCGATGTCGCGGCTCGAGGTCTCGAGGTCGGCGACGGTGCGGGTGGTGGTCTCGACCTGGGCGACCGCGTCGGCCGCGACGCCGGCGGCGTTGGTGGCGGACTGGGAGATCTCGCGGATGGACGCGCCCATCTCCTCCGACCCGGCCGCGAGGGTGGCGACGTTGCTCGACACGTCTCCGGCCGCGTCGGTGACGACGCTGGCCTGCACCGACGACTCCTCGGCGCTGGCCGCGATCTGGGTGGAGGCGGCCGAGAGCTCCTCGGTGGCCGAGGCGACGTGGTCGGCGGAGTCGGCGATCAGCGCCATCACCTGCCGCATGTGCCCGATGGCGCGGTCCAGCGAGCGGCCCATCGCGCCGAGCTCGTCGCCGGTGGTCGACCCGGTGGTGACCGTCAGGTCGCAGGATGCGAGCGCGTCGGCGACGACCTGCACACGTCGTACGCCGCGGCGGATCCCGACCGCCGTCGCGACGGCGGCGCCGAGCCCGACGACCAGACCGGCGGTCAGCACCAGGGCGAACGCGAGCCGGTCCTCGCGGTAGGACGCCTCACTCGTGTCCGCCGACTCCTTCGCGGTCGAGGCCTCGATGGTCTCCACCTCGTCCAGCAGCGCGGTTGCGTCCACCAGGCTGGTGTCGGTCGCGTTCGCCTGCGACCAGGCGGCGCCGTCGTGGGCCAGGGTGGCCGCGCGGGTGTGCTGCTCGTGGAAGCGCAGACCGCTGTCGACCAGCTCAGCGGCCCTGGCGGTCTTGGCGCGGGCGTCGGCGTGCGGACCGGTCGCGAGGAAGGCGGCGCGCTCGCGGGCGAAGCGCTGCTCGGCCGAGGTGAGCGCGCGCAGCGCGGCCCTGGTCAGCCTGCCGTCGCGTGCCAGCACGGCGTCGCGCAGCGCGAGCTCCATGTCGTCGACCGCGGAGGCCATCCGGGCGGCGGCGTGCGCCCCGCGCACGTCGGAGGAGTACATCTGCTCCGACCGGGCGGCCGCGGCCCCCAGGCCGCGCAGGCCGACCAGGCCGACCACCAGCGCGGCGAGCGCCAGGAGACCCGTCGCGATCAGGATCTTGGTCAGCACACTCGCGTCCTGGAAGCGCGGCACACCGCGACGGACGACTCGCTGCGACTTGGGGTCCACGGGACCGCCTCTCCCTGCTCGGTGCCGGCCCGGTCACCTCGCGGGCCGGCCCACCGGACCTCGGTGACGACAGCTCCCACCGTCGGCAGCCCGGCCGCGCGCCTGAGCGGTCCACGCAGGCCTCACAGGATCTTCACGGCCCGGCGGTCAGCCCGTCATGGCCTCGGCGGACTCGTCGATGATCGAGCGCATCGCGGACTCGGCCACGGCGGGGTCCCGCAGGCGTACGGCGCGGGCGACGTCGTCGTGCAGGGCGATGGCGGCGGGATTGGGGCGACTCGGCATCAGCCCGTGCTGGGTGCGCCCGGTGAGCACCTCGGCGACCACGCTGTTGAGCGCGCGGAACATCTCGTTGCCGCTGGCCTCCAGGACCGTGCGGTGGAACACCTGGTCGGCGAGGAGGTAGGGCTGCAGCTCGCCGGCCTCGCCGTGCACGACCATGTCGGAGACCGCCGCGGCGAGGATGCGGCAGTGGTGCGCGTCCGCCCGGGTGGCGGCCAGCGCGGCCGCGGCGGGCTCGAAGCCCCGCCGCAGCTCCGAGAGCGACGTCAGCTGTGCCGCCCGGTCACCGGCCTCGAGACGCCAGCGGATCAGCAGCGGGTCGAACACGTTCCACCGTGACCGGGGCTGCACGGTGATGCCCACCCGGCGACGCGAGGCGATCAGGCCCATCGACTCGAGGACCCGCACCGCCTCGCGCGCGACGCTGCGCGAGAGGTCGAAGTCGTCGGTGATGCGCTCCAGGGTGAGCACCGCCCCGACGGGCAGCTGCCCCGACACGATGCGGTGGCCCAGCGCGGCGAGGACCGAGGTGTAGAGCGCGCTGGTCTCGGATACGGAGCTGGGCATGCCACACATCATGTCATAGGCACTCTGAACGGCAATTAGCCCGTTCATTCTGTCTCCATCATTGCAATCGTATGACTTTTGAGGCAGGCTGTGTGACCACCGACACCACCCGGGCAGGATCCGGGACCCGACCGAAGGACGATGCCCGTGACCGAACACAGCGAGCCCGTGCGTCATCTGGTGGTGATGGGCGTCTCCGGGTCGGGCAAGTCCACGGTCGGCGCCGCCCTGGCCCAGCGGCTCCGGCTGCCCTTCGCCGACGGCGACGACCTGCACCCGATCGCCAACATCGTGAAGATGTCGCAGGGCCGGCCCCTCGACGACGCCGACCGCGCGCCGTGGCTGGAGACGGTCGGGGCGTGGCTCCGGGACCGTCCGGAGGGCGGCGTGGTGAGCTGCTCGGCCCTCAAGCGCGGCTACCGCGACGCGATCCGGGCCCGGTGCGCGGACGCGTCCTTCGTCCTGCTGCACGGTCCCCGGGCCGTCATCGAGCGCCGGCAGGCGACCCGTCCCGGGCACTTCATGCCCGCCTCCCTGCTCGACTCCCAGTTCGCCATCCTCGAGCCGCTCGAGGCGGACGAGCCCGGTCTCGAGATCGACGTCGACCAGCAGGTCGACGCGATCGTCGAGGACTTCCTGACCCGTACCCACCCGCACCTCTCGAAGGAGATCTGATGTCCCTGTCCGCCCTCGCGGCCCTGCCCGCCGCCGCGGCCGCCCCCCTGGCCGACGTCGAGCTCCCGCAGCCGGTCGCCGGTGGGACCCAGCTGGTCCTGGCCGCCCTGGCCGGCATCGCGCTGATCGTCGTCCTCATCACCCTCGTCAAGCTGCACCCCTTCCTGGCGCTGGTCTTCGGCGGGCTGCTGGTCGGCATCGCCGCCGGTGAGAACGTCAACGACGTCCTCACCTCCTTCAGCACCGGCTTCGGCACCACCGCCGCCGGGGTCGGCATCCTGATCGCGCTCGGCGCGATGTTCGCCAAGCTCCTGGCCGACTCCGGAGGCGCCGACCAGATCGTCGACACCATCGTCGGCAAGGCCTCGCCCCGCGCGCTGCCGTGGGCGATGGCCCTCGTGGGCGCCATCATCGGCCTGCCGATGTTCTTCGAGATCGGCCTGGTCCTGCTGATGCCGGTCATCTACCTGGTCGCGCGCCGCTCCCAGCTCTCCGTGATCACGATCGGCATCCCGGCGCTCGCCGGCCTCTCGGCCATGCACGGCCTGGTGCCCCCGCACCCCGGCCCGCTGACCGCCATCGACCTCCTCCACGCCGACCTCGGCATCACGCTGGCCCTCGGCGTGCTGGTCGCCATCCCGACCGTGATCGTCGCCGGTCCCCTCTTCGGCCGGCTCGCCGGCACCTGGGTCGTCGTCCCCGCACCCGACCGCTTCGACGCCGACGCCGGCACCAGCGGCTCCGGCGGCTCGGACGGCGGCACCGGTGGCGACACCGGCGGTGGCACGGGCACCAGGGTCGACGTACGCCGTCCCACCTTCGCCATGACGATGTTCTCGGTCCTGCTGCCCGTCGGGCTCATGCTCGGCAAGGCCCTGGTCGACATCTTCGTCACCGACGAGACCAACCTCGTGCGTCAGGTCCTCGACGTGCTCGGGACCCCCCTGGTGGCACTGATCATCGCGGTCGTCGTCGGCATGGCCACCCTGGGCGGCGGCGCCGGCATGGACCGCGAGCGCATCGGCAAGGTGCTCGAGTCCTCGCTGCCCGCCATCGCCGGCATCATCCTGATCGTCGCCGCGGGCGGCGGCTTCAAGCAGGTGCTGGTCGACACCGGCATCGGCACGCTGCTGGCGGACTGGGCCCGCGACGCCAACATCTCGGTCCTGCTCCTGGCCTGGGTGCTCGCCGTCCTGATCCGCCTCGCCACCGGCTCCGCGACCATCGCCACGATCACCGCCTCCTCCCTCATGCTCGGCCTCGTCGAGGGCCTCAGCAGCGGCGAGGTGTCCCTGGTCGTCCTCGCGGTCGGCGCCGGATCGGTGTTCTTCTCCCACGTCAACGACGCCGGGTTCTGGCTGGTCAAGGAGTACTTCGGACTCAGCGTCGGCCAGACCATCAAGACCTGGTCGCTGATGGAGACCGTCCTCTCGGTCACCGGGCTCGTCTTCGTCCTGCTGCTCGGGCTCGTCATCTGACCCGAGCCCACCCGAGCCGCTCCCCGGCGCCCACGACGCACTGCGACGTCGTGGGCGCCGCGGCGTCGGTGCCTACGCCCGGTTGCCGGCCTCAGGAGCCACCGGGCCGTCCGCCCGGAGCCGATAGCCGCTCCCCCGCAGCGTCTCGATGTCGGCCCGCCCGAAGGGCCTGTCGACCTTGCGGCGCAGCCGCGCGATGTAGACCTCGATGATGTTGGGGTCGCCCTCGAACGCGTAGTCCCAGACGTTGCCCAGGATCTGCTGCTTGGTCACCACGTCGCCGGCCCGACGCATCAGGAACTCCAGCAGGGACAGCTCCCGCGCGGTCAACCGCAGCTCCTCGCCGGCGCGCGTCGCCCGGCGACGTGCCGGGTCCAGCACGAGGTCGCCCACGACGAGCGACGTCGGCCGCTCGTGGCTGCCGCGGCGCAGCAGGGACCGCAGCCGCGCCAGCAGGACGTCGAACGAGAACGGCTTGGTCACGTAGTCGTCGGCGCCGGTGTCGAGCGCCTCCACCTGGTCCCACTCGCCGTCCTTGGCGGTCAGCATCAGGATCGGCGTCCAGTCCTTCTCCTCGCGCAGCGTCGCGCACACGCGGTAGCCGTTGAGCACCGGCAGCATGATGTCGAGCAGGATCGCGTCGTACTCGTTCTCGCGGGCGAACCAGAGCGCCTCGCCGCCGTCGACGGCCACGTCGACCGCGAACCCCTCGGCCTCCAGGCCGGTCCTCAGCGCACCGGCCAGCCGCGCCTCGTCCTCGACCACCAGCACCCTCATGGTGTCCAGTGTGGCGGGTGCGACCACCTTCATGCCGACGCGCAGTCCGCCGTGACGAGCTCGCCGGTCCCTCCGGTCCCGGCAGGCCCGGTCGGCCCGGTCGGCCCGGTCGGTCCGGAGCCGACGAACACCCAGCGGCGGTAGGTCAGGTAGCGGAAGACCGTGCCGAGGGCGAGGCCCACCCCGTTCGCCGAGACGTTGTCGGCCAGCCGGCTGGTCAGGCCGAGGACGTCGTGGGAGAGCACCAGGGTGAGCACCGAGAGCCCGAAGCCGACCACGTTGAAGAGCACGAACAGGGCGACCTCGCGACGTCGGTCCTCCGAGGCGCATCCGCGCCAGGTCAGCGTGCGGTTGCCGACGTACGTCACGCACATCGCCGCGACGACGGCGAGGGTGCGGGCGACGGCCGGGTCGAGCGCCGCGAAGGTCGTCGTGGAGCGCAGGAGGTTGAACGCCGCGACGTCGACGACGTAGCCCGCGCCGCCGACGGTGAGGAACATCAGCACCTCGCGGGTCAGCAACCGCTCCAGCCGGCCCCGCAGGGGGATCGTCACGACTGGGCGCCGGAGCGTCGGCCGTCGTCGCCGGCCGGCCGGGTGGTGTCGTCCTCGCATCGAGGGCCAGCGCGGGTCCTGCACCGGGTCGTGCGCCAGGGTGCTCATGGGTGCTCCTCGTCCGGGTGCGGTGCGCCGTGCCCGACGGGGTGGCTTGCCCGGCGCACCGCCCTCCGAGAGTCCGCCCCCGACGCTGAACCGGACCTGAACAGCCGGCGCCCACCCCTGGGGCCGTTTACCAGGTGATGCAGGAAAACGGCCGCTCCCCACGGTGAACAGTCCATGGGGAGGGGGCGTTTACCAGGTGATGCAGGAAAACGGGCCCGGCCGGTCACGCCTCGACGAGGGGTGGCGCGGGGCGGGGCGCCAGCTCGCGCCAGCGCCAGGTCAGCACGCGCAGCATCGCCTCGACCACGATGCGGCCGGACATCTTGGAGCTGCCGAGGGTCCGGTCGCTGAAGGTGATCGGCACCTCCACGACGCGCAGGCCGCGCCGGCACGCACGCCAGGTGTTCTCGACCTGGAAGCAGTAGCCGTCGGACTCGGACGCCACCGCGCCGACGGCCTCGAGCGCCTCACGACGGAAGGCCTTGAAGCCGGCGGTCGCGTCGTGCACGGGCAGGCCGAGCACGACACGCACGTAGGCGTTGCCCGCCCGGGAGATCAGCCGCCGCGACCAGGACCAGTCCCGCACCGCGCCGCCGCGCACGTAGCGCGACCCGATCGCGACGTCGGCCCCGTCGAGTGCGGCGAGCAGCGCCGGGATCCGCTCGGGCGGGTGCGACAGGTCGGCGTCCATCTGCACCACGACGTCGTAGGACGCGTCGAGCGCCCACGCGAACCCGGCGCGGTACGCCGCACCGAGCCCGTCCTTGCCGGGTCGGCTCAGCAGCCGGACGCGTCGCCCGTGCTCGGGGTGCGCCATGACGAGGCGGCCGGTCCCGTCCGGGCTGTCGTCGTCCACCACGAGTACGTCGGCGTGGGGAGCGTGCTCCAGCACGGCGTCGAGGCAGCGCGTGATCCCCTCGGCCTCGTCGTAGGTGGGGACGACCACGATCGTCCGACTGCTGGTCCCGGTCGTCATGGCTGCTCCTCGTGCGGGTGCTGGGAGGGCGATCCTGCGCCCACGCACCTGTCACGAACCTGACAACCGGGTCGAGCCGCGCCCGCAGCCGGCACGGCTCACCGGTAGAGCTCGGGCCGCCTGTCCAGCACCGCGTCGTTGAAGGGCCCGAGGCGCTTGTCGCGAGCTGCCGCCAGGTCGACCTCTGCCGTCAGGACGGTCGGTGTCGCCGGGCCCCGTGGGTCCTCGCGCAGCGCACAGGCCGGACCCGCCACGAGGTCGCCGTCGACGTCGCAGACGAGGCGAGCCGCCGTACCAGTCGACGCCCGCCTCGGCTCCGCACCGGTCGGCCACGGCGACGTTGACCCGGTAGGTCACGGCCGCGGCCTGGGCCTTCACGACCTCGAACGGCCGCTGCGGGTCACCGTCCGCACGCAGGGGCCAGTTGGCCGGTACGGCGAGGAGCTCGGCCCCCGCCTCGGCGGCGAGCCGGACCCACTCGGGGAACTCGAGGTCGTAGCAGACCATCACGCCGACCCGGCCCGCGCTGGTCGCCGACCACCGGAGGGGGCCGGTCGCCGGGGTCGAACGCGCGCTTCTCCGCGCCCCACAGGTGGGCCTTGCGGTAGGTCGCCACGACGGAGCCGCGGTCGAGCACCACCGCGGAGTTGTGCACCCGGCCACCGGCGCCGGCCTCGGCGAGACCCGGCGACGACGACGCAGCCGTGCTGGGCCGACAGCCCGCCGAGGAGGCCGACGGTCGGCCCGTCGAGCGGCTCGGCCGCGGCGGCGGCCTGCTCGGGGGTGGTGAGCACACCGCCGCAGGCCGCCAGCTCGGGGAGCACCACCAGCCGTGCGCCCGCGACCCGCCGCCTCGGCGACGGCGTCCCGGAGGACGTCGGCGTCCGCCCGAGCCGCCACCCCGTCGACCTGGCAGACCGCGACGACGACGCGGTCGGGCTCAGTCATCCTCGGTGGCGGTGACGAGCACCGAGGCCGGGGCGCGGTAGCCGTCGGGGTCGATGACCACCCCGGCGTCGCCGCGCCGCCGACACGACCGCCGGCGCCCACTCGATGCGCGTGCGGGCGTCGCCGGCGGTGACGACGAGCACCTCGCCGGTGCCCGGCTCGACGGCGACGCCCGCCCGCGTCGTCGACCAGCACGAGCGAGCGCCACGCCCCCGGAGGCACGGAGAGTGCGTCCTGCGGGCCGAGCTCGACGACGTGCGGCGTCGTCGCCGTCCTCGACGCGCACCGACCCAGCGGCCGGCCTTGACCACGAGGACCGTGGGCTCCGGCCGTCCGGTGGGTCGAGCACCCCCTCGCCCGGCACGGCCCGCAGCCAGGCGAGGTCGAAGCTGTGCGGGTTCGTGAGGCGCGGCGCCGCGCGCCGGTCCTCGACGAGGCCGTGGCCGATGACCGGGCTGAGCTCGGCGCCGCCGCCGGGCAGCTCCGAGCACAGGAACGGCCTCGCCACCCAGGCACGCTCGGTCGGCTGCGACGACGCGTCGCTGCGGAACTGTTCGGCGGTGACGACGTCGAGCCGGTCGATCTCCGTCCTGCGGCATCGGCCGGATCAGCGCGACGCCCTCGGGGACCGCGCTCCCCGGCGACGGTGTCGACAAGCCGGTTGTCGGCGGTCAGGTAGAGGCCGTGCGCGGCCGCCTCCTCCAGCACGCGGCGGGCCCCAGATGATGCCGCCGTTGTCGTCCTGGCCCAGCACCGTGAGCAGGACGCCGTCGTCCGAGCCGACGTTGGTGAAGCCGCGGAAGACCCACGTGGGCACGGAGATGACGTCACCGTCGACCGAGTGGTACTCGCCCTGGTCGCCGTCGGGTCCCCACCGCAGCTGGTAGTCGCCGCCGAAGTTGATGAAGACCTCGGCGGTGAAGTGCAGGTGCAGGCTGTTCACGGTGCCGTTCGGCATGCCGGCGGCGCCGACGTTGAAGCCGTGCGGCTCGACGAGGTTGACGAACTGCTCGGAGCTCTGGGAGACGCCCATCCCGATGAAGGAGTAGTTGTCCTTGCGGTCCGAGCCCGGCGTGCGGCAGTCGATGAAGGCGGCCTTGCACGGCACCCAGTCCTTGCGCAGGATCGTACGGCGGGCGACCTCGTCAGCGGTGACGGGTACGTCGGGGTCGACGGATGTGGCGGTCATGCGTGTGCTCCTCGGGACGTGCTCGTGCGGTCAGTAGATGTTGGTGTTCTCGACGGGGCCGTCCCCGCGTGCGCTGTTGATCTGCGCCCGGAGCGCCAGGTCGTCGTACACGCGCTTCTCGCGGACGATCCGGCCGTCCTGGACCAGGAACTGCGAGACGCCCATGAGGTCGACGGGCTGGCCCGTGAGGGGCCGAAGATCGCCCGCCCGTCGTAGCGGCCGACGAGCTTCCACAGCACCGCGATCCGCAGGCCGGCGTAGCGACCGGCGTCGTTGGTCTGCACGTCGCGGACCTCGAACGTCGCGGAGGGGAACGCCGACAGCAGCGTGAGCAGGTCCCGCTGGTAGCCGTCGGGCCGGGTGACGGTGACGTCGCCGACGGTGTCGAGGAACAGGTCGCGGTGGAAGTAGTCGGGCACCGTGTGCAGGTGGCGCCCGTTCCAGACCTCCTCGATCATGGCGAGGACGGTCTCGCAGCCGGCGCGGTGGTCGTCGGGGCGCGGCCCGCTGTCGCCCTCGCTCAGCGGGTCCTTCGGCGCGTCCTCCAGCCAGGAGCCCTGGAAACCGCGGAAGGTCATCGAGCGAGCGGCCTCGTCCGGGTCGAGTCCTCGCTGCAGGGCGCCCGCGAGCGTGTCCCGCACGACCCACTCCTCCACCATCCGTCCACGGCGGTAGAGGCAGTTCGCGATCGTGCGCGAGCGGACCCGGACGACGCGGCCGTGCACGAGGTGCTCGTCGCTGGAGAACACCAGGTGGGAGGACAAGAACGCGTCCTCGCCGCGCTGCTCCCACACGACGTCCTCGGCCTGGCCCACGTGCTGGGGGGACTCGGCGATGCGCATCAGGCTGCCCTCGATGACACCGGCACGGTCCATGGTGGTGCCCAGGCCCGCCGTGCACGATCGAGTCCGGCTCGTAGTTCTCGACGATGTGGTTGACGTCGCGCTGCACCCAGATCCGGTCGGTCACCTCGCGGATGAACTCGTCGGGGTCGGCGTACGGGCGGTAGGCGACGGGGTCCAGAGGCATGGGGCGCCCTTCCTGGTCGGGGTCGGCGCGGGGCCCGCCACAGGCACCCGGCACTTGGTACGCCGGAAAGTGTATGCGTATGCACATCACGGCGCAAGGCCCGGCCGGTCGAGCGTCGGGCGCGGGCTACGCCGGGCTGCGAGGTGCGCCCACGGTCGCGCGCGGGACCCACGTGGTGGGGAACGCCACCCTGCGCACCGGCTCGTCCGCGCCGCCCTGCACCCGCTGCACGACCAGCCGGGCCGCCTCGCGCGACATCGCGTCGAGGTCGTAGGCGACGGTGCTGAGCTGGACGAGCGCCCAGCCGGACGGCGGGAGGTCGTCGAACCCGACGATGGACACCCCGCCCGGCACGTCGATGCCCAGCTCCGCCGCCGCGTTGAGGGCACCCAGTGCGACGACGTCGTTGCCGCAGACCAGCAGGGTCGGCGCGTCCTCGCGGCGCAGCAGCTCGTAGGCAGCCGCGGTAGCCGGTCGCGAAGTCGAAGGGCCGTGCAGGACGTCGCGGTCGCGCGAGGGAGATGCCGACCTCCTCGAAGGCCGAGCGCACCGCCTGCTCGCGCTCCTCACCGGTGCTGGTGTTGCGCGGACCGAAGATCGCGCCGCGGCCCGGACGTGGCCCGCGTCGGCGACGGCCTTCGCCAGCGCCTCCACCCCGTCGGTCGGGTCGACCACGACGGCGTCCGCGTCGACGCTCGCGACGGTGCGGTTGAAGTAGACGAACGGCATCCCGCGGTCGCGCAGGCGCGCGGGCAGGAGCGAGTCACGGTGCTGGTGGCCAGGACCACCCCGGCGAGCCCGAGGGTGACCAGCCGCTCGATGCTCGGCCCCGACACGTCGGACGCCGTCACCAGCACCAGCTCGTAGCCGACCCGGTCGAGCTCGTCGTGCAGGGGCGCGATGACGTAGGAGTAGAACTGGTTGTCGAGGTCGGTCACGACGAGCCCGATCCGGGTCGACCGCCCCGTCGACAGCGCCCGTCCGATCGGCGCTCGGCGAGTAGCCGAGCGCGAGGGCGGCCTCGCGGACCCTCTGCTTGGTGGCGTCCGACACCTTGCGGGCTGTCGTTGAGGGCGCGCGACACCGTCGGCTGCGACACGCCGGCCAGCCGGGCCACGTCGTGGCTCGTGATCATCTCGCCCCTTCCCGGTGCGGATCATAGCCAGCGCGCCGGGAGGGCAGCGACGCCGGCCGACGTACTTGACTCGACCCTCCGGGCTCATAGTAATCTCACGCATACGTATGTTTCACGCACCCCGGTAGACCAGTCCCACAGGAGAGACGATGGCCCAGTATCTGAAGAGCGCCCCCCGCACCACCTTCGCCGACCGCACGCGGCGTGACGTCGCGGACCGGGTGGCCCAGATCATCTCCGACGTGCGGACCCGGGGTGACGCGGCCGTGCGCGAGTACAGCGAGAGGTTCGACTCCTGGGCGCCTGACAGCTTCCGCCTCGACGAGGACCGCGTCCGGTCGCTCGTCGAGTCGCTGCCCCAGCAGGTCATCGACGACATCGAGTTCGTCCAGGCCCAGGTACGCCGGTTCGCGCAGGCGCAGCGCGACTCCCTCTCGGACGTCGAGGTCGAGACCCTCCCGGGCGTGCACCTGGGGCACAGGCACGTCCCCGTCGCGGCAGCGGGCGCCTACGTCCCCGGCGGCCGCTACCCCCTCACCGCGTCGGCGCACATGACCGTGGTGACGGCCAAGGTCGCGGGGGTCCCCCGCGTCGTCGCCTGCACGCCCCCGATCCGCGGCGAGATCCCCGCGGCGACGATCGCGGCCATGAGCATGGCCGGCGCGGACGAGATCAACGTGCTCGGCGGCGTCCAGGCGGTGGCCGCGATGGCCGTCGGCACCGAGTCCGTCGAGCGCGTCGACTTCCTGGCCGGGCCCGGCAACGCGTTCGTGGCGGAGGCCAAGCGCCAGCTGTTCGGCGAGGTCGGCATCGACCTGTTCGCCGGGCCGACCGAGATCCTCGTGCTCGCCGACGACGACGCCGACCCCTTCACCGTCGCGGTCGACCTGCTCTCGCAGGCCGAGCACGGCCCCGACTCCCCCGCCGTGCTGGTCACCACCTCGCAGGCCCTGGCCGAGGAGGCGATGCGACTCGTCGAGCGCATCCTGCCGGGCATGCCGACCAAGGACTTCGCCGAGCCGGCGTGGCGCGACCACGGCCAGGTGGTCGTCGTCGACGACATGGACGAGCTGTGGCAGGTCGGCGACTCGTTCGCCTCCGAGCACGTCCAGGTCCTCACCGCCGACCCGCGCCAGGCCCTGACGCGGATGAGCAACTACGGTGCGCTGTTCCTGGGCGAGAACACCTGCGTCTCCTACGGCGACAAGGTGATCGGCACCAACCACGTCCTGCCGACGCTGGGCAGCGCCCGCTACACGGGCGGGCTCTGGGTCGGCAAGTACCTCAAGACCGTCACCTACCAGGAGGTCACCGACACCGCGAGCAGTGCCGCCCTCGGCCGGGTCTGCGGACGGGCGGCGCGGGTCGAGCTCTTCGAGGGCCACGCCCGCTCCGGCGACGTGCGCGCCTGGCGGCACGAGGGCGACCGCTTCGACTGGATCGACGAGGCCCTCTCGACGGAGACGGTGTGACCGCCCTCGCGGGTCGGCTGGCCGTCGTCACCGGCGGCGGCAGCGGGCTCGGCGCCGTGATGGCGCGACCGGCTGGTCGACGCACGGCGTCCGGGTGGTGCTGGTCGGCCGGCGCCTCGACGCGGCTCGAGGCGGTGGCCGCCGAGCTCGGCGGCCTCGCCCGGGCCGAGGCCTGCGACGTCTCGGTCCCCGACGAGGTCGACGCGCTGGCCGACCGGCTCGCCGGCGACGACGTCTCGATCCTGGTCAACAACGCCGGCATCGCCGGACCGGTGGCGCCGCTGACCGACGTCAGCCCCGAGGAGTGGGACGAGGTGTTCGCCGTCAACGTGCGCGGCACCTTCCTCATGTGCCGCGCCCTCCTCCCGGCGATGTACGAGCGCGGCGACGGCGACGTCGTCAACGTGGCCTCGGTGTCGGGCAAGCGCCCGCTCCCCCGGCGCACGCCCTACTGCGCGTCCAAGATGGCGCGTCATCGGGCTGACCAGCACGCTGGCGCACGAGGCCGGGACCGCCGGCGTGCGGGTCAACACGCCTGTCCCCCGGGCCCGGTCGAGAGCGACCGCATGGACCGCATCTTCCGGCTCGAGGCCGAGCGCACCGGCTCCTCGGTGGCCGACGCCCGGCGCGCCTTCGTCGACCGGTCCGCCCTCGGGCGGATGGTCACGCCCGACGAGGTCGCCGACGCGCTGGCTGGCGATCCTGGCGATGCCCGGCCTCACCGGCACCGACCTCGACTTCTCCGGCGGGATGATCGCGTGAGCGCGCCGGGCCACGAGCGTCCCCTCGCTACCCTCGCTGCGGGCACGGCTCGACGCCGGCGACGACCTGGTCGGCGCGCTCGTGCGGATGCCCGCCGAGGAGATCCGTCGAGATGCTCGCCGTCGCCGGGCACGACTTCGTGCTCGTCGACTGCGAGCACGGCTCGGCCGACCTCGACGCGCTGCGCCACCACGTCACGGCCGCCGAGTCGTTCGGCCTGCCGGTGCTGGTGCGGATGGGCGGCGGCGACACCCCGTTCGTCCTGCGGGCGCTCGACCTCGGCGTCCAGGGCGTCGTCGCGCCGCACGTCGACAGCGCCCGACGACGCCGCGCCGGCTCGTGCGGGCGGTCCGCTACCCGCCGCAGGGCGAGCGCGGCTTCGCGACGTACTCCCGCGCCGGGCCGCTACGGCGCCCGGTCCGGCGAGGAGCACCGGCGCCGCGCCGACGACGTCCTGGTCGTGGCGATGCTCGAGTCGCCCGCCGCTGTCGAGGCCGCGCCGCCATCACTGTCCGTGCCGGGGATCGACGGCTACCTCATCGGCACGCCCGACCTCGGCGCCGCGCGCACGGCCGACGACCCGCCGCTCGACGAGCTCGTCGCGGCGTACCCACGCGAGCGACCGCCGGGCTCGGTCGCGTCTCGACCTGGCCGGCTCCGCCGGACGCCGCGCGGGCCTCGCTGGCGGACGGCGCCCGGATGATCGTGCACAACCTCACCCTCGAGATGATGACGCTCTTCCGCGACCTCCGGGTCTGAGGCGGGCTACCTGGCCAGCCAGCCGTCGCAGGTTCTGCCGCGACGGCGTCGGGCGCCTCCAGGGTGCTGAGGTGGCCGACCCCGTCGAGCACCACCAGCCGGCGCCCGGCGATCCCGGCGCTGCACCTCCTCGTTCCGCTCGAGCGGCAGAGCGCGTCCTCGCGCACCGGCGAGCACCAGCGTGGGGACGCCGACGCGGGCCAGCGCCGGGCCGCTCGTCCAGCCGGGTCGCCTGGATCGCGAGCTGGCGTCGAGCAGCGCGCTCCCCGACCTCGTCGGCCATCGTGAGCACCGGTCGTCGAGGCCGGCACGGTGGGCGGGAGCCACGAGCACCGGCAGCAGCGTCTGCTGCACCGCCCGCGCGGTGCCGCCAGCGGCCAGGAGCCGCGCTGGCCCGCCCAGGCCGCACGCTGGTCGGGTCGCGGGCGCCCGGGCGTTCACCGACAGCAGCGCGAGCCGCGGACCCGCTCGGGAGCGCGGCGCACGACGGCCAGCGCCACGATCGCGCCGAGGCTCAGCCCGGCCAGCGAGAACGTCGCGCGGCAGCGCGGTCGAGGAGCCCGTCGACGCACTCGTCGAGGACGCACCGCGCAGCTCCGCCGTCGACGACGTCGAGTCCGCCGCTCGTCCCGCAGCGCGGCGCGCCAGTCCCGGGCCAGTCCAGGACCCGGCGCCACAGCCGCGCCGAGCAGTTCATCCCCGGCAGCAGGACCAGCGGGTGCGACGGTGCGCTCACCCCTTGACGGACCCCGCGCTCAGCCCGGCGACGAGGTAGCGCTGGGCGATGAACGCGAACGCGATCACCGGCAGGTCAGCAGCATCGACGCCGCGCCGGCCTGCTGGAGCATCGGCAGGGTCTGGCCGAGCTGGGTGGCGATGAAGACCGGGCACGGTGCGGGCGTTGACGTCGGTCAGGACCAGGGCGGTGAGGTACTCCTGGAACGCGAACAGGAACATGAAGATGCCCGCGGTCAGGATGCCCGGTCCCATCAGCGGGATCATCACCCGGCGCAGCATCTGAAGCCGCGTGCAGCCGTCGAGCATCGCCGCCTCGTCGAGCTGCTGCGGGGATCTCGGCGAAGAAGTTGCGCAGCAGCCAGATGCTGAACGGCTGGTTGATCGCGACCAGCGCGGCCGAGATCGGCGAAGGTGGTGTCGTAGATGTGCAGCGTGCGGGAGATGTCGTACATCGGCAGCACGACCGCGAACCGCGGGCAGCGCCCGGAACACCAGCGCGGCGACCAGCAGCACCGTGGAGATCCAGCCCGGGAAGCGCGACAGCGCGTAGGCCGCGGGCACGCCGATGAGCAGCGCGAAGACGGTGCTGATCACCGCCACGACGACGTGTTGAGCAGGTAGCTGTAGAACTGCGTGGTCTGCCACAGGTTGACGAACGAGTCGAAGTTCGGCTCGTAGAAGAACTGCGGCGGGTTGACGAACGCGACGTTGGTCGGCTTGGTGACCGTCATCGCCGTCCAGATCACCGGGCTCAGCAGCGCCAGGCAGATCAGGAAGAGCAGACCGCCGACCATCAGCGTCGCGCGAGCGCGCCGGCGCGGCCGGCTCCTGCGCGGTGGCCTGCAGGACGTCCCGGCCGTGACGGCCTCGCTCGGGTCCGCGGCGACCGGTCTCGGCCAGCATCGCTCATCAGGCCTTCGCCTCCTTGGCCACGCCCCGGATGAAGGGGAAGAGCAGCACCACGATCAGCAGGATCAGCAGCACGTTGATGGCGCTGCCCAGCCCGAGGTTCTGCCCGCCGTCCCGGAAGGCCACGTTGTAGATGTAGAGCATGATCGACTCGTTGCCGAGCTGCACCGCCTGCGGGGAGAGCGGGACGAGCGCGTCGAAGGTCCGCACCACGTCCATGATCGAGATGAGGGCCACGAACCCGAGCACGCCGCGGATGCTGGGGACGATCACGCGCAGGTGCGTGCGCAGCGGCGAGGCGCCGTCGATCTTGGCCGCCTCGATCATCTCCTCCGGCACGCCCTGCAGCCCGGCGAGGATGATCAGCATCGCGAAGGGCAGCATCGACCAGATGATGTTCAGCGCGACCAGCACGCCGGTTGGGCCACGTGTCGGTCATCCAGAGGATCTCGATGCCGGTCAGCTTCTCGATGACGTAGGTGATCACGCCGCCGTAGTTGGAGTTGAACAGCCAGGAGAACATCGAGGCGCCCACGATCTGCGGGATGACGTAGGGCACCAGCAGCAGGCCGAGCACGTAGGGCTTGGCGCGGCCGAGCCCGTTGACGAGACGCCGCCAGCATGTAGCCCGACGACCATCAGCACCGCCGTGACCAGCAGGGTGAGCGTCACCGTGAACACGACCGCGTCGCCCAGCCGGGGGTCGCTGAACGCCTGCCGGTAGTTGTCCAGGCCGACGAACTCGCCCGGCGACCCGTAGTCGACCTTCTGCAGGCTCCACTCCACGCGTCCGGTAGAGCGGGAGGAGGAGCAGGCCCGCCATCACCAGGATGCTCGGCCCTGCCAGCATCGCGAACTCTCGTCTGCGCATGGTGCCTCTCCTCCCGCTCGTGCCGTCGTCGCTACTTGTACTCGGCCAGGATCTTCTCGGCGGCGGCCTGCATCTTCGTGGTGCCCTCGGCGACCGAGGTCTTGCCGACCACCACGTCGGCCACGATCGGCGTGATGGCGTTGCTGATCTCGGCGGTCCACGGGTAGGGCTCCGACGGCGGGACGCTTCGCCGATCGACTCGTTGGCCGCCTGCCGCGAACGGCATGCTCGAGTCGGTCACCATGCCGTCCCGGGCCGGGTACGCCGCGGGGAGCGACGCCTTCGACGCCTTCTCGCTGACCGAGGAGGCTCAGCATCTCGAAGAGCATGTCCTTGTCGTTCTTCGCGTTGGTCGGGATCGACCAGCCGTCGACCGAGACCGTGTCGTAGAGGACGTCGCCGCCGTCCACGGACGGCGGGGCGGCGAAGGCCATGTCCTTGGCGTACTGGCTGTTGGACTCCAGCGTCAGGTCGTTCATCCGGCCGGAGAACATGATCGACATCGCCGCGGAGCCGTTGTACATCTGCTGCTGGACGGCCGGCTGGTCGAACGTCGTCACCTGCGGGTCCATGAACGGCTTGAGGGATTCGAGCTCCTCGAGCGCCTTGGCCGACTCCGGGCATGTCCAGGTTCGGTGTCATCGCGTCGGCGTCGGTGAGGTTCGCGCCCAGCGAGCCCGAGCGCGGCGTCGTACGCCGTGACGATGTCGGCGCTGGCCAGCAGGGGCAGGGCGATCGGGTACTTGATGTCACCGGCGTCCTGGATCTTCTCCGCCGCGGCGCGCATCTCGTGCGAACGTGGTCGGCGGGCTTGATCCCGAGCTTGTCGAAGACGTCCTTGCGGTAGGCCATGACGAGCATCTGGGCCTGCATCGGCAGCCCGTAGAGCTTGCCGTCGTAGGTCATCGCGCCGCTCATGTTCTTGTTGATGTCGTCCAGGCCGTACTTGTCGCCGTACTTCGCGACGAGGTCGTCGAGCGGCTCGAGCTTGCCCTCGCGAGGCCAGCTGCGGGATGACGAACGAGTAGGTCTCGATGATGTCGTAGGTGCCGGTGTCGCCGGCCAGCGTCGCGGTCGTCTTCTGCACCTGCCCGCCGAAGTCGATCGGCTCGTGGTTGACGGTCACGTCGCCCTTGGTGCAGCTCTTCACCATGGTGTTGGTGTAGGGGTCGACCGACGACGAGTTGTAGGCCAGCACGTTGACGTCGGTCTTGCCGCTCGGCGCCTTGTAGTCGCACGCGACCTTGGTGGCGGTGTCGGCCGGACGTCTTCGAACCGGCGCCGCAGCCTGCGACGGCGAGGCTGAGACCGTGACCACGGCCGCGAGCGACGGCGGTGCGGCGACGGGTTGTCCTCATAGGGTACTCCCACTGGTCGGAGGTTCCGACGTGCGGGCACGGGCGAGTGCGGGACGAGCCGGCCGGGTCGCCGGCTCTCCCGACCACCCGGCGTCTTGCCATACGTATGTCGGATCAGGAACCGCGACAGTCGGTCGAGGCGGAGCTGCGCGCTGTCGCGGTGGGCGTCGAGCCGCTCGAAGTCGGAGACCGTCACGGTCGGCACGCGCCTGCGCGGCGGTCGCCTCACGGGTGGCCCGCTGGTAGGTGAGCTGCTTGAGGAACGAGGCCACGCTGAGCCCGCCGGTGTAGCGCGCGCCCGCGCACGGTGGGGAGCACGTGGTTGGTGCCGGACATGCCCTTGTCGGCGTAGGCGACCGTCGACCACGGGCCGAGGAACAGCGAGCCGTAGTTGTGCAGCGCGCCGCAGCCACCAGTCGAGGTCGTCGGCGAGCACCTCGAGGTGCTCGGGCGCGAGCGTGTCCATCACCTCCACCGCGGTCTCGCGCGAGTCCGGTGACATAGATCGAGCCGAAGTCGCGCCAGGCCGCGCCGGCGATCTCGCGGGTCGACAGGCCCGCGAGCTGGCGGTCGACCTCGACGAGCACCTCCCGCGCCAGCCGCTCGGACGTGGTGGTGAGGTTGGCGGGCGACGTCGGCCCGTGCTCGGCCTGGCCGAGCAGGTCGGCGGCCACCATCTCGGCGTCGGCGGTGTCGTCGGCGAGCACCGCCACCTCCGACGGCCCGGCCAGCACGTCGATGCCCACCCGCCCGTAGAGCTGGCGCTTCGCCTCGGCCACGTAGGCGTTGCCGGCGCCGACGATCATGTCGGCCGGGCTCGTCGTCCAGCAGCCCGAAGGCCATCGCGGCCAGCGCCTGGACGCCGCCCAGCGGGTGCACCTTGCGGGCGCCCGGACACCCAGCGCGGCGTACAGCACGGCGGGGTGCGGCTCGCCGTCGGTCGGACGGCGGGGTGCAGCTCACGATGCGCGGGCACCCCGGCCACGTCGGCGACCCCGACGGTCATGAACGCGCTCGCCAGCAGCGGGAAGCGGCCCGCGGGCAGGTAGGCCCCGACGTTCTGGACGGGCACGAACCGCTGCCCGCAGACCAGGCCCGGCAGCGACCTCCTCCTCGAAGTCCTGCAGGCGCTCGCGCTGCATCCCGGCGAAGCGCCGGGTTCGCTCGGCGCCGGTCTCCAGGGCCTCGCGGACGGCCTGCGGAGATCCGCTCGCCCGACTTCTCGAGCTCGGCCTCGGGCACCTCGTGCGCCGCTGCCCTCGTAGCCGTCGAGCTCGCGGGCGTAGCGCAGGACGGCGTCCATGCCGTCGCGCTCGATCGCGGCCGAGCATCGTCCGAGACGGTCGACGACGACCGCCGGGTCGCGCTCCTGGTCGACCCGAGCCCTTCGAGGGCTCCTTGATCACGGACACCGAGCCGGAACGGATGCGGGACTTGTCGTCGGGCGAGAGATGCATACGCATACACTATGGAGGACCTTGGCCCCTGGCAAGAGGCTGGCTGCATCGGTTTCGAGGGTCGCCGGTCGCGCCGCGGGCGCCACGCCCAGACGCTGCGCCTGTGCCCCGCCGGCGGCTCAGGAGAGCGCGGCGGCGTCCTCGCCGTCCCCCCGCACGACCCGGGTCAGCGCCGCCCGGGGTCAGGAGGGCGTCGAGCGCTCGGTCGCCATCGCCCCGGCGGCCAGCACCAGCTCGCGCACGCTGCCCCCGCCGTCGAGGGCGGCCTGCGCGATGTCGGCGGCGCTCGGCGTAGCCGAGGTACGGCGTCAGCGCGGTGACGACGCCCACGCTGCGCGCCGTCGCGGCGGCGACGTGCTCGACGTCGACCTCGATGCCCGTCGACGCACAGCTCGCGCAGCGTGTCGAAGGCGCGCGGTCATCCAGGCGATGCCCTGCGAGCAGGCGCGTGGCAGATGACCGGCTCGAAGGCGTTGAGCTGCAGCTGCCCGGCCTCGGCGGCCATGGTCACGGTGACGTCGTTGCCGACCACCCAGAACGCGACCTGGTTGACCATCTCGGGGATCACCGGGTTGACCTTGCCCGGCATGATGCTCGACCCCGCCTGACGCGGCGGCAGCCGCAGCTCGCCGAAGCCCGCCTGGGGCCCGGACGACAGCAGCCGCAGGTCGTTGCAGATCTTCGAGACCTTCACCGCGCGTCCGCTTGAGCACGCCGGAGAGCTGGCACGAAGACCCCGGTGTCGGAGGTCGCCTCGACCAGGTCGCCCGCGGCGACCAGCGGCAGCCCGGTGATCGTCGGCAGGTGCGCGGCAGCGCCGCCTCGGCGTACCCGGGACGAGCGGTGATGCCGGTGCCGATCGCTGTCGCGCCGAGGTTGACCTCGCACAGCAGCGTGCGCGACGTCGACGATGCGCGCCGCTCCTCGCGCAGGGTGGCCGCCCACGACGCCGAGCTCCTGGCCGACGGTCATCGGCACGGCGTCCTGCAGCTGGGTGCGGCCGACCTTGGGCACCGAGCCGAACTCGCGCGCCTTGCCGGCGAACGCGTCGGCGAGCAGGTGCGACCGACGTCGGAGAGCCCGTCGAGCGACGGCAGCAGGGCGAGCCTTCACGCGCGGTCGGGTAGACGTCGTTGGTGCTCTGGCTGCGGTTGACGTGGTCGAGGGGGTGCACCTCGTCGTAGGCGCCGCGGCGGCAGGCCGAGCAGCTCGAGCGCCCGGTTGGCGATCACCTCGTTGGCGTTCATGTTGGTCGAGGTGCCGGCCCCGCCCTGGACCACGTCGACGACGAACTGGTCGTCGAGGCGGCCCGTCGCAGCACGTCCTGGCGCGGCTCGGTCGATCGGCGTCGGCGCGGCGGTCGTCGAGGAGCCCGAGCTCCCGGTTCGCGCGCGCGGCCGCCTGCTTGACCGCGCCGAGGGCGGCGACCAGGTCGCGGTGCACCGAGACCGGCGTACCGCTGACCGGGAAGTTCTCCAGGGCCCGGGCGGTGTGCACGCCCCAGTAGGCGTCGGCCGGCACGGCGACCTCGCCGAGGAAGTCGCGCTCGGTGCGGCGGTCGGGTCTGGACGGTCGCTGGTCACGAGGCGGCTCCGGCGCGCGTCGAGGGCGGTCCAGGCCAGCGCGGTGGCCGCGTCGAGCAGGGCCCGCTCCGCGTCGTCGCCGACGCAGTGCGCGGCGAACTCGCGCTGGTGGTTGGTGGCGGGCAGCGAGCCGATCCCGACGTAGGGGTGGATCGCCGGGACGACCTGCGACACGTTGCCCATGTCGGTCGAGGCGCGGTTCATCCGCGCGGCGTCGGCGCCCGTGGCGAAGTCGCGGCCCAGGCGCTCGGCGTTCCGCGCGGTACGACGCGAGGGCGGCCTCGTCGGTGCGGAACTCGGCGTACGGCTTGCTCTCCGGGGCGACCTCGAGCGTCGCAGCCGGTCGCCAGCGCGCCGGCCTCGAAGCAGCGCCACACCCGCGGCTCGACCTCGGCCAGCTCGGCGAGCGACTCGGCGCGGACGTACCACCGCCCCTCGGTCTGCTCGGGGATCGCGTTGGGCGCCTCGCCGCCGCGGGTCATCACGCCGTGCACGCGCACGCTCGGGCGGCAGCTGCTGGCGCAGCAGCCCGACCGCCACCTGGGCGATGGTGAACGCGTCGGCGGCGTTGACGCCCTGCTCGGGGTACGCCGCGGCGTGGGCGGCCTTGCCGCGGTAGGTCACGTGCGAGTGCGAGACCGCGAACGGCCGCGCCTCCGCGACGTCGACGGGCGCCGGGTGGGCCATCATCGCCAGGTCCAGGCCGGCGAACGCGCCGCGGTCGAGCAGCTCGATCTTGCCGCCGCCGCCCTCCTCGGCGGGGGTGCCGTAGACCTCGATGGTGAGGCCGGCGTCGTCGGCCAGCGGCGCGAGGGCCCGGGCCGCGCCGACCGCGATCGCGGCGATCAGGTTGTGCCCGCAGGCGTGGCCGAGGCCCGGCAGGGCGTCGTACTCCGCGCAGAGGCCGAGCCGGAAGGGTCCCGAGCCGGCCACCGCCAGGAACGCGGTCTCCAGGCCGAGGTAGCCGGTCTCCACCTCGAAGCCGGCGTCGGCCAGCGTGTCCGCGACCCACCGGGACGAGCGGTGCTCCTCCCACGCGGTCTCGGGGTGGGCGTGCAGCCGCTCGGACAGCCCGACGAGCACGTCCCGGTCGGCGGCGACCCGGCGGGCCACGGCGTCCCTCAGGACCCTGGGGCCCCTGGGCTCCTCGTGTGCCATCACTCGTCCCCCGGCACGCCGTACGACGGCGCGGCGGTCGGGTCGAGCCGCGCGGGCCACGTAGTCGTCGCGCTGCGGCAGCCACACGTCGAGCAGCCGGCGCAGCTCGGCCACCGGGTCGTCGTGCCAGTCGACCCGCAGGTCGGCTGACGCGCCAGGGCACGTCCCGGACCACGGCCAGGCCGGCCGAGTGCAGCGGGCCCGCCTCTCCCCCGGCGGCCAGGCCGGCCTCGAGCGCGGCCAGCAGGCGGTGCTCGAGCTCACCGCCAGAGGCCTCGAGGGCGGCCACCACGGCGTCGACCACCTCGGGCCCGGCGAGCATGTTGCCGGCCGCCACGACGCCGTCGCCGACCACGTGGTGGTGCACGCCGAGCGAGCCGGCGCCGGAGTAGGCCGCCGCCCGGCCGCGCACGTCGAGGACGGTCAGCTGGCGGTGCTCGACCAGCGGCTCGTCCGCGACCAGGTCGTCGAGGGCGCGGCGCGGGTCGGCGCCGGCCTCCAGGGCGTCGAGGAGCCTCGGACCCAGCCGCGGGTCGGTGACGTTCTGCGAGGACGCCCCGCCGACGCCGGGGCGCAGGTGCACGCAGCGCGCGGCGACCGCGGGGCTCGACGACGTGACCGCCATACCGACGGCACCGCTGCCGTCGGCGGCCAGCACGGAGAAGGTCACCGGGAACCGTCCTCGGGGATCACCGCGATGGCGTCCATCTCGACCAGCCACTCGGGGCGGGCCAGCGCCGAGACGACGAGGCCGGTCGAGATCGGGTGCACGCCCTTGGTCCAGCGGCCGATCGTGCGGTAGACGGTCTCGCGGTAGCGCGGGTCGACGATGTAGACCGTCAGCTTGACCAGGTGCTCCATCCGGCTGCCGGCCTCCCGCAGCAGCAGGTCGATGTTGGCCATCGCCCGCTCGGTCTGCGCCTCGACGTCGCCGATGCCGACGGACTCGCTGGTGTCGAGGTCCTGCCCGATCTGGCCGCGGACGTAGACGGTGCGCCCGGCGACCACGGCCTGGCACAGGTCGTTGTCGAGGTTCTGCTCCGGGTAGGTGTCACCGGTGTTGAACGGGCGGATGCGGGTGTGCCCACCCACGACGACGGGCTCCCTCACCGGGCCACCTCCAGGACGTCGTCGCTGCCCGCCCCGACGAGACCGTCGTGGGCGAGATAGCCGCGCTGGGTCGCGATGTGGTCGGCGACGTGCCTCGCGTCGTGCCACACCCCCCAGATGAAGCTCGAGCCCCGCCGGGACAGCCACGGCAGGCCGAGGAAGTAGACGCCCGGCTCGGTCGACACGCCGCGGCGGTGCGCGGGCCTGCCGGTCTCGTCGAACGCGTCCACGTCCAGCCACGAGTAGTCCGAGACGAAGCCGGTGGCCCACACGATCGAGGTGATCCCGGCGTCGGCGAGGTCGAGCGCGAGGGTCGGGTCGCTCACGCACGCCGGGTCGGGACCGAGCACCCGCGCCTCCGGCTCCTCGGGGAGGTCGAGCCCGTTGCGTGCGACGTACGCGTCGGCCTCGTCGAGCAGCGAGAGGTAGTTGGCGTCGCCGCGGGCGATGTTCGCCCCCAGGTCGTCGGCGAAGCGCAGGGTCCCGCCGTCGTACGACGCGGTGCGCCCGACGAGGTGGATGCCGCGGGCGGCGAGGGCGCGGAAGTCGACGGTGTGACCGCCGCGTGCTCCGCTCACCGCGATCGTGACGTGCTCGGCGCCCTGCGGCGGCGTCTCGGCGTCCCACAGGCCGAGCACGCCCAGCCACCAGCAGAAGTCACGGCCGCGGTAGCTGCGCGGCGGCCGGTCGTGGGGACCCACCGAGAGGTGCACCTCGCGGCCGGACCGGCGGAGCTCGTCGGCGATCTGGACGCCCGACGAGCCGGCCCCGACCACGAGGACGGCGCCCTCGGGCAGCTGCGCGGGGTTGCGGTAGGCGCTCGAGTGGATCTGCTCGGCCACCGCGCCGTCCGGGACGATCGCGGGGACGACCGGCCGCTGGAACGGGCCGGTGGCCGCCACCACGAAGCGCGCGTCGATCGTGCCCTGCGGAGGTCTCGACCCGGAAGCCGGGCCGACCGGCGTTCGTGCGCACCGAGGTCACCTCGACCCCACAGCGGACGGGGGCGCCGATCTTCTCGGCGTAGGCGACGAAGTAGTCGGCGACCTGCTCCTTGGACGCGAACCCGTCGGGCTCGACGTCGAACAACTCCATCCCCGGGAAGCGGTCGTGCCAGGCCGGCCCGTTGGCGACCAGGGAGTCCCACCGCTCGGAGCGCCAGCGCTCCGCGATGCGGTGCCTCTCCAGCACGAGGTGCGGCACCCCACTCGCCCCGAGGTGCTCGCTCATCGCCAGCCCGGCCTGACCGCCGCCGACGACCACGACCTCGACCTGTTCGCTCGACATCCCAACCCCTCCACTTCCGGTTGCACCCGGCCCCGGGTGACGTGGGACCAGACCACCATGTCCCTGACCATGAGTCCAACAGATGTTTTCTGACGTTTGCATCGGTTCTAGCGATGCATCAGACGGCGATCCACGTCGTCCTCAGCCCGGTGAACTTGTCCATCGCGTGCAGCGACAGGTCGCGCCCGAAGCCGCTCTGGCCGAAGCCGCCGAACGGCACCGTCACGTCGAGCGCGTCGACGGCGTTGACCGACACGGTGCCCGCCCGCAGCCGCGCGGCCACCCGGTGTGCCCGCGACAGGCCGTCGGTCCACACCGAGGCGGCCAGCCCGTAGACGCTGTCGTTCGCGAGCGCGACGGCCTCGTCCTCGTCGTCGAAGGCGGCCACGGCCAGCACCGGCCCGAACACCTCCTCGCGCCAGATGCGGGCGTCCGGCGGCACGTCGTCGAACACCGTCGGCTCGACGTACGCCGGAGTGCGGGCCCCGTCGACCCGGCCGCCGCCGAGCACGAGCCGCGCCTCGCCCCGACCCGCCTGCACCAGCTCCATCACGCGGTCGGCGTGCCGCTCCCCCACGAGCGGGCCCATCCGGGTCATCGGGTCGAGGGGGTCGCCCGGACGGATCTCGCGCGCCAGCGCGACCACGCGCTCCAGCAGCGCCTCCTTGACCTCCCGCTGGACCAGCAGCCGGGAGCTCGCGGAGCAGACCTGTCCCTGGTTGGCGAAGATGCCCGCGCACGCCGCCGCGGCCGCCGCGTCGAGGTCGGCGACGTCCGCGAACACCAGGTTGGCGCTCTTGCCGCCGCACTCCAGCCAGACCTGCTTCATGTTGGAGCGGCCGGCGTACTCCAGGAAGAGCTTGCCGACCGCCGTCGAGCCGGTGAAGGTCAGCACGTCCACGTCGGGGTGCTCGCCCAGCGCGCGGCCCGCCACCGGCCCGTCCCCGGGCACGACGTTGAGCACCCCGTCGGGCAGCCCCGCCCCGACGGCCAGCTCGGCCAGCCGCAGGGCGGACAGCGGCGTCTCCTCGGCGGGCTTGAGGACCACGCTGTTGCCGACGGCGAGGGCGGGCGCCAGCTTCCACACCGCCATCTCCAGAGGGTAGTTCCACGGCACCACCGCCCCGACCACGCCGAGCGGCTCCCGCGACACCAGCGCCACCGCCCCGGGCCCGGTGGGGGCGATCTCCCCGTAGACCTTGTCGACGGCCTCGGCGTACCACCGCAGGATCGCGGCCGACCCGGGCACGTCGATCGAGGACGTGTCCGCGACCAGCTTGCCGCCGTCGAGGCTGTCGAGCAGGGCGAGCTCGTCGGCGTGCAGGTCGACCAGGTCAGCGAGCCGCAGCAGCACCTCCTTGCGCCCGGCCGGCGAGCGGCGCGACCAGCGCCCGTCGTCGAAGGCGGCCCGGGCCGCGGCCACGGCCCGGTCGACGTCGGCGGGCGTGCAGTCGGCCACCTCGGCCAGCACCGCGCCGGTCGCCGGGTCGACGGTCGCCCGCCGCTCGTCGCCGGCCGACGCGACCGGCAGGCCGTCGATGAAGGGCTCGGTGCGGGGCTGGAGGTCGGCGGCCAGGTCGCGCCAGTCGGAGGCAGTGCGCACGGTCGTGCTCCTCGGGAGGTGGGGTGCTCGGTCTCGCCGAGCATGGGTCGCGCGCGCGGCCCCGCGAAAGCGGAAGTTTCCGGCCCAGGGCATCGGATCCGGAGATGCCGCACCGGCCGGGTTGCCCTCCCGCTCCATCTGCTCGATCTATGCAAGCCGTCGGAAACATCTGTTTGCCAGACGCAGCCTCCCGTCCCCAGCATGGAGACCTGCCTCACACTCGGGAGAGAGCCCATGTCCGAACCAGTCGTCGAGAAGCACACCATCGGCTACGTGCCGCCGCAGGACCGGCACGGCCGGGTCCGCGACCTGTTCACGCTGTGGTTCGGCACGAACATCGCGCCGCTGCCCGTCGTCACCGGCGCGGCCGGCGTGACGGTCTTCCACCTCAACCTGGTCTGGTGCGTGGTCGCCATCGTGGCCGGGCACCTGCTGGGCGGCGTCTTCATGGCTCTGCACTCCGCGCAGGGCCCGCAGATGGGGATCCCGCAGATGATCCAGAGCCGCGGCCAGTTCGGGTCGTACGGCGCGCTGATCGTCGTCGTGATCGCCGCGGTGATGTACCTCGCGTTCTTCGCCTCCAACATCGTGCTCGCGGGCCAGAGCCTGCACGGCATCGCCGACCCGGTGCCCGTGCCCGTCGGCATCGTCGTGGGCGCGCTCGGCTCGGGCCTGATCTGCGTGGTCGGCTACCGCTTCATCCACGCCCTCAACCGGGTCGCCACCTGGGTCCTGGGCGTCGGCATCGCGCTCGGCATCGCGGCCACCTTCGTCGCCGGGGTGCCCGCGGACTTCTGGACCCGGGGCGGGTTCACCCCGGCCGGCTTCCTCGCGACGGTCTCGCTCGCCGCCCTGTGGCAGATCGCCTTCGCGCCGTACGTCTCGGACTACTCGCGCTACCTGCCGGCCGACGTCGGCGTGGGCGCCACGTTCCGTGCGACGTACCTGGGCTGCACGCTGGGGTCGATCCTGCCCTTCACCTTCGGCGCGGTGGTCGCCCTCGCGATGACCGGCGGAGACGTGATGACCGGGGTGCGCGACACGACGGGCGGTCTCGGGCTGCCGCTGCTGGTGCTGTTCCTGCTGTCGGTGATCAGCCACAACGCGCTGAACCTCTACGGCACCGTGCTCTCGCTGATCACCTGCGCGCAGACGTTCGCGTCGCGGTGGATCCCGACCGCACGCACCCGCACCGTCCTCTCGGCGGTGGTGATGGCCCTCTCGGCCTACGTCGCGATCGGCGTCTCGGGCGACTTCATCTCGCACTTCGTCGACATCGTGCTCGCGCTGCTGGTGGTGCTGGTGCCGTGGACCGCGATCAACCTGATCGACTTCTACCTGATCCACCGCGGCCACTACGACCTCGACTCGATCTTCGCCGCCGACGGCGGGATCTACGGCCGCCTCAACGGCCGCGCCATCACGGCGTACGTCGTCGGCATCCTGGTCCAGGTGCCGTTCATGAACACGCCGCTGTACGCCGGCCCGGTCGCCGGGCGCCTCGACGGAGCCGACCTGAGCTGGATCATCGGGCTCGCGGTGACCGGCCCGGTCTACTACCTGCTCGCCCGCGGACGGACCCTGCGGGCCAGCGAGCTCGCGCCGGAGCGGGAGCCCGCGGTCTCGCGCGCCTGAGCCGGCTCAGCGGGCCGCGCGACGCTCCCGTGCCGCGCGGCCCGACGACCGGATGAACGCCTGCGCCCTGCGGGTCAGCCGGACCCCCTTCATCGAGGCGAGCACGATCTCGAGGGGCTCGACCGGGTCCTTGATCTCGAGGGTCACCAGCTCGGCGCCGTCGTAGGTGACCGGGCTGGCCGGGCGCTGGTTGAGCACCGACCAGCCGTGCCCGTTGGCCACCATCGCGCGCACCGTCTCGAAGCCCGCGCTGCGGTGCCGGACCCGTGGGCGGAAGCCCACCGACTCGACGAGATGCTCGAAGTAGTCGCCGCTGTGCGGCAGGTCGAGCAGCACCATCGGCTCCTCGGCCAGCTCCCGCAGCGAGACCCGCTTGCGGCGGGCCAGCGGGTGCGAGCCCGACACCAGGACGTACGGCGCCGCGCTGCCGATCCGGACGTGCTCGATGTCGTCGTCGAGGTCGTAGCCGTACATCAGGGCGACCTCGCAGCGGCCGCCGCGCAGGCTGGCCTTGAGGGCGGCGTGCTCCTCCTCGAGGACCGAGACGTGGATGTCGGGGTGGTCGCGGGCGCAGGCGCTGAGCATCCGCGGCAGCTCGAAGGGTCCCAGCGTGGCGAAGCAGCCGATGGTGAGCTCCCCCACCAGGGCGCCCCCGGCGCTGCGGGCGGTCTCGGCCAGCTCGCTGGTGTGCACGAGGTAGCCGCGCAGCTCGGTCACGAACTCCTGCCCGGCCGCGGTCAGCGTCAGCCCGCGCGCGTGGTGGCGCAGCAGCAGCTGCACGCCGAGCTCCTTCTCGAGCTGGGCCACCGCCGTCGACACCGCCGACTGCGAGACGTTCAGCTCGCGCGCCGCGGCCGTCATGCTGCCGTGCTCGGCCGCCGCCGCGAAGTAGCGGAGCTGGACGAGCGTGAACCCGGTGTCCGACATGGCGGTCATCCTCGCGCAGCCGGGCCGGTCGCGGCAGGGGTCGTCTCCTGGTCGCCGGGGTCGCCGGGGTCGCCGGGGTCGCCGGGGTCGCCGGGGTCGCCGGGGTCGCCGGGGTCATGAGGGTCGCCCTCGGCCAGCGCGACGCCGGTGGCGCCCGAGAGGTAGCCCAGCAGCAGGGCACGGGCGCGCGTCACGTCCACCCGGCTGTTGCGGGCGATCACGTGCAGGCCGTAGGCGTCCTCGAGCGCGACCGCGTTGGTCGCGACGTCGACGGCCGGCGCGACGAGCGCGAGCTCGCCGGCGTCGTGGCCCTGCTGGAGGACCATCGCGTAGAGCGACACCTCCCGGTCGAACAGCGAGGTCATCAAGGCGGCGTGGGTGCGGTCACGGGCGGCGTGCAGGTGCAGCTCGTAGAGCGTGCGGCACAGCACGTCGTCCGGCCCGGACGGCATACCTCCCTCGGCCAGGGCGCGCAGCCGGTCGGCCGCCCCCGCGACGCCCTCGACCTGCCGCATCCGCGCCCAGTAGAAGCGGTCCACCGAGTGCTCGTGCACGTCGACGAGGAGCTCGTCGAGGTCGGGGTAGTAGTAGCTCACGAGCCCCGGGGAGATGCCGGCCTCCAGGGCGAGGTCCTTGACCCGCAGGCCGCGCACGCCGCGGGCCACGATCGCGCGCCCGCCCGCCTCGACCAGCTCCCGCCGGCGCGCTCGCTGCTCCCGGGGCCGCGCCATGGCGCAATCTTGATGCACGTCATCAACAAAAGCCATGGTCGCGGGTCTTCCCTTGTGATGCCGACCACTGGATTCTTTGAGGAACATCGCAAGGAACTCCTCCCGCGAAAGCAGACAGACATGGACACCGAGCAGAACGTCTCCACGGCCCTCGCGGCCGAGCAGGAGGCCCACCTCAAGAAGAGCCTGGCCCGCTTCGACATCATCTTCCTGCTCATCGCCGCGGTGGTCGGCCTCGAGACGCTCGGCCAGGTCTCGACGTTCGGCGCCGAGGCGTTCACCTGGGCGCTGGTGCTCGCGGTCGCCTTCCTGCTCCCCTACGGCCTGATCTTCGCCGAGGTGGGCGCGGCCTTCAGCGAGGAGGGCGGCGCCTACACGTGGGTCCGCAACGCCTTCGGCCGCCCGGCCGCGGCGATCGCCGCGATCCTCACCTGGGTCACCCAGCCGGTCTGGGTCGGCGGCTCGATGGCGTTCCTGGCCGCGGAGACCTGGAGCACCTACCTCGTCCCGATGCGGTCGGGATCCTTCTGGGACTACGCGTTCAAGATCGTCTTCATCTGGATCACCGTGACCGCCGCCGTGGTCAGCCTCCAGAAGGGCAAGTGGCTGCCGACGCTCGGCGCGATCGTCAAGGTCGCCCTGCTGGTCTTCTTCGTCCTGACCACCATCGTGTACGCCGCCCAGCACGGCGTCTCGGGCCTCTCCGCCGGTGACTTCAGCCCGACCCTGCTCGGGCTCTTCGGGTCCGTCCCGATCCTGCTGTTCGCCTACCTCGGCTTCGAGTCGTCCAACAGCGCCGCCGGCGAGATGGAGGACCCGGCTCGCGACGTCCCGGTCTCGATCGCGCGCTCCTGCGCGACCGCCGCGCTGTGCTACCTCGTCCCGATCATGGCGATCCTCGTCGTGGTGCCCAAGGACGACATCACCGGCATCGGCGGCCTGCTCGACGCGGTCGCCACCGTCTTCTCGGTGTACGGCGGCGCGGCCGACGTGATGCTCAGGGTGACGGCCGCGGCGTTCGTGTTCGTGCTGATGAGCCAGGGCTCGGCGTGGATGATCATCTCCGACCGCATGCAGGCGATGGCCGCGGCGGACGGCTCGTTCTACGGCGGCTTCTTCGGCCGCTTCCACCCGGGGCTGGGCACGCCGGTCCGGGTCAACCTCCTCTCCGGGACGGTCGCCACGGTGTTCCTGCTCGCCGCCATGCAGCTGACCGGGTCGAGCGCCGCGGTGTTCGGGGTCGTGCTGACGATCTCCATCTCCACGTTCCTGCTCAGCTACCTCCTCGTCATCCCGGCCGCCGTCCGGCTGCGCACGATGTACCCCGACGTCGAGCGGCCGTTCCGGGTGCCCGTCTCCGACCGCGGCTTCGCCGTCCTCGGCGCCGTCTGCTTCGCCTGGGTCCTGCTCGGCTCGTGGGTCGCGGTGTTCCCCGGCACGCTCGAGGCCCTCTTCGGGCTCGACTACCCCTTCGAGGAGTTCTGGGGCGTCTCCCAGGCCCGCTTCGAGGTCTTCACCCTCGGCACCCTCGCGGTGCTCCTCGTGCTCGGTGTCGTCGGCTACGTCCGCGGTGCCCGGGTGCGCCGCGACGTCGGCACCGGCGTCACCTCCACCGGCACCGGCGTCACCGGCACCACCGCCCCGCTGACCGAGGGAGCAACCTCGTGACCGCGCACCCCCTGGACCGGCTCACCGCCGACGAGATCGCCCTGAGCCGCACCCTGCTCGACAAGGCCGGGCTGGTGGGCCCCGACACCCGCTTCCCCCTCGTGATGCCGGTCGAGCCGGCCAAGCGCGACGTGCTCGCCTGGTCGCCCGGCGACCCCGTGGAGCGGCGGGTGCGCACCACGCTGCTCGACCGTCGTACCGGCGCGGTGGAGGAGGTCGTCGTCTCGCTCACCGAGGAGGCGGTCGTGTCCCAGCGCCCGGTCGACGTCGCCACCGAGGGGCAGCCGCCGATCATGGGCGAGGAGTTCGCCCTGGTCGAGAAGGTGCTGTGGTCCGACGAGGGCTGGTGCGCGGCGATGGCCCTGCGCGGCCTCACCGAGCCGGCCCGGATCCGGGTGTCGGCGCTCAGCGCCGGCGACTTCGGCCTCGAGGGCGAGGAGGGGCGCCGGCTGGTCCGCTGCCTGTCCTTCCTCCAGCTCGACGACAGCGACAACGTGTGGGCGCACCCGGTCGACGGGATCGTGGCGTACGTCGACCTGGTGAGCGCCGAGGTGGTGCGCCTGGTCGACGACGGGGTGCACCCGCTGCCGGCCGAGCGCGCGGACTTCCAGCCGGCCGCCGTCCCGGTGCGGCAGAGCCAGCGCCCCATCGAGATCACCCAGCCCGAGGGGCCCAGCTTCACCGTCGACGGCGACGTCGTGCACTGGGAGAGGTGGCAGCTCCGGATCGGGTTCGACCAGGTCGAGGGGCTGACCCTGCACCAGATCGGCTTCGAGGACGGTGGCCGGGTGCGACCGATCGTCTACCGCGCCTCGGTCGCCGAGATGGTCGTCCCCTACGGCGACCCGTCGCCGGTGCGCTTCTGGCAGAACTACTTCGACGCCGGCGAGTACTCCCTCGGCAAGGACGCCAACTCCCTCGCGCTGGGCTGCGACTGCCTCGGCGAGATCCACTACTTCGACGCTGTGATCGCCGACGACGACGGCAACCCGCGCGTGCTGGAGAACGCCATCTGCATGCACGAGGAGGACGACGGCGTGCTGTGGAAGCACACCGACATGTACAACGGCACCTCCTCGGTCCGTCGCCAGCGCCGCCTGGTCGTGTCGTTCTTCATCACCGTCGGCAACTACGACTACGGCTTCTACTGGTACCTCTACCTCGACGGCACCATCGAGCTCGACTGCAAGGCGACGGGCGTGGTGTTCGCGTCCGCCTACCCCGGGCCGCGCCCGGACGGGTCGGACTACCCCTGGGCCAGCGAGATCGCGCCGGGTCTCGGGGCGCCGTACCACCAGCACCTGTTCTCCGCGCGGCTGGACATGATGGTCGACGGCGTCGGCAACGCGGTCGACGAGGTGGAGGCCAGGCGGGTGCCCGTCGGCCCGGACAACCCCTACGGCAACGGCTTCACGCGCTCGGCCACCCGGCTGCGCCGGGAGTCCGAGGGCGCCCGGCTCGCCGACGGGTCCGTCGGGCGCGTCTGGCAGGTCAGCAACCCCTCGCGGACCAACCGGCTGGGCCGACCGGTCGCCTACACGCTGCACCCCGAGGGGCAGCCCACGCTGCTCGCCGACCCGTCCTCGTCCATCGCCCGGCGCGCTGCCTTCACCACCCGGCACCTGTGGGTCACCGCGCAGGACGACGAGCAGCGCTACCCCTCCGGTCAGTACGTCAACCAGAACCCGGGCAGCAACGGGATCGACACGTGGGTGCGGGCCGACCGGGACATCGACGGCACCGACATCGTGGTCTGGCACACCTTCGGGCTCACCCACTTCCCGCGCCCGGAGGACTGGCCGATCATGCCCGTCGACCACACCGGCTTCGTCATGAAGCCGGTCGGCTTCTTCGACCGCAACCCCGCGCTCGACGTCCCCGAGCCGACGACGCGGCACTGCCACGGGGAGTCGTCGTGCCACTGACGAGCCCGCACGTCGTCGCCTCGCTGGTCTGCGTGGCGGCCGCGGCCGTCATGCTCGCCGGCGCCCGCGGCCGGAGCGTCCGGTCGGCCCACCTGGTCGTGCTGGCCGTGATGGTCGTCCTGGTCGTGGCCATGCACTCGGTCCCGGTGGTGCTGGGCAGCGCCGCCGTGCTGAGCGTGACGGCGGTCCTGCTGCTCGGCCGGTCCGGCGAGGAGGCGCAGCACTGCGCCCTCGACACGGCCGTGTCGGGCGGCCTGGTGATGCTGATGGGCCTCCCGCTCGTGCTCGCGGCCACCGGTCACGGCGTACCCGCGCCGGGCGAGCACGGGATGCACGCGCACGTGCACGCCCTCATCCCCGGGCAGGCCGACCACCAGGTGCTGCTGGCCCTGCTCGCCCTCGGGCTGGTCGCCGGGTGGGTCCTCGGCACCCGCCGGCTGCCCACCGCGCGCCGCGACCTCCCGGTCGGGTTCGCCCGCTGGGCCATGGTGCTCGCGATGGGGGCGATGGTCGTCACGACCTGACGGGTCCGCCGGCCCCTCCTGCCAATAGCGATTTGCCTATGGAGCGTAGGTAACGCAGGATGGGGGGCCGTGGACCGCCTCACCGAACGCCAGGTGCGCGCGAGCTTCGTCAACGCCACCAAGGGCGAGACCGCGCGCATGAACCTCCCACCCGACCTCGACGAGCAGCCGTGGGGCGACCTCGACCTGCTCGGGTGGGTCGACCCCCAGTCGCCGCTCAACGGCTACCTCGTCGTGCCCTCCCCCGAGCGCGGCCTGGTCGGGGTGCGGCTCCGTCGCGCCGGCGGAGTCGCGTCGCACCGCGCCCGGATGTGCTCGCTGTGCGCCACGACCCACGGCGGCCAGGGCGTCGCGCTGATGGTCGCCCCCCGGGCGGGTCGTGCGGGCCGCGACGGCAACACGGTCGGCCTCGAGATGTGCTCGAACCTCGCGTGCTCGTCGTACGCCCGCGGCACCCTGGCGGCCCCGAGCCTGAGCGCCGTGCACGAGACCCTGACGGTGGAGCAGCGTGTGGCCCGGCTGCTCCGCAACGTCGGCACCTTCGTCGAGCGGGTGATGAGGCCGTGACCGGGGGGATGCCGCCGTGCCGCGCGCGGGCCTGAGCGCCGAGGTCCTCACCCTGGCAGCGGCCGAGCTGGCCGACGAGGACGGGCTCCACGGGGTCACCCTGGCGGCGCTCGCCCGGCGCTTCGGCGTCAAGGCACCGAGCCTCTACGCGCACGTGTCGAGCAACCGGGACCTCAAGGAGCGCGTCGCCCTGCTGGCCCTGGCCGAGACGGCCGACCGGGTCGGCGAGGCGGTCGCCGGCAGGAGCGGCCGCGACGCGCTCGACGCCCTCGGGCGTGCCTACGGTGCGTATGCCGCCGACCACCCGGGTCGCCACGAGGCGACCGTCCTGCCGCTCGACGCCGACACCGCGCGCGGCGGCCCGGGGCGTCGTCACGCCGGGCTCGCGCGTGCCGTGCTGCGCGCCTACGCCCTGCCCGAGCCCGACGAGACCCATGCCGTCCGGCTCCTGGGCGCGACCGTGCGCGGCTGGACCGACCTCGCGCGGGCCGGCGGCTTCGCCCACAGCGAGCCCGACGCCGAGCGGTCGTGGGAGCGCGTCGTCGACGGGCTCGACCAGGTCTTCACCGCCTGGGGCTCGGCGTCCTGAGGCGTGCGCGCGGTCAGTCGACCCGCGGCGCGGCCCGGCCGGTGTGCAGGAACCGTGCCCGGCCCCGGGAGTCGGCACCGACGAACGCGACCGTCCCGCTGCTCGAGCCGTCGGGGCCGACGACGTCGAACGTGTCGCCGTGCGCGTGCCGCAGCTCGAGCCGCTGCGACTCCGCGGCGACGCCCGCGTCGGCGGCCATCGCGAGCGCCTCGTTGCGGGGGTCGACCGTCAGCCACATCCGGCCGTCGTCCTCGACCGTCACCGTGGACAGGGCCGTGCGGGTCCGGTAGGTGCCGGCGCAGCGCGCCGGCTCGGGGCCTGCGGTGGGCGCCGCGGGCGCTGGTGTCGGCGGGCGACCGGTCACACCCAGGTCGTCCAGGAGTACGTCGAGCAGGCCCTCCATCACCGGGCCGGCGCCCTCGCCGTTGGCGAGAACGGCGAGCGCGACGCCCTGCTCGGGCGCGAGCTGCAGCAGGGCCGACACCCCGATCGAGCCGCCACCGTGCCCGACCAGCCCGGGCCGGGCGTCGAGCATCCACCCGAGCCCCTGTCCGTTCGGCGCACCGGCGGCGACCGGGCGGTCGAGCTGCCGCTCCTGCATCGCCTGCACGCTCGCTGCCGACAGCACACGGGTGCCGTCGGCGGTCAGGCCGCCGTCGACGTGCAGGCGACCGAAGGCGAGCAGTGCCCGGGCCGACATCGCGAGCTGGTTGCCGGCGGCGTGGTTCGACGGCGGCATCACCGCCCATCTCCGCAGTGGTCGCTCCGGCCGGCCGCCGCCCGGGCTGGCGTGGCCGATGGCGGTCCGGAAGGACAGCGCCTCGTCCGCGGAGAACGCGATCTCCTCGGTGCCGAGCGGCTCGGCGAGGTGGCGACGTAGGGCAGCGGGGTAGGGCAGCCCGCGGAGCACCTCGACGAGCCGGCCGAGAACGCCGAACCCCGCGCTGCAGTAGGAGTACAGCTCGCCCGGCTCGGCGTGCTGAGCCGCACCCGCCACGACGTCGTCCACGAACCGCTGCAGCGCGTCGTCCCCGCAGGTCGTCGGCGCCCAGAGGTCTCCCTCGAACCCGCCCGTGTGGGTCAGCAGGTGCCGCACCGTGACCTGCGCGGCGGCCCCCTCGTCCGACGTACGGAATCCGGGGAGGTGGTCGCGCACCCGGTCGTCGAGCGCCAGCAGGCCGTCGTCGACGAGCTGCATGACCAGCGTGGCCGTCCAGACCTTGGTGATCGACTGGATCATGAACAGCGTGTCGGGTGTGACCTCGACGCCGGTCCGCAGGTTGACCACGCCGCACGCTCGCTCGACCACCTGCCCGTCGACGAGCACGGCGACGGAGACCCCGGGTACCACGTGCTCCTCCGCGCGTCGGGGCAGGTCGTCGAGCAGGCGACGGACGCCCTCGATCCGGTCCACGACACACCTCCGCACGGCTCGGTCCCCGAGCGGCCATCACAGCACACGGCGCCGTGCGCGCACGGCGGGTCGCGGCTACCGTGCGACGTATGCCCGACCAGCCCGAGGTGCTGCTGCGACCTCGCACCGACGACGACCTCGACGTCCTCTTCTCCATCGCCGCGGACCTCGACACGTGGGAGGAGCGCAACCCGTGGCCCCCGGCCCCGCTCACGAGGGAGCGGTTCGAGGCGCGCCTCGCGCAGACGTCCGAGGGCGATGCGGCACCGGTGGCCTTCGTGGTCGACGTCGACGGAGCGGCCGTCGGAACGGCGTCGCTCTTCGACGTCGACCCGTACGCCGGCCATGCCGAGGCCGGCATCAGCCTGGTGCCCGACGCCCGGGGCCGCGGGATCGGCACGGCCGCCGTCGCGCAGCTCGTCGAGTTCGGGTTCGTACGCCGGAACCTGCGCCGGGTCCACCTCCAGGCGATCGCCTCCAACCTCGGGGCGATCCGCGCCTACGAGAAGGCCGGCTTCGTGGTCGAGGGGCGGCTGCGCGAGCACGCGTGGGTGCGCGGCGGCTACGAGGACATCGTGCTCATGGGCCTCCTTCGCTCCGAGTGGACCGGGACCGGCTGACCTCCACGTCGTCTGCGACCGGGAAGAACGCGCAGGCTCGCGGGGTTGAGGCGGCATGAAGAAGATCGGCTTCCTGTCGTTCGGCCACTGGAACCCCTCGCCGCACTCGCACACCCAGTCGGCGTCCGACGTACTCCTGCAGTCCATCGACCTCGCGGTCGCCGCCGAGGAGATCGGTGCGGACGGCGCCTACTTCCGGGTGCACCACTTCGCCCGCCAGCTCGCCTCGCCCTTCCCGCTCCTCGCCGCGGCGGGCGCGAGGACGAGCCGCATCGAGCTCGGCACCGGCGTGATCGACATGCGCTACGAGAACCCGCTCTACATGGCCGAGGACGCCGGCGCGGCCGACCTGATCGCCGGCGGCCGGCTGCAGCTCGGCATCAGCCGGGGCTCACCGGAGCAGGTGGTCGAGGGCTACAAGCACTTCGGCTACTTCCCCGGCGAGGGCAACGACCACGCAGACATGGCACGCGAGCACGCGCGGGTGTTCCTGCAGGCCATCGACGGCGAGCGGTTCGCCGAGCCGAACCCGCGACCGATGTTCCCCAACCCGCCCGGCCTGCTGGGCATCGAGCCGCAGTCGCCCGGCCTGCGCGACCGGATCTGGTGGGGCGCCGGCACCCGCAAGACCGCCGTCTGGACGGCGGAGCAGGGCATGAACCTGATGAGCTCGACCCTGCTCACCGAGGACACCGGCGTGCCGTTCCACCAGCTCCAGGCCGAGCAGATCGAGCTGTTCCGGACCGCGTGGACGGTGGCCGGTCACGCGCGCCCGCCCCGGGTGTCGGTCAGCCGCAGCATCTTCCCGATCGTCACCAGCACCGACCGCGCGTACTTCGGCGCGGAGTCGCGCAGCCAGGACCAGGTCGGGTTCATCGACGGCGGCACGGCCCGCTTCGGCAAGACCTACGCCGGCGAGGTCGAGCAGCTCGTGAAGGACCTCGCCGCGGACGAGGCGATCGCCGCCGCGGACACGCTGCTGCTCACGATCCCCAACCAGCTCGGCGTCGACTACAACGCGCACCTGCTGGACAGCATCGTCAGGTACGTCGCACCGGAGCTCGGCTGGCGCTGACCCGAGGGCCACTAGGGTCGCTGCATGGGCGAGTTCACGTGGCTCCCGGCCAACCGGGCGTCGGCCGAGGACGTCGAGGCGGTGTTCTCCGGCGGGGGCGCCCGCCGGTGCCGGTGCCAGGCGCTGAAGGTGCCCGGCTGGATCTGGCGCGACACCACCCAGGATCAGCGGGACGCCGCGCTGCTCGAGCAGACCGCCTGCGGCACCCCCGGTCCCACCTCCGGCCTGATCGGGTACGTCGACGGCGAGCCTGCCGGCTGGGTCGCCGTCGAGCCGCGGGAGGGCTACCCCCGGATCTGGAGCCGGAGGCAGCCGTGGATGCGGAGGGACCCCGAGCTCGAGGGCGTCTGGTCGGTCACCTGCTTCGTCGTACGCACCGGGCACCGCCGCTCGGGACTGACCTACGAGCTCGCCGACGCCACCGTCGCGTACGGCGAGCAGGTCGGCGCCCGGGTGCTGGAGGGCTACCCGATCGACCCGCCACCGGGCAAGACCGTGATCTGGGACGAGGCGTCGGTCGGGCTGGTCCAGGTCTTCCTCGAGGCCGGCTACGAGGTGGTGTCCTCCCCCACCCTGCGGCGACGCGTCGTGCGCCGCCGGCTCCGCTCCGACGACGTGCCGAACCGGCCGTGACGGCGCGGTAGCGGCGTCCTGGCACCTTCTAACGGACGCGTCGCTGTGGCACAGTGCCGCGCATGGACATCACTCGGGCCGGGGTGTCCCGGCGCAGGCTCCTGACCGCCACCGCCTCGGTCGCCGGCCTGGCGGCCATCGGTCAGGTCCCCGCCCTGGAGTCGGCGATGGCGGCACCGGCGCTGCGCGGTGGGCGCTACCCGTTCCGGCTGGGCATCGCGTCGGGCTCGCCGCGCCCGGACGGCATGGTCCTGTGGACCCGCCTGGTCCCCCGGCTGTTCGAGCCCGACGGCGGCATGCCCGACCGTCGCGTGCCCGTCGACTGGCAGCTGGCCGCCGACCCCGGGATGCACCGGGTCGTGCGCCACGGCACGGCCTGGGCGCTGCCGGAGCTGGCGCACTCGGTCCACGTTGAGGTGTCCGGGCTGCAGCCGGGAAGGGACTACTTCTACCGCTTCCGCTACCGCCACGACGTGACCGAGGTCGGGCACACCCGCACCACCCCGCGCCCCTCGGACCGCGTCGGCAGCCTGTCCTTCGTGGCGGCGTCCTGCCAGAAATGGGACGACGGCTACTACTCGGCCTACCGGGCGATGGCCGAGGAGGACCTCGACTTCGTCCTGCACCTCGGCGACTACGTCTACGAGTACGCCATCGCCGCCGACGGCGGCCTCCGGCAGCGACCGGTGCCCGACGTGCTGACCGAGACGCCGGTGGACCTGCCCCGGTGGCGGTTCCAGTACGCGATCACCAAGAGCGACCCGCACCTGCAGCGCGCCCACCGGCGGTTCCCGTTCGTGCAGACCTGGGACGACCACGAGGTGGCCAACGACTACGCCAACACGCAGGACTCGGCCGGAGACATCACGGCGCTGCGGGCCGCGGCGTACCAGGCGTGGTACGAGCACAGCCCCGTCCGCCGGCCCGCGAACCCGCTGGGGCACCCGCCGCGCGTCTACGGTCGCATGCACTGGGGCGACCTGACCCAGATCGACGTGCTCGACGGGCGTCAGTACCGCGACGTCCCGCCGTGCGGCTGGGGCGAGGCGCAGGCCTGCGAGGCGGCGTACGACCCCTCGATCAGCATGCTCGGACGCCGGCAGGAGCGCTGGCTGTACGACGGCCTGCGACGGTCGAGCGCGCGCTGGAACGTCATCGGCAGCAACGTGATGATGGGCCGCCTCGACCACGACGGCCAGGCCGGCGACCTGTTGTGGAACGACGCCTGGGACGGCTTCCCGGAGGCCCGCAACCGGCTCTCGCGGCAGATCGTCGCGAGCGGGATCCGCAACCCGGTCGTGGTCAGCGGCGACTGGCACTCGACGTTCGTCAACGACATCAAGCTCGACTTCGACCGTCCCGACTCGCCGGTGATCGCGAGCGAGTTCGTCGGCACCTCGATCTCGAGCAACGGCGACACGCCGGTCTACGGCCCGTACTACGGCCCGATGATCAAGTTCAACCCGCACATCAGGTTCTTCGACGGCGACAGGCGTGGCTACCAGCGCTACACGATCGACCGCGAGCGCTGGCGCACCGACCTCCGGATGGTGTCCTCGGTCGCGAACCCCCGGTCGCGCGACTACACCCTCGCGTCGTTCGTCGTGCGCGACGGCAGGCCGGGCGCCGTCCGCGTCTGACAGGCATGGCGCCGGTCGGGTGCGAGGATGAGGCGTGCTTCCCGACGCCAGTCAGATGCGTTCCGGCCCCCCGTCGCGCCGGGTGCTGACGGACGCCGTGGAGGACTCCGTGATGGAGCTCCTCATGGACGGTGGGCTCGAGCCCGGGGCTGCGGTCAACATCGACGCACTGGCGCGCCTCCTGGGCGTGTCGGCGACACCGGTGCGTGAGGCACTGGGCCGCATCGCGGCCATGGGCCTGCTGGAGCGCCAGGCGCTGCGCGGGTACCGCGTGGCGCCGCCTTTGACGCACGACGAGCTCGAGCAGCTCGTCGAGGCCCGGCTCGCCATCGAGCCGGTGGCCACCTTCCGGGCGTGCGAGCGGGCGGACGAGCGGCTGGTGGCCGAGCTACGGCGCGTGCACGAGGCCCAGGTCCGCGCCCCGGCGGGGCCAGACTTCGCCGGGTACGTCGGCTATCGCGAGTACCTCGAGGCGGACCGGGCGTTCCACCATCTGCTGAACGCCGGCAGCGGCAACCCGTTCCTCGCCCTGAGCTTCGAGTCGCTCAACGGCCATGTCCACCGTTTCCGGCTGTTCAGCGAGCATGTGGTGGACGACGCGCCGCAGACCCTCGCCGAGCACTCCTCCATCCTCGACGCGGTGGTCGCAGGCGACGCCGCGCGCGCGTCCGCGCACATGGAAGCCCACCTGCGGGCCCTGCTGCACCGCGTCACGTCGTGGGCGCCGTCCGGGCCGACGAGCACCGGCGAGGTCTAGCCGCGCGTCACTGTCCCGTGATAGGGAGAGGACGACGATCCTATAGGAAATAGGAGATCGATGGCGACGCGCATCTCGGGACGCGGTTCGCGCATGGTGGACCTGACCCTGCTCCTCGCCGAGGAGCTGCCCTGCTGGTGGTCGACCCACATGCCCTTCCAGCACAAGACCTTCAGCTACTTCGACGACCGCGGTGATGACGCCTGCCGCCTTCTCGACCGGTCCGGCGACGGCGAGTACCAGACCCGCTGGCTGCTGCTCGACGAGCACACCGGCACGCACGTCGACGCGCCCGCCCACTTCATCCCCGCGCCCGGGACCGGCCTCGACGGGGCCGGCGACATGGGGTCGGTGACGGTCGAGCAGATCCCGCTCGACCAGCTGACCGGACCCGCCGTGGTCATCGACGTCGCCGAGGACCTCCCCGGCTCGCCAGGGGTCAGCCCCGTCATCACCCCTGCCCACATCGAGGAGTTCGAGGGGCGCAACGGCCGGCTCGGGGCCGGGGACGTGGTGTTGTTCCGCACCGGGTGGGACAGCCGCTACCGGCCGGGCCGGGATGGGTCGGCGTACTGCTTCGACCCTCTGGTGCTGCGGTCCGTCCCGGGCTGGCCGGCGCCCGAGCCGCCCGCCATGCGGCTCCTGGTCGAGCGCGGCGTCCGGTGCGTGGGCACTGACTCGCCGAGCATGGGATCGACCCACGACGGCGGACCGGTGCACCGCGAGGGCCTGGGCGCGGGGGTGGCCTTCGTCGAGGCGCTGTCCCGGCTGCACCAGCTGCCGACACGCGGCGCGCACTTCGTGTTCGCCCCGCTGAACCTCGCCCGCGGGACGGGCGCCCCAGGACGCGCGTTCGCCTGGCTCCCGGACGAGGACGACGGGAACGCGCAGACCACCACACCCAGCGACGAGCGAGAGGCGACCACGACGTGACGCAGGAGATCGACAAGGTGGCCCTCGTAGGCGCCGGCTACATGGGCGGCGGCATCGCCTCGGTGCTGGCCGCCTCCGGCCTCGACGTGGTCATCGCCGACGCCGACGCGGACACCACCCGGCGCCACCACGAGCGACTGCTCTCCGAGTGGTCCGCCTTCGAGCGGGACGGGCTCGTCGAGGCGGGTACGACGGACCTGGTGACCGAGCACCTGAGCGTCGCCGAGACCATCGAGGAGGCCGTCGCCGACGCCGACCTCGTCGAGGAGGCGGTCCCGGAGCAGCCGGAACTCAAGGCGCAGGTCCTGCGGCGGATCGGCGACGCGGCCCGACCCGGCGCGATCCTGGCCACCAACACCTCGACCATCCCGATCGGCACGCTCGCCGAGAGCGTGGCCGACCCGACGCGGTTCCTCGGCGTGCACTTCTCCAACCCGGCACCGTTCATCCCCGGTGTCGAGGTCATCGCCCACGCCTCGACCGATGCGTCGGTGATCCCGCCGGTCGAGGCGATGGTGGCCCGGACCGGCAAGCTCAGCGCGCGCGTCAACGACTCGGCCGGCTTCGTGCTCAACCGCCTCCAGTTCGTGCTGCTCAAGGAGGCGATCGCGCTGGTCGAGGAGGGCGTCGCCACCGCCGAGGCCGTCGACGTCATCGTCCGCACCACGTTCGGCTACCGCCTCGGGTTCTTCGGGCCGTTCGCGATCGCCGACATGGCCGGCCTCGACACCTACCGCGGCGGCTTCGCGACGCTCGAGGAGCACTACGGCGAGCGGCTGCGCTCGCCCGAGATGCTCAACGCTCTCGTCGACGCCGGGAAGTACGGCGTCAAGCAGGGCGGCGGCTTCGTGACGCAGGGCGGCGACCAGTCCGCGCTCGTGACCTACCGCAACACGGCGTACGCGCGTCTCGCGCAGCTGCTGCGCGAGCTCGGTCCGGCGCCCCTGACCCCGAGTGACGACTCGATGGGAGCACGATGACTCTCACCGCCGACACGTGGCCGATCGCGTGCGCGATGCTGCCCTTCGGAGACCGTGACTCGCGCGGCGGCCCGATCCAGGACGCGGACCCCTCGGAGTGGGCCCGGCAGCTGCGCGAGGTGCGACGGCTCGGTTTCACCGAGGTCGACCCCACCGACACGTGGGTGCGGATCGGCGATCTCGAGCCGTCCCGGCTGGATGACTTCCGCGCGGTGCTGGCCGACCTCGAGATGACCGTGCCGGCGGTGTCCACCTCCCGGCGCAGCGTGATCGACGCCGAGCACGGCGAGGAGCACCTGGCCTACAGCCACCGGGTCCTCGACGCCGCCGCCGAGCTCGGCATCGGCATGGTGAGCTTCGGGTTCTTCCAGGCGCTCACGCCGGCGCAGCAGGACGCGTTGTGGTTCTGGCTCGTGGACGGCCACCGCGACCCCGACGACGCCGAGGTGCGCGCGACGGCGGCGTCGCGCATCCGCGAGCTCGCGGAGCACGCCGAGAGCAACGGCCAGCAGATCACCCTGGAGATGTACGAGGACACCTACGTCGGCACGTGCGACGACGCGGTCGCGTTCCTGTCCGAGGTCGGGCACGACGCCTGCGGGCTGAACCCCGACCTGGGCAACCTCATCCGCCTGCACCGGCCCGTCGAGCCCGTCCAGAGCATGCTCGACAAGGTGCTGCCGCACGCCAACTACTGGCACGTGAAGAACTACCTGCGCGATGAGGAGCCGAGCACCGGAGCCGTCATGACCTTCCCGGTGCCGATGGAGCAGGGCCTGATCAACTACCGCGCGGCCATCGGCCAGGCTGTGGGCCTCGGCTACGCCGGCGCGTTCCTGTGCGAGCACTACGGCAGCGACAGCCTGGGCGTGTGCGCGCGCAACCGCGAGTACATCCGCGGCGTCCTGGCCGGTGTCCTCGAGTGACCTCCCGCCGCGGCCCGACCCGCGCACCGTCGTACGCCCGCACCCAGCCCCGAGGCAGGAGCACCCGATGACCCAGCACCTCCCCCACCAGCGCACCGCTGTCGTCACCGGAGCCGGCGGCGCGGCCGGCATCGGTCGCACCGTGGCCCGCGTCCTCGCCGAGGCCGGCTGGAGCATCGCGCTCGTGGACATCGACGCCGAGGGACTGGCGACCGTCGAGGCCGAGCTCACCGAGGCCGGCCACACCGCGAGGGCGGTGCCGGCCGACGTCGCGGACCCGCAGTCGGTCGAGGCCGCCTTCGGCGACATCGACGCATCCCTGCCGCCCGTGCTCGGGCTCGTCAACCTGGCCGGCATCGCCTGCGCCGTGCCGCTGCACGAGGTCGAGGTCGAGGAGTTCGAGCGGGTGATGGCGGTCAACGTCACCGGGTCGTTCCTGATGCTGCGCGCGGCCGCCCAGCGGATGATCCCCCACGGCGTCGGGCGCATCGTCAACACGTCCTCCATCACGGCGTTCGACGGCGGCGGCACGTTCTCCAAGGGCGTCTACGCGACGGCGAAGGCCGCAGTGATCGGCATGTGCCGTGGCGGCGCCCGCGAGCTCGGCCCGCACGGCATCACCGTCAACGTGCTGGCCCCCGGGCCCATCGACACCGAGATCATGGGCGGCCGGCTCACCGACGAGCGCAAGGACTCGATGTCCTCGACGATCCCGCTGGGCCGCGTCGGCCAGCCCGAGGACGTGGCCGCCACGGTCGCGTTCCTGCTCTCGGAGGGGGCGGGCTACATCAACGGCGCCACGCTCCAGCTCGACGGCGGCAAGCACATGCACTGAGGCACCCGTTCCCGGCGCGTGCCCCTCGCACGCGGCCACGGCACACCCGGAGGCACCATGACCGACTCCACATCCGACACGGCAGCACGACACATCGAGCTGACCGACCTGGCCAGCAAGCACGTCTTCCGACGACTCGTGCCGTTCCTGCTCCTGATGTACGTCGTGTCGTTCCTGGACCGCAGCAACGTCGCCTTCGCCCAGGACGAGTTCGAGGTCAACCAGGGCATCAGCGCGTCGGCGTACGCCCTGGGTGCCGGCCTGTTCTTCGCCGGCTACGCGATCTTCGAGATCCCGTCGAACCTGGTGCTGCACAAGGTCGGCGCGCGCTGGTGGCTGGCCAGGATCATGGTGACCTGGGGCCTCGTGTCGGCCGCGTTCATGTTCGTGTCCGGACCGACGAGCTTCTACGTCCTGCGCATCCTGCTGGGCGTGGCCGAGGCAGGCTTCTTCCCGGGCGTGATCCTCTACCTCACCTACTGGGTGCCGGCGCGGCACCTGTCCCGGGCCCGAGGCATCTTCTACATGGGCATCGCGCTGGCCGGGATCATCGGCAACCCGCTCTCCGGGGGCCTGCTGGAGCTCGACGGGGTGGCCGGCCTCGCCGGCACGCAGTGGATGTTCCTGGTCGAGGGCCTCTTCGCCGTCGTCGTGGGTGTGTGGTCCTACTTCTACCTCACCGACCGGCCGGAGAACGCCGACTGGATGGACCCCGACCAGCGCGAGGCCCTCTGCGCGACCATCGCTGCCGAGGACACGGCCAAGGACGAGGGCGAGGGCCCGCGCACCGTGCTCCTGTCCCTCTTCAACGTCCGGGTCTGGTACTTCGCCCTGATCTACTTCTGCATCCAGGTGGCGGTCTACGGCGTGACGTTCTTCCTGCCGGCTCAGGTGGTTGCCATCACCGGCCAGACCCTCGGCTTCCAGGCCTCGCTGGTCACGGCGATCCCCTGGGTCTTCGGACTGGCGTCGGTGGCGTTCTTCCCGGGACTCGCGGACCGGACCCGTCGGCACCGGCTCATCGGGAGCAGCCTGCTGCTGGTCACCGCCGTGGGCATCTGGCTGTCCAACGCCCTGAGCGGCGAGCCCGTCATCGCGATCGCCGGTCTGTCGCTGGCCGCCATCGGCTTCGTCGCCGTGCAGCCGATCCTGTGGGCCCTGCCCACCGAGTACCTCACCGGCTACGCCGCGGCCGCGGGCATCGGCCTGATCAACTCCTTCGGCAACCTCGGCGGGTTCCTTGCACCGAACATGCGCGGCTTCTTCGACGAGCACCTCGGGGACGGCGCCGGGCTCGACTCGCTGGCCGTCGCCGCGGTCGTCGGCGCCGCCCTGTTCGCCCTCACCGCCCTGTTCCGCAAGGCCAACGATATCGAGGCCGGTCGACTCGACGAGGTGGACACGAGGTCGACGGTGTGAGTCTCTCCCTGGACGAGCTCCTGGCCGGTGTCCCCGCCGGCCGGGAGGTGTCGGCAGCCGAGGTGGCGGCGCTGCGAGCCGGCGAGGACCGCGTCCTGGTCGTCCTCGACGACGACCCCACCGGCACCCAGTCCGTCGCGGACCTCCCGGTCCTGACGAGCTGGAGTCCCGAGGTCCTGAGGTGGGGGCTCACCCAGGGAGCACCCGCGGTCTACGTCCTCACCAACAGCCGCAGCCTCGGCCCGCGCGAGGCCGAGCAGCGCAACCGCGAGGTCGCCCGGAACGCGTACGCCGCCGCGGAGGACGTGGGCACCGGCATCACCTTCGTCTCCCGCTCAGACTCCACGCTGCGCGGGCACTTCCCCCTCGAGGTCGACGTCCTGGCCTCGCAGGTGCTCGAGCACACCGGCCGGGGCGTCGACGGGGTCGTCGTCGTGCCGGCGTTCGGCGACGCCGGCCGCGTGACCGTCGGGTCGGTGCACTACGCCGGGTCGCCCGGTGGGGGCTACACCCCGGTGGGCCAGACCGAGTTCGCCGGCGACTCCACCTTCGGCTACGAGGCCTCGGACCTGCGCGAGTGGGTGGCGGAGAAGACCCGGGGCCGGGTGCGAGCCGAGCAGGTCGCCGCCCTGCAGCTGAGCGCCCTGCGCACCGACCACGCCGGCGCGGTGGCAATGATCCGGTCCCTGACGGACGCACGGCCGGTGGTCGTCGACATCGTGGACGAGAACGACCTGCGGCTGCTCGCCCTCGTCCTCGACGACGCAGAACGAGCCGGGAGCCGGCTGCTCTACCGCGTCGGGCCGCCGTTCGTCCGGGCCGTGGTGGGTCAGGACCCGCGTGACCCTCTCGGTGCCGGCGACCTGGCCGCCGTCAGGCAGGGCGGGCGGGGCGGGTCCACCGTCGGCGGGCTGGTGGTCGTCGGCTCGCACGTGCCCACCACCACGCGGCAGCTCGACCACCTTCTCGCCACCGGGTCGTCGACCCGACTCGAGGTCGACGTGCCCACGGTGCTGGGAGCCGGGCGGGCGGACCATCTCGGCTCGCTCGTCGACCGAGCGGTCGCTCGACTGGCCGAGGGCACCGTCGTCCTGAGCACGAGCCGCGAGCTGGTCACCGGCGACGATCCGCTGTCAGTCGCCCGCACCGTCTCGGACGCGCTCGTCAGCGTCGTGCAGCGGGTGGTCGCCACCACGCCGCCGAGGTTCGTGGTCGCCAAGGGAGGGATCACCTCCTCCGACGTCGCCACCCGGGGACTGGGGATCGAGCGGGCCGTCGTGCGCGGTCCGATGCTCCCCGGGATCGTGTCCCTGTGGGAGCCGGTCGACGGTCCGGCCCGCGGCATCCCGTTCGTCGTCTTCGCCGGCAACGTCGGCGGTCCGGAGTCGCTGGCCGAGGTGGTCGACGCACTCATACGCTGAGCCTGCTGGCCGCGCCGGCGCGCGTGGGCCGGACGGGGCGTCAGCGGAGGGACAGCCGGCCGTCGGCGCGGGTGAGCCGGGAGCGGCAGGCCTGTGGGTCGCACTCCCACAGGGCCCGGCCGGAGCCCTTCTCGGTGAGGACGAACAGCCGCCGCTCGTGCCAGGTCAGGTCGACCGCCGGTGCGGCGAGGGGCACCCGCTGCAGCCGCCCGGTGGACACGTCGTAGAGCGCGACCCCTGGTCGCATGCCGCTCCGGGCCTCCTGCGCGGTGCGGGCGTAGGCGTAGGTGGCGCCGTCGGGTGAGAGCGCACCGGTGACGCCGCCGAGGAACCCCGTCCGTCGGTGACCGTCGGTGTCGAAGAGGCCGACCGTCCCGCCGCTGGTGGCCACGACGATGTCGCCGCCGATCTCGACGGCGTCGGGCTCGGGTCGGGAGCCGTCACTGCCCAGGCGCAGCACGTGCGCGCCCTGCCGGTCGTGGACGGTGAGGATGCCCCCACGCTCGGTGACGTACGCCGAGTCGCCCGCCCCGACCAGGCGCCCGCCCGAGCGGACGACCGTGCCGTCGGGTCGGGTGATCGTCAGGTCGGCGAGCTGGTAGGTCACGCCCGAGGCGCTCGCGTAGGCAGCCACCACGCCGGGTGTCCGGACCCCACCCGGTCCGGCGAGGACGCCCGCCGCGAGGGTGACGAGGTCACCACCGACGGTGCCGACGACAGTGCCCGACGACCCGGTGTCGCTCTGGTGCCCGCCGTCGTCGAGCAGCCGGATCCGTCCGTCCACGACCACCGGCAGCCCGGTCCCGGCGGGCCGTGAGGCGACCTGCTGTCCGGGCCGGTCGACGAGACGCGGGACCACGAGGCCGACTAATGCCAGGGCGGCCGCGACCGCTCCGACGGCCCCGGTCCGGGCCAGCCGCCGGCGACGTCGAGCCGCCCGGACGCGCGCCAGGAACGCGGCCTGGTCCACGGCGGCCACCGGCACGCTGTCGCGCACCTCGTTCAACGCGTCTCGGACGTCGTGGGTCCTCACAGCTTCATCTCCATCTCGGTCATCGCGACGCGGAGCCGCTTCAGGGCGTGGTGGGTCTGGCTCTTGACGGAGCCGACGGACACCCCGAGCAGGTCGGCGGTCTCGCGCTCGGTCCGGTCCTCGACGTAGCGCAGGACGAGGGTGGCCCGCATCCGCGGTGGCAGCCGCCGGATCTCCTCCCACAGGGCGAGGTGCTCGGCAGCGACGTCGACGCCACCCGCGCGACGCCTGGTGGACCAGGCCGCGGCGCACGTAGGCCTCGGCCCGGCTCGTGTCGCGGATCGACCGCCACCGGACCGAGGTCCGCGCCAGGACGTCCTGGAGCAGGTCCTCGGCCTGGTGGTGCGACCCGGTGAGCAGGTATGCCGTGCGGTAGAGCGCGGACCACCGAGCGGCCATGAACTCGGTGAAGGTCGTGTCGTGTTCCATCACCACTATAGAGACGCCACCCACGACGAAGGTTGAGCCGCCCGTCCGACTTCCTCGTGGATCAGCGTGCCAGCTCGAGGACGATCTCCCCGCCGGCAGGGTCGGCCGACTCCACGAGGTCCCACGGCACCCGGAAGATCCGGCCGGGTGCGGCCGGCCACGGCACCCGCCGCCGGGCGAGGACAACCCCGCCCTGACGAGCGAGGACGACGGGCAGCCGGTGGAGCTCGTCGCACCACAGGAGCAGGTGACCGCGGGGGCCGGGGACGGCGAGGTCGACGAGCTGCGGGGTGACCCAGCGCAGCGGCGCTGCCGCGGTGACCCGCAGGGGCGCCGGGCGCTCGTCGGCGGCGCCGAGCCAGCGCTGCACGCCCGCGACGACGTGCCGACCGTCGAGGGCGGCGCCGTCGGCGGTGTCGACCGGGTGGACCAGGTTGCCGACCGCGAACACCCCGTCCGAGGAGGTGCGCAGCGCACTGTCCACGACCGGGCCGCGGGTGGCGGGGTCGAGCTCGAGGCCCCCGAGGCGGACCAGCTCGTGGTCGGGGATCCAGTCACCGGTCGTGACCACGGTGTCGCAGGCCACCCGACGTCGTACGCCGGTGTCGAGGTCCTCGAGCTCGACGGCCTCCACCCGGTGCCTGCCGTCGATGCGGACGAGCCGGGTCCGGGGCATCACCGGGACGCCGAGCACGAACCGCCCGAAGGCCCGGAAGGCGAGGTGGGCCTCGGATCTCGGGTAGGTGCTCGTCATCGCGACCACCTCGCAGCCGGCCTCCCGCAGGGTCATCGCCGCGGACCAGCTCACCAGCTCGGCGCCGACCACGACCGCCCGCGTCCCGACCTCGCGGTGGTGCAGGTGGACGAGGTTCTGCAGCTGGCCCGTGGTGTAGACGCCCTCGGGCCGGTCGCCGGGGATGCGTCGTGCCGGACGGGGCCGCTCGCGAGCCCCGGTGGCCAGCACGACCGCGTCCGCCTCGACGACCCGACGCCCCCGCGGCGAGGTGACCACCAGCCGGCGGGGGCCGTCCCAGCCGGTCACCTGCGCCTCGGTCTCGAGCACCGCACCGGCGTCACGGGCGCTGCCGGTCAGGCGGCGCGCGTACGCCGGCCCGGAGACGAACCTGCGCAGGTCGCGGAGGCCGTAGCCCGGATGGTCGCTGTGCCGGGGGATCCCGCCGGTCTCGCGCTCACGCTCGATCACCCGGACCTCGCCGGGCAGCGCGTCCGCGAGCGCCGCGGCGGCGGTGAGTCCCGAGGGGCCGCCCCCGACCACCGCGACGGCGACCCGCTCGACGGGCAGCCCGCCCTCCGAGCCGCTCATCGGGTCGCCTGCGCTTCCTGGTGGGCGCACAGCCGGGCGGTGACGTCGGCACCGCAGTAGAAGCCCTGGCACCGTCCGTTCATGGCTCGCGTGCGGCGCCGGAGCCCGTCGAGGTCGGCGGGCGGGATGGTGGAGGCGAACGCGTCGCGGATCTCGCCGGCGGTGGCCCGCTCGCAGAAGCAGACGATGCGGCCGTAGTCCGGGTCGTCGGCGATCCTGGCGGCGTCCTGATAGGCGCGCACCCCGGCCTCGCCGAGGTTGGGCATCACCGGCGGCGGCGGCAGGTCGTCGCGCGGGCTCAGGTCGAGTCCGGCGTCGGCGAGCAGGCCGAGGACGTGCTCGGCGATCGCCATCCCCGAGGTCAGGCCGGTGGAGCGGACGCCGCCGACGAGGAGGTACCTCTGCGCGGGGTCGACGTCGACGAGGTAGTCGCCGTGGTCGATCGCCGCGCGCAGTCCGGCGTACGACGCGGTGACCTCCTCCTCCAGCAGCGAGGGCATCAGCCGCTCGCCCTTGGACAGCAGGAAGTCGAAGCCGGCCTCGGAGGTGCCGGTCGCCGTGCGGTCCTGCAGGTCCTCCGCCGTCGGTCCGAGCATCACGTTGCCGTAGATCGTCGGGCTGACCAGGACGCCCTTGCCGAGCTTCGAGGGGACCGGCAGCACGATGACCGGGACCTTGGGCCGGGCCAGCTTGTCGAAGACGAACAGCTCGCCGCGTCGTGGGGTGACGGTGAAGCGCTCGTGCCCGAAGAGCCGGTCGACGGTGTCGGCCCCGAGCCCGGCCGCGTTGACGACCCACCGGGCCGACACGTCGCCGCGGGCCGTCGAGAGCAGGGTGCGCCCGCCGTCCGCGGTGACGCCGGTGACCCGCGCGTCCCGGAGCAGGACCGCCCCGCGTCGTACGGCGTCGGTGGCCAGCGCGAGGTTGGTCGTCCAGGTGCAGGTGATCGCCTCGTCGGGCACCGTCAGGCCGCCGAGGGCCCCCTCCCCCAGGTCGGGCACGGTGGCGTACACGTGGTCGGCGTCGACGACCTCGCAGTGCGCGTAGCCGTTCTTCTCGGCCTTCTCCTTCAACCCCGGCAGGGCGTCGAGCTCCTCCTGGCTCCAGGCGACCAGCAGCGCACCCGTGCGCTCGACGGGTATGCCGGTCTGCTCGGCGTACGCACCGAGGAGGTCGTGGCCGCGGGCGACGAGCCGCGACTCGAGCGTGCCGGGCGTGGCGTCGAAGCCGGTGTGCAGGATGGCCGTGTTCGCCTTGCTCGTGCCGTCGCCGACGTCGCCGCGGGCCTCGACGAGGGCGACACTCAGGTGGGTGCCGGCCAGGTCGCGGGCGATCGCGGCGCCGACGATGCCGGCGCCGATCACAGCCACGTCGACCGTGACGAGGGGCTCCTCCCTGCTCATGCTCGGGTCTCCTTGCTGAGCGAGTGGGTCGCGGCGGTGGTCCACGTCGTGAGGAACTCCGCCGCCCGGTCCCGCCCCCAGCGGGGCTCGAAGGACATCGTGGCCGTCCAGCCGCCCACGGCGTCCCCGACCGCGAGGTCCTCGTCGAGCGCGAGCCGTGCACAGGCCGCGGCGCCGAGCGGGGTCGCGTGCGAGGAGGGGTACACGTCGACCGGCATCTGGGTCAGGTCTGCCGTGGCCTGCATCAGGGTCGCCGAGCGGGTCAGGCCGCCGTCGACCCGCAGCCGCGTCAGGGGTGCCCCGAGGTCGCGGGCGACCAGGGCGGTCAGCGAGGCCACCTGGGCCGCCACCCCCTCGAGCAGGGCACGCACGAGGTGACCGCGGGTGGAGCTCAACGTCATCCCGGTGAAGCTGGCGGTCGCCTGGGCGTCCCACCACGGCGCCGCGAGGCCGGCCAGGGCCGGCACGCACACGACGCCCTCGCTGTCGGCCGCGGCGACGGTGTCCAGCTCGGCGGCCGAGCCGACCAGGCCGAGCTCCACGGCCCAGCGCACGGCGGAGGCGGCTGTGTAGACCTGTCCGTCGACGCAGTACGACGTGCGGTCGCGCAGCGTCCAGGCCACCGACGTGGTGAGCCCTCCGGTGGACCGGACCGCCTCCGACCCGAGCTGGGCGAGCAGGAACGCGCCCGTCCCGAAGGTGCACTTGGCCGTCCCCGGCTCCAGGCAGGCCTCGGCCAGCAGGGCTGCCTGCTGGTCCACGACGAGGCCGCACACCGGCACGGACGGCCCGAACAGGTCGGTCTCCCCCACCACGTGGTCGCTGTGGACGAGGGCGGGCAGGTCCTCGTCGCCGAGGCCGAAGAGGTCGACCATCTCCGGCGACCACGCGGCGGTGTCGATGTCGACCAGCAGCGACCGGCTCGCCGTGGAGGTGTCGGTGACGAAGGCACCGCAGAGCCGGTGCACCAGCCAGGTGTCGGTGGTGGTGACCACGCCGTCCCGGGTCAGGTGGTCGCGCAGCCATCGCATCTTGGGCGCGGAGAAGTAGGGGTCGAGGACCAGGCCGGTGCGCCCGGCGATCGCGTCGGCGTGCTGCGACAGGCTGGCGCAGAGCCCCTCGGCCCTCCGGTCCTGCCACACGAGCGCCTGTGTGAGGGGCCTGCCGGTCGCGCGGTCCCAGGCCAGGACCGTCTCTCCCTGGTTGGCCAGCGACACGGCGTCGGGGGCGACGCCGGCCTCGGCGACGGCCCTCTGGCCGGCACCCACGACCGACTGCCAGAGCTCCTCGGGGTCCTGCTCGACGCCGCCCGCGGGGAGGTAGCGCGGCTGCAGCGAGGTCTCGGCGAGCGACAGCACCGTCCCGTCGGCGTCGACCATGATCGCCTTGGTCCCCGAGGTCCCCTGGTCGATGGCCAGGATCCGCGTCACGGCGGGCCTGCCTCGTCGCGCCCGGTGGTCGTCACGCCCCTCATGCCATCACCCGGCCCCGCGTGGCGTCGTGGCGGGGTGGCCGTGCGGGACGGCGAGGGGCGGGCCACACCGGTAACACGGCGGGGTCGGGCGGACACTTCTCCCACATGAGCACACCGGACGACGTCCTCGAGTTCACCCGTGCCTGGGAGCACGACGGGCCACGGGTGGCCGCCTACGCGCGCCGCCACGTGGGCGCCGAGGAGGCCCAGGACGTCGTGGCCGAGACCTTCCTGCAGGCCTGGCGCCGGTGGGACGACGTACCGCGTCCACCGATCGCGTGGCTGGTCGGCGCCGCCCGCAAGGTGATCGGCAACCACCGCCGCGCGGCGGGCCGCAGGGCGGCCCTGCACGACCGGCTGGTGCTGCTGGACTCCGCAGCCTGCTCGGCCGCGGACGCGGGCGTCCTCGCTACCGAGCGGATGGCCGCGCTCGAGGCGCTCGCGGGACTGCCCGAGGACCAGCGCGAGGCGCTCCTGCTCGTGACCTGGGACGGACTCACCGGCGACGAGGCGGCGAGCGTCCTCGGCGTGCGTGCCGGGGCCTTGCGGGTCCGCCTGCACCGGGCGCGCACCGCGCTCGGTCCGAGCACCGCCCCGCGGCTGCTCGCGACAGCGACCACGACCCTGAACGAAGGTGACCACCGATGACGCAGCACGACACCATCACCGCGATCGCGCCCGCCCCCGAGCCGTTCGAACCGCAGTGGTCGGACACCACCCTGGTCCGGATCCTAGCGCACGAGCCGGGTCGCACCCGGTCCCCAGCGGCACCGTGGTGGCGACGCGGCCGCGGCCGCGTCACTGCCGCCGTGGCCGCGGGCCTGGTCACCGTGACCGCCGGCACCGCGGTGGCCGTGGGCGGGCCGGTCGAGGCCGTGCGCGACGCCATCCTGGACTTCAGCACCCAGCCCAACACCACGGGCAACGGCCTCGGCAGGCTCGACGACCCCGAGCTGGTCGCCCAGTTCGCCATCCCCGACGGCATCTTCGCGATCTGGGTGGCGACGTCGTCGTCCGGCACGGTCTGCTACGCCTCCAGCGACGGCGTCTGGGACGGGCGGGGCACGCCCACCCGCAGCGAGCTGGAGTACGGCTGCGGCGGAGAGGTCCTCACCCCCGACGCCCGGTCCACCGAGCCGCTGACGCGACCCGAGCAGCTCGGCGGGTTCTTCAAGGACACCGACGGTCCCATCGTGTACGGCGTCTCGCCCTACCGGCAGGCGGTCCGCGTGCGCGTGCAGGGCACCGGCGTCGACAGGACGCTCCCCCTGCGCGCCGACTCCCACGGCTACGGCGCGGCGATCCCCGAGGCGAGCGACGCCGCCGCGGTCACCCTGACCTTCCTCGACGCGGACGGTCGCGAGCTCGGCACCCGGCGCCAGGTCGCACCCGTCGGCTGACGTGAGCGGTCGGCCGGGTCAGCTGCGCAGGTAGGACGCGCCGTTCACGTCGATGATCGTGCCCGTGGAGAAGCGGGCACCCGGCGAGGCGAGCCACAGCACGGCAGCGGCCACCTCCTCGGGACGCGCCACCCGGCCGTACGGCGACTGGGCGCGCACCGCGTCGCCGCCCTCGCCGTCGAGGACCTCGCGCGCCATCTCGGTCTGCACGAACCCGGGCGCCACGGTGCCCACCGAGATGTCGTGCGGCGCCAGGACCAGTGCCATCGACTGCCCGAAGGCGTTCATCCCGGCCTTGGAGGCGGCGTAGGCCGGGCAGTTCGGCTCCCCTCGGAACGCGCCCCGGCTCGACACGTTGACGACCGCGCCACCCCCGGCGGCGCGCAGGTGCGGGATCGCGCAGAACGTGGCGTTGGCGGCACCCGTGAGGTTGGTGGCGAGGGTCTGCGTCCAGGCGTCCTGCCAGTCGTCGTACGACGTCGACAGCGGCGGGTGCGCCACGAAGACACCTGCGTTGTTGACGAGCACGTCGAGGCGCCCGAGCCGCTCGGCGGCGGTGTCGACGGCGTGCCGGACCTCGTCGGGGCGGGTCAGGTCCGCCTGCACGACGACGTGTCCCTCACCGGGCAGCGCCCCACGGACCGCCTCGGCCCTCTCGGCCGACGAGCCGTGGTGGACCGCGACCCGGTCGCCCTGGTCGGCGAAGGCGCGGGCGATCGCCGCGCCGATGCCGCGGGAGCCACCGGTGACGAGGACTGCTCGACGGGCCGGCGGGGTCGCTGCGGAGGTCATGGCGTCATCCTGCCTCGCGGGTCGCGGTGGCGCTGCGCAGGGCGGCCAGCGCTGCGTGCGGGTCGGGCACGGTCACGGTGACGGTCCGGCCGCTGCGCAGTAGCAGGCGCAGGGCCGGGCCGCTCCGCACGGTGCACACGGTCCGCCACGGCGTCCACCAGAAGCCGAAGCTCACCGCCCACCAGGGGATGTCGACGACGGAGGCGTCGGCGATGTCATCGAGCGCGTAGGCCACCCGGGGCCAGCCGACCAGCCCCCAGTGCACGCTGACGCCCTGCGTGCCGCACGTGACGCGCACGTCGGACGCGGTCATCACCTCGGCCAGCACGCCGAGGAGAGCAGCACCGGCACGACGACGACGGTCGTGTCGAGGTCGGTGCCGGCGAGCCCGACCAGCGGAACCAGCAGGAGCCCGCTGAGGATCACGCTCGTCCAGTTGGTCTCCCGTCCGGTGTAGACGGTCGCGGTCATGACATCTCCTTGACGAGGGTGATGACATCGGGGGTATCCAGGCCGTAGCTGCGGGCGAGGTCGATCGTCGCCCGGACGGCGTCACGGACCGGGCCGAGGTCGCTCGGCTCGGGCCGGCCGCGATGCGGGCACCTCGTCCGCGACGGAACTCGAGGACGCCCGCGTCGCGGAGCTGCCGGTAGGCGGCCAGCACCGTGTTGCGGTCCACCGAGAGGGCCGCGGCCAGCTCGGCCGCCGGCGGCAGCTGCTCGCCGACGGGGAGCTCGCCGGAGTGCAGCCCCCGCACGACCGAGGCGGCCACCTGGTCGTGCAGGCGCTGCGGCGAGGAGTGATCGATCGTCCACTGCATGGTGCTAATCGTACTAGCACCATCGCTTCATGACCAGAGGTGCGGTCAGACGCCTGCCCCGACGGGCACCGACGGCTCCGTGGCCCGGTCCTCGCTGTCGGCACCGAGCACGTCGCCCCGGCGCGGGGCGTCGTAGACGTCCCGGTCCAGGATGCCCTCGCGCTTGGCGACGATGGTCGGCACGAGCGCCTGGCCGGCGACGTTGGTCGCGGTGCGCATCATGTCGAGGATCGGGTCGATCGCGAGCAGCAGCGCCACGCCCTCCAGGGGCAGGCCGAGCGTGGACAGAGTCAGCGTGAGCATCACCACCGCGCCGGTCAGGCCGGCCGTCGCGGCCGAGCCGATCACGGACACGAAGGCGATGAGCAGGTAGTCCTGCAGACCCAGCGGCACACCGAAGATCTGCGCGACGGTGATGGCCGCGAGCGCGGGGTAGATCGCGGCGCAGCCGTCCATCTTGGTGGTCGAGCCCAGCGGCACCGCGAAGGAGGCGTACTCCATCGGCACGCCGAGGTTGCGCGTGGTCACCTGCTGGGTCAGCGGCATCGTGCCGACCGAGGAGCGCGACACGAACGCGAGCTGGATGGCCGGCCAGGCGCCCGTGAAGAACTTGACGGGCGAGAGGCCGTTGGCCCGCAGCAGGACCGGGTAGACCACGAACATCACCAGCGCGCAGCCGACGTACACGGCGGCGGTGAAGGTGGCGAGAGGGGAGACGAGGTCCCAGCCGTACGTCGCCACCGCCGAGCCGATCAGGCCGAGGGTGCCGAGCGGCGAGAGCTTGATGATCCACCACAGCACCTGCTGGATGACGGCGAGCGCCGAGCGCATGAAGCCCAGGAAGGGCTCGGCCTTCTCGCCGACCTTGAGCGTCGCGGCGCCCAGCACCAGCGCGAGGACCACGATCTGAAGGACGTTGAACGAGGCGCCGTCGTCGCCGACCGACAGCCCCAGGAAGTTCGCGGGCACGAGCCCGGTCAGGAAGTCCAGCCACGAGCCGGTGCTGCCGTCGTACGTCGCACCGGCGGTCGAGACGTCCGCGGACCGCCCGGGGTTCGTGAGCAGGCCGAGCCCGATGCCGATCGCCACCGCGATCAGCGAGGTGATCATGAACCAGAGCACGGTCTGCCGGGCCAGCCGCGCGGCGTTGGCGACCTGCCGGAGGTTCGCGATGCTCACCACGATGGCGGCGAACACCAGCGGCGGCACCGCTGCCTTGAGGAGGCCGACGAAGATGCTGCCGACGGTGGTCAGCGTGGTGGAGAGCCAGGCGACGTCGTAGCTCCGGGCCACGAGACCGAGCACGACGCCGAGCAGCAGTCCGCCGACGATCTGTGCCCAGAAGGGGGTCCTGCGCAGGGTGGACAGCACGGAGTCTTCCTTTCGGGAGGGGATACCCGTCACAACACCGCCGGGACCGTGATGATTGCGACAGGCACCGTGACCTCGGCCACCCCGCCACCCATCGCTCCGGACGGCTCACGGACGGAAGGTCGCGCGGTACTCCGTCGGCGTGCGACCGGTGAGGTCGCGGAACGCGGTGTTGAACGCGGACAGCGAGGTGTACCCGACCGACAGCGCGATGGTCGTGACGGAGTCCTCCCCCGCTGCGAGCTCCTCGACGGCGCGCACCACGCGCATCCGTCGGAGCACCGCACGCCAGGTCATCCCGGCCTCGTCCTCGAACCGGCGAGCCAGTGACCGCGGAGCCAGGCCGACCTCGCCGGCGATGTCCTCGAACCGCACGTCCTGGGCCAGCCGTTCGCCGGTCAGGGCGAGGGCGCGTCGCAGCTCGGGCGACCGACCGGCGGGAACGGTGACCGGGCTCGGGTCCTCCGCCAGCCGCCACGCCACGGCCGCCAGCGCACCGAACAGGCTGTGCGCGTAGGGCGGGAGCGGCTCGGGGGCGTCGGGCCAGGCCACGCACTCCGAGACGAGCGCCCGGGCCAGCGGGCTGAGGTCGAAGACGGTCAGCGCGGCCGGCGGCTCCGGCGCGAAGCCCGGGTCGAACAGCACCGACGACGTCGTCACCGGCTTCGGTATGGCGACCTGGATCGGCTCACCGGCCGTGATGAGGGCTGCCCTCGAGGGAGGCAGCACCCATGAGGTGCCGTGTGACTCCAGGCGCACTGCTCCGCGGGACATGCAGAGCAGGTAGTGCCGGTCGACGCAGAGCTCGGAGGTCGGGGCGGCCGCGAAGTCCCGCGCGAACGCGAACGCCTCGCGCCCCACGCCGCCTCGCACGGCCTCACCCTAGTGCCGGTGCGGGTCAGACCGTCTCCAGGAGCGAGGCCCGGAAACGGCGACTCACCGGAGGCGCGGTCAGCAACGGCCGCAGCACCGTGCCGGACCGGGTGAAGGCATCGGAGGCGAGGTAGCCGGCGAAGGACGGCTCGTCGGCCCACTCGTGGAGCACCACGACGCCTTCGTCGTCCTCGCGTGCGGCATACACACGGAAGTCGAGGTTGCCGGGCATGGCTCGGATCTCGTCGCGCTCGCTGTCGAGCTGGGCCAGGGCGAGGTGCCGGTCGGTCGTGGCGGTGCGGAGGTCGAGAACGGCGATGAGCATCGGGATCTCCTCGGAGTCGAGTGCGGTGGTGCGGAGCGTCTCGATCCTCCGACGGTGGACCTCGATCGCGCTGCCGTCGATCGGACGACTGCACGCTCCCATCGGACGACCGCGCCTCGAGCCCGGCGCCGCCCGAGCGGTCGTGGCTCCGGGACCACGGCTAGGACCACCCGCTCGTCCCGGGTCGCGTCAGGAGGAGCGCACGGGCTGCTGTCGCTGCCCGGGGATCCACCGGCGGGTCTCCCACGCGCTCCAGTCGTCGGGCAGGGTGCTGGGTCGCGCGAGCAGGAAGCCCTGTGCGCTGTCCGCGCCGAGCGTCGCGAGGGTCGCGAGCTGCGTCGCGGTCTCGACGCCCTCGGCGGTGACGTCGGCGTCGAGGTCGAGGGCGAGGAGGACCAGCGCCGTGATCAACGAGCGGCGGGCCGGCTCGAGCTCGAGGTCGGTCAACAGCTCACGGTCCAGCTTGATGATGTCGGGTCGCAGCCGCAGGATGTGGGTCATCGAGGCGTAGCCGGCGCCGGTGTCGTCCACCGCGATCCTCAGCCCGCGCTCGCGCAGCGGTCCGAGCACCGCCCGCAACCTGTCGTAGTCCTGCACCTGGTGGTGCTCGGTGATCTCCACGACCACCCTGCGCAGGTCCGCGCGGTCGGGCACGACCAGGGGGAAGCTCGGATCCAGCAGCAGGTCGGGGCTGGCGTTGACCGACAGGTAGGCGGTGGGCGGCACCTCGGCCAGCCGGTCCAGGGCGGCCTCGAAGCACAGCCGGTCGAGCGCGACGGTCAGTCCGCTCTCCCGGGCCTCGCGGAACCACACGTCGGGACCGCGCCCGTCACGGAAGCGTGCCAGGGCCTCGACGCCCGTCAGCCGTTGCGTGGAGAGGCTGACGATGGGCTGCAGGGCGATGTCGACGGCGTGCTGGGCGATCGTCGACGAGACGTTGCGGTGCATGGTGGCGGTCAGGTCCGAGAAGTCGGGCGACGCCCCGACCCATCGGCGGACGCCGCGATGGCCGACGAGGCGGCCGTCGGGTCCGACCAGTGCTGCGGCGGACCCGGTGAGCACGACCGGATGCCCCTCGCGGTGCTTCCACTCGATCTCCGCGTTCCCGGACAGCGGGCTCAGAGCACCCGGACCGGTGACCTCCTGCCGGAGCTCGTCGGCGCGCCCGCGGTCGAACAGGAGGTCGACCATGGAGGTGCCGACGATGTCGCCGGGCAGGTAGCCGAGGAGACGCTCGACGCCGGAGGACGAGTACGTCACCCGAAGATCGACGTCGGCCTCCCACAGCCAGTCCGAGGAGAGTCCCTCCATCGCGGAGAGGACCTGACGCTCGTGGTGCTGCGTCCGCCGCTCCCGGAGCACCAGCCGCACCAGGGCGACGATCGCGACGGCCAGCACCAGGTGCGCCACGACACCGATGGCCGTCAGGACCGCGCCCCAGGTCCCTGTCGACGGCGCCACCCGGAACCAGTCCTCGACGACGAACAGCCCGATCTCGATCACGGCCGCGACGACCAGCGCCTTGGTCCAGCGGCTCCCGACCACAGCAGACCTCCGTCACATGGCTCGCCGGCACACCCGAGTTGGCTCGAACTGCAACGCGAGCGGTCGACCGGTGCACCCGCTCAGGAACGGGACTTTACCTTCCCGATACCCGAACCGGGGGCACTTCGACCCGAACTCCCCGAGAGCGCCCGGGATGCCACTGATGTGAGGACAGGACTCCTCCTCGATGCCGAGGGCGCTTGCGAGGGTGTGCCGTGCTGGCGCGGCGGACGAGGTCGACCCGGCCGGGGTCCTCCTCGGTGGTCTGCTGGCGGCCTGGCGCCGCCGGGAGGCCTACGGGTCGAGCGTGAAGCCGAGCGCCCGGGCCAGCCCTCCGGTGTCGCCGACGGTGAGCGTGGCAGCTGGATGCCGGATCCGGCCTGTCGGGTCGATCCCCTTCACGGGCTCGCGGAACCTCACGCACACTCCCTGCCTGGCGTTGGTGGCGAAGCTGACACCGCGATCAGCCAGGGACAGATGGGGTGGACCGGCGGTCTTCACGAACGCGAAGCCGCCGCTGCGCTCCACGCCGACGACGTTGGTCAGGGCCGAGCGCAGGGACCACGGTCCGAATCGCACGAGCAGCTCCGACGGGCTGACGCCGACGTGCGCGGTCCACCGCGTGATCCCGAAGACCGCGCCGGCCGGTCGGTAGAGCGGGTCCCAGTCGAAGGCGAACCGCTCGACGCTCACCCGAGCACGTCCCCGACCGCGACCCCGCCGGGGTCGCCCTCGATGGCGGAGGTGAGTGCGCTGACCTCGTGGTCCTGCAGGTCGACGCCCGCCTGGGCGAGGCCGCTGCGCAGCTCGCTCTCGACGGTGCCCTCCGGGGCTCCGTCCTGGTAGGAGGAGACCCGGTCCACGACGTTCTGGATCGCTTCGATCTTGTCGTTGTCCATGCGGGCGCCGTACCCAGGTCCCGCGCGATCACCCGCCTGTCGAGCGCCGACGATCCGCGCGCGGGGGGATGTCATCGATGCCCGCTTCCCCCTAGGTTCGACGTCATGCACACCGTCCTGGAGCGGATCACCGCGGCACAGAACGCCCACGACGTCGAGCTCTTCGCGTCGTACTTCGCGGACGACTACCGGAGCGACCAGCCGGCCCATCCGGGCCGCGAGTTCTCGGGACGGGCCCAGGTCCGGGAGAACTGGTCATCGGTCTTCGCCGGCGTCCCGGACTTCCGGGCGGAGCTCCTGGCCGTCTGTCGCGACGGAGCCGTCGAGTGGGGCGAGGTCTCCTGGCACGGTCACCACGGCGACGGCGCGGTCTTCGCCATGCGGGGCGTCCTCGTCGCCACCATCCGCGACGGGCAGATCGCCTCGACGCGGTTGTACGTCGAGCCGGTCGAGCAGCGCGACGAGGACATCGAGGCCGCCGTGGAGCAGCTCTACCGACCGCCCCGCCAGGACTCCTGACCTGCCGTCAGCCCGCCGCCTTCTCGACGAGCTCGCGGATCAGCCTCTCCTCGTCCGCGCCGATCTCGGTCACGGCGTACGACGTCACCCACATCGCCCCGTCGTCGAGCCGGGCGGCCTCCTCGAACCCGAGGGTGGCGTAGCGGGAGGTGAACTTCGAGGCGGGCTTGAAGAACACGACGACCTTGCCGTCGCGGGCGTAGGACGGGAAGCCGTACCACGTCTTCGGGTCCAGCCCGGGAGCGACGTCGAGCACGATGCGGTGGATCGCCTCGGCGAGACCGCGGTCGGGCTGCGGCAGCGCGGTGATCGCCTCGACGCAGGCCTCGGCCGCCTCGGCCTTCTTCGCGCCGCCCTTCTCCGCACGGAGCTCGGCGGCGCGTTGCTTCATGGCAGCCAGCTCGTCCTCGGAGAAGCCGGAGTCGGATGCGTTGGTCGTCTTGTCGGTAGCCATGGCCTCAATCTAGGACGCCTCGCGGGCGATGGCTTCTCGAATCCTGACCGGTTCCCGAGAGGCGAGGCGTGCTCGCTCACTCCAGGAACAGGTCCGCGGTCAGCGGCAGCGAGCGCACGCGTACGCCGGTGGCGTGGTAGGCGGCGTTGGCCACGGCGGCAGCCGTGCCGACGATGCCGATCTCGCCGATGCCGCGCGACCCCATCGGGGTGAACGCCTCGTCGGACTCCTCGAGCCACTCGGCGTCGACGTCGAGGACGTCGGCGTGCGAGGCGACGTGGTAGGTCGCGAGGTCCTGGGTGACGACGTGCCCGAAGCGCGGGTCGCGGTACGCCGTCCTCGAACAGCCCGCGGACAGACCCATCACCAGCCCGCCGACGAGCTGCGACTGCGCGGTCATCGGGTTGACGACGCGACCGACCGAGTAGACGCCGTAGCAGCCGCGGCACCCGCACCTCGCCGGTCCACCGGTGCACCCGCACCTCGGCGAAGACGGCGCCGAAGGAGTGCAGGGCGTAGCTCGTCGGCGTGCCGGGTCGTCGGCGGCCGAGGCCGTCGTCTCCACGCCCGGGTCGGGCGACGTCGCCGTGGTCGGCGCGGAACCGCTGCGCGGCGGCGACGATCGCGCGTGCCCCACGAGCTGGTGCCGGACGACCCGCCGGCGACCGGTCGCCGCCGGCAGCGCGGTGTCGGCGATGGCCAGGTCGATCGCCGCCGGGCTCGACGCCGAGGGCGTCGGCGGCGATCTGGGTCAGCACCGTGCGCGCGCCGGTGCCGATGTCGACGGCGCCGATCGCGACGGCGTAGCGGCCGCCGTCGAGCGAGCGCACCCGGGCGGCGTTGCCCGGCATCTTCATGGCCGGGTACGTCGCCGACGCGACCCCGGTGCCGACCCACCAGTCGCCGTCGCGGGTCGCCCGCGGCCTCGGCCGGCCGGTCGGCCCAGCCGAAGCGCTCGGCCCCGCGGCGCAGGCAGTCGACCAGCCGCCGGTCGTTGAACGGCTTGCCGGTCTCGGGGTCGAGGTCGGGCTCGTTGCGCACGCGCAGCTCGACCGGGTCGAGGCCGCAGGCCACGGCCAGCTCGTCCATCGCCACCTCGTGGGCGAACATCCCCGGCATCTCGCCGGGCGCCCGCATCCACGACGGCACGGCCACGTCGAGCCGGGCCAGCCGGTGGCTGGTGCGGCGGTTCGGGGCGGCGTACATCATCCGGGTCGGCGACGGCGGTCTGCTCGGCGAACTCCTTGATCGCCGAGGTCTGCTCCAGCGACGGCGTGCTCGATCGCCGTCAGCCGGCCGTCGGCCGTCGGCGCCGAGCCGGACCCGCGAGATGGTCGCGGTGCGGTAGCCGGTGAGCGCGAACATCTGCTGCCGGGTCACCGCCAGCCGCACCGGGCGGCCGTCGGTCGTGCGCGCGGCGAGCGCCGCGGCCACCACGTGCGCGTGGGCCTGCCCCTTGCTGCCGAAGCCGCCGCCGACGTACGGCGCCCGCACCCGCACCTGCTCGGGCTCGAGGCCCGAGCATCGGCGCGAGCGTCGCGACGACGCCGTGCACGCCCTGGGTGGAGTCGAACATCGACAGCACCGCGCGGCCGTCGTGCTCGGCCCACCAGCGCGATCGTCGGCGTGCGGCTCCATCGGGTTGTTGTGCTCGTAGGGCGTCCGGTAGGTCGCGTCGACGACGACGTCCGCCTCGGCGCAGCGCGGCGTCGACGTCGCCCTCGTCGGTGTCGGTCTCCATGCCGGGTTGACCTTGTCGGGGCGGTAGGTCGCGTTGTCCTCGCGCAGCTCGGCCTCGTGCGGCTCCTGCGTCGTAGGTCACCTCGACCAGGCGCCGCGCCCTCGCGGGCCGCCTCGGACGTCTCGGCCAGCACCAGCGCGACGATCTGGCCGCGGAAGCCGACCGCGGTCGTCCTGCAGGATCGCGAGCTCGCGGTCCTCGGTGTCGGCCAGCCGGGGCGCGCTGGTGTGGTCGAGCACCGACACGACGCCGGGGTGGGCAGAGCGGCCGCACGGCGTCGACGCGCGCACCCGGCCCCGGGCGACCGTCGACGTGCACCAGCCACGAGGTGCAGCGGGTCGGCCGACCCCGTCGCCGCGCCGTGCTCGACGGCGTACGCCGCCCGGCCGGTGACCTTCTCGAGCCCGTCGACGCGGTCGAGGTGGGTGCCCATCGGCGCGGACCGCGCAGCGGGTCGGTGGCCTGCTCGGTCATCGCGATCGCCTCCTCGGCGAGGCGCAGCGAGCGTGCAGCGCCGTCGCGTTGCGCAGCATCGGCACCTTGTAGGCCGTGCTCGTCGCTCGGTCGTCGGCCGCGGCGAGCTCGGCGTCGACCGCCGCGCGGACGGCGTCCTCGGTCGAGCGTGCTGCCCGCGCAGCGCCGCCTCGGCCCGCGTCGGCGCGCCAGGGCTTGTGGGCCACGCCGCCCCAGGCGATCCGGACGTCGCGCACGGCGCCGTCCTCGAGGTCGAGCGCGGCGGCGACCGAGACCAGCGCGAAGGCGTACGACGCCCGGTCGCGGACCTTGTAGTAGGTCGAGCACGGCCGCAGCGCCGGTGCGCGGGCAGCTCGACGGCCGTGATCAGCTCGCCGTGCGCGAGCGTGGTGTCGTCGCTCGGGCCGGTCGCCCGGCAGCCGGTGCAGGTCGGCGAACGGCACCCGTCGCTCGCCGTCGGGCCCGAGGACCACGACGCGTGGCGTCGACGCGCGGCCAGGGCGACGGCGAGGTCGGAGGGGTGGGTGGCGACGCAGCTCGGGCGCTGGCGCCCAGGATCGCGTTGTAGCGGCCGTAGCCCTCGAGCGCGGAGCAGCCGGTGCCGGGCTCGCGCTTGTTGCACGGGGTGGTGACGTCCTGGAAGTAGACGCAGCGGGTGCGCTGCAGCAGGTTGCCGCCGGTCGTGGCCTGGTTGCGGATCTGGCCCGAGGCTCCGGCGAGCAGCGCGCGCGCGACGACCGGGAAGTCGGGCCGCACGACCGGGTGCGCGGCGAGGTCGCTGTTGCGGACGTTGGCGCCGACCCGCAGCCCGGCCGCTCGCGTCGTCGTACTCCTCGACGTGGTCGAGCGGCAGCCGGCTGACGTCGACCAGCAGGCCGGGGCGCGGCCACCCCCAGCTTGAGGTGGTCGACGAGGTTGGTGCCGCCGGCGAGGAAGCGGGCGTCCGGGTCGGCCGGCGACGGCCGCGACCGCGTCGGCGGCGTCCGTCGGCGCGGACGTAGCTCGAAGCGCCCTCATCGCGCGCGGCCGCCTCGCGCACGGCGGCGAGGATGCCGGGGTAGGCGCCGCACCGGCACAGGTTGCCGCTCATCCGCTCGCGGATCTCGTCGTCGGTCAGCGTCGACGTCGCCCTCGAGGTCCTCGGTGACGTGGCTGGGGTGGCCCTGCTTCGACCTCGTCGAGCACGCCGACCGCCGAGCACACCTGGCCCGGCGTGCAGTAGCCGCACTGGTAGCCGTCGTGGTCGAGGAACGCCTGCTGCACCGGGTGCAGGCTCGCCGTCCGCGCCGAGCCCGGCGGCGGTGACGACCTCGGCGCCGTCGTAGGCGACGGCGAGGGCCAGGCAGGTCAGGTGCCGCCGGCCGTCGAGCAGCACCGTGCACGAGCCGCACTGGCCGTGGTCGCAGCCCTTCTTGGGCGAGGTGACGCCGAGCCGCTCGCGCAGCGCGTCGAGCAGCGTCGTCCGGGTGTCGACCGCCAGCGCGTGCTCGGTCGCCGTCGACGGTCAGGCGTGATCTCGGTGTCCATGCGCCGCCCGTACCCACACCCGCGCCCGGCCACGCACCGGCAGGCACGTCGACGCGCCTGGAGCGGGTCGGCTCAGACGCGCACCCGCGCCGAGGTCGGGTCGTACATCGGCCGCAGCGACACCTCGGCCGGGTGCCGCCGCCGGCGACGTCGACCTCCCAGGTGCCGGCCGCAGCCAGTCCGGCGTGACCGGCTCGCCGCCGCCCGAGACCATCGCCAGGCCGACCGCGCCGCCGAGCGTCCAGCCGTACGACGCGGCGCGGACGTAGCCGACCGGCGACGCCGTCGCGGTGCACGACCTCGGCGTGGAACAGCAGCGGCTCGGGGTCGAGCACCCGCACCTGCACGAGCCGCTGGGTCATCCCGCCGGCCGCCGCGTTGGCCGCCTTGCGGGCGAGCACCGCGTCGCGGCCGATGAAGCCGCCCGGCTTGTCGAGCGCGAGCGCGAAGCCGAGCCCCACCTCGAGCGGGCAGTCGGTGTTGTCGATGTCGTGGCCGAAGTCGCGGTAGGCCTTCTCCATCCGCAGCGACGCCAGCGCCTTGAGGCCGACCGGCCGCAGACCGTGCGCGGCGCCCGGCGGCCAGCAGCGGCGTCGTACACGCGCAGCGCGTCGGCCGCCGGGACGTAGAGCTCGTAGCCGAGCTCGCCGAGGTAGGTGATCCGCGCGCAGCAGCACGCGCGACGCCGGCGACGTCGACCCACCGCGCCGTGCGGAAGCCGAACGCCTCGGTCGAGAGGTCGGTCGTCGGTCAGCGCGGCGAGGACGTCGCGCGAGCGCGGGCCCTGCACGTTGAGCTGGCCGTAGGTCGGCCGTGACGTCGGTGACGGTGCAGTCCGCGCCGGCCGCCGTCGTCGGCCCAGCCAGGCCACGGTGTGACCGTGCGCGGTGTCGGAGGCGACCACGAAGAAGTCGTCCTCGGCGAGCTTGGTCACGGTCAGGTCGGCCTCGATGCGCCCGTCCTCGTCGAGCCACTGCGTGTAGGTGATGGTCTCGGTGCCGGCCGTTGACCGCGCCGGCCGACACCTGGTCGAGCACCGCGCCGGCGCCCGGCGCCCTGCACCCGGAACTTCGCCATGAAGCTCATGTCCATCAGCCCGACGCCCTCGCGGACGGCGCGGTGCTCGGCCTCCCACTGCGCGAACCACGGCGCCCGGCCCCACGTCGGCTCGGCGTCCGGCGCGGCGCCGGCGCCGGCGAACCAGTCGGCGCCCTCCCAGCCCGACACCTCGCGCAGGTAGCCGCCCTGCTCGACCAGCCGGTCGTGCACCGGCGAGAGCAGCGCGTCGCGAGCGGTGTGCAGCTGCTTGCCGGGCGTGTGCGCGGCGTACACGGTGCCGAGGATCTCGGTGGTGCGGGCGGCGCGGTAGGCGTCGTCGGCCTGGTACGGCCGGAACCGGTCGACGTTGAAGCCGGTGACGTCGACGTCGGGCCGGCCCGTGGTGATCCAGTGCGCCAGCACGCGGCCGAGGCCGCCGGCCGACAGGATGCCGACCGAGTTCATGCCCGCCGCGACGAAGTAGCCGCGGATGCCGGGCGCCTCGCCGACCGCGGGCGAGAGGTCGGGGGTGAAGGACTCCGGGCCGCAGAAGAACGTGCGGACGCCGACCTCGAGCGTGACCGGGACGCGCGACATCGCCTTCTCCAGGAACGGCGCCATCCGGTCCCAGTCGGGCGGGAGGGTGCCGAAGGAGAAGTCGCGCGGGATGCCGTCGACCCGCCACGGCGCGGCCTGCGGCTCGAAGAGGCCGACCATCATGCCGCCGCCCTCCTCGCGGTAGTAGCCGTACGACGCCGGGTCCTCGAAGACCGGCGCGTCGGGGTCGAGCCCGTCGATGGTGTCGGTGATCAGGTAGTAGTGCTCGGCGGCCTGGTTGGGGATGACCAGGCCGTTCCGTCGCCCCGAGCTCGCGGGCCCACATGCCGGCGCAGTTGACGACGTACTCCGCCTCGACGTCGGCGGTCTCGCCCGGGCCTCCCGGGGACCCGCACGCCGGTGACGGCCCCGCGGTCGGTGAGCACGTCCTCGACGGAGACGCCCTCGACGACGCGTACGCCGAGCCGCGGGCGCCCTTGGCCAGCGCGATGGTGACGTCGACGGGGTTGACCCGGCCGTCGCCGGGGACGTGGAAGCCGGCGAGCAGGTCGTCGGTCCTCGCCCACGGGAACAGGTCGGCCATCTCCCGCGGCGAGATCTCCTCGACCTCGAGGCCGAGGTGCCGCTGGAACGCCGCCACCCGGCGGTACTCCTCGAGACGGTCCTCGTCGGCTGCCGCCTCGATCAGGCCGACCGGCTTGAACCCGGTGGACTGGCCCGTCTCCGCCTCGAGCCGGGCGTAGAGGTCGCGGGAGTACAGCCGGATGGCGGTGGAGGTCTCCGACGTCGACCCGAAGCAGGTCATCAGGCCGGCCGCGTGCCAGGTCGTGCCGGACGTCAGGCGGTCGCGCTCGAGCAGGAGCACGTCGGTCCAGCCGGCGTGGGCGAGGTGGTAGGCGACCGAGCACCCGATCACGCCGCCGCCGATGACGACGACGCGGGCGCGGGCGGGCAGGTCGGTCCCTGAGGCAGCGGTCACCGCTCAGACACTAGAGGAGCGGCCTTGCCCCAGCGCGTCTGGTAGACACCACGGATGCGCCCCCTCGACCTGCTGCGCCTGGCCTACGAGCCGCTGCTCGCCCTCGCCGTCGAGCTCGACGAGCAGACCGGGTGGACCCCGACACGGCTGCCGGGCTGGGTGGTGCGCGACCTGGTCCTGCACCTGGCCTCGGACGCCCAGCGGGCACTGGTCGCGCTCGCGACCCCCGCGAGCGGCCCGTGCGACACCGACGAGGTCGACTACTGGAGATCCTGGACACCCGGGACGGACGGTGCCCGGGACGGCCTGCGCGGGACCCGCATCCAGGCCAGTGCGTGGACCTCCGCACGCGGTCCCGCCGACCTGTTCACCGAGACCGCGCGGGCGGTGCTCGTCGCCGGCGGCCGCTGCGACGACGCCGACGCGGTCACGACGCAGGGCCGCACGCTCACCGTGGGCGCGCTGCTGCACACGCTGGCGGTGGAGGCCACGATCCACCACCTCGACCTCGAGCCCGTCCTGACGTCCCGACCCGACGACCGGGCACTGGCCGCGGTGCGCCAGGTGCTCGACGGGCTCCTCGGCCGACCGGCGCCCGCGGAGTGGGACGGTGTCCGCTACGCGCTGGTCGGCACCGGACGGGCCAGGGCGGACCCGGCCGAGCGCGCCGCTCTGGGCGACCTTGCCGACCGGCTGCCGCTCTTCGGCTGAGCCGCTGTACGTTCGGAGCCATGCCCGACCCAGACGACCTGCAGCGCCTCGTCCGCGACCTCCTCGACATCCGCACGTGGGCGGGCTTCGACATCGACGGCGACGGGCGGGTGCTCGCCGGCACCGACGACCTCGGCAGCCTGCAGCTGGTCGAGATCGATCCCGACGGGACCCGCACGGCCCTGACCGACCTGCCGTCCCGCTGCTCGGGGCGCTACCTCCCCGGACGCCGCGCCGTGGTCGTCGAGCACGACGAGGGCGGCGACGAGCACATGCAGCTCTCGGTCCTCGACCTCTCGCGGCCGCTCGACCGCCCGGCCACGCTGGCCGACCTCGAGCCGCTGGTGGCCGATCCCGCGCACATGCACAACATCCTGGACGTCACCGGCACCTCGTTGGTCTACTCGACGAACCGGCGCAACGACGTCGACATGGACGTGGTGGTCCGCGACCTCGCCTCCGGGGACGAGCGGGTCGTCTACGCCGAGGGCGGGTACGTCGCCGAGACCGTCGTCTCCCACGACGGCAGCCACGTCGTGGTGAACCGGCTCGGCCTGCTGCCGAACTCGATGGTCGTCAGCGTCGCGGGGGTCGGCGCCGCACGCACGCTCACCGACGAGGACGAGCCCGCCTTCCACGAGCAGGTGTCCTGGAGCGACGACGACCGGTCGGTGCTGATGTCGTCCAACCACGACAGCGAGTTCACCGCCGTGGTCTCGCTGAGCCTCGACGGCGAATGGCGGACTCTGGTCGAGGACCCGCAGCACGACCTGCTCCTCTGGACCGCGCCCGACGGCTCGGCGCTGCTCGTCGGCACCCTGGTCGACGGGGCCGTGTCCCTCGCGGTGCACGAGCCCGACGGCGCCCGGCGCTGCGAGGTCGACCTGCCGCCCGCCGCGGTCACCGGCGTGCGCTGGTCCGCCGACGCCTCGCGCATCCTGGTCTCGCTCACGAGCCCCACCGACCCCGGCTCGCTGCAGCGCGTCGACGCCGCCACCGGCGCGGCCACCGTCGTCGTCGACGGGCGCGAGGCGGTGCCGGCCGGGCTGCGCGACCGGCTGACGGTGCCGAGCGTCCACCGCGTGCCGACGCCGGACGGCGAGCAGGTGCCCTGCTTCCTGTATGCCGCGGCACCCGGGGCCGACCCCGCCCTCGCGGGGGCGTCCGTGATCCACGTGCACGGCGGCCCGGAGGCGGCGGCGCACCGGATCTTCAGCCCGGTCCTGCAGGCCCTGAGCCTGCTGGGGTTCGCGGTGCTCGTCCCCAACGTCCGCGGGTCGACCGGCTACGGCAAGAGGTGGTACTCCCTCGACGACGTGGAGAAGCGGCTGGACTCCGTGGCCGACCTCGCCGCGCTCCACGACTGGCTGCCGAGCCAGGGCCTGGACGGCGACCGCAGTGCCCTGTGGGGTGGCTCGTACGGCGGCTACATGGTGCTCGCCGGCGTCTCGATGCAGCCGGACCTCTGGGCGGCCGGCGTCGACATCGTCGGCATGTCCTCGCTGGTGACCTTCCTGCAGAACACCTCCGGCTACCGCCGCGCCTACCGTGAGCGCGAGTACGGCTCGCTCGAGCACCACCGCGACGTGCTCGAGAAGGCGTCCCCGATCGGCTACCTCCACCAGATGGTCGCGCCGCTCTTCGTCATCCACGGCGCCAACGACCCGCGGGTCCCGCTCTCCGAGGCCGAGCAGATCAAGGCCGCCCTCGACGCCAAGGGCGTCCCGTGCGAGCTGCGGGTGTACGACGACGAGGGCCACGGCCTGTCCAAGCGCGTCAACCGGCTCGACGCCTACCCCGCCGCGATGACGTTCCTGGCCGAGATCCTGGGCCGCTCGACGCCGCGTCCCCCGATCGGCTGACCCGGCGGCATACTGACGCGGTGACGTCGCCGGCCGCGGGTGCAGCCCAGACCTGGAGGCCGTGGCGCGGGCTGCTGCTCGTCTCGACGGCCGGCGTCATCTGGGGCACCATCGGCCCCGGCGTCCAGGTCGTCCACGACGGCTCCGGGCTGGCGCCGCTGCTGATCAGTGCCTACCGCGCCGTCTGTGCGGTCGTGGCGCTCCTCGGCTTCTGCCTCGTGACAGGGAGGTTGGCCGGCTCGTGGTCCGCGGCGCGCACCCAGTGGCGGCGGGTGGCGGTGGTGGGCGTTCTCACCGCCGCCTTCCAGATGCTCTTCTTCGTCGCGGTCGTGGCCATCGGCGTGAGCGTGACGACAGTGGTGTGCCTGGGCTTCGCACCCGTCCTCCTGCTGGTGCTGCGCAGCGCCCACGAGCGGCGGCTGCCCACCGTCGGCCGCATCGTCCCGGTGGTCCTCGCCGTCGCCGGACTAGCGCTGGTCAGCCTCACCGGCAGATCCGTCGAGGGGACCTCCTCGCCGGCTCTGGGCATCCTCGCGGCGCTCGGCTCGGGGGCGGCGTACGCCGTGTCGACCGAGGTCGCGGGCCCGCTCACCCGCCGGCTCGACACCGTGACCGTCACCACCGCGACGATGTGTGTCGCCACCGTCGTGCTGGTCCCCTGCGGCGTGGGCCTGGCTCTCGTGCACGGTGACGCTCTCACCTCGTCCGACGTGGCGTCGTGGCTGCTGATCGGCTACCTGGGCGTCGTCACCATGGCCGTCGCCTTCGCGCTGCTCTTCACCGGCCTGCGCAGCACGGTGAGCGGGTCGGTGGTGATCGCCACGCTCCTGGAGCCCGTGACCGCCGTCCTCATCGCCGTGCTCGTCCTGGGCGAGGCCCTCACCGTCGCGGGAATCGTCGGCTCGCTGCTGATCGTGGCGGCCATCGCCAGTCTGGGGCGGCAGTCCGAGGAGCCGCCGCCCCAGTGACGGCCCGACCTGCACGACCGTTAGGTCCCGCCTGCACGCCGGTGTCTGCCGCCTCTAGGGTGGCGACCATGCCGATGCAGCAGTCCACCTTCACCTCGCCCGTCGACGGCCTCGAGCTGGCCGCCTACGTGTGGGACGTCGCCGACCCGCGGGCCGTGGTGCAGGTCTCGCACGGTCTCGCCGAGCACTCCGCGCGCTACGACCGGTTCGCGCGTGCGCTCAACGACGCCGGCTACAGCGTCCGCGCCACCGACCACCGCGGTCACGGCGGCGTCGATCGCGGGCGCGCCCGGCGACTTCGGTCGCCGCCGGGTTCGACGGGCTGATCGCCGACGTCGCGGCGTACGGCGCGCAGCCTGCGACCGGCGACCTGCCGCTGTTCCTGTTCGCGCACTCGATGGGCTCGTTCGCCGCACAGTCGGTGCTCCTCACCCACTCCGAGCAGTATGCCGGCGTGGTGCTGTCCGGCTGCACCGCCCTCGACCTGCTCGCCGCCGGCATGGCCCAGGCCGAGGGTCCCGCCGGGCTGGAGGCGTTCAACGCCGGGTTCGAGCACCGCACCGGCTACGAGTGGCTCTCGCGCGACGAGGCCGAGGTCGACCCCTACGTCGCCGACCCGCTGTGCGGGTTCGACCTGCCCGACGAGACGGTGCCGTCGCTGTTCGGCGCCGCGGGCACGCCTCGCCGACCCCTCGACGCTCGCCGGCGTCCGGCCCGGACCTGCCGCTGCTCATCGCATCGGGCTCGGACGACCCGCTGGCCGGCGGCGGCCAGCTCGTCGAGGTGCTCGGCCAGCGCTACCGCGACGCCGGCCTGACCGACGTGACGGTACGGCTCTACGAGGACGCCCGTCACGAGATCCTCAACGAGACCAACCGCGACGAGGTCACCGCGGACGTCGTCGCCTGGCTGGGCGCGCACGTCTGACTAGAGAGCGGTGTAGCCGCCGTCGATGACGAGGTCCTGGGCGGTGAGGTACGCCGAGGCGTCCGACGCCAGGAAGCCCACCAGCCCGGCGAGGTCGTCCGGCTTGGCCATGCGCCCCTGGGGGATCCGCGCGACCCAGTCGTCGTGCAGCGCGGGCTCCTTGTCGAGGATCGCCTGGGTCAGGTCGGTCAGCACGTAGCCGGGCGAGACCGAGTTCACCCGGATGCCGGCCGGCGCCCACTCGACGGCAAGCGACTTCGCCAGGTGCATCACGGCGGCCTTGGAGGCGTTGTACGACGCCGCCCACTGCGGCACGTTGACGATCGACCCGGACATGGAGGCGATGAGGATCGCGCTCCCGGGCCTGCCGGCCTCGAGCAGGCCCCGACCGAAGGCCTGGGCCGCGAAGAACGTCCCGGTGAGGTTGACGTCGATGACCTTGCGCCAGTCGCGTGCGGTGACGTCGACCGAGTCGCCGTTGATCTCGATGCCTGCGGCGGTCACGAGCACCGAGGGGACCTCGAGCGTGTCCCCCACCATCGGAAGGCCTCGGCCACGGCGTCCTGGTCGGTGACGTCGAGCCGCTGGCCGCGCGCCGCGACCCCGAAGTCCTCCGCGATCCGTCGCGCGCTGTCCTCGACCGAGTCGAGCAGGTCGAGCAGTGCGATGTCGGCGCCGTCGGCCGCGAGCGCGCGGGCCAGCGCGAGGCCGATGCCGCGGGCGCCGCCGGTGACGACGGCGGTTCGGCCCTTGAGGTTCCCTGGTCTGAGTGGTCATGGTCGTTCCTCTTCCTTCGGTGGTGGTCAGCTGGGATGGGTGCGGCGCGAGGCGCTGTGCCTCGTCCCACCCGTGCCTGGTGGCTGCGATGAAGTCCCGGGCGGCCGGCCTCGGGGTCGGGGCGAGCCAGCACGCCGCTGGTCGAGCCGGTGCCGTCGGCCCCGGAGCACATGACGGACCGGGCCACATCGGGCGTCGAGATGCCGCCGGCATGCATCGCCAGCACCCGGCCCCGGCCCGGTGCACGGCCTCGGTCGAGCCGCGGGATCCAGTCGCGCGGCGCCGGATGCGTCGGGTGCCGATGAGCGCGGGCGGCTCGTAGAGCACGACGTCGGCCCCCAGCCCGCGACGCGGACGGCGCGGTCCTCGGTGGCGGCGCAGACCACGGTCGCGAGGCCGACCTCCGCTGCTCGGGCGATTGCCGGCCAGCTGGCGCTGTCGTCGAGCGGGTCCGCGTCGTGGTTGAGCATCACGCCCCACGCGCCGGCGTCGACGAGCGACTCGGCAGTCACACGGTTCATCGACGGCCCGGGCCGGTCGACGTCCATCCCCTGGGCCAGCACGCGCACGTCGCAGCACGAGGTCGTGGACGGGCGCGACCAGCGCTGTCGGCACCGTGAGCAGCACCGAGACACCGTGCTCGGCCCCGGCCGCGCCCGCTGCCACGGCGACCGCGCTCGATCTCGCCGCGGCGGAGCAGGTTCTTCGGCCCGATCTCGAAGAGGGGCCGTCCGGGTGGGGCATCAGCGGCCATCAGCCGGCGCAGTCGAGCACGCCGTCTCGGGCAGGCTCACCGACGGGTCGCCCTCGGTGGAGCACTCGAGATTGACCGCTCCCTCGAAGCCGATGTCGTGCAGTGCACCGAAGATCGACTCCCAGTCGAGTCGGCCGTGGCCCGGCATCAGGCGGTTGTTGTCGCCGAGATGGACATGCGCGACCCGGTCACCGGCGTCGCGGATGGACGTGGCGACGTCGGCCTCCTCGATCGACATGTGGAAGGTGTCGGGCAGCAGCGCGGCGTTGGGGTGGTCGACCTCCTCGATCACCGACGAGGTTGTCCGCGACGAGGTTGAGATAGCGGCACTCGTATCGGTTGATCGGCTCCAGCAGCACGCGCCCGGGCGTGCCCTCCACGACGTCGAGGACCTCGCGGTAGAACTCGATGAAGCCGTCGCGCTGGTGGGTCATCGAGCTCCTGGTAGGGGTCGAAGAGCGGCAGCGGGTTGCGGGCGCCGTACTCGTACTCGATCTCGGTCACGGTTCCCAGCTCGGCGCATACGCCGGCGGCCTCGAGGTACATCGCCCGGCACCGGGCACGAAGGTCGGCGATCGGTGGACATCGCGTGGCCGTAGACCTCGTCGATGAGCACGAACTCCACGGGACGCACGCCGGTGCGGCTCTCGAGCGTCGCGAGCTCGCGACGGACGCCGTCGTCCCACTCGGCGTACGGCTGGAACACCGCGATCGCGTCGTAGCCCCAGCTGCCGAGCAGCTCGGCCTTCTTGGTCAGAGTGTCTCCCGGGACCATCGGGGACGAACAGGCGAGCATCATCGTGCTGCTCCTTCGGGGTGAAAGGCGCGGGGCACGCCGTCGAACGAGTCGGACGGCGTGCGAGGTAGTCGTCGAACTGTGCCGGACCTAGCGCGCCGTCGCGCTCGGCGCGGTGTACGGCTGCGAAGGTCGGTAGCCGCGCACCGCGTCGGCGGGCCGGTCGAGGTGCGCGCCGTGTCCTCGATCGAGCCGAGCTCCCCGGCGGCGACGAAGGCGAGGACGGCCGCGCCGCGGCAGGTCGCCTCCGCGCTCGTCGGGGACGAGCACCTCGATGCCGCACGACGTCGGCCTTGAGCTGGTTCCAGAACGGCGACGAGGCATCCGCCGCCGGTCGAGACGATCTCGCTGCACCTGCTCGCCGGGTGAGGTGAAGTCGACGTTGCGCCGCAGGAGGTGTGCGACGCCCTCCTCGACGGCGTAGGCCAGGTCGATGCGGTCGTGGCCGAGCTCGAGGCCGAGGAAGGCGCCGCGGGCGTGGGCGAAGTGTCGGGCGGGTTCACCCCGGTCAGGTAGGGCAGGAAGAGGGCGCCGCGCCGGACCGCCGGCGCCGTGCCAGGCGTGCCTTCGAGCTCGTCGTAGGCCATGCCGGACGCGATGCCCTCGGACCGGAGCCACTCGAGGCAGACCCCGCCGCTGTCGACGCCGTTGAACAGCACGGTGTCGTCGGGCACGGAGCCCGGCGTGGAAGGACACCTTGCGGTCGGCGTCGAAGGCCCAGTCCGCGGCGGGCGAGCATCGACAGCGAGAGCACCGTCCCGGCCGACTCGCTCACGACGCCCGGGCGGTAGGAGCCGGTGCCGGCCATGGCGCAGAAGTGGTCGAGGGCGCCGGCGTTCACGCCGTAGGAGACGGCCTCGCGGCAGACCGGTGCGCGACCTCCGGCAGCACCGGGCCGAGGTCGGTGCCGGCTGGCACCACGCGGAGCCAGCGACTCGCGCGGCACGGACACGTAGTCGAGCATCGTCGTCCCAGAAGCGGCCGGCTCGGGACGTCGTAGAGGTAGGTGAAGCCACGCGTGGTCACCTCGCCGGCGGCCTCGCCGACGAGCCGGCGAGACGAGGTCGTCCTTGACCATCAGGACCTCGGCGCGTGGACGTCCAGCGTGTGCGGCTCGTGGCGCGCCAGCCACAGCAGCTTGGCGGCCGGCCAGGTCGCCGACGGCGTGGGCTGGCCGGTGACGGCGAACGGCCGCGTCGACGCCGAAGTGGTCGCCGCAGCTCGGTGGCCTCGGCCTCCGCCCGGTCGTCGAGCCACGACAGCGCCGGGGCGGGTCGGCCTGCCCGCGCGGTCGACGAGCACCAGGGACTCCGCCTGACCCGTCAGCGCGATGACGGCCTCGTGCCCGTCGGTGTCGATCCCGCGCGGCGCACCGGCGTACCAGCTCGAGGACGACCTCGAACAGCTCGTCCGGGTCGAACTCCACGCGGTTGCCGTGCGCGGTGGTACGTCGCACGGGCGCCGACGCGACGGCGAGCCGGCGCAGCCGCTCGTCGTACAGCACGACCTTGAGGTTGGTGGTCCCGAGGTCCACGGCGTAGACGAGCACGTCAGCCGCCGAGGACCTGGAAGTGGACGGTGCGCGTGCGGGGCCGCACCGAGTCGAGGTCGCCGAACCAGACCCGGCCGAACTCGCCCAGCACCAGGGCGGAGCCGACCAGGCGGCACCGTCACCGAGCGGCCGAGGATCGAGGAGATGATGTGCCCGTCGGTGTTGAGACCCCACGTCGGGCAGCTCGTCGCGCAGCGCGGCGGCGTTGCGGATGTGGATCGGCCCGGGGTGGAGGTACTGCCCCTCGTGACGGGTCGGCGGGGCGATCTTGGCGAGCACGTTGAGGGTGTCCTGGAGCAGGAGCTGCGTGCCGTAGTAGGTGACGTCCTCGGACTCCTCCTGCAGCATGACGCAGCAGCTGGTGTGCTGCGGAGTAGGCGACGGCGATCCCGTCGCCCACCCCGGTCGCCGCGACGAACCGCTCCAGCTGCGTCGGTCACGTCGAAGAACTCCTGCCGGGCAGGCGTGTCGATCGTGACGGTTCCGTGGTGCACTGACATGGCTCCCTCTCCTCGGCCGGCATCGGCTCGATCAGGTTGCCGCTCAGGGATCGCCAACGGAAACGCAGAGTTGCGATGATGCGATAAGCAACGGCTATCGGCCACCGAGGAGGGTGATGAACCGCGACATCAGCCTGCGGCTCCTGAAGTACTTCGACGCCCTGGCCACCGACCTCAACTACCGCAAGGCCTCCGAGCGGCTGTTCATCTCCCAGCCGGCGCTGTCGGCCGCGATCCGGCAGCTGGAGAACCACGTGGGCGACCGGCTGTTCGACCGCGACACCCACTCGGTCGCGCTCACGGTGGTGGGCCGCGAGTGGCTGCCCCACGTGCGCCGGGCGCTGCGCGAGGTGGACGCCGCCTTCGACGCGGTCGAGACGCTGGTCGGGAGCGACCGCATCCGGATCGGCTACCTCACCGGGATGGGCGCCGACCTGCTCTTCGAGATGCTCGACGGGGTCGAGCAGGAGCTTCCCGACCTCGCGATCGAGACCACCGAGTACGACTTCGCCGACCCGAGCGTGGGGCTCGCCTCCGGCGCCAGCGACATCGCCCTGCTGCGGCCGCCCGTCGACGTCGCCGACCTGGAGATCGGTCGTGGTCAGCAGGGAGTCCTGGGTGGCCTGCCTTCCCCGGACCCACCGCTTCGCCGGCCGCGAGGAGCTGCACATCAGCGAGCTCCTCGACGAGCCCATCGTCGTCGCCCCGCAGACGGCCGGTGGCTGGCGGGACTACTGGATGGCGACCGACGCCCGCGACGGCAAGCCTCCGACCATCGCCGCGGAGGCGGCCAACTACGAGGCCGAGACGACCATGGTGGCCCGCGGTGTCGGGATCAGCTTCACCACGTCGTCGCTGCGGCGTCTGTACGAGCGGCCGGGCATCACGTTCGTGCCGATCGTCGACCGCCCGGTGCAGCTACGTCTCCCTGGCGTGGCGGAGCGACCGGCTGTCCGCCGGGGGACGCAAGCTGGTCGAGCACATGCTCGGCGGCGTGCAGAGGACCGGCCGGCCGTCGGCTCGATCGTGACGCCCGTCATAACCTCCGCTTACCGGCAGATAACAGCTCCGTCCTTCCGGTCGGGGAGCGCTGCCCGGTTCACTGCTCGACAACCTCGGCGGCCGAGCCGAGAGTGTCAGCCACAGGAGACCCCATGACCGAACAGATGTCTTCACTCAGCGAGGACCTCGCTCCCCCGCCCCGCGTCGTCGGCGAGGACGAGGACGCGCGCCTCGCCGAGTTCGGCTACGAGCAGAGGCTCGACCGCTCGGTCGGCCGGATCGCCTCGTTCGCGATCGGCTTCTCCACGATCAGCGCGACCACCGCCGTCTTCACCGGGTTCGGCGCGGGCTACCTCAACGCGGGCTCGCCCTTCGTCTGGACGCTCTTCCTCGCCGTCCCCGTCTTCCTGCTCTGGACCCTGGTCGCCGCGGACATGGCCGCCAAGATCCCGCTCGCCGGCTACGCCTACCAGTGGACCAGCCGCCTGAACGGCTCGACCTTCGGCTGGTTCACCGGGTGCGCGGCCCTGGTCGGCTGGGTCAGCGGCATGACCAGCCTCGGCTACATCTTCGCCGGCTACCTCGGCAGCGTGATGGGGTGGGAGCTCACCCAGCCGAAGCAGATCCTCACCGCTGTCGGCGTCGTGGCGGTGTGCGTGCCTCATCAACGCCTACCGGGTGCGCCTGGCCACCCTGATCAACAACATCGGCGTCGGCCTCGAGCTCGTGATCACCCTCGTGGTCACGCTCGTCGTCGCGATCGTCGCCTTCGCGATCGACGGCGGCGGCCAGCCGATCAGCTCGCTGTTCCAGGCCGCCCACGCCGGACGGTGGCTCCTCGTCGTACCTCCTGGCCTGGCTCGCCGCCTCGCTGGGACCGTTCTTCGGTCTCGTCGGCGTCGAGGCCGTCGCCGACGTCGCCGAGGAGACCAAGTCCGCCCGCACGGTCATCCCGCGCACGATGTTCTACGCGTTCGCCACGTCCTGCGTGATCGAGTTCCTGATGTACCTCGTCTACGTCCTGGCCATCAAGGACCCGGCCGCGGTCGTCGCCTCGAGCGCACCGATCGAGGAGATCATCAGCCAGCAGCTCGGCGACGTCGTCTCCCGCATCGTGGTGGCCGTCGCGCTGACCAACATCATGGTCTGCCTGCTCGCCAACGTCCTCGTCGGCACCCGGCTCCTCTACTCGCTCTCGCGCGACAACATGATGCCGTTCTCCCGGGCCCTTCGGCACGTCCACCCCGAGCGCAAGACCCCGACCACGGCCGTCCTGAGCCTCGGTGCCGTCTCGGTGCTCATGCTGCTCTCCGCGCTGGTCAACGAGAAGGCGTTCAACTACTTCCTGGGCATCGCCACGCTGGCCTTCTTCACGACGTACGTGCTGCAGACCGTCGGCCTCCTGCTGGCGTCCCGTGGCGGTCGGGTGCCGGCGGCCGAGCCCGGCACCTTCGACCTGGGCAGCAAGCGGACCCCGGTGCTCGTCGTGAGCCTGGTCGTGTTCCTCGGCGTCGAGGCGGCGCTGCTCCTCCTGCCCTGCCTTCGCCGGGAACGGGTACGTCTTCGCGGGCATCCTCAGCCTCCCGCTCCTGTGGTGGGTGCTGGTGCTCCGTCGCCGTCTCGACGTCGGAGAGGCCGGTCCGCGCTACGCCGCCGAGCACCCCGACCCCGCGCCGCCCGCCGGTCACGTCGTCTGAGGACCGGGACGCCCGCGGGCGATCTAGCGCTGGGCTCGCGCGATCACGTCGTCGATGGCCGGTCGCACGTCGGCCACCGGGATCTCGTGCGGCGCGTCCACCCGGCTGAACCGGCCCCGACCCCACCGCCGGGCGGTGTCCCTCGCGATCTGTGTGTAGGCCCCGTAGGTGCGCCCGCAGACGTCCTGGGGGCTCTCGCACTGGGCCACGGTCGAGATGAGCACGTGCAGTGGCACGGTCCGCGGCGCAGGAGAGTCGGTGACGAGCCGGCTGATGTCCCGGTAGTCGAGAGACTCGCCGTTGGCGCCCGCGTAGTAGGCGGCCTCGTCCCGCCGCTCCGCGGGCGTCATCTCCTCGAAGCCGAGGGTCGACCACGGCCGCCACGGAGGCACCGGGTTGACGGCCACGGCGCCGGCGGTCTCATGGAGATAGGCGGCGGCGTACGCCTGGACCAGGAGCGCTCCGGCCGAGTGACCGACGAGCAGGTACGGGCCGGGCACCCCGGCGGCCTCGAGCAGCCCGTGCAGGTCGGAGACGATGTCGCTGCCGGTGCCGACGCGGTCGTAGGAGCACACCCGCATCCGCGACCGGTACGCCGCACCGAGACCGGACAGGGCCTGGTACGGGGCGCCCTCGCCGACCTCGAGGACCATCGTGGTCTCCCCCGCACCCACGCAGTCGAGGACAAGGTCTCGGCCGTTCACGGTGAAGGTTCCGGCGATGGTCCCTCCGCTGCGCGAGGGATCCGGAGCGCTCTGGCTCGACGACGACCCCTGACGATCGGCAGGTGGCGACACCCTACGATCGGGGTCGGTGGAACACGACGCGAGCACGAAGGCCGCGAGACACAGCCACGTCGAGGCAGCCTCCTCTGCCCGGTCGCGGCGCAGTCATCCCACCATTGAACCGCACCCGTGACGCCCACGCCCGAGTCGGGCTCGGGCGTGCGTGGCAGGATCGCGGGATGCTTCGACTCACCGACGTCATCATCGACTGCCCGGACACGATGAGGCTGGCAGCGTTCTACTCCGAGGTGCTGGGGCTCCCGATCACGGCGAGCAGCAACGAGAGCTGGGCCGGCATCGACCTCGGAGAGGTCGAGCTGGCCTTCGTCCGGGTCGAGCACTACCGCGCCCCGCAGTGGCCCGAGAGCGAGCACCCCAAGCAGTTCCACCTCGACTTCGAGGTCGACGACATCGGCGCCGAGCACCGTCGCGTCCATGCGCTCGGCGCGGCCCTGCAGCGGGACTGCGTCGGCGCGGACGGCTACGGCTTCCGCGTCTACACCGATCCGGTCGGACACCCCTTCTGCCTGTGCCGGAACAAGGGAGTCACGTGGACGGCTCAGGGCCCCGTCTGGCCCGCGGCCGACGAGTAGGACCGTTCTCGAGGATCGACCAACAGGTCTGCCAGGACGCCGCGGAGCCACGATGTGTAGGCCCGCTTCGTCCAGCCGTACTCCAGGACCAGCTGCCTGTACGTCGACGGACCGGAGTAGGTCAGCAGCAGGTCGACACAGGCGGACCTGGCCAGGCCGGGCCTGAGTCCGAAGCGCTTGGCCCAGTGCCTGACCACGATGTCGAAGTCGTGCCGACGAAGCTGCTCACCTCGCACATGGACCGCGACAGCCTCCGGCTCGTGGACCGCTGCTCGCATCGTGTCGTCCAGGACGGCGACGCGCTCGCAGATGGCCACATTGCCCTTCACGAAATGTGCGACCGCCTCGTCCGGCGTACCGGCCGCCATCATCGCGCGGTGCCACGCCTGCTGAGGCGGTGGGGGCGCAGCCGGACCCCCCAGCACTGCGAGGTCGTAGCAGGCCGCGAGGAGCTCGGGCTTGGTGTGGAAGGTGAAGTAGACCGTCTGCACCGCGACCCCGGCGTCCGCGGCCACGTCGACCATGCGGGTGCCCGTGTAGCCGCGTGTGACGAAGGAGGAATGCGCGGAACGCAGGATGCGCAGACGCGTCTGTGCCGCCTGCTGGCGTCGCGTCACCTTCTCTGTCGCCACTTGACGGTGCCTCCCTCCGGGAACACACTACCTAGAGACACTCACTAGTGAGAGTCACTAGTGAATGCTCTGGAGCGAAGATGACCGTCGCCACTCCCTTCCTCATCGGCCCGGCGACGTCGCGCTCGAACCCGTGGCGGATCGTCGTCGACCCCGATCGCACCGGCGGCATGTCGCTGGGGGACGCCCGCCTGCCTCCGCACACCTTCGCGAACCTGGGCGACGACGAGGTGTGGAGCGTGGGACTGATCAACCCCACCGGCCTCGAGAGGTTCTTCGGCGAACTGGCCGAGTACCTCGAGTCGCTCACCGGGCCGCCCGACCCGGACGTGATCCTGGCCATGAACGCACGGTACGGCGTCTACCCGGCCGGCCCCGGTTGACGGCCATGCTCGGACCGGAGCGTTCGCGTCATGGCCGGGTCATGGAGGGGAGACCGAGAGCCCGGGCCGTCCTGGACCTTCGCCCGTTGCTGGCGGCCTTCACCGTCGGGGTCCTCGCCGCGTGCAGCGCCGGCCCGACCCAGGCGCCCTCGGTCACGTCGCCGGAGGCGTCAGGCCAGGGAGCTGCCAGCGGCTCGGCCTCGTCGACGCAGCACGCAATGCCCGACCAGATTGTGAACACCGCATCTCGACGCAGTCTGGACGCGTATCTCACCGTCGCTCGAGGCGTGCCCGGCGACCCGGACTGGTTGGAGGTGGCCGACGGAAGCCTCTGGGTGAAGCGGGACAACGGACGCGTGAGCCAGGTCGACCCCCGAACGGCCGAGCTCACCGGCCAGTGGTCGACGGGCTACTCACGGGTGCCCGCCTGCCAGGGCCTCACCTTCGACGGCACGTACCTCTGGTCGTGCGCGGGGGAGAAGCACCTCGCTCGCCACGACCCAGCGCCGGGTGGCGGCGTGGATCGGATTCGCGTCTCGCGGGTCAGCGACCAGACCCGGTTCGTCTCTAGCCAGGACCGGCTCTGGGTGATCGATGCCGAGTCGACCGGCCCATCGGCCTCGGCCCGAGCCAGCGGTCAGGACCGTCACGGCCATCGACCTCGGCGCCTTCTGCACCGACCTGGCTCGCTCCCTCGGCCACGACCGCGGGGTCCTGTACGCGATCTGTCCCACCGACGGCCTCGTCCTGGCTGTCGACGTGGCCGCGGGGAAGGTCGTCGGGACAGTCCCGCTGGCCGACCCCCGTGCCGCCACGATCGGCCCCACCGACCTGTGGGTCGCCTTCGCGGACGGCCTCGCACAGATCGACCCCGCCACCCTGCGGGTGGAGGCCGTCTACGCCGTGGACCTCGGCCTCGAGGGCGAGATCTGGGCCGACGCCCACGACGTCTGGGCGCGCGCCCCGGGAAGGGCCATGCTGACCCACATCGACCCTCGACGGCACCGGTTCGTCGAGACCCTCACCAGCGCGACGTACCTCAGCGGAGGCGACGTCCTGGTGACGGACGAGTCGCTGTGGACCACCGCGTCCGACGACGGTGTCCTGCTGAAGGTTCGCCTGCGATAGGGACGCGGCGGCCGGCGATGTCGCCAGTGCGCGGGCTTCCCACTGCCCGCTGATGGCGAGAGGATGGGCCCAACTCGCTGCGACGAGGCGAGATGCCGAAAGCGGGGTGTCCGATGTCCCTCAGTGCAGTGCTGGCGACCTTGGGCGAGGGGAACGCCGAGCACGAGCGCAACTTCGCCGACACCTTCGTCCGCACCCGCGACTACGAGACCGTGGCACGAATGGCGCGAAGTCTGATATTCGGCGCACGAGGCGCCGGCAAGTCGGCGATCTTCCGACAGCTGTCCGACTCCGCCGCCGCTCCGGACGACAGCTCCAATCTGCTGGTCATCCCGCTGTCAGCCGACCGCACGAGTTGGCCCGCGTTCGAGAGCGCGGTCAGGGCGTCGAACAGCGATCCGCTCGTCCTCAGCCGTCAGTGGGAGCTGACCTTGCTGATCCTGAGCTTCAACGCTCTTGTCGACGCAGCCAAAGGCATGAAGCGCAAGAGGCTCATCCGCGACCTCGACGCGGAGGTCGAGAAGGTGTTGGAGAGGACGCAGCTAAATCTCCGGTCCGAGGGCATGCTGACCGAGGTGTTCGAGGCGGCGGCCACGATCCTGCGCAAGCTCCCCTTCACGTTCAAGGTGGAAGCCCCGTTCGTGCCCATCTCGATCGAGCTGAAGGACGACGAGGCGACCCCGGACCCGCGGGGACGAGATGAGGATCGGCTCCAGATCGTCGTGATCGAGGGCATGTACGGCGTGCTCCACTCCCTGATCGCTCAGGGCGCACGACTACAGATCCTCGCCGATCAACTCGATGACGCGTGGGCCGGCAAGCCGGAGCAGATCGCATCACTGAATGCGCTCATCGTGGCCGTGATGAGGATGAAGGGAATCCTCATCCAGCGCGGGATGGACCACTCCATCAGCTTCTCCATCTTCCTACGCTCCGACATCTACGGAGTCCTCAAGCGCAGCGGACTCGACGATGCCACCAAGTACCGGCGACACGAGCTCCACCTCAAGTGGGACCGCACCACCTTGACTCGCATGATCGACCGGCGGATCCAGGTCGCGGGAGTGCCCGGGCTGACGAGCCTCGACACGTTGTTCACCGCAGAGCGCATCGAGCGACGCTCCCTGGTCGATTTCCTGTTCTCGCGGGTGGCGCCTCGCCCACGGGACCTGATCCAGTTCCTGGGCTTCTGCCTGGATGAGGCCGACCTCAACGGCGAGGACGTCATCGGGGCGGACTCTCTCCAGCGGGCGGAGTCGAACTACAGCGCCTGGCGCCGAGACGTCGTGCTCGAGGAGGCGAGGTACGGCCGAACGGTCAAGTCGCCGGAGAACCTGCTCAGCGCCATGTCGTCCGGTCTCCGTGCCTACACCGTGCGGGACCTGAACAAGCGTCTCGACGCGGCGAAGCGGGAGTACGGGATGACCGAGACCAAGCCGGTGCTCATCGACGCGCTCTTCGAGTGGGGGATCCTCGGGGTGGAGCGAGGTCGGGGAACGGCGGTGTTCGTGTGGGACCTGAACGACCTGCAGCGTCCGCGACCGAAGCAGGCAGAAGACGGCGAGGAGGATGAGCTGTGGGTCGTCCACCCGTCGGTGTGGACGGCTCTGGATCTTCGCGCGCCACGACGGTCGCGATCCACGTCCGCCACCGCATAGCCGGCCCCACACGGCCGCGGTGACGCCCTGATCGTGCGCTCCTCGACGTCGACGTCCTCAGACGGGAGCCAGGGGCGTGTGGGGTATGCCGGGGAGCGTGACCGTGATCGGCTGGCCGGGGCGGACCTCGCCACCGCGCTCGACGACCGCCATCACCCCGGCCTTGCGGATCACCGGTGCTGTGGCGCCTTCGGACGAGGCGGTCGCGGGTGCCGGCTCGTCGGTCGGCGTCCCGTCAGCGCGGGACAGCACGACCTTGAGCAGCCCGGGCCGGAAGGCGTTGACCTGCGCGCAGGGGTTGCGCAGCCCGGTCACCCGCACGACGGCACCACCCAGGTCGAGCAGCGTCCCGGTCGGCATCCCGAGCAGGTCGAGGTCGGCGGTCAGCACGTTCTCGCCGAGATCGCCCGGCGCCAGGTCGTAGCCCATCGCCCGGGTGTCGTCGAGGACCTCGGCGTGGAGGAGGTGCACCTGACGCAGGTTGGGCTGGTCGGGGTCGCGACGTACACGTGACCGGTGCTGGACCAGTGTCCCGGCATGGGCGTCACCGACCACACCGAAGCCTGCCACGAGGGTGATCGACTCGACCGGCACCTTGCTGAACCGATGCTCCTCGTCACGACAGACGGCAACGACACGCGGCGCGGTCACGCGCCCATCCTCCCCCGACCGCGGGAGAGCCCGAGTAGCCGGTCCGCGCATGGGTAGGAGGCGGCCGTTGTTGAGGCCGAGCACGGAGACAGGAGGATGCCCATGACCAGCGCCCCGACAGAGGACCCGAGCACGGCCCAGCAGGCTCGACGGCCGTGGCGGATGCCGAGCGCCTTCACGATCCTGGCCCTGGTGACCGTCGCGGTCTGGCTGCTCGCGTTCCTCGTGCCCAGCGGCACGTACCGCACCGACCCCGACACCTCGAACCCGGTGCCGGGGACCTACCACCGGGTGCCGTCCGGTCTCGGGTTCGCGGAGCGGCTCAAGGACCTGTTCCTGGCCCCGGTCAACGGCCTCTACGGCGTCCAGAACGACAAGGGCTTCATCGGCCCGACGGAGACGGGCGACCTGTTCGGCGCCGTGGGCGTCGTGCTCTTCGTCCTGGCCATCGGCATGTTCATCACGGTCTCGCTCCGCACCGGCGCGGTGGACGCGATGGTCGGTCGTCTGACGCACCGCTTCGCGGCTCGTGGCCTGCTGCTGGTCGCCGTACTCATGTTCGTCTTCTCGGTCGGCGGCACCACCGAGGGGATGGCCGAGGAGACCCTCGGGTTCTACGCCTTGCTGATCCCGCTGCTGCTGCGCCTCGGCTTCGACCGGCTCGTCGTGGTCGGAGTGATCCACGTGGGTGCGGGCGCGGGCGTGCTCGCCTCGACCGTGAACCCGTTCGCGACCGGCGTCGCCTCCGGCGCTGCGGGCATCTCGCTGGGAGGCGGGTTGCTCTTCCGGTTCGTGATGTACGTCGTGCTCACAGCCGTGTCCATCGCGTACGTCGTGCGCTACGCGAGCCGGGTACGACGGGATCCGGACCGGTCGCTCGTGAGGTCCGTCGACGACCACGACCCGCGGCCCGACGAGGACGCCGTCGAGGGGCCGACCTCGATCTCGACCCGCCAGCGCGTCGTGCTCACCCTGGTCGGACTCACCTTCGCCATGCTCATCTTCGCGATCGTCCCGTGGGCCCAGGTGATCTCCGGACCGGACGCGCAGAGCTACCCGTGGCAGCTCGACTGGTACTTCCCGGAGCTGGCCGCTCTGTTCGTCGTGATGGCCGTGGTGATCGGGCTCGTGGGTGGCCTCCCCGAGAAGGGGCTCGTCGACGCGATGATGGCGGGGGCCGGCGACTTCGTGGCCGTCGGGCTGATCATCGCCCTGGCGCGCGGGGTCACGGTCGTGATGAACAACGCCCAGATCACCGACACCGTGCTCCACTCCATGGAGGCCGCGGTCAGGGACACCTCGTCGGCCGTCTTCGGTGTCGCCGTGTTCGCACTCAACCTGCCGTTGGCGTTCCTGGTCCCGTCCACCTCGGGCCACGCGACCCTGGCCGTCCCGATCCTCGCCCCGCTGGCCGACTTCGCCCAGGTGTCGCGCACCACCGTCGTGACCGCCTTCCAGTCGGCCTCGGGAGTGGTCAACCTCATCACGCCGACCTCGGCCGTGGTCATGGGTGGGCTCGCCCTGGCCAAGGTCCGCTACGACGAGTTCCTGCGGTTCGTCGCACCCCTGCTGGGCGTCCTCGCCGTCCTGAGTGCCGCCTTCGTCGCCGCACAGGCCACGTGGTTCTGACTGGCGTATGCCGCCGAGGCGGGAGCCTCGCTGCTCAGCCGCGGGACGTGACGTGTCGGGGGCTCGTGCTCTGATGGGCGAGTGGTCGAGGTCGTCGTCGGTGCGCTGGTTCGTGACGGCCGCGTCCTGCTCGTGCACCGGAGACCCAGCAAGCGTGCCTACCCGGACGTGTGGGAGCTCCCCGGTGGGGTGATGGAGCCTGGCGAGTCGGAGCTGGACACCCTCAGGCGGGAGCTGCACGAGGAGCTGGGCGTCCACGTCGTCACGGACTCGGCATCGCACCTGTGTCGGCTGGTCGTGCGACCGGTGGAGGAGCCGGCGCTGCTGAGTGCCTGGCTCGTGCCGGCGTGGCAGGGGGATCCGGCCAACGTCGCTCCCGAGGAGCACGACGACATCCGATGGTTCGCGCTGGAGGAGCTGCCTCCTCCCGCTCACGTCCTCGTTCGTGCGGCACTGGTGGACGCCATGCGCGGCATCCCGGCCGATGCGGCTCCACGGCCGCCATCCACGTGAAGCGAGACCGATGGCCGCCGGCAGACGGGACTAGGGTGGCGTGGCCCGTCACACAGAGTGCTCTCGGAAGGAGCGTGGTCATGTCGGTCGACCTCGTCGCGACGTTCGTCGTACGTGCCGGTGAGGAGGAGAAGGCCGCCGGGCTGCTGGCCGCCTATGCCCGAGTGGTCCGCGACGACCCCGGCACCGTCCTCTTCGAACCCGCCACACTGAGGGACTCGGGGACCCACTTCCACGTCTTCGAGCGCTACCTCGACGAAGCCGCCTTCGCCGGTCACATCGAGGCGTCGGCGAACGCGGAGTTCAATGCGGCACTGGGGCCCCTGCTCGTCGGCGAGGTCGAGCTCCAGTTCCTGTCCCCCCTGCTCACCGTGGATCCCTAGACCCACCCGGCGTCGTCGAGCCCGACGCCCGCCGGTGGGTCCCGGTGCACTGCCGGGGTCCTTGCACGCGTCGCTCCCACGTCACCGGAACGGACACCCCATGACCTTCGCGAGGACCCGCACCAGCGACGTGATCCCGCTGCGCGAGGCCACCCGCACCTGGTTCGCGATCTCGCTGCAGACCTTCGGCGGCCCTGCCGGCCAGATCGCGGTGATGCAGCACAAGCTGGTCGACGAGAAGCGGTGGATCGGCCAGAGGCGGTTCCTGCACGCGCTCAACTACTGCATGCTGCTGCCCGGCCCGGAGGCGCAGCAGCTGGCGATCTACGTCGGGTGGCTGCTGAACGGCACGCTGGGCGGCCTGATCGCCGGGATCCTGTTCGTGCTCCCGGGCGTGGTGGCGCTGCTCGCACTCTCCGCCCTGTACGTCGGCGCAGGGTCCACCACCGTCGTCGCCGGACTGTTCGCCGGCCTGGCGCCCGCGGTGATCGCGATCGTGATCCAGGCGGTGCACCGGGTCGGCAGACGGGCGCTGCACCACCCGAGCCTGGTGGCGATGGCGGTCGCCTCGTTCCTCGCACTGACCGTGTTCACGGTGCCCTTCCCGATCGTGATCATGGTCGCGGGCCTGCTCGGCTGGCTGATCGGCCAGCGCGTCCCCGCCTTCACCCGGTCCCAGGGTCACGGAAGCACCGACGACGGTCCCGAGCCGCTGGTCAGCGACGATGCCCTGCACCACGACGCCCCCTCCGTGGTACGCGGCCTGAGGATCCTCACCCTGGGACTGGCGCTGTGGTTCGTCCCCGTGGCGATCGCCGCGCTCGTCTTCAGCCGTGACAGCGTGCTCGTCGACCAGGGCCTGTTCTTCTCCGGCGCCGCCGTCGTCACCTTCGGCGGTGCCTACGCGGTCCTCGCCTACGTCGGGCACCAGGCGGTCAACGTGTTCGGCTGGCTCAAGGCCGGCGAGATGGTCCGCGGCCTGGCGCTCGCCGAGACGACCCCCGGGCCGCTGATCATGGTGGTGCAGTTCGTCGCCTTCGTCGGCGCCTACCGAAGCCCTGGCTCGCTCGACCCGTGGGTCGCCGCCGTGCTGGCCTCCCTGCTGGTGACCTGGGTGACCTTCGTGCCGTGCTTCCTGTTCATCTTCCTCGGCGCCCCGTACGTCGAGCGGCTGCGCAACAACCACCACCTCACCGCTGCGCTCACGGGGATCACCGCCGCCGTGGTCGGCGTGATCGCCAACCTCGCGGTCTTCTTCGCCCTGCACAACCTGTTCGACGAGTCCCGGGCCGTGGGTCGGGGCCCGGTCGACCTCGACGTCCCGGTCCTGTCCTCGTGGGATCCGGTCGCGTTCACCATCACTGCTGTCGCACTCGCGCTGATCTTCGCCCGCAGGTGGTCCACGATGCGCACCCTGAGTGTCTGCGCGGTCCTCGGACTCGTCTCGACACTGGTCGCGTAGGCGACGTGGGCCCACGGTCGGGGCGCGCCGGAGGCGACTCTCCCCGGCCGCTGGGGACGGCCCCTGACCCGCCTGAGCTCAGGTCGAGGACCGACCTGCGGAGGCGACCACCGCCGCCGCGAGCCCGCGGGCGACCGGGAGCGGGTCGGCAGGCTCCCCGCGCAGCAGGCTGGCCAGGGCGCCGTTGTAGACCAGCACCAGGCGCGCGACCACCGCGGACGGATCGTCCAGGCCGGCGTCGACCACCAGGTCGTGCAGTCGCTCGGTGACCAGCCGGGTGTCCTGGTCGACGAGGTCGTGCACGGCATCTGTCCCTCGGGCGTGACGTGGCCGCTCCGACGCGGTCGCCAGGAAGCAGCACCACTGGGTCGTCCCCGCCGAGGCGCGGAACTCCACGAGCGCGTCGAAGAGGGCCAGCACACGGTCGTTCGGCGAGCCGGCAGCGGCGATCGCAGCGTCCCAGTGTCCCGTCCACGACCGCAGCCGCCGGGCCAGCACCGCCTCCAGGAGGCCGTCCTTGCTGCCGACGTGCTTGTAGAGCGTGGCGATGGCCACCCCGGCCTCGTCGGCGACCCGGTCGACGCCGGTGACCGCGATGCCGTCGCTGAAGAAGAGCCGCTCCGCGGCGTCGAGGACCCGCTCCGTGGTGGTCACAGCCTCAGCATAACGGCCGTTATGATAGAACGATCGTTATGCCTACGCTCCTTCAACCCACTCCCCCGACGACGCTTCGAGGCCGGGCTGTCGGGGTGGCCGTCTTCGGCACCCTCCTGATCGCGTCGACCTACGGGTTGGCGCGCTTCGGGGTCGGCCTGTTCGCGCCGCGACTGGTCGCCGAGCGCCCGGGGCTCGAGCCGGTCATCGGCTCGGCCGCCGCGGCGCAGTTCGTGTCGTACGCCGTGGCGGCCGCCGTCGCCGTACGACTGACCGACCGCACCCCACGTCTCGGCCTCGCTCTCGCGGGCGTGACGGCGGCCGCAGGCTGCCTGGGCGTCGCGGTGGCGACGACACCCTGGGGGTTCGTCGCGTCGGTGTTCCTCGGCGGCATGGGCGCAGGCTTCGCCTCCCCCGCGCTGGTGCGGGTCGTCGACGCCACGGTGTCCGGCCGCGCCGCCTCGACGACGCAGGCACTGGTGAACACCGGCACGGCCGCCGGGGTGATGGTCGCCGGGCTGCTGACCTTCGCGACGGCCACGACCGCCCCGCCCTGGGTGCTGATGGCGCTGCTCTGCGCGGCGGCCGCCGGCGGCGTCCTGCTGCTCCTGCACCGGGCGGAGAACACCTCCCGACCGGCCACGCGAGACGGCCGGCTGGCGCAGGACCGCCAGGTCCTGGTCGCTCCGGCAGCGGCCGCCCTGGTCGTCGGCGCCGGGTCGGCGCTGATCTGGACCTTCGGGCCGCTGATCGCCACCCGGACCGGTCCCGTGGCCGAGGGACGGGTCGGCTGGCTCTGGATCGCGCTCGGCCTCGGCGGCCTCGCCGGACCGGTCACAGGCCTGCTCGTCGAGCGGCTCGGCCTGCTCCACGCCTGGACCCTGTGCGCCTGTGTGCTCGCCGCCTCCGACCTCGTCCTCGTCGGCGCCATCGGGACACAGACCGGCTGGGCGGCGTACGTCGCCGTGGCCGTGTTCGGCGCCGGCTACATGTGCCTCTCCGGCGTCCTGATCCTCTGGGCCCGCACGGTGTGGCCCGAAGCCGCCGGGGCCGCGACGTCGGTGCTCTTCATCGCGCTCGCCGTGGGGCAGGCGATCGGCTCGGCCGGCTTCGACGCAGCCCAGCGCCACGCCGGGCCGACCACGGTCACGCTCGCAGCCGCGGTCCTGTGCGCCGCGAGTGGGGCGATGCGACGGCGGTGACCGGGGAGGCATCACGGCGCTCACCACGGCCACCGAGTGCACACTGGTCGTGTGTCATCCGACCGCGCGTCGCCTCATCCCCAGCTCCCCCGTGGATCGCAGATCCGGGACCAGCCGGAGCGGACAGAGCTCCTCGAGCGGACCGCGCGGTTCGGCCGCCCGGCGCGGTGGGTGTCGCAGGCTCTCGTGGCGGTGATCGTCGTGGGGGGCTGCGGGTGGTACGCCGACCGGCGAGAGCGTGCGCACGAGTCCGTGGCCGTGGCAGCGTGCGAGCACCGGCTCCGCGAGGCGTCGGCGCTCTCGGACGTCACGATCGGCTTCGTGAGCAACTACGTGACGCCGGTCGGCTCGGAGCATGCCGAGGTCCAGCAACAGCTCCACCTCGCCGACCTCATGGCCGATCCCGCCCGTCGGGTGCTTCCTCGGGTCTGGCAGGCCGACCGGGCCTGCCGGGCCGTGGCCGTGCGGCCCTGGCACTTCTCGCTGGCAGCCCGACGACAGGCAGCCACCGCCTACTCCGGCGCCCTGGTCACCCTGCTGCAAGCAGTGGCCGCGCAAGGAGATGTCTCCTTCCGCGAGGAGTCCGTGATCGGGTCACTGCGGACGGCCGCCGGAGCCGACTGAGCCGTGTCGCTCGACTAGCCGACGCTCGTCGAAGCTCCGAGCAGCGAACCGCACCGCGACGTCATACGAGAGGGAACCCGTCGCGGTGGCAGAGCCGCTGGCGCCGTGCCGACCCGCGTCGTAGCATCCGGTGACCCTGGTCGTGATGAAGGAGGTCGTCGTTGACGCAGCACACCATCGAGCTTCCCGAGGTCGACCTGGTCTACGACGTCCACGGGCCGCTGCCGACCGCGGATGGTCGCCCGCCGCTGGTCATGATCGGCCAGCCGATGGATGCGAGCGGGTTCCAGGCGCAGGTGAGGCTGTTCGAGGACCGCACCGTCGTGACCTACGACCCCCGCGGCCTGGGCCGGAGCAGGCGCAAGGACGGCCGGGTCACGAACGAGCCGGAGATCCAGGCCGAGGACGTCCACGCGATCATCGAGGCGCTCGGCGCCGGCCCGGTGGAGATGCTCGCCAGCAGCGGCGGCGCGGTGACTGCGCTCGCGTTGGTCACGGCGCACCCGCACGACGTGTCGACACTGGTCGCGCACGAGCCGCCCATCGACTGCGTGTTGCCGGATGCCGAGGCCGTCCGGCGGGCCCGGATCGCCTACACCCAGGTGTATGAGGACAAGGGCTGGGGCGCCGGGATGGCGGCGTTCATCGCGATGACCTCGTGGGAGGGCGAGGTCACCGACGAGCACCTGACCCAGCCGGCACCGGACCCGGCCGCGTACGGCATGCCGACCGAGGACGACGGCACACGGGACGACCCACTGCTCTCAAACCGGTCCTGGGCTGTGGTCGACTACCAGCCGGACTTCGAGGCCCTGAAGGCGGCATCGACCCGGATCGTGGTCGCGGTCGGAGAGGAGTCGGTGAACGTCTACACCGGTCGGACCGCGATCGCCGTGGCCGAGCGGCTCGGCCAGCAGGCCACCGTCTTCCCCAGCCACCACGGCGGCTTCATGGGTGGCGAGTTCGGGTACGCCGGCCAGCCCGAGGCCTTCGCATCCGCACTCCGCGACGTACTGAGTCACGCCTGAGAACCGATCAATCCTCACGTGGACGTCTCGTCAGGGAAGGGCTCGGACGACCACGACGGTGCTCGCGATCAACAGCGCGCCCGTCAGCGGCGGAAGTCGACGACCTGCAGGTTCAGGGGCATCCGCGAGCGGGACCGTCCACTCAGCACTCCTCGGTCCACCGGCGCGACCGCTCCGCTGATCAGGAGGGCCTCGTCGGTCACCACACCCTGCCCGGTGAACCGGCGCTGCACGAAGGGAAGACCGTTCGACTGGAGCGGCGACGGTCCGTCCATGAGGTGGAAGTGCAGGTGCGGGGCATCGGAGTTCCCGGAGTTGCCGAGCAGTCCGAGGACCTGTCCCCTGCGAACCCGGTCGCCCTCGTGGACGCGCAGGCTGCCCGGCTGGAGGTGGGCGTAGAAGGCGAAGCGGCGGGGAGCCAGCTTGACGACGACGTAGTTTCCGCCGGCTGTCTGGATCGTCGCCCCCGATGGCAGCGATCCGGGAACCTGGTCCGGGAGGCCGTCCTGCACGGCGACGACCCTCCCCGTGGCGACCGACAGGATCGGGGCGCCGTAGAACGCATAGCTGGAGAGCTGGTCGACCGGCCCCTTGAAGAGCCGGCCGTCGGGGCGGAGCTGGACCCAGTCGATCGCGAAGCGCTCGGGTGTGCGAACGGTCCCATCGATCGACAACGTCGCTCCGCGGTGGGCGTTGATGGGCTGGCAGCACCCGTTCCCCGCCACCCAGCGGGCGCCACGCATCGGCCTGCCGATCTCGAGGGCGCGGGCCCGCGCGACCGGCGTGGGGACGCCGACGAAGCGGAAGACCTGGTCCTCGGCCGACGGCTGGCTCAGTGTCATGGTCACGGCATGCGTCAGCCGCCTCGGGCGGGGCATGTCCCGTGGGTAGTCCACGTCCATGAACAGCAGAGCGCTGCCACCGCCGGGGATCGCCGGTCCGCCGCCGCTGTTGACGCGCAGCAACCCTTCCAGCGACGCGCCCTGCAACCGGGGACCGACCGCACGGCGGCCCGCGCGCGCCTGGACCGACTCGATCGTCACCTCGGCCTGGGTCTGGTTGACGATCGTGACCTCGTAGACGAGGTGGTTCCTGCCATCCGCGCCAAGCACGGGGTGCGGCACGTCCGCGATGCTCATGCCGAGCGGCACCAGCCCTGCCTCGGCGTCGGGGTTGACCGGTGGCGGTCCGTCCGGTGCTGCCGCGACCGGTGGCTTCGCCTGGTCGGCGGCCGCGAGCCCCGTGAGACCGAGCGCGAGGACGACGGTGAGGACGAGGACCAGAGCACGACGAGGGCCGAGTGTCATCGCGGGCCGCCTTTCGATTGGATCGCACGCTACTGCGCGGCCCCATCCGGCGCCACCACCGGCTGAGAAAGGTTCGACGCCACGTGGCCACAGCACACCGCCACGTATCGCCGCAGTTCTCTGGACGCCTGCGCAGTGCAGGTGAGTCACCGTCAGGAGGGTGGCACCACTGGTGGTGTCGGGTGAGACCTGACCCGGTGCGGGTTCAGAGCCGACGTGCAACCAAGAGAGCGGCGCCGATCGCGCCGGCAAGATCGCCGAGTGTGGCTGTGACGACGGGCGTGTGCGCGAAGCAGCCGACGATCTGATCGAGGGCGTGCTCGAGCGCGGGTTGGTAGAGGTCCGAGAATCGTGAGCCTCCGCCGCCGATCACGACACGATCAGGGCCGAGCACGGTGAGCAGCTCAGCAAGCCCCGCGCCGATTGCGGCGCCGTACGACGCGAACAGCGCCCGGGCGGTGGCGTCGCCGTCGCGCGCCCAGGACGCGGCGGTGTCGAGGTCGAGCCCGAGGTGGTCGGCAGCAGCCTGCAGCGCGGAACGGGAGGCCTGTTGCTCCCAGCACGAAGGTCGGCCGCAGTAGCACGGGGCTTCGCCCGGGACCGACAGGTGACCGGCTTCGGGGTGGGCACCAGAGGTGGTCCGCAGAGGTCGGCCATCGGTCAGCATCGCCACACCGACACCGGTGCCGAGTGTGACCATCAGTACTCCGCGGGCGCGGTGTCCGGCTCCGAGTCGAGTCTCTGCGAGCGCGGCGGTGACGGCGTCGTTGTCGATGACCACCTGCGCCGTGAACCGGTCCCGCAGTTCGCCGACGAGGTCGATTCCGGTGTAGGCGGCGAGTGTCGCCGGGTTGCGGATGATGCCGTTGCTGTCGACCGGGCCGGACGCACCGATGCCGATTCCGGTGACCGGCCCGTCGGCAAGGTCGGCCAGCGCGTCGCCAAGCTCGTGGAGCGCGACCGAGGCGTCGGTGGTGGTCGGCACCGACCGGTGGGCGATGACGGAGCCGGCGTCGTCGGTGAGAACGATGCGGGTGCCGGTGCCACCGAGGTCGACCCCGAGGAGACGGCCGCTCACAGGGCCGTGGTCACCTTCGAGCCGAAGATGAATGCACCGGGTACGACGCCGTTGGCGCGGGCCAGGGACACAGCAATCTGCTCGGCCACAACGGCGCTGCAGGCGAGTGCGCTCAGTGTCGAGTGTGTGGGCACCTCGAGCAGGTGAACGCCGGGGAGCGGCGATCCGCCGACGGCGTACACGGTGGCGCCGGAGGAGACCAGGTCGCCGGCCAGCGTCGGCAGGGTGGTGTCGGCCTCGGGTGCGCCGGCGGCGTACAGGAAGGCGGTGAAACCCGGTCCGGCGAGCTCGTATGGGCCGTGCCGGAACTCGCCACCGACGAATCCCTGCAGTGGGACCTTCGAGCTCTCCTTGGTGATGAGCCCAGCGAAGAGAGCCGTGGCGGCGGAGTCGCCCTTGCCGATCGCGGCTGTGCGTGGCCGGGCGACGTCGAGGACCTGCTCGCCGATCCCCGACACGTCGTTCTTCGCCAGCACGGCAGCGACGTCTGCAACGACCGACTCGAGCGCGACGTCGGTGCGGTCGCCGCCGACGAAGACGTCCGCCAGCTGCTGGTGGCGCACCAGGCTGTTCAGGTAGCTCTTGGTGCTGACGGTGGCCTCCGGACCGCTCAGCAGCGGGATGAACGCGTCGGAGCGGGTGGCGAGCGGGCTGTCCTCGGCGGCGGCGATGCCGACGACTGCGCCGGCTCCTGCCGCGCGGCCGGAGTCGGTCCGGTCGAGGAGCTCGACCATCTCACCGCTCGCACCGGACTGTGAGGTGGCGATGAGCAACGTGTCCGGGGTGAGCAGACCGGGGTTCTCCAGCAGCTCGCCGGTGTCGACGGCCCAGGCCGGCCGGCCGGTCCCGAGCAACGCCCGCCACGTCGGCAGGCCGACGTAGTGCGAGCTGCCCATGCCCGTGAGCACGATCCGGTCCCAGGGACGGGTCAGCAGGGCGCGGGTCTGCCCGTCGATGGGGCGGCCGACGAGGTTCTCGAGTGCGGCGGGCTGGGCTCTCATGTCGAGCTCGAACGGGGTGAGGTCGTTCGTGGGGTCGGTGGGCATGGGCTCCTCGTCTCAGCGGCCGTCGGCGCGGGAGCCGGCATGTGCGCCGACGGCCGCTTCCGGCGTGACGTCGGCCAGTGCTGCTGCGACGCGGGCGCCGATCATGGCCGTGGGCAGGTTGATGTTGCCGCGCGTGATGGCCGGCATGATCGAGGCGTCCGCCACGTGCAGCCCTCGCACGCCGTGGACCTCGCCGCGGTGGTCGACCACGGCCGCCGGGTCGCTGGCTGGGCCCATCTTGCAGGTGCCGGCCGGGTGGCAGTACGTCGCAATGGCGTTTAGTGGGTCGTCGTCTCGGGGCACCGAGGACCCGAGGTGGTCGGCGAGCACCGGTTGTTCGATCATCCGGTGCAGCAGGTCGAGCGCCTCGGACAGGACCTGCCGGTCGTGTCCGGCGGGATCCGTCCCGTAGGAATGGTCGACCGACGGCCGGCTCCAGTCCTTGTCGGGGCCGAGCGTCACGGTGCCCTCGGACAACGCGCGCATCGCGCCGCCGTACAGCGTGACCGGGGGCAGCCCGGGGTGTCCGGAGTTCGCGCCGGCGACCATGAAGACGTGGATGTCATAGGGGCCGTCGTCGCACATGCTGGACCGCGCCCGCCCCAACGACTGCTCGTCGGGACCCCAGGCCATGGCCCCGAGCTGCGCGGGCAGCTGCGGCGTGCCCGTGAAGTCGAGCGCCACGCACGCATGATCGAGCAGGTGCCGCCCGACGCCGGGCAGGTCGGCGCGCACGTCGATGCCGAGGTCCTCGAGGTCGGCACGAGGCCCGATCCCGGACGCGAGCAGGAGAGCCGGCGAGTGGTACGCGCCGGCGGCGACCACGACGCGCGCTGCCCGGATGGTCGTGGTCGCGCCGTCGCGGACCACGGTGACACCAGTGACGGCACCGTCCTCGACGAGCACCTGATCGACGGGAGCGTCGCCGACGATGGTCAGGTGGTGGAGTGACCGCACGGGGTCGAGGAACGCGAAGGAGGCGTTCCACCGCACCCCGCCGACGATGTTGACGGGCATCGGTCCGATGCCCTCGCCGGCCTCGATGGCGTCCAGGTCGTCGGCCCAGGGAAGGCCGACCGCCTGACCGGCGGCCACGAAAGCCGCCTGCGGCGGGGTGAGCTCGTCGGTGCGGTAGCGGCGCACCCGGAACTTCTGGTGCGCCCACTCCAGCAGCGGCAGTACATCCTTCGCGGTCCACCCGGGGTTGCCCTGCGCGGCCCAGTCGTCGTAGTCGTAGGCGGCGCTCACCGATGCTGTGCAGCCGTTGTGCGCGGAGCAGCCGCCGACGATGCGCGCTCGGGGAGTGTCGATGGTCTGTCCCACGCTGCCCGCGGCGTGGGGGAGCTGGAAGTCGTGCGAGACCGGGATCGCCAGCGCGTCCATCATGTCGGCGGGCCAGTTGCCGGAGTCGAACGGGCCGTAGTCGGGCCCCGCGTCGAGGAGCAGGACCTCTTCGGTGGAGTTGCGTGCGAGGGTGGCGGCGAACGCGGCACCGCCGGTGCCCGCCCCGACGACGATCGTGTCGGCGTACGACGGCAACGGCATCTTCAGCGGCGTGCTCACGCGACCACCAGCTCGGTGCCGGTCGCGGCGACCTGCTGGCGGTCGTCCATGGCGAGGCCGGCGTCGGTGACGAGCATGTCCACGTGCGAGAGCGGGCAGACGCGCACGAAGGCCTCGGCGCCGAACTTGCCTGCGTCGGCGACCAGAATGGTACGGCGCGAGGCGGCCAGGGCCGATCGCTTCACCGCGGCGTCGTCGGCGTTCCACTCGGTGACGCCGGCATCGACGGAGACGCCGGAAGCCGTCATCAGGTACACGTCGAAGCGAAAGCTCGACAACATCGCGTGGGCCTCGGGTCCGACCAGACTGAACTCGCCGGGGCGGATGGTGCCGCCGGGGACCATCACCCGCATCGAGGAGTCGCTGGCGAGTCGCTCGGCGATCCGCACGTTGAGAGCGCACACGGTGAGGTTTCGTCCGGCCAGCGCGTCGGCGATCGCCAGTCCGGTGGTGCCACCGTCGAGGAGGACGGTCTGACCCTCCACCACCTCGCGTGCCGCAGCAGCCGCGATGTCCGCCTTGGCCGCGGTACGCGTCCGCTCACGCAGGGCGAACGGCGGCTCGAAGCTGCCGCTGGACGACGCAGCGGCGCCGCCTCGCGTGCGGACCAGGAGCCCTTGCGTGGCGAGCTGGTTCAGATCGCGGCGGATCGTCATCTCCGAGACTCCGTACCGGGTGGCGAGGTCGCCGATCGAGAGCGTTCCCTGCTCCCCGAGGAGCTGCAGCATCTCCTGCTGCCGGTCATCAGCGTTCACGTCGTCATCGACCTTCCAGGTCAGCGGGGTGCGCAGGGTGGCTTCGTGCATCGTGCCGGACCTCGTCACTCAACGTCAGGCACCTGACCGGCCCGCTCCATCCAGCCTGTCTTGCCGGGGCGCAGATTGCGGCCGAAGAGGACACCGAGGCCGAGCAGGAGGTAGACGAGCGCGATGAAGGGAGCGAGCCGGATCGGCATGTCGGGCAGCGGGTGCAGGCTGTTGTAGACGATGAAGGCAAGGGCCACCGTCGAGATGACGGGCGCCACGACGTACCGCGCGACCGAGAACTCCTCGGGGTGCTGGGTCCTGATGAAGCGGTACGCGGCGACATTCATCAAGATGAAGATCGGCACGTAGACGAAGGTCCCGGTCGTGCCCAGGACGTTGAACAGGTTGAACGCCCCCATCGGCAGCCCGGCAGCGAGCAGCACGACCAGGGAGACCGTCGACTGGACCACCACAGCGACGATCGGGGTCGCGTGGGTCGGCTGTACCTTGGCCAGCGCCGCGGGAAGTGCTCCGGTGCGCGCCATCCCGTACAGGGTTCGGGTGGCGGAGGTGGTGCAGGCTATGCACACGCCGAGCCCGGAGTTGACCAGCGCGATCAGCACGATCAGCGAGGCATGGGAGCCCCAGAGTCGGTCGGCGAGCACGAACGCCGGCGCGCTCGGTGACTCTGCGAGCGCCGTCAGGTCATCGGTGCCCCAGCCGATCTGCAGGCCCCAGGCGACAAGGCAGTAGAACAGTCCGATCAGGACGAGCGAGCCGATGATCGCGAACGGGACGAGCCTTCGGGGGTCGCGGGACTCCTCGCCCACGGCCGCTGCCGACTCGAATCCCGTGAACGCGAAGATGCTCAACACGATGGCGAGGAAGAACGCGGAACCGTCGGTGATACTGCCGGGGTTGAACCCCTCGGCGTTCACGCCGCCAGGACCGGGGTTGACCACACCGGTCAGAGCGAGCCCGAGCCCGACAGCCATCTCGAAGCAGGTCATCACCACCAGTGCCTTGATGCTGATCGAGATGCCGCGGTACGCCGCGGCCAGGCAGATCGCCAGGATGAAGATCGCGAAGACCCACCACGGCAGGGTGAATCCGAGCTGGCTGTCGAGCTCCTCCGAGATGACCGCCCCGGTGAAGGCCGCCAGGGCGGCAGGGACGACGGTGACCATGACCGCATACAGCCAGCCGGTGATGAATCCGGCCTTGGGACCGATGCCCGCAGACACGAAGGTGTAGAAGCCGCCCGCCGACGGTAGGTGCTTCGCGAGGCCCACCATGGGGACGGCCAACGTCAGGCAGACCGCGAACGCCGCCAGGTAGGTCAGCGGAGCTGCCTTGCCGGCCTGCCCCGTGGTGAACGCGATCGTGTAGAAGACGCCGAGCGTCGGTGAGATCTGGGCGATCGACTGCATCAGCACACCGACCGCGCCGACCGCGCCGGTCTCCAGCTCGGTGTGGGTCAGGGGTTCTTGAGGCAATGCCGGGGCGGGGTTCTGCACGGTCACCGGTGACTCCTTCGGGAGATCGCTCTACGTCGCGATGTTCAATCGAACGATACTCGTGTCCGATCGAACGTCAAGAGTGTTCGCAAAGAAGCATGTCGCCGCGCCACCGACGAGTGCCGCCGACAAGTCGGGTATCCGGGCCGGCGACCGGCGCTAGGTCGTCACCAGAGGTGCGACTTGGGTTCCGAGCAGTTCGATCCCGCGCAACAGGTCCCCGTGAGCCAACCGCGGGTTGGTCATCTGCAGGGACAGCCGATCGACCCCGCCGAGCTGTTCGGAGACGCGGTTGATCTTGTCAGCCACCGTCTGTGGATCGCCCATGAAGAAGGCCCCGTTCGGCCCCGAGGTCGCGTCGAACTGCTGCCGGGTGGGTCGAGCGAAACCCCTCTCTCGGGAGACCTTGGCGAACATCTCCTCCCAACCCGGGTAGATCGTGTCGGCGGCTGTCTGGACGGACTCGGCGACGAAGCCGAACACGTGCAGGCCCACCTGGAGCTTGTGCGCGGAGTGGCCCGCCTGAGCGCCGGCTCTGCGGTAGAGATCGATGAGCGGTGCGAACCGGCGCGGCTCGCCGCCGATGATCGCGACCATCAGCGGCAGCCCCAGCAGGCCAGCACGGGCAAAGGACTCCGGAGTCCCGCCGACGCCGACCCAGATCGGCAACGGGTCCTGCACCGGCCGTGGGTAGGCGCTCTGCCGGATCATCGCAGGTCGATGGCGCCCCGCCCAGGTCACCTCCGGTTCATCGCGGATCTGCAGCAGGAGCTCGAGCTTCTCGCTGAAGAGCGAGTCGTAGTCGGCGAGGTCGAGGCCGAAGAGGGGGAAGGCCTCGGTGAAGGAGCCGCGACCCACCACGAGGTCGACCCTGCCCTTCGAGATCAGGTCCAGGGTCGCGAACTGCTGGAAGACCCGCACTGGGTCATCCGCACTCAAGACCTTGACCGCGCTTCCGAGCCGGATACGGTCGGTACGAGCGGCGGCGGCAGCGAGGATGATCGAGGGCGCCGAGTCGTAGTACTCGCTGCGGTGATGCTCGCCGATGCCGAAGGAGTAGAGCCCGACGTCCTCGGCGTGGGTGATCTCCTCCAGCAGGTGTTCCAGTCGCTCCACCGCCCCGATCACCCGACCGCTGCTCGGGTCGGTCACGGTCGAGACGAAGCTGTCGACGCCCAGATGCATGGGTGGCCTCTCTGGTCGGTTCGGTCCGGGACTCAACCCCCACGGCGGAAGTCAACCACTCGCAGAACGCCTCCCACCGGTGCCGTGGCCCTGACCGTCGGACGCACGACGGCGTCCACCGGGTCAGGACTCCCTGGACGAGGTCGCCGGCCGGTCAGCGGCTTGCGACCGGACGCAGCGACGCCGCTCCCTACCTCAGCGACGCGAGCAGAAAGGCGCCGGCTTAGGCGGCGACCCGCGGCGACGGGGAGCGGCGTCACGGGGCGGTCAGGCGACGGCGGTGCCGAAGCGGTCCCACACGCGGTGTGCGCCCATCAGGGTGTGCACCTCGGTGAAGACGGTCTCGGCGTCGTCGCCGGACACGACGCCCACGGCTCCGGAGATCCCGGCCAGGTCGAGCGCGTCCACGCCCGCCCCCCAGGCACCGACGACCTTGGCGTGCCGGAAGCACTCCTGCAGCATCAGCATCACCCGCGGGTCGAGACCGGGAGCGGACTCCTGGCCGGCCTTGCTGTCGCGGGCGACCAGCAGGTCCGGCGCGGGCACCGGGCTGCCGGCGAGGAGCACCGCGTCGAACTCGACGGACCGGGTGGCACCGAAGGTGCGCTGCACCGCCGTTCCGTCCGGCAGCTTCCCGCCGTATGGCGCCACGACCAGCGGGACCATGCCCGCGGCCGTGACGGCGGCCCTGACCGCGCCGACGCCGGAGAGGTCACCGGCCGGGTCGACCACGATGCCCACGAGCCGGCCAGCTGTCGGCCAGACCTTGCCGACCTGCGAGAGGGCGGGGCTGGGGTCGAGGTCGACGACCGCCTCGGTCGCGTCCGGCGCCGGCAGCCCGAGACCCGCCGCCACCTGGGCGCACAGGTCCGAGTCGATGTTGGCCAGAGCTAGCAGCTGGCGTTCCTTGATCGTCTGCTCGTAGCACTTGGCGAGCTCGAAGGTGTAGGCGAGCACGATGTGCTCCTGCTCCACCTGCGTCATGCTGAGCCAGAACTGGCGGGTCTGGCTGTAGTGGTCGGCGTACGACGTCGCCTCGTGGGTCTTGACCGACTCCGCGACCCGCGCCGGGACGTCCACGAAGGCACCGTCCTTCGCGCCTCCGGCGAAGAACGGGCAGCCGCCGTCCAACGAGTTCGGCTTGTAGGGCGCCACGCCGCCGTGCACGCCGTCTTGGTGGTAGCCGTCACGGAGCATGTCGTTCACAGGGGCGTGCGGCCGGTTGATCGGGATCTGCTGGAAGTTCGGGCCGCCCAGCCGGGTCAGCTGCGTGTCGACGTACGAGAACAGCCGAGCCTGCAGCAGCGGGTCGTTCGTGACGTCGACGCCCGGCACCAGGTTGCCGAGGTGGAAGGCGACCTGCTCGGTCTCGGCGAAGTAGTTGGTCGGGTTGTGCGTCAGCGTCAGCAACCCGACCGCCTGCACCGGTGCGAGCTCCTGTCGTGGGCGCTCTGCGCCTGCGGGATCTCCCGGTCCGGGTGCGGCTTGGCCGCGTGGATCACGTCGGGGAACTTGATGCCGTCCTGGATGAAGAAGACCGGGATGTTGTTCCCGACCAGGTCGAACGTGCCCTCCGCGGTGTAGAACTTCGTCGCGAAGCCGCGGGTGTCGCGCACCGTGTCGGCCGAGCCGCGCGACCCCAGCACCGTCGAGAAGCGCACGAACACCGGCGTCTCGACGTTCTTCGCCAGGAAGCCGGCCTTCGAGACGGCCTTGGCGTTGCCGTAGCCCACGAAGACGCCGTGGGCCCCCGCGCCCCTCGCGTGCACGACCCGCTCGGGGATGCGCTCGTGGTCGAAGTGGGTGATCTTCTCCCGCAGGTGGTGGTCCTGCAGCAGCGTCGGCCCGCGCTCGTCGGCCTTAAGCGAGTGGTCGCTGTCGCGCAGCCGGAGGCCCTGTGCGGTGGTCAGGAAGCGTCCCTGCGGCCCGACGTCCGTGGCGCTCGCGTCGGTCGTGGCGCCCGTGGCCGTACGCCGGTCAGGGCCGGCCTGGTCCGGCTTGGGCGGCAGCGGGTCCACCGGCTTGGTCGGCTCGGCCAGGGACGGGGTGCCGGACCCGGGTGTGCCTGGCGCGTCGGGCGCGCTCCGACCGGCCAGCGTCTCGGCCGCACGGGACGCCGCACCTTCGACGGTCGACCTGACGGCCTTCTTCACGGCCTTGGCGGGCGTGCTCGGATCCATGGTGTCTCCTCGGGTAGGGAGCGGCCGTACCTCAAGGGTCCCGACTCAACCTCGCCGCGGAGCGCTGGCTCGGGGCTCCGACTCGAGCAGCCGCGATCCGGTTCAGTCCGTCGAGGAACGACTCGACCCAGCGCCGGCTTCGCAGCGAGGGCCGCAGCCATGGCGTCTCGTCGGTCGCCTCC